>NZ_JCAUAT010000002.1:0-927940 GCF_059692095.1 Paenibacillus sp. JT31N7
TCAGAGGGATGTCAAGACCTGGTAAGGTTCTTCGCGTTGCTTCGAATTAAACCACATACTCCACTGCTTGTGCGGGTCCCCGTCAATTCCTTTGAGTTTCACTCTTGCGAGCGTACTCCCCAGGCGGCATGCTTACTGTGTTAACTTCGGCACCAAGGGTATCGAAACCCCTAACACCTAGCATGCATCGTTTACGGCGTGGACTACCAGGGTATCTAATCCTGTTTGCTCCCCACGCTTTCGCGCCTCAGCGTCAGTTACAGGCCAGAAAGTCGCCTTCGCCACTGGTGTTCCTCCACATCTCTACGCATTTCACCGCTACACGTGGAATTCCACTTTCCTCTCCTGCACTCCAGTCTCCCAGTTTCCGGTGCGAACCGAGGTTGAGCCTCGGGATTAAACACCAGACTTAAAAAACCGCCTGCGCGCGCTTTACGCCCAATAATTCCGGACAACGCTTGCCCCCTACGTATTACCGCGGCTGCTGGCACGTAGTTAGCCGGGGCTTTCTTCTCAGGTACCGTCACCCAAAGAGCAGTTACTCTCCTTGGCGTTCTTCCCTGGCAACAGAGCTTTACGATCCGAAAACCTTCATCACTCACGCGGCGTTGCTCCGTCAGACTTGCGTCCATTGCGGAAGATTCCCTACTGCTGCCTCCCGTAGGAGTCTGGGCCGTGTCTCAGTCCCAGTGTGGCCGTTCACCCTCTCAGGTCGGCTACGCATCGTCGCCTTGGTGAGCCGTTACCTCACCAACTAGCTAATGCGCCGCAGGCCCATCCGTAAGCCACAGATTGCTCCGTGTTTCACGGTCCCTCCATGCGGAGAAACCGGTTATCCGGTCTTAGCTACCGTTTCCGGTAGTTATCCCGATCTTACAGGCAGGTTGCCTACGTGTTACTCACCCGTCCGCCGCTAACTCTCCGAGAAGCAAGCTTCTCTTCAAGTCCGCTCGACTTGCATGTATTAGGCACGCCGCCAGCGTTCGTCCTGAGCCAGGATCAAACTCTCCGATAAAGTTGTGCTAGCCGTTAGGCCAGCGGTTTATCTCAAGCTGATTAAGCTCAAAAATTCGTTGCTGACGAGAATTTCTTCTCATTAATGTCTCGATTTCTCGAGACGCTTCAATCACTCGTTGTTCAGTTTTCAAAGGACAATCTTGTAGGACCTTACGGCCTTCGTCGTTAGCGCTTGTCTCAGCGACAACTTTTATACTATAACACAGTTGCGCTCAGTTATGCAAGCTTTTTTTGTAATTCTTTTTTCACGGCGTGTTTCGTTGTTGCCGGCAAGAAGTAACTTTACCAGCATCCGCCGTCTTTTGCAACAACCATTTTGTGGAAGAGGGAGTTATGCTGCGTTAGTGCTTTGTAAGGTCCCCCTTCTCATGTAAATATCGCCTTATGTAAAGCAAATCCACATGTACTCGGTAACAGCGTGTGCATATATTCATTCACATGATATAAAAAAAGACTTCCTTAACACCACCTAAATGGCGTAAGAAAGCCTTGAACAACCTAAACCTTATTTAAAAACAATGCTAAAAGGAAGCATATCCGCAATTTTCTGTTTATATTTCACTCCGTTTATCACATATTTGCCGGATTTTGAATGTACCGACGGATTGATGTCTATCTTGAGGTAGGTTTTACCCTGATAGATTTGAACGGAAGCATTAAATGATTGTCCCTCTATTCCGGCGATCTTTGCGTTGGACAAATCCAGATCGGATTGGGTGGCGGGAGTTCCGGAGGTACCGTCATCAAGCCCCTCTTTCAATTCAACCAGTATGGAATCAAAGTTTGGATAAGGCTGAGAAAGAGAATATTCGTTTTTTTCCGTTGTTTTAAACGCATCGTATACGTCGGAAGTTACTGAATTATACGGCTGAAGGCTATGCACCGATAAAATTAGAGGCATCTGGATCGTTTGCTCTGTTCGAGTTTTGGAACAGCCAATGTCGTTGCACGCTTCAACTCCAAACGTATAGGTCTCTCCTCCTTTCAATGCATCAAGTATTAAACTATTACCCGTATAATCGGAAACTCGGAGAGTCCCATTTTGGTAAACATTAAAGGTAACTTCAGAACCTGGGGTAGAAGACATTGACCAACTTAGAAGTACTTTATCGCTATAATAAATAGGAGTTAGCTGCATAATGGAAACCGGATCCGGAGCTGTAAAAATAATCACAACTGGCGCCATATAAGTTTGAGCCGGTGCTATCCTGAACTTAGCGGTGCTTCCGGTTGAAAAACCCGCCTTTGTTGCTGTAATGGTATAGCTGACATTAGGAGCAACATTAGTAAACTTATAATACCCGCGGTTGTCGGTCTTAGTTGTTAAACCTGTACCTTCCAAAGAAACAATGCTGTCTTCAGAAGGGGAGGATATCCCTTCAAGGACATATCCTTCTATTTCACCGGGTACATTCACGCCCGGTACCGGTACCTTTTGACCGCTGCCAGGTATGGTGCACCATTCGGCTGAGCATTCATTTGCTGCACTTCCTGTGAAGGTTATACCGGTTGCAGCATTCTTATACGTAAGATTGTAATTGCTGCCGGCTTTCTGCGAATTTACACCAAGCAGTACCAAGTTCGGATACTGGGGATACTGGGTTGTTTTTAAAACCTGTAGTCCATTAGTAAATTGGTACCAGGAAGCTTCCTGAGCCGCTACGGCCGCGTCGAATTCCACAACCAGTAAATCCGGCTTAAGACCAGTAACTGATTTCACTACTGCGTTAAGCTGTTTTACTGTTATTTTGAAGCTCTTGGTCGCCGCAAAAGGGCTGTTAAAGAGCGTAGCGGTAAGCGTAATCTCCTTATCGCCCGCCCCGGAGGCAGGTCTATTTAAATATGAATTCCACGTACCTAATACATCCATATCACTAGAGGACCAGAAAATAAAGGTATTGTTTGCACTTTTAGAGGGCAAGGTTGGGCGTTCTGTAACATGATCCGCCGAATCGCCCGGCACATACCCGATTGTTAAAGCAGTCAAAGCTTCGTTAAGTTCATATATGGAGTCACGATTCAAATAAAAAGACTGAATATTATTAAAATCTTTCTCCTGCGCCCCATATTGTTCGGCTATCTGGATAGTTCTGTCCGCTTCAATGGCTGTCGCTAAAAATCCGGCAAAAGCGCCCGTCGTATCCATATAATCCTTTAAGGCTTTATTCGCGTTCGCAATTGCCTTTTCTTTAACTTCGTTTGCTACGGCAGGATCAAGCTTAAATGAGCCACCGCCGTTCAGCTTGATTTTAGCAATAGACTCGGAATCACCGGTTAACGTCACGGACTGACTCGAGTTTATTTCGGACAAAATCGCTGCAGGGGCAATGTCGACGATTGTATCCGCGGCTGCAACGGTTAACTTCACAAGCATTGTAGGCTGATTATTGCCTGCTGTAGGAGACTCAATGAAAATAGTCATTCCCGGAGAAATTACAGTTATTTCGCTGTCGATCTTCCCTTTAAAACTGACCTTATTGCCGGAGGCATCCAGCTTGATTTTGCCAAATCCGCTTTCCGCGGAAGAACCCTCTAACACAGCTTGAGTTGTCACTTCGGTATCGGTTATTTGAGTACCGTCACCGGCTTCTACTCTTACGGGAAGCCCGTTGTTGTTCACTGCGTTTATTTTCAAATTCTTTACGATCGCATTCCGCAGCTTAATGGAGTTCGCACTCCCCGAACGCACTTCCATCTGCTCTGCATCAATATTGTTCAAGCTTACTTCGCCAGTTGGACCCGGGTCCAGAATCAGAGTCTGGACACTTGTTTTACCGTTTGCGGGACCGTATGTACCGGACGCTTGGACTGTAATAGCCGCTTGCGGTTTCCCGCTGGCAAGCAATTGTTCGACTGTCGGCGTCACGCCGCCGGGAACTCCGCCCCCTCCGAAACCGCCACCGCCACCGCCAAACATGGGAGAAGTGCCCTCAACGGACTTGCCGCTGGGCTTGCCTTTGTACGTTAATACGTATTTCGTTCCGGAATTTTGCGATGTTGTGGTGAGCACAACAATAGTTTTGCTGCCTGACTTGAAATCTGCCGCTGTAACGAGTAGATCATGATCGAACTTGAAATCTTCCTTATTGGGCTCCGTTAATGCGGAAGAGAAAGTAACTTCAATTGTTGTGCTGCTTTGCGAAGTCAGGGACAGGATCTGCTTCTCCGGTTGAGTAATTTCGGGCTTGGAAGCCAGAATTTCCTCGGCTTTGCTTAAATAGGCTTTATTATTTGTTTTGAACTCATACGCCAGACGGGCTACAGCCTGACGGTCCGAACTGCTTTTCGGCTTGAAAATCAGCTCTCCGGCACCGTTATCGATCCCGTTGACAAAACCGATCTCATAAGCCAAGGAGACGGATGGTATCGCCCACTCCGCTGCCGTGTTCAGATCGGCCAGCGGAGCGGTAGGACTTTTTGTAGAGGCGCTCTCAGCGAGCCCGAATGCCCGCACAAAAAAGACAACGAGCTCTTCCCGCGTTACTTTGGCATCCGGCGAAAAGGTGCTTGCCGTAGTACCCTCCGTAATACCGGACGCTACAAGCGATCCGACATAGCCGTTGTACCAGCTCGAAGCGTCTACATCCTGGAAGGAAGCGGACTTGGCCGGTTCTTCCTTCAATCCCAGAGCCAGTACAAGAATTTTTGCAAATTCGGCGCGTGTTATTGGATTTTCAGGTTTAAAAGTTCCGTCCGGGTATCCCGAAAGGATTCCTTCCGAGACGAGACTGGTTATTTCTTTTTGGGCGTAGGAGCGATCCAGGTCTGTTAACGTTTCTTTGGATGCCGCCTGAACAAAGCTTGGCAGAAGCATACCCAGGATCAGAACAACTAATGAAAACACACTTACAAAACGACGTAATCTTGCCAGCTTCATTTTACGGGTTCCCTCCGTCAGTCTAATAAGTTTGTTGTATACGCCGTTTCTTGATGTCGGTAGGTCTTTGGGTCTAAACGCATATAACGACCTTATTATACTAGGTCGATAGTATGAAATATAGAGGGAAAAGAAATAATTGGAAGGTAATCTGATGCCCGCAAAACGTATAAACGCCGTTTCCATCATCATACCCGACTGAACAGGCTGCTTCTTCCCTCGAAACACTCGTATCCAGGGACGCCATCCTCCGTGAGACATTTGTACACCTTTTCGATGAAACTTTGGAGCTAAGATTTCGATCAACGAAACGAACAATCCACGTTATGAAAAAAAGTATGAAGAGATGCCGGGGTAAAAAAACGGATTCCATCCATCCGGTCTTCACGTATTTTCCGAACCCATGCAGGATTAGCCAATTGTGCCCGTCCAACGGCAACCAAGATGAACTTCTTGTTATTTTTTATAGATTATTTAAAATTTTCGTAGAAGGAGATAGCTGAACACAAATAGAAAATAGGTAACCGAGTGAACCGGATTGTATTTAGTTGAAAATTTTGCAGAAGTAATAGAAACTAGTGTTTTTAGATACGGGAGGGAATGATTTGAAAAAAGCTGAGTTCGTCTCTTGCTTATTAAGTATGGTATTTTTATTGATTTTATTTTTGCCTATAAAAATTTTTGCAGAATCCCCTGAAGTAAAGATCGAGGATTCCGCACTTGAAAAAGTTATTAGAAGAGAACTTCATAAAAATGAAGGTCCACTAACGTTAAGGGACATGGAAAGCCTGAAAAAAATAGGTCCCGCTGATTGGCAGGGCATTAAGACGCTAAATGGCTTAGAATACGCCAAAAATTTGGTGGAAATCAATTTAACACAGAATAAAATCGAAAACATCCATGCTTTAAGCGGATTAACCGAATTGAAAACGATTAACTTGTGGCAAAATCAAATCAGTGACATTGACGCCCTTAGTAATCTTCGCTCTTTAGTTAATCTGAATATTAGTCATAACCATATTTCCGACATAAGCCCTCTTAGAAATCTTAGCCAATTAAAAATACTTAACCTATCTGAAAATCAGCTGCAAAATATTGATCCTTTAGAGAATCTTGAAAACTTATCCGCCTTCGACGCTTATAAGAATCAAATTCAGGATATATCTCCCATGCGCCATTTCAAAAATTTATCTTCTACCAATTTACAAGAAAATCAAATTTCGGATATTTCCCCTTTAAGCAATCTATCTAAACTTGATTTCGTTGGTCTTAAATACAACTGGGTTAAAGATGTTAACCCTCTAAAAAGCTTACCGCATTTGACTGGCCTCGAATTGACTGGAAATCCGGTTCAAGATTTAAGTGTCCTTAAACATTTTCCTGAGCTTAATTGGTTAAGTATCGGTTCTCTTCATATTACCAATATAAGCTTTCTTGAAAATCACCCGGATCTGAAGTGGCTGCAGCTTGAAAACAATCAAATAACCGATATTAGCAGCCTTCAAAAACTTGCCAAGTTACAGGACCTTGATCTTTCGAATAATCAGATTTCAGATATTTCTCCCTTGTCTCATGCGAATGAGCTTGAGTTGTTAAAGCTCAATCAAAATCGGATTTCAGACATTAAACCTATTGTTCAGTTACCAAAATTGTGGTTGTTATCTCTTAATGACAATTCCATATCCGATCCGGAATCTTTGGGTAACTTACCTGAATTACGTTCCCTTTATTTAGGATCAAACGCAATTGCTTCGCTTCAGTTTCTAAAGAGCCTGCCTCCACTCGCCCTGCTCTCTCTTGACCGAAACTTGATTAGTGATTTACGTGGAATTGAAGCTCAGAGCAGCATCTATCAACTTGATTTAAGCAATAACCAGCTCACTGATCTTAGTCCGATTAAATCGCTGAATAAGTTAGATGTCTTGTATCTAGACGGCAATACTCTTTCGGATATATCCCCACTCTCTCAATTAACTCCGAGAAAGATCTCATTGATCAATAATCAAATCCAAGATATTAGTACACTGGATAATCAAACCGATCTATGGGAAATTTATTTGGCCAATAACCCATTAAATGAAGGATCGATTCCGTGGCGGCCCAAAAATTAGATATCTCTTTAAAACTACGAATCGGCTCGGATAAAGCCATAGTAAACGGCAAAGAAGTATGGTTGGAATCCGCCATACAGGTCGTGAACGGATCTACTTTTGTACCTGTAAGAATGGTAAGCGAGACATTTGGAGCACGAGTAAAATGGAACTCAAATACAAAAACAGTCGATATCAGACCATAGTCTAATTAAGGGACTAAAAACAATAGGAGGATCAAAGAAACAAAGAGAAAGATCTGACAGGATGTAAACAACAAAACAACCGAAAGTGTGAGCTCTAAACTCACACTTTCGGTTGTTTTGTTCATTAGGCCACCCTAATATAAAACCTTGGAAGTAGGTTTCATGTAAGAAGACAAAGGCAGGATAGGTGAATGAACACCCTAATCCTGCCTTTGTTGTCTTTATAGAGTAAGCAAATTTTCAATTCTTACGAACAGCGGCTGTACCCGCAGTTCGTGCAGTTCTTGCAGCCTTCGCTGTTTACGAGCGAAGCCGAACCGCAGGACGGGCAAAGGTCGAGCGAAGCCAGCCCGGCAGGCGCAGCACCTGCGGAAGGAGCAGCATGGCCGATAACCTCCGGCGCTTCATGCACGACTTCTTTCGTGGCGGTTACGTAAGCCTCCGCATCCGTTTCGCCGGCCATCGCCTCTTCGTGCATTTCAAGCGCTTTGGCGACCGCATCGGCGATGGATTCGACGCGGTTGGCGCCGAAGCCGATGGCACCGGAACCGCCGATGCCTTTGAGATGCTTGATCAGCAGGTTCACTTTGTTCCCGTGATCGCCGTAGCGCAGGAACAAGGAGCAGACGCGGCCGAGCGCTTCCGCCATGGCGAAGACGTCCGAGCCGGCTTTTCCCACGTTCAGGAAAATTTCGCTCGGTGAGCCGTTCATGTCGTTGATCGTAATGTACGCCATACCGAACGGCGTATTGATTTTATAGGTAGCGCCGCGCAGTATTTGCGGACGGCGTTTATATTCTTTATCGAACACGTTGCCGGAAACGGCATCCGTCTGCACGGCCGGTTCTGCGGTAACTGCCACAATCGGTGTTTCTGTCGGAACTTCAGGGACAGGAGCAGTCGCTTCGGCTTTCTTCTCATCCTTCTTGTCTTTGTCCGTTCCGGTGCTGAGTACCTGTACGTCACGGCTGCCGTCGCGGTAGATGGTCACGCCCTTGCATCCCAGATCGAACGCAAGCTCGTACAGCCGCTCGGTTTCTTCAACCGTGAAATCGGCCGGACAGTTTGCCGTCTTGGAAATGGAGCTGTCTACCCAACGCTGAATAGCGGCTTGAGCGCGGATATGGTCCTCGGCGGACAAACTCATGGACGTCACGAAATAATCCGGCAGTTCCTGATCCTTGTTCGCGTCCTTCCATTCCTGTGCGATCGGCACGAACTGCTTGTCGTAGCCAAGGCGGCTTTGACGGAAATATTCGAAGGCGAAATAAGGCTCGATACCGGTGGAAGTTCCCACCATCGTTCCCGTGCTTCCCGTCGGCGCCTGCGTAATGACGGTTACGTTGCGCATGCCGTTCTTACGGACGGATTCCGTCACTTCCGGATAAACCTCGTGCATGTTTTTCATAAAGCCGCTCTGCAGGAATTTCTCGGCGTCGAAGTGTTTGAAAGAGCCTTTCTCGCCGGCTATCTCAGAGGAAGCCAGGTATGCTTCGCGTGCCATGAAACCATAGATCTTATCCAGGAACTCGAGAGATTCCGGGCTTCCGTAACGGATGCGCAGCTTGATCATCAGCTCGGCCAGTCCCATCGTTCCGAGTCCGACACGGCGTTCGCCCTGCTGATTCTCGCGGTTTTCCTCGAAGTGGTAAGGCGTCTTGTCGATGACGTTATCCAGAAAACGCGTGGAATAACGAACGATTTTGCCCAGCTCGTCCCAAGCGACATCGTCATTCTCCTCGTCGTAAAACTTGGACAGGTTAACGGCCGACAAGTTGCATACGCCCCAGGCCGGAAGCCCCTGCTCTCCGCAAGGATTGGTGCAGATGATCGGATTGAAGTACCAGCTGTTGGACATCTGATTGTAGTACTCCATAAACACGACGCCCGGCTCCGCGGAGCGCCATGCGGATTCGATGATCGTGTGCCAAACTTCGCGGGCTTTGACCGTGCGGTACACTTTTACGGCTTTTCCGAGCTTTTTCCACTCATTGAGATCGCCGTTCCAAACTTCGTCGTATTCGGGATCCGTCGTATCCGGGAACACGAGATCCCAGTCCAGATCTTCCTTCACCGCTTTCATAAAGCCGTTGCTTACGCAAACGGAAAGGTTCGCGTTCGTAATCTGACCCATCGTAGATTTAACGGTGATAAAATCAAGCAGATCCGGGTGCCAATCGTTGATCATTAACATCAGCGCACCGCGCCGGCTGCCGCCCTGCTCGATCAGGCCCGTTGTATAACTGAACAGACCTCCCCAGGACACGGAACCGCTGGAAGAGCCGTTGACGCCTTTGACGATCGCGCGGCGCGGACGAAGGGATGAAAGGTTAATACCGACGCCGCCGCCGCGAGACATAATTTCCGTCATCTCGGACAAGGTCGCCATGATGCCGCCGCGGCTGTCATGCGGAGACGGAATGACATAGCAATTGAACAGCGTCAGTTCGTCGCTGGCATCCGCGCCCGCGGCGATACGGCCTCCCGGAACAAGCTTCCAGTCGTCCAGGATGTAACGGAATTTTTCCGTCCATTCCTTCTGTTTTTCAGGTGTCGCTTCCACGGAAGCCATTGCCTTGGCCAGGCGGTCCCACAGCTCATCCGGCGTTTTTTCTATATTAAGAGTCAATCTGTCGATATTCGACTCAATCGTTTCGCCGCTGCGCAGCTTAACGGTCACGTTACGCCCATCGCGTGCGGTGATTTCCCCGACTTCCTTGGCCGGAAATTTCGGGTCGTCCTTGGTCAGGACAAGCACCACGTCTCCGACTTTCGTGTTGTTCGTGTCCGCATCTTTTAACGCATAACGATCCAAAAAGATTTTCTCACTCAAACCTTCCAAACTTTTCCGCTGCATCGTCTTCAAAACGGCAACACCCTCCCAAATCAATGTACCTGCACCCGGGAACCCGCACCACTGCGCGAATTTCGCGGTATGTACGTAATCACTATATATAGTGTCCATAAATGATTATACAACACTATATGTTGTGTTACGAATAAACTGCGAATGAATTCAACGGGATAATAAAATCCATGAGCTTGTTTTCTCACTTATTCTTCGCCTTGCTCTTTATTTCGTTCGGGACAGTATTATAAAAAACGACAAATTTCGACATTTTCAATCCGTAAAAGGTAAAGAATAGGACGGCTCGACCTGTAACTTTATCTAAAAACAGGTTTCCGGACGGGTTCCGTATAAACAGAATCCGCTCATTTGTGTAGGTATTCTTTCCCCTATATACTATAAACAGATCCGCTGAAAAAAGAAACGGACGTTCGCCAGTTGGGTAATTTTTCGTATTATCCCGTATATATATAAGTTTAATCGGCTGGTGCCCGAACCCCCTTCATAACAAGCGCTTATTTTGACATTAGACAGTTTACTTAAAGGAGATCATGCCCGATGATGCTTTTCGGAAATAACCTGGTACCGGACGAAGAAGTCCGCATTTCTCCCCTCGACCGGGGCTATTATTTCGGGGATGGGGTCTACGAAGTATTCCGAATTTACGAGGGTCGGCTGTACGAAGTTCAAGGACATATGGAACGTTTCAGCCGCAGCATGGCGGAAGTCAGGATCGTCTTTCCTTATCCCCTCAAAGAGCTGGAGGATCTGCTGAACCAGCTCGTGGAGGCTGCCGGAATCCCTGACGGCCTCGCATATGTTCAGATCACCCGCGGCGCCGCTCCGCGTTCTCATCCGTTTCCGGCTTCGGCGGCGCCGGTCGTGACGGGCTGGTGCTCCCCGTTTTTCCGTCCCTTGAAAGATCTGGAAAAAGGGATTTCCGCCATCGTCCGGGAGGATATCCGCTGGCACCGGTGCGACATCAAGTCGCTGAATCTCCTCCCTAACGTGCTGCTGAAGCAGGAGGCTCTCGACGGCGGGGCGGGCGAAGTTATTTTCAACCGCGGCGGCGTCATCACCGAAGCGAGCGCGTCCAACGTGATGATCGTCAAAGGCGGGGTCGTGAAAACTCATCCCGCCGATCATCATATCCTGCGGGGCATAACCCGCTCGCTCGTTCTCCGGCTCGCCGAAGGGCTGGGTATTTCCGTGCTCGAAGAAGCTTTCAGGGCCGAGGAACTCGCCTCGGCCGATGAAGTCTTCATTACGAGCACAGGTTCCGAAGTCATGCCTGTCGTGCTGCTGGACGGCAGGCCCATCGGAGACGGCAAGCCCGGTCCTGTCACCCGGCGGCTCCAGCAGGCCTTCGAAGCGACGATTCCTGCCGGAAGCCGCTGATCCGGCATAGAGCAAAAAAAGGCCTCCAAACCGCACTCTAGAGTGGTTTGGAGGCCTTTTTAGCCGCGGCAGCGGGGCCGCCGAAGGCGGGAACCAACCGGTATGCGGCGCCCATCCGCATCCGGAAGCGCGAAGCTCCCGGCGCTAGGTGCTTAGCGTCACATGACGGTGGTCAACCACACACCCGCACATACGAGAGCAAACCAAGCAGCGGCCGCCATCCTTTCGCTACCGGTGCCGCCTCATCCATTCGGCTGCATAATCGACAAGCGGACGCTGCGGCATCAAAGCCGCCTGAGCCGAGCCTACTTTACCTCGGGTGACCAGCGAGCAGCGGGCTTCGAAATCCGCGCCCGCCCGCTCAAAATCGTCCGAGTCGATTCCGACATCCGGAAACTCCACCCACTGACGGACTCCCTCTCCGTCAAGAACAGGCGCCCCGTTCTTGACTTCCCTCTTCGAGGCATACTCCGCCCGGTATTCCGCCAGATGGATGGACGTGTTGGAGCCGTGACCGACCCCCAGCAGCAGCACATGACCGTCCAGCTCGTACAGACGGGCAAGCGGGGAGCCCTCTCCGAGCCCGTAGGCCAGGGAATGGCTGCCGGTCAGCTTCTGCGCCTGCGGCCCGATCGCCGCAAACGAAACCTGGGGGTGGCTGCTGCGGATTACCCCCGGGTAAGTTCTGAACGCTTCCGGCACGGCTCCCATAAAAAACGTCCGGGTCTCCTCCGCCTTATAGGCCGGCATCGTGCTGCGGATCACGTCCCACCACTCCGGCGGCACGGGCGGATTGTTCCAAGCCGAAGGCTCCGACAAGTCGCCGCTGTGCGTCGGCATCATCAGCGTCCCCCCGCTGCCCAGAGCGTCCCGGAGGGCGGCAATGACCGCCTGTGTGCCCCCGCAAACCCATCCGAGGGAGCTTAGAGAGGAATGGACCAAAAGAGTCATGCCCTCCTTCACGCCGAGCCTTCTGAGGTCCTCGGCGAGGCTTTCCGCCGTATGCGGCCGTTTCCCCGTCCGTTCTATAATCGTGTCGATCGCCATGACCCACTCACCTCATCCCAAAATTACCGCTATCGTTTTAAGTTCCATTCGTCGGAACTGTATTTTTCGCGCGCCAGCTCTTCCGCAAGCTCCAGCTCGTACGAAGTCAACGCTCCGTCTTCAAGCTCAATACCCATGCCTTCGGCTACACCGGCGCGGAATGCGGTTTCCACGTCTCCGAGTGTCACCGGAGCAAGCCCGGCAGTTCGGAGCAGATCGTTAATCGCAACCGCTTTCTGCACAAAGCTCTGCTTCATCCGCTCCGCAATCCGCTCGTTGGAGAAAAGCAGCAGACCGAACAACTGCTCAACGTCCAGTTCCAGCAAAATCGAGCCGTGCTGAAGCACGACATTCTTCTGCCTAACCTGCGCGCTTCCGGCGACTTTTCGCCCTTCCACGACAAGCTCGTACCACGAAGGGGAATCGAAGCAGGCCGCCGAGCCGAGCGATTCGTATTTCCGCTTCTCTTCTTCGGTTGCGAGATTCACCATCTCGGCCGCCAGCCCCAGCTTCCGGAATCCGAGCAGCAGCCCTTCGCTGAGGACACGGTAAGCCTCCGTTACGCTCGTCGGAATTCCCGGATAGCGCTCCGAGACGATGATGCTGTATGTAAGCTCGGCATCGTGAAGTACCGCCCGTCCGCCCGTCGGGCGGCGTACGAATCCGAGACCTTGGCCGGCGACTTTGTCCAGATTGATCTCCTTCTGCGCTTTCTGAAAGTAACCGATGGAGAGAGCTGCCGGGCCCCAGCCGTAAAAACGGACCGTAGGCGGAACCCTGCCTTCGCTGTGCGCGATAAGTATCGCTTCGTCGATCGCCATATTTTCAGCCGCCGTCCGGTGGCCTGTATGCATATAACGCCATGTTGTCATGTTCCTCTTCCCTTCTTATCAAGAACGGCAGACGCGGAAAACCCGGCCCGGCCGTGTTGTTTATCAATGCCCGATCATTCCTTTATCATAGCACAGGAGCCCTCCCGAATACATTCGATAGAGCGCCCGCCAAGGATATCTGGGGCGGTAAAAGCCGCAAAAGCCCCGGCAATACGGACCCGTTATGAAACCTCCTTCTTTGGATCATACTAGTTACAAAGTTGCAGATTGCATACGCCGCCGGACCGCTATCACCCCCAGCAGCAAGAGAACGACGGGCAGACGCGGCGGAATAGAGCGCCCTGGATACGACCCATTTTCGAGAAGGAGGCAGAGCCTAGATGAACAACCAGACAACGGAGCACATCCGCCCTATTCATGAAGGGCTGAACATGCACACGGATCGGGAATGGTTTCTGGACTGGGAGTCGCGTGTCGTCCGCAACGGCCCCTGGGATAACTGGACCTTGTACCAGCTCGCTTACGAGGCGGAAAAATCAAACCTGATCCACTCCTTCGACGAGCTCCTGTGCCTGAAGCATGTAAACGGAATCGAGCCCATGACCCATCAGATCGAAACGGCCAAAAAAGTGCTTTACGACATGCGCGGACGGGCTATTCTGGCCGACGAAGTCGGACTCGGCAAAACGATCGAAGCCGGGCTTATTTTGAAAGAATACATGATCCGCGGACTTGTCCGCAAAGCGCTCATACTGGTACCCGCCTCGCTTGTCCTGCAGTGGGTCCGTGAGCTGAATCAGAAATTCGGGATCGCGGCAGCCGCCCAAAAAAAATCGTACATGTGGCAGACGTGCGACGTGATTGTCGCTTCCATGGATACCGCCAAGCGTGACCCCCACCGGGAAATCGTACTGGATCTGGATTACGACATGCTTATCGTGGACGAAGCCCACAAGCTGAAAAACAAAAAAACGACGAATTACCAGTTCGTCGGAGAGCTTCGCAAGAAATATTGTCTCCTGCTGACCGCTACGCCCGTACAGAACGATCTTAAAGAGCTGTACAATCTGATTAATCTACTGAAGCCGGGACAGCTTGGGGCTCACACGAATTTTCAAGCCAACTTTGTCAGGGCCAAAAGGATGCCGAAAAACGAAGGCGTTCTCCAGCAGGAGCTTTCCAAAATTATGATCCGCAACCGGCGCGGGGACGGAAATGTCGAGTTCAAGAAACGATTCGTGAAAAATATTACGCTCACGCTTTCTCCCGAGGAACAGGCACTTTACGACGGCGTGACGGATTTTATCCGCAGTCAGTATGAACAAAATCAGGGCCAGACGAGCAATACCCTGGCTCTTGTTACCCTTCAAAGAGAGGTTTGCAGCTCCCGGGACGCTGTTTTTATAACCTTGGTCAACATGTTCAAAAAGACGGAAGAAAACTCTCCGGTCCGGGCCAAAATATGGGAGCTGGTCGAGCGGATTCGCAGCATCCAGGCTAACACGAAAGCCGAAACCGTATTGAATCTGATCCGGGAGATCAATGACAAAGTGATCATTTTCACCGAATACCGGGCGTCCCAGGAATATTTACTTACCTATTTAAGAGAGAACAAAATTACGGCCGTCCCCTACCGGGGGGGAATGAACCGGGGCAAAAAAGATTGGATGATGGACCTCTTCCGTACCCGTGCCCAGGTACTTGTCGCTACCGAAGCCGGCGGCGAGGGGATCAATCTTCAGTTCTGCCATCACATGATCAACTTCGACCTGCCCTGGAATCCCATGCGGGTGGAACAGCGAATCGGGAGGGTGCACCGGCTGGGCCAGACGGACGATGTACGAATCTACAATCTCTCTACCCGCAATACGATCGAAGAGCATATTTTGAACCTGCTGCACGAAAAAATAAACATGTTCGAGCTGGTCATCGGCGAACTCGATTCGATTCTGGAACGTCTGGAAAAAAAATCGACTTCGCTGGAAAGCTCGCTTTTCAAAATGATGATGGAATCGCGTTCCGATGAAGAAATGCGGCGTCAGATCGACCGGCTTGGCGATTCGCTGACCAACGTCCGTGAAGAGCTTCAGCCGGAAAACGAAAGGAAAGCCAAAATCGGTTCCATACTCAGCGCCATCGGGCAGAATGTCGGGGTGAACCATGAATACCGCCCAGGTTGAACGCTTTGTTATGCGGTTTCTGGAAGCGTACAACTGCCGCATTATCGAAAAAACGAAGCATGCCGTCATCGTGAATCTCTCTCCGGAGGCGGATAAAGAACTCACCGGCCGCTCCTACTATTGGAGCTTCGTCGAGCGTACCGGAGTCGAACCCGAAACGATGACCTACCGTTTTGTTTTCGATCCGGAAGGGGACGCGGCAGCCGCGGCGGCGGCTCGTCCCGTACCGGCCGGGCCCCAAAACGGGCCCCTAGGAGCCGTCCCGACTGCGACAAGTGTCCCGCTGGGCTCTGCGTCCGGCCAAACAGGCACCGCGGGGCCGGGGGCTCAGACGGGTCCGGCGGCGGTCACCACGGAGCCTGGAGCTTCTTCCGGCCCCGGCCAGGTAAACGCCGCCCCTGCCGGCAGCGGCGGAAGTCCGCCCGAAGCGATCCGATCCGCGGACAGCATCCTCGGGCGGTACTTCGGCACGGCCCCCGCTCCGCCGGTCGGCCGAGTTCCCCGCGACGAGGTTACCTACGGCAGCCGCCGCCTGCTGCAGCTCTTCGCGACGGCCTTGAACAACGGCCGGTTTACCCGGCTGTTCGAGGTTCCGCCGCAAGCCCCGGGCAGCCTTCTTCCCGGACGCTCGGCCCCTCTTCCGTACTGCACCTGGATGAATGTGAACTACAAGGTGGAATACGCCTGCGATATGAAGCGCAGCGAGGTTCATTCCTTGGCCATTCAAATGACGACGGGGGAAATCCGCGAAGAGTTTCATCCTTCTATGCTGACGAGGAAGCTCGCACCGAAACTGCCGGCCAACATTCATCTGCTCGGTGATAATCTGACCCTTTCGAGGGCCGCCTCCATCCTGGAAGATTACCTGGAGCAGAAAATCCGCCGCACCGACCACCGCTGGGCGGACCGCGCCAACCAGGTGCTGGCCGAAGAGCATCAGCTCGTCCGTTTGTATTACGAAGGCATGCTCGCGGCAGCCGAACCAGAAGCCCGCGAAGAGCTGGAGACCCGCTACGCGGCCCGGCAGGCGGAGGTAGACTGGCAGTATCGGCCGAGAGTGCATGTATCCGTCATCAATTGCGGATTATTTCATTTAAGGGCGGACGAAAGGTGAAGATGCGACGAAAGTCGCTAAAAGTTCCTATGGGCCGGCCTACACGTTTTAACAAACTTTTTATAAGGATTGCTTTACACTAGATTTATAGAATGAACGGCAGGCAGGTGAACAAATGAATCGCACAGCTGTATGGACGGCAGCGCTTCTGGCGCTTGTTGTCTGGCTTGCTGCCGGGCCCCCTTCGTTCTCGCAGGGTGAACCGCTCCTCGCTCACGAAGTTCAAGAAACCTTTACCGGCTCGGCAGCTCGCATGAAGCCAGAAACCGGACAAGCGTCTTTGGACAAGAGGTACACGATCTCGCCCGGAATCAGCCCCGCCGAGGTGCTGGCGGATTTTACGGCAAATGAACCTTCAGATACTCCCGGAGCCGCAAACACCGGTACCGTGCTGAACGAACACATTGTCCGTTGGATCGGCAGTCTTGCCGGTCAGAAAGGCTTCGAAACCTGGAGCCGCGCCAAGTGGACGGTCGCTCCTCTCGGGCCGGGTACCCACGGCTGGATCGTCCTGCTGACAGACAACGGGCGCGAGACAGGCTATCTGATCGTTTCTGCCTCCGAAAACGGCACCCTGCAGCTCATCGAATACGGAACAGGCGAACATCCCCTGTTCAGCACCCGTACGCTGTACCGCACCTTGGTGCAGCACGCCATCATTCCTTCATCCATGTCCTATAGAGCTTGGCTGGATTCCGCGGAAACTAGGCTGCGCCGTTTTTATACGGATGCCTTCCATGCGGTTTGGGCCGTTCCTGCCGGGAACAATCGTATTCTCGTCGATGCCAAAACCAGCGAAATACGGACCTTTCAGAATTATTCGCCCGCGAGTGATTCAAGTTTGCTCAGGCTGCATGGCGCAGCCTTTGAACATACACCCGGAACGCCGCTTGAGGGCCTGCCGTCCGATCCTTATGAAGAGATCAGCTGGCTGACCCGAAACGCGCTCCCTATCCGTTCCTATGAAGAATTAACGCCTTACCTTGCAGCCGGCAAGTCCCTGACTTTCGTCTGTGAATGTTTCGAGGGCAGACTCACGCTGCCGCTTTCCGTAACCGGCGCTCTGCGCTGGACCGGCGGTGCCGCTTTTATCGCCTTCGAGCAGGAAGGCAAACGCTTTGTTCTCCTGGACGAAGCGGTTTCGCTCGGACAGTTTTACCCGACTGACGGTATCTCCTCCTCTTTCCCATAGAAAAGCTTCCCCGGGTCCCGGAACGGTTTACCGTTTCCATCAGGAACCTGAGGAAGCTTCTTTTTTTGACCTATTGCTTGAATGACCACTTCCTCCGGCAGCACGGACGAATTCACTATCGTTTTCTAGTTTCAAAATAAGCGGATAGAACATTCAGTCTCTGTTTCGGCGTCTTACGGCCTTTATGATCATGGAGATAGAGAGGGGAATCATCCCGAACCAGTGAACCGACCAGCTTTCTCTTGTTTCTTTGTGTCGGACGCGCGCCTCCTTTCGTACTTGTCTTGGAGTTTCTATATAGTGAACCACTTGTTCGGTTATATATTTCACAAGTTCTTCTCCGCCTTTTGCCATTTGTCAGCCCTTCCTTTCCGCGTTAAAAGTGGCTCTCCTTACCCTTAGTATTTCCCGGACTGCCTCCCCGTAAAACCGGCCATGCGCACATTCCCGGTCATGACTCTTTCCAATCGTTCCTTCTCCTCCTATAATTAAAAACGGAGCGTAAAATCACAGTCCGGTTGGTAGTCCGGATGCATGTTGCGGATTTAAGCCTGATTAAGTCCGCTGACATGTCGTAGCCTTCCCCCTCGGGATGTCCGGCGCTCTGTTTACTTAAACGGAGGGGAAAAAACATGAAATTGACGGTTTTTTACGACGGGCAGTATTGGATTGGAATTGCGGAGGACGAAAGAAGCGGCAGCCTGCATGCAGTCAGACATATATTCGGAACGGAGCCCCTTGACGGGGAGGTGCTGGACTTTGTTCTGCACGATCTGCTCCGCTTGCTTGAAAGTGTCGGCAAAGGCGTTCATGCCGCTCCCGTAACCGAACGGAAAATGAATCCGAAGCGGCTTGCGCGGCTGGCTTCCAGGGAGCTTGCGCAAAAAGGCCCTTCCACGATGGCCCAGGCAGCCATCCAGGCGGATCTCGAATTTCGCAAAAAAATGCGGAAAACGTTATCCAGGGAAGAACGCGAGGCAGATGCGGCCCGCAAGCGTGAGATTGCCCGTCAGAAAGCCAAAGACAAACACCGGGGCCGCTGAGAAGCGGCGCACACAAAAAACCGGCTAACGCTCCAGGGCGTCAGCCGGTTTTTTGGATATCCAGTAAGATGGGCTGCCTCAATTGCGGCTGATGCCGACAATCGAAGCGATAAAGCGCAGAATATACAGGAACAGGTTAATAAAGTCGAGATAGAGATTCAGTGCGGCGAGCGGTACTTCTTCCGCTGCCACGCCTTCGCGGTATTGAGCGACATCATACAGCACCCAGCCGCTGAAAATCAGAATGCCGCCAACGGACAAGAGCAGGTTCAGCGTCGAACCGAAGTTAACGAACAGGGATAGCACGCCCATCAGCACGAGGCCGATCGTTGCGGCGAACAAGAAGCCTCCCAGGAAGCTGAAATCCTTCTCAGAACGGGCCGCGTACCAGGCAAGTCCCCCGAATATAAGGGCCGTTGCCAGAAAAGCGCCGGACACGAGGTTGGCACCGATCATCGAACCGTACGACATAATGACCGGGTACATGGTTACGCCCGAGATAGCCGTAAAGGTGTACAGGAATCCGTAACCGATGTTCTTGCCGCGCATGCGGACTACGATAGCCGCCACGATCATAACGAGCTCAACGACAATAAACAGCGGGACGATTGACGGCGGGACAATCATGGCGCCCGCCAGCATGCCTACGAACGAGATCAGCAGAGAAAGCGCAAATGTCCGCAAGATGTGAGATAGCGATCCTTGGTGGGAATACGTCATCGTTCTTTCCAAATTACATCACTCCTTTTCAATTACTACCCATTTTCCACTTATTTATAAATGTATATACGAATAAGGCCAAGCATTCGTTTCATTTAAAAAAAGGTTTTTTTAATAAAAAACAAAAAAGCCACCTGCTCCGGTTGACCGGTAGCCAGTGGCTTTTCTGTATTGCTGATGCGGTCGAGAGGACTCGAACCTCCACGGCTGTTACACCACTAGAACCTGAATCTAGCGCGTCTGCCAATTCCGCCACGACCGCGTGCTTTGTAAGAACGAGATTAAATATATCATGGAGCCAAATGTTTGTCAAACAAATTTTTAATTTTTTTTAAACATGCGTCAACTTCATACATTGAATCCAAAATACAACAAAGGAAAGCCGTTAGGGCTTTCCTTCGTGTATTGGCTGCTTCCTATTCTTTTACCGGCTCCTGGACCGGAATTCCTTTATGAAGAAGCTTTTGACCGAAGGAGGAGCGAAAAAACAGCCGTTCCAGTACCGTAACGGTACCGCTTCCTGCCCAGTAAAGGACAAGAGCCGCCGGAGAGCGCCACATCACCGTTAATGAAACGGCCGTAATGATAAGCGGTATACCCACCCTGAACAGCGCAGGCTGCGACGCCGCCTGATCCGGAACGAGACTGATCAGCATCCCCAGCCAACCTATAATCCCGTACAGCACAGGCAGCGCGTGCGCCGGATCGGGAACGCCCAGCGCCTGCATCCATGGAATTAGCATGGAGGACATCTGAGCGCCGTGCATAGAAAAATACGGATAAAGGCTCATAAAAATCGGCATCTGGATCAGTCCCGCCGCAAACGCGAGCCCAGGTTTGATGCCATAGCGGGAATACAGCCGGAGCATCTCCTCGCCCAGCTTGCCGGATTGGTTCGCGTACTGCTCCCGGAGCTGCCGGATGGCCGGCTGCATACGAATCTGTCTCACCTGCTGCCAGGCACTCAACAGATTTACGCGGAACAGCAGGCTGCGTACAAGCAGGGCAAGCAGTAGGATAGCCAGCCCCCAATCATGCGTAAAGGCGGCTAATACGTTCAGAATATGGTCCAGTAAAGAGATAAAGGGTTGTAAAAGTGACATAAAGGGTTCCTCCCGTTTTTTGATAGCGGCAATACCGGCAATAATCTGTATCGCGTTAAACGGGAGGAATCCGGTTCATCGGAGTGATGATCGCTTCTGACGGGAATTTTCCGCCGGATTCTGAACATACCGAACCCGATTTGCCGGATAGGAACCGGCGCACCGCTCTTGTCCGAAGAAACCGGCGAGACGGGAAATTCCAGGGCGTTGAGAGGGGTCAGCGAAATCCATTCGCCCAGCCACCAGCAGGTAAACCCGAGTGCCAGAAACAGCACCGGGATATCCAGACTCCATTCCATGGCACTTCCCCCTCTCCTTTTTCATGATACGGCCGGAGTCTTCCGGGGTTTCATAAAATCCCCGGCGCCTTCCCCGCAAATAGTTCTAGCTTATTTAGGCTTACCTCATGCTTATTCCAAAGCTTTTTCTAACAGGATAGGAACAAAAAGAAACAGCGCGATCCTATGGAAAGGATGCGCTGCGCTGTTATGCAAAGACGTATCGTTCGCATTGGCGAACCGCCGCACTGAAGGCGGGCTGTGTGTAGTGCGAATGGGGCTGCGGCCGAGAACGTTATGAGACGCCGGGCCGCAAGCCGTGAGCCGTGAACTGCTTGCGACTGCGTCTCTCCTTATGAGAGCGCCATGGCCTTCTTGTAAGCGAGGCCGGACTGCATGGCCGCTTCATAAACGGACCGGCCGATCATATAGCCGAGGTAAGTGGCCGTTCCCGCGTAGCGGTGGAGCCGGCCTCTCTGCGTGGAGGCGATCAGCACGGCGTCCGTCGTCGTGCCCGTCGCCCCGCTGCCGTCTTCCAGCGCTACGCCGAGGTCCTGCAAAGCCGCCGCCTTAGCTTCGGTGGCGGTAATCACGGCGTTGACCATGGCCTCGTCGGTCAACTCGCCCTCTACGGCCACGATAATATTAATCGTGCCGGGGAAAAGCGCCGAAGCCGGAAGCCCGCGTCCGGCTCGCGCCATATTGGAATAGCCGACGGTGACCCAGGCACTGACGGCTATTCCGGTATCCGCCGCGACAGCGGCCTTGGCTTCCGCCGCACCGGAGCCTGCGGCGGCTGCCCGGTCGGCACCCACGTTCACATGGGTGCCCAGCCTTACGTCAGACGTACCGAAAAGGCGCTGCGCTGCCCGGCCGGCTTCGGCGGAAGCATCCGGCTTACCGTCGGACGTATGGAGAGAACCGAACCCAGTTTGATCGGCTTTTACCGTCACGGGAGCGGGATCGTCCATTCGAAGATGGCTTTCGCCGAGGCCGCTCATATGTACGGAGGTCAGGAGGCAGGCGGTTTCCTCCCTGTTCAGACCGACCGTCCCCAGGAACTCGTTCATTTCCGTCACCGGATCTCCGCAGGAATACGTTTTGTCCACCCTCCGGTTGACGATTGTACGGTGATAGCCGAAACCGCCGCCCCACGGCGCCGAGCTTAACGTCCTCAGAGGCGACAGAGCTTCCAGCAGCAGATAGCTTCCCTCCGCGCCTTCGTTCACGCCTGCGGTAATTCCTGCAGCCGGGCGGCTTACCGTCCGAATGAGCGTTTCTTGAGCGTTCAATGAATCAGGCCTCCTCATCCTCGCTATTTTCCCTTGGCAGCATATATTCGGCGGGACGGCTGTCCGTATAAGGCTGATAAACGTACTTTCTATCCAGTTGCACCAGTTTCCGGCTGCGTTTACGAATAGCGACGGACGACTCGTTCCATGCCACCACATAGCCTCTTATATCGTTGCGCGGATCCGCATCCCTGACGATTCTGAGCAGGGTGCCCTCAATCCGGTATTGGTCTAACTGCTCGTCGCTGATCATGACAAGCCCTCCTTTTGCTCCAAAACATTTCCTGGGCAATTGTATCTATTGGTTCTTCGGCCCGCTTGCCCGCAAGGCAAAACCGGCATCCCTACTAGCATACACAAAACACGGCGGCAAGCCAAGAGAGTCCGATGAGCGGACGGAACCGGCTGATTCATTTTTTTCGGGCACCGGGTAATAAAATCTGCGGACTGCGGGAGTTTTAGAAGCCGGCTAGTTGGGCAATCCTTTTAAGAGCAAAAGGTAAAACCTGCGGTCAGGCTTACACGAAGGGAGCGAAGAGCGATGGACGGCAAAAAAACATTTTACGTCAGCGTAGGTTCCAAACAAATCGTCGACGAAGCGGACGAAATCAACTTCGATTTTGAAATTAAGGCAACCGATGAGGAAATCGACAAACTGGCCGAGCTTTTCGAGGTTATAGACGAATCGGACGAGCAGACGCATTTCCGTGCTCTCCTGCCTTTTAAGGAATATCACAAGGACAAAGAAAACGACGCCTACGATTATGACCTCAAGCAGATTTACCAGACGCTTTACAATCTGGGAACGGAAGAGACACGCAAACATATCGAAGAAATGAATGTTCTGAATTGAACAAAAAAAGACCTGCCGGGCATGCCCGGCAGGTCTTTTTGCTTATTAGGAATACGTTCAGCCGACGTGTTCTTTGGAATCCGTATTTTCAAACCAGCAATCCAGCACTTTGCTCGACATGACGCGTTTCTTGATATAATCGACCTGCTGAACCGTAAACTGGGACTCCCATGGAACGGAAAGTTCCATGAAGAATTTGACCACCGTAAGAAGTTCAGACCATGCCACATATCGTTTATACCAGAAAAATTGAGGGTGTTCTATCATATACGGGTACAAATCATCAAACTCGGTGTGTTTGCAGTCTAGGGCGCGTTCGAAATGGTTCTTCGCTTCGGACAGCTTCTCCAGCAAATATTCGGCTGGAATTTGCTCGTTTCCCATAGCGATCCCTCCTCTCCAGTTACCTTCCTCTATTATATCGAATTTACCCCGTCCAGGAAAGCATTGAAGCAGAATGAAAATGTTTTCATAAAATAACGGTCAATCGGCGAATACAATGTGTCCTTGTTCGAGGGAAGTTATCGTCACGAGGGACTCCGTGCGGATCCCCTGCTCCCGGATCGCGCGGCCTCCGGCTTGAAACGCCTTCTCTACGGCGATCCCGACTCCGACCAGTTCGGCTCCCGCGCGTTCGACAATCCGGATCAGACCTCTGGCCGCGTCGCCGTTGGCGATAATGTCGTCTATGATTAAAATCCGGTCGTTTGCGGTTATATATTGGGAGGAAACCATAATATCCGTCACGATTCCTTTGGTGAAGGACGGTACACGTTCACAATACGTATCCTCGTCCATAGTCACCGACTTTTTACGTCTGGCAAAAATAAACGGAACGCCCAGCTCGCTTGCGACGGCAAAAGAGAGTGGAATTCCGGACGATTCGACAGTCAGCACTTTAGTAGGTGAGCTTTCTACAAAACGCCGGGCGAATTCCCTGCCCATTTCCATAATCAAAGCAGGGTCAACTTGATGATTCAAGATGGCATCCAATTTAACGACTTGGTCGGAAACGACGCTTCCGGCTTCTAAGATACGTTGTTTCAACAGTTCCATAGCTTCTCCTCCACCTTTGAATATGTGTTAACGTACCACAAGCCAAACATAGGTTTCAAGTCCCATTTTACGCCTTAGGCCCTTTCTCCCGGAACTTTTCGGCCCTTTTAGCAGTCTGTATAAATAATAGGCATTTAATGCTGCCCTCCTTGCCGGCGGCAAAGCAAGAAAAGGCGGCTTAACACGTGCGCGGCAGATTACAGGGCCGCTTGAAGTAACGCCTGCCTTCAATTTCACCCCATCCAGGCTAATATGAAATTTGAACGAATCGTCCTCAGGGCTTATGATAAGAAATGTCGCTTCGCGTCCGAAACCGGAGCGGCAGAAGAAAGGAACGATTGCAATGAAGAACAAACTCCGCAGAGCAGCGATGATCGGTCTTCTGATCTCCGTTCTGCCGGCGGCGGCAGGCTGTGAAGCTGTACATACGTTTTGGGGGAAAGAACCTGCCGGTCCCTCCGCAAAACAGGCAGAACCTAACGGAAACGCGCAGCCTTCGCCTTCCGGTGCAGCCGGGAAGACACCGGCTCCCGATCGTTCGGCCGCCGTTTCTTCCACCGAAAATACGGAAGGGCCGGTCAAACCTAAGCCCGTGGTTACTCCGGAAAACACGTACCGGGTGAACAATCCGACCTTGATGGGCGTCACGCTGGGAACCCCTAAAGATGAGGTGCTGAACCTCTTCGGAAAAGCGAAGAACATGTTCGTCATGGACGAGGATCCCCAGTCCGTCACGGTATTTGAATACGGCTCCTTTTCCGTCGGATTCAACGTGTTCGACCGTCTCGAATTCGTCCAGATCCAATCGGCCGATATCGACCCCGGTCTTGGCGGGCTCCGTCTCGGACAAACCGCCAATGACGCCGCGGACGTTCTGGGCAAGCCGAACAACCGTACGGATTACGTGCTGACCTATAAAGCCCAGAATACCGTATTGAAGCTGGACCTTGATCCCGACAATCAGACGATTCAATCCATCAAATTGTTCCCGGCCAGCTAACGCCGGCGTAAGAACAGTTAAAAACCCGCAGCCCTAGGGCTTGCGGGTTTTTAACTGTTCTTTTTTCTTTTTCTGCGGATCAGATAAAAAATAAGAAAACCGACCGCAGCGGCAATGGCGAGCCACATGATGCAGATGCCGAGGTAAGTGTGAAAACCGTGCAGAACCGCTTCAAAATTGGCCCCGATAAAATGTCCGAGCGAAAGAAACGTACAGCACCACAGCAGGGCGCCCGATCCGGCAAAAAGCAGGTAGCGCCAGAGGGAAATCCCGCTGACTCCGGCCAGATAACAGGTGAAATGTCTGAGTCCCGGTACGAAATAGCCGAAAAATACCGCCCACATGCCGTATTTCTGAAACCACAGCTCCGTGCGGGTGATGCGCTCCTGTTTAATCCGGACCCACCTTCCTATTTTGTAAAGGAAGGGCTTGCCGAGTCGAAGTCCGACCGTATAAGAAATCAGCATCCCCGTCATCGTTCCCAGATAGGAGACGATAAGCGAATGCGTAAAATTTAACGGACCGGTGTCCATCGTGAGCGAGCCGACAAACGTCATCAGCGTCTCGTCGGGGATCGGCAGGCCGACAATGCCGGCGGCAAGCAAAGCGTAAAGGGCCGTATACCCGTAATTGGAAATCAGCTCAAAGATCGTTTCTTTCACTACATAACACTCCTAACGGGGTTGTTCCTGCGCGTTTCTTATGTTGCTGTCATGCCCGTCCGGTCCGAAACATACCTTGTACTAGTACGAAACGTGAAGGGTGAGAACAATGGCTTCTAAAACATGGACGCAAACCGCACAGGTTGCTTTTACGTATGTCGGGACGGTCGTGGGAGCGGGCTTTGCGTCGGGTCAGGAGATCCTGCAGTTTTTTACCCGCTACGGCGCGGCGGCTTCCTTAACCATCGCGCTCGCGAGCGTCTTGTTTGTATGGCTCGGCATCAAAATGATGCTCATGGCGCACGATGTCCGGGCGGAGTCGTACGAAGATTTGAATATCGCTTTATTCGGCCCGAAAATCGGCAGATGGATCTCGCTGTTCACTTTGTTCGTTCTTTTCGGCATTTCATCGGTCATGCTGGCCGGCGGAGGAACGGTTTTCTCCGAGCACTTGTCCCTGCCCTTCCAGAGCGGACTGCTCGTCACCGCTGTCCTGTCCTATGCCGTGATTACACGCGGCATCGGAGCGATTATGGCGGTGAACACCGTCGTCGTGCCAGTTATGGCCACGTTCAGTCTTATTCTGGTGCTTTACACGAATAAGCTTCCCACTTCGCAGGCATGGCTGACCCTCGGTACCGACCATACGCCGCTCAGCGTCTGGACCGCGCCCCTGCTCTACGTCGGCTTCAATCTGGCCACCGCCCAAGCGGTGCTCGTTCCGCTCGGCGCCCAGATCAAAGACCGGCGCGTGCTCTTCAGAGGCGCTCTGCTCGGAGGCGTCGGGATCGGTCTTCTGCTGTTCGCCGCACACTATGCGCTGAGCGCACAGATGCCGGGAATCCGCCAGTTCGGCATTCCGATGGCCCGGATTATGGACGGGATGGGAACCGTCATCCCTTTCGTGTATCTGCTTGTCATCTATGGGGAAATCTTTACGACCTATCTTTCCAATACCTATGGGCTGACCCTTCAGCTGCAACAGCGGACGGGCCTCGGCCGCAGGACCGTTCTTCTCCTGCTTATCGCGCTCAGTTATATCGTCAGCTTGATCGGATTTAAGCCGCTTCTGTCGGCGCTTTATCCGTCATTCGGCCTTGTCAGCTCGGTGTGGCTGGCCGTGATGATGTGGAAAAACCGCACCGCTTGAGGAACGCCAAGCCCGGACGGTCAGAAGCAGCCGGTTGAAGCTCATCAGCATACCGAGAAATACGAATAAAAATCCGCAGAGCAAATAACCGATGTGATAATCGGGAAAAGCTTTCGCATCGCGCAGCACCGCAACAAGATCGGCAAGAAGCATGATGATTCCGATCGCCATGAGAGCAAACTGCGCATAATCAAGCGGAGTAATCCGCTGCAAAAATTTTGCCGCATGCTGTTCGGGCGCAGCGCCCCGCATATCCCGTTTCCACATCCGGTGAAGGATCCAGGCGGTATAAGCGGAAGCGGCGGTTACAAGAAGTCCGAAAAAGGCTGTAAAAACGGCCAGAATAGTAAACAGTTGAATTGTAATCCTCTCCCTTGCGCAAGGCTGTCAGCCGAATGTTAAGAGCCTGGACACGACCCATAGGGTACACGCCGCTGCCGCGGCAGGCAGAACCCAGGTTATCATTTTCGCCGCCTGCCAACCGGGCAGCGGAGTTGACCGCCACAGCAGCTCCATAAGGCGGCTGTTCTCCCCGGAAGCGGGTGTCACTTTCTCTTCCGGGTTCGTCCGAACCGCAGGGTCTGCCGGGTCCGGTGGCCGATTCTTGCTTTCGTTCGAAGCAGCCGCAGGGGAAGGATTGTACGCATGTTCTATAGACTCAGACGCTTCTGCGGCCTCCATCCCTTCAACCTGTTCGGTTCGGGAGTGCCCACGTTCGGCCGCTTTCTTCGCTTTTTCGCGTTCGGATGCGGATTTTGGCGATTTATCAGGCTCACGCTTCGGCGCCGGAATCTTCTCGTCCTGCGCGGAGGTTTTCGCTTTTCCAGTACGGATACGGCCTTTGCGGCGCCCGACTTGATAGGTAATTTCCCGGTCTCCGGGTTTTGCCGGTTTTTTCTCAGACAAATGTCTGTCCCCCCAGTTCCTTAGAACCTCTTGTCCCCAGTCTTCTATTAGACGACTGTTACGACGGACAAGTTGTGCTTCAGCCAAAAAAAAGACCTTTCCGTCCTATTCGACATAGGGAAAGGTCTTTCCTGTTTTTTACATGCAAAAATAATGACTTTATACCTAGATAAGCCTCGAAAAGCTCCGAAAAAAGGCTTATACGATCCCGGCCGCACGGTTTGCGGCAAATGCCGCGCTGCCGATTACACCGCCGTCGTCGATAAGGGTACCGGGGTGGATGGTGAGGCGTTCCCAATATCCTTTGTAAACGGACTTCTGCAATTCTTCCCGCATAGGCTTGAACAGCCGCTCGCCGGCCAGAGATGCTCCGCCGCCGATTATCAGCGCGTCCGGGCTGTACATGGTTACGGCATACGAAAGTCCGCGGCCCAGCAGCTTGCCCGTATGGTTCATGACTTCGATCGCCAGCCGGTCGCCTTCGTCATACGCGCGGGAAACATCAGCCGCCGTAATGGAAGCCGCTTCTTCTCCGGGGAACCACTGGCCCAGGATGCTCTCGCGGCCTGCCGCAAGCGCTTCCTTGACCTGGCGGACGATCCCCGTCGCGGATGCGACCGTTTCGAGACAGCCGACGAGTCCGCAGCCGCAAGGCGTCGTTTCCGCATCGTCGACTCGGATATGTCCGATCTCCCCGGCCATAAAGCCGCCGCCGTAATACAGCTGGCCGTTATTGACCAGTCCGGCCGACATGCCGGTCCCGAGCGTAATCCCGAGCACATGCTCGTACCCGCGGCCCGGTCCCTTCATGGCTTCGCCGTACACGTACATACGGACGTCGTTGTCGATAAAGACCGGTACGCCCAGTCTTGCTCCGAGCTGGTCGGATACCGGCACCTCGCTCCAGCGGAGGTTGCTGGCAAACACGCACACACCGCGAACCGGATCGATAAAGCCCGGCGTTCCGATTCCGACCGCTTTCAGCTGCCCGGGCGCAATATTTTGCTCCTGGAGCAGCGTTTCCACCATAACCGCAATCTTTTCCAGCACATGGTCGCTGCCTTGGGCCGCTTCCGTAGGCTGTTTGCTTTTGACCAGGACGTTGAATTCCTCATCCAACAACCCGCATACAATATTCGTTCCTCCTAGATCCACGCCGACGAAAAAGCTCATTCCCGTCCGTCCTTTCCCTTATGCGTTCGCATACATAGTGGTAATGCCGTGCTGCTCAAGAACCTTCTCCATGTCGGGTTCCAACCTCGCGTCTGTCACACACACGTTTACGTCCGCAAGCGGAGCTATGGAGAACAAGGAGGCTTTCCCCACCTTGGTATGGTCAAACACTGCTATCGTATGCTGGGTGCGGCTCATCAACAGACGGGCGGTTTGGGCTTCAAGCTCGGAAAACGTCGTGATGCCTTTGTCCGCGGAAACGCCGTCCACTCCGAGAAAGAGCTTCTCGATGTTGAGATGCTCGATCGTCTTCTCGGCCAGCGGCCCGCTGAGCTCGAAGCTTTTGCTGCGCATGACGCCGCCGACGACGACGACTTGCAGACCTTCGCTGTCGGCCAGTTCCATCGCGATATTAACGGCATTGGTCACGACCGTAATTCCCTGGCGCTGCTTCAGCTCGCGGGCGATAAGAAAGGTTGTGGTGCCGCCGGTCAGGCAGACGCTGTCCCCTTCTTCGATAAGGCCGGCCGCCCTGCGGGCAATCGCTTCTTTCTCCAGCCAGAGCTGCTGCTTCTTCTCGGCGAACGAGGTTTCGCGGACAGCCGCGAGGCCTTCGAACAAGGCTCCGCCGATGGTGCGGACAACCTCGCCTTTTTTGTCCAAAAGGTCCAAGTCGCGTCTGGCCGTCGCTTCCGAACATTGAAAATGCTCGATGATCTCCCCAATGGTAATGCGCCCCTGCTGCTTGAGGATCGTCATAATCTGCTGGCGCCTGAGATCTCCTTTGGAAGGAGTCGTGTCATTCATTTCAACTGTCACTCCGTCACAAGGTTAAATTTCGACGAACTGGGTCAGGTTGCGCGGATCGTCCGGATTCAGCCCGCGCTTCATCGCATTATAATAGCCGTTGTACTGGACAGCGGGTAAATACAATACGCTTCGCGCTTCATCGCTGATCGCGGCTCCGCCGAGTTCCAGAACCAGATCCGCAAAATCCGTGTCTTCTCCGCGCTCTGCGGTCAGAAGCAGGATCGTCGCTCCGTATTCCTTCAGCTCCCTGGCTACCTTCAGCTCATAATCGCGAGCGGACTGCGAAAGCAGAAAGCAGACAAGCGTACCCGAGTCTACGATGGATTTGGGACCGTGTCTGAACTCGAGCGTACCGTACGCTTCCGTCCACGTATACGTCATTTCCTTCAGCTTGAGGCAGGCTTCCAGCGCCAAGCCTCCGAGTGCGCCGAGTCCGAGATAGACCGTTTTGTTGAAGTTGTGCGCCGACACCCATTCTTTGATGCTCGTATCCGAGGCTTTGACCAGTTCTTCGTCTAATTCTAACACAGTTTTAAGCTCTTGTAAGTATGCCTCGCCGCCCGCCGCCATTGCGATTGCGGCCTGCATCATAAAGGTCATGGAGCTGAGCGATTTGCTCATTACCGTGCTCTTCTCTTTGCCGAGCGGAGAAAGCAGGCATTCCGTCATCCCGAACAATTTACTCGTCTCGTGGCAGGTGATGCCGCACGTATCGATATGAGAAGCATTTTTGACGGAATCAAGCGCAAGAAGCACCTCGTGGGATTCTCCCGAACGCGACACGCCTACAATCAGAAGCTTCTTCCCTCTCGGGAGTGTGGCGTCGCGCAGCAGGAAAATATCGGAGGAAGGCTGCGCAGATGCGCTTCGTCCGGTCCATTTGCGGAACGTCGCCGCCATCGTGATCGACTGGTAGTAGGAAGAGCCCGATCCGATAAAAACGACTTCCTCGTATTGATCGTTTCCTATATAACGGTTCACCCAGTCGGACTGCTTCTGAAGCTGATCCCATGCGGCCTGCAGAGCGGCGGACTGGGCACTGATTTCGGTATACGTTAATTGGCCTTGAACGTTTGACATCTTCTAATTTCCTCCCTTATAATCAACTTAATGACATTATAAATCATTATTTTGATCGTTTCAATCATTTTATACGAAGGGGTTTTTCAAAATGGCTCATTTGATTTCTTCTACGCATCTGCTTCAAACGGCCCGTCAAAACGGTTACGGCATTACGGCCTTTAACGTGCACACGCTGGAAATGCTGCAGGCCGTCGTCGAAGCGGCCGAGGAGCTTCAGGCTCCGCTGATTCTGCAAACCACGGTCGGCACGGTGAAACACCTGGGCCCCGACTATATCGTTGCGGCCGCAGCAGCTGCCGCCAAACGGTCTTCCGTCCCGATCGCGCTTCATCTCGATCATTGCACGGATTATGAGCTTATCGTACAATGCATCCGGGAAGGCTATACATCGGTCATGATTGACGCTTCCATGCATCCATTCGAAGAAAACGTGCGGCAGACGCAGGAAGTCGTGAAAGTCGCACGGGCGGCCGGCGTGAACGTGGAAGCGGAGCTCGGCAAGGTCGGCGGCGTCGAAGACGATATCGTCGTAGCCGACGAGGATGCGCTCCTCGCCGATCCCGACGAATGCGTCCGCTTCGTGGAGCTTACCGGCGTGCCGACGCTTGCCCCGGCCATCGGAACCGCTCACGGCATTTACAAGGGCGAACCGAAAATCGCATTCGGCAAGCTGGAAGAAATCTTCAGCAAAGTGAGCCTTCCCCTCGTTCTGCACGGCGGCTCCGGCATCCCGGAAGAGCAGGTGAAACGCTGCGTATCGCTCGGCATGGCCAAAATGAATGTCGCCACGGAGCTGCGGATCGCTTTCTCCGATGCCATCAAGAAGGTCTTCCAGGCCAATCCGGATGAAAACGACCCGCGCAAATATATGGTTCCGGCCAAAGCGGCCGTCAAAGAGCTGGCACAGACGAAAATGCGCCTTACCGGCTGTGTCGGCCGCGCCAAAGATTTCAGATAATTTCAGTCAGGACAGGAGAACCCGGATGATTACCACCGTGACCCTCAATGCGGCAATCGATAAAACCTATCGCGTAAAAAGCTTCGAAATGGACCGGGTATCCCGCGTATCGGACATGATCGCCGTACCCGGCGGCAAAGGAATCAATGTCGCCAGGGTGGCGCGTCTCCTCGGCGAACCCGTCACGGCCGCCGGCTTCGTGGCCGGCTTCAACGGACAGTTTATCCGCAGCGGACTCGACGCGGAAGGCATTCCCCATGACTTCACGGAAGTCCCCGGGGAATCCCGCCTCTGCCTGACCGTCCTGGATGCGGACAACGGCACGCAGACGGAGCTGCTGGAGCCCGGACCCGCCATCGCGGAAAGCTCCCTTCAGTCCCTGAAGGAGAAGGTGAAAGCGCTCGCGGCCAGGTCCACGCATGTGTGCTTCTCCGGCAGCCTCCCGCTCGGCTGCCCTCCCTCGCTTTATGCGGAGCTGATCACGCTCGCAAGAGAAGCCGGCGCCGAGGCCGTGCTTGACGCGAGCGGCGACGCTCTGGCTGCCGGGCTCGAAGCGGTGCCCCTGCTCATTAAGCCCAATGAGCATGAAATCGTGCGCCTGCTCGGCAGGCCCGCTTCTTCCGACGACGAGCTGGCCGCCTGCATCCGGGAGCTGATGCGGCGCGGAATCCGGCACGTCGTCGTCTCGCTCGGCGCGCGCGGAGCCCTTGCGGGCAGCAACGGACGCGTGCGGCGGATCGCCATCCCGGCGATCCGGGCCGTGAACCCGGTCGGCAGCGGCGACGCGATGGTGGCCGGCATGGTTACGGCTCTCCGCCGGGGAAGCAGCGACGACGACGTGTTCCGCTTCGGCGCGGCATGCGGAAGCGCCAACGCTCTGCAGATGCAGGCGGGGGTCGTCACCACCGAAGATGTCGAGCGGATCTTCCGTTCCGTCACAGTAACGGATTACTGATACGGGGCTGCGATACGGTCTGCTGATACGAACTGTTGATGCAGCCTGCCGATGTGGTCTGCCGCTGCGGCCTGCCGATACGGACGACTGTGCGGACGGCCGCGCAAAAAAACGGCGGCTGCCCATTCCATACTCCTCGCCGGACCATCCGGACCGGCGCACTCATAAAACAGGCGTATTCTCCTGCACCGGGAGAACAGGCCTGTTTTTTCCATCTTCTTTCGCCCCGCCAATGAAAGGAGGCCGTACGGAGACATGCGAAAGCACCGCCTAACCGCCCTTTTCTAAACTACACTCTGCGGCCCTCCCTCCCCTCCAATTCCGATTCCGCATGGTAATTTTCCGTTGATCTGGGAAGTCTAACCTTAAAGCTCGAGCACGAGTGGAGGGACATTATGACCGACCAGAACGACAGCCGGAAACCTTACGGACGTCCGTCGCTCCCGGCGGCGCCGACCCTGAACGCCGACCAGTGGGACATACCTCTTGCCGCCGACACGGATGCGGTTATTCAGCTTTTCCAGGATTTGCTGCCGACCGACGAGTTTCAGTGGATTCTTACGGACAACGGCAGTTCCGGCTGTATGTACATCAGTACCGCGATCGACAAAAGCCTGTTTCAAAACGACGTCGCCCCCCGCCTAAGCCGGTGGGAATCGCAGCCGGAAGAATGGCCGACTCTCTTTCCGACCGGTACCCATGTCCGGAAAGTGTCGGATGCTTTGAACCGCATGCTGCAGGGAGACATCATTCTGCTGCATAACCGGCTGCCGCACAGCGCGATCTCGTTTCCGGTACCTTTTCAAAAAGGCCGCGCCATCGAGCCTCCCAAAATCGAACGGGTGATCCTCGGTCCGCAGGAATCGTTCGTCGAAGACATCGACGTTAACCTCGGACTGCTGAGAAGACGGATGCGGGACCCCAACCTGATCGTTCATTATTACGAAGTCGGAGAAAGGTTCAAAACGACCGCAGCCGTCGTCTATCTGAACGATGTCGCCCAGCAGGAGTGGGTAGACGAAATCGAAAGCAAAATTGAAGGCATCCAGACGGATTCCGTCGTGTTAATGAAAGAATTAATGGAATATATAAGCGGCCCTAATCTGACCCCCTTCCCCTTATACGAGAAAAGCGATGTTCCGGAAAGATAACGGGGGACTGACCAACTTTTCCACCAAAGGCTACGCGTTTGTGCCGTCTTTTGTCGCCAGCCGCCTCTGGCAGGTAAACAAAGCGGTCATGAGTCCTCTTCACAGCATCCATCTTAACCGCTTCAACTATGAGAATAAGGAATTAAACTTTGTGGGGGAAAGCTTTCTGCGAAAAGACAAGCTTGTTTATCACTTAAACGGAATCGAGTCCAGAGAGTTTAACGTGCTCGTAAACCGGCAGGAAAAAGAAGTCATTCTGCATGCCGATCCCGGGAAGCGCAACGCTCTGCAAATTAAAGAAGTCAGAAGAAAAATGGAGATATCCCGGAAACGGGTAACCTTCACCTACTTCATTCAAGCCACTATTCTGGAAAGCAAGGAACAGAGTCCGTACCGTCATGTGGATGAAGTCGAAAAGGAAGGCAGCCGGCTCTGGAGAAAAACTTCACCCGACTGCTGGACAGTACCAGAGAACAAGGCCTGGATATTCTCGGGATCGGCGAGCAATTCCGGATGAGAGGATACGGCAAACTGGGAGGAACAAATAAAAAAACTGGAAATTGTGGTCCGCATCCATCTCAAAGTCCTTTCTCCCGAAGGCAAAAGAGAATAGAGCCTATTTCTTGCAGGTATATAAAATAAAAAGACAAAAGACCCTGCCTTTAATTAGGAGGGTCTTTTGCTGTCCGTTAAACATTAAGCACACCTGCTGCGGGAGAAATCCCTTTCACCGCGTCTCTTACATGCTCGTGACAAGTAAAAAGCAGAACCTGCCGCTTGCCGCCGAGCTGCGCGATAATCCGCAGCGCCCCTTCCATCCGCTCTTTATCGAAATTGACGAATATATCGTCAAAAACGAGAGGCAGGGAAGCTCCACCGGTAAATTCTTCAACGAGCGCAAATCTCATCGCCAAGTAAAGCTGCTCCGCGGTTCCGCGGCTCAGTCTCGATGAATCCTCCTGGCGCCCGTCCGACCGGACGGCATAAAGCCGCTGCTGCCCGAACGGCGCGACCACCTGCGTAAACCGGCCGCCCGTCATGGCCGCAAAGCAGGCCGAGGCCCGGCGGAGCACGCCCGGCTGGCGTTCGCGTTCACAGCGCTCGCGCGTCCGCTTCACGAGCAGGGCGGCCATCGCGAGCACCGCGTATTTGCCGCCCAGCTCACGCACCTCGGAGAGCTGCTCCTCGGTGCGCTGGAGCAGATCACCGCGCTCGCTCCCGCCTTCGAGCTTCTCCAGCTCGCCGGCCAGACGTCCGCGCCTGTCGCGCAGGCGGTTCGCCTCGGCCTCCAGGCCGCTCAGGCGGCCGGACAGCTCCTCCTCGCGCGAAGCGAGGCTCCCTTCGTCGGCACCGGCCAGCGCCTCATCGAGCCGCTCCCGCCGCGCGACGCCGGCATGCGCATCCAGCGCGCCGGAGAGGAGCCGCGCTTCGGCCGCGAGCCCGGCACGACGCTCCTGGAGGGCCGCCTGCCGGAGAAGCTCCTCTTCGCCGGCGGCCTGCGCCTCGCTCAGGAGCGCTTGCAGGCGCTCCGCGGCGTGTAGCGCCTTTTGCGCGGCAGCCGTCTCCCGGCGCCGGGCCTCTGCGGCTTGGGCCGCCATGCGCTCGCGCCTTGCGAGAAGCTCCCGCTGCTCCGCAAACCGCTCCGCGCGGCGCCTCAGCCCCAGCAGCGGGTCGGCCGCTTCGGCGGCGCCCAGCAGCCGGACCGTCCGCGCTTCGAACGCGGCTGCAGCGTCCTGCAGGGCGGCGAGCTTCGCCTCGCAGCCGGCAAGGCGCTGCAGCAGGTCGTGCCCGCGGGCGATCAGCTGCAGCGAATCCAGCGCCGCTTCGGGAGACAGGTGCGGCCTCAGCTTGCGTTCGCGCAGCCAGGCGCTCCAGCGCTCCTGTCCGTCCGACGCCCGCTCTTCCAGCGAACGCATCCGGCCGGACGCCGCCGCCTGCTGCTTCTCCAGCGACTGGATGCTCTGCTTCAGCTCTTCAAGCTTGGCCCGGCGGCGCTCCATTTCGGTGCGGTGCTGCGCCCACAAATCGGTGCCGGTGAGCCAGCTTTCCAGCTCCCCGTCCAGCCAGCTCAGCGTCTCCGGCCAAGACGGCAGAGACATGCGTCCCGGAGCGGAGTCTTCATCGAAAAAGCCGTTCGCACCGGCTGCGCGGGCGGCAGCCGCTTCACGGCTTCCCGCTCCGCGGCCGCCAAGAAGAAGCGCCAGATTTTGCTGAAGCCGCTGCCGGAGAGCGGCCTTGTCGGCCTCCAGCCGGACATCCTCGCCGGCCGCTTCGCCCGGTTGTGCGTCAGCGGGCGACCAATCGGCGGATGAAGCCGGTCTGCCTCGGCGGGCACGCCCTCTCCCCTCCGTCCGGGCGTCCAGCGGTAGGGGACTCGGGCTGCGCCCGTTTCCGCGGCCGCTCTCCGGCGGGCCGAACATCAGCCAGGCCGCGCCGGCCGCCAGCACGGCGAATACGACCGCTGCCGCTGCCGTCTGACCGCTTAAGAGTAGCGCCGCGGGCAGAAGAACCGCAATCGCCGCTGCCGCGTAAGCGGTCTTTCTTCTTGAACGCTCGGAGTCGTTCCGCCTTTTGTCCGACCAAGCTCCGAATTCCTCCTGTCTGCGGCGTTCTTCCTCGCGGAGCCGATTTCTCTGTTCTTCCTCGCTTTTCAGCAGTCTCCACTGCGCATAATCGGAAGATAACCGGCGCAGCAGACCCGATTCCGCGGCTGTCCGCGCACCCGGCGCATCTTCCCGGAGCCCCGACAGCGTCAGCCATTCGCTCCATTCCAGCTGCCGCTCGGCAAGCTCGCTCTGCTGCTCCTCCAGACGGCCGTATACCCGGCTCAGCTCGCTGTCGAGCAGCGCCCTTTCTCCGTCCCATTTCCCAAAGGCATCGCGGGCTTCCCGGATATGCTCTTTCATTCCGACCGATACGGGAAAGTCGGCCAGATCCTGCTGCGTCCACTGCTCGTCGAGCTGCCTCAGTAAAGCCGTCAGCGCCTCGCTCAGCTGAGTTCTCTCCGTCTCCGCGGAGGCCGCCGCAAGCTGTCCGGTGCGGTACGAACCCGCTTCTTCTTCGAGGGCAGCCAGCTCGGCCGCGTCTTCGAGCCGTTCTTCGCGGACAGGAAGGGCATCGATTGCCCGCAGAAGCGCGGCGCTCTCTTCCTCGTATTGACGCCGCTCATTCTCGAATTCGTCTTGTTCCTGGCGGATGGCATCATAACGCGCGGCGGCATGCAGCGGAAATCCGGGAATTTCCCGGATTTCCGCCATTTCGGCTTGAATACGCCGCAGCTTCAGCCACGGCTCGAAGGCCTTCACGCAGCGCCGAGTCCATTCCAGCTCGGCGGCCGTCTCCGCCCGTGCGACATCCAGCTCGTTCAGCCGGTCCCCTAGCCCGGTCCATTCCGCTGTCGCTTCTTCGTACCGGCTGATTTCGTCGGCGGAACGATTCCGGCTGGAGCGGAGTTCTTCGTACGTCCGGATGCTGCGGTTCAGCTCCTGGGTCCGGCCCCTTGGCCTGAACAAGGCATCCGCCCTGCCGGCTAGTTTGCGCTCCGCTTCCACTACGGCGCTTCCGCTCACGCCGAAGCCAGCTCCGTAGAGGTAGCCGCCGATGTCGTCCCCCTGCAGGGTCCGCAGCTCCTGAAGCTCGCCCAGCCCGAAGGCGAACAAGCTCCGGAAAAGCTCGGCGGACAACCCTCCGAGCAGTTGACGCAGCAATTCTTCGCCGCCTTCCGCGCCTCCTTCGGGCGTTACTTTGACGGAACCGGCTGCAGGCGATCGTCCGGGACCGCCGTGATCCGCGTATCGTTCGATCAGGACGGTCCGGCCCTGCTTGTCCTCCAGCAGCAGCGCGCCGCCATGCGATCCCCCGCCGTCGGGTTCATACCTGTCGGCGGCCTGTGCCCGCGTCGGGAACCCGAACAGAACGGCACGGATAAAACCGAGCAGGGTGCTTTTGCCCGCCTCATTGGGCCCGTACAGCACGGTAACGGGCGATTCGAACCGGTATGTCCGGTTGTGCAGGGAGCCGAACCCGCGGACTCTTATTTCGCGGATGATCATTTGGCCTTCCTCCCGTCCGGCATCAGCTGATCAACGGCGAGTTCGCGCGCCGCTTCCAGCCAATCCCCTGTGTCTTCGAGAAGCCCGTCCGCTCCTCCAAACAGCCTGGAAGCTCCGTTCTGGGCAAGGAGGGAACCGAGCGCTTCACCCGCGAATTCTCGCAGCTTCCCTTCATCCGCCGCCAGTTCTTCCGCCAGCCGGAGGAGATCGCCTATGAAGCTTTCCTCCCGTAGAAGCAGCTCAAAATCGATATCCTGCCCGGTCCTTGCTTCGATGGATTCGATCCAGACGAACGGAACGTCCGCCCCCGCACTGCGGAAGGCGCCACCAGTGGGGGACGCCGCCAGGTAAGAGCCTCTTCCCTCTTCTTTACTGTCGGCTGCCCGGTGCGGAGCTTCCGTATGTTCGGTGTCCGCTCGGATACCGTCCCTGCCGTAACCGGCTGCAGAGCGTCCCGCCAGAGCCAGAAGCTCGCTCTCGCGAAGTTCACGGAGCAGGTCGGAAAGGGTACTCCCCGTCTGCAGCTTCAAGTGAAGCGGTCCTCGGCCTTCCAGGATGACCCGGGCGACGGTCGGCCTTCCTTCGGCCTTCTCCCTTAATCGGACCAGCAGATCCTGCAGGCTTTCCTGCAGTTCCTGTTCCGTGCCGATGCCGGCGATGGACAGGGATTCCTGCTGCCAGCGCACCCCGTCTAGGGCGTGAAAATCCAGAACAGGACTCCCGTTCTCACCCACGGTCACGATATAGCACCCTCGCGGGCCGCATTCCCGTATGCTCCTGCCCTGTATATTGCCGGGGTATACGACGGCGGGCTTCTCATCCATGACGATTTCTCTTGTATGTATGTGGCCCAGAGCCCAGTAGTCGATTCCCCGCCCCGTAAGATCCGATTTAGTGCAAGGTGCATAGTTGTCGTATCCCGGGTGTCCGTCGACATTCGTATGAAGCAGAGCCACTTGGAAAACCGAAGCGTCCCCGCCCCGGAAACGCAGGGCAAGGTTTTCCGTTACGGCCGCGGATGCGTACGATATGCCGTGAACTTCGGCGATAAGCCCCCGGTTTCCCTTCACGATCCGAACGGTCCCGACCTTGTCCGCCGGAAACACATGTGCTCCCGCCGGCCATTCCAGAGCCGCCTCACGTCCGTCCAGCGGATCGTGATTACCGTGGATAACCAGGGCGGGGATTCCCGCCCGGTCCAGCTCGGCAAGGGCGCTGCGGAAGCGCAGCTGAGCCCGGAGCGAACGGTCGCCGGCGTCGTAGATATCGCCGCTGAAAACAACGAAATCGACCTTCTCCCGGACCGCCAGCCGGACGAGCCGGCTTAACGCTCCGAAGGTCGATTCCCGGATCACATCTCGGATCCGCTCGGGAACCGAGTTCATCCCTTTGAACGGGCTGTCGAGGTGAAGGTCGGCGGCATGGAGAAATTTCAATGCCTTCATGCGCACATCTCCTTCGTTTGGTTTAAAACGTGGAATCTCTTCATTTCCCGTACCTCTCGTACACTCCGCGCAGCTGCCGGATGACCCTGTTGAGCGAGTACGATTTCTTCGCTTTCTCCGAAGCTGCACGGGCCAGTTGATACCGGTAGGTCGGATCGACTACGACTTTCTCCAGCGCCTGGCTGAGTGCCGGTGCATCCCCCGGCTCGACCAGCAGCCCGTTGCGCCCGTTCTCGATCTGCTCCGCAACCCCTCCGACATTCGTGCCTACTAGAGCAAGAAGGCAGAGAGCCGCCTCCGCAAATACGGAGCCGAACGCCTCGGCTTTCGAAGGAAGGACGAAAATATCGAAGAAAGGCATAAACTCTTCGGGATGCAGCATATACCCGTAAAAAATAATATCTTCATATAAGTTCAGCTCCTTCGCCAATTCCTCGAGCTCTGTCCGGGAAGGGCCGTCGCCGATAATATGCAGGACGAAAGGATGCCCCCGCTCTTTGAGCATCGCGCACGCTTGAAGCAGCGTTTCGAGCCCTTTGGCCGGAACCAGACGGCAGACCGTAATCAATTGGGCCACTTCGTTCTCGTGGGAAATCGGCCGGAAGCGCTTCTCGTCGTAGCCATTCGGAATAACCCCGATCCGGTCGGGGTCCTGGATAAATTCGCTTATATACCCTTTGAATGAGTTCGAAACCGTTAAAATCTGGTCCAACCGCGCTTCCATTTCGCCGTAAATCGACGTCAGAAAAAGCTGCTCGGGACCGCCTACCTCAATTTTACCGTTCAGCAGAAGCTCTCCCTCGTAGCTGGAGTGAACGGTTACGATGACGGTCGTGTCGGGAAACACTTCCTTGATAGCGAGCGCGGCAATCGGGTGATGGGCGTGAATCAGATCGTAACTTTTACGGATACGAAGCTTCGTCCACCACACGTAATCTTTGTAGGTCTGGATATATTTGTCCACGATCGGATTTCCCGCATACCGGGTCCAATCGAACGTGCTGAAGGTAACGGGCTCGGTTCCCTTGCCCCTGAGCCTTCTGGGAAGGGAAAACAGCTCCATGTCCCAGCCTCTTTTATTAAACTTTTCGGTGATATACGGGACCATGGAAGAAACTCCGCCCGGCTGCTCCGGCGGGAAGAATAACGCTTGCAAAATGTTCATCGGTGCACACTCCTGATCCTCCGTCCGCTCCTGCGGCGCAAATCCGGCTTACAGCATCCTACGCTCAGCCTCTTCTTATTGTACCTTCTGCCCGGCTAATAGAAAAGAGAACACGCCCCTTCCTGCCTGGGCGGCGTTTTAGTCTTCAGGAAATTTTCCGAAAAAAGTTGTTCTTGTCCCCGCCCTATTTTGCTATAATGAAGTCGCCTGAAAATGCGAACGTACATTTGAATCCGGACCCGGAAGGACGGGACGGACAACTTCGGAGGAATGTTGAACTTGTGGAACGATCCGATTGAAACATGGGGTCCGGAGACGGCCAGCTCCATGATGCTAGTCATTATTACCCTGATGATTTTCATCTCGGGAAGGCTTTACTACACGCGCAGGAAAAAAGGCTACCTCTCGATGACCGTTTCGCTCGTCCTTATGCTCGTCCACAACATCCTGCGGATTTACTGGCAGGCCTCGGACCAGCTGCAAGGGATGTCCGGTTTTGCGGACAGTCTTCTCCAGGCGGTTACTTTTGTCCTGATCAATCTGGGCATTTATCAGCTGTATAACCCGACGCGGCGGCGTCATTATTTATCTTTTTACGGCTTGATCGCGGTTGCTCTCGGCGTTTCCGCTTTTCATTTTTATCCGCCGTCCGGTGGGAGCCCCGAGCAGGCCGCGCTGCTGGCCGATCTGCCGCTGGAGCTGTATATGTTCGTGCTGATCTTTTTATGCGCATATACCATTACGCCCCTGATCGGTCAGCAAGGAAAATTCCAGGCCGTGATGACCTTGTATTTCGCCAGACAAACGGCACATATGGTCAACCTCTATCTGTTTCAAGGAGAGCAGAAATGGCTGATGCTGGCGGAATGGTTTATTCCGGTCGTCTATGCGACGATTCTTTTCTTCTTGCTGTTCGACCGGGTCGTCGAGCTTATGCAGGCGATTTACCAATCCTCGATCACCGACGGCCTGACCAAAGTGTATAACCGCAAATATTTCGATAAAAGAGTTTCTCAGTACATACGGCTGAATTTGACCGTTTCCGTCCTGTTCAGCGACATTGACAATTTCAAAAAGCTCAACGATACCAAGGGTCATCACATGGGAGACGAGATGCTCAAGCAGGTAGCCAGCATCATGCGGCAGGAAGCGGACGAAAGCGGTATCGTGGGACGATACGGCGGCGAAGAGCTGGTCATTCTGCTGACCGATCCCGATGTCAAACCCGCCGAGCTCGCGGAGAGAATCCGCAAGCGCATCGAAGAAGAAACCATCGTCACGGTCAGCATGGGCTTCAGCACGTACAAGAAAGGCCTTACGGGAGACAAGCTGATCAAACAGGCGGATGAAGCGATGTACAAGGCCAAAACAACCGGAAAGAACAAAGTCGTCAAATTCGGCGCCTGACTCCTCCCTGTCCGGTCTTCCGGCAGAAAGGGACGACGACACTACGGTGATAACGTAAAAGGCGCGGCCTCTGGGAAGACCGCACCTTTTCCTCACTGAATGTGGAACAACTCCTCGACCTGCTTTCCGAGAACGATGCTCAGTCGCTTGGCGGCTCCGGGACCGACCGATTTCATCGACCGCTCCAGCAAGCTGATGTACGCGTGGCTCAACCCCGTCTGTCTGGCAAGCTCCCGCTGGGTCAGCCCCAGAGTCATTCTTCTGCGGATAAATTCTTCCGATTTGGCAATAATCCTCATAAAAAATCACGGCCCCCATTTCCTAATTAATTCCATAGTAGCATTATAATTTACTATTGTAAACACAAATATTTACTATTGTTGATGTTAACTCTTCTTTCTTTTACCCTCCCGATTGAAAAACCACATTTTCCCTGCTATGATAAGCATGTTAACTAATGTTTACCAGAAATGCGGGTGTGGTGATGTATTTCTATGACAAGCTTAAAGATCTCCGCAAGCTCAAAGGCTATACGATCCGTGAGCTGGCAGACCGTTCCGGCGTATCGGCCGCTTACATTTCCCAGCTTGAGAACGGCAACCGCAATATCCCGTCACCGGATGTGCTTATGAAGCTGTCCGAAGGCTTGAATATCCCTTACGCCGAACTGATGAAAATTGCCGGGTATCTCGACGAACCGGAGAGACGCGGGGACAAGCCCAAGACTCCGGTCAATCTGCGCCGGTTTCTTCATGACAACGATCTGATCTTCGACGGCATCGAACTGACGGAGCAGGATAAGGAATGGGTGGACCGCATGCTCAGCGCCCTGTTCTGGAAAGAACGGAATAACCGCAACGGATAATCCCGACCTCCTTTTAGTATCCGAACTTAACATAAGCAAATCAAATAACCCGCGGGAGCCCAATCGCCCCTGCGGGTTTATTCTTGGTGTATGCTAAACTTGTTTCGGCACCGCGCCCGGCGCACGGGTTTGGCCTCGCATGACGGCGGTCCATTCAGGCCGGGTGACCCCGTTTTGGAAGCGCGGCCAAGTTTCCCTTTGAAAAACCACATTTTCCCTGCTATGATAAGCATGTTAACTAATGTTTACCAGAAATGCGGGTGCTGCGATGTATTTCTATGACAAGCTTAAAGATCTCCGCAAGCTCAAAGGCTATACGATCCGTGAGCTGGCAGACCGTTCCGGCGTATCGGCCGCTTACATTTCCCAGCTTGAGAACGGCAACCGTAATATCCCGTCTCCGGATGTGCTCATGAAGCTGTCCGAAGGCTTGAATATCCCTTACGCCGAACTGATGAAAATTGCCGGATATCTCGACGAACAGGAGAACGGCGGGGACAAGCCCAAGGCTCCGGTCAATCTGCGCCGGTTTCTTCATGATAACGATCTGATCTTCGACGGCATCGAACTGACGGAGCAGGATAAAGAATGGGTAGAGCGCATGCTCAGCGCTTTGTTCTGGAAAGAACGGAACAGCCGCAACGGGTAATCCGGGCCAGACGGCTGCTTCCTGACATCCCGCCTTACATACGCATAAGCAGCTCAAACAACCCGCCGGGAACCGAATCTTCCCTGCGGGTTTATTCTTGGTGTATGTTAATCCGGGCCGGCTACGCGATTGAATTCGGTTTGCCCAGTTTGCCGAGGTTTCCCTGTATCTCCTGGATCCGTTCATTCTCCTGCCTCAGCTTCTCCTCTATACGTTCCGTCAAATGAGCGATTTGTTCTGCAACACTGTCCGGCACTTCAACTTCGGGCAGCGACTTGATAATATACAGCAGACACTGCAGCGTATCTTCCATCACTTCTTTTTTGCGGCTTGCGATTACGACCTCCGCCAGAAAGATGAGGTGCGTCAGTTCATTTTGCAGGACACTCATTCATGTTCCACTTCCTTCCACTTCCGATTATGACTGAAATTATCGAATGTGAAAAGTTGCTCTTGACAGTTTTAACTGTAATATTTATTATACTAGATATAACGTAACTTATTTAGTTACAGTTTAGTCCACCCAGACGGCATCCGTTATGCCCGGATACCCGTCCTTCTGCCGGCGGGCCTGACCGAGTTCTCCCTTTTCTGCCGAACGGCCGGCGGCCCGCTTTTTTTTAACGAACGACCGAAAATCGTTTGGCCTGAAAAAATTGACTACGCGGAACAACCGGAAACCAGACATGTTTTCCGCAAAACCGCACACATTACCTATAACGTTGCGAACCGCCAAAAGGAGGATATTTATGACCCAACAGCTTTTTCCCGAAACTCTTAAAGTCATCTCGGAGCGTCACTCCGTAAAATCGTACGATCCGGATTTTGTGTTTCCCGAGGAACATAAGGAACTTATCCTGAACGCGGCTAACCAGGCGCCATCCTCCTGGAATCTGCAGCACTGGAAATTCCTCGTGATCGACGATCCGGCCGCCAAACAGCGTTTGCTCCCGATCGCAAACAACCAGAAGCAGGTGGCGGAAAGCTCCTTTGTCGTCGCTGTCCTGGGCGACCTGCAGGCGAACCTGAACGCCGAGACGATCTACGGGGCGGCTGTAGAAGGCGGGGTTTTGACGCTGGAAATCAAGAACACGCTCGTGTCGCAAATTAACGGTGCCTATGCAAGCGGCGGCACTATCCCTCGGGATGAAGCGATCCGCAACGCCTCGTTCGCGTCCATGCAGCTTATGCTCGCGGCGAAAGCGCTCGGCTACGACACGTGCCCGATGGGCGGCTTCAATCCGGCCGCGCTCGTGCAAGAGTTCAACATTCCGGAGCGTTACATCCCCACTCTGCTGATCTCTGTCGGCAAAGCCGCGAAACCCGCTTATGCGTCCGGACGCTTTCCTCTGGAGCAGGCTGTCGTTAAAAATTCGTTCTGACCTGTTTACCCGGCAGCCCGAATCGTTTAAAGACACACAGATCTAAACTCGCTTGATCCCATTAGAGGCAAGCGCGCGGCCTATAGCTTTTCGCATCACGCTTTACGCGCTATTCACCCGTCTACACCAAAAATTTCACACCCGGAGGGATTCCTATGTCTTTGCTAAACGTATCCGATCAAACTTTCCAGGAAACGCTGGATAACAACAACCTCGTTCTCGTCGATTTCTGGGCGCCTTGGTGCGGTCCCTGCAAAATGCAGAGCCCGATCCTGGACCAGCTGACGGAAGAAGCCGGCGAAGCGGTAACGATCGCGAAAATCAACGTCGACGACAACCCGGAAACGGCTTCTAAGTTCGGCGTGATGAGCATTCCTACACTTAAGCTGTTCAAAAACGGCAGCGAAGTCAAAACGATGGTAGGCGTTCAATCGCTTCAAACTTTGCAAGAACTGGTTAACCAAAACAAGTAAATGTCCGGCAACTTCCCCAGAGACCGGCACAAAAAAAGAGCGGTCCCTTTCGTCATCCGGCGAAGAGGACCGCTCTTTTTACGAAAAAACGCGGAACCTCAGTTCCGCGTCGTATATTACTGAATCGTAACATTTTCGAACAGGAGTTCATCGATCAGCTTGTTGCGGTAAAGCATGGACAGATGCAGCGAATCGTAATCCTGCTCCTTATCCAGCTCCTCCATCAGCAGCCGGGCAATTTCCTGCCGCTGGCGGGAATCGTCGGTTTGGCGGAAGTCGATAAAGCCGGTCAGCTGATCCTCGCTTACGTCAATAGTGGCCGTTCCGATCGGAATACCGCCGTATTCCTGCTCGTAAATTTCATAGGTCAGCGTATCCCCGTCATCCCTCGCCAGAATGATCGAGTATTCGTCTTCTCCGCCGTCCAGCTCGCTCAGCTCTTCCGTCTCTTCCAGCGAGATTTCGATCGAATCCACGATTTCTCCGTCAAAGCGGCTGTGGAACAAAAAGTTTTCGGTTTCTTCTTCCTGAAAATCGGCGACAATCAGATTCGAAGCGAGCTCCATCTCTTCCTCGAGCGGATCGAATACCCAGTCGAGCATACAGACGGCTTCGCTGCCGTAGATCCGGCATGACGCTTCCGCCACAAGACGGGAACCCGGATCAAAAAGCTGGTATTCCACCCTGCCTCGCATATCCTCCAGAAGCACCAGCTCGTAATCCGGTTCGGTATCGTAGGCGTCCTCTTCCATAGAGATGTCATCGAGTTCTTCTTCCTCGTAGTCTCCGTATACGGATTCGTCACCGACCCACTCCGCCGTCGTCTCATCGTCCTCATAGTCCACCGCCGGGGATTTCTCCGGAAGCAGCGGGGTGCCGATGATATGGTCATAGCTGCCATAAGTCAGCACAACGTCGCATTCCCGGATGTTCATCGCATCGACCAGCCATTGGATATGGTTGCGCACGAATGCGTCCACTTCTCTTTTGCCGGCTGGGGATAGTACGGCATCTTCAAGCTGAATGCCCCCGGTCATCCGGTCCCCTTCGCGGTACACCAAACTGATAATTCCGGCAAAACGGCCGTCCACCAAGATTTCCGTCACTTCTCCGCCCGCCGTTTTGAGGTCGGGTCTTAGTACTAGCTGGGCCATTCGCTCTGCCTCCCTTATCGGTATTTTCCGGACGATGCAGCAAGTTCTGGCCAGGCCAAAAATGCTTACCCGGAAGATTCTGCTCCTAGCGTACCCGTATTCCCGGAAATATATGTGACAAGCGGGAGATGAGCCCATAACAAAAAAAGACTTACCCGATGTCTGCTAATGCGGACGGGTAAGCCTTTTTCATAGATGCTGCACGGAGTAGCCTCCGTTCAATTCGTCAGGACTGCCGGGACGGCTCCGCTGCCGGTGACGGCTCAGGCTCGTCTTCGACCTTGAAGCGTTTCGGCAGAAGCAGCGTGAGCACGATACCGATGGCCGCCAGAACGAGCAGGGACCAGAAGATGCGGCTCAAGCTGAACGCGAACAAATCGCGGACGCCCGCCATCGTTTCCGGCGAGAAGGCGGAACGGCCGTGGGCGTCCAGCGCCTTGTTGAGGTCGATGCCTCCGACCTCTTCGGGATGGGCCTGCTGATACGAGTGCAGCGAGGTATTGTAGAGCATCCCGAACACCGCGATCCCCAGCGTCTGGCCAAGCGTACGGATGAACGTGTGCGAGGACATGGCGGCTCCGCGCAGCTTCCAGCCTACGGCGGATTGCATCGTGATCGTATATGCCGTGAAGGCGAAGCCGAAGCCGATCCCGAACAGCGCCGTGTACACTTCGAGCGCCCACGCCGGAGTCGCGGCCGTCATCAAAGCCAAGGCGACGGAACCCGCCGTGATCCCCCCTATCCCGATCAGGACGGCGGTTTTTACGCCCAGGCGGACGAAGCCTCTTCCCGCCAGAGCTGCGCCGACGGTCCAGCAGATGGACAGCGGGATCAGCGCGAAGCCTGAGCCGGTTGCCCCGCCGCCGTTCACGCTCTGAACCCAGAGCGGCAGATAGATCGTGACCGCAACGAGGATCGCGCTGAGAATGAAGCCCGACGAGTTGATGAGCGTAAGGAGCCGGTCCTTGAACAGGTCAAGCGGCAGCATCGGCTCCGGTGATCTTTTTTCGACGGCGATAAAAATAAACAGAAAGACGACGGAGACGAGCAGCAGACCGATAATGACCGGCGAGCCCCAGGCATACTGGACCCCTCCGCTCAGCAGGGCATAGATCAGAGCCGTCATGCTGACCGTGAACGTCACAATGCCCGGATAATCGATCGGCCGCTTCGTTTTTTCCAGATTTTCGTGCAGAAAGGCGGAAATAAGCAGCATGGAGATGATGCCGAACGGAATGTTAAAATAGAAAATCCATCTCCACGACACATAATCGACCATCAGGCCGCCCGCCAGCGGCCCGAGAATGCCCGAAAGCCCCCAGATGCCGCTGATCCAGCCCTGGATCTTCGCGCGTTCTTCGAACGAATAAATATCCCCGACGATAATCATCGTAACGGGGAGAATGGCGCCGGCGCCGATCCCCTGGACCGCCCGGAAGAAGATCATCATTTCCATGGATTGCGCGATTCCGCACAAGGTCGAGCCGATCAGGAACAAACCGGTTCCGATCATAAAAATTTTCTTGCGTCCGTACAAATCGGACAACTTGCCGAATATCGGGGTAGAAACCGCAGTTGTGAGCAGGTAGATGGAAATCACCCAGCTCATCAAGTCCAGACCGCCCAAATCGCCGACGATGCGGGGAATGGCGGTCGACACGATCGTGCCTTCGATGGAAGACAGGAAGGTCACGACCATGATGGCCAGCAGGACTTTCGTTTTGTCGGTGTTACCGGTCCGAGTCATGGGCAGCACCGCCTTTTCTTTTTTTAGTGAACCGCCCTGGATGACCGTTCAATTGCTTAATCCCGGCGGACTGTTTGCAAGACGTACGTTTCCAGCGCTTGCGCTACGCCGTCTTCATTGTTGGAGGCGGTTATTTGGTCCGCCTGCTCCAGAACGCCTGCCGGAGAATTGGCCATCGCGATTCCGAGACCCGCGAAGGAGATCATCTCCAGGTCGTTGTAGTAGTTGCCGATGGCAAGCACTTCGTCCGGACGGACGTCCAGACTTGCGCACAAGCTGCGCAGGGCGTTGCCCTTCGTCGCATCGGCGTGCATCACGTCGATAAAATGATCCCCGCTGCGGATCATGCGGAGATCGCCGTACAGCCGGGAAAGCGACCAGTCCCGCTCAACCGTGTCCATGACGGCCGGGTCCGCGCTGTACAGCGTGAATTTGACGAGCGGGACCGTCAAAGCCGTAACATCCGCAACCAGATGCGGAGTGACGAAAAACTTTTTGTACATCGCCTTTTCGACCTCGGTCCAATATTCCAGGTACATATCAAACGGGGCGCACACATCGAAGTGTACCCGGTGCTCGCGGCAGTAAGCGATCATACCGGCGATTTGGCTGACCTGAAAGGCATACTGATGGATCAATTCCAGTCCGGGAGACTGGACGGTGGCGCCGCCGTTGTGCGTAATGACCGTACCTTCCAGTCCCAGTTCCTCCAGAACCGGAATGGCGCTTGCGGGCCCGCGACCCGTGCAGAGCACGATAGAACTTCCCTGCTCGTGCACACGTCGTACGGTTTCCCGGGTTCGTTCGGTAAGGAGATAATCGTCGTTCAGAAGCGTACCGTCAACATCCAGGGCAATTAGTTTGTAAGTCATGGGGCAGGTCTCCTTTCCACTCCGTTATCATCTGGTTTTGTCTCTCTTGCCTTGTGCATGCCTTAGCTTCGTCTCACTTATGTAGGTCGTTGTCAACGCCGGGAACGGAATCGAGGAAAGGCTTGCCCTGAAGCAGCTCCAGTTCCTCGCGGGTCAACTCCCGGTATTCGCCCAATCCCAAATTCGGGTCCAGCCGGAGCGGTCCCATCGAGATACGCTTCAAATAAACGACCCGCTTGCCTACTGCCTGGAACATCCGTTTCACTTGGTGAAACTTCCCTTCCTGAATGGTCAGCTCAATCTCCGAGTGCACCGGATCGGCGGTCGTATCGCATGCCAGAACGCGAAGCTGCGCCGGCATGGTCACATACCCGTCATCCAGCTCGACGCCCGCCTCAAACGCGCGCTTGTCGGCTTCTCCGACCGCGCCTTCCACCTTGGCGTAGTACGTTTTGGACACATGCTTCCGCGGCGAAAGCAGATTGTGGGCCAGCTTGCCGTCGTTCGTGAGCAGCAGAAACCCTTCCGTATCTTTGTCCAGCCGGCCGACGGGAAATACGTCAAAAGGCGCATAAGCATCGCTGAGCAGATCCACTACCGTGCGGTCCCGGTTATCTTCCGTAGCGGAAACGACGCCCTGCGGCTTATTCAGAAGAAGATAGACGAATTCCCGGTAAAGGATTTTTTTCCCGCTTACGGCGATCTCGTCCTGCTCCGGGTCGACCTGCATTCCGCTGTCTTTAATCCGGGTGCCGTTCACTTCGATGAGGCCGTTTTTGACCGCCTTTTTCAAATCGGAACGTGAACCGTAGCCGAGATTGGCCAGCACCTTATCGAGCCGTTGTGTTTTCCTTTTAATCGCGTTTCCGCCTCCTTCCTGCCAATATTTTTATGGAACCTGCCTCGGTTTCCTGCTTTTCCGCCCTTATGAATAAAAGCCCTCTTGCCTCCGTGAATCCGGGGCCAGGGCATGTTCGGTGGACTGCCTTTTATGCGAATCGGGGTATTCGGTCGAAGTGTTGCTGTGAAGCGTACCGGGCGGAATTTAGTGCGGCTCCCCGTATTATAGACTATTCCGGGCCTGCTTGCACCTTCGATCCGACAAAAAAACAGGCAATCTTTCACGATTTTCTCACTTTTACATGAAGAACTAGCAGGATTTGCGCTCTTTCGTCTCGAAATTATTCTAGCTAAACAAGTAACCCTACAAGGAGTGAATTATGAAAAAATTAGCGATTTACTTAGGCATTATTGTTGTCCTTTTCGCTGCCATCTTCATGCTCACGAAATCTTCCAACAAGGGCAACGACGAAGCGGCCAACAAGCTGTACGGCGTATCCGCTTCCAAGCTGAAACCGGCCACTCAGAAATTGCTCGAAGACCCGAACTACCAGAACCTGATCAAACCCGAAGAGCTCGACAAACGCATCGCGAGCAAAGAAAGCTTCTTCCTGTACTACTACGGCGCCGATTGTCCGCACTGTAAAGTAACGACGCCCGTACTTGTCCCGCTTGAGCAAGAGCTTGGCATCGACGTGAAGCAGTTTAACCTGCTTGAATTCCAGGACGGCTGGAAAAAATACAACATCGAATACACGCCTACACTCGTATACTACAAAGACGGCGTAGAGGTAGAACGCATGGTCGGCGGCGTGCCGGAAAACGGCGGAACCGAAGGCAATACGCGTGAGAAGTTCAAAGAATTTTTCCTCAAGCATAACAGCAAATAAACCAAAGAAGCAGCGGAGCTAATCCGCTGCTTTTCTTATTCTTTCCACTCTCGCGGAACTGCCGGTCAAAAATCTTTCTTCTTAATAATCCCGAGCGAAATCGCATAAGAAACGAGAAGCGCCGCTACTCCCGCCGCCGCGATAGACGCGCCCGCCGCTGGGGAAGGAAGCCCCCATTTGTCCGTTGCGCCTACAATAAAGCCCAGCATCGAGGTCGCCAGAAACAGCAGGATCATCATAATGACGCTGATCATTTGCAGATGTCTGTCCCCGAGCCAGTAGTGCAGCGGAAGATAAATTGCCGCATAAACGATGAGCATAACGCCCAGGAGGCCTGAAGTTCCCCAGGAGAAAGCGGAGGCGGCGTCCGTTCCTTGTAACAAGGCCGTTACGATGCTTACGGCAAAACCGATCGCGACACCCAGGACACCGAATACGATCACGCTCATGTACCTGGCGCGCACGATATCCGAACGCCGCACGGGAAGACTGCCCAGCAGGATGAAATTGCGGTTCTTCACGTCATGATTCGCCGAAATGAACAACAGCATGATGGAGGGAACAAGCTGAACCAGAACTCCGCCCATGGAAGAGCTGGAAAAATAGAAGGCAAAGAAAATGACATAGACCCCCATTATCAAGAGTTCTTTTCTCATCACACGAAAATCTTTGCTAAGCAGTGCCAGCATGGCTTTTCCCTCCTTTGACGGTGTAGACCATAATATCTTCCAGCGTGGCGGGCTCGATAACCGCATAGCCTCCGAACAGCTTCTCCGCCTGCGGCCGGTTATAAACCAGGCCTTGGAAACCTACGGACGTTTCCCGGATGGAAACGAACTGCTTGCGGATGTCCGCATCCAGCAGCTCCGTCCCTCCTTTTACGATGGCGTACCGTTCCTGAACGTTATCCTTGGTCTCGCTGAAAACGAGCTTTCCCCGGTTCATGAAGGCGATATAATCCGCGACGCGATCCAAGTCCGTCGTAATGTGGGTGGAGAACAGGATCGTATGCTGCTCATCCTGCATCAGATCCGCGAGCAAATCGAGCAGCTCGCGCCGGAAGACGGGATCGAGCCCCGCGGTCGGTTCGTCCATTACCAGGAGCTTCGCCCCGTGGGACAGAGCCGCAGCCAGACCGAATTTCATCTTCATGCCTTTGGATAAGTCCGAAATCTTCTTCCCCGACGGAAGCTCGAACCGCTCCAAATACGTTTGAAACTGTGTATCGTTCCATTTCCGGTAAAAAGAAGCGAGCAGCCTGCCGGTCTGGCGGACGGTCAAATGCTCGTAGAAGTGGCTTTCGTCCGATACGAAACCGATCATTTCCTTGATCTCCTTCTCCCGCTGCGGCATCTCCATTCCTTCTATGAAGACACGTCCCTGCTCCGGAATCGCGAGATGAAGCAAAATTTTGATCAGGGTGCTTTTGCCCGCGCCGTTAGGTCCGATCAGTCCCGTAATGTATCCTTTGGGTACCGCAAAGGACAAGTCTTGAATGTTGAAATTGGGATATGTTTTGGAAATATGCTGAAATTCCACCGCATTCATCGAATGTCATCCTCCTCTTGATACAGCGCCTTGACCGTTTCGACCGTTTCTTCCACCGTTATTCCCAGCTGCCTGGCTTCCCGGACGGCTTCCGACAATTTCGCTTCGAACTGCTTTAACTGCTGCTCCCGGATATATTCCCGATTCAGACCGGAAACGAAGGAGCCTTTGCCGACGACCGAGTCGATCAACCCTTCCTTCTCCAGCTCCTCGTAGGCCCGCTTGGTCGTAATCACACTAATTTGCAGATCTTTAGCCAACTGCCGGATCGACGGCAGATTTTCTCCCGGAAGCAGCTCCCCCTGCAGAATTTGACGCTGAATCTGCTGTCTGATCTGCTCGTAAATCGGCTCGCCTGAACTCTGCGAAAGAATAATGTTCATAATTCACCCGCTTCGCGTTATATCTGTTCATATTGTATATGTATACTATATACACTATATACAATGCTGTCAATGCTCATTTGACCATAAAAAAAACGGCAGACCGCATGGAGCAGTCTCCGTTTTTTGCCCGCCGGCCGCCGTTGTGAGGAGCTTTAGCGGTCTCCGTATCGTCCCAGCTCCTCCATGAGCAGCCGGACTCCCCTCCGGATTTCTTCCTCCCCGACTTGGGAGACATTCAGCTTCAAGTAGTTGTCCCGGGGAAAGCCCGGCAGATAGTGCTTGCCGATCGGCTCGATCACCACCGATTTTTTGCGCAGCCTCCCCGCCAGCTCCTGCTGGGGAACGGACGGGCTCAGCAGAAGGTGGGTATGCACGGGAGAGTGCTCCTCCCCTTCCATGGTCCCGCGTACCGCACCGCATGCAAGCGGCTCATGCTCCGCAAGCATTTGCCGGAGAAGCCGCGACCTGGCCGCGTAGGCGGCTTTGATTTTATGCTTGTGCCGTTCGAACATGCCGCTTTTCAGGTAAATCTCCAGCGCACCCTGGGAAATCATCGAGCTGTCGATGTCGGCAATCCGCTTGTATCGGCTGAAAAGGTCCACGAGACTGCCGGGGATAACCGCTATGCCGATGCGGAGGCCGGGGAACATGATTTTGGAGAAGCTTTTCAAATAAATCACACGCGCGCCCTCATCGTAAGCATGGATCGGATCGGCTTTCCCGTCCGGCTCCAAGTCGGCCAGATAATCGTCTTCCACCACGTAGACATCGTACTTGTTGGCAAGGGCCGCGATTTTCTTCTTTACTTCCGTACGGTAAGAGCTGCCGAGCGGAGCGTGAAACCTCGGAATCGTATAAAAGAACTTGATCGGCTCCGTCCGGAAAAGCCGCTCCAGCTCGTCCGGATCGATCCCTTCCCGCGAACGCCGGATTCCCATAACCGGGACGCCGTGAGTTACGAGCTGTTCGATGAACAGATGGTAGCCCGGCTGCTCGATCAGCACTTTCGTTTTCCCGTTCGGAAAAGGAAGCGCGGCCAAAATCGCCAGCGCCTGCTGCACGCCGGAAACGACAAACAGGCTGCTGACGCGCGTAAACACCTGATAATCCGCAAGCAGCTTCTGCATCATCACGAGCAGCGCAGGCAGTCCTTGAGGTGTCCCGTACACAAACAAATCGTTTTTGTACGTATCGATCGCTTTGTTTATGCAGTGCTGGAAATCCAGATAAGGAAAAAAGGCCGGGTCCGGAGCGGAGACGGCAAAGTCGATGACATCCGGCAGGTCCGTAATGGAATCCGGCGACGATTTGACGACATAATACCCGCTCTTGGCGATGGAATAGACCAGATGCCTGCTCTCCAGTTCCTCCAGCGCACGGATAACGGTGCTTTTGTTAACCCCATAGCTTTCCGACAGCTTCCGGATGGAGGGAAGCTTGCTCCCTTCCTTGTAGCGGCGGTCCGCTATCTGCTGTTCCAGATCGGTTAAAAGTTCTTCATATTTGTGCATGGTTCACCTTCTCCGGCCAATCTGTACCGGTACAGTTAACGTTTTCTTCTATTGTAGCACAGGCGCCCGTCCCCTTAAAATCTAGACAGGGACCTTAATAAACCGCTTTGCATGCAGGCTAAAAGGAATAGATCGCCATGAAAGCAGCACCGCTTACCAAAGCTTACCTATCCGCCGTACTTTACGCCTTGATCATCGGCTTCTCGTTCATATTCGTGAAAACCGCCCTCGTTTCCACAGGGCCGTTCGATCTCCTCGCGCACAGGTTTACGATTTCCCTGGCCGCGCTGCTCGTCTTCCTCGCCCTCAGCAGAACCCGGCTGAACATCCGGAAGCGGGATTATTTAGCCATCCTGCCGATGGCCGTGCTGTATCCCGTTCTGTTTTTTGCTTTCCAGACCTTCGGCCTGGTACAGGCGTCGGCTTCCGAGGCGGGAATCATTCAAGCCGCAGCCCCCGTTTTCACTATGATGCTCGCTTCGGTTGTGCTGAAGGAACGGACCGGCCTGCGGCAAAATCTGTTCATCGCCCTCTCTGTGGCAGGCGGTGTTTATATTTTCGCCATGAAGGGACTGGACTTTGGTACGATGAACGGAGCCGGGCTGTTCCTGATCCTGCTCTCCGCTCTTTCCTCCGCCGGATACAGCGTGCTCGCAAGAAAATTAAGCCGGAATTATACGCCGCTCGACTTGACGTTTGTTTCGCTGCTTTTCGGCTTCGTCGCGTTTAACGGGTTTGCGGTCATCCGCCGTACCGTCCAAGGCACGCTTCCTCTCTATTTCGAACCTTTCGGCGACCTTTCGTTCACCGTCTCGGTCCTTTTTCTGGGCGTGCTGTCCTCCCTTGCGAGTTCATTTCTGTCCAATTACGCCCTTTCCAAAATGGAGGCCTTCAAAATCAGCATTTTCAGCCAATTGTCCACGATCGTTACCATGGCGGCCGGCGTCATCATTTTGCATGAGAAACTGGCGTATTTCCACTTGATCGGAGCCGCTCTTATGATTGCCGGAGTGGTCGGCGTATGTCTGCCCGCTTCTCCCCGAAAAATTTCCCGGCAGCCGGAAAGAAGGCCGGATGCGTGAAGAGAATTGTCAGCGGCAAAAAGCCGCAGGCAAAACGAAAAGGCCGTGAATGCACGGCCTTTTCGTCGTCTGCCTTATTCCGGGCTGTCTGCTTCGGGCACGGGCTGTCTGCTTCGGGCACGGGCTGTCTGCTTCCGGCACGGGCTGTCTGCTTCCGGCACGGGCTGCTGGCACCCGCTTCTCGCCCCGAATCGCAGGCCTAAAGAGAGGCACGCATATGAATGCCGGCCAGACGCTTCCCGTCCGGTCCCGTCTTCTCCGACACCTCAAACGGTCGGAAACCCAGCTTCGCATACAGAAGCAGCGCAGTCGTGTTCGTGTTGTGGCAGACAAGGTTAAGGAACGGGACACCGAGCTCCCGCTTCGCCTTGTCCATCATCGTGCGGATCAGGTAAGAGGACGCCCCTTGTCCCCGGTACCCGGGCGCCACAATCACGTTTCCGAGCCAGCATTCCGTCTCCCGGACGCAATCGTACAAATTGGCATAAGCCGCAATGTCCCCGCCTTCGGCCGTTATAACGGTCGGGCACAGCCGGATTTTCAGCGTTTCGCGGATCTGCTCCGGCGTTAGCGGATATACCCCTTTCGGATACATGTAAAAGAGCTCTCCCGCATGCTGCGGCAGCCCGCAAATAACGTCCAAATCGTCCGGTGTTAAAGGCCTGTTTCGATACCCCGCCATTCCTTGTCACTTCCTCTTCTTATGTACCGTACGACAAAAGCAAACACCGCTATCCTGCCCGCTCTTGTCCCGGTCCCTGCTTGCAAAAAAACCGGCCGGGCCTTATGCCTGCCGGTTCTTCCCTGCCGCTCCGTTTAGGATTCGGTCCGCCTTATAAATTCTATCCGGTTTGCAAACCTGTGATCATCACGATTTCTCCCCGTCAATTTCCCGCCCGCTTTGAAGCTCCCGGACCCGTCCCGCCAGCTCTTCATCCACGATGCAAATCTCCAGCGGATAAGGTTCGAAGGGCCTCTCCCGGATATTCCGGAGCTTAATCAGATAGGCCTCCGCATCCCGCAGCAGCAGAGCGACGTCTATTCCGAGCAGCCTGTCCGGGTACCCTTGCAGCTTCGCCATCCCCGATTCCATCAATTTAACGGCTCCCGATACGTTAGCGTTCTGATGATGATACAGCCCGACGGCGATCTGCAGCAGCCCTTGGTAAAACGGCTTCCGGCCTTCTTCCAGCCAGAGGGTCTCCATCACTTCATGGCATTCGTAGTAATCCCGGTTCACATTAAACTCGTATAAAAAAGCGAGGTATAGAGGATCGTAAGGACGCAAATCAGCGCTCCCCTTTTTTCGCCCGCTTAATGGCTTCCTGGATTTCCTCCTGAAGCTCGCGCATGGCCCGCGTATCCTGCTTTTCGAAAATTTCGTTGAAGCGCATCTGGAACTGGACGGCTTCCCGAACACGATGATAGAAGTACAGCACCTGGATGCAGTTCAGAATGACGGTAACGAGATTCGAATTATCTTCGAACAGCTTCTGCGCTTCGACGATTTCCCCGCGGATATTGGACATTTCCTGATCCAGCAGGTAAGCGGCTTCGGCCGCCCGGCTCAGTCTCGTACGGACTTCCTCCGGCAGCATGCTTTCCTTGTATTTATAATTCAGGGAATGCTCGATAGTCGCCCAGAAATTCATCGCCAGCGTACGCAGCTGAATCTCGCCGAGCACCTTTTTCATCCCCAGAGATGTTTGCACCGGGTATTCGATAATCATATGAAAGCTGCGGTAGCCGCTATCCTTCTTGTTGGCGATATAATCTTTCTCGTAGAGCACTTTCATATCCTTACGCTGGTGGATCAGCTCGCGCAAGGTTTCGATATCTTCAACGAACTGGGACATGATGCGGATGCCCGCAATATCTTCGATGCCGGTTTCGAGATCGTCCATCGCTACGTTCAACTTCTTGGCTTTATCCAATATGCTGGAGATTTTTTTGACACGTCCGGTCACGAATTCGATCGGAGAATATTCCTCGCGGTTTTTCAATTCCGCCCGGAGCGTTTTGAATTTAATTTTGAGTTCCTCTACGGTCTGTTCATAAGGAAACAGAAATTTTTTCCAATCTCTTCCATCCATAAGAACTGCCTCCACTTCCGGTCAAAGTCGACGTTGATCTGCCCCGATCGCCTCGGAAATATGGGTATAGCCGTCTTTTTTAAGCAGGGTCGACAAACCTTCATTCAATTTCTTCAAAAGGCCCGGGCCTTCGTATATAAGCGCCGTATACACCTCGACGAGGCTCGCTCCCGCCCGGATTTTGTCATAGGCATCCTGCGCGGTGAAAATTCCGCCGGACCCGATAATCGGGATGCGTCCTTCCGTCATTCGGTACACGCGCGAAATAAGCTCGGTCGAACGGGATGTCAGCGGACGTCCGCTCAGGCCCCCTGCCTGATCCCGGTTGGGATGACTCAATCCGTCGCGTCCAAGCGTCGTATTCGAAACGATAATCCCGGAAACCCCGCTTCCGCCGATGACGGCAATCGTACTTTCCAGCTCGGTATCGGTCAGGTCGGGCGCAATTTTGACGAGAACCGGCTTGGCCGCGCCGCCGGTCCGCTCGTGCTGAAACTTCATCTCGCCCACGACGGCATGAAGCAATCTCTGCAAATCATTGCCATGCTGCAAATTACGCAGATCGGGTGTATTCGGTGAAGAGATATTGACCACGAAAAAGTCGCCATGCCCGTACAAGGTACGGATGCAGGAGCGGTAATCTTCTTCCGCCTGCTCGTTTGGCGTCGTTTTGTTCTTGCCGATGTTGACAGCCACCGGGATAGGACGGCTGTCGAGGCGGCTTAAATTTTGCGCCATCGCCTCCGCGCCGATATTGTTGAAGCCCATCCGGTTGATCAGGGCTTCATCCTCCGGAAGTCTGAAAAGCCGCGGTTTGTCGTTGCCGCTCTGCGGTTTGGGGGTAACGGTCCCCACTTCCATAAAACCGAACCCCATCCGGGAGAATCCTTCAACCGCCTGGGCGTTCTTATCCAGTCCGGCAGCAAGTCCCACCGGATTCGGAAACGCGATTCCCCAGAGCGTGCTATGCAGTTCGTGGGCACGACCGGATCCCCAGACAGCTCCGATAACGGATGACATTCCCGGGATTTTGGCAGCCGTTTTAAGTCCGTTAATCGTCAAATGGTGCGCCTTCTCCGCGTCCATGCGAAACAGGACCGGCTTAGCGATCTTTTTGTATACCATGCAGTTGACACTCCGTTCCTCAGTACTCTCATCTGTCAGTTTATCGCGTTCCGCGCGAGAATGCAAAGATTTTTACCCGTACAGAGTCCCTTTATCGGGACGTATAACTCCCGTTAATCGGCATTAAACACGAACGAAATATATTATAACACATAAATCGTTCGTTTTATGGCGAATTCCGTACAAATGTTTGCTTTTTTTGAGACGTTCTTGCGACAGAACCTATTTTGATAAACCGGATCGTTTTAATCGGTTTTAAAAAAACGGATTTAAACGGCAGACCCCCGTCTCGTAACGCGTCGGACGGACGGGTCCCTGACCGCCATTAAAAAAGCGCCCTCCCCGCACTTAGCAGGGAAGACGCTCTCGCATTACGTTCTTAACGGGCGGGGATTTAATCCAGCCAGCGGTATACTTTACCGGGATTTGTCTCCTGAACCTCCGAAGGAAGCTTAAAAGCTCCCTTCGGGCCGAATCCGGCCCCGGGTGCACCGCTTCCTTTGGAAGCCCCGGCGCCGTCATCGCCAGGTCCGTCACCGACGAGCCCCGCAGGAAGAAGCCCGCTGCCGATGGTGACCTTCGTTCCTTTCGGCGCCATATCGAACAGCTCCTCCACGTCTTCCTGCCTCATCCGGATGCAGCCCAGCGATTCGTCCTTGCCGATCGAGGACGGGTGTCTGGTCCCGTGGATCGCATAGTCCGTATCGGACAGCGTCATCCCCCGCGTGCCGAATTCGCCTTTCGTCCGCCCCTTGGGATTGCGGACTTTCTCGGAGACGGCGAATTCGCCGAGCGGCGTCCGCACGCCCCCGAGACCGACCTCGTAGCTCCGCACGACGGTCCGGCCGCTCACCAGCGCCAGCCGGTGCAGCTTCGTGTCCACGAGGATGGCCAGCGGCTCGCGGAGCGCCGCCTCCGCGGCGGCGGAAGAGGCGGGCGGCTTCGTGCCGGGGGCCTCTTCCGTACTGCCTGCCCCGGCTGCGGCCCCTCCGCCCGCGCCCGCGGCAGCCGCCTCCCGTACAAGCGGGAACGCTTCCCGCATGTACGGCGTCAATCCCGACATCACGTTGTCGGGATACGGCCGCAGCAGCTCCTCCGGACGCTCCGGCAGCTTCCCGCTCGCCGCGCGGTAAGCCTCCATCGCCGAGCGGAGCACGAGGAGCTGCTCCTGGCGCTGCCGCCAGGCTCCCGCCGGCTCCGCGAAGCGGCCGGGGTCGTCCGGGAGGCAGTTGCAGGCGGCGGCGTCGAAATAGGCGATCGCCGCCGCTTCGCCCGGTGCGCCGCTCCGTACCGACAGGAGCGGCTTCAGCGGCCGGTGCCAGGCGATCCAGCCGCCGCCCGGACCGGCCGCGCCCTGCGCGGACAGGAGGACGGCTTCGCCGCCTGCCCGCCTGTCGCGCAGCAGCATCCGTTCGAGCGCTCCGCTCGCGGACGTCTGCTTCTCCGCGGCGGAGGAAGCGTCCGCCGCCAGGTAGACGCGGAGCCCCCCGTCCGCTGCCGGGAGGTCCGCCGATGCGGCGGCGCTTCCGCCGGGGCGCCCGTCTCCCGCGTCCGGACCCGCCGGGGAAGGCAGCAGCGCGATCAGCGCCAGCAGGGCGGCCGTAAGCGCGGCTTTTCTGCGGCGGGACCGCTTGGCCGCCGTCTTCAGCTCCTGCGGCCAAGGAACGGAGGAATCGAGCGCCGACCAGTCGACGGTTATTTTCCGCTTCTCGAACGCTTCATAGATTTCGCCGGACTGCGCATAGCAGTAAGCGGCTTTCCCCCGGTCTCCCCGGGCCGCATACTCCCTGCCGAGCAAGTACCACGCCATCCTCTGGTCCGGATGATCCCGGACATATTCTTTCAGGTAAACCCGGTCTTCAATGGGATTGTGCCGCAAAAATCGGGCCAGTTTCTCGTCCGGTTTTTCTGTGCTCACTTTTTTCACCGCCTGCTTCAAGGATTACCGGTGTTTCTTTTCCTTTTATCGGCAGGAGAAGTCTCACTTTTGAATTTCCTTCAAAGCGTATGTCTTTTTCTCTTTTATCCGAGTAATTCCGACAATAACAGACAAAAAAGCCCTGTTTCCTATCGGGAAACAAGGCTTTTTTTGTATAAAGAAAGAGATCTTACATATTGAAAGGAGTATCGGCCACTTTGATCGAGTCGGTCGGGCAGCCGTCTTGCGCATCCTGCAGATCGTCGTAAAGATCTTCCGGAATTACGGTCACGCCGTGGTTACCGTCGCCTTCGTAAATCACTTCCGCAATACCCTCGTCATCGTAGTCGTAAATATCTGGAGCAGTTGCGCCGCAAGCGCCGCACGCAATGCAGGTGTCTTTTTCCACCCATGTATACTTAGCCATATATGAATTCCTCCTCTAATAGTCCTCCATTGTCCACTATAATATAAAGTATTCGAAAGTTCAACGGAAAGTACAAGTGGAAAGCCAGACGCCGCGCGGTGTCCGGCTCTTCCCCTTTAAGATTTCTTTCTTGGGCGGATGTTATTCGGCTCCCCCTCTTTTACAACGGAAAAGAATCTCCATCCGGGTCTTTCTGCAGGGAAGTTCCCCTCCGCTTGCGGTTGCGGATAAGCGCCGACGGATTGTCCCCGATCATCCCCGCGGTAAGCACGGCATCTTCTCCGAATTTATCCCGGAGCGCGTCCATAATTTCGCTCAGCTTGTCCTTCTTCGGCTGCTGCTCGTAACTGAACAGATCGAGCTGAATCGCAGCCTCCTCCTTCGGCGTCAGATTCTGGCCCGTGATGCCGAGGAGGCGGATAGGTTTTTCCGGCACCCAGTGCCGGTCGAACAGCTCACACGCCGCCTTGTACAGATCTTCGTGATGGTCGGTCGGCACGGGCAGCGTCACATTGCGTGTGATCGTCTTCATATCGGGGTCGCGGATCGTGATCTGCACGGTCGAAGCCATCAGCTTTTGATGTCTGAGCCGGCGCCCGACCTGATCGGCCAGATTCAGGAAGACACGGAACACTTCCTTGCGGTCCGTATAATTGTAAGGAAGTGTCGTCGTGTGGCCGACCGACTTATTCGGCTCGCGCTCCGGGTTGACTTCCGAACGCGAAATACCGTTGGCGGCCTGCTTGAGAGCGGGTCCGCTTATGCCGAACGATTTGCGGAGAAGCCCTTCGTCGGCGGCCGCCAGTTGGCCGATCGTGTGAATCTGCAGCTTCTGCAGCTTCTCGGCCGTCTTTCTGCCGATGCCGTACAGTTCTCCGCAGGGCCTGTCCCAGAGGACCTTGGGCACATCCCTCAGACGAAGCACGAACAATCCGTTGGGCTTCTTCATGTCGGAAGCCATCTTGGCCAGAAGCTTGTTCGGCGCCACGCCGACCGAACAGGGCAGACCGAGCTCCTCGTGTATTCGGGTCTGAATCTCTTCCGCGATCTGAAGCGGGGTTCCGAACTGCTTGGAACCCGTTATGTCCACAAAACATTCATCAATGGACATGGTCTCGACCATCGGTGAATAATCATAAACTATACGGCGGAAGCCGCGGGAAAACTGCCGATACAAATCGAAATTCGGCTTGATGAGCACCAGCTCCGGACAAAGCCTCAACGCCTGCCGGACAAGCATGCCCGTTTTGACTCCGCGAGCCCTGGCGGGATAGGAGGAGGTCACGATGATGCCTTTGCGCTGCTCGACGCTGCCGGACACCGCGATCGGCTTGCCCCGGTACAGCTCGGGCTCCACAACTTCGTGTACGGAACAGTAAAACGCGTTCATATCAATATGTAAAATGACTCTTCCGTTCTTCGGGTACCCTTCCTGTGCCAACATCCCGGTTTCCTCCTTCCTACTGGGCGCGAAGTCCCTGATTGCGTATCGAAAGCGGCGGTGCGGCGCTTTATCCTCTTTATTCCTTCTGATTCTTAGTCTATTCCTGTCGGCCTGCGGAATCAAGAACGTCTATCGTCCAAAATTTGCGAAAATTCATTCTTTATGGTTGAAATTATGGTATAATCGTGCATTATACATTCGAGAAAACATTCGAAAAATGAACAGCCACACGTTTAGAGGGGGAGCACCGAAATGTCCGATTCAATTAAAATCTTTGACACTACGCTTCGTGACGGAACCCAGGGCGAAGGAATCAGCCTGTCCGTGGAGGACAAACTGAAAATTGCCCAGAAGCTCGACGAGCTGGGCGTTCATTATATAGAAGGCGGCTGGCCCGGAAGCAACGGCAAAGACATTGAATTTTTTAACCGTGTTCAGGAACTGAATCTTAAGCATGCGAAAGTAACGGCATTCGGCAGCACCCGCCGCAAGAACACCAAAGCCGAAGAAGATCCGAATCTGACGACGCTGGTGGCATCTGGCGTCAAAGTCGCGACGATTTTCGGGAAATCGTGGGATTTTCACGTTCACACCGCCATTCAGACGACGCTGGAAGAAAACCTCGCGATGATTTTCGATTCCGTACGGTATCTGAAAAGCTGCGGTCTTGAAGTCATTTACGACGGCGAGCATTTTTTTGACGGCTACAAAAACAATCCCGACTATGCCCTCCAGACGATCCGCCAAGCGCAGGAAGCGGGTGCCGACTGGATCGTGCTGTGCGATACGAACGGCGGATCGATGCCGGAAGAAATTTTCGAGATCGTTTCGGAGGTTAAGAAACAGATCACGACTCCCGTGGGCATCCATGCCCACAACGACTGCGAACTGGGCGTCGCCAACTCCCTGGCAGCCGTAAGGGCCGGTGCCCGCCAGGTCCAGGGCACGATGAACGGATACGGCGAGCGCTGCGGCAACGCGAATCTGTGCTCCGTCATTCCGAATCTGCAGCTGAAGCTGGGCTTCGCCTGCATCTCGGATGAGCAGCTGGAATCGCTTGGGCCCGTCGCCCGTTACGTCAGCGAGATCGCTAACATGCACATGCCGATGAATCAGCCGTATGTCGGCAGCGCGGCTTTCGCCCACAAAGGCGGAATCCACGTGTCCGCTATCCTCAAGCACGCGAGTACGTACGAGCATATCGTTCCCGAGAAGGTCGGCAACAAACAGCGCGTGCTCGTTTCGGAGCTGGCTGGACAGAGCAACCTCGTTTCGAAGGCGGCCGAGCTCGGCCTCAACCTGGAGCAGCAGGACGGCAAAGCGAAAGAAATCATTTCGCGCATCAAAGACCTCGAACACGAAGGATACCAGTTCGAAGGTGCGGATGCTTCGCTTGAACTGATGATGCGGGAAGCTTCCGGCGAGCTTCAGGAACCGTTCGTGCTGGAATCGTTCAAAATTTTCGTGGAAAAATCGGCGGATCGTCCGGTCAGCTCCGAAGCGTTCGTCAAAGTGAACGTGCACGGCGAATCCATGTATACCGCAGCGGAAGGCGACGGACCTGTCAACGCGCTCGATAACGCGCTGCGTAAAGCCCTGCTGCCTTTCTACCCGGACATTCATAAAATGCACCTGTCCGACTATAAGGTACGCGTGCTTGACGACAAAGGAGCGACCGCTTCCAAAGTCCGGGTTCTGATCGAATCCCGCAACTTCGAGAACGAATGGAATACCGTCGGCGTTTCCCCCAATATTATCGAAGCCAGCTGGCACGCGCTCGTCGACAGCTTCCGGTATGCCCTAATCGGCAAACCCTGCATCGAGAGAGAATCGCTTGATCCGAGACCGGTCGGTCTTGTGAACCATTAAAGGATTCTCACCCTCCCTTACAAAAAGATAAGCCCCGTTTCTGCCGTGTGGGCTGCCTAAGCTTTACACACGGACCCGAAACGGGGCTTTTTTCATACCTTCGGAACAATCGTCAGATAGGAAAGACGCAGACTGTCTAGCGGCCTTTGATCAAAGCCTTGATTTTCTTTTCCCATTCCGCCTTGGGAAGAAGGTTTACCACTTCCTGAACGACTCCGTTCTTATCCACAAGGAAGCTCGTCGGGATCGCCAGAAACTTGAACGATTCCGAAACTTTACCGGGTTCATCCAGCAGCACCGGAAAATTGATGCCATACTCCTTGGCGAAGCCCCTCGCCTTTTCCTCGTCATCCTGACTCGTTACATTTATCGCCACCAGGTCCACTTTGTCCCCGTATTTGGTCTGAAGATCAATCAAATCCGGCACTTCCATCTTGCACGGACCGCACCAGGACGCCCAGAAATTCAAAATAAGCGGCTTATCGCGCGCGCCTCCGACCTGGTAGGGCTTACCGTTCAAGTCCGGCAGGCTGAAAGAAGGCACAAACATCCCCGGCCGGGGTCCCGTTTGAGTAGGGGCTGCCGTTTCTTTTTCGTCTTTTTTGCCGATTTGGACAAATATTGCCGCGGCCAGAAGAAGCACGATGGCCAGAATCGCTGCATTCCGTTTCAATTTCAGCCCTCTTTTCTACGTCATTCGCTTTATTCTATCACATGGGAGGTTCATCAGGTACATCACCCTCAGTATCCCCATCTTTATCCGATTCCAACATTATGAACGGCTTAAAAAGTATGATCTCCCGACCCGGGGAAACCCTATCCGTACCAAGTCAGAAGAGAGGTCAACCACATGGAAAAATCGAAATCCCGAGGGCTTGACATCATTTTCGAGAGTGATCAGAACGACGACTACCGGTTTACCGCCGAACAGACGGCTGAAGGCGGTAAAAAAGGCGGCGGCGGCAAAGGCCGGCTTCTTGAATTTATGGCCATTGCGACAGTACCGCTTGTGCTTGTACTCGGCAACTCGATGCTGGTCCCTATTCTCCCCCAACTGGAGACCGAGCTGGGCATCACCCAGTTCCAGAGCAGTCTGGTCATCACTCTGTTTTCGATAACCGCAGGACTGATCATCCCAATCTCCGGATACTTATCCGACCGGTTTACGAGGAAATCAGTGATCATTCCGTCTCTCATTATATACGGGGCGGCCGGGGTTCTGGCGGCGTTCGGAGCGATCTGGAAATCGTATACAATCCTTATTATAGCCAGAGCCATTCAGGGTATTGGCGCAGCCGGCACGGCCCCTATCGCGATGGCGCTCGTCGGGGATTTGTATAAAGGGGGCACGGAGAGCAAGGCCCTGGGCCTGACGGAAGCATCCAACGGGTTCGGCAAGGTGCTCAGTCCCATCATCGGTTCCCTGCTCGCCCTTATCGTCTGGTATATGCCTTTTTTCGCCTTTCCGATCTTTTGCCTTCTGGCTCTGCTTGCCATGATGTTTCTTATTCACGAACCCAAAACCAAGAAGGAACCGCTGGAACTGAAGCCTTACCTTCACAAAATCGGGACCATTCTGAAAGACAAGGGACGCTGGCTGATCACTTCCTTTTTTGCGGGTTCTCTTGCGCTTTTTATCCTGTTCGGCGTCCTGTTTTATCTTTCCAATACACTGGAGGAAGCTCCATACCATATAGACGGTGTCAAGAAAGGCCTAGTCCTGGCAATCCCGCTTCTGGGCATGGTCATTACCTCCTACACAACCGGAGCCCTGATCAAGAAAAACGGCACCCTGATGCGCTGGCTGATCAACATCGGCCTGTTCATCATGACGCTTTCCCTGGCATCCACGATTTTCGCTTTACAGAACCTGTATTTGTTTATCGGGCTGCTTACCTTAAGCGCTATCGGCACCGGGCTGCTTCTCCCTTGTCTTAACACGATGATCACCGGCTCCGTGGAAAAAAGCGAACGCGGTATGATCACGTCCATCTATAACAGCCTCCGGTTCATCGGCGTGGCCTTCGGTCCGCCCATCTTCGGCTGGCTGATGGATAAATCCGACCGGCTCATTTTTATAACCGTATCCTCTTTAGCGGGTTTGACGCTCGTTCTTGTGTTTTTTCTTGTTAAACCGCAGGGAAAAATCAGTTGATCCGTTGAGTCGGGTATGGGATTCCGCTATACTTAGCGCATGATAAACGCGAAACGGTTAACTGAAATCAACGTGAGCCTATCCTTGTACACGGAATGGCTGGAAGGGTTCAGCGGCTTTCCTGACGAAGAAGCGTGCGGGTTCGTTTACGGAAAGATTCGGAAGGAGACCGCATATGTCTCCTCGTTCGTATGGGTCGCGAATGTTTCGGCTTCCCCCTCTCGGTCTTTCCGTATGTCTCCCTCCGATATTATGCGTCACTTAGGCGGTGGAAAAGCCGTAAGCCAACGGCCGGCAGGGTCTTTAGAACTTCCCGTGCTGCTGGGACTGTTCCACTCCCACCCGCATACGCCTGCTTTGCCGTCTTGCGATGACATGTCGGCCTTGCGGTTGTGGCCGGAGCTCCCCTCCTTCTGGATCGTCTCCCTGAAGCGTTCCGTTCCCGAAACCGCCGTCTACACCTGGGAAGGCGACCGGAAGTGCTTCGCTGCGTTCGAACGGTCCGAATCGGCTGTTCCCTCCGTAAAGGTTGCACGAACCGATCGTAGGAAACAGATTGAAGTGTTCCCTCGGTTGGACCGGCCCGGTGAGGCGAAAAATCTTCCGGTGCTCCGCAAAATCCCGCTTTATATAGAAGCGCGATGAAGCCGGCGGAAGGATGAACTTTGCCTAATCCGATAAAACTGAGCTTACGCTTCTTCTTTATGACGATCTATTTTCTGTATTCACCGATAATGGCATGGGCCGCACTCAAGGCTGTTATGTGCTTTCGGACTTCGGATTGGCCGCAGCCGTCTCGCCCGCACACTAAAAAAGCAAGCAGATTCGCGGCTTTCCGCATTCCTGCTTGCTTTTTCATTTTTGAGCTTTCCTTTGCGCTTGCTTTATACGGGATCTAAGCTTTACTGAGAAGCGCATAGAGATCTCCAAGCGTATCCACACCCATTTCTCCGATTTCTTCCAGCAGCTTCTTCCACAACCCGGCGGTCATCAGAGAATCGTCCAGTGCGTGGTGTCTTCTCAGCACAGGGATCTCGTACATCTCAAGCAGAGAATCGAGGGTATAGTCTTTGCGCCGGGGCATCAGCCATTTGGCTACCATCATCGAATCCATCACCCGGTGGGAGAGGCTGACTTTGGAAGTTTTCCAAAGCGCCGCATTCAAGAACGCTTTGTCATGGGCCGAGCCGTGCGCCAGCAAAACCCTTGCCCCCACAAACTCGAAAAATTCACGGAGGGCCGTAATCAAATCCGGCGCTTCGGCCGCCTCTTCCGTCCGGATCCCGGTCAGCTCCTCGATATGGCGGGGAATCGTCCGGTTAGGATTCACAAGGGTGTAAAACGTTTTGTCTTCGAGCTGATCCCCGGCCATCGACACGGCGCCGATCGAAATAATCTCGTCCGCCGACGATGAGAAGCCCGTTGTTTCCAGATCAAAAACAACCACTTTGAGATTGTGCAGTTGAGTGTCCAGCAGCGAATGTCTGCGCTGATCCTTCAGAAGCTGGCGGATGAACGCCATCTGCTGGGCATTGCGCGGGTTAAACATGGATGTAATCGCCGGGGTCAAGCCGCCCATCTTGTAAAGCCGCCACATACCGCCGCCGGGGCCGCTCTCTTTCATCGTTTTACTCCTTTCCGGTCTATTGTCCGGTATGCTCGCGCAGTTTGGCTCCGGAAGCGTCCCGGCCTTTCTTGACGGAATCCCGCACCTGCCGGACGACTTTCTGTTGAAGCCGTCTTCCGAATTTGAGGCCGTTTTTCAGTTCCGCCCGGCACTCGCGGGTCAGCTTCTCGGCGGGCAATATACCCGCAGTCGCGAAATGTCCGTTTTCCCTGTAAAAAGGCGTTCTCAGCCTCATCTTCAATGAACTCAGAAAAACTTCGCGGCAAGCTTTGCCAAACTCGTCCGTAACAGCTCCCCGGTCGGTAAGCGCCTTGATTCTATTAAGAGTGGAGGAATCGGAAATGCCGTTCTCCAGGGCCAGAAGACGGACCGCATTAACGAGCGGGATATACAGTCCGTACTTGATATCCACACCGCCCGCATAAGGTCCGTACCGTTCCGTCACCAGACGCCCCAGCAGTCCCAGAGGCACTTTATGGTGCAGAGTATTGGCCAGAAGCGGCAGAAGCAGCCCCCGGTTGCGGGCAATGCTCTCATGGAAGGCCTGCTTGAGGCGGTCTGCCAGAGCTTCACTGCCGTATATACACCTCAAATCGGCCGCGATAAGCAAATAGCGCGCATTCTCCCAGACGGGCTCCGCAAACCAGCCGTTAATCTGATCTTTCCAGCCCGCTTCGCTTCTTCTCCACATCCGGTTCTCGGCCAGCACCCTCCCCGTGCACGGAGGGTAACCTGCCAGCTCAAGACCGTGGCGAATTCGCCGGGCCAGCTTGCTGAAATATCCGTCCGCCGCCGCTTCCATGCCTTCCGGTGGATTTTCGTAAACCAGTCCGTTGTCCTGGTCGCTCCACGGCGTCTGTTCCTCCCTGCCGCCGCTTCCCATAAGCAGGAATGCGTAAGGGAGCGGGGGCTCCCCCGCTCCTTCCGCTGCCAGGCGCTTTTCCGCTAAGGAAATCATTTTCCGGATCATGGTATCGTGTGTAAAATTCAGCTCTTCGTATAGGAAGGCCGCCGTTTCCTCGCCGAGTTCCTTCCGGAACAAATCCTGCATATCGGTGCGGATCAAAGCCAATTCATCCGATCCGGCGGCGCGGTTAATCCGTGCGCGAAGCATCTGCCAAGCCGAGCCTAATGTCGGTTCCATGACGGCATCTCCTTAGATGAGGTCGGTCCGGGGGCGGTCACGAAACCGGCACCGAGCGACCGTCTTCATTGGACGGTTTAGCCGAAGTGTGCGCATCGATAGCGTGATTCATCTGCTCCGGATACCCGTAAGTGCCGTGCTCCGCCAGATCCAGCCCCATGATTTCTTCTTCTTCCGTAACGCGCAACCCCATCGTAACTTTAATGAGTCCGAGGACGATGAAGGAAATGACAAGGACGAAGACAAGTGCGCCCGCTACTCCGATAAACTGCACCCACAGCTGGTGGAAACCGCCGCCGTAGAACAAGCCCGCTCCGCCTACATGGACCGTTTTGGCCAGTTCCGGCGTCGCGAAGAAACCCGTGGACAACGTGCCCCAAATCCCGGCGATACCGTGCACGGAGAATGCATAGACCGGATCGTCGATGCCTTTCTTTTCAAACCAGATCGTCGTGAAGAAAGTGACCCCTCCAGCGATGGCCCCGATGGCGATCGACGCCAGAGGCGTAACGAAGGCGCAGGAAGCCGTGATCGCGACGAGCGCGGCAAGTACGCCGTTAAGCATGCTTGGAATATCGGATTTGCCGAAGTAAATCCAGGAAACCACCATAGCGGCCACGCCGCCTGCCGCCGCGGCCAGGTTTGTAGTCAAGGCGATGTAGCCGAAGAACCCGTCTCCCATCGCGCTCAGCGTGCTGCCCGGATTAAAACCGAACCATCCGATCCAGATAATGATGACGCCGAGCACGGAAAGCACTTGATTGTGGCCCGGAATTTTATTCGGCGAGCCGTCTTTATTGAATTTGCCGATACGCGGCTTCAGGAGGATGGTTGCCACCAGTGCCGCTGTAGCTCCCTGCAGATGCACAACCGTGGAACCCGCAAAGTCCTGCATGCCGATTTTGGACAACCAACCGCCGCCCCATACCCAGTGAGCCACGATCGGATAAATCACTACGGTGAAAAGCAGTCCGAAAATAAAGTAAACCGGGAGCTTGGCGCGTTCGGCGAAGCCTCCCCACGCGATGGCCAGCGAAACGCCAGCAAACGCCAGTTGGAACAAAAACTTAATCGTGATCGGGACATCCGAAGCGCTCAAGGAAACGAAGGCGTCGGCGTTGACTCCGTCCATGAAGAAGCCGGACAGGCCGAACAGATTGTTGTTGAACAATCCGGCCCCGTCTCCGAAAGCAAGCCCGAAACCGAACGCCCAGAATGCGATGGCGCAAATCCCGAAAGTCAGAATGGTTTTACCCGCCACGTGGCCCGCATTTTTCATCCGGGTCGAGCCTGCTTCCAGTAAAGCGAAACCGGCCTGCATAAAGACGACCAGCATAGCGGCGACCAGCACCCATACCGAATTGATCGCGGCTTGCAGTTGTTCCGGTGTCGGCGCTTCCGCAAACGCCAAAGTCGGGAAAACCATGCTGAGCAGCGCCAACCCGATCAGTGTCTTTTTAATCATGGATACCAGCTCCTTCATGTTATGTTTCTTTACAAGAAAATCGATTATTGTCATTATACGCGAACGTTTTTCATAAAGACAATAGGTTTCGTTCACTTTTCGGATGTTTTTCAAATGAAAAATCAATTTTTTTCTATTTTTCATAGAATAATTATCATATTATGTTATCTATATGTAAGTTATATGTGCGTTCATCAAAATGTCAAAAGCATTACGTTTGACTGTACGGTTTAGGATCGGGTATCATTAGGCTGAGGTAAACATGTGCGAACAACAACTTTAAAGGAGGGACAAAATCATGGGGATATGAAGCTTCATAGAATCGGAGAGTTGTCCCGGTTGGCCGGAGTCAGCCCCAGGACGATCGATTATTACACCAAACTGGGCCTGATTCATCCCGAGAAAAGATCGGACACCAATTACCGGCTGTATTCGGATGAAACCTTGCTGCGGCTCAAACGTATTGAAGAGATGAAAAAAGAGAAATATACGTTGGAAGAAATCCGTACAACGATGCTGAAGCTGGATAAAGCGGCCCACGACGAACATGTGACCGACAAGTTGACATCCTATCAGGTGCTGCTCGGCCAACTGCAGAAAGAAATCAAGGAACTCGATCCTATGATTCAGCAGCTTAAACCGAATCAGCTCAAAAAGATTTATAATCTGATCACTCAGCCTACCGCCGCATGCGTCGAAGCACTGCTCTATTTGCTCGGCAAAGGTCCCTTTACGTAACGGATCCCCACGACTATCTTGACTTTGGAGGTCTGCAGCTATGTTTTTTCATCCTATGGATTTTCTCATCCTCATTGCATTCGGCTTATCCATGTGGGCTTCGTTCCGGGTCCGCGGTACGTTCAACCGCTGGTCTCAGGTACCCGTTCAATCCGGGATGACCGGATACGAAGCGGCCCGCCGCATGCTCGACGCGGAAGGGCTGTACGATGTTCCGATCGAGCCGGTTCCCGGAGCTCTTTCGGATCATTACGATCCGATCTCCAGAACGGTACGTCTTTCCGAACCTGTCTACTACGAAAGCACCATCTCGGCCGTTTCGGTCGCTTGTCACGAAGTAGGACACGCGATTCAGCACCAAATTCATTATCCGATGCTGGTTACGCGCCACAAGATGTTCCCGGTCGTAAACTTCGCTTCGGGCGTGGCTCCGCTTCTACTAATCGCAGGCCTTATTTTCCAGCAGTTTGATATTCTGCTTCTTCTGGGTATCGTCTTCTTCTCCGCCGCCGTACTTTTCCAGCTCGTGACTTTGCCGGTCGAATTTAATGCCAGCAACCGGGCCCGTGAACTTATGATTGCAGGCGGTTTTATCACCAACGAAGAAGAGCAAGGCGTAGCGAAAGTGCTTAATGCGGCTGCCTTGACTTATGTGGCTGCTGCCCTTATCTCGCTGCTTGAACTCGTTAAGTACGTGATGATTTTTAACAGCCGTTCGAACGATTAAAGCGGCCGTATTCGCTCCGATACAGTTGATGCTGCAACCTCAAAAAGCTTTCGTCTCCAATAGACGAAAGCTTTTTTCTGTTTATGTTCGGAAACGACCGCTTCTATATCGGACAGCGTTATCCGGCTAAGGCCCATTTAATCCGTCCGTGGTCCGGCCAGGGTCCGCAGAGGGCTGAAAATCCATCAGAAACCGGCTAAAAAGCTCCGTCACGAGCGGAAGCTTCTCGTCCCTCCGGCGGATGACTCCTACGGTACGCGTCACTTTCGGATCGACCTTCACTACACACGGCTCGATATGCGTAGTATAGCGCAGCGCCAGCTCGGGAAGAAGGCTGACGCCCATACCGGCAGCAACAAGCCCGCGAATCGTATCCGTTTCCTCACCTTCGAATTCGATCTTCGGCACAAAACCCGCCTTCAGACAGGCGTTCATGACGATCGGACGAAGCGAATACTGTTCGCCGAACATGACAAACGGCTCCTCCTTAAGCTGCTCCAGTCGGATGCTTTTGCAGTCGGCCAGGGCATGGTTAGGCGGAAGCACCGCCAACAGCTCCTCCGTAAGCATCACTTCTCCCTTGACGAGCTCGTGCGTCTCCGGACACGGTGATATGATCGCCAAATCGATTTCGCCTTCCGTAACGTCACGGATGAGACTGGTATAAGTTCCTTGCTTTAACCGGAATTTAACGCTGGGATGCTCTTTCTTGAAGCGGGATATAAAGGCGGGAAGAATGGAAACGGATACACTATGGGGAAAACCGAACCGGATCTCCCCGCCTTCGGGGTCCAGGAATTCCCGGACTTCGCCCACTGCGCGTTCCAAGTCGGTCAAAATATTTTCCGCACGGCTCAGAAACAGCCTCCCGGCCGGAGTGAGCTGCAAATTGCGGCCTTTCTGGACAAACAATCGGACACCGAGCTCCTCCTCCAAATGGCGAATTTGCCTGCTTACGGCAGACTGGGCCACGCGAAGCTCTTCGGCTGCCTGTGTCATATGCTGTTTTTTGGCCACTTTCACGAAATACTGCAGTTGTCGTAACTCCACAGGTTCCTCCATTAGTAAGTACTGCTATTTCTACCTATTATAGCCGATTTAGGTACTCCGGAGAACCGCTTCCGGCTGCCTTTCGTTTAAAGTGTGTATTGGACAACCCCGTTAACGCGAGGGTATAATAGTGAAGGCTGGAATTTCCAGTTTCATTAGGATAATAGATAAGGAGGAATACATATGACACAAGAACGCAAGGGTGCGGCCACTTTTAAGGGCAACCCGATCACACTCGTCGGTCCCGAGCTGAAAGCCGGCGATGCAGCACCTGATTTCAAATTGAACAAAGACCTCCTGAACGAAGTTTCCCTTTCGGATTATGCCGGCAAGGTGAAGCTGATCAGCGTGGTACCTTCCATCGATACGGGCGTATGCGACGCTCAAACCCGCCGTTTTAACGAAGAAGCCGCCAAGCTCGGCGATAACGTTGCCGTTCTGACTGTCAGCGTAGATCTTCCGTTCGCGCAAGCCCGCTGGTGCGGTGCGGCAGGCATCGATCAAGTCGTCCTGCTGTCCGATTACAAAGCGAAGTCCTTCGGGCAAGCTTACGGCGTTCTTATTCAAGAACTCCAGCTCGACATGCGTTCCATCTTCGTCATTGATGCCAATGACAAGATCCAATACGTGGAGTATCTCGGTGAAATGACGGAGCATCCGAACTACGAGGCCGCGATCGAAGCGGTTAAGAAGCTGGTATAAAAACCCGGTATAAAAAGAAAACAGCACAGGAATCGATGCGCTCATCGAATCCTCTGCTGTTTTTTTATGCCTTAGAAGCTGCCCGCAAGCTGTCCAAGCGTTAGCGGCTGATTTTGTGAGCCGCCAGCTTTTTGTCCAGCTGCTTGTAAATGTCCAGAATGGTCCGGTAATTGGAACCGAGATCCCCCATGTTTCCGCGGGAAGCCGAATAAATATCAATAGCCGTTGTCGTCGGATTAACCGCAAACAAAGTAATCGTAATATCCTGAGTACGTCCGAGAGCCGTACGTTTTTCCACCACAATCTCTCCGACATTTTTCACTTCGTGGAGGAGTTTGTAGCCGGGTGTCTTTTTGATCATCCCGACGGTTTCTTCCCACACCTGGTCTTTGGATAATTTGTAGTAACGGGTTTTTAATTCCGGATCTTTGGCTTTCTCACCGGTTGTCTCGAAACTGCGAAGCAAACCGACTAACGTTCGTTTCAAAGTCGTTCCCCCTTCATGAAGCATATCCAGACTGCTTGCCAAACCACACTAAAAACAATCTTACCATTCTTTGCAGGGAAGCAAAAGAGGAGAACGCCAAAAACCGGGCATAAATCCCAGGTCATTTTAATGAACAGCGGCTAAATAACCAATTTCATCCATCCTTACCGCATTTATATGAATAAAAAGCCTCTCCGCAGAGAGGCTCTTCTAATTCGATGGGGTTCCGTACAAACCATAGGTAGACCCCGGGTTATCTTTAGAACGTTTTCTGGTTGGCGCTTTCCCAGTCTTTCATAAACCGTTCCACACCGGCATCCGTCAGCGGATGCTTCATCATGGCTTCAATCACTTTGAACGGCACAGTAGCGATATGGGAACCTAGAAGAGCGGCCTCAATCACGTGCGTAGAATGACGCACACTGGCTGCGATGATTTGTGTCGGCAGCTCGTGCACCGAAATAATCTGGCTCACTTCTTCAATCAGATGCATACCCACCTGGTTAATATCGTCGAGCCGTCCGATGAACGGAGATACATAGGTAGCTCCTGCGCGTGCCGCCAGAAGCGCTTGTGTGGAACTGAAAACAAGGGTCACGTTTGTTTTAATGCCTTGGTCGCTGAAACGCTTCGTTGCCTTAAGACCGTCCGCAGTCATCGGCACCTTAATCACGATCCCGCTGCCGATTTTAGCAAGTTTCTCGCCCTGCTGGACCATTCCTTCCACATCCGTGGCGACTACTTCGGCACTGATCGGCAGATCCCCTACGATGCCTACAATTTCCTTGAGGGTCTCAAAGAAATCGCGTCCCTCTTTGGCAATTAGAGACGGATTCGTCGTAATCCCGGAAATAACCCCCAGCTCATGCGCTTCTTTAATCTCGTTTACATTGGCCGTATCAAGAAACAGCTTCATACACGATCCACCACTTTCGGCAAAATTTTTGATCTCTATGTACATTCACATTCCACTTTTTTACCATAGCATACAATGGGTTCTAATACAAAAATGGTCCGTTCCTGTAGCTTCTCTTTAAATTACCCTCTTTCGGACAAAATAAAAACAGCCCCGTTTACGGAGCTGTGTGTTTTTTTATATGGGTGAAGATTCATGAGTACATAAGAAAAACCCGCAAATGCCGTCCGGTTTAATAGTTTCAAACCTGCTTTAGCAGGTGGGTGATCGCAGAAACGTTTTTGAAGTCCCTTTTCGGGGGCATGTCAGCCGCGCTTCAATATGGATCTCCCGAGAAACAATCATTGGTTTAAAACAAAAGAAACCGAAACGTACATCGCAGGATTTTGTTTGTATCCCTATTATAAGACAATCGCGAACCGGATTCAACTGGAATCGACTGTCTTTTGTAAGAATAGGTCTATCGCTTCAGAAGGCCGCGGAAAAAGGGACCAGGGCTACAGCTTGTCAGACTCTTTCTTTGTCGAAATGTCATCCCGTACGTCCGCCGAGTCCAGCTCAACCGCCTGCAGGCTCTCTTCCTGCTCCTGCTCGCGCTGAGCCTCTTCCAGAGCCTCCTGCTTGCGTTTGATTTTCTCGAAGCTCCGGTTGAACTGCCAGAACGTAAAGGTCGCGCTGACGCTGCCCGCGAAGAATACGAGCAGGAAACTGAAACGGAAACTGATCATCACGATCGCCACGTTCCCGATAATCGTCATCACGCTTATCACGGGGTTGCCGATTGTCAGCAGAATGGCGTTTTTGATAATTTGAAAAACCTTCATATGAAGATGGGACATGATACAGAAAAAATTGAAAAAAGCGCCGATCAGCAGGATTCCCATGGCCAGAAACATATACGAAAGAAGGGAAAGCGCGCTGTCGAGACCCGCGTAAAAACGGTAGCTCACGAACAGAATCAGGGCAAATAAGACGAAGGCGATGCCTCCGATCATGCTCTGCAAAAAGTTTTCTTTGTAGCCGCGGAAGAAGGTCTTGAACAGGGGCACATCCTCATCCCCGGTCACCCACTTTCGGGCTACCGTGAACATCGCAGCCGTAGAAGGAAACAGTGTAAACGGTGCCAATATTCCCATTAAAACGAGCGATTGCATCATAATATCCGCTTGGCCCGAAGTAAGCCCGGCTAATGCAAAAAAGAAAAACGGAATGCTGCAAAGGATCCACAGCAAATTTATGGCGGACAGCCTCATGATCCATTCGGAAATCCGGTAAAAGCCGCCCATTAGTCCTCTAAATTCCAAACCCTTGTCCCCCTCTGTTGATGTTATTCTTATTATAGCCTATTTTGTAGAGCATAGGTAGCCGCCCTTTCTTTTCTTCCCTGCGGGCATATTCTGTTAAGGTAATACGGCTTCAAATTATTCACGAGGAGGAGATTACATGTCTGGTGTTGGCGGTGCTTTTACTTCCACTGGTGCTATCCTGGTGCTTTTCATTCTGCTGGTTATCATCACTCGTTCTTTCCTCTACTAATCATTTCTTAACAGATCCGCAGGAACTAATTTAACACGAATCTCCAAAAAAAATGACGACCCTAGGGGTCGTCATTTTGATGTTCGAATCAATTAAGCGTTGGAATCTTCACTGCGACGGGTGCTGCTGGAACGGTCACGATTGTAATCGGAACCGCCGCTGCGGGAGCCGTAGCCGCCACCGGAACGACTGTCACGGTCACGGTCGCGGTAATCGCGTCCGCCGTCTCTTCCGCGGGAGGAAGAAGATGAAGAACCGTAGCGTGATCCACCTTGGCCGGAGCCGGAGCGGGAGCCGTAGCCTCCGCCGGAACGGCCGTCGCCTCTGCGGTCGCTGCCGTAGTTGAACTTGCGTCCGGAGCTGCGCACATCGACGCGGCGCTTCTTAGCGCGGATCGGATCTTCCGGAGTCAGCTCAACGGATACTTCTTTCTTCTCACCGCCGGTAAGAAGCTGAAGAGCCGCTGACAGCAGGTTGACGGAATCATATTCCTCAAGGAGCTGGATAGCCACGCCTTTGAATTCGCTGTGCTTTTCTTCTTGAAGCAGGTTGATGATGCGTTCAGCCGTTACCTTCTGCTTGCCTTCCATAGCTTCAGCCGGGCTCGGCATAGGCTTCTTAGGAATGCGGTGACGGGTTACCTTCTCAATGAAGTGCAGGTGATCGATCTCACGCGGCGTTACGAACGTCCAAGCCGTTCCTTCTTTGCCTGCGCGGCCCGTACGGCCGATCCGGTGAACGTAGCTTTCCGGATCCTGCGGAAGGTCGAAGTTGATGACGTGCGTTACGCCGGAAACGTCGAGACCGCGCGCCGCCACGTCCGTAGCGACAAGCACTTCGATGCTGCCGTCACGGAATTTGCGCATCACGTTGTCACGCTGGTTCTGGGACAAGTCACCGTGCAGGCCTTCAGCGGCATAACCGCGCTTCTGCAGGGCTTCTGCCAGCTCGTCTACACGGCGCTTCGTACGTCCGAACACGATCGCCAGTTCAGGAGATTCCATGTCGATGAGACGGCTAAGCGCTTCGAATTTCTGCTTCTCATGCACTTCGATGTAAGCCTGATCGATAAGCGGAGCGCTTACGTGCTTAGGAATAACCGATACATGCTGAGGATTGGTCAGGAACTGTTGAGCCAGCTTCTGAATGTTAGGAGGCATGGTTGCCGAGAAGAGCATCGTGTGGCGCTCTGCCGGTACAAGGCTCAGGATGGACTGGATGTCATCCATGAAGCCCATGTCGAGCATTTCATCCGCTTCGTCGAGAACGACTGTTTTAACGTCTTCGAGCTTGATCGTTTTACGGTTGATATGGTCAAGCAGACGTCCGGGCGTACCGATGATGATTTGAGGTCTTTTCTTCAGTGCGCGGATTTGCTTGCCGATATCTTGTCCGCCGTAGATCGGCAGGGAGCGGATGCCTTTGAAGCGTCCGAGTTTGCTTACTTCTTCCGCAACCTGGATGGCAAGTTCGCGGGTCGGGCACATGATGAGTGCAACGATCTTGTCTTCGCTTGGCTCGATTTTGCTTACGAGAGGAATACCGAAAGCGGCTGTTTTACCCGTACCGGTCTGCGCCTGGCCGATCAGATCGTTTCCTGCAATCGCAAGCGGAATCGTTTTCTCCTGAATGGGGGTCGACTCTTCGAAACCCATCTCTGTAATTGCTTTGATTACTTTTGCATCTAAATCAAATTCTGAAAAATTTTTCAATCCGTTCATTCTCCTTTTATCCGATGAAGATCACTCTTCTTTTATATACCCTTAAGCACGACTTTTCTTCCTTAATATACGTTCATCCGTGCGGAAACCCTATCCCGAATTGCCCTTATCCTAATTCGTAGAGCCGCCCTTAAGAATATCTCAACTAGTATAACATATTACACTCAAGCTTTTCCAGTGACTATTTGCCCATGTGCAGGGAGGAAGAGGGTCTGTCATCGAAACCTTATTCGCTGTTCATCGTATATAATGGACAGAAGAACACCAGATTAAACGTAAGGAGCGTCCCTTTATGTCTATATTCAAACGCGTAGGCAACATCATCCGCAGCAACAAACAGCAGGAACCGGTCAGACAGGCGAATCCCTTCGAGGAATCTCGCGTCGGCGATATTGTCAACGTCGATCTCGAGGAGTACGTCGTTTCCGGGAAAGTGATTTATTTCGACCGCGGTTTCGAGCCTCACCGGTATGCGTACTATCTTCAAAGCGGTAAAGATGTCCGCTGCCTGCTGATCGAGAAAGGCCGTTCCTACGAGTGCTTCCTCTGCGATTTCATGGAGGGGGCGCTCGACGATCCGAACGATGTGCCTTCCCGGCTCGAGCTTGACGGCGAGGACACGTTTGAACTGGAGCATCACCGCAGCGATGTGACCCGTTCGGAAGGCAACACCGATTTCCGCAGCGGCGACGAAGTCATGATCTGGAGATACTTCGGACCCGACGACCGCTATTTCTTCCTGCAGTGGCAGGACGGCAAATTCGTCGCCATGCAGGGCGAACGCACGCCGGCCTCGCAGGTCAAATTTATGCGGGCGACGCTTTAACGTCCGGCGGGCGGATAACCGGTTCGTTCATTCCGGCGGCAAACGGCGCTGATGCTGCAGACGGCCGCACAGACTGTCTGTGCGGCTTCTCCAGTTAAAACGGAGGCTTCTGTTTTTTGATCCCCCCTTCAGCCTTCAGGAGGTGCCTTCCGCTTGAACAGATGGACATCATGGATTTCCTGCCTGCTAGTATTTGTTCTGCTCGCGGGCTGCGCCCCCAACGCCGGCGATTTCGTCCGGCAGGAGTATAGTCTGACCAGCGCCGACGGATCAGGCAGCAATTTATCGAAGGTATACACCGCCGAAAATAAGGACGTCCCGGCTGTGGCCAAGGAACTCGCCGGCCGGGAGAAGCCGCGAGAGATCAGCAAGGAATCGCAGGATCAGATGTTTTTGCTCTATCCCGACAAGGTCATCAACCTGCAGCGGGACGAGCAAAATCCGGCGAATACCCTGGTCCAGGTGGATTCGATCCAATACGCGAGGGAGCATTATTCCCCCTCTTTCCTGCAGACCTTCCTGACCGTCGCGATGCTCCAGTCCGTTCTCGGCGGCGGTTTTTTCAGCAACCGCGGGATCAGCGATTACCGCGGCTACCGCTCTACTCCGACCTATCGGGGGACGCCCGGCGGGTATACGCCCGGTACGGATGCGGGCACGACCAAGCCGCCCGTAACCTCGGACCGCGAAGGGTCGTTCCGGACTCCCCGCAGTCCGTCCGGCACTACCGGCGGGATCGGAGCCGGCACGGGAGCCGGTGACCGCCGCAGCGAGATCACGAATCCCGGGCGCACAAAGCGCGGGATCGGGACAAGACCCGGAACAAGCGGCCGTTCCGGGTCATTCAAAAGGCGGCGGTAAGCCCGGCCGCGGGCGCCGGCCCCCTTTCCTTGCAGTACGAGCCAGTTCCTGCGCTATGCCGGGAACTGACGAGCCAAGCGGCTGTCCGTTAAGCAGCCGCTTGGCTTTTTACATAGGTCACTCCTGCTTAATTTTTCCGCGCTTCGGGTAAAGAACAACGAGCGAGCAATAGAACCGTAACCAGGAAGGAGGAACGACCATGCCTTGGACCAAGAACGACTATCCGCCCTCAATGAAAAATTTGTCTGAGCGGGTTCGCAAGAAAGCCGTTGAAATCGCCAACGCACTGCTGGACGACGGATACGAGGAAGGCCGCGCAATCGCGATCGCTACCGCGAAAGCGGAGGAATGGGAAGAAAATCATCCCGATCACCGGAGCGGCGCCAAAAGCGGTACGGAACGCCGGGCTTCTTCCTCTCACTCCTCACCGCTCCATGTCGTACCCGACGGCGACGGCTGGGCCGTTAAAGCCGAGGGAGAAGACAACCCCCGTTATGAAGCGGACACGAAAAGCGATGCGGTCAAAAAAGCCGACGAGCTTGCTTCCGATACCAACACGAGAGCCGTTATCCACCGGAAGGACGGCACCGTTCAGAACTCACACAACTACTCTTAACCCCACAAACGGACCGGCTGAAAGTAACCTGAGCGGCAGAATGACAGGTTTATTTTCAAAAAGGTCCGTTTTTTTATTATCCTTCGGTCAATTCCTCTTGATGTTTGTCCCGGATGAGTGGTACTTTTAATCTGCATACTACTTCTTGAGGTGATCGTGTGGACAAAAAAGCGATTTCCATCGCGGTTGTAATACTCGGCGCGGCACTCGTCGCGTTCGGCTTTAACATGTTTCTTATTCCGCACGAACTCCTGAGCGGCGGAGTATCCGGTATTGCGATGGTAATCGGATATTTGACGAACATGGATATTTCCATTTTATACTTCGTCCTGAACCTGCCTTTGATCATCTGGGGACTGGTCATCATCGGACGCCGGTTCATCATTATCAGCATCGGCTCCGTTATCGCCACGACCTGGTTCATGCAGATCATACCGGTCCGTGGACTTGTGCAGGAACCCATACTCGGGGCCGTATTCGGCGGCGTGCTTGTGGGAATCGGTGCCGGTATCACGATGCGGGCGGGCGGCTCCACAGGCGGGTTCGACATCGTAGGGTTCATTCTGACTCGCAAGCGCGATTTTCCTCTCGGCCAGATGCTGTTCGCTTTGAACGGCGGAGTTATTTTTATGCTCGGTTATTTTAAAAACAACTGGGACCTCGCCCTCTTCTCGATGCTGTCCATCTATATTGCCGGCAAGGTGATCGACACGATTCATATCCGCCATATCAAAGTGACCGCCTTCATCGTAACGAAGCAGAGGGAAGCGCTTCTGGAGAAGCTTCTCGTAATTCCGCGCGGGGTAACCGTTATCCGTACGGAAGGAGCTTATACGAACCAGGAGCAAAGTCTCCTGATGACGGTAACGACGCGATACGAACTGGTCGGCCTGCAGAAAATCATTAAAGAAACCGATCCTAAAGCGTTCGTAAACGTGGTCGAAACGGTCGGTGTCCTCGGAGAATTCCGCCGTCAATAGCACCGGAATTAATCGGGTGTTCTCCACGATGTGCCCATGCACCCCGCCGCTCTTTATGATATAATGAAAGAAGGCTCCAGCTTGGCTCATTTCGGTTTACGAGTAATATTTCCGCTTAGTTTTCTCATCAAATCCGGATAGGAAGGATGATGGAAATGGAAACCGTAAAACTGTCTCATATCGTGAAGACCTACACCCCAGAGCTTTATACGTTTTTAACCCGTACGGAACTCAATTCCGAAATCGTCCTCGTTAACGGACTTCAGTCCCTGGATCAGGAAGATGTGATTGAAATTGTACAGTTTAGCATAAACGAGAACCGCAAAGACGCCTTCCTCCATTAGGAAGGCGTCTTTTTTTAAAGCTATGTTCACAAAAAAGTAGCAAATGAACTGGATTGATGTCCCATTACATGATATGATAAGGGCACGATTGAATAGCCTGGTAGCATGCCGGCATCGCGAATTGGAGGTGCATGTAATGAATTTTTTCTCTCCATGGCATTTACTGCTCGTTGTTCTAGTTGCTTTACTGCTTTTCGGACCAAGTAAACTGCCTGAATTGGGACGCGGCTTCGGACGTATGTTCAGAGAATTCAAAGACGCGACTAACGGTCTGGTTTCCGACGAATCGAATCAAGCGGCTCCGGCGCGTAAAGAAGTCAACAACAATTCTTCCGTTGAAGAAGAAGCGCGGAAATAATTTTATACACCCTCTTTATACACAGAAGACTCCGCGTCGATGCATGCAGGGTCTTTTTTATTTGAACTTAAGCTGTAAAATAAAAAACAGACCGGCGAGAGAGTTCTCTTGCCGGTCTGTTTTTGTGAAGCTTTTGCAGATTGAAACATCCGGATGAAGCATTCCGGCGGTGTTCAGCGCAATCCCGGCCAGTTCCCCCGAGATGCCTGCTGCCAGCGACCCCGGATTTCGGCAATCGCTTCGATCGGAAGCGGCCCCCCGGAGAGGAATGCCGCATTCTCTTCCCAGCGTCCCGGACGCGTAGTTCCCACAATGGCCGTATGGACACCCGGCACCGACAGGGTGAACCGGAGCGCGTAAGCGATGGCTTCCGGTACGGATTCATTCAGAAAATGGTATCGCAGCAGCTTCAAGCGCTCCCAGTATTCATGGTGATAGCTGTCGGCAGGCTTCTCTCCCGTCCGCCAGGCGGCGTTAGCAAGGGGTCTTTTCGCGATGATGCCCATCCCCCGCTGCCGGGCTTCGGGAATCGTCAGCTCGATCGCCTCCTGATCCGCTATGCTTAGCGACGTCTGCAGCGTATCGAACACTCCCGTCCGGACGGCGTACAGGGCGGTCTGCCCGTCTCCGCTGCATCCGATGAAGCGGGTTTTGCCCTGCTTCTTGAATTTCTCAAGAAGCTCGATCACTTCCCCACGGCGCAAAATCTCCTCGGGACAGCTGTGCAGTTGAAGCAGATCCACATAGTCGGTTTTCAGCCGTTTCAAGCTGCGGTCGATGCTTTTTTCAAGCATCCCCAGATCCCAATCTTCTTCCAGAAAGCCGGCGCCGTGGCCGATCTTTGTAAACAGGCTGAATTCCGTCCGGCGGTGCGAGACGGCTTTCCCGATTAATTCCTCGGAATCTTTGTAGCATTCCCCGGTATCGATGACAGTAAGGCCCGCATCCAGCGCACCGCCCAGCAGGTTTTCGACCGTCCTCAGGTCAATGCCCTGGAAACCGATTTCCGCGCCTCCGAATCCAAGCGGGCTCACCTGCAGGCCTGTCCGACCCAAAATCCTCTTTTCCATCCCGATGTCTGACTCTCCTTTCAAGCTTAGATGGATTTACGGAAAGTCTCTGTCATGGACAGGAAGTAAGTGACGGTCCGTAGAATACGTTCGCGGATTTGAACCGTTTCAGGCTCGCCCTGCTCGGTAAACGCCCGGCCCGCTCCCCCGATAGAAATCCATTCCGGGCAGTTAATGCCGTGAAGGTTACGGACAACCGTCTGGAGCTGCTGAAGCGAGCTGACTCCGACCGCTCCGCCTGCGGAACTCATCGACAGCACGACTTTACCGTCCACGTATTGGGCATCCATGTGGTCAAGCGCGTTTTTCAGCACGCCGCTCATGGCTCCGTGGTATTCCGGCGTAGCCAGAACGATACCGTCCGCCTCCATGACCGATTTTTTCATATGGACCAGATTCTCGTCTTCGACTACGCTCGGATCCGGGCTGTAGAGCGGGACAGGCTGTTTGTACAGGTCAACCAGAGTCACTTCCGCTCCCTTTTCCGCCAATACCTGCCCGACATAAGCACTTAAAAAAGTTGTGCTCGCCCCTTCACGGTTGCTTCCGCTAATAATTACGATTTTCATTTTTCCGTTCCCCCTTTTCTTAAACCGGACTCTCGACGGCGGATTCGATTACGTATCCCGCCCCGTTTCCAATCCGTTTTTTCTCAATGATCGTCGTTTGCACGACTTCAGGCGCCACAGTGAAATGGCGGACAAGATGACCTTCTACGGCATCGAACGCTTTTGCGTCCGTTTCGGCCACAACAATCAGATAAGCCAGGCTTTCTTTAAGCTCCAGCTCTACTTTGTATAGGAACATCTTCATACCCTCCTTCTCCCACCGATTAACTCGGCATCTCTGTAAGATTCCCTTTATGTTACCAAATTGTCAAGGATTTGCCTAGATGAACCTCAGCTCTCCTGCCGGTTTTCTTCTCCACCTCTTTTGTTTAAAATAAAGGAAAGGAGCTGATCGCCTGTGCTGAACATAACGGCCTTAACGAAAATGGACTTGACGTATTTGCGGGATCATCTGCCCGAAGATTTAAAAGACGCCGTCTCTCTGGTGCAGTTTCTGACTGCCGAAGAGGCGGGGAACCGGCTCGCTTCCACGGATATTCTCCTCACTTCCGGAGCGTTTCAAGACGACTGGCTCCCTCTGCTGCCCAAGCTGCGCTGGTTTCAGACCCTCTCGGCGGGTGTGGACAAGCTGCCTCTCCGTAAACTGGACGAGAAAGGCATCCAGGTGACCAACATGAGCGGTGTCCACTCCATCCAAATGAGCGAGTATGCACTGTCGGTCATGCTCGATTTAGTCCGCCGTACACGTACTTTTATGGAGAGCCAAAGCCGCAAGGAATGGAATCATCGGCTCCCCACCGTGGAGCTTCACGGACAGACACTGGGCCTTATCGGAACGGGAGCGATCGGTTCGGAAGTAGCCCGCAAGGCGAAGGCATTCGATATGAAGGTTGTCGGCTACAGCCGCTCCGGGCGGGACAGGGAATACTTCGATGAAGTGAGAAAAGGATCGAGCGGCCTTCACTCTCTCCTCCGTGAATCCGATTTTGTCGTGGTCATTGTCCCTGCCACCCCCGAGACGGAAAACCTGATCCGGGCCGAAGAACTGGCCCTTATGAAGCCGTCGGCGTTTCTCGTCAATATGGCCCGCGGCAGCGTGATCGATGAAACGGCTTTGATCGACGCGCTGCGGAAAGGGACCCTTGCCGGGGCGGCTCTGGACGTGTTCCGGGAGGAGCCGCTTCCTGCGGATTCCCCGCTCTGGGAGATGGATCAGGTTGCCATTACGCCTCATATCGCGGGAAATACGCCGAAATATGTAGAGCGGTGTGCGGAAATCTTATTTCCGAATATCCGCCGTTTTATCGAAAATAAACCGCTGATCAATCGGATCGATCCGGACCACGGCTATTAACAAGCCGTACAATAAAAGCCTTCCTTCCCCATATGCCCTCAGGGCGGCGGAGAAGGAAGGCTTTTGTATAATCGGACGTCCCGGAGCACCGGTCATCTGCATTGCCGGATTACTGCGACAGGCGGAGCGCAAGGTTATAAAGCTCCATGTTGAACGGACGTTTCGTGTTCACGACAAGATCGATATCCGTCGCAACGAGCTCGCCTTTGATGACGCCGCAGGATTTGCCGGAATCGCCCTCGATGAGTCTGCGTACGGCGAAGTCTCCTAGGCGGCTTGCCAGAATGCGGTCCGTATGTGTCGGCGTTCCGCCGCGCTGAATGTGGCCGAGAACGGTCACGCGTGCATCGATGCCGTTATTCTCCATGATCTGGCGGGCGATATCGTCCCCTTTTCCGGCGCCTTCCGCAACGAGAATAATGCTGTGACGCTTGCCGTGGGCGAAGTTGTCGCTCATCCGCTTTGCGATTTCCTGGCAGTCGTGAGGCACTTCCGGCACGAGGATGGTCTCGGCACCACTCGCCAGGCCGGCGTACAGGGCGATTTCGCCGCAGTGGCGGCCCATAACTTCGACCACCGAGGAGCGCTCATGCGAAGTCATCGTATCGCGGAGCTTGTTAATCGCGTCTACGACGATGCTGACAGCCGTGTCGAAACCGATGGTGAAATCGGTGAACGCAATGTCGTTGTCGATGGTGCCCGGAAGACCCATCGTTTTGATTCCGAGCTTGCTCAGCTTGTTCGCTCCTTGATAAGAGCCGTCTCCGCCGATAACGATCAAGCCGTCGACACCTCTGCTGCGGAGATTCTCCGCTCCGAGCTGCTGGCCTTCCGGCGTCATGAATTCCTTGGAACGGGCCGTCTGCAGGATCGTTCCTCCGCGCTGGATAATATCTCCTACGCTTCTTAGATCCATTTCGTTAATATCGTTCTTAATCAGTCCTTGGTAGCCGCGCTGGACCCCGAACACCTTCACACCATGGTAGAGTGCGCTGCGCACAACGGCGCGTACGGCTGCGTTCATCCCTTGGGAGTCGCCGCCGCTTGTAAGAACTGCGATGGATTTTACTGCTGTCATTAAAGTTCCTCCTTGCTTATCTATGAGCAATATAATGAGAGATCAGGACGTTTTACGGATCAAAAGGCTGTTCACCCAGAAAAACAATCGGCTGATCGTACTGTCTTTCATCAGATTCCGGGATATTTGCCGGACAACCGGCTGGTCTTTCACTTTGGGATCGGACAAATAAAGAGCAAGCAGTCCTTCAATAACCATCCGGTGGAAAGCGGCGTCTTCCAGCTTCGAAGCGCCTTCCCTGGCCTGTTCGGCCACATAAGCGATCCGCCGGATCGTTTCATCCATATCTCCATAGTAAAAGCAGAAATTCAAATCTCCGCCGACACGGTCTTCTTCCTGGTCGATGAGATAATCAAGCAGAATATGCAGTCCGCCTACGTAAGGAAAATAGGCGCTTTTAATCCCATCCACCCGCTGCCGGTCCAAATTGCGGTCGGAAGCCGCCGCGAACAGCATGAACATGCCTAGCGTCGAGCCGGTTGCCGCCGAAAACTCGTTCCACGTCAAATCCGGGTAGTTCGCGCTATGTTCCGTCCACCAGTCCAGCAGAGCTTGTTCGCGAAGTTCGGGGCGGATGTGTTTGTACACCTGCAAATCGCAATACAGCCCCACAAGCGAGCGGACCGCATCGGCAGCCAGCCCGTAGGAAGGAAGCTCGGCAATCCTTTGCTGGCAGGTCTGTACGAGTTTGACCAGATAGCCGTTGTCTTCTTTCTCAAGACGATAAGCGTAATAATCGTGAAGGGGTGCCGTCGGGTCGACCGCGTCCAGCATGGATTGATGCAGCATCCGGAAATCCTGCGGGTCCAGTGAAGTGCTGCGGTCGCACAGGTTATCCAGATAGTCGCTGATGGTCTGGAACGCGACAATCAGTGAAATGAGCACCTGCCTCATCGGTAAATTGATTACCGCATAAATGGCGCCGCCCTGGCAGTGAAACTGTTTGGATGTCATACTGGCAATCGCCTGCGTCCGCAGTTCCTCGTCCGGAATCCGCTCCGCTTCGCGGCGCCAGCCCTCCAATTCCCGTTTAACGCCCGGAAGCACATATTTGTACACCCGGTACATCAGGCTCAAAGGCCCCCGGGGAACGTTTAAAGATGATTTATTCGGCAAGTTCAACGAGTTCTCCTCCATAACACTGGCGATAGCAGTAGGCAAGCAGCAGTTTGAATTCCAGGTATTGGATATGGGTGAGCCAGGCTTCGATATCCGGATTTTGCAGCAGGGTTACCTGAAGCTCGACGGCATCCGCAAATACAGAGGAATTCCATTCTGGAGAAGTAACAAGAACGTCGATCTTCGCTTTCATTGCTTCATGTTCTATCGTCCGGAGCCCCGGCTGGCGGTCCAGAAAGGACCGAACCTCGTTGACCAGGTCGGTATGGATCGGATGGTTGCCCGCGTCCTGCAGCCAATACTTCGCGTTGCTGTAGTCGCCTTCCATCCGGTGCATCAGCCCGTGCCAATAGCTTCCGGTTTCATTTGTAATGGACTGGGAAATTTCATGACTGTTGTCAAGACTCTCATTAAATAGATAGAGTCCCGATTTTAGCGCCAGTGCATAAGGTTCTTTATCTGGATTGTCTCCGTTTAATGCGGAAACCTGAAGTTTGTCGATCCGGACATCGATCAGCGAATCCCATTCTTCGATCGGATACAGCGAAGGCTGTCTTCCGAGCAAAGGCTTGGCGATCAGTCTGATCCAAGACGGTTTCTCATTTTCTGTTGGCACCTCGAGCACTCCTTCCTGCGGCTCAGACCTGGCGCTTCAGATCCAATCTCAATTTTTCTTTCTATCTTACCAGAATTGCGGAGCTTTTACACCTTGTCTCCTCCGGCAGTCCTGCCATAGCAAGAATCCGTGAGTACCCGCGCAGAGAGAAATTCACCGGAAGGAACCCTCTGCCGTTACCCGTGTAACTTGCTTTCCACTTCCTGATTCGTCCGGAACCAGAGATGCAGATCGTTGATGGCGCTGGCCAGATCGGCAATCTGCGAATTGAGCGTACATGAAGCCGGAAAATCATCCTCGATGTTCAGCTTGTTCTGTTTGGCGATAATCTGCCCTTCAAGCTGCTTGATCCGGTCCGGGATCGTTCCGCGTATTTGTTCCCACTCAAGCAGAATAGACTCTCTTTCCTCCAGAGAATACTCTTCCCATTCCTTATCGAACTCGGGGACCGCGATTCCCAATCGCTCGTCAAACATAAAACGGCAGGTCACAAGGCACCCCCTTCAGCTTAATCCGGCGCGATGTCTAACAATCTTATCTTCTAATGTATCACGAGGCGCCGTGACCTTTCCACTACAAGTTAACGGTAATTTGCCCCCTGCCGTTATCCGCATCCTACTCCATGCCAATTATACCGGGATATGACTTTTGTCATGGTTTTCGGAGCGGCCATACGGGTCTTTAAGGCTATCGGGCGTTCCTTAATCCCCCCTACCGGGATAGGGGACCGGATTTGTTCGTATAGGAGCAACCTGGATAAGCAACCGCCTCTATTCTCCAAACCACTGCCGATAGCGGTAAAATGCTCAATTGCGCCTCCGCCTCCGGCCTCCGTATACTGGATGGAAAGAATACGGGACGCCCCTACGGCGTCCTCTGTTTTTTACAGAACAACGAAGACAGGTGGTCGCCTTGAAAAAACAAAATGATTTCGTCTTGCGAGGATTTACGTTTTCCTATTATATGATGATGGCCATTATCGCCTCATTCTTCCCCCTTTATTTCGATTCACGGGGCTATTCCAAAGCCGAAATCGGACTGCTGTACTCCATCGGACCGATGGTCAGCATCTTCGCCAACCTCGTCTGGGGATTTGCAAGCGACCGGCTGCAAAAAATCAAACCGATTATGATCACGCTGTATGTCGGACAGCTCGTTTTCGTTGTCTCCATGTTCGGAACCGACTCATTCACCGTGCTTTACGTCCTGATGGCGGGATTTTATTTCTTCCAGCAGCCCGCCCAATCCCTGAACGACAGCCAGCTCCTGCTGCACGCCAGCCAGACGGGGAAGAGCTATTCCTCCTTCCGGATATTCGGCTCCATCGGCTTTGCTTTCTCTGCGCTTTTTTTCGGACTCCTTATAAAAGAAACTAATATCAGCCTTACTTCGTCTATTAGTATAGCGGTTATTGTCATCGGGCTGATTTTCACCTTCGGCCTGGTCGATACACGGGTTGCTTACAGCAAAATGGACTTTAAGGGCATGGGAAAAGTGATCGGTTCCCCCCGGCTTCTGATCTTCCTTCTGCTTGTCCTTATCATGTCGATTGCGCACCGGATCAATGACGGCTTTCTGGCTCTGCACCTGCGCGAGCTGGGAGCTTCGGACATGACGGTCGGTACGGCGATGATGCTTTCGTCGCTAAGCGAAATTCCGGTTTTTTTTCTGCTGGGCAAATACGGGAACCGCTACAAAGAGCTGCCGCTTCTGGCCATTGCCGGGTTTATGTACGCCATCCGCTTTCTGATCGTCGGCCTGTCGGATCATATCGGCTGGGTTCTGCTCGCGCAAACCATGCACAGCGTGACCTTCGGCATTTTCTTCGTCACGGCTCTGCGCTATCTCGCCCAGATCATCCCGGATGAGTACAGAGCGTCCGGGCAGGCTATTTTCGCCGTTACGTGGTCGGGCCTTGCCGGGATCATCAGCGGAAGATTCGGCGGCCTCATCTATGCGGATTACGGAAGCACGATCCTCTATGGAATCGGATCGGGGCTTGCCGTGGCGGCTGCGGCGGGTTTTCTCGTATTCCATGCCCGTCTGAACGCGCTGGAAGCCAAATTAACTGCTATTTCAACGAAAAAGGAGGATTCGCATGCTTGAGGTAAGCGGGCTTTCGCATACCTTTCTAAGCGGTACGGAACAGTCCCAGGTGTTGAAAGACATCAATTTTACCGTGAACAAAGGAGAAATCGTAGCCCTGCTCGGAAGCTCCGGCTCCGGTAAATCTACGCTGCTCAACCTGATGGCCGGACTTATGAAGCCGACGGAGGGCAGCATTCTGATCGACGGACAGCCGATCGAGCGAATGAGCGAAAACAAGCTCGCCGAATTCCGGCGCCATCATATCGGATTTATTTTTCAATCCTATGAGCTCATCTCGCACTTGACCGTCCGGGAAAACGTCGAGCTTCCGCTCGTCTTTCAAAGCGTTAAGCACAGCGAACGGTGCGAGCGCGCCATGAGTCTGCTTACGCAGGTCGGATTGGCGGAGAAGACGGAACTCTTCCCCTCCCAACTGTCCGGCGGACAGCAGCAGCGCGTATCCATCGCGCGTTCGCTGATCACCCGCCCTCCCGTCGTCTTTGCAGACGAGCCTACGGGAAATCTGGACACCAAAACCGAGAAGGAGATCATCGACCTGCTGCTCGAATTGAACCGCACGCTTCAGCTTACGTTCATTATCGTCACGCACGAGCGCGAGGTGGCGGCCAGAACGCAGCGGGTCATTCAGCTGAAAGACGGCCGGCTCGCCGAAGACAGCGATTACCTGTACGGCGAGGATGAGACGGCGGCGGCCTTGACCGGCGATGCTCCTCCGGCACTCGCGTCGGATGCCGCCCTCCATGCCGGACAAGCCGGAGGTGAGCGGCCATGAAGATGCGCGATTACATGGGGCTCGGCTGGGATCAGCTCAAACGCCGGAAAGTCGTCACCGCTCTGTGCGCACTCGGGATTTCCATCGGGTCCGCCGCTATCGTTGTCGCCCTGGCCGTAGGGGAATCCGCTTCCCACCACAGCGAGCAGCAGATGAAAGCGTACCTGAAAACCGATGAGATTACGATCCGGAACGATCAGAGCCAGGACCAGGGGTCAGAGAGCTCTGCATCGGACAAATCCGGCTCCGCTGCCGGTTCCATTACAAATCAGAAACTCGATCTGATCCGGACGCTGCCGCACGTCAAAGCCGTCGCCAGCTTTCAGCAGGTCGGTCACTTCTTCTTTAAGCTCGACGACGGCAAAATCGGCAATTTCGAGCTGGTCGCTACGGATCTGGATACGCTCGAAAAGTTCGGGAACGATTTCCAGCAGGGCGGCCCCTCCACTATCGAAAACACCATTATTTTGAGCCCCGGTGCCACCATGGGTCTTCTCGACGAAGAAACCATGAAAAACCGGGAGCGTCAAATGCGGGCGAATCAGAACGATCCGACCCTCTGGGAAACGTTTCGGGAATTCGATAAAATCCCGACCTCTCTTTATCAGGAGAAGATTACGCTGACGCTGGAACACCCGGGCGCATCGACAGGCAAAGCGCAGGCGCAAATCCCCGTACGGGTCACCGGCGTCCTGAAAAAAGGGGAAAGTGTGCCCAACAACATGGTTATGTATGACAAAAGGGGATACATTTCCCATGCGCTTGCCAAACAAATCCGCGAGACCATTAAAGCTTCGGCATCGCCGGACAGCGAAACCGCCAAACGGATGGGAGCAGGCGAATCTTACTCGGAGGTACTTGTCAAAGTCGAGGACTCGGGCCAGATAGAAACCGTCGACAAGCAGATTCAGAAGCTTCGCCTGAATACCCAGAACAATCTTCATCAGGAAGAAAGAATGCAGGGAGAGTTCGTGATCATCCGGGTCGTCTTTCTCGGCGTCGGACTGTTTGTCCTGTTCATCGCCTCTATTTCCATTGTAGTGGCTATGACGATGTCCACGTACCAGAGACGCCGCCAGATCGGCATCATGAAGGTGCTCGGAGCAAACCTGCGGCAAATCCGCAACATGTTCATTGTGGAATCGGCACTGCTGGGGCTGCTGGGCGGAATCCTCGGCATTCTGCTGTCCTACTGGGTCGTTTGGGGAATTAACGCCCTCACCTTCATGATGGGCAAAAATCCTGCTGGCGACGACTCCCAGATCTTGTTTATATCCACGTGGATTCTTCCCGTCGGTCTCTTCTTTGCCATCATGACCGGGGTTCTCTCGGGTATTTATCCGGCTGTCAAAGCGTCCAAAACCGACGCCCTGACGGCAATCAAACGCGAATAGGAGTGAAAACGGTAACGATGAAGAAAAAAGTGTGGGCACTGGCGGCGGCGGTTGTCGTCATAGGAATCAGCGCGTTTTTATACATAAAAAGCCATCCTCAAACAGGTCCTAATCCCGCCGATATGGCGATGAACAATCCCCTGTCTTTCAAAGTCACCCGCGAAGAGCTGGTCGGCTCTATCGAAGTGAAAGGCAAATCATCTTATGAAAAAGAAACCTGGGTACACGCCCCGTTTAGCGGGGATATCGTGAAGTGGAATGTAACCGACGGCGCTCAGGTAAAAAAGGGCGACTCTCTGTTTGTCCTCGATAGTGCCGCAATCGACGCCGAAGTCGTTCAGATGCAGGCCAACCTGAAAAAACAGGACCTGGAAGCTCAGCTCGCCAAATTCCAGGAGCGTTCCGCTGACGCTCCGGCAGGTTCCGCAGAATCGGACGGCATGTCGGAAGCCGACGCCAAGAAACGTTATGTCGATGCCGAGAGCGCCAAAATCCAGTCCAAGCTCAACACGATGAACCGCGAGACGGCTCAGAGCCAACTGGGTGAGAAACAGAAAATGCTCGCCAAAGCGAATTTTAAAGCACCGGAAAGCGGCATTTTTCTTTTCGAGGATTCGTCCAAAATTCCGCAGGCCCTTCAGGCCAATAACCGGATCGGCAAAATTGTCGATTTGTCCAAGCTTGAGCTGCTCTGCTATGTGGGAGAATTCGATGTTTTCCAAATCAAGCCGGATATGCCGGTCCAGGTCAAGATCAATGCTCTTGCCGATGTTCCGCTGAAAGGTAAAGTCAAGCAAGTGTCCAAATTCGCCAAATCGGGAACGGAAGCGGCTGCCTCCGCAACGGCCCAGTTTGAAGTCATCGTCTCTCTGGAGCCCAACGACAGGCTTATCGCCGGACTCAGTTTAACGGGCACCATTGAAACGGCCCGCAAGGCCGACACCCTTGTCGTCCCTACCCTTGCCGTACAGCGCGAAAAAGACAAACATTTCGTCATGCTTGAAACTCCGGGCGGAGTGGAGCGCAAAGAAATTACAATCGGCATGGAAACTGCCGATAAAACCGAAGTGGTCAGCGGCTTGAACGAAGGAGAGACCGTCGTCCTTCAGTAAGAATTGCGGGCGGAAGAGACCGCCTGTCCATCATCGTCTTTCCCTATGCAAACTGCCGGATTTGGACTATAATTAGGAGAAGATATTAGTACCAAGTCTTAAGAACAGTATCCAGGAACCATCGGAAAGTAGGGACTGTACGCATGAACTATGAAGATTTCAAATCCGTCGTGCTCGAAAGACGGAGCGTCCGGAAATTTACGGAAGAGCCCGTCTCGGTTGAGGACGTACGCGAACTGATCGACTGCGCCAGATTTGCGCCGAGCGATACAAACTCGCAAACATGGAAATTTATTGCCGTCATGAACGGCGAACTCATCAAAACTATCGAAAACGTTACGTGGGAAGAACTCCACAAACGGGCGGCCGATGCCGAAGAACGCGGCTTATTCCGCGAAGGCCGCCTTCTCGTCAAGTCTTTCGGACCGTATGCGACCGCCTTCTCGGGTGCGCCCGTGCTGATTGTCTGTCTGGCCACCTCTTACGAGTCCAAATTCCGTGAGCGCATTTTCGATCCGATCGGACTTGTTGAAAACTCCGTCTGGGATGAAGAGGGCATCAAGAGCTCCTGCCTGGCGGCCCAGAACCTGATGCTGGCCGCTCATGCGCGCGGCTTGGCGACTTGTCCCATGACCGGACCGGTCCTCCTTGCCCAGCACAGGCTCCGCGAGCTTCTCCCTATTCCGCAGGAGGCGCAGGTCAACATGGTCATCGCCCTCGGTCATCCGCAGGAGCGTCCAGGCAAACTGGCCCGCAAAGAAGTGGATGAGATTCTCGAGATCATAGGCTGATCGGACCAGACACAGGTAAACTTTCAAAGCCTCCCCTTTCCAAGCCGGAAACCGGGAGGCTTTCTTTTCACGTTTTACCCTGAGTTAACGAACTTCTGGAGGCGGTATTATGGCTCAATTCCCCGTACTTACATCAGAACTTGCAAAGCGTCTGGAGCAAGCGGAGACGGCTTTCTGGACTTCACGCATGGAAGCCATCGGCAGCCGCGAAGGCAACCCGATGGGCGTTCATACGGCGCGGTTCGGCCATACAAGCGCGGTTTGCACGGAGGGGATGCCCTGGCCTTTGTTCAACACCGTCAGGGGCCTTGGGCCCGATGATGCCGGAGAGCTCGAGGCGATTCTCCGTTTTTACGCGGAATACGGCCGTTCCTGCACGTTTGAGCTCACTCCGGGCAAAGCGGATAAGTCCGTTACTTATGCGCTGGCGCGACAAGGGTTTTATCAGGAGGGCTTTCACGCTTATATGTACGGCCTCCCGGAACCTATCGCTCCCGTACTTCCGCCGCACATCCGGATTGAGCCGCTAACTTCGGCCGCCCGGTTCGACCTTTACGGGGAACTGCACTGCGTGGGAACCGGGATGGATGTGAGCGCGAAGCAGCATTTCATCGACAACAACATCGTTCTGCTTAACCGGCCGGGATGGCATATGTACTTAGGCTATGTAAATGAAGAGCCGGCCGGAGTCAGTGTGATGCACATCGACGGCAACATCGCCTCTTTCACCCTGGCCGCGACGGTGCCGGAGCACAGGGGCCGCGGCCTGCACACCGCTATGCTGCAGGTACGCATGCACGAGGCGGCCAAGCGGGGCTGCCGGCTCGTGGCCGCGCAGGCTACCTTCGGCAGCGTGAGCCAGAACAACATGGAGCGCGCCGGCATGAGGCTCGCTTATACGCGCGCCGTCTGGAGCGCTTTGGGCGAGTAGACCCGGCGCGGCAAACAAAAAAGGAGAGCGAAGGCTAAAGCCGCTGCTCTCCTTTTTTGTGTCAGTATCCCGGCCGCGGGGCGCTTCTCTCGTCCGCCGGTGTTCCCGGCTTGCCCGGCCAAAAGGCCGCTCTGCCGAGCAGAAGCGTGATCGTCGGCACAAGGAACGGGCGGACGATAAACGTGTCCAGCAGAACGCCGACCGCACAGATCACGCCGAACTGCACGAGCACCTGAATCGGCAGCACGGACAATACCGCAAACGTGCCTGCCAGAATCAGACCGGCAGAAGTGATTACGCTGCTTGTCGAGCTCACGCCAAGCCGGATCGCTTCTTTCAGCTTGTGCGTTTTGCTGGCTTTCCAGATTCCCGATACCATGAAGATATTGTAATCCTCGCCCAAAGCGACCAGGAATACGAACGCGTAGAGCGGAATCAGCCCCTGAATCGCTTCGGTTCCGAAGAAAGTGTGCAAAATGAGCCAACCCGCTCCAAGAGCCGAGAAGTAAGACAGAAGCACGGTCGCCATCAGATAGACCATCGCAACGAGCGAGCGGAGATAGACCAGGAGCAGCAGCGCAATGACCCCGATTACAACCGGGATGACCACCTTCGTGTCCTTGCTCGTCACTTTCTCGGTATCGTATTGCTCGGCGGTTTGTCCCGAGACTCGCACATGGGAACCGGTGTCCGTAACTCCCGCATCTTGAAGGGATGCTCCCGCCGCCGCATAAAGATCGGGAATGTGATGAATCGATTCCAGCTCGAAAGGATCATCCTTGAATAGCACATCGTATGCCACGATATCGGGATTTGTTTTCCCTTTTACAGGTTCCGAAACGGAGTCTACAAAAGAGAGTGCCCTCAGTCTGGCGCCTGCATCCACATTCTTCCCGTCCGTATCCACCATAACTTTGGCCGGAGCCAAGGTACCCGGAGAATAGTGCTCCGAAAGGAGAGAAAACCCTTCTCTGGACGGCATCGTTTCCGGAAAAGAAGAAAGCAGATTAAATGTATATTTGATCTGGGACGAAAAACCCGCCAGGGCAATCAGCACGACCAGGCTTACGACCAGAATCGTCTTCGGCTTTTCCGTCACCATCCGTCCCAATGTTTCGCTCATACGGCCGACGGCTCGCTGTCCGCGGACGGGTTTTCCCCGCTTCGCTTCCTTAGCGGCTCTCTGTTCGGGCGTCAGCGGAGCAAACGGATAGAAAGACTTCCGTCCCAGAATACCCAGAATCGCCGGCACAAGCGTTATACTTGCTGCGGCCATGATAAACACGGCCAGACTGAACGGGATGGCAAACCGGTGGTTGGCCCCGTATTTGGCGAAAAGCAGCGCCAGCATGGATACGATAACGGTCAGCCCGCTCATTCCGATCGCACCGCCCGAACCGAGCAGCGCTTCTTTTACGGCAAGATGCTTATTATCGTGCTCCAGAAGCGCCGTCCGGTACCGGGTTGCAAAAAACAGACAATAATCCGTCCCCGCTCCGAAAAGCAGCACCGTCATAATCGAGATTGACTGAGCATCCACCACGATCCAGCCAAGCTGCGCCAGCTTTCCCAGAATCGGCGAAATAACGCCGTACGCAAAGGCAACCCCGACAAGCGGCACGATCGCCATAACGGGAGAACGGTAAAGCAGAATGAGCAGCACGAGTACGAGAATGACCGTTGCCATCAGCAGCGAGAAATCCGCGCCTTTGAACAAGTCGTTCGCATCCATGGAAATTCCGACAGGACCGGTGATACGCGCGATCAGGCCGTCTCCCTTCAGATCTTTCACGGCAAAAGGATCGCTCCCCGTCACGTCAGCGGATATCTCTTTAAGCTGAGCCGCGCTCTCCTTGAGCAGCTTGGTTTCCGTTTTTTCTTTAAACGAGACCGGAAGCACGATGGTGGTCCCGTCTTTGCTCACGGACTGTTTCAAGGCCGGCAAAGGCAGTTTGTCAAAAGGAGCGACCGAAGTCTGCTCCGGAAGCGGCTTATCCGTCAGCCGGCCCGCTATTTTCTGCAAAGCGCCGAGATCCCCTTCGGTCAGCCCCGCCTGCCGGTAAAAGACAACCAGCGCCGGGACGCCGCCGCTTGCGGGAAACTGCTCTTTCTCGAGCGCCGCGGCCTGCACGGAAAGCGAATCCGCCGGAAGCTGGTCCGCCGCGTTGTTCTCCTGGCTGTTGACGCCCGGCCACAGGGCGCTGAGCAGAACGGTCAGCACGATCCAGACCGCCACCGTAACCCATTTGCTTCTGGGACCCGCAACCCGGGAAAGTATTCCCTCCATAAAGGACGATGATTTCATTGAGACATTCTCTCCTTTTATCCGGATAATTAAAGCTGTAAGTACCCTCAATAGACGAAAAGCATTCATTGCCGTTATAATTATATATACTGGTTAGTTAATTAATCAACCAGAAATTTTTCGCTTCTTGTTCCATAGCCGTTTTTTGGAGCTGCGAGTCATTACCACAGCCCTTTGACAAAGGTTTCTTCCCGGTTTGTGGTATAATACTCCTTAATGAGCTTCTCAGATACCCGTTTTGAAAGGAATACTGCCTATGTCTTCAACTTCCCGAAAATCTCCCGGAAGGCCGCGTTCCAGCGAGCAGGCGGCCCCAGTTTCCGACCGGATTCTCCAAATAGCCATGCACGAATTTATCCGCAGCGGCTATGATGCCGTTTCCATGGACGATATAGCGAAAGCGAGCGGCGTCACCAAGGCGTCCGTCTATTATTATTTCCCGTCCAAAGCCGTGCTGCTCACCGAATCGACGATCCGGCTTATGAATGTGGTGCGTGCGGCCACGCTGAAAATTCTCCAGAAGCCCCTTCCTCTCCGGGAACGGCTGCTGGAAGTCACCTACAATCATCTTCAAGCCACGACGAGCTTCGATTTCGAGGGCTTTATGAACAAAATAGAAACCGTCCTCACTCCCGAGCAGACTGAAAATATGCGAAAAGCGGAGCATCAGCTTCTGGAAGCACTCGCCAACGCCTTCGCCGAAGCCTCGGAAAAGGGCGAAATCGGCACCGCGGATTCCTGGCTCGCGGCACGTTCTTACATGGCCCTGCTTATGATCGGACACAGCAAACAGCCTGACGGGACGTTTACCTACCCCGACAAGCGGCTCGCCGCCGATAAAATCGTCAGCATGCTCTGGAACGGTATCGCAAACAATCCGGCATGAGCCGGTTAGGTACAAATTCAGACCGCAAAAAAGACAGTTCCCAATCTTTCGATCGGGAGCTGTCTTGGTTTGCTATGACACTATTTATAAGAAGGTGGTTATCCCTGGATCTTATAACTTGGTGACGTTAGCTGCTTGAGGACCGCGGTTACCATCCGTGATCTCGAATTCTACTTCTTGGCCTTCGTCAAGAGTTTTGAATCCATCGCCTTGAATAGCGGAAAAATGAACGAATACGTCTTCGCCGCCTTCTACTTGGATGAAGCCATAGCCCTTCTCTGCGTTAAACCATTTAACTGTACCTTTCAAGTGAACAACCTCCTAAATGTATCGCCATCTATGGCGAATATGGATATTATACCATCCTTTGTCTGCCAGTTCAACTGCCGGAGAGGGGTCTATTTGCAACTTTGTGCAAAGTCAAGTAGTCCTTCGAACCCGGGATAAAAGCAAGCCGCGTCGGCCCGTAAACGGCTTTAACGCCCTCCTTGGCGAGCTCTGCCAGCAGCTCGGGAAGCTGGGGATACAGTTCCCCGCCGAACGTCAGCAGCGGATAAATCCGCACTTCTCCGCCCGGTTTACAAACCCTAAGCAGCTCTCTGATCGCCCGGAGATGAAATTCGGGGCTGAACTGCTCTCCGTACAGAAACAGGAAGTGGCTGCACAGCACAAGATCGAAATCGTCTCCCGGGTACGGAAGATCCGGCAGCGAAGCCGCCGTGTACCTCGCTTTACGGAAAACGGGATTCGCATAATCGGCCGCGAAATCCGTAAACGACCGTTTCCGCAGCTCCTTCAGAAGCTCCGGACCCCCATAGAAATCCCAGTTGTACAGATGCTTTCTTTCCGTCAGCTTGGCAATAAACCCGTCGATTTCCCGCAGGCCCAGCCCCTCGATTTCCGAAGGCCCCATCGCATACAAGGGATCTGCCGCACTGGCCATGATTTCCCTGCGGGAAGCCTCCGCCGTAAATGCGGAAGCGCCGGCACCGGTATCCAGCACGCGCTTGCCGCGCAGCTTTTCCGGCTCCAGATCGAACATCCGGACGTATTCCTCGAAATTGCGGCATGTCATAGCGACACCCGTCTGCTCATAAAAGCGTTTTGTCTCCATCTCAACTGCACTCTCCTCTTCTCGGCTCATCTCGACTAAACTGATTTGCCGTCCCTATGGACGGCGCTTTACGGATAAGTAACGGCGGCTCTCTATCTGCCCCATCCATCTTTTTCCATAAAGATTGAAAGTATTGTATCACCTCCGCCCGGTTCAGGCTAGTGAAATTTTCAATCCCATATGCTAAAGTAAGATGCAAGCGGTTGGGGCATTCTTACCTTTATATTCGTCCCTCATCCTTCAAACCAGATTAAAGGAGAATTCTCATGTCACACGTGATAAAAAAACATGTCATCTTCAAAAGAGACAAATGGAATATGGTTACAGTTGAAGTGAACGGTTCCCGGCTTGTCGCCAGGGAAATTTCAGACCAATGGGGCGAAGATACCCATACTTTTCTGAGCCGGCCGGCTTTGATGCACTGGGCCCAGGAACGATTCCCGCGGGATACGTTCGAAGGAACCGACGAAGAATATGACGCCATGATGGAAGCTTTCCGCAGCGTCTGAATCGTTCGAACAAATGTCTTGACGTCTTTGCGAAGAACGCGGTATACTGAGCACAGAAAACTAAATGTACGGGACAGTCAAAGGGGAGTAGCTTCTACAGTAAAGTCGTCAGTTCGGGTTGGATAACAGCCCCGGCTTTATTGGCAACGAAAGTTGTTAGCAAGACCTTTGCCAGCACGCTGGTAAAGGTCTTTTCTTCTTAACTGGGGAAAAATGCCTTTACCGGTGAATTCGGTAAGGCATTTTTTTGTAGGCTGGTGCCGAATTAGAAGTCCCTGACTTGCAAACCCTATTTTAAGATGAAGGAGTGAACTCACTATCATGGACTGGTTCTCAACAGCATCCTTACTTACCCTGCTCAACATCATTATCATCGACCTGGTGTTAGCGGGAGACAACGCCATCGTTATCGGGATGGCCGCCAAAAACGTACCGAAGAACCTGCAGAAGCGGGTCATCCTTTGGGGGACCGCAGGTGCGGTCGGTATCCGCGTAGTCGCCACCGTCCTCGTTGTGTATCTGCTTCAAATTCCCGGACTGCTTTTCGTCGGCGGACTGCTGCTCATCTGGATCGCGCTCAAACTCCTCACGGATAAAAGCGATCACAACAACATCGCCGCTAAAAATACCGTAGGTGCCGCTATCACCACTATTATCGCGGCTGATGCCGCAATGGGTATCGATAACGTGATTGCGATTGCGGGCGCGGCTCACGGACATATCGGTCTCGTCATTATCGGGCTGCTGGTCAGCGTGCCAATCGTCGTCTGGGGAAGTACGGTTTTCATTAAAGTCGTCGACCGGTTTCCGATTGTCATGTACATCGGCTCCGGTGTGCTTGCCTATACCGCAGCGAAAATGCTGACCGAAGAGCATTTTATTATGCACGATTATTTCTCCGCTAACCCGCTAGTGAAATGGCTGTTTATCGCCGTCATTGTCGTCGGGGTGCTCGTAATCGGCTATGTCGTGAAAATGTCGGGATATTCCGTTAAAATCAACGACCGCGGTCAGCTCACTCTTCCCAAACATCTCGGCCACGAAGCCAACATCGCGCCGGAAGACCGGTTCACCGTACAATCGGATCCGAGCGGCCGTCTAGTCTTCGTCAAGGTAGGTCCGGACAACGATCCGAAGTCCGTTAAATCCGCGGGCTGACGATTAGCTCCGCATCCCGAGAACCTCCCGGACCCGCCCCTTTCTGTTGAAAGGCCGGCGGGTTTTGCGCGTTTACCCGAAAAGAGGGAAATCGTCCGCATGAGGCGAAATTGTATGGCATACTAGTTAAAATGCTTAATGGCAAGAGGTGAACGTACTTTGGGGATTTCGAATGATGTTTTGCTCTTTATCATCGCGGGTTTTGCTTTTGCGCTGCTTGTGCTTTATTCCCGCAACCGCATACCGGATCAGCTGCGCAGGCCGATGGCCATTTTCGCGCTGATCCTGGTGGTCTGCTCTTTTTCGCTGGTGGTCGTATCTTTGTTTAAGTTAGGAATGGCGGGGTAATCGCGGACGAATTTACTTCCCAAACGCATTCCCCTATAATGATAATTAATCTTCCGATCGGTCATACTAGACGGGATTCCCGAAATGTCAACTGGGAAAATCCGTCTGGGGAGCGTGAAACCGTATGCGCCTCTTACCGATCGCCCTTATGGCCGGATTGCTCGCGTCTACGCTGGTTCCCGGCAGTAGCGCGCATTCGGCCGCCAATCCGAAATCATCTGTCAGGAGGGTTCCCATGAACCAAATTCCCGTTCGCAAAGACGTCCCGGCCGAGCACCGCTGGAAGCTGGAGGATCTTTTCACCAATCAAGAAGCCTGGAACAAAGAATACAGCGAAACGAAAGAAGCGCTGGGCAAAATCGGCCAGTTTCATGGCAAATTAAGCGATCCTGCCGCTGTGAAGCAATGCTTCGAGCTGGAGGACGATATTTCTCTACATACCGAAAGACTTTACGTGTATTCCAACATGAAGCACCACGAGGATATGACGGACCCTACTTACCAGGCTCTGTCGGATAAAGCCCAGAAGCTCAGCGTGGAAGTGAGCCAGGCGCTCTCTTTCATCTCTCCCGAAATCGTGAGCCTTTCCGAGGAGCAGTTGAAGGCGCTCGTTGAGAACAAAGATCTGGCGCCGTACAAATCGACACTGGAAGAAATGATCCGCCAGAAGCCGCACGTGCTGTCCAAGGAAGAAGAAGCGCTGTTGGCGATGGCCGGCAATATGTCCGGCGCTCCGAGCAACATTTTCGGAATGATCAACAACGCGGATATGAAGTTCCCGAAGGTGAAGAACGAGAACGGCGAGGAAGCCGAGCTGACCCACGGAAGCTACATCCAGTTCCTTGAAAGCCGCGACCGTGAAGTACGCGAGCAAGCTTTCAAAGCCGTTTACGAGACCTATGCCAAGCAGAAAAACACGATAGCCGCCACGCTTTCGTCCAATATCAACAAGAACATTTTTTATTCGCAGGCTCGTAAATATCCGTCCGTTCTGGAGATGTCCCTGTTCGGCGACAACATCAAACCGGAAGTGTACACGAATCTGATCGATACGATTCACGAATCGCTACCGCTTCTCCAGCGCTACATGAAGCTGCGCAAGAAGCTTCTTAAACTCGACGAGCTTCACATGTACGATCTGTTCGTGCCGCTTGTGGACGATCTCAAGATGAAGGTCACCTACGACGAAGCGAAAGAAACGATCAAGGAAAGCCTCGCGCCGCTCGGCAAATCGTATGTGGAAACGCTGGAAACAGGCTACAAGGACGGCTGGATCGATATTTACGAAAATCAGAATAAGCGCAGCGGCGCTTACAGCTGGGGCGCTTACGGCACGCACCCGTACGTGCTGCTTAATCACAAAGAGAATCTGAACAGCATGTTTACGCTGGCGCATGAAATGGGTCACGCCATCCATTCGTACCTGTCGGATGAAAATCAGCCATACCGGGACGCCCAATACACGATTTTCCTGGCCGAAGTGGCTTCCACGCTCAACGAAGCGCTTCTTATGGACCACCTGCTGAAGCATACGGACGATCCGAAGAAGAAGCTGTACCTGCTTACTTACTATGCCGATCAGTTCCGTACGACCGTGTTCCGCCAGACCATGTTCGCCGAGTTTGAGAAAATCACGCACGAGAAGATGGAAAAAGGCGAATCGCTTACGGCACAGGAGTTCAGCAAAATCTATTATGATTTGAATACCCTCTATCATGGTAAAGAAATGGTAGTGGACAAAGATATCGAAATGGAATGGGCGCGTATTCCTCACTTCTATAACAGCTTCTATGTGTATAAATATGCGACGGGCTTCTCCGCTGCCACGAGTTTCTCCAAACAGATTCTCGACGAAGGCCAGCCTGCCGTGGAACGCTACCTCGGCTTCTTGAAGAGCGGCGGAAGCGACTATTCCATCAACATTCTGAAAAAAGCCGGCGTGGATATGTCAACTCCAGAACCGATCAAGCAGGCCATGAGCGTATTCGCTTCCGTGCTTGATCAGATGGAAGAACTGACGAAGTAATTCACGCGGACTTTACCCGGAGCTTAAAGGCCGATGAACGGTTTCACGGCCTTTTTGCCGGTTTAAAGGAGAGATTTTCCATGAAATCGAACCGTATTCAATGGCTGCTGATCGGCGCTCTTATTTTTGCCCTCATTACGACGGTTTTCGCGGTGGTGAACATGGATCAGGTTCGTGTCAATTTCGTGTTTATGGAAACGAACACGCCCCTTATCCTGGTCATCGTGATTTCCACGGTTCTCGGCGGTCTTATCGTCGGGTTGTTCGGAATTTTGCGTCAGGTACAGATGCAGAAGGAAATCAAGGAACTGCGCAAACAGCTCAGCGGCTCCGCCGTTCCGGCTGATGCCGAAGTGCTGCCGGGCACTGCCGCCGCAGAAGCCGCTTCCGCTTCTTACGAAGAGCGTCTGCCGGGCGAGGAAGTTCCCGTCAAGAAAGAGTTCGGCAAGAACAACTCCGGCGCGCTGTAACAAAACCGAAAAACCTCCATCCGTGTGGCCGTTACGGCCTTTCGGGATGGAGGTTTTTCGGTTTCGGCGCGTTCGGCGGGAGTTGGCTAAGCGGCTTGCGCCGGGTAGCCATACTGGCCTGCGTACCCGGCGCTCTCGTGCCGTGGCGCGAGCCACTACGACGGATGCGCTGCGGTCGTCCCACCCGCGGTTCAGCACGGCTGCGCCGGGCAGCACCGCCGTGCGGCTTCGCGCCGTGAAGCGCGGCCCTGCTGCACGCTGGCGGCTTGCGCCGGGTAGCCGGTGCTATCGGCCGCCGTGCCGGATAGTACCGGCGGCGGCTCGGGCCGTGTGGCGGAACCCACAGGCGAACGGTTACGCGCCAAGCCCGGCAGCAGGCGGCAGGCTGTTCACAGCCAGCCTGCGAGCAGGACCGCCGCAAGCGCCGCAGCGCCGCCGAAGAGCGAACCGATGACGTTCACGGCATCGTTCGTCATCCAGGCGAAGCCCCGCAGCGGCTCGGCCGGCCGGCCGCAGTGCGAGCCGCGCTCGATGTCGCGGCCGCAAACGGCGCAGCGGTACATCGCCTGCCACTTCGCGCCGATGAGCGAATCGGAGAGCGATCCGGCGAGGCCGCCGGCCAGACCCGCCGCGAGAAGCGGCAGCAGCGTCTCCAGCGGGTGCTGGGCGCCGGCGGTCAGCACGGTGAGCGCCTGCTGGCCGGACGCTGCGGCGTTAGCGGCTCCCGTGACGGCGCCGCTTCCCAGATTGGCCAGCAGCCAAGCCGCTGCGCCGATGAAGAGCCCGCCCGCGCACGTCGCAAGCAGCCCGAGCGTGGTGACACCGCCGGATGTGCCGGGGGCGACTTTGCGGCCCGTCAGGATGGAGCGGGGAGCGGTCCGGCTCAGCCCGCCGATTTCCGTGGCCCAGGTGTCGGCCGTGACGGCGGCCATGACGCCTACGAAAGCGGCCCACCATGCGGGATGAGGGGCAATCACGGAGCCGATGCAGAGCAGAAGCCCCAGCCCCCCGTTTGCGGCCACTTGTCCGGCGTCCCGGTTGCCGCTTTTGGCGTAGCCCTCTTCGATGGCCGCTTTGCGCTTGTGTTTGTACTTGGACAGCAGTGTCGAGGCAACAAAAAACGCGATCAGGGTGCCGAACCAGGCGGCGGAGCCGAGCGAATACATGAGTGTGCCCAAAACAACCGCCGCGGCCGCACCCGACACGGTCAGGGAGCGCTTCGAATAAGCGGCCCCCGCCACCAGGACGCTTCCCAGCAGCCCTATCCATACATCCATTCCCGACATCCTCACATCTCCCCTTCTTCTAATCATCAGAACGATGCAAAGCTCTACCTGCAAAAGCCGGCGGCTGCAAACCGCGGGTTTCGTTTTCCGTATTTCGGGTAAAAATAAATAGAGATCCCGTATCACACATTCGTTTATGAGGGGAGATTTTAATCATGGAAAACAATCAAAACAAGCCGAACGAGGATATCAACCCGATTACGGATGAAAATAAACATAACCCTTACACCAATCAGAAAAATAACGTCCGTCAATATGAGAATGAAGATCTCGAATCCGTAAAAGAGCATGAATATCACGATGCCAAGCAAAATTCAGCGGATCGTGACATCAATCAGGTCATGAACGGTTCGATGGCGCCGGATATGGATGAAATCAAACAGCTCGGCAAAGATATGGAAAGCATGAAAACCAATGAGGATCTCACGGAAGAAGGCCTTCTTCCCGATCCGATCCAGAACGAGCGCGAAGAAGAAGCTTCCCGCTAATTTCCGTCCTAGGTCCATTATGGCAAAATTCATCCTTTCACGCAAAACACACCCCCTTTCGGAGGTGTGTTTTCTGCTTTTCAGGAAGCGGGTTCGATGGCTTTGCCTCGTATTTTGACGCCATAAGAGATGGACTGAAGGAAATCCATCTGCTTTTTGTCGTAAGCCGCGTCCCTTTTCACAATCTGATCTTTTTGAATGTAATACGGGTTGAATTCAGCCGTGATTTTTCCGTTGATCAGCTTTAATTTAAGAAGTCCGGTGTCCGCTTTCGCATCTTTCACATAATCGGGGAACAAAAAGTTGCCGATGGAATACGCGATGGGTTTGCCTTTGTAAAATTCGAATCCTTGCAGAACGTGCACGTGGCTTCCGATGATTCCGTCCGCCCCCGCATCGATCATTTCTTTGGCGAAAGTCCGCTGCCACTCTTCCGGTTTGTGGTTTTTCTCCACTCCCCAGTGCATATAGACGAACACGTAATCGGCGTCCTTGCTTTCCTGCCGGATGACCGGCAGAACGGCGGATTTGTCGTAAGCCTGGGCGATACCCGGCGTATCGGGCCCCGCAAACCAGTCCCGGGTCGGAATAAACCGGGAAAACGCGAGAAATTTGATCCTCGCCCCGTTAATTTCGACGGTTTTGGCTTTATACGCTTCCGCGGCGTTGCGGCCGCCCCCGATATAAGGGAGACCCGTCTGTTTCAAGTGATTCAGCGTGTCCAGAAAGCCCTTCCTGCCAAAGTCGAGCACATGATTGTTCGCTATGGAAACGAGATCGAACCCCGCGTTTTTCAGCCCCTTCAGGGAGGGCGGGTCCGATTTGAAATTGTAGAGCTGGTTCGTATCCTTCTCGGTCGCGTCCGTCACCGACGTTTCCAGATTCACGAAGGCGTAATCCGCCTTGGAAACTTCCGGTTTTACGAACTGAAAAGGATAATCCGGCCCCTTCTTCTTGATCGTTTCCTTCACGGACCAATCCATCAGCGCGTCACCGGCAAAAATGAGATCAACGGCTGCATGATCGCCCGTTTTTTTGCGGACGGCAGGAGCCGTGTCCTGCGATACCTTCGGCTTTTCGGCCGCCTTGGCATTCCCTTGGTTCGCCGGTTTGTCCGCCGGTTTGGCTTCCGGTTTGCCGGTCGGTTCGCTTGCGGCAGCCTCCGCCGACTCCTCCGCCTTACCCGGCGCCGGAGATGCCGCGGGAACGGGCGATTTTTCCGGAGCCGGCACCGTAGAAGGAGAAGGCTGATCTTCTCCGGACCGCTTGGAGCCAGGTAGCTCCGAAGACGCTGCGGCGGGCGGAACGGATGATGCATCCATTTTTATTTTGACAAGCAGTAGTCCTGTAACGAGAACGGCGCTGAAAATGGCGGACACCAAAAGAAGGGTCATTCCCTGTTTCTTCATCGGTCCCCTCTACTTTCCACGGCAGGACAGTTCATCCCATCCCTCCTTACAGCTTGACTGTGCAGCGGCCCAAGGTCTCCCCGCCCCAGAGAAGCTCGAACACATCCCCGTCCGCGCAAGCTCCGACGCCGGCAGGCGTGCCCGTATAAATCAGGTCCCCCGCTCCGAGACCGTAGTTTGCGGCCACATAGTCGACGATGGCCTGCAGCGGGAAAATCATGTCCCCGACATTGCCCTGCTGTACGGTTTCACCGTTTCGTACCGTCTTGAATTCCGTTTGTGCCAGTTCAGCGGCACCCGGAAACGGACGGAGCGGGCTTAGAGCGGCGGAGTTCAAAAATCCTTTGGCGGCCAGCCAAGGATGGCCTTTTTTCTTCAAGACGCTTTGAACGTCACGAAGAGTGAAGTCAATTCCCAGACCGAAAGAATCGACAAGCTCATCCACCGTCATTCCCGGCGAATAAGGCTTGGAAATATGAAGAACGAGCTCTCCCTCATAGTGGATTTCTCCTTTGCCTTGAGGCAGCTCGAGTAAATCGCCTTCCATTGCGGCAAGCGCATGCGTCGGTTTCGTAAAGATCATCGGTTCTTCCGGAACGTCGTTGCCCAGCTCGGCGGCATGAAGCTTATAGTTGCGTCCTACACAGTAAATGTTGCGTACAGTTCCCGTCATCGGTCACTCAACTCCCCGTTCTGAATAAGGGCATTCATGGAAAAAGGCCCTCTAGCGATTATAAACGTTCCGCTAAGGAGCCTCAAGGAGAACACCGGTTTTAAACTGATTATCGGAAGCTTCCCGGTTGTAACGGGTATGCTTCCTAACGCTTACTGAATCGGATTGGAGGAAGAATCGCCCGCTTTGGAAGCCAGCGCTCCGCTGTCGGGTTCGTCCGTTTTCTCTTCCTGCCCGCCTCTTTGGGAGTTGACAGGCGTCTGGGCATGAGATGTCTGCTTGGCCCCTGCGGAGGAAGCACCGTAGCCAGTTGAATGCTGCTGCGTACCGCTGTGCTGCTGCTGCTGCGTACCGCTGTGCTGCTGCTGCTGCTGGATTCCCGAACCGGTTTGCGGCGTGTAATTCCGATCTCCCTGATACGAGGAATTGGCAGCCTGTGTGTAGGACGCGTTTTGCGTCTGGTACAGCGCCTGCTGGCCTGCGCTCTCATACCCGTAAGCGGAGCCGTATCCGGAAGTGCTTCCTCCCGTATACGAGGACGGCTGTGCGGAGCCGTAAGCGTTCGGCTGCTGCCCTTGTCCCCTGTAAGCCGCGTTGCCGAAGGACTGATTCGGATTGCCCGCTTCCGTTCTTCCGTAATCGGAGTAACCGGCGTTATCCGGCTGTGTGCCGTAACCCCCGTAGTGGCCGTAGGCGCCCGGCTGATGGTTTTGCGTCTGGTGGTTTTGCGTCTGGTGGTTTTGCGGCTGCTGGTTTTGCGGGTGGTAGCTTTGCTGCTGCAGTTGGCTGCCGCCGGCACCCGGATAGCCGTACAAATGATTTTGGCCGTAGTCGGGAGCATGGCCGAATTCCTGGGCATAGCCGTAGCCTTGGCCGTAGTTTCCTGCCGTCTGGCCGAAATCCGCTTCATGGACCGGCTGGAAGGTGTGCAGGTAGGTTTTGGCCGTATGATCGTGAAGTGTCGGAACCTGATATTGGCCTTGACTGTTCATGAACAGAAAGACTTCATAGGCATGATCCGCGGCCGCGTCGGCTGCCGTGAGAAGCATCCGGCGGACGTTGGGATCGGCACATTCCAGCGCGGCGATCATCTGATTTTTCGCGCTGTTTTTATGGCAGCCGAGCATCGCGGATAAGATCTGCTCGTCATTGAAAGAACCGTCCGTTCCCGGAGCGACCGGGGCAGGCCGGCGCAGGCCGTACAAAATATCCTGCACCGAAATGAACGGCGGCTGGCCGTAGGATGCCTGTCCACGCGCAGCAGCGCTGTAGTCATGCGTATAAGCGACCAGCTCGTTATAGTGCTGCACCCCCGATTGAAGATGATGCTCGGCGATCGCTTTCACCTGCGGATGCCGGGCCTGCCGGGCGTAAAAAGAAAAATGCTGGATCATATTTATTTTTTCGGTCAATACTTCGTGGACCTCTAACGTTTCATGGGCTCCGAACGGCATGCGAAAACAGCTCCTTTTGTAAGTTCCTTTATGCTTACATTTCCCTTTTCATGGGATATTTATGCATAGGAGGCCGGTTGTCACCGCTTTACCGGGTTAAATATAGGGAGGAGCATAGAAGCGTACATCCGCTAAGCCCCTTCCGAAGGATGAAGGAAAAAATATCTTCTTTTTGTGATATAATAAGGGGATGAGTTCCAGGACGGCGCAAAATTTAAGCATTTACAACTAGAAATGGGGGAATTGCATGATCAATTGGAGAGTAAACTTGGCGGTTTTGTGGGTCGGACAATTTTTTGTAATGGCAGGCATGACCATGATCATGCCGTTTCTGCCCTTATATCTCAAAGAGATGGGCCTGCAGGACGCGCAAGAAATCGCGACTTGGACGGGCATTATTTTTGCCGGCAACTTCGTCACCTCCTTCCTCTTCCAGCCGTTCTGGGGAGGAATGGCGGACCGCTACGGCCGCAAAGTGATGCTGCTGCGCTCCGGCTTCGGAATGGCGGCCGTCATGACGACGATGGGCTTTGCGCATGCACCGTGGGTGCTCCTGCTGCTGAGGCTCGTTAACGGCACGATCTCCGGGTACGCTCCCGCTTCCGTCGCCCTCATGTCGACGAACACGCCTCGCGAGCATATCGGATTTGCGATGGGGACGCTCCAGTCGGGTGCCGTAGCCGGTTCCATTCTAGGCCCGTTTATCGGCGGCCTGCTGGCCGAGCTTATCGGCTTCCGGTACATCTTCTATGTAACCGGAGCTATGCTGTTTATCGCTTCGATGGTGACCATGCTGCTGGTCAAAGAAAAATTCAATGCAGCCGAAGCCAAAAAACAGCCGAAAATATCGGTCATTCAGGGCTACAAGGACCTGAGGCCGATCCGTCAGCTGCCGACGCTGTATTCGATCACGTTCGTGATCCAGTTCTCCATCCAGTGCTCCATGCCGCTGATGGCCCTCTTCGTCGAGGAGCTCCACGGCTCGGGGGAACTGCTCGCTTTCTACGCGGGACTTGTCGCGTCGATCGCCGGGTTCTCGAACATGGTGGCCGCCCCGCTGCTCGGAAAGTTGTCGGACAGGATCGGCCCGCAGCGCATCCTGTTCGTCTCGCTGATCGGCGCCGCCATCTTCTTCATTCCGCAAGCCTTTGTGCAGAACATCTGGCAGTTGATGGCGGCCCGGTTCTGCCTCGGCATTTTTATCGGCGGACTTCTGCCGACGGTCAATTCCCTGATCAGGACCTACACGCCGATCGGAATGGAAAGCCGCTCATACAGCTTCAATACGAGCGCCCTGGCTCTCGGCAACATGCTGGGACCGGTTATCGGCGGCGCCCTGTCCGGCTTCCTGAACATCCGCGAACTGTTTCTGTTCGCGACCGTCATGCTTGCCATTAACGCGGCCTGGTCGTACCGCACGCTGCTCGGCAAGCATAAGATTTCGGACGGGACGTTATAAACACCGAACGGGTGGATGGGCGGAATAGATAAGCGCTCGACGGTGCCGCTTTGGCGGTCAGACGCCTTCAACCGCCAACCAAACAAAAAAGAACGATCCTTTTACCGGCTGCGTCCGGGCGGATCGTTCTTTTTGTTGGTTGTCTGTAACTCATACCGGAAGACATCCGCAGCCGGAGTCCTATTTCACCCGCGCCACCGCAAGCCCGTCGTAGGCGGGAAGCATCGTGCTTTCCAGGCGGGCATCGGAAGCGAACCGGCGGTTGAACTCCCTCATCGCTTCGACCGATTTCTTCGTAACGGCCGTATCGATCGTCCGCCCCCGCATCAGAATGTTATCGCCTATTATAATGGCGCCCCGGTTGGCCAGCTCGATGGCATAGTCCAGGTAGGCCGGGTAATTCACTTTATCCGCATCGATAAAAAAGAAGTCAAACTTCGCGCCTTCCTCCTTCAGCGCGGCCAGACTTTCGACGGCATCGGCCACCCGGTACCCGACCTTGTCCCCGAAGCCCGCCTTGGCCACGTTCTGCCGTGCCGTTTCGGCAAAAGCGGCGTTTACCTCCAGGGAGAGCACCTGTCCGTCGTCGCTAAGCCCTCTGGCTAGACAAATGGCGCTGTAGCCGCCCAGGGCCCCGATTTCAAGCACCCGCTTGGCGCCCGTCAGTCCCACCAGCATGGTGAGAAGGCGGCCGTAGCCGGGAGCAACCGAAATATCGGGCATGTTGTTGTCCCGGATAGCCTCTTTTACCAGTCCCAGTGCCTCATCTTCCGCGTAAAGAGCTTCCAGGTATTCCTCCGGCCCCGGAGCCGCTTTCTCCGAACCCCCGTTTGTTAGATCCGTCCTTTTTTCCACGGGTCATTCCTCTTTTCTGCATATGTATTCAGAAACTGTCCTCAATGGACGGGACAGTCCTGGAACAGCCGGATCATCGGCCAAGCCAAACGTACCGTGCCCTGCGTTAACCCCATTCGTGCGTACGGGGCGTTTAACTGTGAGGTCATTGTATATGAAAAAACAAGCGCGTTCAACCGTCCGGAGGCTGATTTCGGCAACATTGGCATTTGTCTCCCGCGCCTCTTTCGCCTATACTTAGAAATTACACGGATACCACCCGAAAGGAAATGAAAGCATGGCTAAATTGGATTTGATCGCCACCTGTCCCATGGGGCTGGAAGCGATCGTAGCAAGAGAGGTCAAAGAGCTCGGTTACGAAGATGTAACCGTCGAGAACGGGCGGGTTACCTTCACCGGGGACGAGCTGGCGATTTGCCGGACGAACCTGTGGCTCCGTACCGCGGACCGCATTCTTGTCAAAATGGGGCAATTTGAAGCACGGACTTTCGATGATTTGTTTGAAGGCACCAAAGCACTCGACTGGCCCGCCTGGATTCCCGAATACGGCGAATTCCCCGTAGAGGGCCGTTCCCATAAATCACAGCTTTCCAGCGTCCCTGCCTGCCAGGGCATCGTTAAAAAAGCCGTCGTTGAGAAAATGAAAGAACGCTACCGGACGGAATGGTTCGAAGAAGACGGCCCCCGCTATGTGATCGAGGTCGCTCTCCTTAACGACATCGCCACGCTGACGATCGATACGACGGGTCCGAGCCTTCACAAGCGGGGATACCGCAAGCTTGTGACAGAAGCTCCGCTCAAGGAAACGATGGCTGCGGCTCTGGTAAACCTGAGCCGCTGGAAACCCGACCGTCCGCTCTACGACCCGTTCTGCGGCTCCGGCACGATTCTGATCGAGGCCGCCATGTTGGGCTGGAATATCGCGCCCGGCCTGCGCCGCTCCTTCCCTTCGGAGGATTGGGACATCATCGGCCGGAATCGCTGGGAGCAGGCCCGTGAAGAGGCCTATGATTCCCTGAACGACGACATTCCGCTGGAAATAGCGGGCTCCGACATCGATCCGAAAGCGATTGAGGTCGCCGAGGCGGCCGCCAAAGCCGCAGGCCTTTCCAAGGAGCTGAAGTTTTACGTCGAGCCGGTAGCCAAAGCGAAGCCGCGAAGCGACTTCGGCTGCCTGATCACAAACCCGCCATACGGCGAGCGGCTCGGCGAACAGAAGGAAGTGGAGCGCGTGCTGCGCCAGCTCGGACAACTGACGGGCTCGCTTCATACGTGGAGCACGTTCGTCTTGTCCCCGAGCAAGCAGTTGGAGCATTATTTCCCCCGTCCGGCCGACAAACGCCGCAAGCTGTTTAACGGACGGATCGAATGCCAGCTGTACCAATATTTCGGACCGCTGCCTCCGCGCCGCCGGAATACGGAACCCGAGGAATAATAACGGCAGATTTGCACCTGTCCGGTCTACCCGTAACCCCGGTTCGTTCATTAGCTGAACGAACCGGGGTTTTATTTTGTCGGCAGGCTGCCATGGCCGCGATTTAGCCCGAGAAACTTCGGTGAACCGTCAAGCGATACCACACCGCGCAACCGGGATTTGCAAGTAAATGTAAATACCGAGCACAGGACAACGTCGATTGTAGAACTTGAACCCAGAAAAACCGGGCCAATATACTCATAAATCTCACAATAATAATCAAAAACAAAAAAACTTGATAAAATTTTGATAAATTCTTCCCATTTTCCTTTGTATATGGTACTATTTGCATAGGAAATAGTACCCATTCATTTCTTTCCATTTTTATTACTTATAGGGGGAACCGCTATGCAAGGTATTCTGGCGCTTGTCTTATTTTTTATCTCTATGCTTATGTTCGCAGCTCTCGTTCATTCGAAATCGAAAGGTCAGAACCGGCGGTTCCGCTTTCTTCATCGCCCGCTGTTCCGTAAAACGGCCGTGGTCGTTTCCGTTCTCTCCTTTCTGCTCGCGGTCGTAGTCAGCCCCAAAGCGGATGAGGGTCTGCAGACCGAAGCGAAGCTTACAACAGCGGCGGTTACGGTACGATAAAATCCCGAAAGCAGGAGTGAACCCTGCTGTCCGGCTCCGCACTAACCCATAACAAGACCAATCAAAAACGGCCTCCAGCCGCATGTATGCGGGCGAAGAGGCCGTTTTTTCCTATTTGGATAAACTCGGGAGATGAAACACGTTCGCTTAACGGCTACGCCGATCCGGTGGCGGTGGTGTATTCGCCTTCTATCCGTTTTGTAAGCAGGTGACTCCCCCGCCAGTATAAAAACGAGCTGGTGACCGTCACGACCGCCATGACCAGAAACATATGGCCGCCGATGGAGGCAAGCAGAAGACCGCCAACCCACGGGCCGACAAAATGTCCGAGGCTGGTAAGGGTCTGCGCTCCGAAGTACGTGCCACGCATATGGTCCGGGGCGATTTTGTCCATAAGCATTGTGGATGCCGGAAAATTGAGCGTCTCCCCGATGGTGAAGACGACCATCGAAGCGATAAGCAGCAGCCAGTGGTTCGAAAGCGCGAAGCCGACGTCCCCGAGCGCGAACAGGAGATTCCCCACGACGATCGCCGTAAGCGGAGACTTCCGGTCCGCCAGCTTGGACAACGGAATCTGGAGCACGATGACGGTGACGGCATTGACGCTCATCATCGCCGCAAACAGCTGGACCCCCTGTGCAAAATTTTCGTTCACGTACTGCGACAGGGTAATGGCCATCTGTGAATAGCCGATCGCGCCGATCATCCCGCCCAGCAGCTGGTAGCGCAAAATCATGTCCTTGCGGACGACTCTCCATGCGGCTGCGAACGTTACCCTGTCCTTGGCTTCCTTGGTTACGGTCTGAACCTTGAATTTTCTCATCATAACGACGAGGAAGATTCCGTAGAACAGATACACGATCCCTGTAAGAAGAAATGGAAGCGAGCCTTTCACCATCCCGAAAGCCGCACCCAGCAGGGGACCCACCGCGACTCCGACATTAATCGCCAGATAGCGGAGCGAGTATACCTGCAGCCGCTTTTCTTTTTCGGTCAAATCCGCCATAAGCGCCTGGGAAACCGGCTCGTAGAACGAGCGGCACAGGCCGCTGATCAGATTAAGCAGAAGAAAGAGCAGAGGATGCGTCACCAGCGAAAAACCGACAAAAACGGCCGCCCATGTAAACAACGCCCCCTGCATGACCGCTTTGCGGCCGATCCGGTCCGAGAGCGTCCCCCCGATAAAGCCGCCTACCGTTCCCGCCAGCGAGCTTGCGCCGATAACGAGACCGATCATCCCTTTGCTCATATCCGTTGTGGCTACGAGGTAAAGCGCCAGAAACGGCATACTCATGGAGGAAGCTGCCCGCGCCATCACTGTACCGAACAGAAGCGTGTGCACGAGCGGGTGATACGAAGATAAAAAATGCCGTATTCGATTCAAGCCAATCAGTCTCCTTCCGAACACTTCCGGGAATCCGGCCGACCGGGTAACCAGGAAGGCACTTCGTCTACCTTCGGTCAATTGTTGTATATTTTTGTTATTATACACGACAATTCGTCCAGCACAACAAAAAAATCTTGCTGTCCGGTATGGACAGCAAGATCAAGGCCGGAGAGCCGGGGCTCCCCTACCGGTCCGACAAGTTTCATGCCTAGCGGTTGGACGATCGTCAACATCAAGCCACGCCGCTCCCGGCACGCGGTGCAGGCCGCCTGACAAACGGCGGCTCCGGAAAGAGCTTCCGCCCCTTGCGCCGGGTCACACGAGCAGACGCCCGTTTTCCAAAATCAGCTCGTCGTCGATATATACGCGCGGTGAGAGCACCATGAGATCGATGTGGACGCCGGCCGCTACCGTTCCGCCGAACGTATTATTGCTTCCGAAGGCCACATGGATCGTGCCGTACACCTTCTCGTCCTCAAGCACGACGCCGGTGATCCGGGCTTTGTCGTTCGTACCGATGCCGAACTCGCCGAGCAGCCGTCCGTCCCCGTCGCCAAGCACGGCAAGCAGAGCCTCGCCCTGCTCCCCGTCCGCTCCGACAAGGCGGCCGTTCTCCACGGTCAGCGTGAGCGGAGACGTCACCTTGCCCAGGCCGGCAATGGAGCCGTCCACGAGCAGCGTGCCCGAAGCGGAGCCTTCCACCGGGGCGATATAGCCTTCTCCCGAAGGGAGGTTGCCCGATTCGCCCGGATTCAGGTAGACGCCCGTGCTGGGCACGCCCGATCTGCCCGCGATCGAGAACGTGAGCACCGTGTTCTCCTTCTCGATCCTCACCCGGCTTCCTGCGGTCAGCCGGGCAGTCACACGCTCGGTCAGCTCGCGCACTTGGGCGTAGTCGGCCGATATGGCCCCTTCACGGAACATATCTTCCGTGATGGTCGGCATCGTCGCCACGCGTGTGCCGTTTGCCGCCGCTTCCTTGCGGGCACCCGTATGCGTCAGCGAGTACTGCGTCAGGCAGACGGCCACATCCGCCTCGCGCATCGCCGCCGCAACCGGAGCCGGAGGCTCCTGGCCGGATTTCTCGCGGTGCTTCATGACGACGAGGGAGGCGTCCGCCCCCAGCTCCAGTGCGGCCTGATGCACGTGCTCGGCGAGCTCTTTCTTATAGTCGTCGGCCACAACGACAAGCAGCTCGCCCGGTTTTACGCCGAGGCTCGACTGCAGAAGCGATTTGCTGATCTCGATTAGGGAACGGTCCATAGTCATCGTTAAAATCTCCTTTAAATCTTTCGGATTGCCCGGCCGTGCCCGGCCGACGGCCCCAGGCTTCTTCCGCTGCCGGGACGCCGCCGGCCTTCCTGCCTGCCGGAGCTGTCCTGCTATCGTATCATGCCCGGCCTTCTTCCGTCATGTCACGGGTCATCCAGACCATCTCGTGGACGGTTTGAAACCCTCTTTCCTTCAGCAGGCGGAGCAGATCCGTCCGGCTCGAAGGAATATGAGACGCGCTGAACGTGGCTCCCCCGTAACCGTCCAGAACCGCCTCCAGCAGAGTCCCGAGCACAGCCTCGGGGTCCCGGTTGTCCGGAGAGGCTTCGCATTGGTATAGGGTGACACCGGCAAGTTTGCCCGAAGCTTCGTAGACGCGCTTATAGAGGGCGTAGCCGGCCGCTCTGCCGTCTTCGAGCGCAATCAGCGACTCTCCCGCCGTCAAACTGGCCCAATGCCCCGACCAGGCACCCAGGGCCGGACAGAACGGCAGGAGGCCGGCGTCTCTGGCGGTGCCGTGGCGCAGCGTGTACTGCCCGGAGGCATCGTCAGGCCGCGCTGCTGCGGCCCTGCCGACTGTCTGGGCAGCGGGAGCTCCCCCGCCTTCCCCTAGCGGGTCCGCATTGCTCGCTTCCGCCGCTTCGCAGGCGGTTGTCAGGGCGGCATATCCGCCGGGACCTGCCGGTGCATAAGGCGGTTCGCTCGTACCGCCCGCCGCCGGACGCCGCGCATCGCCCAAGGCACCCCGGCTCTCACCACGCCCATCTTCGGAACCGTCCTTATCCGCAGTTCCGCCCGCTTTTCTGAGTAGCAGCAGCTTGTCACGGGTTACATATCCTACGCTTTCATAGAGAGCGATCGCCGGGGCATTGTCCGCAAACGCTTCGATCGTAGCCGTATCGACGCCTTCTTTGCGATAAATGTCGAGCGAAGCTTCGATCAGCTTACGGCCGACTCCTTGGCCCCTGTACGCCGGAATGATTCCGGTGCCCCCGTTCCAGGAAATTTTCTCGCCCCCCGCCATGCGAATTCCGTTCAAAACAAAACCGACCGGCTGTTCCCCGTCGAAAGCGACAACGGAATGCTGCGGCGATAACTGTTCGTAAGCCTGTCTCGTCATGTAGGCATCCGGATTAGTCGTCATGTCGACAAAGTACCCGGCAAACCCGTCGTTCCATACCTGAACGGCCTGGTCTAAAGTACACTCGGATAATTTTCGGATCGCAATCATCTGTATCTTCCTCCTCTTCCCTATGTATACCGCTATTGTACCACTATGAAGAACCCAGTAAAAACCGGATTTAACCCGCTTCTTCCTTCGGGAAAACCGCATTTTTGCGTTCAAAAGTACTAGCTTCGTCCCGGCATGAGGCCGCAAAAGGTCCTGAAAAGTTCCACCCTGAGCAGGTTTGTGGAAAAAAACGGTTCGTCATATAATGGAAATTAGAGAGAAGGAGGAGAGAGCTCATGCGAATTGCCATCAGCGGAGGAACCGGGTTTATCGGCGGACATCTTATTGCCCATTTCAAAAAGCGGGGAGATGAACTTATTCTCATTTCCCGTTCGGCTTCCGGACATGCTTATGCGGGCGTCCAAACCGTAACCTGGTCGGAGATTGAGCACAATCCCCGGTATCTTGAAGGCATAGACGCCTGGATCAATCTGGCCGGCTCCACCATTAACCAGCGCTGGAGCGAAACCGCCAAGCGCCAGATACTCGCTTCCCGCCTGAAAACGACGGCGGCTGTCGCCTCAGCCCTAAAGGCATTGGAAAGCAAGCCCCCGGTGGTCGTAAACGCTTCGGCTATGGCGATTTACGGCACATCCGAAACTCATACATACGATGAATTCAGTCCCGTCCGTGCCGACGATTTCCTGGCGGAAGTCGTGAAGGAATGGGAAGAGGCCGCCGACCGGATTCCCGCGGAACGGATCGTCAAAATCCGTACGGGTCTCGTGCTCGGAACCGACGGCGGGGCCTTTCCCAAAATGGCCCTTCCGTTCAAATTCGGCGCGGGCGGCCGGATCGGCAGCGGCAGCCAGTGGATGTCGTGGATCCATATCGAGGATATGGTCGCTTTGATCGATGCCTGCGTCCGCAACGACGAAATATCCGGTCCCGTGAACGCCACCGCCCCTCACCCGGTCCGCAACCGGGAATTCGCCCAGACGCTGGGAGGCGTGCTGCGGCGGCCTCATGTCCTGCCGCTCCCCGCCTTCGCCTTGAAACTGGTCTTGGGAGAGCTTTCCATGCTTCTGCTGGAGGGACAGCGTGTTCTTCCCCGCAAGCTGCTGGAGCATGAATTCCGCTTCCGCTATCCGACGCTGGAAGAAGCGCTTCTGGACTTGACCGGCGCCAAAAGCAGGACTTGAACAACCCGAAGCGGGTCTTCAGCCAAACAAAAACGGCCCGGTTTCCCGGGCCGTTTCTTCGGCTACTTCACAAACTTCTTCGCGTGCTCAATTGCTTCGTCTTCGGTCGGCGCTTTGATGTAACGGCCGTTAATAAAAACGAATGCGTAGCGGGCGCAAGGTCCGCAGTATGATTTGCAGCCGATTTTGACTTCGGCATCCGATGCAAGCTTCTGAAGCTTAGGCAGAGCCGTTTTCACCCGCATATGCTTGCATTTATCGCAAATCCGGATATCATTAGCCATTAATGATCCCCGTGATTGCCTTTACTCGGATTCGTAATCATGAATCCTTCTTGCGGAATGTAGAAGTAATCGATCCGGATGCCGTCGAGCAGCGGCTCATCTTTCTCCAGCAGGACGTCAACATCCTTATCGGTAGAAACGACTACATCGTTATCCGTCTGTGTATCGAGACCAAGCGCATAGTGAGCGTGATCGCCGTGATTGTGGCTTACCTGGACGCGGACCAGAAGACCCTTGTTCTCTTCTTTCTCCAGTTCGAGTTTCAAAACTTTAGCTGCGTTGCGCGAAATTTTGACGTTCATAGTGTAGTCACATCTCCTGAAAAGTTATCATTCTTTCTTTTAATCTTTATTGTAAAGAAAGCTTCGCATGAAATCAACAAGAAGTCGCAAGCCGGAGGAGGCAAAGCCGTGACAATTCGCGGTATCAACCATTTACTAGTTTCCGTTTCCGATTTGGAGCGCTCAATCCGTTTCTACCGGGAGGTGCTCGGCGCCAGGCTGCTGGTGAAAGGGCACTCCCTTGCCTATTTCGACCTGGGAGGCCTCTGGCTTGCCCTGAACACCGAGAAGGATATCCCGCGCGGCGAGATCCGCCAGTCCTATACGCATCTCGCTTTTACGGTGGATGAGAACGATCTGCCCGCCCTGGAAGCGAAGCTTGCCGCCTGCGGAGCCCTTCTTCCGGGCCGAGAGCGGGACAGCAGGGACAGAAGCTCCCTCTATTTCGAAGACCCCGACGGGCACAAGTTCGAATTTCACACCGGCACGCTGCAGGACAGGCTGGACTATTACCGGGAAGAAAAAGGGCACATGCAGTTCTTCGACGATCCTCCGGCCGATTGAAGGCTCCGGTAAGAGGGAACCCGCACCGCACGCAGCTTCCGGGGCATCGGTACGGCGCCGCATGACGGATGGCTGCATATTCTGATTCTGCGGCAGGAAAAATTCGTCCCGCCCGATTTGAATTTTACACGGTTATTTTATACTATGGAATTTAGGCTTTCTTACGGGCTTTAGGAAGCTTTTTAAGCTATGCTGACCTTTACGGGATGTCAATCGCACACAACGGCGTCTTTTTTTGACCCGAACGAAACTAGAAGCTGCCGAAAGGTCATACTGATGGAATATACAAATCATTCGGCAGAGGAGATGTACGCTCTTATGGTAACGATTAAGACCAAAGAAGAAATTGAAAAAATGCACCGCGCCGGCAAACTGCTGGCGGCATGCCACCGCGAAATCGCGAAAATGATCCGTCCGGGTGTGACCACCTGGGAAATCGACCAATTCACGGAACAATTCCTGCACGAGAACGGCGCCACCCCGGAACAGAAAGGGTACAAAGGGTATCAGTACGCGACCTGCGCCTCCGTGAACGATGTCATCTGCCACGGCTTTCCGAAGAAAGAGCCGCTGAACAACGGGGATATCGTGACCATAGATATGGTCGTCCGACTGGACGGCTGGCTCGCGGACTCCGCCTGGTCCTATGCGGTCGGCTCGGTTTCCGAGGAAGCGGGCAATCTGCTTGAGACGACCAAGGAATCTCTGTACAAAGGCATCGAGCAGGCGGTCATCGGCAACCGGATCGGCGATATCGCGCATGCGATTCAAGTGTTCGCGGAAGAACGCGGCTATTCGGTCGTCCGCGACTTTACGGGCCACGGAATCGGCCAGAAGATGCACGAGGAGCCCCAGGTGCCTCACTACGGCCCGGCCGGCCGCGGCACAAGGCTCAAGGACGGCATGGTGCTGACGATCGAGCCGATGCTCAATACGGGCATGTACTTCGCCACCGTGGATCTCGACGGCTGGACCGCCCGTACGGTGGACGGAAGCCTGTCCGCCCAATATGAGCACACCATCGCCATCACACAGGACGGACCGCTCATTCTGACTGCGCAGTAACCGCGGTTTTCTTGCAGCCGGGAGGCTGACGGGCAGCATGCCTGAAGCTTGCGACCTGTCCGTCCCCGGTTTTTTTACCTACATAACCTGCCAAAGCATGGCAAACCTGCCCGGCAACTACCCTGTCATCCCCCACACATCCTGCCAGCAGCCATAACGATTACGGAGGAATGCTATGATATCGTTTTACAAACGGTACTACAAAACCATCCTGGACATTGGGCTGATCGTACTCACCGTTTTTCTGTTCATGAAATTATTCAGCTTTATTTACGCGATCGCCACGCCGATCTTCTGGGCCTTCGCTATTTTTGCCATGATCGAGCCTCTCGCCCGCTTTTTGCACCGCAGAGGATTGAAAAAAATGCTCGCGACGACGATTTCGACGCTGCTGTTCATTCTCGTCATCCTGGCCGTCTTTACCGGAGCGGGTTTTCTGTTTACGAGCCAGATCGACAATCTGGTTACGGCGCTTCCCAAGTACACCCAGATGCTTCAGGAGCAAATTACAAAACGCACGATCGATCTGCAAAACAGCATCGAGGCGCTTCCTCCCGATGTGATCGAGAAATCCAGGGAAATCGCCAATCAGATGGCGACGAAAGCGACCAGCTTCGCCACTAATTTCCTGAAAACGCTGCTTAATTTCCTGACCAGCGGCGTAATGGGACTCGTTACTTCCTTTTCGGCTTTTATGCTGAATTTTGTGGCCGGCATCATTCTGGCCTTCTTCCTTTCCCTTGAAATCGACTGGTGGAAAAAGAACGCCCGCGAAAAAACGCCCAAAACGTTCCGTAAAGCGTTCGATTTTCTTCGCGAGAACGTTATCAAGGGCATCGTGAGCTACCTGAAATCCCAGCTCATTCTCATTTCCATCACGTTCGTCATGGTTCTGGTCTCGCTCATGATTCTGGGCGTCAACAACGCCTTTACGATTTCGCTGCTGGCCGCCTTCTTCGATGTGCTGCCGCTGCTCGGCGTCTCTACCCTGTTCGTGCCGTGGATCGTGTACCACTTCATCGCGGGAAGCACGATGATGGGCGTCTGGCTGACCGTCGTGCTGGCCGTAGTCGTTCTCGTCCGCCAAGTGCTGGAGCCGAAGATTACGGGAGAGTCGCTCGGAGTATCCGCGTTTACGATGCTGTCGTTTATGATCATTTCGTTGTCCCTTTTCGGGGTAGCAGGCGTTATTCTTTCCCCGATTCTGATTATTCTGATCAAAGCGTTGTACGACCAGGGCTATCTGCGCAAGTGGATCCGTACTCCCGAGGATGAATATTGACCCTGCCCGTTTAGACAAGCTTAAAGAAGGAAGAGGCCCCCGCGGCCTCTTTTTTTTGTCTAGGCGTAAACTGCCGTGATATACTGAAACCAAGAGACTTGTAAACCGGAAGGCAGGGAATTGGCGATGAATAAGGTGGCAAAAGAAATTGGAGGCTGGGCGCTTTCCCTCGGCATCGCGTTCGTCATTGCGCTGGTAATCGGAATCTTCGGTATTCAGCCGACCAAGGTGCTGGGCCATTCGATGGACCCGACTCTATCCGACCAGGAACGTATTTATGTATCCAAATTGTCGCATACGCTGGGCTACGAGCCGGACTACGGCGACATTGTCATTATCGACAGCCGCGTAAACCGGGAGCGTACGCTGAAAGACGACATTATGGAGCATCCTCTGTTTTCTCTGCTGAGCGGGAAAGTGGACGATAACCTGTATGTCAAACGCGTCATCGGCAAAGCGGGCGATAAGCTCCAGTTCAAAGACAACAAAGTGTACCGCAACGGGCAGCCTCTGGACGAGCCCTATCTCAACGAAACGATGCTGTATGAATCGAGCGAGGAAATCACCGTTCCCGCGGGTCACGTGTTCGTGATGGGAGACAACCGCAACAACAGCAAAGACAGCCGCGATATCGGACCCGTTCCGCTCGATCACGTGCTGGGCATCAAGATCAACGGTTAAATCAGGCTCCTCGTACAGAAAACAGGGCTTTCCGGCAATGTGGAAGCTCTGTTTTTTGCTTTTTTAAGCCCGGCCTATTGAGTGACCTCACATCATGTGTTATATTAAAAAGGCGGAGTATGAACACTTTCCGCATTTCACCCGGCAACATTCATCGCTTCCGACACCCAGCGGTCGCACCCCTAATCTTGATTGACAAGGAGTGAAGAACATGAATGCCAATCTGCACATTCCCCAAGGGGACGATACGATTCTTGTTGAAATGACCGTTAAGGAAGCCATGGCGCTCTCCGGAGAAAAGTTTCACTCGGACCATAAGGTGGAAACCGAGGCCATCAAGAAAGTCAAAAAGAGCCTGGAGAACCGTCTGATCTCGGGCGTTTCGCAATAAAGTTTTTTTAAAAGCCGACCTTGAAAGGGGTTACACACCCGGTTCAAGGTCTTTTTTATGTGTTCGTAAGGCCGTCGCAAGAAGAGGGCTTGGAAATCTGGAGAACCGCATAGAAAATCCGCCGCGCCGCATACTAAGCATCGTGTACGTGCCTCAGTTACGACCAACCCGACCGGACAGGGGGTGAACGTCAGTGTCACACAAACAGCAGGGCCACGCTCGGCAAAACACGACGACCCGCACTTCCGACCGCAAGAACAGCAGCGGCAAAAGCAAATAAATCATTTCATCCTTGAAACAGGGAGGCAGCGACCGATGATTGAAAACCTCGAAAGCAGTTACGATTGCGCCCACGCGGGTCTTGACCTGCACCAGTTGAAGGAAGAGCTGAACGACCTGAGAATCAGCATGATCCCGGGCTCTCTCGTGCATAACGAGAAAGTGAACCGTCTGGAGAATCAGATCCGGTTTATCGAGAACAAGTGCTCCATACACCATGGAGACTCCGGTTCCCTGTAAGACATTCTCATCCTTTTTGTTTAGGACCGGATTTATTCATGCCGTTTATCGCTTTGGCAGCACGGAAAAAAGCCGCGACCAGGGGCGGGGATTGAACCCTTTCCCGCCGGATCGCGGCTTACAAACGTCTTTCTCTGCGAAATCATTTCCGATCCCGATTGGGTATCAGGCTTTCCAGGCTCTAGTTCCTATATTCGGATTAGGCTTTCCCAGCCTAACGGATGCATATTTTCTAGGCCTGCGGATATTTACGCTCCATCCAGCCCGTAAACCAGTTGGCCAGCATCATCGTGACCGCTATATCGTCAATCGGCATAAACGGCAGGACATCGGGAAGTACCCAGTAAAGCAGCGCCGGAACTACAAAGAGAAGTTTACTGCCGATCGGTACTTGCGGAGACACCAGCAGTTTTCCTGCCCGCTTGAATACATGGCCCCAGTGGCGGAGTGACAAAAGTTTTTTCACACGGGTTCCCTCCTTAGGGTGGGACATGATCCCGTTAACCGGACGTGCGGCATCCGAGCCGTCTTCCCGGTCTTGATAACGGAAGTCCCTAATAGCCTATACGCGATACGGCTTTTTACGTTTCAGTTTGATCCTTCGTCTGCCGTATACTCTCCTCTTACCCTGAATCGCCGCGGAAAGAACAAAGAGCACCTCGCATAAGCCGATGCTCCGTCCTTGAAAACCTTTTAAATTTGTCGTTCAATTGTGCGGTTCGCCGGATTGCAGCTCGCTCGTCACGGCATCCGAATCGCCGAATCGGATGTTCAATTCCACGTTCACGGGAACATGACTCCGGATTTTAAGAAACAGGCTCAGCCGCTCCAAAATCTGCGCGACCTCTTCGGCCGGGTATGTTCCGTTTACGTTGTAGCGGAAGTTGTCCGAGATCGACAAAGCGGGGGCCGAAACGGCCGGACGATTTTCTGCCTGAACAGATTCGGGAAGGCGCCGGAAGTCGGATGGCTCGGAAGGCCGCTCCAATGATCTGCTTTGGGAACGGTAATTTGTATAGCCCATAAACTTGTTGGACGTTCTGACTGTATCGTTGTAGATGTTCAGTTTTTTCAAAATGGTATAGTAGGTTGCCGCATTATTGAGCTTCCATGCCGATGTAATTTCGCCTACGGAATAATCTTCTTTCCATTGGTTGATTAACCGTATTTGCTCCTCACGCTCCAACTCCTTGAACTGGTCGAGTGGCAGAATCCCGGACATACTATTCCTCCTATTCGGATTGGTCTTACTCTTTATCATAAAACAAAATTAATTAAACTTCAAAAACCTTTATACCTATAATCTCTACTAGTTTACCATTAAAATGCATAAATCATACAATTACTTTATATAGGTATCTTTTACCATTTTAAGTCGTGTAAAATAAACTGGAATAAGCCCGGACATGTGTCCGGGCCTGAGTCTTCGGGATCAGTTCGTTTGAATTCGGGCCTAATCGGCACGCTTTTATAGGCTTAAGTGAGTTTTCTGCGCGTCAGTATACACGGCACCCCTTTGCCGAGCGCACCGGGCTGGGACATTCGCTCCAGATACCGCAGTCCCCTTGCGCACTGCTGTTTGCAAGAAGCACAGGTGGAGGATTCGACAATCCTCATCGTATACTGCGCCCTGCCGGAGGAATCGATCTTCTTGCCGCCTTTCCCTTTTCCGCTTTTTCCCGCCATCGTCATTCCCTCCCCTATACGCCTGGTTCAGTATATGGGAACCGCTTTCGGAGGGATTGGACGTTTGTACCGGCGGCGGGGGCTTCGTTGCGCGTTTACAGAGCGAGAGCCCGGACAAGCAGACGGGCGGCTTCTTCGTAAAGCAGCGGAAACTGCTCCAGCGGGAGCGGATTGTTCCCGCTTCCCAGTTCCACGGTGAAACCGGGACGCCGGAACTCGTAGATGAACCAGTCCTTGAACCCGGCATCGCTGCCCTGCAGCTTTACGCTCCTGCAGCCGCTTGCCTGCTGCAGCTTCAGGGCCAGAAATTCCGCGTCATCCGGTTCATAGTCGCGGTAGTTCCAGTAAATTTCGCGCCCCTGCGTATGCAGGGCCACGACGTGTCGGAAGCCGCGGCTGCGGGTAAACTCGGCCACGGCTATCGCTTCGGGCTCGGTCAGCGGAGCCTCGCCCGTATAGTCGCGCGGTCCGGGTCCGGGTACCGCGCGGCGGGCCCGTTCCTCTTCCCAGAAGGCGGGGAATTGATCGTTAAGATCGACGCCGTTGATGTTCGCTTTCCACCGGCGGAAATCAAAAGAGCCTCCGTTCCACTCATGGAGGGACGTGTACAGGGGATGCGCCGGATAGACGCCCCCGAGCACGAGCTCGACTCCGTCCGGATTCACCATCGGCACGATCCATAAGCTCGTCTCGCGGAACAGTTCCGCCGCATCGGAGCCGTGAATGTCCCCGCCTTTGCGGACAGCCTCCGCGTACTCCTCGAGAAATTTCACGGCTGCCAGAGAGGTGATCCATTCGTTGGCGTGAAACGATGCGTTGACTTGGATCTCCCGGCTTCCGGAGCCGATCCTTATAGCGGGAATGTTCCGTCCAAGGACGCTGTGACCGATGCATTTTTCCTCCAAGAATGGGTATCGTTCCTTTAGAAGCGTCAAATCCCGGAGCATTTCGGGATACCCGTATTCCTCGGCCGTACGGACCACGGACCTGTCGCGGACAGCCGGCACATCTATCGTGACGCCGGGCCGGAGCACAGCCGGATCCAGGAAGGTATTGGCCTTCCAGAGCTCTTCCCGGGATAATCCGAAGCGCAGCGACACGCTTTCCCAAGCGTCCCCCGGTTGAACCGTATATTGATGATCGAGTTTGGCGGGAATCAGGATCATCTGTCCGGGAATTACATACTCATGAAGACTCAGCTGCGGGTTCGCGGCCATAAGCGAGACGGAATTAACGGCATACAATCTGGCGATCCGCTGCAGCGTCTCCCCCTGCTGAACGACGTGGCGAAACAGCATACCACTCATACCTCCTCAGGACAAGGCAAAGAGAAGCCGCTTTCCTTCAAGCACTTGCTTCCCTATACCGAGTTGTGAGTATATGTCTATGCCCCCTCTCCCTTCTTCATGTCCCGGGCATGCAAAAGGACCGGCGGGTTCCTGCCGATTCTGAATAGAATACGGCGGAATTTACCGGTCCTGTCGTTTGATTGCGGAATGGTTACGGCTAGACGAACGTCGGCACCTGCCATACAACCGGGGTACCGAGCAGCTGCTCGCGCAGCCAAGAGCCCGTAATGTGATGGAACATCTCGGCATCGCCGCTGCAGAAAAACTGGTGCACCGGGATGTCTTTGGTCGTCGCCAGCATTCCCCGGTGATAGAGAATGGTGCTGATTTCGCGGGCGGTCTCGTCCGCGGAAGAGATCAGCGTCACTTCCGGATTGACCACCCGGGCAATCGCCTCCGTCAGGAACGGATAATGCGTACAGCCGAGAATGAGACAATCCATGGGCTCGTCGAGCAGCGGCTGAAGGGAATCGCGCACGGTATCGACCGCTTCTTCGGAAAAGTACAATCCGCGCTCCACGAGCGGTACCAGGGCCGGACAGGCCAGCGAGTGTACCTGGATCGTGGGCGAGATGGTTTTCAGTGCTTGTTCGTACGCTTTGCTCCGGATCGTGCCTTCCGTGCCGATTACGCCGACAATACCGCTTCGCGTCGTCTTGATCGCGGCGCGCGCTCCCGGGGAAATGACGCCCAGCACCGGAATATCCAGCCGGCCGCGGATTTGCTCCAGCGCCACCGCCGTCGCGGTATTGCAGGCGATCACGATCATTTTAGGGTTAAATTGGATCAGGTAATCCACAAGTTGATTCGTAAACGTGAGAACTTCATCGGCGGGTCTGGGGCCGTAAGGCGTCCGTGCCGTATCGCCGAAATAAATCACTTTCTCCTGCGGAAGCTGTCGCATAACTTCTTTTACAACGGTTAAACCTCCGACTCCGGAGTCTAGGATGGCTATCGCTTGCTGCACACTTATACGCTTCCTTTGCGAATGAAATGATTGCTTGTAAATACATGGATAGAATATGATTGCCCAAGCCGAAATGTACCTAGGTATCATACCAGATTTCCGATTCGGTGCCAACGAAAGCAGCTCCGGAGCGGCATGCGCCCGGAGCTGCAGGACTGGCGGGAAATACGATTGGACGAGTTTGCGCACACTCAACGACTCAGCGCTTGATCTCACTAACCAGACCGAAAGTGTAGCCGGCCTTTTTAACGTCTTTCAGAATGCGGTCCAGCGCTTCCATGTTTTCTTTGGAGCCCTGGTGCATGAGGATGACATTGCCCGGATGCAGGTTGTTCATGATATCGTTGTACGGATCTTCGGCTCCGTTCGCGCGGGGCTCCCAATCACGCATCGCGGTCGACCAGAAAACGGAGGTATAGCCCATGTCCGAAGTCAGGTCGAGCAGATGCGTACTGTATTTCCCGTACGGAAAGCGGAAATATTTGACGACTTCCTGCCCGGTAATGCTTTTGTACAGCTTCTCGAAGCCGGTAATTTCCTTGCGCACCTGCTCGTCGTTCAGCGTATTCATATCTTTGTGCGTCATCGTATGATTGGCCACGAGATGGCCGTCCGCTACCAGCTGCTTGATAAAATCGGGATGGGCCTTGACGTTGTTTCCGGAAATAAAAAAGTTCGCTTTCACGTTGTTCTCTTTAAGCGTCTTCAACAGTTTCGTTGTATCCCCCATCGGGCCGCCGTTGTCTATGGTCAGGTAAACGTTTTTGCCCTGTCCGACCCAGACGGCTTTCTCTTTGGCGGTAAAAGATTTCGTTTCTTTCGGAAAATCCGGCACCTGTCCTTTCGGCTTTTTCATGTAATACCACGAGAATGCCTGGCGGCTTGCGCCGTTTTCGCCCTTCGGCTGCGGAGACGGTTTCGCGGTCCCTGGAGAAACGGACGGCTTTGCCGATGGAGCAGCGGACGGAGAAGCCTTGACCGCCGATGAAGGCGTGGGAGAAGCTCCCGGCGCTGCCGATGCGGACGGAGAAGCGGAAGGCTTCGCGCTGCCTGCCGGACTTTTTTCCGGAGCCGCTGCCGGAGCTGTAGTTGGAGCCGTGGAAGTGCTGGCGGTCGCTGCCGGAGATTGGACAGGACTTCCGGAATTTGATACGTTGGAATTGCCCGCGCACCCGGCGGCCAGTATGCCGGAAAGCAGCAGAACGGCGGATGCCGCAGCGGTTTTTTTCATGGAATCACCTTGATTTCCTAAAATATGAGGCTAATCTTTCCTTTTCGACAGCAGGCTGCGGAATCCTTGCTTAAAACTGTGTTTTAAACGTAAACGGGAACAACTATTTCAGCCATCAAACAGGGACCTGCCGGGTCCCGCCGACAAAGGGGCGATTGCGATGCTTATCGACGAACTTAAGCAAAAAGCAGCCGTGACCGGTTCCGTACCGGCACATTTCAACCTGATCATCGAGGACCTGCACGAGCAGGAGGACGGAGAAGCGCAGGCCATGTTTGTCTGGCAGGAGCCATCCGGGGAGAACGGGATCTCCGTCACTCTTGATGCGGCCGGCAGGCTGCTCTCCTACTCCGTAGACGAAGAGCTGTGCGAGGAAGCCGCTCCGATCGGCGAGGAGGCTTTGAGGGAACGGGCGCGGTCTTTTTTCCTCTCCCATTGTCCGGATGATGCGGACAGGTTTCACCTGACGGAGTCCCGGATCGGGGAGAACAGCGCATTCTTCGCATGGGCACAGACCGCTCTCGATCTGCCGCTTCCCGGGACGGGCGCTTTTATCCGGCTTACTTTGGCGGGCGAGGTGACGAGTTTCACCTACAAAGGAACGGCAGCCGCGTCTCCTCTCCCCGCCTCTCTGGCACAGCCGGAGCAGCTCCGGCAGCAGCTGGCCGAAACCGTACGGATGAGGCTTGCGATCGTCAAGCTCATCCCGGCGTTATATGCGGGTGGCGACGGCCGGCTCCGGCTCGTTTATCAGCCCGAACCCGGCTACCGGCGTTTCGACGCCGTGACGGGTTTGGCGCAGGGGACGGATGCTGAAGCCGAAGAGGAGCCCGAGGCTTACAAGGTGTACGAGTTTGCGCCGGAGGAGTCCGTTCCTTGGTCGGGCAGCCTCGAAGACTTGATCGGCATTTCCACCTATCCCCTCGTAATAGACAGGGAAAGGGATATGGACGAGAATCTCAAAGGAATCGTGTGGCGCGCTGCGGCCTGGGAGGACAGACCGGCGGACCTCTCGCTGGACGGCTTTTTCCGCAGGTCTATGGAGGGCACGGTGAAAGCGACCGCAGACAAGGACACCGGGCGCCTCCGCTCCTTCCTCTGGATCGTCCGCAGACCCGGGGAGCTTGCCCTCTCCTACGAAGAATGCCTGGAACGGGCGGACTCCTTTCTCCGGAAAGCGATGCACGACTGGCTGCGCGTGCCCGGTCTCGCTTTTTATCTTCAGGAAAAAAGCGCCGAGAATGCCGGGTCGGAATCGGAAGGCCAGCTCCGGTACTTTTTTACGTGGCAGCTGCGTTACCGGGACATTCCCCTCTATTTGCAATTCGTGACGGTTAGCGTGAATGCTTCAACCGGGTATGTGGACCGGTTCTCGGGACCCGACTGGAATCCGGAAGAAATCCGGAAGCTCGCTCCCGAGGTGAAATTGAGCGCCGTGGAAGCCCTCCGGCTCTATCTGGAAGCAGTGGACTTCAAGCTGGAGTGGGATCAGAATTATGATGCCGAAACGCCAGAAGGCGCCTACAACCTCCTGTATACGCCTGTCCTCAAGGGAAGCGGGCGGAGCCGGATCGCTTTTATCGATGCCGGAAACGGCGAGATGGTGACCCAGGCGTAAACTGCGGGCTATGATCATTAGCAGCGGAAGGAACAATCCCATCCGTCTTTCAAAACGTCTTTTTCCGGGACATATCGTCATGCGCCCCTTTATTTTCCACGTTATTCCTTTAACGGAGAAGTTTCGTCTGAAAGTTTTCGTTATCCGGGCGGGAAGTAAGAAGACATAGATAGCAAATAGCCGGCTCCCTTTAACGGGAATCGGCTGTTTAGCTTTGTTTGGGATTGGTCCCGAGTCACGGATGTCCGACTAAGCGTTCCGTCTTACGGATTGCCTAACCGAGCTACCGACGCGCGGTTAGGCGCTGCATGACGGCAGCCAGCGGCGGATTAGGATTTCGAGCTTTTGGCGTGTATACAGCCACAAGCTACAGTTCTGCTTCCGCTGCGGCATGTTTCACGGCGGCATCGGTATTCTTTCCGCCGCGCGCTGCGAATCGCACCCGGGACAGCAGGTTGACGACCGGCTCGTCGATCAGCCGGTACATCAAGTGGGCGAGCGCAAAAATAAGCGGGAGCGAAATCAGCGTCGTCGCGAGGATATTCAGACCGTAAGGCAGCCAGCCGTCAAGCCGCAGAAACAGCAGGCAGGAGAAGCTGCAAAGCACGGCAAAATGAACGAGGTAGAGCGAAAAAGACAGCTTGCCGAGATAAGCCATCGGTCTGCCGGCGAACAGTTTCTGCCCCGTCCGGCTGTTGAGCAGCGCAAGCAGCACCAGAGCCGCGCCCGCGGTCCGGTAGGTAACGGTCCCCGGAAAACCGTCCGGACTGAGCGGCAGCCAGGCGTAGACGCTCCCCTGCCAGCCTACGTAAGGAACCGAGCCGAGGAAGAGGCCTAGCAGCCCAAGCGCCGCAGGAACGGCTCCGGGACGGAGCGCGATCAAATTCCGGCTGAACCCGGCCGCTAAATCGCTGAGCAGCATACCCAGCACGAAGCCCAGATAATAGGAATCCCGGAAAAGCCATAGGCCTGCGGCGTACCAGACGAACCGGACTCGGGACTTGCCGAAAGCCAGAAGCAGCCCGTAAACGATCAGGGACCCGAAAAGCTCGTAGGTCATCGTCCAGAGCACGGGATTATAGGCCATGCCGTAATCGAAAAACGTACGGACAAGGCCCTGCTCCAGCAGCTCCGCAAACGACGGAACCGCCGTATACGGATCGGGCATCGTAGCCCGCGTGTACCCCCTCGCCTCCTCGTAAAAATTCCAGTCCAGCTTCATGACCGCGAAAGCGAGGAGCAGGGAGCTGAAAGCGGGAATGGCGAGCCGGAAATACCTTTTGAGAAGTGCGGCCGTCACAATCGAGCGTTTGCGGTACCGGAAGAAGCGGCGGCTCAGTACGAATCCGCTCAAAACGAAGAAAAGGCAGACCGCAAAATTGCCGTTGAACAAAAGATTAAGCGGCGTGCGCGGAATCCACTGGTCGAACGCAAAGTGGGAAAGCTGCGGCCGCGCTTCGAACATGGACGGCAGAAACACTTGAAGAAAATGGGCAAAAACGACGACCAGTGCAGCCGCACCGCGCAATCCGTCCAGATACGTCATTTTCGGCTCGTTCATGATGGCCTGACCCCGGGCTACAGCCTGATCAGCTCACCGGACTCCGAGGAGAGCCGGATAGCTTCCAGCATCCCGACGACCTCGTATCCTTGCGCCGCATCCGAAAGCGGCTGGCGCCTGGTCTTTACACAGTCGACAAAATGGGCGATCTCTGCCTTATAGTAGTCGACAGACGGGACGGAAAGCTTGTGTTCCACCGGGAAGCCGTTCACTTCCGTGAATACGCTCAGCGGCTCGAGACTTCCCCCGCCCTCCGTTCCGTAAAGCTCCACCTTAACGGCGTCATCCTGGCTGCCGTTGACCGCCCAGCTTGCTTCGACGGTAAGGACGGCGCCGTTTTTGAACGTGATAAAAGCGGTACCCAGATCTTCCACATCGTAGACGCCCTCCGACTTATTGATGTCGGAATGGGCCGTATACGCCGCTATCCCCTTGGTCGAGTACGGGGCGATTTTGCGGAACAGCTTGCCGGTAACCGATTCGGGCCGGGGACAGCCCATCATCCACCAGGCCAGGTCCAGCACATGGACGCCGATGTCCATCATCGGTCCGCCGCCGGAATAGCGGCTGTCCGTGAACCAGCCCTCGGGCACACCGCGCTGCCGCAGGATTTTGGTCTTCGCGTAGTAGATGCTGCCGAGCCCGCCCGAGGCGACCATGCCCTGCAGCGCCTGCGCATCGGCGCGGTACCGGTGGCTCATGCCGACCATGACGAGCCGGTCGCTCCCGGCCGCCTTGTCGCGGAGACGCTCGGCTTCGTCGCGGTTCATGGCCATCGGCTTCTCGACGAGCACGTCGAGGCCGCGCTCCAGCGCCAGCAGCGCCAGCGCCACATGGCTGTCGTTGAACGTGCAGATGCTAACCGCATCGAGCCGCTCGGCGTTCAGCATCTCCTCGGCCGACGCGTACGAAGCCGTCCCGTATTCGGCTGCCGTCTTGTCGGCCCTGGCCTTGTCGATATCGGCGACGGCCGCAAGCTCCACATCGGGGTGATCCTTGTAATGCTTCAAGTGAAACATGTGGGCAATGGAACCGGCCCCGATGACTCCAACGCGAATGCTCATCGTTTTTTTCGCTCCTTTGCTTGTCGGCTGTCCGGCAAGCCGCGCGGTTAGCGGCCTGCAGGCACCTTTTTCCTTACGTATCCGGAGGACGGGTTTATTCCCTCTTCAACTGCTCCAACTGCTCATGCACGTAATCGAGAGCCCTTACGGAGCCTTCCATAGGCTCCTCCAATCCTTCGAACTCGACCGTGAGCCAGCCGTCGTATCCGCTTGCCGCCAGCTCCCGGAAAATATACGGCAGGTCCACGTCGCCTTCTCCCGCTATACGGCCCACATAGGGCGTGCCGTCGAGGGCGTTCATGCTTCCCTCCGCACCCGGCTCCGTCCGCAGGAAGTCCTTGACGTGGACATGCCCTACCCGGCCCCGCAGTTCTTGTACGGCTGTGGAAGGGTCCTGGCCCACCAGCAGGAAATTGCCGGTGTCGAACGTGCTTAGCAGAGCCGGCGAGCCCACCTCGCGGATGATCGCCAGCACCTGGTCGCTGCGGCCCGCGAAAAGCCCGTGGTTTTCCAGGCACAGCACCTTGCCCTTCTCTTCCGCATAAGCGGCCGCCGCCTTCAGCCCTTCCAGCACGTAGCCCATGCCCTCGTCCACGGGCATCAACTCATCCGGCCGGTCTCCGGAGAAAACCCGCACGACAGGCGCTCCGAAATGCACCGCCATGTCGACGGCTTCCTTCACTTCCCGGAGCTGGGCGGCCCGTTCTTCGGCATCGGCCGATACGAAGTTGTTGCAGGCGCAGAAGCACGCAACCTCCAGTCCCAGCTCATCCAGCACCCGGTCGATCTCGGGCAGCTCGCGCTCCCGGTCCTTCCAGAAGACGGACAGAAGCTCTACCCCTTCCGCTTTCGTTCCGGCGGCAAAACGGAGAAAATCGGTCACGTCCCATTTCCCCCCGTACCAATACGTATGAACGCTCCACATGCTAAGGCTAATTTTCATCGCCATTTATCCCCTCCCGAATTGTTTTCTGCACGGATCTACAAGTCCCCGCCATTCCCGATCGGTCCCGGCCCTATTTAAAACCGGAAAGCGTGGAACCGGCTTTCATAAAATACTTTTGCCCGAAAAAATACAGCACGACCATCGGAATCGTAAAAATGGCGGAAGCGGCCATCAGAAGCTCCCATTGAGCGCCGTGATCCTGAAGAAATCCCTGCAGCCCGACCGTAATGGTCCATTTCGTATTGTCGTTCAAATAAATGAGCGGCCCCATAAAATCGGTGTAGGTCCCCACGAACGTGAACAAGGCAATCGTCATAAGCGGCGGCTTCAGCAGAGGAACGATGATCTGACCGTACGTCCGCAGCTCGGATGCGCCGTCCATTTTGGCCGCTTCGCACAGCTCGCCCGGAAGCCCCAGCATAAACTGTCGCAGCAGGAAAATGTAAAACGGAGCGCCGAAAAAGCTGCCGATCGTCAGCGGCAAAAACGTATTGATCCAGCCCAGCTTCGCGAAAATGATATAGACCGGGATCATCTGAACCTGAGCCGGTAAAATCATCGTCGCCACGACAAGCGAAAAAATAATTCCCCTTCCGCGCCACGGGATTTTCGTGATGGAATAGGCCACAAGCGGCGCAGAGAAAAGCTGGCCGACGATATTGATCGCGCAGAGCAGCAGCGTATTGCCCATGTACAGGAAGAACGGAATCGATCCGATGGCGTTCCCGTAGTTGCTCCACTGCCACTTTTCCGGGAAAAAGGCGGGCGGAACCTGGAAGATTTCCGACGGGTTCTTGAGCGAAGTCAGGAGCAGCCAGATGAACGGAAACAGGAAAACAAGGCCGAGCAGCGACAGCGCCGCATGCGGCAGAATCGTCCGGCGGAATACGAGAAGCGGATGCCGGCGCCTGTTCTTAGGCATTCCGGCAGGCGTACCCGGCACGGCCCTCATACCGCCCCCGTGAAGGTTCGTGGAAGTTTCCATTCAATCACCCCCGTAATACACCCAGCGGGCGGACGTTTTCAGCACAAGTACGGTCATAAGGACGACGATGACGAACAGAATCCAGGCCAAGGCGGACGCATAGCCCATTTTCAGATACATGAAGGCAGTCTGATACAAATAAACGGCGTAGAACATCAGGGAATGGTCCGGTCCCCCCAAGGCGCCGCCCTGGTTGCCTCCCGTCAGAATGAACGATTCGGTAAAGATCTGAAACGAGCCGATCAGGCCCATAATGAGCTGAAACAGGATGATCGGAGAAAGCCCCGGCAGTGTAATGTGCCAGAACCGTCGCCATACGCTTGCCCCGTCGATCGAGGCCGCTTCGTAAAATTGCCGGGGAATCCCCTGCAGCGCCGCCAGAAATATGAGCGAGCCCGCACCGGAACCCCACAGCCCCATCAGGATCAGCGAAGGCTTCGTATAACGCGGATCGAGCAGCCAGGCCGGGTCCGGAAGGTTCAGCGCACGGAGCAACATATTGATCAGTCCGTAGTCCGGATTAAGCAGCCACGTCCAGAGGATGGCGCTCGCCACCACGGGGATTACCGCCGGCAAATAATAGACCGTCCGGTAAAAAGCGATCCCCTTCACTTTTACGTTCAGCAGCAGGGCGATCAGCAGCGAGCTGAGAAGCCCGACCGGCATGGAGATGAACGCCATAAAGAACGTGTTGCGCAGCGATTTGTAGAACGTCTCGTCTTTTAAAATCTCCATGTAGTTTTGCAGGCCCACCCACTGGGGCGAGTTGAATAAATCATAGCTTGTAAAGCTGAAATACAAAGAGCCGAAAAACGGGTACACGGTAAACGCGAGAAATCCGATAATCCAGGGCAGAGCGAAGGCGAGCCCGACCCAAAAATCCCGTCTGGCTTTGCGGGAACGCGGAGGACGGCCATTGCGGGCGTGCAGCGTATCGGTGCTCATGACGGATCTCCTTTCGGAAAATCGACCTCCCGCCTGTCTGAAGGCGGAGCAGCCGGAATAGCGCCGCACGGTCCCGGACTGACAGGCGGCAGCTTTGTCGTGCACAACCGGAACAACAACATCTTAAGTAAGCGTTTTCAAACGAACGGCACAGGGCCTTATTTAACCGCCGATCACTTCCCTGCAAGAGGCTGGATTTTATCCTTGATCTGCTTAAGCCCTTCGTCCACCCCGACTTTTCCCCGGAGGATGTCGTTGTACTTTTTCGTAATTTCGTCCATATATTCATTCATAAAAGGCAGCGTCGGGAACGATTTGAGGTTCGGGCTCTTGGCATATTCGGTATATTCCTTGAAGCCCGGAACACTGTCGTACGTCTTATCGTCGAGCGTCGAGAGCCTTGTCGGCAGGTTGCCGAGCGCAGCCGTGAATTTCACCATCTGCCGCTTCTCCGTCAGCCACTTCAGGAACGTCCAGGACTGGTCCGGATGCTTGGCGCCCTTAGGGATGTAAAAGACACTGGTGGAGATGCTGCCGGCGTTTTTCAGCTCCGGTTTATCCTCGCTGTAAGGGATGGGCGCGATGCCGTAGTTCAGAGCAGGCGCATACTGCTTGATAAACGTCGGCAGCCATTCCCCGTCCAGGGCCATCGCGTATTTTCCCGAAAAAAACGGGTTTTGCGAAGACTGGTATTTGCCGAGGGAGGCCGAGAAGCGGTCGAGGTTTTCCGTGCCGTACTTATCCCACAGTTCTTTGGAAAGCAGGATGGCCTGCTTAAAGCCCGGATCGTCCGGCGTGACTTCCTTCTTGCCCGGGTCCCAGAATTTGCCGCCGAACACTTGCGTAAAAGTATATGCGTCCGCTCCGGGCCATAAGCCCAGCCGGTCAAGCCTTCCGCCTTCCTGGACAACGCTTAATTTTTCCGCGTAGGTTTTCAGTTCGGCGATCGTTTTGGGCGGACCGTCGAAGCCCGCTTCCTTCAGGAGATCTTTATTGTAGTACAGCATGCTGAAATGCATCGCAACCGGGAGCGCATAGGTTTTGCCTTCGTATTGGGAAGTGGACAGGGCGGAGGGAATAAAATCGGCAAGATCGACCTGATCTTTCTTGATGTAATCGTCTAAGGGAATCATGGCGCCTTTCACGCCCCAGGAAGCGACGTTCTGGCCGAATTGGGAAGCGATATCGGGGGGATTGCCGCCGGTAATGGCGGTCAGCTGCTTCTGGTAGTCACTCTGGCTGAGGCCTTTCACTTTGATACCGTCATGGGTGTCGTTAAATTCCTGGATCAGTTTCTCCAGCGCTTCGGCTTCCGGTCCGGTCCAGCCGTACCAGAAGTTGAGCTCCGTCTTTCCGCCACCGCCGCCTGCGGCACACCCCGACAGGGCGGCCGCCGATGCCAGGACGGCAGCCAGCATACCCGCTGTGAATTTACGCATACCTGGACCTCCTCGTGAATAAATGAACGTGATCCTTCCAGCATGGCGAATCCTTTATGCAGTTTTCGGCCTCCTTTTCGCAGCACTCGAACTTAAGATGGAGCTATCATAGCACCCTAAAAATTAAAAGGAAACAACTTTTTTTATTATAATTTTAGACGGAAATTATTTTCAAAATAACGTCGAACGGTGCGCTCAGAAATGAATACCGGGACATCTGGCAGAGAGCCGAAAGGGGGACTTCGGAAGTAGATGCGGAGCGAATTTTTGCCTAATGATCGGGAAGCGTGTCGGAAACTATTCGGGCCCGAAAAAAAAGGCCCGAAATCCATGGAAAAGAATTTCGGGCCCTTGTTCCGTAACAGGATCAGGAGGTATAAGCAGGCAGCCAGTCTCCGTGCGCTTCTATCAGCTCGTCGCAGAGCGCAACGATATCGTCGATCGAGAGTTCCGCGGACGTGTGGGGGTCCAGCATAGCCGCATGATAAATATGCTCCTTCTTGCGGGTAACGGCCGCCTCGATCGTCAGCAGTTGGGTGTTGATATTCGTGCGGTTCAGCGCCGCCAGCTGAGGAGGCAGATCGCCGATATACGTAGGCGTAATGCCGCTCGCGTCGACCAGGCATGGCACTTCCACGCAGGCTTCCTTCGGCAGGTTCGTGATCAGCCCGGTATTCATCACGTTGCCCCCGATCTTGTACGGGACGTTCGTCTCCATCGCTTCGATCATATAGGAAGCATATTCGCGGGACCTTTTGTGCTCCAGCTGCGGGTTGTTAACGAGCTCGGCCCGGAGGTTTTTCCACCGTTCGATCTGGTTCACGCATCTGCGGGGATATTCGTCCAGCGGGATGTTGAACTTCTCGACGAGCTCGGGATAATTCCGTTTGATAAAATACGGATGATATTCCGCATTATGCTCGGACGACTCCGTTACATAATAACCGAACCGGAACATAAGCTCGAACCGTACCATGTCATGATGCTTTTCTTGCTGTTTTTCCTTCGCCAGACGCTTGATTTCGGGATATAAATCTTTGCCGTCCTTCGTTACTTCAAGCAGCCATGCCATATGGTTGATGCCGGCGATTTTGGACTGGACGCCTTCGGGGTCGATGCCCAGATGTTTGAACATATACGGGATGCACGCCTGAACGCTGTGGCACAGGCCGACCGTTTTGACGCCGCCGTACGTATTGAGTACATTCGTGAGCACCGCCATCGGATTCGTATAGTTGAAGAACCAGGCGTCCGGACACACTTCCCTCATGTCCCTGGCGAAATCGAGCACGACCGGGATCGTGCGCAGATTGCGGAAAATCCCGCCGATTCCGACCGTATCGGCAATCGTCTGGCGCAGGCCGTACTTCTTCGGAATTTCAAAATCCGTAATCGTACACGGATCGTAGCCGCCGACCTGGATCGCGTTGATGACCACCTTCGCTCCGCGGAGCGCTTCCTTGCGGTCGCCGTACGCCTTGATCCGGCACGTACTGCCTACGGTGTTTTTGATATGGTTCAGCATCGTCTCGGAATCGCGCAGCCGCTCCCCGTCAATATCGAACAAAGCGAGCTCGTAGCCTTGCAGCGCCTCCGTTACCATGCAGTCTCCCAATATATTTTTGGCGAACACCGTGCTGCCTGCGCCCATGAACGTAATTTTGGACATCTTTTCTCATCTCCCGAATAAAAAAGTGGAATGCCTATACCTAGCACTATACCGTCTTAAGGCGGTACCGCACATGGAGACATCCCACTTTCGTATGGAGATTTGTAGTGTGAAAATTGCTGGCTGAACAATCCGGAACGGACCGCCTTATTTTTCTTTGCGCATTTGAACCCACAGAAGACCGAGAATCACGGTAATCAGCGTGAAAGCCGTGAAGGCCAGCAGCGGGATCGTAATAAATCCGAGCCAGTCGATGTAATCCTGATCGCATGCGACGATGCCGCATTTGGAAGCTGCCTCTTTAAACAGGGGCGTTTTTTGCATAAGATAGTGATAGAGGGAAATGCCCATCCCCCAGACGGAAAACGGCAGCGCGTAAATAACCTGCTTGTTATCCTTGCGGGTTGCGGCGATGCCCAGAATCAGCACGAGCGGATACATCAGTATACGCTGGTACCAGCACAGCTTGCACGGCGTAAAATCCATAATTTCCGAGAAATAGAGGCTGCCGAGCGTAGCAACCACGGAAATGGCCCAGGCCATGTGAAGGGCGTTATTTTTTAGAAACGAGTTCGATTTCAATACGGTCTTGCTCCTCTCCCGGCTCAATCTTGACGTGCATGTTATATTATAAAAAATGAAGCGTCCGAAGTCTATCGTTCTTCTATCGTGATTGGAGGCTTATCATGCTTAAACCGTTTCACTCTGTGTCGGTCAATCCCTATAACGGCAAAGGAGAGCTGTTCGTCCTGTTCGCGGGTTACGGCCAAACCGCTCCGTACCACGAAGTCGGTCCGCAGATGCTGGATTACTACCTGATTCATACCGTGGAATTCGGGAAGGGCCGCTTCAGCTGCCTCGGCAAAGAGTACGAACTCGGGCCGGGCGACACTTTCGTGATCTTCCCCGGCGAAGTCGTCACCTACGCCTCGGACACACGCGAACCTTGGCGCTACAGGTGGATCGGCTTCAAGGGCACCTCCGCCGACGACCTGCTGATCCGCCTCGGCATCACGGCGCAGAGGCCGGTCGTTCACGCGGAAGGCCACTCCCGCCTGCCCGTCTTCCTGCGCCGGGCCGAACGTGCGCTGCGGGAGGCGGGCCCGGCTTGCGACCTGGAGGCGGAGGGCGAACTGAGGCTGCTGCTCGCCAAGCTTGCCGCGCACGCCGATGTCCCCCAGCGCAGAGGCGAGGAAACCGACGCCGGCCGGCAGCAGATTGACCGCGCCGTAAGGTGGCTGCAGCTGCAGTACGCCCAGCCGGTGACCATCGAGCAGCTTGCGCAGCATATGGGCTACCACCGCACATACTTGTCGAAGCTGTTCCGGCAGCACACGGGCCTCACGCCGACGCAGTTTCTGCTTAAAATCCGCATGGAACGGGCCAAGCTTCTCATGACGGAAGGCTCGACGATCGAGCAGATCGCCTACTCCGTAGGCTTCTCGGATCCGCTCTATTTCTCGAAGCAGTTCAAGAAATGGTTCGGCTGCACGCCTTCCGAATACCGCACCAAGCACGGACGGCTTGCCTACGACTGCTCCCGGTAGAGAAGACGGAGCGAGGCCGGGAAACAGGTGTACGTCCGGAAGGCGGACATATGGAAATGGACGGCGGAAGACGGCAGTAGCGGCGAAAGCCGTCTAACGGCACGGTCGTCTTGACGCCGGCCGCAGCGGCCGCTCCGCACAGCGCGGGGCATGTGGGCGGCCACCCTCAAGCGGCGCCACATTATGCTGTGCGCTGGGAGGGCGCCGCTGTGTGACAGGCAGACGGCCGCCGTCCGCTAGCCGTTGTGCCGCCGCTCCACCGCGGCTTGACACTAGCGGATGGAGCGGCCTCGCGGGGCTCGCCTGCCGCCTTCCTCCGAGCGCGGTGCAGCCTGCCGCCTTCCTCTCCGGATGCCGCAACCACTACACGTGCCACTCTGCCCATGCTGTCGGGCGTGCCACTCTGCCCATGCTGTCGGGCGGGCAGAGCGGCACGCCCGAATCACACGCCGACCGGCCGGTATGGGCGACAGCGTCCCGGCTCCTTGCTCACTCGCACGATTTTACGCTCATATAAGCGAATACACAGACAGGAAAGGAATCCAAAACCTATGAATCACACTCCTCTGCTCTCCCCCGGCGGCCGCTTCGAAACCGGCCGCCTGTACCTCCGGCTGTTAGCGCCGGAGGATGCCCACGCGCTGCTGGACTACCGGCAGCGCAACCGCGCCGAGCACGCTCCGTGGGAGCCCGTGCGCGGCGAAGCGTTCTTCACGGCCGAAGCGCAGCAGGCGGCCATCCGCGGATTTGAGGACGAATCCGCGACCGACCGCGCCTACAGCTTCGGCGTGTTCCATCAGCCGGACGGCCTCCTCATCGGAACGGTCCGGCTGAGCCACATCGGCCGCGGTCCGTTCCAGAACGCGTACGTCGGCTACAGCATCGACGCGGCGTACGGCGGCCGCGGCCTGATGACCGAGGCGCTGCGCGAATGCCTGCGCATCGCCTTCGGCCCCCTCGGCCTGCACCGGGTGCAGGCCGCGATAATCCCACGCAACGCGCGTTCGCTGCGCGTAGCGGAGAAGTGCGGCTTCGTGCGGATCGGCCTCAGCCCGCGGTATTTGAACATCGCCGGCGTGTGGGAGGATCACATCTTGTTTGCGCTTACAAGTGAAGATTTCGGATGATTACGAAGGGAGCTTGCCTCCGGCGAATACATACATTTTTTTCTAGTTCCACTGCAATTATCATACAAAAACGGACAAGTTTCAAGCGTTTGTCCAAGCTCGGTTCTGTATATCCGGCTGGCGAAAAGCTCCCTCATTTCTCCATTTCATGAACGCAAAATTTGTATGTTCAATCGTTCTCGAAAAGCAGATAAAAAGCCCGGCCGTCCGTCTTAAACGGATGCCGGGCTTTTCCTCATGTTCCGTTATTTCTTCAAGCTGTCCCAGGCTTTCTGGAAGTCTTGAAGCATCTGATCTTTGCTGAGCTGTTTGCCTACATAACCCTGCATAGTGTCGCCGAACTTCTTGGAAGTCGCTTCGCCGCCAGGGAATTTGAACCAGTTCCAGGAAAGCGTTTTGCCGTCTTTCGCGTATTTCATAATGTCGGCGGCAAGAGGGCCTACGACTTTTTCGTCCACGGAGATGGTTTTGAAAGCCGGAATGAACTTGAATTCGTTGGTGATATACTTTTTACCCATATCGGACGTTACGAGCCAGTTCAGGAACTTTTTCGCCTCATCCTTGTTCGGGGAGTTCTTGTTGATCACCCAGTTGTTCGGCACGCCTACGAGCAGTTTGTCGTTAGCGGCTGCATCGTCAGAAATCGGCATCGGAAGGAAGCCGATGTTGAGGTTCGGGTTCGTTTTGGAAATTTGAACCTGCGTCCAGTTGCCCTGCTGCGTCATAGCGGCTTTGCCGGTTGCAAACTCCGTCACTTGCGTGTTGTAGTCGGTCTGCAGCGGGTTTTTGTTGCCATATTTGAGCGTCAGGTCAAACAGCTTCACCCAGTTGTCGAACACGGCATTGCCCGGAATTTTTTGCGAGCCGTCGTTCAGGCCTTTAATGAATTTGTCGGGCTCCGGCTGGTTTGCAAACGGGACGTTCACGAAGTGGTTGCCGAGTACCCACCACTCGCCGTAGCCGTTCACGAATGGCGTAGTGCCTGCCGCCTGCAGTTTCTTGGCCGCGTCTTCCAGCTGTGTCAGCGTCTTCGGAAGCTCGGTGATGCCCGCTTTCTGGAACAGGTCTTTGTTGTAGATATAGCCGTATCCTTCAAGACCTACCGGCATGCCGTAAATTTTGCCGTCTTTGGAGATGGGATCGCCTGCGCCTTGCGCCAGATCTTTTACCCACGGCTGATCGGACAGATCCTCCAGATGCTCCTGCCAAACGTCCAGATCGGAGTTGCCGCCGTTGTTGAAAATGTCGGGCTTGTCGCCGGAGTTGAATTTCGCTTTCAGCGCCGCGCCGTAGTCTGCACCGCCGCCGACGGTCTGAACTTCGATTTTGACGCCGGTTTCTTTTTCGTATTCGGCAATCAGCTTCGAAAGCGCCTCGGCGATTTCCACTTTAAACTGGAACATTTTCAGCGTGACGTTTTTCTTCTCGCCGCCTGCCGCCGGGGAACCCGATGGAGACGCTCCGCCTTGCCCCTGGTCTTTATTGCCGCAGCCTGCGAGCAAACCGCCTACAAGAGCGGTGGTCAAACCTACCGCGATCCATTTTTTATTTGTGGTCATGAAAGAAAACCTCCCTTTTCTAGTGCAAACCTGGTTTCTTGTACAAGCTTGTTCAATCGGTACTGCTCTATGCGGTAAACCCCGGGAACCGGGATAATCGCCGTTCTCTGGTGATGCGAAGAAATGTTGTCTTGGCGAAAAGTACCCGTAGGGTCGAAATCCCGCCGGATGCGCTCAGCCTTTGACCGAGCCGGCCGTGATGCCTTCGATGATGTGCTTCTGCAGCAGCAGGAAGAAGATGATGATCGGCAGAACGCCCAGCGTCAACGCCGCCATGGCGAGATCCCACTGCTTCGTGTACTGGCCGAAGAACGCATAAGTGGCGAGCGGAATCGTATGCAGCTTCGTGTTCGTCAGAACGAGGGACGGAAGCAGGTAATCGTTCCAGATCCACAAGCTGTTGAGCAGAATCACGGTCACCGCAATCGGCTTCAGCAGCGGGAATACGATCCGCCAGAAAATGCTGAACCATCCGCAGCCGTCCACCGTGGCCGATTCCTCGATTTCCTTCGGAATGCTTTTGATAAATCCGTGGAACAAGAAGACGTTCAGGGAAACCCCGAAGCCGAAGTAGCAGACGACAAGTCCGAGCCGGCTGTCCATCAGTCCCAGGTTGTTGGCAACCTTTACGAGAGGAATCATGATGGACTGGAACGGGATGACCATGGCCGCTACGAACAGCAGGAACAGCATGTTGTTCAGCTTGGTGGGCTTGCGGACGAACCGGTAGGCCGACATGGAGGCGAAAATAACGAGTCCGATATTCGACAGCACCGTAATCATCAGCGAGTTGCCCATCACTTGCGGAAAGTGGATGATATCCACGACTCTGGAGTAGTTCTCCAGGCTGAACGACTTCGGAAGCGAAGCCGTATTTTGCAGCAGCTCCGCAAACGGTTTAAATGAATTCACAAGTACGAAGTAGAACGGGACAAGGAATAGGATGCCCAGTAGGGCCGTAAGAATTTCCAGTATAAAGGTCCGCGACGTATACTTGCTTCCGCTGCTCATGATTCCACCTCTTTCCGCTTGGTGTAGGAAACCTGGATGAGGGAGATCAGAGCGACCACGAAGAAGAAGATCAGCGCTTTCGCGGTACCCAGACCGAGCCGGTTATTCCGGAACGCTTCCTGGTAGATGTTCAGCGCCACCGATTCCGTGGAGTTGAACGGGCCGCCTTTGGTCAGGGACAAGTTCAGGTCGAACATTTTGAACGCCCAGGAGATCGTCAGGAACAGACAGACGGTAAAGGCCGGCATGATCAGCGGCATCGTGACGCTGCGCAGCAGCTGCCATTTTCCCGCACCGTCGATCGTGGCCGCTTCCATCAGGTCTTTGGGCACGTTGGCCAGCGCCGCAATGTAAATGACCATCAGGTAACCGGCTCCCTGCCATACCGATACGATCACGATTCCCCAGAAGGCCGTAGGCGCGTCTCCCAGCCAAGGAAGATTGAAGAACGAGATTCCCGTCATCTCCCCGAGCGAGGCGAAGCCTTTTACGAAGATAAACTGCCAGATAAAGCCGAGCAGCAGGCCCCCGATAACGTTCGGCATAAAGAACACCGTCCGCAGGATGTTGCGCGTTTTAAACGCTTTCGTCAGGAGCAGAGCCAGGACAAACCCGACCAGATTCGTTAAAATAATCATGGCTGCCGAAAACCGGATCGTGAACCAGAAGGCATTATGGAAATCGGTATCCTCGAAAATGATCCGTTTGAAGTTGTCCAAACCGATAAATTTAACCCCTTCGCTGACTCCGTTCCATTCCGTAAAGGCGTAATAAAGGCTCATCAGAAACGGAACGACGACGATCAAGGTGAAGAATAAAAGAGCCGGTCCGACAAATACCCATTGCTGGAGCCCGTCGTGCGTTTTGGAGCGAGTCGTCAAGATTTCCCTCCCCCTTTCTGAGTGCAATCGCTTTCAAATGTGTCTTTTTATGATTTATACTGTGATTGTAATTCAGTTTAACGACGTTAAACACACCTTAAATTGCTCCTTTGGTGGACTATTTTGCGCTGAGGGGTAAAACTTTCGCCCGTGTATTTGCATGCCCGGCATCCTGATGTACACTTACTATGCCGACAAGAAGCCGGCATGACCACTAAGCAGCGACAGGGGGAATTGCGATGCGGTCCAGACTCCGCAACAAGCTGATCGCCTTTATTCTGGCGGCTACGATCCTGCCGATCGCGACTTCCATTCTCGTCTCTCACTTCTATACGAAGTCCAAGCTGGAAGACAAAGCGATCCGGGACAATCTGAATCTGATTCACCAGGGAAAGCTCAATCTGGATACCTACCTCCAGAGCGTCGAGCAGAATATGAAGCTTTTGTACCACAATACCGTGATGCTCGAAATATTGGAGAACCGGACGGACAACTTCTTTTCCGAATCCCGGCTGTTTCTGACGGAGCAGGAAATTCTGCGCTCCATGCAGACGTTGAAGTATGCGTCGCAGGATGTCCGGCAAGTTTACTTATATGTGGAACAAGCGCGCAAATCGTATCTTTTATCGGAAAACAGGCTCGTGCGGACCGATCAGGGAGCCGCGCCGTTCAAACCGGATATCCGCCGGGAAGAAAGCCGGATTACGCCTCCTCACCCCATGTCCGCCTACGGCAAACAATTTTTCTTCTACTCGTCCGGAGACGTATTTACCTATCAGACGGCCTTGACCAATATCGTGGACAACATTCCGCTCGGCTCCCTGTCCCTGGATTTCTCGCCGGACACGATCAAAGCGATCTGTGACGAGCTATACTCCAAAGGAAGCGAAGAACTTTATATAATCGGGCCGTCCGACGAAATTATGTACCAGGCCCACCCCGATCCCGAAGGAAGCAAGAAACCCGTGCCATGGCTTCAGGAGCTGAACCAGTCGGCTGCCCGCGCGGAACGCGGTTACTTCCGTTCGGAGGATGCTTCCTACAACGGCATCCATATTTACGAAACCATTCGTGCGCCCGGCGGCAGCTGGCTGCTCGTCAAAGGAGTCCCCGACTCCGTTCTCTACAAAAGCCAACGGGAGCTTACCGGCATTTGGACGCTCGTCGGCGTTATTTTTCTGGGACTGGCTACCGTCGTGACGATTTATGTCTCGCTTCGGATGACGGCGCCTATTTCCGCGCTGATCGGCTATATGAACAAAATCGAGTCCGGGAACATGAACGTGGACATCCGGGTCAAAGCCGACGACGAGCTCGGCGTACTTGCCAGACGCTTCCGTTCGATGATGCACACCATCAATGAGTTGATTCTCCGGGAGTATAAGCTGGAAGTCGCGAATAAAACGAATGAGCTCAAAGCGCTGCAGGCCCAGATTAATCCGCATTTCATTAACAATGCTCTGCAGTCGATCGCCGCCCGTTCCCTCCAGAAAGGAGACCGGGAGGTCTATTCCCTTATTTCCTCCCTCGGCAAAATGATGCGGTACAGCATGAAAACGGAAGAAACGATCGTTCCGTTAAAAAGCGAATGGGACTACGCCAAGTCCTATCTCAAGCTTCAAAAACAGCGTTTCCGGGACCAGTTTGAAGCGGAAATGGAACTCGAACCCGGACTGGAAACGATTCTCGTGCCCAAAATGGTCATCCAGCCCCTTGTCGAAAACTATTTCAAGCACGGATTCGACGGCAGCCGGAGCGATAACACCGTCCGCATCGTATGCCGTTCTTCCGCAGCCCGCAGCCACCTGCAAATCGAGGTTTCCGATAACGGGCTGGGCATCGGAGAGAACGAACTGACGGCACTGCGGGCGGACCTGGAAGCCTGTATGGCGGAAATGGGCCAGCCCGGCGGCCATATCGGCCTGGCCAACGTGCTATCCCGCCTCAAGCTTTATTACCGGGAGCAGACCACCATGGAGATTGACCGCGGACAAGACGCCGGTTTCCGGGTCTTACTGACGCTCCCGATTATGCAGGAAGAAGGTGAAAGTGAATGAAGGCACTCCTCATTGATGACGAAGCTCACGTCCGTGAGACGATCCGGCTGCTTGTGGACTGGGAGCGGCACGGCATCACCGAAGTGCTGGAGGCGTCGTCCGGCGAGGAAGGCATCCGTCTGATGAACGACGAGAAGCCCCAGCTTGTCTTTACCGACATCATGATGCCCGGCCTGACGGGGCTTGACGTGCTCAGCCGGATCGCCGAGAGCGGCATTCCGACCAAAGCGATCGTCATCAGCGGCTATGACGATTTCACTTATGTGCGCAGCGCCCTCCAGTTCGGCAGCTTCGATTACCTGCTGAAGCCGATCGATGAAGAGGAGCTGGAAGAAGCGGTCGGCCGGGCTGTCGCGGCCTGGCGCAGCGAAGAGAACGAACGTACCCAGCGGCTGCAGTCGGAGACGAAAGCGAACCTGTACAAACCGATGCTGGCCGACAAGAGCTTCGTCCAGCTGCTGCTCGATCCCGAGCAGTATCCCCTTCACGCGGAAACGCTGGAACGTGAATTCGGTATCGGCCGGGATCAGAAACAGGTTCTCGCCGCCGTCGTCTCTCTCCAGCCGCTGGATGCGAGGCTGCAGACAAAGTTCGAGAGCGCGATGGATCTGCTCTTGTTTGCGGTCACGAACATATGCAGCGAATTTATGAGCAAAAGCAACCTCGGCCTCGCGTTCCGCCACTGGCACCGTCATGCGGCCGTCCTGCTCTTCTTCGACCGCTTCCATCAGGCGGGAGCGATCCTGGAGGAGATCAACGCGGGACTCTACGCCGCCCTGCGCGGGCACTTCCACCTCGGCTACGGAACGGTCCAGCCGTTTCCCTCCGGGATTCAGCGCACGTTCCACGAAGCGGAGACGGCCCTTCAGCTGCGCAACCTCCGGGAGCAGGACATCTTCCTGCATCCCTATCACGTGCGCAGGCATTCCCTCGGCTCCTTGCAGGCGCCGCTGGCCGCCTTCGAGGACGAGCTGACGCTGGCGGTCCGGATGAACGACTTGGCGGGCATCCGCCGCGTACTGGAGCAGTGGGAGCTGCAAATCCGCAAGCTCCCGTATATCCACACCCGCCAGCTGGAAATGTGGTGGCAGGAGTTTACCCTCCTCCACAGCCGGCTGCTGCTGGAGAACGAGGTCGATGAGGACGGCGAGGAACGGCTGAGCACGGCGGACGACTTGTCTTTCTGCCTGCCGCTTGACGAGCACGGAAAGCCGGACTTGACCATCTGGACGAAGCGGATGGAATCGATTCTGACCGGCATCGCCCAGTTTCTGCTGCGGGGAGACCGGAATTCGGTGATCCGCAGCATTGAGAAGTACGTGCGGCTTCATTACCGCGAACAAATTCTGCTCGACGATTTGTCCGAAAGGTTCCACCTCAGCCCGAGCCATATTTCCCGTTCGTTCAAGACCGAATTCGGAGAAAATTTATCGGATTACGTAACGCGTCTGCGCCTTAACAAAGCCAAGCTGCTGCTGGCCGATCCCGAGCTAAAGATCAATACGGTCGCGGAAGCGGTCGGCTACCAGGACGAGAAATATTTCAGCCGCGCTTTCAAAAAAAGCGAAGGCATCTCCCCGAATCTGTTCCGCAAGCGGAACGCTTGTCCGGAGGCGGATTGAAGGGGCGGCAGACCGTTTGCGCAAGTGCCTCCTTCCCCCGGTTCCATGCCGACATTCCATGCAATCGATCCTTCCTTTTGTTCCATAAAGAAGCGGCGGCCCGTTAGCGGGCCGCCGCTGTTCTTTTGTTTTTTTTATTTCCCGATAATAACCAGATCCGGCGCCGCTTCGGAAGCCGCAATTTCCTCCGCCGCCAGCTTGCCTGGGATTTGGCCTTCTCCGTTTTTCAAGGAGCGGATTCCTTCGGTCGCGTTGAGCGTGACTTCTTTCGCCTTGCCGACCAGCTCAGACGTCTTCTCCCCTACGGTGCGTGCGATTTCCTGCGTTTTCTCCGACACGTTGGCCGCCTGCACGGCAATATCCGAACGCAGCTCCTTGCCCGACTTAGGAGCAAACAGCAGCGCCGTTACCGCGCCCACAACACTTCCGAATAACGCTCCGAATACGAGATCTTTCGTTCTTGTCGAGTTAGCCATTTTACATCTCTCCTTTAAAATTGGTGGGGATTTTCCGGACCGCGAAGCTTCTCCATGCAGTCCGGCCTCAGGGTGCATCCGCTCTCTGCCAAACGGCAGCATAGTCCTTGCGTCAGCGGGGGCGATGCGTCAGTGGCCTGGCGGCTTGGGTCTGCGACTCCCGGCTCCAGCCTTCGGCTTGCGGCTTCCGTTGCTCTGCTTACGGCTTCCAGCAGACGGCTCTTGGCTTAGGTTCTCTGCGGACGCCTGACGGTGTACGGCACTGGCTCCGTCCTCTGCTTACGGCTGACGGCGTACGGCTCTTGGCTTAGCTTCACTGCGGACGCCTTAAGCCAGACGGCTTTTAATTTCAGCCTTCAGCTCGCTCCTCAGCTCGGGCTTCAGCTGGGCTTTCCGCCTTCAGGCCTTCGGCCATCTGCCGGCAACAGGCTCAGCTTCCGGCTTCGGGTATCCGCGGTGCTGCGCCTCTACAGACCTCCCGGGGAAACGCCTTTCTCCCGCCGGGCGGAGGACGGGACGCCCGAATCCGGCGAAGGTGCGGAAGGCTCGGCTGCGGCTTCGCTTCTGCTTTTCTGCCACCGGCGCCACAGCTCGATTCCCGCAGCCGTCCAGTCGGCGGCTTCCGCAATCCGGTTCTGCCGGGTATGTACAGCGTGCTGTACCTTCAGAACCGACTCCGCCAGTGCGGACGCCGCGCCGCCGACAGCTTCCGCGCCTTCATGCAGGGCGGTGCCGAACTTTGCGGCTCCGTCCAGAACGCCCCCGGCGGTGCGGAGGTGCGACCGTGTCTCCGCGGCGAGCTCTCTCGTCTCTTTCAGAAGCTCCGTTGTCCGGTCCGCCGTCTCCTCCAGCCTCAGCCTGGATTGGCCGAGCGCTTCCTCCAGCCGGACGAGAGACTGCCGGAACGCTTGAAGCGCCAGCACCGCCTGCCAGACCAGGATCGCAAATGCGATTGCCGCGCAAACGGCGGACAATTCGATCCACGTCATCCTTTCGCCACCTCCGCTGTTAGTGTGCCCCCGCTGCGGCTGTCTGTCTTCTAGACGAATGCCCAGGGGATAATACAGTATAAGCGTATCTCCCGTTTTTGACACAGCTTCCGGAAGAAAAATGGGGAAAAACGTAAAAACACCCGTCCAACCCGCACAAAACGGGAGGAACGGATGCTTCGATCAAACTCAGATCAAACATCAGACAGCGTTCGAAGATTGAATTTTGGGTCGATAGCCCGGGAAACGCTCTTTAAGCCGGGCGGTAACGAGACGGAAAGCTTCGTCCGTATCTGCAGCTTGCAGCGTAACGGTTTCCTGCTCATAGTTCAGCGCGGCATGCGCATACCGGGGGTCGTAATAGTGCTCCAGCATCAGGGCGACCGCCTCGCCGAACCGGTCTTCCTTCAAATGCTGCTCAATGGCGGCCGCAATGGGCGAATGGATCCGCTTCTTAATGAGCTGATACGCATCGATACATTCTTCCTTATGCGAAGACGGCTGGTAGTCCGCCACGATATTGGCCACACGGCGCTCCATCGGAATGTCCAGAAAAAGGGGGATTCCCGCTTCTTTGGCATTGAACAGGAAATCGGGCATAACCACCTTCCCGACGCGTTTGCTCTCGGCTTCCACGAGGACGAAAGGCTGTTCGTTGACTTCCATCAGCTCATGGACCAGCCTCGACTCGAACGTCTTCTGATTGCTGGGCCGAAGTCCGATCTGGCCGAAAATAGAGCCGCGGTGCTGCGCCATCGTCTCCAGATCCAGCACCGGATATCCGGCTGCTTTCAGCTTCTGAAGCAGCTCGGTTTTGCCCGAACCGGTCGGACCGCCTATCACGACGCAGACCGGCTTGAACTCGAACGTTTCCAGCTTTTCATGCGTCCATTTGCGGTAAGAACGTATGCCGCCCGACAGCCTGTACATCTGAATCCCCATCAGAGATGTCACCGTCGCGGCCGTTTTGCTCCGCATGCCTCCGCGCCAGCAGAAAACGGCCTTCTGCCCGGGTATTTCTTCGAACTGCTTGATAAATGACGGCAGCTTGGCCGAAAAAATCTCCAGCCCCTTCTCCTTCGCCGCCTGAACGCTGACCTGCTTATAAATGGTGCCGACTTCTTTGCGTTCCCCGTTGTCGAACACCGGAATATTTCTGCTTCCGGGGATGGTGAATTCTTCGAATTCTCCCTCCGAGCGCACATCGATCAGTTGGATGCCCCGCTGCTCCTGCAGCTCAAGCAGTTGTTCAACCGTAATATCACGAAACATTGCTGCAAACACTCCTTTGATTTGCCGAAAACAGGCTGTTAACGGATGGTCTTCGCGACGGCAATCCGTCCCGGATGATCGGCCGTCGTTTCGCCGATCATCGCCGCTTCGACGCCTGCGGCCAGCAGCCGGGCGAGCAGCTCGTCCGCATCCGCAGCCGCCGCCGAAATCAGCAGCCCGCCGGATGTCACCGCATCGCACAGCATCCACTGGCCGATTTGATCGATAGACGGATCGAAATCGACCGTATCCTGTACGTGCGCAAAATTGTTCTTCGTGCCGCCCGGTACGAAGCCGGCTTCGGCCAGCTCGCGCACGCGCGGAAGAAACGGCACGTCATCGGCGCCGATGCGCACGCCAACGCCGCTGCCTTTGGCAACCTCGGACGCGTGTCCGAGAAGCCCGAAGCCGGTGACGTCCGTGCATGCGTGAACCTCGAAGCCGTCCATGACTTCGGCGGCCGTTTTGTTGAGCGTCGCCATCACCGACGTGACGCGCTGCACTTCTTCCTCGCTGAGCTGATCCTTTTTGATGGACGTCGTCAAAATGCCCACGCCGATCGGCTTCGTCAGAATCAGCTTGTCCCCGGGCTTCGCTCCCGCATTGGTCCGCACCCGGTCCGGATGAATCAGCCCCGTTACGGCAAGACCGAATTTCGGCTCGTTATCGTCGATGGAATGGCCCCCTACAAGCGTAGCGCCGGCTTCCTGGACTTTATCGGCCGCTCCTCTCAAAATATCGGTAAGCACCTGCTTATCGAGCGTTTTGATCGGAAAAGCCACGATGTTCAGCACGGTCAGAGGCTTGCCGCCCATGGCGTAAATATCGCTGATCGCGTTCGCTGCCGCAACTTGGCCGAAAGAATAAGGATCATCTACAATCGGAGTAAAAAAATCGACGGTCTGCACGAGAGCCAGATCATCGCTGAGTTTATATACGCCTGCATCGTCGCTCGTATCCAGACCGACCAGCAGATTCGGATTCGGCATTGGAGTCGGCATGCCCCGCAGAACCTGAGACAAATCGGCGGGACCGATTTTACAACCGCAGCCTCCTTTGCTCGAGAGGGAAGTTAATTTGATTCGTTGAGCATCTTTCATGGGGTTCACCCTTTTCACACAGAATGGTTGAAGCGCTTCTTCTATTGTATACCAAGCTTGCGGATTCTTAAAATAATCTTGTCGTTTTAGGTCTTGCTGACCGGATTTGTTGATAGCTTGTTGACCGTCCTTGTTTAATCTTATTGATCGTTCACGCGGAGCGTATGGGAGACGCTTCTCCCTTTGATCGGTCACAGCGGAAGGCTGCCGGTCTTTGGCTTACATATCCGTTCGTTCTTATTCTTCGCCCCTCCCGGCTGCTCATGACGACACGCCTTTTCATGTGATAACATGGAGCTATACGGGAGTCTCTCCCGCTCAAACAACCGAAAGCGAAGTGAACGACTGTGGAACGTGAACAGGGACTCCAGGAACTGGAACGCACCCGACTTATCGCCATTCTCCGGGGCGTCAAACCGGGACAGATTATCTCCACTGCCGAAGCGATGCTGGAAGGCGGTGTTACCGTCCTCGAAGTAACCCTTAATACGGCCGGGGCACTGGACATGATCCGGGAGCTGAGAAGCAGGCTCGGCGGCCGCATGTTTATCGGGGCGGGCACTGTGCTGGACTTGGAGGATGCCAGGGAGGCCATCAATGCCGGCGCCTCTTTCCTCGTCACCCCGAACACCGACGAGGCCGTGATCGCGTATTCGGTGTCGCAGGGCATCCCGATTTTCCCGGGCGCGATGACGCCGACCGAGATTGTCCGGGCCTGGAAAGCCGGCGCGCAGGCCGTCAAAGTGTTCCCGAGCACCGGGCTCGGCCTTACCTACATACGCGAATTGATGGGACCGCTGGACCGGGTGCCTATGATCGCCGTAGGCGGCGTCACGGCCGGCAACATCGGCGAATATTTGCAAGCGGGCTGCTATGCGGCCGGCGTAGGCAGTTCCTTGTGCAAGCTCGCCGATATCGAAGCGGGCCGCTTCGATGTCATCACGGCGAACGCACGGCGGTTTACCGCAGCCGTATCCGAGTGGAGGGAAGCCGCATGGACTTCCTGACGTTCCTCGGCACGGGCGACTCGATGGGCGTCCCCCGCGCCTACTGCGACTGCGGCGTCTGCAGCGAAGCCCGCACAACCGGGGTCAACCGCAGACTGCGCTCGTCCGCGCTGCTGGATACCGGCACGGCCGGAGGCCGTCTGCTCCTCGACTGCGGGCCGAACTGGGGCCTGCAAATGGAACGGGCCGGCCTTAGAGACCTGCGCCATGTGCTCATCACCCATGCGCATTACGACCATATCGGCGGCCTTCCGGAGTACGCCGATCTCTGCCGCTGGCTGGGCATCCGCGGCAGGGTGTATGCCGCCGCGGAAGTCGTGGACCGCATCCGCGCCATCTTCCCCTGGATCGACCGCAACCTCGATTATGTCGCGGTCGATGAAGGGTTCTCCTTCGGCGGCTGGGAGATCCGCCTGTGGAAGGTGACGCACGGGGCAAACGGGTTTTCCTTTGCCCTGCGCTTCGACCGCAAGGAGAGCTTCAGCTTCGTGTATTGCCCCGATTCCATCGGCTTGAACGAGCAGGAGAAAGCTCCTATGCGAGGTGTCGATCTCCTTGTGCTCGGCACGAGCTTCTACAAGGAGGAAGGGGCCGGCCGCTCCGTCTACGACGTGACGGAAGCGCTTGACCTGCTGCGGGAAGTGAAGCCTTCCCGCACTGTTTTCACGCATCTGTCGCACGGAATCGACCTGCTGAAGGACTACGCCCTCCCTGCAGGCGTCAGGTTCGCTCAGGCCGGGCTGAGTGTGGCCCTGTCCCGCGATTCCGGCTAACGACGGACTCCTTCGCTCCTTGCGAATAAGAAGCGCCGTCGTCGCACGAGCCGTCGGTTATTCAGCCGAGCCGATCCTGCAGCGCAGCTTTTGTGCCATAAGCGGCATCCGTCTCATTCATGCTTGGTTTAGCTATTGATCTCGGTAGATCCCCGGTTTAGTCCCAAAGCAGGGAAGGAATGCCCCTTAGGAATGGCATCCGGCTCCCTCCGCATCTCTATACTGGCAAAAAGAAGAAGCCCGCCCGGACGTCCGTAGGGACAGGGCTGGCTTCTTCTTTTCATTTTAACGCGGCCGGTTCTATAAAAGAGAAGCTACACGCTCTCCGCCCGGCGGATCTGATACACGCACTTGGTCCCGCCTTTGGCTAAACACTCGGTGCGTTCGACCGGCGTTCCGAGCAGCTCCTGGAACAAAGCAAGCTCACATTGACAGGCTTGCTGGTATTGGTCCGCAACCTGGGCGATGGGGCAGTTATGCTCATTCAGAATATAATCCCCGTTCTCCCCCTGCTCCAAACTAACCATATAGCCGTTATCGTTCTGAATCCGGGCCAGCTCCGCCACCTTCTCCGGGAAAGACTTGCCTTCCATACGGGAACCGTAACGCTCCGAAAGCTTGTCTTTGCGCCTTTGAAAAAGCCTCGTCAGCTTCCCTTCGCCTTCTTCCGCAACCAGCTCCTCCAGAAGATCCAGAGTCAGCGCGTTGTATTTCTTGGGAAATAATTCATCCGCTTCTTTCGTGAGCGAATACATATGCAAAGGCCTGCCCATTGCTTGGCGTGCCAGCTTTGATTCGATAAAACCATCTCGATCCAGCGTGTTTAAATGGCGTCTGACGGCCATCTCCGTGATCCCAAGCTCCTTGGCAAGTTCCCCTACACTGAGAGGGCCCCGGGTCCTGAGCAGAGATAACACGATTTTGCGGGTCGACAGCTCTGCGTCGCGATACATGAGAATCACCTGCCTGATGCCTAGATAGTCTCATTGTATCGTAACCTTTGGCATAAGTAAATTATGAAACATAAAAGTATAAAAACACCGGGATGCGTCCTTTCCCGAGTATCAGATCATTTCCTTCTCGATAAAAGCTTCCACCGAACGGGTGAAATCCGGGAGAATGACGGGCAGTTCTTTCAACAGAGGGTGAACCCCTTCTCTGGAAAACGTATCGTACTCCTGTACGAGAGGCCTGCGAAGTTTCACCAGCGACAGCAAAGCCGCTGTCGTTTCCTCCGAAAATACTTTTTCCATTCCCAAAATTTCGATAATGTCCTCATAGCTGCTTGCGTCCCTCATCAGAAAGCCGTCAATGATCAGGCTCCCCACGTCCGTGACGGTTTCGATCGCCAGATGAAGAACACGCTCCTGGGCCAGGTACGTGATCAGGCGATTGTCGCCGCTTGAGAATGCCTGCTCCAGTTCGCTGCAGCCTGTCAGCAGTTCGGGTACGAAAGCGAGTCTTTGCTTGATTTGATCCACATTAACATAATACATGGCGGTTATTTCCGCCTCCTTTTCTTGCTCCATTTCGACCAGGCCAGCATAATCACGAACATAATCACAACGATTATGACCAGAAGTACGCTCTGCATCAAGTATTCCATGCTGAGCTTGGACTTCCCGCTATCTCCGGCGGCCGCTGCAATGTACATTAGATCCATCTGTATTCCAGTACCTTTCTTGTCGGCTTGCGCCGCTTTCTTCTCTCAACTAAGTGTAGCCAACCCCCGGCGCCGCCGTCAAGCGAAGCCGCGGGCTTCTGGGCAACAACTTCGCAAGCATTTGACGCCAATCGTCACTTAAACCGGGCGAGGATCGCCCAACGGCGCTGTTTCCGCCTGCTGTATTTAGGCAGAGATTTGTAAACGTCGACGGATTCTTGGAAAGCTTCCTTCGCTTTTTCGATACGGCCGAGCTTTTGGTAAAGCAGCCCCAGGCGATAATAAGCTTCCACCGAAGAGGATTGTTCGTCGCGGAAACGTTCCAGCATGTCCACGGCCTGCCGGGGTTCGCTCTCCGCGAGGGCTTCGCCCATTTGCAGATAGGGGTCGCCGTATTTGACGCGGGGGTTAAGCTCCAGCGCTTTTGTCATGTAAGCAAGGCCTTCTTGCAGCTGATCCATTTTCAGCAGACACAGGCCGATCTCATAGGCGACATCCGCCGATTCGGACATGACCGGCTCCACCTCGCGCAAATAGACAAGCGCCTCGCGGTATTTCCGTTTGTCGATCAGCAGACGCGCCAGTTCCAGCTTCGAGGAAGCGTGATGCGGATTCGCGCGCAGCTCCTGTCTCAGCTGCGAGATGCGCCGGTTTCTTTTCAAAGGCCGCAGCAGACTGGGTGAAAGACCGATAAAACGGCGGTCGATGACATACAAAAGAACGAGCAGAATGATCAATGCGAGCAGAGGACTCCGGGTGATATAGAGCAAGAGCGAGAACAGAAAAAATTTCCCAAGCAAACCTATCTCTCCTTCCGACCTTTTCTTTCCGCAACTTATCGTACCATAATTTTCAAAAAACCTCATGAATTTGTTTGTGTGACATTGTTGTGACAGCCGTCTGCGGAGGCCGGGACATTTTTCCTGAAGGAGGTGTGTGCTTCCGGCCTCTTTTTAGTATAATTAGACTCAGCATTCTCACGCAGAAAGGATTTCGGTCTGAATATGAATGAACAACAAGCGCGTAAATGGAGTGTTATGCGGCGCAAAGGTCCCGGTATGTACGTCATGCTCAACTTCGCACTCCCGGTGGGACTAGTCCTGACCGCTCTCGTCTCGCTTCTGGAATACTCGCTGACCGGCGAACTGATCGGGATCTGGCTGCCGATCCGGCTGATCGTGTTCTGCTTTATCGGGTTCTTCTTCGGTATGTTCCGCTGGCAGACGGTGGACAAGAGGTATCAGCAGGTTGCGCCCAAGTACGGATTGCCCGTTCAAGTGGAAAAAGGGACTAAGTAATCTCCGGCCAAGGGCTTCCTTTTCCCGCGGGGTGTCGGAATTTAAAAAGATCGCTTCTTCGTCCTCCGGACGGAAAAGCGATCTTTTTCTACGGGACGGGGTTCTGCGGAGAGGCCGGGAGTCGGGCATCTTGCGGCCTGCAGCATGTAGGTGTCCGCTGTCATGAGACGCCATACCGCGCGCCGGAACTGCGCAGTGTGAAAAGGAGCTGTGGAGCTGCACAGCTCCTGCACGGCTCAAGATGCTCGGGCTCAGGCCCGGAATGAGGCGCGTGAGCTTGCCCGCTTGCCCAAACTCTCGTCGGCCTCAGGTATGTCCAAACGCAGCAGCCTCGGGTCCCGCACGTCTCTATTACCTTGAGGGGGAGTCCCACGGGACATTTAAAAGAAGCCTTCCTCGAGTTCACGCTTGACGTCCCCGTGCTCCAGCAGCCTCGCTTCCAGCTGATCTTTTTGCAGCTCGTAAATGTTGGTCGAGCTGGAAAGCAGCTCGGCGGTAATGTCCTCGTACGCGTCATGCAGGTTGTTGTTGTACCAATCCAGCGCCAGATCGGCGTCATTGCGGTAAACCGGTCCGAGCTTGAAGGACGCTTCCCCGGCGCCGCCTGAGGACAATGCCCCGTGAGGCTTTTCGAACTTGGCCAGCAGCGGCTTGTCAAAGCCTTCTACCGAAAATTCGACATCGGCTACTTTGGTGTCTTTGTGGTTTGTAATCCGGGTTACTTTGGCATGTTTGATGTAGGTCATCGCTCTCTCTCCTGTCATTGGCATTCTATCCTTTAGCAGGTAGTATGCCCGGAGGAGCGTATTTTATCGGCCGCGAACGTTCCCGGACCGGATCAGCCGGATTGCCGCGAAAGCGGCCATGACCAGCAGCACGCCTACGCTGTCCATCCCTACGTCAATGGCGTGCCCTGTCCGTCCCGGCACGAAGCTCTGATGCCATTCATCGGATGCGGCATACAGTACGGACAGAAAACCGCCGGCGAGCCATGCGGTCCAGTAGGGTCTTTTCATCGCCAGCAGCGTGCGGATCCAGAGAAAAGCGAGCAGAGCGAACTCGGATACGTGGCCTGCTTTACGGATGATAAATTCGGCGAAATCATACGGCTTTTGGTACGTGACCAGCCCGCCGTCGTAAGTAAATTCCACATGGGGAATCCACTGCCGGAGCACATCCTCCTGAACCAGATCCCGGAAAAAAGGCCGCATATCCTGCTCCTGGTACGTCTCGGCGGATTTTGCGAAAATAAATATCATCCAGACCAGCGTCGCGGCCAGCCACCAGCCATACGTGCGTAAACGGGGCTTCATGTCTTTGTGCCAGCCTCCTTACACGAACTGCCTGAATCTGCCCCCAACTGCCGGAGCAGGCGGACAATCAGGTGTCCCCGTATTCTTCTTCGTAAGTTTTTTTACGTTTTTTGACCCCTTCGCCCGATGTCTTTCTTTGGATACTCACCAGAGCAAAAAAGTCGATAATGATGACATTGAAATAGCCCAGCAGGAAAAACGCGTTATGAAACAGCACACTGTAGGCGTCATCCGTAATACGGGCCCACCAGAGGCAGACCAAAACCGTCATCACCGTATTGAAAAGAGACGAAATTCCGAAGGAAAGCCATAGTTTACGGGTGCGCCGCATGAGGACGATTCCCATGATCAGCGTGATTCCGAATACCAGAATCGTAAACACCCAGTAGAGCGTATTATTCGACAATAGGACCACTCCTGCCAAAAATTACGTTCCGGCGGAACGCATACTGACCTAAGGGTAGCATGAAAACGCGGCGTTTTACAACAAAGACAGAGCGGTGAATACGTCAAAAAAAGTACTTTTTCGGGTGCCCTGGGCCGGAATGAGACATGGCTTGCTTTGAGCCCCGGATCTATGTATAATACAAATCACGGGTATGATACGGGGCCTTAGCTCAGCTGGGAGAGCGCATCGCTGGCAGCGATGAGGTCAGGGGTTCGATCCCCCTAGGCTCCATATAAGACAAAAAAGCACTCTTCGGAGTGCTTTTTTGTTGTTTGAGCCAGCGGGGCCGAACCCCGAGGGGTTCAGTCCGCGCGCACGGAACGAGTGAATAGGCTTCGGAGCTTTACTTCCGTGGAGGAGCACGGCGTCCGAATCTTCCGCTAGAATGCTGCGCCGAGTTAACTTCGTCAGCCGTTCGATCAAAGATTCGGACATCCCTCAGCGGATAGCCGAGTGCTTGCGAGGCATATCCCCCTAGGCTCCATATAAGACAAAAAGCACTCTTCGGAGTGCTTTTTGTTGTTTGAGCCAAGCGGGGCCGAACCCCGAGGGTTCAGTCCGCGCGCACGGAACGAGTGAATAGGCTTCGAAGCTTTGCTTCCGTGGAGGAGCACGGCGTCCGAATCTTCCGCTGCGATCTGCTTCATTGAAATACATCTATGTACATTTAATCAGGATTCATACATCCCATGATGGATTAGCGAGCCAGTGCGAGCTTAATCCCCCTAGGCTCCATATCGAGCAAAGCCTTGTGTATCAAGGGATCGGATGATTTTTGGTTTCGGTCCCTTGATGCGTTTTCCGGAGTATTTGGGACCGTTTTGTGCAAAATAGGAATGTGCATGTGCACGAGTGCAGGAGCTGAGGTGGTTTATACGAAAAATCGTACAAATCAACGTGGTATGCGCTCGAATGCTCCGGTTTTGTACGAAAAATCATATAAACCAACGGGTTATGCGTTCGAACGCACTGATTTTATACGAAATATCGTATAAACTAGCTCGAGTGCGACTTAGGATCTAGGATTTTATACGAAAAAACGTACAAATCATAGGGACAGCCCTTTTTCCTCAAGAGACCAGTCAGTCAGACCAGTCAGTCGGCAACAGCACAGAGTAAACTAATTATACATATATTTGGTAGCGAAGCACGCCCGGTTTTCCTTTTATGCGAAGGGAATGACCGGGTGTTTTATTTTTTCAGAGCTTGGTAGAGGGGAACATAAACAGTAGATTCATTCATGGAGGTGTATATGAAGATGAGTTTTCAGGTTGAACACGACAAATGGATCCATCATCATCTGACGAGGCGGCAAGGGGAGCGGAAGGATGCACTCAAGAGAGGGCATAGATATGGGAATCACCGGACGATTCGACCTGCGATTGCAGCCAGAGAACTTGCACTTCATAAGGAGACCATCATCAAGTATTGTCGCAAATTGGCAGACAAGGGCCGGCTTCGTGCTGTACCATCCGGAATGACAGGAAGAGTTTACAAGTATGAATATATAGGTTCAACGCAGAGTCTGGACTTAATTTGAGTTGGCACAAAATAACTATAGGGATTCGACGCTACCAGGTCCGCCATGTAAATATAATAAAACCGGATTGTCAGCCTTTGTACCTGTATGAAACAGATACTGATGGATACCATTTCTTCGTCTTTCAAATTCCTTTATTACCCTCATTTGCTTCTCATGATAGTTATCGCCCATTTCTAATACGCCGTCTTCTTCATATCAATGAAAGAGCGAGCCATCCAAATTTATTAGTTTCCAATACCCATGATATTTTATGGGATAACAATAAAAACTACCACGTCAACCGTACAGCCGATGAACGGCAGGCCGGGCGTACTGAATGACTATTAGAGAATTATCTTTATTCCTGCGACTTCTCCCACCGATAAGGGTAAACTTTACCCTAATCCAAACGAAAAGAGGTGATGCCCAAGACAACAAACAGCAAACCCAATAGATTAACCAAGGAAAAGTCGCCGTATCTGCCCCAACACGCTTACAAAATCAATTAATCAGAAACTTGTGTTGATAAGGGCAGCTAGGTCGTGTTTGGTGACAAACGTTATGACCAACCTTCATCTTCCGTGAGACGCCGGTTTTGGTTTTGAACCGTAAAAACAATCCAGAAAATGAACCCTTTTGCCCAAATAAAATGTATTATAAGAGTAATCCTATATTTTACGGGAGGTCCTTATGGGAATCTTATCGAGGTTTAGAGATATTATGGCCAGCAATATTAGTGCTTTATTGGAAAAGTCCGAAGATCTGGAGAAGACGATCGATAACTTCATGCATAGCTTGAACAGCGACCTGGGCCAGGTTAAAGCGGAAACAGCTTCGGTTCTGGCGGAAGAGAGAAGAGTGAAGAGAGCGCTGGATGATTGTAAGGCCGAGATCAGAAAGCTGCAAAATTATGCCGAAAAGGCCGTGGAAGCCGGCGATGACGGGGATGCAATGAAATTCTTGGAGAAGAAGGCGCCGCTGGCAGAAAAAGAATCACAACTGCAAGCCTCGTATGACTTAGCTTCTTCGAATGTCGCCAGTATGAAGCAAATACAGGACAAACTGGAATCGGATATCAGGCAGTTGGAAGCACGGCGCGTAAACCTGAAGGGGAAAATGGCTGCGGCCAAAGCCCAGCAAAGATTGAATGCCATCGGCTCGCCCACAGGTGGCCGTATTGATGCTATTTTCGACACCATGGAAGAAAAGGTGAACAGAGCCCATGACGAGGCTATGGCCATTGCCGAACTTCGGTCTGAAAAGAAGGACAATCTTGATGATCTGTTCGAGCAATATGAAAAAAATACAAATACGAGTACGAATACAAACACTGAAGATGAACTGGCCGCAATCAAAGAAAGAATGAAAAAGAAGCAATAACAGTTTCTTTGTAACAGAGGGAAGCAGATGTCGGTTATCGATTACCAAACGTTTATTCAACCGTCCATAAGTATATGGGATTCCGCCCAAAGGTGGACCACGACAATATCCTATACAATTTCTGGTTTCAATTGATCGTATCACTGGGTTTCGGGGGATTGTTGTCGGCATAATGGTTTATAACTCGGGCGGACGTGTCACGATGAATCAGAAGACCTACGAGGATGCAGGCACTTCAGGGGTTCTGGTGCATCGAGACCAGTACCTTCATACGACCACAACGAAACCGAAGATCCCCAAGAACAATGGAGGAAGCTCAGGCGGCGGAGGCGGAGGGACTACCGGAGGCGGTCATTCGCATAGCGGCGGCAGAGGATCATTTTACTTGAAGGGATGGATAAGAAATGTCTTTTTTCAGAAATCAATTTGCAAATGTTGTAGAATGGGAAGAGTTTAAAGATGATATGATTTTTTGGAAGTGGAGTAACCGGGAGATTAAAAAAGGAAGCAAGCTGGTGATCCGCCCTGGTCAAAACGCGATTTTCGTCAATAACGGCAAGATAGAAGGGATTTTCGAGGATGAAGGTGATTATAACATTGCTTCCGAGATCATTCCGTTCTTATCAACGTTGAAAGTGTCTAAATTTGGCTTTAACAGCGGGATGAGAGTGGAAGTCTTATTCGTCAATACGAAGGAGTTTACCGTCAAGTGGGGAACGCAAAATCCTGTTCTGATCCCGACACCGCAGCTCCCAGGCGGCATGCCGATTCGCGCTTACGGCACATTCAATTTTAAAGTGAACGACTACGTTACGCTTATTGATAAGATAGCCGGGATAAAGGAAAGTTATCTTGTCGAAGACGTCAAAATCTGGATTACTTCCGTACTGGATCAGTTATTAATGAAGTGGATCAGTAAGGAAGGGAAGGACATGTTCAACCTGCAGGCAAATGCATCCGATATTGCCAAAGGTATCCGCGAAGATCTTGATATGCAAGTGATAGACAACGGGATGACGATTACAGGATTTCATGTGATGAGCTTCAATTATCCTCAAGAAATTCAGGATAAGATCACGAAGACGGCTTCCTACGAAATGATCGGCAATCTGCCAAAATATCAGCAGGTCGCTATGACGGACGGCATGGCATCCGGCAACGTAAAAGGCAGCGGCGCCGCTTCGGACATGGCCGGTATGATGATGGGAATGAACATCGCGAATGAAATGATGAAACATATGAACGCAGGTCAAAAGCCTTCGGCTGATCCTGCTCCAACGCCCTCGGCGCAGGCGTCCGAAGGGAAAAAGCTGAACTTCTGCCCGAACTGCGGCACGGAGAATGAAGGGGCCAACTTCTGTCCGAATTGCGGGCAGAAGTTGAGCTATATAAGTTGAATCAAAGATTTTGACCAACGATGAAAAGGGATAAGTACACATCGCAGAGCGGTCTCAACTCTTCATTTTCCAAAATGTATTCCACTTGCTGGTACACGCACAAAACTTCGGCACGCTTGGCGTCAAAGTCGGGATCTCTGCATTCCAAGTAATAACGAACCTTGCGTGGCTGTTGTAATTTAATAAGCTCGTTACCTCAATAAATCAAAATTCCCTTGTCAACAACAGATTTGTTTTGCACTTGATTCCCAAAAATATATAGCTTCTGAAGTTTGGGCAGGTTCACTAATGGCTCAATATTAGAAATCGCGTTATTTTCCAAATGAAGCTCCTCAATTTGCTGCCAATTTTTCATAAAACTTAACGATCCAAGCGAGGTATCCTGCATCGTAAATGAACGCAGAGCCGTAAAATCAGCAAAGTAAGGCATCATCTTGTCTGTTTCATGCAGCCAGTCTCCATTGCCTATGCGAAAAGATGGGTTATTCAACGTTAAATGTTCCAGCGTGTTATTCGCAAACGGCTTCTCACCATTTAATTGAAACGAACATTTATTACAATTTAATGTTTTTACATGCTGCAAATTGAATAATGCACTCGTTTCACTGAAAAAAGTCGTCTCATTCAAATTCAGTGTTTGCAAATTCGGCAGACGGTTTAAAGAACTAATGCCTGCAAATTCTCCACGCTTCATCAATGAAAGCTGTGTCAGTTGGGGAAATTTCACTAAATCTGCCCCATCCAGATTATCAATCGACCCGAGGTAAACTGTTAAAGATTTTAAAGTGGGCGCCTCTACCTTTGGCAAGAATGAGTCTGTTAATACCGCTTGCTTTAAATTTGGTGCTGTGATCGGTGATGCAGTGCCACTGTAACCCGTTATTGTCAATTCGGTCAGTGAAGGCAGACTATTCACAACTTTAAAAGATTCCACTCGATAGAGAGAAGCTAACCGCAGCTTAGTTAACGATTGCTTATTTCTCAGGTGTTCTAAATTCGTAATGCCAGCATTTTCAATATCAAGCGACTGCAGCTTCGGCATATTTTGTAAAAAATCAAGTGTTTTTAAATTTCTGACCAACGTTAGCTTTAACTCTTGCAATTGACTTAGAGCATAAAACGCACTGAAATCTGTCGCATCACTATTATCGAGTGTTAATGACGTTAAACCAGTTAATGAAGACAGCCACTTCAAATCATTGATCATTTTTAAAGACAAGGATTTTAATGATGAAAGCTGGTTCAAGATATGGAAGTCGGTAACAGACTTATCGGCATATGAAATTTCAAGCGACTGCAGATTCGGGAACTGTAATAATAAAGCCATTTCCTCATTACTTCGAATTTGTGTGGAAAGTTCTACGATATTAGCTTTATCGCCAAAATAATGTGCAAACGAACTAAATGATTCGTTAAAGCCGCCTTTATAGCTTTTCAGCCCTTGTAAATGTCGAAAGCTAACTTGGTCACTTTGTGTAATTTCGTATTCACCGTTCAGATTTAAAACGGATAGCCCGCTAAATGCCTCAAAGTCTTTTTGTTCGATTCTTTGTTTATTCAACAGCTTATCTTTGATTACATAGCTGGAAATCTCAGCTTGCTCATTCGTGAACGGATCGTCAAAGCTGTAGCCTATGTGCCACTGATCGTTATCACGGTAAGCAGACAAATAGCGGATCGTTGCGATTTCCTCTTCTGTTGGCATCGCTGCCCCTTTATTAAAAATATCCTTTAGGAAGAACAGGAGAGCTTCGCTTTCAGGCATCGTTCGGATAGGTACCTTTTTTTGAATGCTGTATTCTGTTTGATTGTTGGCCAAAAAGAAATATCCAACTACCGCACAAATGATAATGAACGGCAATAGGAGGATCTTTGAGTTCGATTTTGGCCGTGCTTTGGCAGGAGATGTTCCATAATAATTATTAATCGTCTGATCAACATAATAGACGTTATTCTCCTTCAACATTAATTCAGTTTCACAATAAGGACATTTGAACGTTTGCCCTTCTTTATATTCAATTTTCCCATTACAATTTGGACAATTTAATTTAATAAATTCCACTGGCCACCCCTCCTAATATCCTTATCTATTATGGAAAATTCTATCATTCGTTTTATATAGCCAAAAAATAGAATAAAATGTCCCCCACATCTATTATATTTATTTTTCAATTAAGCTTAGTTGTCTAAAATATAAATGTCAACATTTTCATTACATGTAAGTTATCTTCACCTGGGAGTGCTAGCCAACATATTTCGAGATTAAATGACACACAAAATGTTAAACTAAGAAAATCCCTTATTCGGCTAACCAAATGTTAAAGTATAAATCTTAATTACAAGGCGTATCAACGGGAGCAGTTATTATCCCTTGGTCAGACTCCTGGTCACACTTTCGCATTTTCGTACGCCGCGGCGCACTCGAACGTAAAACAAAAAAATCTAAAAAGCCTTGTCACACAAGGATTTTTAACACAGTAACTGTTACCTACAAAACCCTTACGCACCACTGGCAGCGATGAGGTCAGGGGTTCAGTCCGCGCGCACGGAACGAATGAATACGCTTCAGAGCTTTACTTCCGTGGAGGAGCACGGCGTCCGAATCTTCCGCTAGAATACTGCGCCGAGTTAAGCTTCGTTAGCCGTTTAATCAAAGATTCGGACATCCCCCTGGGCTCCATACGTAAAAAAACCTCTAAACACAAGGATTTACGAGTGTTTAGAGGTTTTTTAATGTGCAAAAATTATACTATAGCAAAAATTTTTTTGAGTTAGTCAGGCTATTTCCACACGATTTTCAAGTGAGAACAAAAGGAATTTTCGATATTCCTCAGTTTAACACGTTTACGGTCGGCTTGAAACTTAACTCAACAACTCTGACGCGCGGCCAGCTTCATCACGAAATCGTTACCGATGCGCTCGCCTGCTTCTGCAAACGACCGCCATTGGTGCAAATTCCATCTGCTCCGGCTTAATTTGTAAACGAATCGCTTCCTGCCAGTTGTCTCTCGTAACGGATTGCTACTTCTTCTCTCCAACACGTGCACTCAGCTGCACCAAGTCCATTCCTTTCAGCGCGCCTTCGATCAGTTCAGGCAGCCGGTCTGGTGAACATCCAAAAGATGGGATTCCGTAAGAAGCAAGCCTTTTGGCGATCGCCTCGTCGTAGGAAGGAACACCTTCATCAGACAGCGCTAACAAACAGAGTACTTTGACGCCTGCTTGATGAAGCTCATCCATTCTTCGCAGAAACTCAGAACGATTCCCGAACTCATAAAGATCAGAGACGAGTATGAACAGCGTCTTCTGCGGTTCTTTAATAAATTGCTCGCAGTAAGCAACCGATTTGTTAATGTCGGTCCCGCCGCCAAGCTGGATGCCAAAAAGCATATCAACCGGGTCATTCGCGCACTGCTCACTTAAATCGACTACCTCGGTGTCAAAAGCTACGACCTTCGTTTCGAGCGAAGGCATACTTGCGAAGATCGAGCCGACGATGGAAGCGTAAATGACGGAGTTTGCCATTGAGCCGCTCTGGTCAATATCAAGAATGACCGTCCATTCCTTGCTTTTGCGGGCCCGGTCGAAGAAATATACTTTTTCCGGGATGAGCAGCTTGCGGTTCGTATCGTAATGTTTCAAATTTTTGCGAATCGTCGTATTCCAATCGAGTCCCGTCACGGATGGAATGGGGGAATGTTTTCTACGGTTGAGTGCCCCCGTTACAGCTCGCCGGAGATCTTCAGACATCCGCTTCATAATTTCATCCACAACTGCTTTGACAAGCTGTCTAGCCGTTTCTTTCGTTTGTTCAGGGATTCTTCCTTTAAGTGACATCAGGGTCGCAACCATTTGTACATCCGGCTTTACTTGCGACAGCAGCTCCGGTTCAAAAAGCAATTGCGTCAGCCCTTTACGCTCAATGGCGTCAGCTTGAATGACCGAAACGACATCTGGCGGAAAAAACGTCCGAATATCGCCGAGCCATTTGGCAATCTTTGGAGAAGAAGAACCGAGACCCGCAGCTCTTGTCTGCCCTTTTTGACCCGAACGAGATGAGTCGTCAATCAACTGTGTATCATCGTAAATGGCCGCAAGCGCTTCATCCATAATCCGTGCTTCCTCATCCAAAAGCTGCGCTAGCGTACTGTCAAAAGACTTCAACTTCTCTTCAGTCGCTGCGCCTAGAATCAAGCGCCACCTTTTCATCTTTTCCAAATTGTCCGCCGTCATCGCTTATAAGTCTCCGAAATCAAAGTCATTAAGTTCATCGAGTTTCTCCTTCTCTTCTTCCCCAAGCGGACGCTGCAAGGCTTCGCCAGTCGCAATGGCGCCAAGCCCCCATAGTTCCCCCATGAGCTCAGCGATGTTCGCCTTCTCTCTTGCTTCAAACGTCCCGAAAGCTCTCCGCAAAAAGACGAGCGAGCGATAAAATTGCTCATTCTCAAGCGATTGAATATAAGCATCGAGCTGCTCCCACAAAAAGCTGCGCGACAACAAAGCGTACCGGTTGCGCATGGCAAGCCCCTCGAACCATCCTGCTCCAAGATCTGCCGGAATGCCCGGTGATAATCTTCGCGACATTTCCTGCGCGCTTCTCACTTCATCCACTTCATTTCGTTCCAGCAAAATGGCAAAAGCGAGTCCCGACAGTTTCGCATTGCGATCGTCACGCATTGATAATTCGCGCAGCTTCTGCAGCCAAATCTGATCGTCGACGATTTCGTAATGTTCCTGCGCGATGCTGTGGAACGTTTGAATAGCGCTTGCCATCGTTTTGGCCGCCTCGTCATTGCAGTTCGCAGCATCGACAAGAAGGAGCGAACCCCGAAGAAACAGCTGCTCAAGCAGCGGAATGAGCGAATCCGTCGCGATTCGGCGGATGGAGCCGTATCCAATTAAAACGGACAATTCCAAAGCTGCCGAAGCGATTTGTTCGAAGTTTCCTGAATCGACGGCAAGCTCCTGCAGCACTCCTCTTGCCTGCTCCATTAAGCTTGGCAAATCAGATGTGCAGGCGAGGCGAATGATTCGAGATGCTTCGGCAATGTCGGCGCATGCCTGCAGCTTTTCATGAATAACGAACGCGGCTGCAAGCTCAATCGTCTCCCCTTTCAAGGTCGATTCAACCGCTTCAATTTCTGCCTCCGGCGACCACTGCAGCACCCAATTTTCCGCCCAAGAAGCCGAAGCCTGACTGACATGCTGTTTTTTTACAAAGCTGATGCCGAGCAATTCCAGTCGATGCAGGAGCACGGACCGATTCAAATCGATAAAAGCGGCTTCAACCGTTTTGACACGGCGATTTTCACGCAAATCAAGCTCGAGCGTTGTGGCTACCGTCGTTTTGTATTTCTCCAGCTTAAACCGCTTCAGCTCGCGATTAAGATCATCTTGAATGGGCGTTTGGCTGACTCCGTCCGGCAAGCTGCCAATAGCTGTACCAACATCCGTTCTGGCCAAAGCTTCTGAAATAACGGACAATTCCCCGTACCCCATCAAAACGATCGCCGCATCGCGCAATTCCCTCCAAGTCGGCGAAGTTCCATCATGCATGACGGCCAGAGCTTGCGCCAATCGAACCCCTTCAATGACCGAAGCAGTCGAACGATAAGTCCCTTGATCACGCAAGTAAGCAGCTACTTTCGATAAATACAACGTCGGAAGTTTCCACAGTTCATTTTGCTGCAAGCATGTCCAGAAAAGTTCGTAATAGGCAGGCGCCTGATTGCCGGCTCCATAACCTGAATATGTTGAAAGCTTATAGTAAGAGTAAGGCATCAGCGTAATTTTCGTACGAACTTTAGGCAGTCCTTCCAGCTCGCGATCGGTCATAGGCGGCAATTCAGGGCGCAGTGCTGAAGCGTGATGTGCACCGGTGACGACGACGATTTTTTCAGGTGCGTGACCTGAGCGGATCGTCTCCTCGATTTTTCTCCGCATGTAAGCTTCGCGTATTTCGTTGTAGGCCGCTTCTTCCGGCGCAAGACTCTGCTCGGCTTCTTGCATTAGCGCTCTCATCTGAATCGAGTAATGATCGATCGCCTCGCGGTACGCCTCTTTACTTGTACAATGCTCAAAATAGCGCTCCCAATACGCTTCATAGTCCGGTTCGCCCGAAAGTTCGGTGATTTGTTCATACATTTTATTTTGCAATTGAACATAACTCGCGCGATCGCTCGTCTCATTCTTTCCTTCGCCCGCTTGCACCGCTTCTGCTTTCGCCTTGCATCCAGCGCCTTTTCGATTCTCATACAAAGTCAGCGAAATCGTCGAGGGCAGGTCCATAAATTCCGCATGAATGCCATGCTGTTTCGCCCACCGAAAAGCCTCGTACTCAGGCGAATAGCTTGCAAAAGGGTAAATGAGCGTGCGCACCGGCAGTTCCTCCGTATAAGCGAGCAGCGCGACTGGCGGTTTGACTCCGCTCATCGTCAGCTGATGAATATAATCGTTCGCATCGCTCGGACCTTCGACCAGAATAGCCGTCGGCTGCTTTTCTTCCAGAAGGGCTCGCAGATGGTACGCGCCCGCCGGTGATAAATGCCGAATGCCGAACACATTCACTCGTTTTTTTTCGCTCACCCGTTCAGTTCCGAGCAGACGTTGTACAGGCTCCGCCATGTCGATCCCCGCTTCTTCATTACATTTTCCAAATATTCCTTCCAGACGAGCTTGTCCTTCTCCTCATCCTTCACGATCGCACCTTGCAAGCCTGCGGCAATATCTTCATCGCTGATGGTGCCGCTGCCAAAGCTGCCGGCAAGCGCCATACTGCCCGTTAACAAGGAAATAGCTTCCGCTGTCGAAATAACCCCACTTGTCGGCTTCACTTTCTCTTTGCCGTCCATTGTCATGCCGCTTCGAAGCTCCCTGAAAATCGTGACGACTTTGCGTACCGCCTCATCATCCGGTAAGGACGCCTTCAGCTCATAACTCGCCGAAATTTCAGCTACGCGCTTGCATACGATGTCCACTTCCGTATCCAAATCCGATGGTGCAGGCAGCACAATTATGTTGAAACGGCGCTTCAATGCTGCTGACATGTCGTTAACGCCACGATCGCGCGTATTGGCGGTAGCTATGACAGAGAAACCACGTGCTGCCGAAACCTCGCTTCCCAACTCAGGAACGGAAATCGTTTTTTCAGACAAAATTGAAATGAGCGCATCTTGCACTTCGGAAGCGCAGCGCGAAATTTCTTCAAATCGGGCAATCCCTCCTGTTTCCATCGCGCGATAAATTGGACTTTTAATAATCGCCTGCTCGGAAGGCCCTTGCGCAAGCAGCATCGCATAATTCCAGGAATAACGAATTTGCTCTTCGCTAGTTCCGGCCGTACCTTGAATCACTTTCGAAGAATCACCATGAATGGCTGCCGTCAAATTTTCCGACAGCCACGATTTCGCCGTTCCCGGCTCGCCAATTAGCAACAGCGCACGATCTGTCAGCAATGTAGCAATTGCCATTTCAACAAGTCTGCGATTCCCGATATATTTCGGTGTAATGGTGACATCGCCCGCTTTGCCCCCAGTAATGAAAGTTAACACCGCTTTCGGCGAAAGCTGCCAGCCAGCCGGTTTACTGTCTTTATCGACACTTTTCAGTGCTTCTATTTCTGCGGCATACAGACGCTCTGCCGGCAATCTAACGACATTTTGCTCTTGATTTGAACTCATACGCTCATTCCTTTCTGTGCTTCAACCGTTCCTTCTGCTTGCTTAGCTCGAAGGTTCTCGACAATTTCCATTAATTGTTCTTTAAATCGCTCTCCTTTTGGCGACTGAGCGAAATGCTCCAATTGATCTGCATAAGTATATGGCAACATATGGAATAAATGGAATAGAAGCGAATTCGAGTATAGATAGTAATATCGTTTAATTCCTCCATTCTCCAGCGCTTCCATCACCAGATCAGGTGCTTCCTCATGCCCTAGCTTGAGTAATGTGATGAGCATTTGGGCCGTATTGTCATTTGAAAGATCAAGTTGATTTTTACATTTATGAATCAAATAAGTAATAACTGTCGAACTCGGACGTGTTGCCGTGCCGTACACAAGTCTGCACACCAAGTCATCTTGATTCATTTTCATAAACAAATCAATCCATCTTGCGTCCCAGTTTTGCGTCCATTGCTGCTCTTCTTCTAGATCGGCATTTAGTTGACGCACCATGTTCGGAATGATGCGTGGTATATAATCCAGCAGTTCCTTAACTGTTTTCCTGGAGCGCTCCTCAAATTCCGGCGCGAATCTTTCATAAACATCCGCTGGCGATAGCAGCTTGAAAGCTGCCCACAGGCTGTTGCAGATGAAAGCCTTTTTATGTTTATCTTGCAAATCGAGCACAAATGGAAGTGCCTCCGAATATTGCATATTTTGCAGCATGTTGACCGCCATGTTTTGAAGCCAATAAGTATGCTGACTGACAAATCCCGGTGTGGATAACAGCTTGGTAAGAAGCGTATACACTTCCTCACTTTCAAATCCATCCAAGCTTTGCAGATCTACATGGAGCTCTTCGACAGCCTTCTCCAGCTCTTTGTTCTTTTCTTTCTTTTTCTCCTTGTCTGCCTCATTCTCCGTCACTTTTGTTTTCTCTTGCGCCAGTGAAACAAGAATACGTTCGAAGGCAGCATCCGCATGAGCAATAACTTGATTCGCAAGACGAAAAGAGCTGGACCTGCGAATCGGCTCAACGGCCATTTCCCGATCTTTCGACTTCAACACAGCAAACAGACGATCGAGCGCTTGTTCCGTGCCCAAAGTCGACAGCGCATGATAAGCCGCCTCTCGAATTTCTTTCTTCTTATCGTCCGCCTGCTCCAAAATAAACGACTCTTGATCGGCAAAATGGCCTAAAATTTTAATCGCAGCCGCACGAACCTCGACAGATCCCTCTTGAGCCGCAGCTAAATACAGATCAAGCCCTTCTTCCTGCTGCAAACGATAAATATGCTCCAGTCGCCGGGCATCTCCCTTGCCGCCTTGTTGTCTGAATTGCTGGTGCAGCACAGGCAATATTTCCGGTCCATAAGCGAGCAGTACTTGATTATGGATAAAATCAGCAATTTCCGAGTAGCCGTCATCCAAGGCGTCTACTGCCGAAAACATGACACGGAAATCGTTAAAAAGACCCTCCTCATGTGCCTGATGAATCACTTCCCATCTTCCCGAGCCTTTAGTGTTCAGCGCTTCAATAAGTGGCTGCAGCTTGCGATAAGGAATGTTAGTGCCAATTTGGATTTGCGTTCCCGCTATAGCATGGCGTTCAGTTTGCGGTTCTGTTTTTCCTTGCGTATATAATACAGAAGTTAGCAGCGTGCCCAAATCCAGCAGCTTAACCGCGCCATCCTCCCGATTCGACTCCAATACTTCCTGCACCGCTTGCGCGATTCGTTTGAACACTGCCGCCGACTCTCCAAACTTATGCAGCTGAGGCAGTATTTTCTTCAAGTTAAAATCGCCCGCAGCCATTCCGCTGCCCGCAATGAACAGTCTGCGAACCTCCCGATTCAAATCAAATAACAGATCGATACTCATGTATGTCTTCTCCTCTTCCTTAATAAAGCAATCGAATGATGCCTTGATCTGTGACGATGCTTAGCAATTGGGCATGCAGCCGGTTATTATCCATATCATGCTCAAATCTGACTACAGCGGCTTGCTGCTTGAGCACGTCTTGATGAAGCATCGGCAGCATATGAGCTGTTGACTGTTCCACCGATTCTAAATCCGAGAGCTGCAGTTCTTTGCCTTGTCCGTCCAATAAGACGGGTCCATTGCTGCTGTGCATCAGCTGATCATAAGCGAGCAATAGGACGGGACATTTATCCGACAGCGGGTTTTTGATTTGATTTTTAACGATTTTGACCGCTTCCGTAACGGAGGACAGTGCTTTGGATTTCACAGCCTGGAAATCTTGCTCTGTTACTGGACGCGGAACTGCCCCTTCCCAGCGAATTCTGCAATTCAGCTCGCCCGGGTAAATCATAAGCTCTTTCACATTCACAATTGCAAAGTAAGAATCTTCTTCCTTGATAAACTTCGCTGCACGGAACGGACGGTACGTCCTTGTTGTATAAACGGTGCCTGATTCCACATCCGCCCAGAATGATTCGTCGACGTATTCCCCTCTTGCCTCATCCGCATAGGAGTTAAAGCTCAGCTGCATTAGGTCCCGATCGCTTTGAACTCTGCCGCATTCGCGCAGCTCCGCCAGCTGCCAAGCATGACCGATCCATTCCTCAATCGTGGAGTCCAATTCAGGCGCTTGTTCCGGATTGTCCAATTTTTGCTGCAAATAGCCGCGGCTTTTCTTGAGTAACGTATGCAGCGTGGATAAGTAAGCGGACGCCTTGGCATAGATCGTTTCTTGTTCCTCATCGGATCGAAGCAGCACAATGAGATTGCGCATTGCCGTCTGGATGCCTGGTATATAATAATTGCCAAGCTGTTTCGCTTGATCTTCAATCATTTTCAACATTTGCTTATCCAAACTGCCTAATCCTGATTGTACGATTTGATGAAGCAGCTTCTCAAAAATAGCAATCCCTTCGAGCTGTGCTCCTATTTTTTTTAGCAGTGCCGATTTGCTCGTCTTCCGTTTCGTCGGCTTTTCTTTACTGGTCGCCTCACTTTTCTTCTGCTCCCGCTTTTCGACCTTCTCCCTTTTTCCCATAATATCTTCCGGAATCGGTGCTGTCTCGAAAGGCGTTTCGGCTGCATAAGCATACATCAAGCCGAGCAAATGCTTACACGGGAACTGGCGGCTTGGACATGAGCAGCGAAACACCGGCTGTCCCTCGGTCATCCAGTCGACGGAGCAGCGATACGGTTCTTTCCCGCTTCCTTTGCACTCTCCGAATAAAAGCTTGCCATCCTCCGTCTTGCAAAGTTTCGTGAAGCTTTTTTTCTTGAACAAGTCTTTGCCGTTTTTCATTGCGGCGCTGTTATGCGCCAAACTGTCTACATACGCTTCCGATAAATTGATCATGGAGTCCCTCACCTAAAAAGTTTTCTTTCTTCAAAAATTCCACACCCTGCCTCGTAATCCTTTTGTTCGATAGTCTCGTCTTTCTTTTCGCTTCGCCATACTCCCACCCTGTTCGTTCCCTTGCATTCATGACATGATAATGATGGATCGTTGATCGACAAGCATACCCAGGCATTGAGCTCAGGACACTCCCGCAGTGCGGACAACTGTTAGGTGCTTCGTATTCTGTATGTGCAGCGGCCTCGATTCTACCAATAGAAAGCAGTCCTTTCTAGACTTTGCGCTCTTCAATGAGCATTCGACTAGGAATCGAATTCACAACAAATTGCGGAATAGTCGAGGGATAGTCGGTGGCTTCCTATACACACTGCAGTTGAGCTTAGCAATCCGCGGAATAAATGGGACGACAGCGCCAAAATCACGAACACTTCGGACTGGAGAAGCGAATCGTTTTCGAGACTCGTCTTACAATACGAAATTCGTCACAAAGCGTTCCCTCCCAACATTTTAAAGGGGGATACCTATGTTTACGAAAATCACCATTCAAGAAGACGAGCGAGGTTTGCTGTTTCGCGACGGGAGATATGTGAAGCTGCTGCAGCCAGGGACGAATCGCTCCTTGCCTTTCTCAAATGGTTGTGGAGATTATGTCTGTGTCGAAGCGTTTTGAGATGAAAAATAAAATAAAGATCTGGAGCTATTCCTCCGCTCTTTCCTTAACATAAAAACGCCATCTCTCCACTGGCAGCGATGAGGTCAGGGGTTCAGTCCGCGGGCACGGAACGAATGAATAGCTTCGAAGCTTTGCTTCCGTGGAGGAGCACGGCGTCCGAATCTTCCGCTAGTATGCTGCGCCGTGTTAGCTTCGTCAGCCGTTTAATCAAAGGACATCCCCCTAGGCTCCACCTTGACATTGGATCAATCCTGTGAGCAGTGGAGAGTCCGCAGCTAGTATAGTACACTTGAATATAGAATGATTAACATGAGGAAAGGATACAGTATGAGAAGCTATCTTATTTTTGGGGCAAGTAAGGGTCTGGGAGACGCATTTGTGAAAGGTTTGCCTGAACATGGTGATCAAGTATGGATCGTCTCCAGAAGCAGGCCGGGCAGTCTGGATCTCAATGATGGCATAAAGCGGATATGGATTGCTGCCGATCTGGCGCAGCCGGATGTTGCGCAAGTCATATCAAAGGGCATTCAAACGGAGAAGATCGATGTTCTAATTTATAACGTAGGAATTTGGGAAAAAGAAGGGTTTGAGGCTCCATATACTTTTGACAAGGATGAGGCAAGTGACATTGCCAACATTATAAATGTGAATATAACTTCAACAATTACCTGCATACAGGCTGTACTGCCTAATCTTCGCAAATCAGAAGCGGGTAAAATTATTCTAATTGGCTCCACAGCGGGACTGGACCATACGAATAACAACCAGGTATCATTTGTAGCTTCCAAGTTCGGTCTGCGTGGCATTACTCATGCACTGCGAGAACATGTTCGTAAGGATGGCATTGCGGTCACTTGTGTGAATCCGGGCGAACTGGCAGCAGAAATTCCTTATGAGGATGGTGCGGACAAAGCGATTGCTGAATATAACGGCACAAGAATTCCTGTACAGGATATTGTCTCAATTGTGAAATGCGTCGTCAACCTCTCTAGGGTTTCCTGTGTTAAAGAAATTCATATTCCAGCAATGAGCGATTTGAATGCATAAATTAGCTTCGTCTGACGTTTAATCAAAGATTCGGACATCCCCCTAGGCTCCATAAGTAAAACGCCACTACATTTGTAGTGCCATTTTTTATGTCCAGGGGGCCAAACCCCGAGGGTTCAGGGTTCAGTCCGCGCGCACGGAACGAGTGAATAGCTTCGAAGCTTTGCTTCCGTGGAAGAGCACGGCGTCCGAATCTTCCGCTAGAATGCTGCGCCGAATTAGCTTCGTCAGCCGTTTAGATCAAGATTCGGACATCCCCCTAGGCTCCATATAAGTCAAAAAAGCCTTTAAACACAGGAATTTCCGAGTGTTTAATGGCTTTTTTCTATGCCGAGATAGTTATGATTTGAGGTCGTTTTTCAACTCTTCATTACGATTTTTCACAAAGTTTACCCCCTTATAAATCATCAGGGAATAAAAAGACTGAACACGTTTGCTCGTATCCAGCGTATTGATTACCTTTAGCCAATTACCTATCAGTATAGGTATCAGGTGTACAATATATAAATTTCATCTGATATAATACTCATTTTTCACAAAAGGAAAATGATGTATATTGTCGAATGATCATTATTAGAGTCTTTAAGGGGCGAATTATAATGAGAATAGATGGTGAGCGCGGTGTACATTTCCAAAATCAATTTGAGAAACTTCAGAAATTTTAAAAATAGCACATTCAAATTTGTAGATGGAGTTAATACCTTACTAGGTGAAAATGGGGCTGGAAAAACTAATGTTTTTTACGCTATGAGACTTTTACTAGATAACGATTTACCTAGAATAATTAAATTTAACGAAAGCGATTTTAATCGCAATATTAGTTGGAAAGGCCATTGGATAATAATTAATATGGAGTTCTCTGACCTAAATAATAGTGAAGGAGTACAAAGTATTTCGCATGGAATAGAGCACATGGATGGAAATTCTAAAGGATCATATTGTATGTATTTTCGCCCCAAAAAAGCAATTCGTCAGAAGCTTTTTGAGATTACTAAAAACGGCAGGAAAAAAGATGATTTATTTTCCTTCTTAACTAATATTACTTTGGATGATTATGAAGTAATATTCACTTGCCGTGGTACAGCTGATTTTTCTAATGACAAAGTATATAACAAATACGTAGGAAATTTTGATCAAGTTGTGTTTCCAGATCCATCCATTGAAGCTCAAGATTATTTGGGAGTCCCAGTATATAAATTCTCGCTATACAACGAAGTAACATGTACTTATATAAAAGCATTACGTGATGCAGTTTACGAATTACGAAATACTAAAAACAATCCACTTCTTAGTCTCATGCGTGGTATGAGTGAAAAAATAGAAGGAGAGCACATCCTTGAACAAGTAAATAGTTTAAATTCAACTATTAGTAGCTTAGATGAAGTTCAACACATGAAATCACGTATTGTATCTACTTTACAGAATACTGTTGGTATAACATATTCTCCTGTAATAGATATTAAGTCGCAGTTACCATCTGATCTTGAAAAACTACTTCAATCTCTTACCTTGTGGGTAGGTGATTCAGATGATGAGGGTTATCAGGGGCAACTCAGTGAATTGAGTTTAGGTGGAGCAAATATAATTTATATTAGTTTGAAGTTACTTGAATATGAATTGAAATTGTCTAGAGAAAAGAGTGTTCATTTTCTTTTAATTGAAGAACCCGAGGCTCATATTCATACTCATGTACAAAAAACTCTTTTTGATAAAACCAACTATCATAATACACAAGTCATTATATCAACGCACTCAACACATATTTCAGCAGCTAATAAAATTGGGGCTGTAAATATTCTTGCAAAGCGAAATCACGAATCAGCAGTTTTTCAACCGAGTAACGGTCTAGAAGAAGATGAAATTGTGAAAATAGAAAGGTACTTGGATGCTGTCAGATCAACAGTTTTATTTGCTAAAGGAATAATACTAGTAGAAGGCGATTCAGAACTTATTTTAATTCCAGCAATGTTTAAAGAAATTTTCAATATTAGTTTGGATGAAATTGGAGTTAGTCTCGTCAGTGTAAACAGTACTGTTTTTTCTCATATTGCTAAATTATTTAATGAAGAAAGAATTCAACGTTATTGTGCAATTGTAACAGATTTAGATAAATCAATTGTCCCATTACATGACGATCCTGAAAGTGATAATTTATTCCAAAAAAAATGTAGAGCGTCACAAATAGCTGGAGAGAGAAGACGAATAGCCCTTGATAGTATGTTTCAGACCAATAAATGGGTGCAGCCATTCTATGCTACGTATACCTTTGAGGTGGATTTTTTATTGAAGCATAATGCATTCGAGATAGTAGGATGCTTAGATCAAATTTATGAGAGAGATTCAGATATAGAGAAGTCTACTGAGTTACTTGAATTATTGGATGTAACCAAATCGGGAACTGAGGTACTTAGGTTAGCAAAGAAAGTCGGAAAAGGTTGGTTAGCGCTTTTAATTGCTGAACGTTTGAATTTTCTGACCTACATTCCAGACTATATTTTAGAAGCAGTGGCGTTTTCATGTGCTCACCTAACAGATAGTCATTTCGAAAAAATGGCTGATTTTCGGATTAATGAAGGTGTTAAACGTAAAGACGAGGATTATGTATCGGCTATGAATGAAAAAAAACAGCTTGATGATATGCAATTAGAACATTCAATATATATTGCTGAGTACATGAGTTTATATAGAAAATTTCTGCCGAATGATCCGGTATCACTGCTCCTAGCGAAAATGAGGCTATAGTTATGTTTGAAGATCTTAATCCAGAACAGAGAGATATTGTAGAAGCTGAAGGAAATGTGTTGGTTACTGCATGTCCAGGAAGTGGGAAAACACGTACACTAACAAGAAAAATTGCATATGAACTTTCGAAAATAGAGTCTAGTAAATATATAATAGCAATAACATTTACAAATAGGGCTGCCGATGAGATACAAAAGAGAATAGATTCGATGAATATCGATACTGAAAACCTTTGGACTGGGACTGTTCATTCTTTTTGTTTAGAGTGGGTTTTGAAATCTTATGCAGGTTATAATGACAAAACTAAAAATGGTTTTACAGTAATTGACGAGTTTAGGCAAGAATCTCTTATGAACACTTTGAAATCGAACTATGGTTTTAAATATTACGATAGTATAAATACAAAATTTAATCGTAATGGTGATGTAATCAATAGCTCCCCAAGAAAAGATAGATTGATTGTCGATTATCACAATCATCTGAATCAAAATAAATTAATAGATTTTGATATGATATTGTATATCGCATATCGTATTCTACTAGAAAAGCCCAAAATAGCAGAAACGCTCTCTAATTTATTTTCTATGTTTCTGGTAGACGAGTATCAAGATACTTCAGATCTTCAATATGCAATTATTAGTAAGATAATTCGATCTGATAAAGGGAAAACAAGGATATTACTAGTAGGAGATCCCGACCAAGCCATATTTGATACTCTTGGTGGGGTGGCAAAATCATTAGAAGAAATAATTAATGAGATCGGCGGCTATCCTGTAACACATTGCAATTTATCGGGCAATTATAGATCTTCGCAAAGAATAATTGATCTGTACAGAACTTTTCAACTTACTAATTCTCAGATAACTGCGCTAGGTAAAAACGCATCTGAATACGGAAATATTACCTTTAACGATACAGTAAATGTAGAGGAATTAAGCAATGAAATTGCAAGATTAATTAAATGGAATCTCGATAACGGTGTTCCGATGAATGAAATATGTGTTATTGCTCCTCAATGGATGCTGCTGGTTCCAATGGCTAGAAGGTTAAAAGCGTTATTGCCTGATATTCACTTTGATGCGCCTGGGCTTTCACCTCTTCCAAGACGTGCAGAAAATTTCTGGTTTAAGGTCGCTCGTCTTTTCCTTACTCAACCTAGCCCTAATATGTATCTTAATCGAATAAGATGGGCAACTGAAGTTGTAAAGGAACTAAATCAATTTATAGGAAGTCCAATTGACCTTTCGGCTAATGGATTGCTAAATCTAACAAACTCAATTCATTCCAAAAAAACAGATGGAGAACAATTTTTGAAGGAGAGTTTTAATAAATTTCTTAAGAATCTTAATATTGTTTTAAAAGAACATGATTTGTTGCGAGAACATTATGAGTCATTTTTTGCTGGTGTGAAACAGCGCTTGCAGCGAGAACTTTCTCAAACTTCAATGGGTGTGGAAAGCTTTCGAAATATGTTTAAACAACACAAAGGGGTTGTTGTCAACACTTGTCAAGGAGTTAAAGGAGAAGAGTTTGAAACTGTAATAGCTTATGGTTTGCTTGAAGGACTTGTGCCTCATAGTTCTTTGAAATATCAATCTCAAATAGCTGAAAGTTCTTCAAAAAAGCTGTTGTATGTTATTTGCTCACGTGCAAAAAAAAATTTGCACTTGATTTCTGAGGACGGTCGCGATAGATATCCTGAGGTCAATAAGCAACTAAATGGCTTGCAATTTAATTTTGACTCTTAGGGAAAAGTAAACAGTCAGTTCGTCTTTACATGGTCACATTTTGGTTACACTTTTTCTTTTCCAAGCGCCGTGGGGACACTCGAACGTAGAAACATAAAATTCAAAGAGGATTTTTCCTGCAAGGTATCCCCCGCTTTTTCCTTAACTTAAAAGACCCCATCTCTCCATTGGCAGCGATGAGGTCAGGGGTTCGATCCCCTTGCCATATAAGACAAAAAGCACTCGCTAGAGTGCTTTTATTGTTTTACCATAGGCCGAAACCCACGGATTCAGTCCGCGTGGAAAAATCTCTAAATGATCGTTGCTCTATTGTACCGATTTTAACGATTCAACATCAGCTTCGGTGAGACCGCTAGCCTTGGCGATGACTGAAACCTGAAGCCCCAAGGCAAGCATATTCTTAGCAATTTGGACAGCCTTCTTTTGCTCTCCTTCGGCTATTCCTTTAGCCATGCCTCTAGCCATGCCCTTTTCCGTCGCCCATTCAATCAGCGGGCTTCCCGGTCCTGGCTAAGAAACTCCAACGTATCCATGGCTTTTTTCAGAGTCGGTTCATTCATTTTCAGCACCTCCCAATTGGATTTGTCTGCACCCTTCAAGAACAATAGCCAGTTGATTAAACCGCCTTCGACCGGAGCAGACTTATCGTCCAGCTTGGACAACTCCATAAAATGGACTTCGATATCGTCACAAAGCTCCAGCCCCGTATGATCTTCCCTCAAATGATAGACATTATGATACCGGTCATTGGAAATAAATGAGTAATTTAATCGTAACGCATTTTTTCAATTCCTTGTAGGTTTGCCCTTCCTGCAGCTGGCCGGAGTACCGTTTACTCCAGTAATAAAGCGTCCGCTTTTCGATATCATATTTATTAAAAAGCTGCATCTCGATGTTAATCAATTTACCTTCTGCCGTTTTCGCCCAAATGTCAAAGATGGATTGTTTGTCAAGAGGAGCATCCTTTTCCGTATACGGGTTAAGCAGAACAATTTCAGTTAACGGCGGCTCACCTGATTCCGCAAAAGTGCGGTTCAAAAAAGTCAGCAGGACATCTTTATTTTCTCGCTCCCGGCCGTCTCCCTCACCATCAACAACCCCTCCGCGTAATCCGGGTCCTCCAAGAGTGGACGGCCGATGGCGATAACGTCTGCCAATCCGTCCTCAAGGATGCGGTCGGCAAGACTCCGGGTATAAATCTTCCCGACGGCAATGACCGGAATTTCGAAATGCTGCTTGATCGCGGCCGCATGAGGCAGCTGATACGCGGTGTATACGTCGCTGGGCTGTACCGGGAGAATCCCGCCCGAAGACACATGGATAGCGTCCAGTTCGGACTCCAGCGGCTTTAACATGCGCGCCCATTCTTCAGGGATCAGTCCACCTTCGCTGTAGTCTGTGGCCGAAATCCGAACGATGACGGGATAGTCTCTGCCGACTTCTTCCCTGACCGCCCTGAGAACCTCCTTCAAAAACCTCGCCCTGTTCCCGGAACTTCCTCCATAGGCATCGGTCCGCTTATTGGACAGAGGCGATAAGAACTGATGAATTAAAAACCCGTGCGCCGCATGAATCTCTATTCCGTCAAATTCCGCTTCTACACTTCGCCTTGCCGCCATACGGTACTCCTGGACGATGTTATGGATGCTCTCTACCGATAGTTCTTGCGGCATGCCGTATTGATCGTCGAATGCAATCGCACTCGGCGCGACCAAAGTAGCCGTAACCTCCGGCGAAGATTTTCTTCCCCCGTGCGACAGTTGGATAAAAACCGGGGTGTCGTGCGCATGGACAGCATCCGTCACTTTCCGCAGCGCCTGCACGTGCCGGTCCGTATAGATGCCGATATCGTTTGCCCACAGTCTTCCATTCGAAGAAACTGCCGTGGATTCCAAAACGATAAGTCCCACATGCCTCGCTCTGCGCCCGTAATGCTCGATGTGATGTGCGGCGGCAAATGCTTCTGGAGTTCCTTTATACTGCTGCAGCGGCGCCATGATCAGCCGGTTTTTTAGCGTGATTCCGCCGATAGTTATCGGGTCGTTTAAGGTCCTTGTCATCTTTCATTCTCCTTCGCGAATGGTTAATGACATTTTATAATGAAATACATCCGTATCACATAGTATTATTAAGGAAGATAAGTATAAATAACTAAGTTATCAAGCTGTATGCTTACTATTACCTTTAATAATGAGGTGTTTGCTAGTATGGACCAAATCGACTCAAAAATTTTATCTTTGATGCACGAAAATGCCCGGATCCCCATCTCCGAGATGAGCCGGATGATCGCGATGTCACAGCCGGCCGTAACCGAAAGACTGCGAAAATTAGAAGAGCAGGGAGTTATTACGGGCTACCGCGCAAAGCTTTCTCCCCCGAAGCTCGGCAAGCAGACCACGGCGTTTGTTTTGTTCAAAACGACCGATTGCAAAGGCTTCGCCGCTTTCAGCGAAAAATCTCCTGAGATCGTCGATCTCTACCGGATCAGCGGGGAGTATAACTTTTTAATGAAAGTGCTGAGCGAAACGACGGAATCGTTGACCCACTTTCTCGATGAATGCAGCGCTTTCGGCTTTTCAACGACTTTGATTGTGCTATCGACCGCATTTGAGGATAAAAGTCTAGTAAGGAGCGGCCTGTAATGCTGCGCTAAACGAGCATAAGCCTCTGCCTATGAACGGCGGGCGTTTGGGTTTGCCGGTAGTCCTTGAATCGGTAGTTCGCGGCTTCCGCTGCCGATATAAATCCCAACTTTCTATCGTCCTACCCGCTAACGGTCGTTCCCTTTTTGTAACCGCGTCTGCTTCCAAGTCGTTCTTCGTTCTTCCCAACGACAGAAAAGAGGAAGGATTGCCTCCACACTGGTAAAACTTTTTTATACCTGTTTTCGGCCTTGCTACGATGCCCGCTCGCCATTATAATGGTCGGGTAAAAGGAGGTTGGTACAAATGGCAAATCAAATTGCCGGTACAAGATACGGCTCATGCGAAGCCTGATTATGGGGCGATACTTTGCATGGGCGGACGGTTCACGATAACATAGTCGCCCGATTAAGCTTATATCGTTTCTAATAATGGGCTTTGCACTTATTTTTTTAGCTTGAATAAAAAATAAGGGGCTGAAAGCCATGATACAACCATTTATTAGAAACCATCAATATAATGTCATTAAAAAGCAGAGTCTTCTGCTTCAGAAAACGTACGAAACCGTTTCCGATCCGAAAGTCGTGGCATCGGTAAAAGCCAGCGCTCCATTCAAGCTGCTTGAAGCATTCCCGGATGCAGACGACCCTCAAAAACAATTGCTGGAGAAGATTTCGGAATTGCGTACCGCAGAAGACTGCAAGCTTTTTCCGGAATCGCTGGAATCTTACTTGGCACCGTTCCCGGCACTGGCGGGTAAGCAGCTAGCCAAGCTTTTTCCGAAGAACAAGAAACTGAAAATTCCCGACCTGTCCGAAATCGACTACCGCTATGTCACTTATCTGGGCTGGACCGACATCGCGACGAATAAATTGTTTCTCGTCTACCCGTTGAACGGGAAACTGATCGGCATCGAAGGACGATATACACCGGCGAACAAAGGTGTTTGCTTTCTGTGCAACAAGCACGAAGAAGTGGCGCTGTTTACCGCGGTCACGAAATCAAGACCGGCCAAGGCACCATCCGATTACTATAAGGCGATTGGGAACTACCTGTGTGTAGACAGTACCGTCTGCAATCAGAACATCACGAATGACACTGCCCTCAATAAATTTGTCCGTGAGGTAGTTGGATACACTGAATCTGAATCTTAAATTAGTCCTCCTATCCTTCTTCATCGTCTTGTTCTTAAGCGTCCTGAAGGAAGCGTAAGGACACGCAAGAAGGAATGAACATCCGGAGCCCGCCCTGTTGGCGGGCTCTTGGCGTTTGGACAGGAAACGGTCCGAAGCCTGCGGCATGCTTGCCAATGAGGCATTTCTTTCGCAGAACCGCCATCGTTACCCGGCTAAGTAAGAAAGTTAAGTCTCCCTCCTCTTTTATTGAGAATCATTTTCAATTATACTATTGGAAAGCTGCGCCTCAGAGGAGATCCGTCATGAAATTCGATGAACAAGTTGCCATATGGAATCAAACCGCAGTTAAAATTTTCGATATCAGGCACACGGTTATGAATCCGGGAGAACGGCTGGAGGATTACCGACTGCCTGCAAATGCATATATATACGGAACCCGGGGGGCCGCGAATCTTCAGTTGGATGGCATCGTTCACCGGACACGGCAATATTATTTGCTTCACGGTGCCAAAGGAATGAATTTGGAGATCGAAGCAAAGGAAGAATTTGAATTTTACCTTCTTTTCTACAAAGCTAAGTTAGCGTTCACAAACTGGAGGAAATTAAGGGATTGGCTGGAGCATAGGAGCCCGTTCGAAATCCAGTACGGATTCGAGCCTGACGAACCGCGTACCCTGTTCATTTTAATATCGTCGATGAAGCGGACATTGAAAAGTTCCGGCAGCCTTGGAAGTTTACAAATTAAAGGAATGTTTTATCAGTTTGTCCATGAAGTCATCCAGCATAGGATAGCGGCCGAGTCCGACAGCAGTCAGAAAGATCTCGTGTCCATGGTAACTCAGTACCTTCATACCCACTACCATGAGGTAATTTCTCTGGATCTCCTTGCCCGTCAGTACAAATACAGTCCCCGCTATCTGTCCATGAAATTCAAACAACAAACCGGAACGAGTCCTATTGAGTATTTGATTCAATATCGCATTAACGAAGCTAGGAAGCTGCTCTCGGAAACAGATGCGACTTTGGGGGTAATTGCGCAACATGTGGGGTATTCAGACGAGTACTACTTCAGCCGGCTGTTCAAGAAATACACCGGTTTGTCTCCTTCTCGTTATCAGGCACTGGCACGGGAAAATCTTGCACCGCAAGATAATCCATCGGCCATTTCCAGATCGTCCATTGGCCTGCTCAACTTACGCCGTTATAGTGATAATGATAATCATTACCAATATAGCGACGGAGGGTTTCTTACTATGAAAAGGATTAAAAAATCATCATTGATCCTCGGAACATTGATCAGCTTGACTTTACTGCTCAACGCTTGCTCGGGAGGGGTAAACCCGGCATCCAATTCCTCTGCATCTACGACGAATGTATCGGCATCCGCTTCCCCTTATCCCGATAAGATAAGTACGGAGACTCGCACCGTTTCGACGGTTAAAGGAGATGTAGTCGTTCCGGCGGAGCCCAAACGTGTTGTTGTTTTGTACATGTTGGGCGATGTCGTTGCCCTCGGGATTAATCCGGTCGGCATATCCGAAATATATGACGGGGCCGCTTTTTCAGAGCAATTAAAGGGTGTACAATCGCTGGGCCACTGGGACGAAGCCAGCCCCGAAGCCGTGTTATCCCTTGAACCCGATCTGATTATTGTCTCCTCTGAAAATAGCTATAAAAAATTAAAGGATATCGCCCCAACCGTTTTCATCCCTGCAGACCAGATAACAACAGAGGAAAGGATACATAAGCTTGGGGAAGTTTTTGGCAAAAAGAAGGAAGCCGATCAGTTTATGGAGGCGTTTAACGATAAGGTTAAGGCAAGCAGAGAGAAGCTTCAGACGGCCGGACTTCTGGATAAGACTGTATCCATCGTAGAAGGTGAGAGGAAAGGAATGCTGGTTATTGAAAGCAAACAGTATGGGCGCGGTTCTCAAATTGTCTACGATTATTTGGGAATGAAAGCTCCGGAGATCATCCAGAAGAAAATCGATCATGCGAAAAAAGTGGAAAGCGAAACGGTCTCTCTGGAAGTGATTCCTCAATATATCGGAGATTTCTTGCTGCGCAGCACCTGGGAAGGAATGGACAATCTTATGGATCATCCGGTCTGGAACAGAATTCCCGCTGTTAAGGCTGGCCGTATAATCGAAGCGCCGTTCGGCTTGTTTTATTACACCGACCTCTATTCGCTGAGCGCTCAACTGGATTATGTCACGAACAGCCTGCTGAACAATGCTTCCAAATTTTGATACGTCCCTAGGCCCCGAGTTAACGGCTTCTGGTGTTCCAGTCCATTACGGGAAAAAACGCGAAGCCGCGCTGCAAGCGGATCACGTCTTTAAACTAGTCACGTTCCAGATTCTCCACATAATCTTTGGCTTCCTTCAATCCCATCCCGTTTGCCGCTCTCACCATTTTGATCGCTTTGATCTTATCGCCTTGTGCAAGCAAGTGATGGACTCTTTCGTCAAGAAGGGAAAGCTGTGCCGAAGCGGGCTTATCGGACCGGGCGGCCGTCGACGGCTTTAACCGGTTTACCGCCTGGCCTTCCGCCCGTCCTTTCAACCACTCCAGATCGGATTCGATGGCGTTAATCCGGCTTTGAAGGCTGAACACTTTAATCAGCAGCAGTAGAGCGAGAATCAAAGCCCCGACCGCTACCATTTCAATCGTTTCCATGGAATCGCTCCTTTCACCGGGGACCTGTTTGGATAACCTGCCCTCGTCTAAGAAATTATACCATATCCCCTCCAGGGGATCTCCCATCGGCTTTCGGCTTTCCTCCTGACCGGTCCCTTCCTTGTTGATGCGGCTTGAATGCTATACAATGGAAACAAAAAAAGACCCAAAAGGGGAATTTGACGATGGCCCAAGTGGACATGCCTTCCATCCTGCTGCTCGGTTTGGCCCTTCTCGGGCTGCTCAGCAGCAATTCGACCGTTACGATTGCCATGCTCGTTCTCCTGCTTTTGCGGGTGATGAATGTACAGCAGGCCTTTCCCTTCTTGGAAAAATACGGATTGACGATCGGCGTCGTCATTTTGACTATCGGTGTAATGACGCCGATCGCCAGCGGCAAAATGCCCGTCCAGACCATTCTCCAGTCCTTTATGCACTGGAAATCGCTTTTGGCCGTGCTTATCGGAATCACCGTTGCATACCTGGGCGGCCGGGGTGCCCTCCTGATGACGAACCAGCCGAATGTGGTAGCCGGACTTCTTATCGGCACCGTGCTCGGCGTTGCCCTGTTCCGCGGCGTTCCCGTCGGCCCTCTGATTGCGGCCGGTCTGCTTTCTCTTCTTATCGGCAAGGGCTGAGACAAACCTATAACCGTTAACTCGCGGTCCGGCCCTTAACGCAGCAAAAAACTGCCCCTCGTAGAACGTAGAACGGGGCAGTTTTTTTGCGTTTATATGGGAACACCGCAAGGGGGAAGCTTATACTCGCGATGGGATTTTCGCAAATTGAACCGCTGCTTCCGCGGCTCTTGCTTTGGCACCTTGCACAAGCTCCTCCGCTTTGTCCGGATAAGCCGCGATGCCTTCCACATAGACATGCTCGTAGTCCGTAATTCCGATGAACGCCATAATTCCGCGCAGGTATTTGTCGGTAAATTCAAAGTCCGCGGCCGGTCCTTCGGAATAAATGCCTCCGCGCGCCTGGATGTGAACGACTTTTTTGCCGGTCATCAGCCCTTCGGGACCGTTCGCCGTATAACGGAACGTTTTTCCCGCAATCGCAATGTTGTCGATGTAGGCTTTCAGCATCGGCGGGTAGCTCAGGTTCCACATCGGAGTGACGAACACGTACCCGTCGGCGGACAAAAACTGTTCCAGCACTTCATTCATCCGGTTGATGGCAGCCGCTTCCGTTTCGTTCAGCGTTTCCCCCGCACGCAGTTTATCCCAGCCGTTCAGGACATCGGCATCGATAAGGGGAATAGGCTCGCCGTATACATCAACGCGCTCCACTTGAAGCTCGGGATTCTCTTTGATGGCCGTTTCCAGAAAATGTTCGCCGACCTGAAGGCCGAAAGAACGGTCAAGTCCTCTTGGATTCGCAGTGATATACAATAATTTGTTCATTTTAACTTCCTCCTAAACATGATTCGAAATTTTATTTTTAGCTAACTTGTATTTAATAACTTACTTTATGTAAGTATATTATCATTGTTACTTTCTTTTGTAAAGTAGCTATATTAAAATTTATTGAAATGTCCCGGTGCACGAAAAAAAGCCGCCGGAATCCGGCGGATCTTAGACACCAATAAGATTTTACTCCGGCATGACCCAAATGATTTGGGCCGTCCGGATAAATAATTTCTTCCCGTCCTCCTGGACCACGACATGATCAGGCTTCACATCCGCCAGGATGCCCCGGTTGCTGCCGCGAACCGTTTCCACCACGACACCTCTGCCGACAATCGTTCTGAGCGCCTGATACACATAAGGATCGATGCTGAAAAAAGGCTGCGGCACCGCGACCGGAGCGCCTCCGGACGATGCGCCCGCATCAATGGCGCCAAAGCCCCCCTGCCCCGGCGGTCCGCCTGCGGATCCGAAACCTCCCTGATTGAAAGGCGACAAGCCTCCGCCTCCCGTTTGGGGTGCGGGAGAGAACCCCGCCTGGCCGGACCAGCCGTCGACTGAACCGAAGCTCTCCGGGTAAGCTCCCGACTGCGGAAAAGCGCCGGGCAGCCCTCCCTGTGGCGGACCCTGATTGCCCTGGGGCTGATTGACCCCGCCGCCGAACGGTGACCCCTGCTGAAGCGGATAGTCCGGCAGCTGCGCCTGCCCCTGCGTTATCTTCGTGTAATCGGGAACCTCGGGTTTCCCGAACCCCCACGGGACTCCCTGCCCGTTTCCTTGCGTAATTGACATGTCGTCGCCTCCTTTGCCGTTCCACCCTGAAACATATGGCGGGAGAGCCCCAGATATACCTGTAGTCTTCCGGCTTTTCCCGGGGGGCTGCGGGGCATATGCCTGTCTTCCGGCCTTTTTTCCCGGCAAAACGGCAAAAAGGCTTTCCCCTTATTAAGAAGAAAGCCTTGCAAGCTTGTCCGCCCCTCTAGCCGTCCGTTTTCAGTGCGCTCAGATTCGTTTTGCCTAAAATCTGCTCCAGTTCCTTCAGGAACATGTTGATATCTTTAAACTGCCTGTACACGGACGCAAAGCGGATGTAAGCCACTTCATCGACCGGGTAAAGCTGCTCCATCACCAGTTCTCCGATCCTCATGCTGTCCACTTCCGCATGGGCCATATTGCGGACCTGCATTTCGACCTCGGAGACGATTTGCTCCAGCCTGTCCACGGAAACCGGGCGTTTCTCGCAGGCTCTGATTAACCCGCGCAAAATCTTGTCGCGGTTAAATTCCTCGCGGCTGCCGTCTTTTTTGATCACGATAAGAGGCGTTTCCTCCACCATCTCGAACGTCGTAAACCGCCGCTGGCACTTCTCGCATTCTCTGCGCCGGCGGATCGATTTGTTATCGTTGGCCGAGCGCGAGTCCAGCACTTTCGTTCCGTTATGCTCGCAAAACGGGCATTTCATCGGGGTTCCTCCTCTCGTCCGACTTTTATTTTTCTGCCAGATGTTGCTTGTTATCAAGCTTACAAAAACGCACATAATAGTTCTACCAACGACAAGGAGGTGAACAGAAATGGGTGCAGGACAATCTCGCAGCAGCAACGTACTGGTTGTTCCACAAGCTAACCAAGCTTTGGATCAGCTGAAATATGAAGTTGCCCAAGAGCTGGGTATTGCGATTCCTCAAGACGGTTACTACGGTAACATGGCTACTCGCGACACGGGTGCTATCGGGGGTCACATTACTCGCAGACTGGTGCAAATCGCCGAACAACAACTGGCCGGTCAAGGCCAATCCCGCTAACTTCTAGCGGAAACCAAGCAATGCGGAAGTATCGGATCCGGCGGCTACACCCGCCGGGCTCGGTGCTTCTTTATTTGGTTCCTGCGCTTTATTTGGTTCCTGCGCTTTGATTCCATTCCTCGCCGTAAAGCTTTTTAAATTTCTGCTGATAATACAGTACCCTCTGTACATAATGCCGGGTTTCGCCGAACGGGATCTTTTTGATGGTTTCTTCCGTCCCGTCCCAGACTCCGTTGTTTTTCCATTTGCTGACGTTTCCCTGACCCGCGTTATACGCGGCTATGGAATAAAGCCAGTTTCCCTTGTACTGCTTGTTCAGCCAAGCCAGGTACCAGGAGCCCAGCTGGATATTATGCTTCGGATCGCGGAAATCGGCCGATTTCGTATTGGACGTTTCGCGAATCCATTCCGCGGTATCGGGCATGAGCTGCATAATGCCGACGGCTCCTTTTTTGGATTCCCGGTCGTGGTTGAAGTTCGTCTCCACTTTAATAATAGCGGCAATCAGAAAAGGATCGACCTGATACTGGGAAGCATTCTGCCGGATTTCTTCACGGTAGTGAATGGGATATATCATCTGTCCGATAAAAAGTCCGTTGCTGAACAGAAGAAACACAAATCCGAGCAGCAGCAGGGCGAATACCCGCTTTTTCCGCAGAAGCTTCATTACAGCCCCCTTTGAAGCCAGAAACGCTCGACAAGCAGCTCTGTCTGCTCCAGTGTCCCCGAATTGTCGATACAACTATCCGCGAGCTCTTTTTTGCGTTCAACGGGCCACTGGGCCGCAAGCCGGGATTCCGCCTGTTCGGAGGTCAGCCCGTCCCGCTCCATCAATCTTCTAAGCTGGACTTCTTTCGGCACATAAACGACCATAACGGACGAAAACATGCTTTGAAGTCCCGATTCGTAGAGGAGCGGCACATCCACCACGACAAGCTTGTCCGGAAATTCACGCTCCGAGGCGGCCATTCTTTCTTTCATGAGCGCACGGATGGACGGATGCAAAAGATCTTCGAGCGCTTTCCGCGCCTCTTCGTTCCCGAAAACCGTCTCGCCCAGTCTTTTACGGTGGAGCGAGCCGTCCGGCAGCAGCATATCTTGTCCGAAATGCGCGGCGACCTGAGCCAGAACGGGGCTCCCCGGCTCTACCACTTCGCGCGCGATCCGGTCCGCGTCTATAAGAATCGCACCGCGGCGGACAAGCATGGCCGAGACCGTGCTTTTGCCGCAGGCGATACCTCCCGTGAGTCCTATATTCATTTCACTCGACTCCCACGTCAATCACATTTTTAAGGATAACAGCTAAAACAGCTTGGAAATGCCCATCAGGATCAGGACGACTCCCGGCAGCACCGATACTTTACGGATCCAGCCGACCCCGGAATACTCATAGCCGATTTTCAGGCCGAAGTAAATAAACAGCCCGCTCGTTACCGCGATAACCGCCGATGTCAACAGCGGAGTATACCCGATCAAAGCGGCACCGATTCCCGCACCGAAAGCATCCAGGGACAGCGCAATGCCGAGCAGCGTCGCTTCCGAAGAAGAAATGTTGCCGGACCGGTCCACGTCGGCGGCGGAAGGCGTACGCAAAATCTGGATCACGAGTCCGAGACGCTTGATCTCGATCGAAAACATCCGCGGCTCGCGCTCCGGTTCTGCCTCATGCGGCTCAGGATGGCGGGCCGCTACCCGATTCGACGGAAAAACAGCTTCCAGTCGGGCCGTTCCGGACAGTGCCGCCTTTCCATGCTCCGTCTGTGTACGTTCCTTTTCATCACCGTCGCCGTCATTTCCCTGCTTCTGTGCCAGAAACTGAACCAGCGCCCAGATTCCGATGCCGATCAGAATGACCGCACCAAGCATTCCGGCATAGTGCGGAGACAAATACCTCGACAGCCACACTCCAAAACTCATCGAAATGTAAATGATGATTCCCGAGCAAAGGGAAATGATCGCCAGAGACGGGAGCGGGATACGGATTTTACGCAAGCCGTACATCATCCCTACCCCGAAACCGTCCAGACTGACGGCCAGAGCCAGAATCAACAGAGAAAAAAATGGAAGCACGCCTCATTCCTCCTACCTGCGTTTTCTACTCACTTAGCATATGGAGGGGTAGGAGGAGTTGTGCTAAAGCTTCTTCTTCGGCGCGCTGCGCGTTCTTTTGAGAGGCTGGCATTTCAGGCAAAAATGCGTGCCTCTCCCGCCGACTACGGTTTTCTCGATGAGGCTGCCGCAGTTTACGCAGGGCTTGCCGTTGCGGCCGTAAATGTTCAGGGAATGCTGGAAATTTCCCGATTCGCCTTGGCCGTTGACATACGATTTGATGGAAGAGCCCCCGGCCTCGACCGAGCTTTTGAGGGTATGGACAATCGCTTCGTGAAGTTTCTGAAGCTCGGTGCGGGTTAGCGAAGCCGCTTCCCTCTCGGGGTGAATTCCCGCTAGAAAGAGCGCCTCGTCTACATAAATATTACCGAGTCCGACGATGTATGCTTGATTGAGCAGCAGGGGCTTGATCTTCGTGCTCCGTTTGCCGACGGCCTGCCGGAAGGCATCGAACGTAAAAGACTCGTCCAGCGGCTCGATGCCCAGCTTATGGAGAGGCTTGCTGCTCAGATCCTCCTCGCCCGCGAAAAGATGCATCGTGCCGAACTGCCGCACATCGCGGTATCTCAGCTCGGTCCCGTCCGTAAAGCGGAAGATCACATGCGTGTGAGGCTCCACCTCGTCTGAAGCTTCATAGAGGCCGTAGCGGCCTTCCATACGAAGATGGGACACTAGCACGCCGTCATCGAGCAGGAAACGCAGAAACTTGCCTCTGCGGCTCATGCCCTGAATCGTTTGGCCTTCCAGAAGATCGGCGAACATCTCCGGCTCTTCGGGTTTTTGAATAATCCGTTTCAGGCGGACTTCCACCTCTTGAATCGTCTTGCCGACAACCAATCGGCTGAGAGTCCGCCGGACGGTTTCCACCTCCGGCAATTCCGGCATGGCGCTTCACCTCGGTTCATGCTGTGTTTTCATGAGCTCATTATTTCGCTTCGTACCAGTTGTATCCGTAATCCACCTCGGCGAGCAGAGGCACGTCCAGCGCAAGCGCGCCTTCCATGACCTCGGGCACGATGCGGCGCATCGTTTCAAGCTCTTCGGGCGGAACTTCGAAAATCAGTTCATCATGTACTTGAAGAAGCATCCGGCTTTTCAGGCCTTCCGTTTTAAGACGCTCGTCCATTTGCACCATGGCAAGCTTGATGATATCGGCCGCCGTTCCTTGAATCGGCGTATTCATCGCCGTTCTTTCCGCGAAAGAACGGAGGTTAAAGTTAGAGGCGGTAATCTCCGGCAAATACCGGCGCCGCTGGAGCAGTGTCGTGACGTAGCCCTGTTCGCGGGCCTGTTTCACAATATCATCCATATATTTGCGGACACCCTGGAAAACGGCGAAATACTGCTCGATAAACTGACTCGCTTCCTTACGGGAAATGGCCAGGTTCTGGGAAAGCCCGTAATCGCTTATCCCGTAAACGATGCCGAAGTTGACGGCCTTCGCCGAGCGGCGCATGTTCGCGTCCACTTCGGATTCGGAGACGCCGAATACATCCATGGCCGTTTTCGTATGAATATCCATATTATTCGTAAAAGCTTCCTTGAGATTCTCGTCACCGGAAATATGGGCGAGCACCCGCAGTTCGATCTGCGAGTAATCCGCGGCCAGAATAGACCAGCCCGGCTCCGAAGGCACGAACACCTTGCGGATTTTGCGCCCTTCCTCCAGCCGGATCGGAATGTTCTGCAGGTTCGGATACTGGCTGCTGAGCCGGCCCGTAGCCGCGATCGTCTGCCTGTAGTACGTATGAACCTTGCCGGTTTCCTTGCGCACCTCTTTCAGCAGCCCTTCCACATACGTGGACTGGAGCTTGGCGAGCTGCCGGTAATGGAGAATGCCCTGCACGATTTCATGGTAAGGGGCCAGCTTTTCCAGCACCTCGGCATCCGTGGAGTACCCCGTCTTCGTTTTCTTCTGGACAGGAAGCTGGAGCTTCTCAAACAGGACTTCTCCCAGCTGCTTCGGAGAATTGATGTTGAATTCCATCCCGGCGTGGCGGTAAATCTCCGTCATCGTCCGGTCGATCTGCACGGCAAGTTCATCGCCAAGCTGCTTCAGCCCGGCCGTATCGACTTTGATGCCGCGCAGCTCCATATCCGCGAGCACACCCGAGAGCGGAAGCTCCAGCTCGTAGTAGAGCTGCTTCATATCCGCCTGCTCCAGCTTCTCGCGCAGCGAGACGTCCAGGCGGAAGATGCGGTCAGCCTTGCGGACGAGATGCTCCGCGACGGCCTCGGTCTCCGGCAGGCGGAATTTCGCGCCTTTGCCGAAGACCGCTTCGTCCGGCGCCACATGAAGCGCGCCGTACTTGTCCGCGATGACGCTGAGCGTAAGCGACGACTCCGTCGGATCGAGCAGATACGCCGCGAGCATGACGTCGAACGTCACGCCGGCCAGCGTGATGCCGTTCCAGGCGAGCACCAGCTCCGCGCGGTGGCGGTCCCACGTGCTCTTCGGAGCGCGCTCGTCCGCCAGCCAGGCGCGCAGCGCATCCGCTTCGGGTGCGGTCAGCACGGCCGCGGGCACATAGTAGCCCGCTTCGGGCGTGTGGAAAGCCGCCCCGACCAGCTCGGCCGTGTGGGCATTGTCCCCTACGGCCTCCACGTGCAGCGCGCTTACATCTTTCAGCGCGCCGGTCAAGTCCGCGATGTTGTCCGCATTAATCAGGCGGACAACAAGCTCTTCCGCGGGGCCGGGCTCCGCCCCTTCAGGGGAGTCCGTTCCCCCGGCGCCGGAAAAGTCCAGCCTCTCGAGCAGCGACTTAAACTCCAGCTTGCGGAACATGGCCGCAAGCTCGGGTGTTTCGAAGCCGGAGAAGGCGAGGCCGCTCCAGTCCGTATCCATCGGCACTTCGCGGTAAATGGTCGCGATTTCCTTGCTCATCCGCGCGGAATCCGCATGGTCGCGGACCTTTTCCTTCATCTTGCCCTTCATCTCGTCCGCATGCTCCAGCACGGATTCGACGGAACCGTACTCGTGCAGCAGCTTCAGGGCCGTTTTCTCCCCTACGCCGGGGATGCCCGGGATATTGTCCGAGGAGTCGCCCATCAGACCTTTGAGGTCGATAATCTGGGCCGGAACGAGGCCGTACTTCGCTTTGATCTCCGCCGGGTCGTAACGGTCCACTTCACTGATGCCTTTGCGGGTCAGCGCAACCGTCACACGATCCGATACGAGCTGCAGCATGTCCTTGTCGCCGGTAACGACCAGCACATCCTTGCCTTCCTGCTCCGCCGATTTGGTCAGCGTGCCGATGATATCGTCCGCTTCATAGCCTTCCAGTTCGAATTGCCGGATGCCGAATGCGCTCATCAGATCCTTGATCAACGGGAACTGCTCGGACAGCTCCGGCGGCGTTTTGGCGCGTCCCCCCTTGTATTCCGTGTAATCTTTATGTCGGAACGTCACTTTGCCCGCGTCGAAAGCCACGAGAAAATGAGTCGGTTTTTCTTCTTCAATCAATCTGAGGAGCATGGTTGTGAATCCGTAAACGGCGTTCGTATGAAGACCGGCGGAATTGCTCAGCAGAGGCAGCGCATAAAAGGCGCGGCTCGCAATACTGTTTCCATCAATAACGATCAATTTTTCCATCTTACACCCCGAATTTTGGACATATACGTTCATGATAGCACAGGCTGGACGAATATGAAAAAGTTTCAGCCCGGTAATTTTTGAGCCTATCCTCCCGGGCTTGCGGTGATGTTCTCCGCTCTCCCCACATAGACTGATAGTACGATGCAAAGCCGGCGCGTCCGGTGTTTTCAGCTGGATTTCGTCCGGCGAGGGAAGGAGGACCGAGATGAGTCCCTTTTTTTTTCCGGCTCCCAAGAAAATGATTTTTTTCGATATGAACAATACATTGGTCGACCGCAGGCAGTGCTTCGATTCGGCATTCACGGAGGTACTGGGAGACTTCACCGGAAGATGGGCACAGGAAGACGGGGCGGCTTCACCCGAAGCTGCGCTTCAGATTTATAAGCAGGAGTGGCAAAAACTGCGGAAGCTGCGCCCCCGGGGCCACCGTCCCAGCGAAGAAATGCGGATAGCCTGCCTGGAAAAGGCGCTGGACGCTTTTCCCCTATCGGTGAACGAAACGTTTGCCAAAGGCTTTTTCGAGCAAATTGAAGAAACGGAAGGAAATTACGTCCGGCTTTTTCCGGGCGTCGAAGAAACGCTGTCGTCTCTGGGCGAGCGCTACAAGCTGGCGGTCATCAGCAACGGCAGCCGCAAAAGGCTCGAGAGGGACATCGGTCGGCTGCGGCTGTCCTCCTTTTTCCCCGAGAAACTGCTCTTCAGCTCCTCGAAAGACGGGCCGCGCAAGCCGCATCCGGGTTTGTACCGGACCGCCCTGAAAGAAACCGGCATAGCCCCGGGCCAGGGCGTCATGGTCGGCAACTCGTGGAAAAACGACATCATCGGCTCCACCCGTTGCGGTCTGGATGCCGTCTGGATTTATCCGCCCCATGTGAAAAAGATTTCCCAGCGGAAAGTCGGCCGCCAGAAGGTGATTATCGTGCGGTCCGTTAAGCAGCTGGTGCATGTGCTCTAGCCGCGGCTTAATTATGCGCCGCCCCTAACTCCAAACAGATCCTTCTCATACTAGTACGCGCACAGCCGCCCCCATGGGCGGTTTTTGTCGGCACTGCAAGGGCGGATTTTGGCGTACACGTCCGGTCAGGGGAATATACTTGCGGTTTAGGATCTTTAATGTTGGTCTTGTCTCCTGCTCCTGCTCTTGATCTTGCGTTTCTTCGCCTGTTCGTCTGCATCCTCACAAAGAAACAGCCTGCCGGGAAGTATCCCGACAAGCTGTTTCTGGTCACGCTTCTTTGTAACGCAGGCTGACTGCGGCAATTTTCCTTCGCCGTCCGCTATCCTTACATTTTAACGTGCCGAGCCGGGTCCTCCAGTACGTACAGTCCGGCATCAGACGGCTTTTCAGCCGTCTTACACGTTCAAGTCTTTCCTTTTGCCCGTGACCATGTAAATCACGCTTTCGCCGATGTTGGTCACATGGTCGGCTACCCGCTCCAGATAATGAGCGACCATGATCAGGTGCGTCAGCTGGCGGTTACGGGTAAAATCCGCATTCATCATCCCGATGACGTCGGTCATGATGCGGCTGAAGATTTTGTCCACCTGATCGTCCTTCTCCGCCAGCGAAGCGGCCATATGAACGTTGCGGTTCATATAGGCGACCAGGCTTTCGCGGAGCATCTCTTTGGAGATTTCGGCCATTTGGGGAATGTCGATCAATTCCTTGGCCAGCGTCTCGCCGGACAGGCGGATCGTAATCTTCGCGATATCTACGGCATGGTCGGCGATTCTCTCCAGATCCGTCGCTATGCTGAGAGCCGTGCCGATAATCCGCAAATCGCCCGCCATGGGCTGCTGCAGCGCGATCAGTTTCAGGCACATTTCTTCGATGCGAAGCGTCAATTCGTCCACCGCGTCGTCGTCCTCGACCGTGCGCCGCGCGAGATCCGTATCGAGCCGGGTCAGCGCTTCTACAGCCTGATGAATGGAATTTTCGACCATGGAGCCTAAATCGAGCAGTTCGTTCTGCAGATCGTCAATCGAATGTTGAAAATTAAGGCGATTATTCATTGAAGCCCCCTTAGAGTTAACCGAAACGGCCGGTGATGTAATCTTCGGTGCGCTGATCGTTCGGATTAGTGAAAATCTTGTCGGTCTGATCGGTCTCAACGAGAATCCCGTTGAGGAAGAAAGACGTGCGGTCGGAGATACGCGCGGCCTGCTGCATGTTGTGCGTCACGATAATGATCGTATAGCGCTCCTTCAGCGTCTGCGTGAGCTCCTCCACCTTCAAGGTGGAGATCGGATCGAGCGCAGAGGTCGGTTCGTCCATCAGCAGCACTTCCGGCTCGACCGCCAGCAGGCGGGCGATGCACAGCCGCTGCTGCTGACCGCCGGACAGGCCGAGAGCCGACTTGTTCAGGCGGTCCTTCACTTCCTCCCAGAGAGCGGACTGTCTTAGGCTGCGTTCTACGATTTCGTCGAGAACGGCGCGTTTTTTCTGACCGTGAATGCGCGGTCCGTAAGCAATGTTATCGTAGATGCTCATCGGGAACGGATTCGGACGCTGGAAAACCATGCCCACACGCTTGCGCAGAGACACGATGTCGCTCTCCGCGGAGTAAATATCTTGTCCGTCCACCTTAATGGACCCGTTAATTCTTACGCTGTCGATGAGATCGTTCATCCGGTTGAGCGTGCGCAGAAAGGTCGATTTCCCGCAGCCGGAAGGCCCGATCAGGGCGGATACGGTATTCGGCGCGATGTCCAGATCAATGCTGTGAAGGGCTTGGTTGTCCCCGTAAAAAAGATCCAGCCCGTTTACTTTTATTTTTGTATCGGTCGCAATAGTCATGGCAGGAGCTGTCAAGGTTATTTCCCTCCCGTAAGTCTTTTTTGGATGATTCGGCTAGGAATGCCGATAAGCAGGTTGAAGATCAGAACGACTACAAGAAGGAGCGCCGCGCTGCCTTCCGCGATTTTTTTCGCATCCGGCACGATGGCTTCCGCCTGGATGTACCATAAATGCGTGGAGAGCGTTTCGCCCATCGTCAGCGGATTGAAATCCGGGAAATGCCGGGAAACGGATAGGCCCGACGTATAAATCAGGATGGCCGATTCACCGAGTGCGCGCCCGGCTACGAGCGTAATGCCCGTGATCAGGCTTGGCAGTGCGGAAGGAATCAGCACTTTGCGGATAGCCTGCCATTTGGTCGAACCGAGTGCAAGACTCGCTTCCCAATACGATTCGGGAACGGTTCGGATCGATTCCTCCGTTACCCGGACAAGAACCGGCAGATTCAGAAGCGCCAAGGCGAGGGAACCGCTCAGAATCGAAATTTTAAAATTCATCAAGTCCACGAAGAGGAGAAATCCGAACAAACCGAATACGATGGATGGCACGGAAGACAGCGTCTCGACGGACATGCGGACAATTTCGGTAAAACGAGACTTTTTGGCATATACCGCCAGGTAAATCCCTGCTCCCAACCCGATCGGCAACGAGAACAGCAGAGAAAGAAACAAAATATAGAACGAGTTGAAGAGCTGCGGTCCGACGCCGCCGCCGGCCACGATATCCTCCGGCTTGCCCGTGACGAAATCCCAGGTAAGATGCGGCAGTCCCGCACCGAGAATCCGGATCAGGAACCAGGCGAGAATCAACAGGATAAAGATGCCGGCCGTCCAGAAGAACAGCGTGGCGATCCGGTCAGTCGTTTTACTGTTCATTTCACTTCACTCCTTCTCGATACGACACGGATGATGAGAATCAGCAGCAGGGAAGTGATCAAGAGAACAAAGGCCATCAAATAAAGCGCGTTGTTCCAGGTCGATCCGTAGTTCGTGTTCCCCATGTCCTTGACGATTGCCGTCGTCAGAACCGTGGTCGAGTCAATCAGCGATTTGGGCATCTGCGGCGAGTTCCCGATGACCATGAATACCGCCATCGTCTCTCCGATGGCACGCCCGATTCCAAGCACCACGCCGGTCAAAATTCCCGGCCGGGCCGCTGGAAGCAGCACGCGCCAAATCGTCTGCCAGCGGGTGGCTCCGAGCGCCAGCGACGCTTCTTCCAGCCTTGGAGGCAGTGCGCGGATCGCGTCCTCCGAGATGGACAGGATGGTCGGCAGAATCATAATCGCGAGGATGATCCCTGCCGGTAAAATACCGTATCCTGTCCCGTTCACCACTTTTCCGATAAAAGGAACAATGACCGTAAGGCCGATCAGGCCGTATACGACCGACGGAATGCCCACGAACAGGTCCGTTGCCGGACGCATGATCTCTCTCACCCATTTCGGTGCGATCTTAGCCATGAAGACGGCTCCCGCTACAGCGAGGGGGACCGCAAGTACAATGGCGAGCATCGTTAACAGAAAAGTACTGAACAGGAACGGAAACGCTCCGTATTTGTCCGCGCTTGGCGTCCAGTCTGTCGAAAAAAAGAATTCAATCGGGCTGACGCCCGAGAAGGTGCGCATGCCTTGTACACCGACAAACAAAATAATCGAAAATATGACAATCGAGACGAGTGCCGCACTGCCGACGAACAGCAGCTTCATCAGACTGTCCTGCCGTTTTTGCAGCTTCATCCAGCGCGTGGGTCCTTTCTGGCTTTGGCGGTTTTGTCGGCTCTGCTCCTTTGTCTTCGTTGTTTGCTGAGCGTAAGTGTTCACAAACGGGAAGCCCCCTTCAATCGGAATGCGTGCATAGTCGGTAAGTACAAAGTACTAAATGATTCTTCTTAATCATAGGCCCTGTTTGTAAATACAAAATTAATCAATTGTAAAGCCCGTGTAAATTTTGCGGCAAAAAAAAAGATGCCCCGAAGTTGATAAGCTTCAGGACATCCCATGAGGTCGATAGATCTTATTTTTTCAGAAGGTCAGCCGGAAGGAACTTCAGTTCCTCAACTTTTTTCGTTTGGAACTCAGGGCTCATGATGTAGTCAAGAAAAGCTTTGGTCGCGCCGGTAGGCTCGCCTTTCGTATACATGCGCTCGGTTCCGAACAGCTTGTAGCTGCCGTCTTTGATCGTTTCTTTGGCGAAAGCGACGTTGTCGAATTTCAGAGCTTTAACGGTGTTGTCCAGGTACGGCGTATCAATGTAACCGACGGAGCCGGATTGGCTGCCTACGGCCGTTTTAACGGCACCCGTGCTTTCTTGAACGACGCCGTCTTTAGTAAAGTCTTTGCCGTCAAGGACGATTTGCTGGACTAGCTTACGGGAACCGGAAGAGTCCGGACGGTGAACGACGTTAATCGGAGCGTCTTTGCCGCCTACTTCTTTCCAGTTTTTGATTTTACCCATGAAAATATCGGCGGCCTGCTGCTTCGTCAAGCCCTCGATACCTACGTCGGGATTTACGATCAGTGCGAACGGAGCGATCGCAACCACGTGTTCTTTCAGGTTCTTGTCTTTGTATTCATCGCCCGCGGCAACGTCGGAGTTTCCGATATTCGAAATGCCGTCCGCTACGTCTTTGAGGCCTTTGCCGGAGCCGCCGGCTGTCGGGTTGATCGTAACTTTCGGATTCTTTTCCATGAACAGCTTCGCCGCTTCTTTCACGAGCGGGAGAAGAGCGCTGGAGCCGGAAGCCGTAACCGTTCCGGAAATTTCTTGAGTCGTTGGTGTTTCGGAAGGCTTGTTCGATGATGCTGCGCCGCCTGCGTTTGTGTCTGTCTTTCCGCAGCCAGCCAAAACCCCCAGAGTAAGCACTGCAGCTAGCGAGATGGATAACCCTTTTTTCGACATGAACTTCAACATGTTGTACATGTCCTCCTTTGACGTTTCTATCTTTGTTTTGTGTTTCCTAGGACATCGTAACAAGCGAATGTAAACTGCAAGTCGTCCAAACGTAAATTTCATGTAAAACTTTTTACGGGCTGCCTCGCCCCTCTTAACTTCCTTCGAAATGAGCCTATTTAACTCCCGTTTTACAAAATCCGTCACGTTCTCTAATACTGAAGACTTATAGTTAAAGCGACTATAGACCTATATAAAGGTTGATTTCCAAACAAAGAGACCTATCGGAGGGTGAACATGGGGAATTTCTTCTATTTAAGTACAATGAAACGCAAATTGATCGCCAGCTTCGGGGTTCTGATTGTGCTGTTTGTGGCCATGGCCTTTTTCCTCGTTCATCAAATCAGTAAAATCAACACGCAAATCGCGCTGCAAAACGAGCGGGTCGCCATGAAAACGACCGCGCTGGAGCTGAAAGAAACGGTTCAGGAACTCAGTATTATCGCTTCCGGCCTGGAGCTTTCCAAAGATCCTTCCTATATAGAAAGATACGAGCAGAAGAGAACGGTGTATAACCGTCTGCTCGACGTAATCAAGGATACCGCCCGGACCGAAGAGGAAAAAGCGTGGCGCGGGGGGCTTATCGTCGCTTCAACGGATTACATCAATAATTTCGACGCGGCCGCCAAACTCGTTCAGGAAAAGAAAGTCAGCCCCAAAGAGATGGAGCTGAGCATGCTTCATTACTACGGCGAAGGGCAGACGCTGCGCGAAACGATTTTCAAGCTGGTCGACAAGTTTTATGTCACCTTCTCGGCCGATGCGCAGGCAGCTGTCGACGACTCCCAGAAAGTCATCGCGCAGACCGTGACCGTCGCCGTCGCAGCGGCCGTCTTCGTCCTTCTCGCTTCCGCGGTTGTCGCGCTCCTGCTGATCCGCTCCTTCCTCATTCCGGTGCGCAAGCTCCAGGAAGCGGTCGCACGCATGGCGTCCGGCGATTTGCGGCATGAAATCGGAAGCCGCGCGCAGGACGAGCTGGGCGAGCTCAGCCGCAGCTTCGACCGGATGACCGCCCAGGTCCGCGGCATGCTCGAGCATACGAGCGGCATCGCGACGGCGCTGGCCGGGCAGTCGGTCACGTTCCGCCGAGTGTCGACCGACACGGCGGCGGCCAACGCGGACATCGTCCAGGCGATGTCCGCCATTGCGCGCGGCGCTTCCGAGCAGGCGGCGGACTCCGAGCACGCGTCCACCTCCGTCGCCGGGCTCGAAAGCGAGACGCGCGAAATCGCCGAGTACGCGGCGGTGATGAGCCAGGCGAGCCGGGAAGCGGCTGAGGTCACCGTGCAGGGTTCCCGCTCCGTGCACTCGCTGGAGGAAGCCAGCGGCGCTACGCGGCGGGTGCTCGGGCAGGTGCAGGAAGCGATGGCGACGCTTGCGGGCGATTCCCGCCGCATCGGAACGATCCTGGACGCGATTACCGAGATCGCGTCCAGGACGCACCTGCTGGCGCTGAACGCCGCCATCGAGGCCGCCGCCGCCGGCTCCAGCGGGCGCGGCTTCGCCGTCATCGCCGCGGAAGTGCGTCAGCTTGCGCAGCAGTCGAGCGACGAAGCCCGCCGTGCCGCGGGTACGATCGCGTCCGTCGAGAGCCGGATGCTCGAGATGCAGGCCCGCGTCACGGACGCGAGGCGCCATGCGGACGCCCAGGAGCTGACCGTCCGCGAATCGCTCGGCTCGTTCGAGGCGATCGAACGAGCGATGGAAGTCGTGACGAATCAGATCCAATTCGTCAACGGCCGCATCGAGCGTTCCCTGCACAGCAGCGCGCAGCTCGTCGGCACCATCCGCCATATAGCGGAAATCGCCGAGCAGACATCCGCGGGCGTGCAGGAGGTCACCTCGGCTTCGACCGAGAACGACGCCTCCATCCGGAGTATCGCCGTGCAGGCCGACGAGATGAATGGTCTCGCGGAAAGCCTGTACCGCGAAATCAACAAATTCAAGATCGCCGAAGCTTCGTAACGCCGGAAAATAACCGCAAGAGCACCCCGTCCTGGTGGTGCTTTTTTTACATACAGAGGCCATTATTGCGCGACTCTTCCGGATTTTTCACGTACCATCGCTCGAACCGGAGGAACTCTCCATATTAATTGACCTATGTTCAGGTTTCGTGTCAGTTTCATGTAAAAAAAAGGCGGAAAATAGAGAAAATTCTCCCTCATCGTCTAATGTTACCCCTTTCGCTTCCCACCATTTTCCTTGATACTGAAGCTAGTTAACCGTTTACATTCCGAGAAGAAGAACCTTGTGCTTTCGCTTTTTTAAAGTCCGGCTGTCCCTTATGTCGAAGACTATCAAGGTCGGCCGTTCAACCTTATCCCCTTCTTCTTATTCTGACGGTTATCTCATAGAGGAGGTGCATACAACCAGGGACTGCAACCCATGCGGAACAATCCGGATGCTGGTAGAGTTCTGTGGACCTTTGTTATTGAAAGCGTTACCATTATCCCCTATTCGAAAAGGAGGCTTTACTTCATGAACCTGAAATCCCGGCAATCTGCCAAAGCCCGGCGTCCCCAATCACCGGCCCGGGTCGCGCTTCGCATTCTGTTGATCGTTACCCTCATCGTGTCTTTGTTCCCGTTCCTGGGCTTGAGCGCGCAGAAAGCTTCGGCGGCGGAATCTTATAAAATTGTAGGCTATTACCCTTCGTGGGCGGCGTACGGCCGCAATTACAACGTAGCCGACATCGATGCCTCGAAGGTTACGCACATCAACTACGCTTTCGCCGACATCTGCTGGAACGGCAAACACGGCAACCCAGACCCGACCGGTCCGAACCCGCAAACGTGGGCCTGTCAAGACGCTGCGGGCGCCAACATTAACGTTCCGAACGGCACGATCGTTCTAGGCGATCCTTGGATCGACACCCAGAAGAGCTTCCCCGGAGATACTTGGGATGAGCCTGTCCGCGGTAACCTGAAACAGCTGATCAAGCTGAAACAGGCTAACCCGAACCTCAAAACGATTATCTCCGTAGGCGGCTGGTCCTGGTCCAACCGTTTCTCCGATGTAGCGGCAAGCGCCGCAACGCGCGAAGTCTTCGCGAACTCCGCGGTCGACTTCATCCGCCAATATCAGTTCGACGGCGTCGACCTTGACTGGGAGTATCCGGTTGGCGGCGGTCTTGCAGGCAACTCCGCTCGTCCGGAAGATAAGCAGAACTACACGCTGCTCCTTCAGAAGATCCGTGAGAAGCTGGATGCCGCAGGCACGGCGGACAACAAGAAATATGTCCTGACCATCGCTTCCGGAGCAGGTCCGACTTACGCGGCCAACACCGAGCTGGGCAACATGGCCAAGTATCTGGACTGGATCAACATCATGACGTACGACTTTAACGGCGGCTGGCAGACGGTCAGCGCTCACAACGCTCCTCTGTATGCCGATCCGGCCGCAATCGCCGCCGGGGTACCGAACGCGGACACGTTCAATGTGGAAAAAGGCGTACAAGGGCACCTGAATGCCGGCGTACCGGCAAGCAAAATCGTCCTCGGCCTCGCCTTCTACGGACGCGGCTGGAGCGGCTGCAAGAACACGGCTAACGGCGAATACCAGCAGTGTGCCGGACTGGCGACTACCGGAACGTGGGAGAAAGGCTCTTACGACTTCTATGATCTGGAAGCCAACTATATCAACAAAAACGGTTACACCCGCTACTGGAATAACACGGCGAAAGTTCCGTTCCTGTACAACGCTTCGAACGGCACGTTTATCTCTTACGACGATGCCGAATCCATCGGATATAAAACAAGCTTCATCAAGTCCAAAGGTCTTGGCGGCGGCATGCTCTGGGAATTCAGCGGCGACCGTAACAAGACGCTTCTGAAGAAAGTCACGACGGACCTGTCGGGTTCCGCACCGGTCGGCGATACGATTGCGCCTTCCGTACCGGCCAACCTGACATCGACGGCTAAAACATCCACAAGCGTTACGCTTTCTTGGAACGCTTCGACGGACAATGTCGGTGTGACCGGCTACACGGTCACTTACGGCAACAAAACGGTGGACGTTGCGGCAACATCCGCGACGATCACGGGTCTGACGCCAAGCACGGCTTACTCCTTCACGGTAAAAGCGAAGGATGCGGCGGGCAACGTATCCGCGGCAAGCACCGCAGTTTCCGTTACTACCGATGCAAGCTCGGGCGGCGGAACGGATACGACGGCACCGACGGCTCCGGCTAATCTGGCCGTAACCGCCAAAACGTCGACCAGCGTAACACTCGGCTGGACGGCTTCCACCGACAACGTAGGCGTAACCGGCTACACCGTATCTTACGGCAGCACGAGCGTCAACGTAACCGGTACGACCGCAACGATCAGCGGCCTTACGGCCGGCACCGCTTATACGTTCAGCGTAAAAGCGAAAGACGCGGCGGGCAACCTCTCCGCAGCGGCAACCGTTTCGGCTACGACGGACAGCGGCTCCGGCGGCTCCGTTTGCGCGGCGGCTTGGGACACAAGCAAGTCGTATACGGGCGGACAACGTGTCTCCTACAATGGCAAAATTTATGAAGCAAAGTGGTGGACGCAGGGCGAACGCCCGGATCTTTCCGGTCAATACGGCGTCTGGAAATATGTCAGTGATTGCGGGGCGGGAGCGGGTTCTCCCGCTTCTGCTTCTTTGGAGAGTGCGGCACTTGCCTCTAATCTGATCGCAGGCGCGGGCGCAGCTTTACCCGCCATCGCTCCGGGCAGCCCCGCCGCAAGCACATCATCGGCCCTGGCTCCGAGCACCAAAGTGCTCGTCGGCTACTGGCACAACTTCGATAACGGTTCCGGTTTCATTCGTCTGCGCGATATCTCCCCCAAGTTTGATGTGATCAACGTTTCCTTCGCCGAACCGGTAGGCGGATCGACGACGGGAACGATCGGATTTACACCTTTCAACTACACAGATGCGGATTTTAAAGCCGATGTCGCTTACCTGCAAAGCCAAGGCAAGAAAGTCATTATTTCCATCGGCGGCGCGAACGGCCAGGTCCAACTGACAACAGCCGGCGCACGCAGCAATTTTGTAAGCTCCATGAAGTCCATCATTTCCAAATACGGCTTTGACGGCCTGGATATCGATTTCGAAGGCCATTCCCTGTTTCTGAATCCGGGAGATGCCGACTTCAAAAATCCGACCACGCCGGTTATTACGAACCTGATTTCCGCTATCCGCGAGCTGCATGATTCGTTCGGCGACAAATTCATGCTGACCATGGCTCCGGAAACGTTTTTCGTCCAATTGGGCTATGCCTTCTACGGCGGTACATGCAGCGGCTGCGATACGCGCGCCGGAGCTTACCTGCCCGTGATTTACGGCGTACGCGATATTTTAGATTGGCTGCAGGTTCAGCTCTATAATTCCGGCCCCATCACGGGACTGGACGACCAGTACCACACGATGGGCGTAGCCGATTTTCACGTGGCTATGACGGATATGCTGCTCACGGGCTTCCCGATCGCCAAAAATCCGAACTCCTTCTTCCCGGCACTCCGTCCGGATCAAGTCGTGGTCGGACTTCCGGCTAACGGCAACGCGGGCGGCGGCTTCACAAGCGTCTCCGAAGTGCATAAAGCGCTGGACTATCTGATGAAAGGCAAAGCTTTCGGCTCCTATACCCTTCGCGGTTCCGTTCAACCGGGACTGAGAGGTCTGATGACCTGGTCCATCAACTGGGATAAATTCAACAACTTCGAGTTCTCCAACAGCCACCGTGCTTATCTGGACAGCTTCGGCCCGGGAACTCCCGTAGATACTCAGGCACCTTCCGTTCCGGGGAATCTCCGTTCTTCCAACGTAACGGCTACGGGCGTAACCCTTACATGGAACGCATCCACGGATAATACCGGCGTGACCGGCTACGAAGTCTATCAGGGATCGGCCAAAATTGCCGATACCGCAAGCACCACTTATAACGTCGGCAATCTCTCGGCAAACACCTCCTACACGTTTACCGTGAAAGCGAAAGACGCGGCCGGCAACGTGTCCGCGGCAAGCACGCCTCTGGCCGTCACAACCGCGAACGGCGGCGGCTCCGGCGACACTACCGCACCTACTGCGCCAACGGCCCTGAAAGTAACGGCAAAATCCTCGAACAGCGTCAGCCTCGGCTGGACCGCTTCGACGGATAATGTAGGCGTAACGGGCTATACCCTCTCATACGGCACCAGCACCGTGAACGTGACAGGTACGACAGCTGTCATCACGGGGCTGACGGCGAACACGGCGTATACGTTCACCGTAAAAGCTAAGGATGCGGCCGGCAATGTATCCGCAGCCGCTTCCATCCAGGCAACCACGGAACCGGCGACTCCCGGAGGTCCTGCCGCATGGGCAGCCGGCGTCAGCTACAAGGTCAATGACGAAGTCACTTACAGCGGCTCGACTTATATTTGCCGGCAGCCGCACACCTCCCTGCAGGGATGGGAGCCTTCCAACGTGCCGGCTCTCTGGACGAAAAAATAATGCCCTCCAGGCAGCCATGGCTGCCTGACCTGAAAGCCAAAACAGCAGCTCCGCCCCGTATTGACGGGCGGGCTGCTGTTTTTTATTTTTTCTTCATAGTATCCAGTAAAATCTGCTTTTCTTTCGCAAGGGACTCTTCGATTTTATCTCTTGCGTCCGCGATAATCTGTTTGGTATCCAGTCTTTTCTCAATGCCGCTTGCGATTTCACTCTCCCAGATCTCCTGGGCTTTGGTATCCAGCGGCGTGGTAGGAAATTCCCTCACCCGGGTCATCAAATCCTCGTGAAGCGCATAGGTTTTCTGACCGCCTAGAAAGGCATTGGCTGCCGCCAGTTCCTTGGCATTGCCACGGGCGGGTAAATACGCCGGAACCGCTCCGCTGAGGCCTTCCTTGCTGTATTCGGTAACGGCGAATTCAATGAATTTCCAGCCCATCTCCTTGTTGGCACCGTCCGAAGGGAGAAGGAAATTGGTACTGTTCTGCCAGCCGTATAAGCCGAAAGGAAGTCTCGTTTCGCGCCATTTGCCGGCCGTCTCGGGCGCCCATTCTTTAATCTGTTCGACTCCCCATGTCCCAAAATACATCATGGCGATCGTTCCGTCCTGGACCCCTTTCCGGCCCAAATCGCCCCATACGTCCAGATGGGCCTCCAAGCCGAAATCGTTGACTTTTTTGGCAATGTCGACCGCTTTGTGAAACGCTTCATTATACCTCATAAAATTCAGCTTGCGGTCGAAAATGCCTTCCGAACGCTCGTAGAGCTGGACCGTTTCGTTCACCCACTGCGTCAAATAAATGTGATGCTCGCGCAGCTTCTTGGCCATATGCAGCCAGTTTGCGGGGTTTTCCATATACTTGGCAAGCTCCTCAGGCTCCGAAGGAAACCCGTACTGCTTCATTATGTCCTCCCGGTAATAGGTAACGGTAGGCGCCGTGGAAAGCGGAAAGGCAATCAGCTCGCTTCCGTCCACCGACATGCCGCTTTCCCAGAGGGAAGGGCTGAAATCGTTGCGGTATTTCCCTGCCTGATAAGGAGGCTTGAGCAGATCCTCCAGCCCTTCGATCGCGGAAAAATTGCCGAAATCGGTGCTGTCGACCATCATGACATCCGGCGGTTTCCCGTCCGCCAGCGCCTGCAGATAGGCTCCCACATATTCGGAGTAAGGAATGACCTTGACGTCTATGCTCAATTCCGGATAGCTTTCTTTGAATTTGGCCGCCATGGGCTCGATTCCGCCGTAATGGGTCCATACCGTCAACCGGTTCGGAACGGCCCTTTGGCCCGTGGAGAGAGCCGGCTTTTCGGCGGGAGCGGATGAAGCGGGAATGAGCGGCTCGGACCGGAAGCAGCCCGCGGTGGTTCCTATAAACAGGAGCAGCAGCAAGAAGATTTTAGTAAGTTTGACCACAACTCGTTTCCTCCCATCGTATAGCTAGTCTGAATGTGCCCCGGCAAAAAGTCCGGCATAATTTCCTCTTTGGAGAAGACGGGAAAATTCCTGGGCCGGCAAAGGTCTGCTGAAATAGTACCCCTGGAGCTCGTCGCACCGGCACTCGGCAAAATATTCCGTTTCCTCGGCCGTTTCGACTCCCTCCGCCACGACAGTCATATTCATGCTGTGAGCCAGCTCGATGATCGCCTTGGCCACGGCGGCTTTTTTGGGCTCCACGCCGATATCCCGGATAAAAGAGCGGTCCAGCTTCACATGTGAAATCGGCAGCCGCTGAAGCTGGTTAAGGGAAGAGTACCCGGTCCCGAAATCGTCGATCGAAATATGGATGCCGCGCTCCCGGATCCGGTTAATGATTCCGATCACCTGTTCGACATTCTCGATAAATACTCCTTCCGTTATTTCCAGAGTCAGATAGCATTCTTCCAGTCCCGATTCTTCCAGCGCGTTCTGAATCATATCCAGCAGATTCGTCCGGGAAAAATGCAGGGCCGAAATGTTCACGGCAACCGGCACTTTGGGAAGCCCCTCATCCTGCCATGCTTTATTCTGACGGCAGGCTTCCTTCAATACCCATTCGTCGATTTTGTAGATGATGCCCGATCTCTCGGCCAGCGGGATAAATTTATCGGGCGAAATGCGCCCCTGCTCGGGATGCTCCCAGCGCACCAGTGCCTCGATTCCGCTGATTGCGCCGGAAGCCGTATCGACCTTCGGCTGATAATGCAGAACGAGCTGATCGTTCGCAAGCGCTTCCTGAATACCGTTGTCGATCATCATTTCTTCGAAAAAACGGATTTTCAGCTCTTCTTCATAGAACTGATAGCTGTTGCTGCACCCTATGGATTTGGCGAAATACATCGCCATATCCGCGTTTTTGACAATGGACTCCATCGTGTCGCCGTCTCGCGGAAACATGCTGATGCCGATGCTGACCGAACTGTACAGGGTCGATTCCATCAGCCGGATGGGTTCTTCGAGGGCCGCAAACATGTTGCGCGCCACGGCTGCCGCTTTGGCGTCATCGGCATCTTCAATGACGATGACGAACTCGTCTCCGCCGATCCGGAACAGTTTGCACGATTCCGCGACGCTGCGGGCAAATCTCTCGCCGATCTCTTTGAGCAGCAGATCGCCGATATCGTGACCCAGCGTATCGTTAATCTGCTTGAACCGGTTTAAATCGGCGAACATGACTGCCACCTGCTTAGGCGCTTGGGACGCCTCCGAAAGCATGCTCTGCAGGTAGGTTGTGAAATACAGCCGGTTGGGAAGCCCCGTGAGGATATCGTAAAAAGCGAGCTGATGAAGCTTTTCCTCCGAAAGACGAAGCTTGTCCGTCTGTTCCTGCAGGCGCTGGTTCATGTTCTGCGCTTGATGGAACATGCTGAGCAGGTTCAGCGACATCTGTCGGAAGTTATAGGTCAGCGAGGTAATCTCCGAGACGCGGCTGCTCGGCCATTCGATTTCTTTCATCTGTTTTAATTTATCCGGCAGGTCCGTTGTGGAGGTCGCCAGTTTGGAAAGCCCTTGGACCAGAACACGGCTTAAATATAGGGCGGTGACGGCTGCTGCGGCTGCGAATAAAAGCAGGTACCAGAGCTGCGACAAGTACTGGGAGAACACACTGATCTGGTAATGGCGGATCGGAATGTCAATGTAGACGTGCAGGGGCATTCTGGCGACGGCATTGTCGTAGATGTAGCTGCCCTCTCTCCACTGATGAGCGGGCAGAGCGGTTCTCTCCCGGGCCGGAAGGACCTGGTAAAAATTATCGTCCAGTCCCACTACATTGTTGCCGCCCTTCCAGTCGTAAACTTGGTTCAGCGTGTAGGATTGACGGTCGGCTGCCAAAACTTTGTTGGACCGGTCCGTAATCACGATCCGGAACAGCTGCTCCGAGGTGTATTTATTCACCAGTTCCTGCAAATAGCCCACTTGTATCCGCCCCTTGAGCCTAATGCCGAGAATATCCGCGGCTCCCCACTGGTTCAGCTCCTGGTTGATGCTGTTGGCCGTGTTTATCGCAAGCTGCCTGGAGTTCTGGATCGACAGCTTCTCGGAATACCAGCTGTTCATGACAGTATAAAGGAGCGACGGAAGCGCGACGGCCATAATCGACAAGTGGAATAGGACCTTGCTGTAGGAGTAGGTTCTTTCCCGCTCTTTAACGAGGCCGAACCAGTGAAAAAGAGGCAGGTATTTCAGCAAAATATCGGCGATAAGCGCATTGAACAGCCCATTCGAGAGCGCAATCAGAAGCATCAGAATCAGCTCGTCCGATACAAATGTGTAGAATCCGTAATAAATAACGATCATCAGCGGAAGCCCGATCAAAAGCCAGTAAATACTGTCCCAGATAAGCAGCTGACCCGGTTTTTTGCGGTTAAGGAGTCCGACCCCGGCAATTTCAAGAAGGCCGACCCATTCGAATGTTGGATGGTGTAGAAAGAAAAAGGAGAAGAGTTGGGTAATGACGCCGGCCAGGAGGCCCAGACGGACGCCGAACAACGATACGGCAAACAGGAGAAAGATGCTGGAAAACGTGAAAGCGATTCCATAGATAAGATGAAGCCTGCTAGTTTCGAAAAGAAGCGCCAAAGCTATACAGAGCAGGTACCCCAGCGTTAACCGGGCTTTGTTTTGTAAAAGGGACTGAATAGTTTTCACACGCTGTCCTCCATTTCTGCCGAAAAGTACGAATGTGAGCACTGCCCCATGTCCGAACTTACTTAATGGATTACGGCAAAAATAAAAGACCGCTTACAAAACAGCAACCTCCACTTCCACTCATCCAACTTCGGTAACCCGGCTGTCTAGCTGCGCTTTAGACCCGTGGCTTTGCGTCCTATGCTTTCGCGATAGTTTGCCTTTATCGAGTTATTCAACTAAAGATTTATTAGTTAATAATTTCGACGCACTAGGTCTTTCTCCTTTTTTTAACAATAAAAAAATAGGGCAAAAGTCGCATTTTTTTTAAATAAACTTAATATTAGCCGAGTATGCGGAAATTAAGCCTTTTAAGGGTCAACATCCTCCTTTCCTTACGGAAGAAGATCCTGCATGTCCTCCGGATGACGTTCCGGGCCTTTTTTCACGGAGCGATTGCTCCTTGACCGCTTTAAGCTCTTTCATCGTCCCGCCCGCGTCCCTCCCGAAAAATCATGAAGCTTCGTATACTCCCGGTACGCTTGTCGTATGCGACCGCATCCGCCGCATCCGGCTTATACGTATTTTCGGATTCCCGGGCCATGCGCGCGCTGCGGCCTCCACGATGATAGCGTATCCGCCTCCGGCGGCTCCTGCCGCAACCACTCCGAACATGGCGGCACCGAGAGCAGGCGTTTGCCCGGAAGCGGCAACTTTGATCTCGCGGTTCGTCACATCCGCATAGATCTGCATCAGCAGACGGTTTTTCTGCGGGAGCCCTCCGCACGCATACAGTTCGTTTACTTCAAGGCCGCTGCTTTGAAAAGTATCCACGATCTTCCGGGTGCCGAGAGCGGTCGCTTCGAGAAGGGCCCGGTAAATCTCTTCCGGCTTGGTAGCCAGCGTGAGTCCGACGAGCAGTCCGGTCAGATTCGTGTCGACGAGCACGGACCGGTTGCCGTTCCACCAGTCGAGCGCCGGCAGTGTGGAAACCGTTGCGGAAAATCCATCGTTTTGGTATCGCTTACATTTTATCTGTAAAAAACGGACGGGCCTCTCCCTCGCAGGCTTGGCTTTCTTTTTATTATATAAGGGATTTCCAAGGATTACCGCATTTTTTTCCCACATGATCTGGAAACTTCACTCCCAGCGTGCCGGTAATTCGGCCGAAGCTTGCCTGTTTCACGCTGACTTTCCGCTTTATGCATAGTTTTAGCCATCTCTGAAAATAATGGAAACAGCTTAACAAGAGCAGGAGGAATGGGATCATGAAAGACGAGATCAACAACGGCACGGCCGTAACGGGAGTCGGCGGGCCTGCCGACCAACGACTCGCCGAAGGCGAGCAGGAAACGACGCTCACCAACCGGCAGGGGCATCCGATCACCGATAATCAGAATATCCGCACCGTCGGAAACCGCGGTCCTTCTACCCTTGAAAATTACCATTTTCTCGAAAAGATTTCCCATTTCGACCGTGAAAAAATTCCCGAGCGCGTTGTTCACGCCCGCGGCGCCGGGGCTCACGGCTATTTTGAAGCCTACGGTAAAGTCGGCGATGAACCGGTCGCCAAGTATACCCGTGCCAAGCTTTTTCAGGAGGCCGGTAAAAAAACGCCGGTTTTCGTCCGTTTCTCGACCGTCGTGCACGGCGTTCATTCGCCCGAAACGCTCCGGGACCCGCGCGGCTTTGCCGTCAAATTTTATACGGAAGACGGGAACTGGGACCTCGTCGGCAACAACCTGAAAATCTTTTTTATCCGCGACCCGCTCAAATTCCCGGACATGGTTCACGCTTTCCGCCCGGACCCGGTTTCGGGTATTCAAAATATGGAGAGAATGTTCGACTTCCTCTCCAACTCTCCGGAAGCGACACATATGGTTACATTCCTGTTCTCGCCTTGGGGAATTCCCGCCAATTACAGGGAAATGCAGGGGTCCGGCGTCAATACGTACAAATGGGTCAATGCGGACGGCGAGGGAGTGCTGATCAAGTACCACTGGGAACCGATCCATAACGGCATCCGCAACCTTACCCAGAACGAAGCGAATGAAATCCAGGGCAAGAACTACAGCCACGCTACCCAGGATCTCTACGAAGCGATCGAACGCGGCGACTACCCCGAATGGGAACTCAGCGTTCAGATTCTGAGCGACGACGAGCACCCGGAGCTGGATTTCGATCCGCTTGATCCGACCAAGCTGTGGGACCACGAGAAGTTCCCGTTCCTCCCGGTCGGCAAAATGGTTCTGAACAAAAATCCGGAGAACTACTTCGCGGAAGTCGAGCAGGCGGCCTTCGGTACAGGCGCCCTCGTAGACGGGCTGGATTTCTCGGACGACAAGCTTCTCCAGGGCCGCACTTTCTCCTACTCGGATACGCAGCGCCACCGGGTCGGGACCAACTACCTGCAGCTGCCGGTCAACGCTCCGAAGAAGCATGTCGCGACGAACCAGCGCGACGGCCAGATGACTTACTTCGTCGACCGGGCGCCCGGACAAAATCCTCACGTCAACTACGAACCTTCTTCGCTCGGTGGACTGCAGGAAGCGCCGTCCCGAGGCCGGGAACACGAGCCGGTTTACAATGCCAAGCTGGTCCGAGAGAAAATCGACCGTCCCAACGATTTCGGACAGGCCGGGGACACGTACCGGAAGTTCGAGCCGTGGGAGAAAGACGAACTGATCTCCAATCTCGTCAACAATCTCAAGATCTGCAAGCCTGCCATCCGCGACAAAATGGTGGACTATTTCACCCGGGCGGATGCGGAATACGGACGCCGCGTAGCGGAGGAGCTGAGCAGGGCAGCTGCCTCGTCCGAGCACATGGGAACCGTCCAAAACCGGGAAGGCGCCGAGAAAGCGGAACAAGCCGGCCGTAAAACGGACGGCTATTAAAAGCGGCTGACGGCCGCACCCCGCAAAAACGGAGAACAGCTTCCCTGTTCTCCGTTGTGTGTTTTGGCGTTTTGGCGGTTTGCGGTTTGCGGTTTGCGGTTTGGCGGTTTGGCGGTTTGGCGGTTTGGCGGTTGGCGGTCTGGCGGTTTGGCGGTTTGGCGGTTTGGCGGTTTGGCGGTTTGGCGGTTTGACATTTGGCGTTTTAGAGTTTTGGCGTTTGGCGTTTTTCCCTATGCCGTTTTTGCCCATTGTACTATAGAAACCCGGATGTCCGCCGCGGCAAAATATCCTATTACTTTCCATATCCTATTAAGGAAGCATAAATGTTTACTAAGTCCGGGATTTCTTCTATAATAGATGCATGAATCCTCAAGTTACTCCTCTATAACGGTAGGAAAGGGCGCTCCCTTTTCTACCGTTGTTGATTGAACGCAGCCTTTTCCATAAAACTTTAGATAGACAGGTGGTACTTACCATGAACGATACGCAGCAGCCTTACCGCATTTTGCTTTACTATAAATTCGTTCCGATCGCAAATCCCGAGGAATTCGCGGCCGAGCACCGGGAATACTGCAAAAGTCTCGGCCTGAAAGGCCGCATTCTGATTGCCGCCGAAGGCATCAACGGGACCGTATCCGGTACGGTCGAGCAGACGGAGCAGTACATGTCGGATATGCACGCCAACCCTCTTTTTGCCGATATGGTATTCAAAATCGATCCGGCCGAAGAGCATGCTTTCAAAAAAATGTTCGTCCGTTACAAACAAGAGCTGGTCACTTTCCGTTACGACGAAGAGCTGGACCCTAACGTGATCGGCGGAAAAAGATTGTCGCCGGCCGAGTTCCACGAGCAGCTTCAAAACGAAGATGTGATCGTCCTCGACGGACGCAGCAACTATGAGTACGATCTAGGCCATTTCCGCAACGCGATCCGTCCGGATGTGGAAGCCTTCCGCGAATTCCCGGAATGGATCCGGGAAAACATGGCCGATCTGAAGGACAAGCCGATCCTTACTTACTGTACGGGCGGTATCCGCTGCGAGAAGCTGACCGGCTTCCTGATCAAGGAAGGCTTCAAAGATGTCGCGCAGCTCGAAGGCGGCATCGTCACTTACGGACAGGACCCGGAAGTGAAAGGAAGACTTTTCGACGGCAAGTGCTACGTCTTCGACGAGCGGATTTCGGTGCCGATCAATCACACCGACGAAGATATGATCGTGGGCAAATGCCATCACTGCGGCAAGCCGGCCGACACGTTCATCAACTGCGCGAACGACTTCTGCCATCTCCAGCACATCTGCTGCCCGGAATGCGAAGAAGAGCACAGCGGCTGCTGCTCGGACAAATGCGAGGAGCTCGTTCTTTCCGCGCGTTAAGCCGCTTCACATGACGGCGCATGCCTGCCTGAAGCGGCCGGGATCGGCCGCCGCCGAGAACCCTCGGACCCTCTCCGATAAGGAGATCGGCCCGGGGGTTTTTCTTTTTTTTGCGGGAAAGAGTTGCGGAGTTCCGCTATAATGGAAGAAGAACATTCGAGGAGGAGACCTTATGCGCATTGGTATTATCGGGCTCGGCGACATCGCCCGCAAAGCTTACCTGCCGGTGATCACCGCAAGAAACGACGTGGAACTTGTCTTCTGTACGCGAAATACCGCTACCTTGGAGCAGCTTGCTGCCACTTACCGGATAAGCGAAACCGTTACGGAGGTCGGCGAGCTGATCAGCCGCGGCATCCAGGCGGCATTCGTCCACTCTTCAACGGAATCCCACGCGGAAATAACGAAGCAGCTTCTGCAGAACGGGGTTCACGTCTATGTGGACAAGCCTATTGCCTATACATACGAGGAGTCCCTGGAGCTTGCTGAGCTTGCCGAAAAAAACGGCCTCATTCTGATGGTCGGCTTCAACCGGCGCTTCGCCCCTCTCTATGTTTCCGTTAAAGAGAAATCATCACCGAACCTGATTCTGATGCAAAAAAACCGCCCCCCCTCTCCCGACTTTGCGCGCCGGTTCATCCTCGACGATTTTATCCATGTCGTCGATACGCTGCGCTATCTTGTGCCGGGAGACGTCCGGGAAGTTAACGTCACGTCCCACCAGAAGGACGGCAAGCTGTACCATGTGATGCTCCAGCTCAGCGGTGACCGATATACGGCCATCGGCATCATGAACCGGGACAGCGGCAGCAGCGAAGAGATCGTGGAAACGATCGGCGGCGGCCGCAAATGGTCGGTGAAAGATCTCAACACCGCTGTAGAGCTGGCGGACGGCGGCGAGCGGCATTACAAATTCAACGATTGGGACCCGGTCCTGCACCGCCGCGGCTTCCATGCCGTCATCGACCATTTTATCCGGACGGTAAAAGAGGGCGGACAGCCTCTGCAGTCAACGCGGGATGCCCTCGAAACCCACCGCATCTGCGAGGAGATCGTCAAGGAGCTTGAAAAACAGGGAGTATCCGCCTGGGGATAAGCGATGTCTAGGCTGACGGCCGGTCATCTGAAAGGCGGTCTTTCAACATGCACGCCTATTTTCTTGCCCGCCGGCCTGAACCGCCCCATTCTTCGTTTGAAAGGGCTCGTTTTCGCTTAAACTAAGAAAGAGTGCTTCACGTTTCCGTGAGGTCCGCTCTTTCTTTTTGTTTTCGTTTCGTTTGACCTTTTGCCCATCCATTCCAGACCGGAGGTACCGATGAAAATCATCACGACTGCCCAGTGGGATGAAAAGCTTTGGCGGGAAGCGGAGCCCTTGTATAACGAGGCTTTTCCGGATCACGGAAGAAAACCTATCCGGATCATCCGTCAGATGTTCGAAAGCAAGCTCTGCTTCCTTCATCTCGGGATCGCGGGAGATACGACCGTCGTTATGGCGATCACGGGAGAGCTCCCTTCGGTGCGGGCGCTTCTCATCGACTATATCGCCGTCCGTCAGGACTGCCGCGGACAGGGTACCGGACGGCGGTTTATAGAAGAACTTAAAAATTGGACCCGCAGGGAATGCGGCCTCAGCGGCATCCTGATCGAAGCGGAGGCAGGCGGCGGAGCCGACCACCGGAGCAGGCGCCGTTTCTGGGAAGCCTGCGGCTTTCATCTGACGGATTACGTTCACGAATACAGTTGGGTACCGGAGCGCTATCAGGCGATGTATGTGAATTTGAGTCCGGAAGGGAAGCTCGTGGACAACGGCCGCCTACTTTTTGAGTCGATCACCGATTTTCATAAAAGGTCTTATCGGTGAAAATAACCGCCGGGAGTCGACATGCGCCCCTTTCTCCTCTATCTCTTCGTCCTACTTCTGCCGCATGGACAAATGAGCCCCCGTGCGCTATTTTTAAAGAAGCAGGCGACTTTTGGAAAAAAAGGAGTACGTATGGACCAACAACGGAAACCGAAAGTGTTTATCGGCTCTTCCAGGGAAGCGATTCCTATCGCGGAAGGCGTGCTGGAAAATCTCTCTCCGGCCGCACAGGTGAACCCCTGGTTTGCCGGTGCTTTCAATCCCGGGCGGTATACCATGGAAGATTTGGATAAACAGGTGCAAAACAACGATTTCGCCCTTTTCATCTTATCGACGGACGACGTCGTTCAAATCCGCGGCAAGCAGTATGCCTCGGCCAGGGACAATACCATTTTCGAAATGGGGCTTTTTATGAGCCGCCTGGGCAGGGAACGCGTCTTTTTTCTTATGCCGGATCATATTCCTGAAAGCGTTAACGAAACGGCCGTGGGCGGGCTGCGGACGCCTTCGGACCTGTTCGGGGTAAATGCCCTTACGTTCGAAATCCGTACCGAACCCGACGAATGGGTTCAGGCGACAGCCGCGGCATGCAGTACCGTCAAAAGAAAAATGCGCGAATTGGGCTGCCTTTCGGAGCAGCCGACGATCTCCCAGCTGGCACGCATTCTGCGCCTTTTTCGTACCCTGTTAAAGGGGGTTCCCTTCAAACCGGAAGAGGAAGATTCCCTTCAGACGCTGAGCGAAGGAACCCGAATCTCTTACACGTGTCCGCCCCATTTTACGGTTAAGGGCGTCACGATTCACCGCGCGGAGCAGGACGAGTGGATCAAGCAGGTCGCGGGCACCTCGAACATCGGTACGATGAACCGGACTTATCCCTTGACGGCCAATGAAAATCTGGGTCCCGGAGACAAGCGGATTCTCGTGGTGGACGCTCATTTGAACAACAGAGTCACGATGAATCTGCACTCTTCCTCCATTGAAAATGAATATTTGATATGTTATCCTTTAGCTAAGAAGTATGTGCTGACCGTGCATATGATCGGCCAGGAAACATTGAGTTCGGAGCAGTTGAATAAGATCGCCGTCCTGAACGGGCAGCTAATCAGTTCGGTAAACGATTTGTTGGGAGGGGAATAAGATGAAACCGGTCAGAAACAGATCGAACAGCGGATTAAAGCGTCGTCGTTCCTCCAAATCTGCTGGCAAACTCTTGGCCCAACGGGACTCATCGGGTCCTATTTATTCCATCGGTCCTTCCGTAGACGGAAAAGAGCAGTCTTTCCAGCTCGTTTTGGAGAAAGAAGCCGTGTACGAAACTCCGGTTTATCTTCAAGGCTAACGCTCATACAGAATGAAATAACCCGCCTCCTTTCACAAGAAAGGGGGCGGGTTTTTGATGTTCGGGTGTAAGGATATCTCGATGTTCGGCTATGGTTGACGGGCAGTATGGAGGTGTGGAGATAGGGAATACGGAATGGAGCTACGGTGAATACGGAGGTATGGAGATAGGGAGTACGGAACGGAGGTACGGCGAATACGGGGGTAAGCATATATGCGGATCGGATTTCCGCTCCCCGCATATCCGGTACTCTTTATTCCGCTAACCGGAATGAGCCTGCCGGATCCGTTTCAGCTGGTGAATATGACCCCACTCGTGAAAAGCGCTGAACTGCAGCCACTGGCAGGCATTAAGTTCCACCCCGAGGGGGTGGCCGGACACCAGACTGTTCGTCTCTCTTGCGGCCAAAAGAGGCAAAAACGCTTTCAGCCTGCCGCGGACCTCCGCAAGCCGCTCCAGCCCGTCCTCAAACGCCACTTTTCCGGTAGGAAATGCGGAAGGCGGAGATTTTTTCGGCGTGCCGAGAAGCCCTTTTTGCTCGAACAGCGCCGTGATGTCCACCAGCTTCCGTTCCTCCGGCTCGGATGGCCGGACAGCTTCATCGCTCAGCAGCCGCCCGATTTCCGCGATGACCTGATCCTCCACAATGCTCAGGTGCTCGACGATCCCCACTGGATTCCAGCCGCCCTCGTACTCGGTCAGATGCCGTTCTTCAGGCCCGAAAGCGTCCAGCGCCGCCAGAAGCTCCCGCCTTTTTTTATCCAGAAAGGGTTCCAGTTCGGAAAAAATCATACGTCCCGCCTCCTTGTTTAAAAGCGTCCTTCTCCCTCCATCATAGCGCGTTCCGGCGTTTTCTTCATCCTGAATGATTAGATGTCTTTCAAAATTCCCGGTTCGCTTGAAGCAGCAGTCTTTTCACGGGATGCTTACCCTTCAATGCAAAGAAAGAGACACCGAAAAGCGCAGCCCCGAAGGACTGCGCTTGTAGAAGCACGCCGGTAACGATTAACGGAAACGTGGTTCCTGCGCTTTATGTCTCTGAACCGCCGAACTTGAGCATGCAACCGGGCCACCCGGCCAACCGCCGGACAGCGGCCTACTTCCAAAGTTACTCCTTCATATTTTGAAGCAGTTGAACCCGGTAAGCTTCGCTCTCCAGCCCCTGAATCTCTTTATATTCCTCTTCCGTCAGCCTTCTGGGCTCCCCGACCGATTTGGCGATCATATAAATTTTCGCGCTCTCTTCCATCACTTCGGTCCGGTAGTACGCTTCCCTGAGGTTTTTGCCCGTGGTCACCAGACCGTGATTTTTAAGCAGCATAGAGCTGTAACGGTCTGCCTTCTCCGCCACAAGATGAGCGAGTTTGTCCGTCGTCGGCACCACATAAGGGATAAACGCGACATCTCCTACGAGGGCCGCCTGATCCGGAAAAAGCATGGGCAGCTCGTCGTCCACGAGCGTCAGGGCAATGCAGTAGGCGGGGTGCGTATGCACGATAGCCTGGAGCAGGGGATTCACCCGGTAGCAGAACAGATGCATCAGCACTTCGGATGAAGGCCGGAAAGCGGTATCCCCGATTTCACCGGTAGGAATGTGGACCGGCACCCACTGATGCGGCTCGATATCTTCCAGCGCAAATCCGCTGGGCGACAGGTACATGAACTCCCCCGACCTTGCGCTGATATTGCCTCCGGGTCCGACCACAAGACCTTTCGCTACGCTTTTCACGGCGTATTTCGTCAATTCTTCTCTTATTTTCCGTTCAGTCATTTCCGTTGACGCTCCTCTCGGAATGATGGGCGTTAATCTTCCTGTAGCGCGCATAAGCTTCCTGCCAACGGCCGGTGTCCTCGGGAGAATACAAATCCGGCGGGAACGAGGCCAGCACGATCTGCCGCATTTCGTCCCGGGTATGAAGCTCGCCGTGGGCTTTCGCCTGCATAAGCAGGCTGCCGACGGCGGTCGCTTCGACCGGTCCCGCGATAACGCACCGGCCGGTGATGTTCGCCGTCAGCTGGCAGAGCAGCCGGTTGCGGATGCCTCCGCCGACCATATGGACGGCGTCCAGCCTCCGGCCCAGCAGCTCCTCGATTTCGTGGAGGGTCTGGCTGAATTTCATCGCCAGGCTTTCCACGATGCAGCGGATCATCTGCGTCTTCGTCTGCGGAACGGGCTGGCCGGTCTGCGCACAACGGCTGCGGATGCGCTCCGGCATGTTGCCGGGCGCCAGGAAGACGGGGTCTTCCGGATCGACGTAGGCAGCAGCCGCTTCTTCTCCCGCCGCCATCACCTGCATGTCCCCGAAGGTGAGCGCTTCGCCTTCCAGCTCCCAGTACCGGCGGCATTCCTGCAAAAGCCACAGGCCCATGATGTTCTTCTGCAGCCGGATGCGACCGTCCGCTCCGCCTTCATTCGTGAAGGCGAGCTTTCGGCTCTGTTCGGTGATGACAGGCTGCTCCGTCTCCACCCCCATCAGCGACCAGGTGCCGCAGCTGATAAACGCATAGCTGCCGCCGGTTTGCGCGGGGATGGAGACTACGGCCGAGGCCGTGTCATGGGAAGCTGCCGCCACGACCGGAAAGCTGCGCATCTGCAGCTCTTCGGCCAATGCGGAGCGCAGGCTGCCGCCGGCGGTTCCCGGCATCACGACGGAAGGGAACATTGCCCGCGGATGCGGAAGCAGGGCAAGCACTTCTTCATCCCAGCCGCGCCGCTGCGGATCGAGCAGGCCGGACGTGCTCGCGATGGTATATTCCGCCGAAATTTCTCCGGACAGATAGTAGCGGAATAAGTCGGGCATAAACAGCATCCGCACATCCTCGCCGGCCAGGGAGGCCGCCTCCCCTTCCGCCTCCAGCTGAAACAGCGTGTTGATGGATTGGGTCTGGATGCCTGTGCGCCGGTACAGTTCTTTGTCCGGTATCCGGTCCAGTACCCGCCGCATCGCGGGCTCGTTCCGTGAATCCCGGTAGTGGTAAGGATTCCCGAGCAGCCTGCCCCTGCCGTCCACAAGTCCGTAATCGACGCCCCACGTGTCTACCGCAAGCGAAGCGGGAGCCTCCGCCGAAACCGTTTTATAAGCCCGGATGCCCTGCATCATCTCGTGAAACAGCCGCAGAAAATCCCAGTGAAGACTGCCGCCCAGCCTGACGGGATCGTTGGAAAAGCGGTGGATTTCCTCGACGGCCAGCCGTGACCCGTTGTAAGTACCGAGCACCGTTCTTCCGCTGCTCGCCCCGAAATCCACAGCCAGCATGTGAAGGCCGTTCTTTTCTACTCCCATGAAAAGTCCCCCTCCCTGTCCGGCTTTTATTTATACAAAGGGCCGAAGTTAGCGCACGCGCGGAAGTCCGCCGCTTCTTCATCCCGGGTCCCGAAAGAGCTCCACACGCGCGGCCGGAATAGGTTCTTGTCATCGACATTGTGCATGGAAACGGGAATTCTCAGCATAGCCGCCAGGGTAATGAGGTCGGCCCCGATGTGTCCGTAGCTGATAGCGCCGTGATTGGAGCCCCAGTTGTCCATCACCGAATAGACATCGCGGAACGAGCCTTCCCCTGTCAGGATCGGCGCAAACCAGGTCGTCGGCCACGTGGGATCGGTCCGCTTATCCAGCGCGTCGTGCACGTTATCCGGCAGATCGACCGTATAGCCCTCGGCAAGTTGAAGCACCGGACCGAGGCCCTTCACCAGGTTGATCCGGGACATCGTGACGGGCATTCCGCCCTTCGTCAGAAAGTCCGACGAGTAACCGCCGCCCCGGAAATACTCAACGGCCGCGGGCCGCCAGGACGTTTCGCCGAGGCATTTGTCCACCTCTTCCTCCGTAATCTCCCAATAAGGCTTCAAGGCGGGCGCTCCGTCCCGGGACTGCTGCCCCGTACCGTCCAGTGCAGCCGAGCCGGAATTGATGAGATGGAGAACCCCGTGCTCCGCGGCTCCTTCCAGCGTATACCCCGTTACCCGCTTCACCGATTCGGGACTCCAGTACGTGCGGACATCGGCGAAAATTTGGGCGGTGTGCGTCAGAAGGTACCCCATCAGCATCGCAACGCCGTTCAAACTGTCGTTCTCGGTCGCCACGAGATAAGGCGCTCTTCTTCCGTTCCAGTCAAAGGAGCTGTTCAAGATCGCTTCCATGAAATCCCCGTTCGGGAAGTGATCCGTCCAGTGGCGCTGTCCCTGGAAGCCGGATAAAATCGCGTTATGCCCCAGCGCTTCCTCGCCGAAACCGAGATCAGCCAGCTTCGGATTCCCGGTCATCAGGTCGCGGACAATCAGGGACATTTTGACGACGGTTTCCCAGTCCTTGTCTTTACGTTCCCGCGACGTTTGAATGGCCGCAGGATTGTTGTCGGGCCCCTCCTTGCAGTTGTCCTTCACCCAGGCGAGAGCGAGCCCGAACTCCTCCTTGTCGTATATCTCTTCTTCCATCCGGCGGACCAGCTCCGACATATCCACGTATTCATTGCGCATGCCAAGGTAATTCTGGAACAGCTCCTCGCTGACGATCGAACCCGCAATTCCCATGGAAACGGAGCCGACCGACAAGTAGGACGTTCCTTTCATCACCGCCACGGCCAGAGCCGCCCTTGCAAAACGGAGCAGCTTCTCCCGCACGTCTTCGGGAATGTCGGCCGTGCCCGCGTCCTGCACATCCTTGCCGTAAATACCGAACGCCGGAATTCCTTTCTGCGCATGGGCCGAAAGAACGGCGGCCAAGTAAACGGCGCCCGGACGTTCCGTCCCGTTAAAGCCCCAAATGGCATTCGGAATGGAGGCGTTCATATCCATCGTCTCGGTTCCGTAGCACCAGCACGGAGTCACGGTGACGGATACGCCCACACCCGACCGGGCGAATTTGTCCGCAGCCGCAGCCGCTTCCGCCACGCCGCCGATACAGGTGTCGGCAATGACGCATTCCACCGGCGTTCCGTCGGGATAGCGCAAATTACCGCTGAGCAGGGCGGCGGCAGCCTTTGCCATGTTCATGGTCTGTTCTTCAAGCGACTCGCGCACCCCTTTGCGGCGTCCGTCGATGGTCGGACGGATACCGATTTTCGGAAAAGGCCGGCTCCATCTGTGTTCACGGTTGTTCATTTGATCTTCCTCCTTATTGAGTTATCGCTAAACCACCTTGTAAAAAAACACCTTTCACAGACACGTCACGTAACGACGCCTTTCCTTAAAATAACGTTGGCATATAAAGCGCTTTCACTAGTGGCGGCAATCGCATAGGCTTCCTTAGCCCGTTCATAGAACGCGAATCGTTCCAGCTGACCGATTCGGGCTTCCGGCAGATGCCTTCCGATCACTTCCCCGTACGTCTCCCAAATCACCGGCTGAACCGGATCGCCCGGAACGACTGCCATAAGCGTAACCGGCTGACTTCCATATGTATCTAGCGGAAACAAGGCAAGAACCGCTTCCAGCAGTTCGGGCACGCCGTGTCCATCGCAGCGGACCAGACGTTTGGCATGGCTCGCCGCCGGGAAGTTGCCGTCCCCCAGAACGATTTCATCCCCGTGGCCCATTTCCATCAGCACTTTCAGAAGCTCCGGCGAAAGAATGGACGGAATTCCTTTCAGCATCAAGCGTCTCCTCTCTGTTTTTTAATTAGAGTTACCGATAACACAAAATTAACAGCTGCCTCTCTTGCTGTCAACGGTTTTCTTTTATACAATAAACTCACTCAAGCATGAAAAGGTGATAACGATTGATTACAATCTATGATATAGCCGAAAAAGCAAATGTCTCCGCCATGACCGTTTCCAGAGTTATCAATAACTCCGGAAGAATCAGCGAGGCGACACGCAAGCGCGTGCGCAAGGTGATGGAGGAGCTGAATTATATCCCCAACTCCATGGCCCGCGGCCTCGTTCTGCAGAAAACGAAGCTGCTGTCGCTGCTGATTACGGATATAACGAATCCTTTTTACACCACGATTGCGCGGGGAGCCGAGGATACGGCGAAACGGTCCGGCTACAAGCTTCTATTCGGCAACAGCGACGAGAATTACGGCAAGGAAAAAGATTACGTGGAGATGATCCTCTCCACACGGGTGGACGGCGTCCTGTTCGCGCCTACCGGAGACGCCTCCCTTGAGCAGCTCCGGCAGCTGCAGAAGCACGGGATTCCGTTCGTGATTCTGGACCGTGAAGTGCCCGGGATCGAAACGGATGTCGTCCTGGGCGACAGCAAAGAAGGGGCGAGAAAGCTTGTCGAGCATCTGATCGGACTCGGGCACCGGCGTATCGCTCTGGTCAATGGCTCGCCCGATGTTTCCACGGCCCGGCTCCGGTATACCGGTTACCGGGAAGCTCATCTGCTCGGCGGACTGCCCCTCGACGAAAGCCTGGTTGTGTCGCTGAACTACCGCGAGTTTCAGGACGAGGCCGCGCTGCAGGCGCTGCTCTCTCTTCCTTCCCCGCCAACGGCGATTTTTGCGGCAAACAACTTGCTTGCCGTGGGGATTATTCAGGCACTCCGTCAGAAAGGTTTGTCCGTGCCGGGAGACGTGTCGGTTGTCTGCTTCGACGATTTCGGTCCCGCCGAGACTGTCAATCCTTTTCTGACCGTAGCCTCCCAGCCCGCGTATCAGTTCGGGGCCCTCGGCATGCAGCTTCTGATCGAACGGATCGAGAACGGTCCCGGTTCCGAAAGCCGCAAAATCATGCTGCCCTCCGAACTTCTTATCCGCTGCTCGACCCGTACATGGGACAAGTGAGCCCCCGGACTGGTTTATAACAGCCGGATTCCTTCCTGTATATCTTTCCGCCGGTCCTCGATATACTGCGCGATCACGTCGGGCTCCGACCGGAACAAGGACAGACTTGTTTGACGGCCGGGGTCCTTGTATACATCCCGGGCAATGCGTCCGTGCATCTCATACACAACGGGCATGATCCGGTCCTTCGTAAATACCGTGCCCGTAAGCTGTTTCAAAAGTGCCTTGTACCGCTGGCGCGCCTCCTTGCTTTCCAGCACTTTTTCGGTCAAGTCGTTATACCCGGTGATCTTCACGAGATTACTGTTCACTCTTTTCCCGTAACAATTGCGTCCCCAGGTGCCTTCATAATCCCACGGAATCATCCGGTACTTCCGGGTCGGTTTGTGCTCGTAGATCGCATAGTTATGCTCGAAACCGTCATAATTTCCCGTCATCACAGCCCCGGCCAGCCACCGCAAGTAATTGTCCAGATCCACGTGCTTCCCCAGAAAAGCCTTCAGCCGGTCTCCTTTAAGCGCATGCAGGGATTGAATGAACGCATTCATCTTCTCCCGGTCCTGACCCGTCCCGATAATGAGGTCGTATCCGGCAAACAAGGTCTTCTTGCGCTTGCGGGTATCCGGATCTTTCAGTGAAAAATTCGCCCAGTCGTTGCTCGCGTACATAAGAGACTTCATAAGAATGCCCCTCCGCCGGAAAAAAGACCGCTTAACCGCCTCGATAAGCACATACACGCCTTCGTTTCTGCCGTCGATCGTCAGCACGACATGGCGGGTATGCGGACTCGGCACGCCGATCATCCGGAAAAAACGGAACGACAGCGCGTTGCGGATCAGCGAAGGATCGTCGTATTCGGCATTCAGGTGATAGGTCCTGCCCTTCATCCGGATTTCATACGATTTTTTCGCATATTCGCGGGTATGCCCGCCCCGGTATCCGATCCGGATAGGCACGCTGCTGCTCCCGTCCGATAAAATCGCCGGTACGAACCGGCTGCTCCATACGTTTTTCCGGAGTTTACGGTCCTCGCCGGATCCGACCGTTATATGAAAATGAGGAAGCGACATGAGATTCTTCCGCCTTTCGCTATAAGAAAACAGCCTATCCGTCAGGATAGGCTGTTCTTGCTACGTTACCTTATGCGAAATGCAGGCGCGGCGGCACGGCGGTTGCCGCTTTTTGCTTGCTTCTCATCCGGTGCGGACGGACTGCTTAACAGCCTCTCGCTCTGCCCCCGGTACGCCCCCCTGTCCGGTTGCCTCCTGTACGGCCATGCGTACGGTTACCTCCTGTACGGCCGTGCGTCCGGTTACCTCCTGTATGACCATGCGTACGGTTGCCTCCTGTATGACCATGCGTACGGTTGCCTCCTGTATGGCCGTGCGTCCGGTTGCCTCCCGTGTGGCCGTGCGTACGGTTGCCTCCCGTGTGGCCGTGCGTACGGTTGCCTCCCGTGTGGCCGTGCGTCCGGTTGCCGCCTGTATGGCCGTGCGTACGGTTGCCACCTGTGCGGCCTCCCGTACGATTGCCTCCTGTATGGCCGTGCGTGCGGTTGCCTCCTGTACGGCCTCCCGTCCGGTTACCTCCTGTGCGGCCTCCCGAGCGGCCATGCGAACGATGTCCGTGCGAGCCATGAGGTCCTTTCAAGCTTGTAACAGCCTGAGTTTGCTCGTCGCTGGCCCACCACTCTTCGAATAAATCCGGAAATTCTGTCATGTGATGTTCCTCCTTCTCTTAAGATAGTACATCTTATGAAGGACCTTTCCGGTTGGTATGGTTATTGATACACGCTTGTTTGAATTGAGAGTTTATCCACTAGCATTTGTTCTAGCACCACTAGCGGAATCAAAAAAAAATAGATAGACAACCAGTACCGTTTCCTATCCGGCACATATACATAGATACCAGATAGAGCTAAATGACAAATGAAAGGAGGCGATGACCTCACAGTGCCGGCAAGCAATAGAAAGAAGTGCATGAGCAAGCTTTCAAACCACAAACCAACAACTCGAGAGGGGAACACCAACATGTCTGTTAACGAACTGGGTTACGTTGTGAATCTGATTGGAGAAGAAGTTAAAATCAACCGGGGCGGCCCCGATTCCGTAACGGGAAAGCTGATCAATGTTCATACCGACTATTTAACGCTGCAAACTAATGAGGGTATCGTTTACATTAACGCTTCCCATATCAAAAGCGTAACGGAAAGCGCGGGAAAAACCGAATATCCGAGCTACACGCAAGTCATTTCAGCGTACGATTTCCAGGAGCTGCTCAAAAAATTCCATCAGAAATACGTTAGAATCAACCGCGGCGGCCCCGAAAAAATCGAAGGCGTCGTCGCTGAAGTGAAACAAGATTACCTTGTATTGGTAGTGAACAACGAAGTCGTCCGGATTGCGCTTTTCCACATTAAAAGCATCGGCTCCGCTTCGTCCAACAAAAGCGGCGGCAATCAAAAGAACCAAAACAAAAGCGGCGGCAAATCCACGGGCAACCAAACCCGCGGCAACCAAACCCGCGGCAACCAGACCCGCGGCAACCAGACCCGTGGCAACCAGACCCGCGGCAACCAAACCCGTGGCAATCAAACCCGCGGCAATCAAACCCGCGGCAACCAGACCCGCGGCAACCATTCTCACCGCAATCACACAAGAGGATTCACAGGCAGCGGCAACCCGTTCCGTTTATTTTTCTAAATTTGTGAACAGTCCCTCGTTCCAGTCTCCCCCGATTCAAAAAACGGCGGCCGTTCACCGGCCGCCTCCACCTTCCATTTTTACGGAACATTCAGGATGTCAGCGTCTCTTTAATCAGACATGCTGTCCTTGAAATTTTTGCAGGACAAGGAAAGGAGGAAATGCGATGAAGCTTCTGCACTCTTTCCTGGGTAAACTTGTCGACGTCGGCTTATCCGGAAAAAAACTGCCCCTCCGGGGTTCCCTTATAGATGTGGGCAACGATATTATCGTTCTCCACAACGGAAGCCAGTTCACTTACATTCCGACTCTACACCTTCAATACATGACCTTGGCGGAAGATCCGAACGCTGCCGCCGATCCCGTTCCCCAGCCTGAACTTCCCTTCGACCATTCGGAAATCGCTTACCGGAAAATTTTAATGAATGCCAAAGGCATTTTCAGCGAGATTTCAATCAGCGGCTCTCAGTCTTTGCACGGGTACGTCACGAGCATTATGAATGATTTCTTCGTGTTCTTCTCTCCCGTTTATCGCACCGTATACATTTCCCTGGAGCATGTGAAAAGCATAACCCCCTATATTTCCAATACTACGCCCTATTCCCTGGGTCAGGACAGGTTTCCCCTTCATCCGACGGGTACGACGCTATCGAGAACCTTCGAGCAGCAGCTCAAAAAACTGGTCGGCGAATTAGTCGTCTTTAATCTGGGAGAGGCCCCTAATAAAATCGGCCGCCTTAACGTTGCGGAAAACAACATGCTGGAGCTTATTACGGCAAACGGCCAGCAGCTCTTTATGCACATGAGCCATGTCAAATCGGTTCATCTGCCCTAATCCCCTTTGACCTACAGTCGCGTATAACGCGGCTTTTTTAACAGGAGCTTTCGGCTGAAATCCGCGGCGATACCGAGTATTCCTGCCGGTCTGTTTGCAGCCGCTAAAAAAGACGCCGCAGCCTGAAATATACAGGTCTGCCGCGTCTTTTTTCGGACATACGATTAGGTTCTCAGCCTCGGCTAAAAAGCGGGGACAACGGCAACGCCGTATTTGTCCTGGATAAATTTCTTCACTTCCGGTCCGGTAAGCGCCGCATCGAGCTTTTTGATCTCGTCCCGGCTCTCATCGCCTTTGCGGACTACGATCACATTCGCGTAAGGAGAGTTGGCGTCCTCCCGGAACAAGGCCGATTTGGGATCGAGCTTGGCTTCCAGGACGAGATTGGTATTAATAATCGCACCGTCCAAATCCGGTAGCGCCCTAGGCAGAGTGGCGGAGTCCGTTTCGAAAAACTTCAGATTTTTCGGATTATCCGCGATATCTTTGGGCGTGGCCTCGTAAGTGGTTAGTCCCTCTTTCAGCTTGATAAGCCCCTGCTGCTGCAGGAGGACCAGCGCCCGGTATTCATTGGAGGGATTGTTCGGAATGCCGATCTTCGCGCCGTCTTTGATCTCGTCCTTGGATTTCAGCTTGCTCGAATAAAATCCGATGGGTTCCACATGAACCTTGGCGGTCACCGCAAAGTCAAAACCTTTCTCTTTCTTGACCGAATCCAGGTACGGCACGTGCTGGAAATAGTTCGCGTCGATCTGTTTGTCTTTCAAAGCCGGATTCAACTGGCCTTCGTCATCGAACACTTTAATGTCCAGGTTGATTCCCTGTTCTTTCAATTTCGGTTTTACGACTTCCAGGATCTCCGCATGCGGAACGGCCGCTGCCCCTACCGTAAGTTTCACCTCTTTGGCGGGTTCTTTAGACGCTCCCGGCGTACTGCCGTTTTTTTCCGAGGCGGTTACTTCTCCTTTCCCTTGGCTTCCGCACCCGGCAGCCGTCAACGTGACAGCCAGCAGAATGGCGGCAATAGCGCTTAATCGTTTATGTGTCATGGAATACGCCTTCTTTCTTTTATGTAATGAATAGAAATCATTTGAAACGGGCAGACGGTTTATTCCAGTTTGTAGCGTTTGCGGATGACCGATTTGGCGATGGAGTCGCCGGACCACTGGATAATCTGGACGATTAGAATAATGAGAATAACCGTGGCAATTAGGATATCTTCCCGGAACCGCTGGTAACCGAACCGGATGGCGAGGCTGCCGAGGCCTCCCGCGCCGATGGCGCCCGCTACTGCCGTAAATTCCGTGATCGCGATGACGCCGATCGTGACCGCCCGGATCAGGGCCGGAAGCGCCTCCGGAATCAGCACGCGGAGTATGATGGTCCATGGCGAGGCGCCGACCGATTTGGCCGCTTCGATTTTGCCGGAGCTGACCTCTTTCAGCGAATTTTCGATAATCCGCCCCAGAAAAGGGGCGGCTCCGATCGAAAGGGACACAATCGCCGCCGTCGGTCCCAGTGTCGTGCCGACAATGAGCCTGGCCAGCGGGAGGAGCAGCACGATCAGAATGATGAACGGCAGGGACCTTACCGCGTTGATCGCGGTGCCGATCACTTTATTCAGCTTTGGGGCCGCAAGAATGCCGCCTTTTTCCGTAACCACCAGAGTGATGCCGAGCGCGCTGCCCAGCAGGAAAGCGAACAGGGAAGCCCAGACGACCATGAAAAGCGTCTCCTGCAATCCTTCGACCAGCAAATCGACCAAATCGTCTCTCATATGCCTGCCCCCGCTCCTTCCAACACCATCCGTTTGCTGCGGTAATGGTCGATAATGCTGACGAATCTTCTTGCGGTATCGCTCTCCGGCTGGAGAAAAAATTTATCCACGGTTCCGGTCTCTACAATTCTACCTTTTTCTATGACCGCCATATTGCGGCAGATGTGCTGGAGAACGTCCAGCTCGTGCGTGATCAGCACAATCGTCAAATTCAGCTGGCGGTTAATGTCTTTGAGCAGCTCCAGCGTGGAATACGTCGTTTGCGGGTCGAGCGCCGAAGTGGCTTCATCGCTCAGCAGCACATCGGGTTCGTTCACAAGCGCCCGGGCAATGCCGACCCGCTGCTTCTGGCCTCCGCTGAGCTGGGACGGGTAGACGTTCTCTTTGTCCCCCAGCTGCACCAGATCCAGAATCTCTCTCACTCTCTCGGCCAGAAGCGGTTTGGGAATGCCCGCCACTTTAAGAGGGAACGCCACGTTCTGGAACACGGTTTTGGAATCGAGCAGATTAAACTGTTGAAAAATCATGCCGATTTTACGGCGGGCCATCCGCAGTTCCTTCTCGCCCAGGTCGGTGATGCGCAGCCCCTCGATTTCCACCGTGCCCGAATCGGGCTCCTCCAGCCGGTTGAGGCAGCGGATTAATGTGGATTTCCCCGCCCCGCTAAATCCGATGATGCCGAAAATATCCCCCTTTTGTATGCGCAAATTGATGTTTTCCAGGGCCGTTACGGGTCCGCTGGCGCTTTTGTACGACTTGGTCAGATTTTCTACGAGAATCATGTGCTTACACCTGCCCGGAAATTTTTTCAATAAAAAAAACCAAGCCCATCTTACCGGCCGTCCGGTAAAGAGCTTAGTTTCCAGCTATCTGGTCAACTAACGACTTATGAAGTTATTTCCGACTAAACCAATGTCTTTTGTTTAATTTATCTCAGCTTTCCCCTCTTGTCAACCGCTTTTGAGAATAAAAAACGAGGATTGACGGCCTCCGACGCTTGATGATAATGTTTAACATATTATTCCTATGAAATAACTAGGTTATAAGGAGGAACCCCCTTGACAGCCAACAGACAAATCAAGCTATCCGCCTACCTCGTGGGCACCGGAATGCATGTCGCCTCGTGGAAACATCCGAACGCGCAGCGAAGCGCAAGCATCTCCATCGATTATTACAAAGCGCTCGCCCAAACGGCCGAACGCGGCAAGTTCGATATCGCTTTTATTGCGGACAGTCTCGCCATCAACGAGGATTCCCATCCGAATATCCTGAACCGTTTCGAACCGGTTACCCTCATTACGGCGCTTGCGGGCGCCACATCCAAAATCGGCGTTGTCGCTACCGCCTCCACGTCCTACATCGAACCGTTCAATCTGGCACGTTCACTGCTATCCGTCGATCAGATCAGCAAAGGCCGGGCCGGCTGGAATATCGTGACGACACGCGATCTGTCCGGCAGCACGGCCCGGAACTTCGGAGCGCAGGATCATCTGGAGCACGGCTTCCGTTACAAAAGAGCGGAGGAATTCGTCGAGGTCGTGACGGGGCTCTGGGATTCGTGGGAGGACGATGCCTTCGTTCAGGACAAGGAAAGCGGCGTTTTCTTCCATTCGGATAAAATGCACCGCCTTAACCATCAAGGCGAATTTTTCTCTGTCGAGGGGCCGCTGAATATCGCGCGTTCCCCCCAGGGGTATCCGGTGCTGGTGCAGGCAGGGACCTCCGAATCCGGCCAGCAGTTTGCCGCCAAGCGGGCGGAAGTGATTTTCTCCATCAAGTACAGCAAGCGGGAAGCCCGGGAATTTTATGACACGTTCAAAAGCAAAGTCGCCTCTTTCGGCCGGTCACCCGACGAGGTCGTCATTTTGCAGGGGATTTTTCCGGTGATCGGTTCAACCCAGGAAGAAGCCGACGAGAAATACAGGCAGCTCGAATCGTATATTTCCGAGGAAACGGGCTTCAGCTTCCTGCAAGACTATTTCCCCGGTGTCGATTTCGCGGGCTTGACGCTGGAATCGCGTGCCGCCGATGCGGGTCTGGACCGCATCCAGCCGGACAAATCCGATTACCGGAAGCACCAGCCCGTCATCACCCGGGAGAATCCGACTCTCCGTGAAGTCTACTCGCTTCTTACGGGCTCTTTCAGCCGGGAAGACTGGGTCGGAACCCCGCAGAAAATTGCGGATACGCTCGAAGAGTGGTTTACGGAGCGCGCAGCCGACGGCTTTATGCTCATGGCCCCGCTGCTGCCGGACGGACTTCACGATTTCGTGGAGGAAGTCGTGCCGCTTCTTCAGCAGCGAGGGCTGTTTCGCACGGAGTATGAGGGCGATACGCTCAGAGAGCACCTCGGTCTTCGCGTGCCGAAGAACCGCTATGCCCGGGCGGAAGTATCCCGCCCATAGGCGGGCACTCGCGAGCGGCAGGAAGGCGCCGTCAGCCGCACCTTGCGGCACATATACGCAGCCGCAAACGGCACACCGAAAAGGAGCCCTTATAATCCGGGCTCCTTTTCAGTGTGGGCTCGACGCGATCTTGTATACTCGCTTGGATGCGTGCGCGCTTGCTGTATGTTCTTGATGCTCGCGGTGCTTATGCTGCTTGCAATGCTCTTAATGCTCGCGGGGCGTATGCTGCTTGCTACGCTCTTGATGCCGGCTTTAATGCGTACGCGCTTCGCTGCGTGAATGACCGTCGCTTCGGCACCTAAGCGGTTCGCTGTCACGTTGGAGCGTGTTTGCTTCTCTGCGCCTCGCCCGGTCGTGGTGACATTCGCTGCGTTCAAGCCCCCGCTTCCCGTCGATGCGGAGACCAGCTAACGGTAAAACGGAAGCGCGGGTCATCCATCGTAAAGCCCCGTGCTTAAATATCGCTCCCCCGTATCGGGAGCGATGCAAAGCACCTTCTTCCCTCTCCCGAGCCTTTCAGCGATCTTAATCCCCGCCCATACGGCCGCTCCCGAGGAAGGGCCGAGAAGAAGCCCTTCCCGGCGGGCAAGCTCTCTGGCCGTCTCATGCGCGTCCTCGTCCCCGATCTGCAGCACCTCGTCGTAAAGCTGCGTATTGAGGACCGGCGGAATAAAGCTGGGACTGATTCCCGGGATACGGTGAATCCCGGGCTCTCCGCCGGAGAGTAGAGGCGAACAGCGCGATTCGACGACATAAATGGGCAAATCCGGCAATCTGGATTTAAGCGCCTCCCCCGTGCCCGTTATCGTGCCTCCGGTGCCCGAGGCAGAGACGAATGCGTCCAGCCTTCCCTGCATCTGCTCCCATATTTCCGAAGCGGTCGTAAACCGGTGAACGTCGGCATTGCCGGCATTCTCGAACTGGACGGGAACGAAGCTGCCGGGAATCCGGCTTTCCAGCTCCCTGGCCCTGCGGAGGCCGCCCTCGATCTTTTCTTCCGCCGGGTAGAGGACGACTTCCGCCCCATACGCCTGCAGAATTCCCGCCCGCTCCGCCGACATGTTATCGGACATGACCACGATAAGCTTGTAGCCTTTGACGGCCGCCACCATCGCCATGCCGATGCCCGTGTTACCGCTGGTCACTTCGATGATCGTTCCGCCGGGGAGCAGCCTGCCGTCCCGTTCGGCCTGTTCGATCATGTGCCGGGCCGCCCGGTCTTTTACGCTTCCGCCGGGGTTGAACGATTCCAGCTTGACGTAAAGATCGGCGTCGTTCTCACTCAACATCCGCCGGATACGGACGACCGGAGTATCCCCGATCAGCTCCAGTACGCTGCCCGCCATTGCGTGGCTGTGTCCGGCACCCTCAACCTCTTCCCGGTCTCTTGCAGACATGAGAGATGCCTCCTCCCGGATCGTGATGTCAGCTTCCGATCGTCACTTCTCCCGCCTCGCCGCTGCCGGAAGAATGCAGAACCTTGCCCGTTATTTCCTGCGGTCTCTGCAGCAGATTCAGGATGGGACAGACTTCCTCGACTCCCCGGTGAAGCTCGGCGATTTCTTCCTTGGAAGCGGCCGATTCGATATGCATGGTGTAGCGGATGTTGTGAGGCCAGAAGGGGATCTCCTCGTAACCGTCTTTTCCGGCGAACTTGTGAAGCTCGCCTTCAACTTCCACCTCCAGAGATTCCAGCGGAACTCCGCGCAGGGCGGCCTGAATCAGCGTGATATGCGTCAGGCAGCTTCCGAGAACGCCGAGCTGAATCTCCGCCGAATTCGGTCCGAGGTCGAATCCGGCAAAATCCGGCAGGCTGTCGCTAAGAATCTGGAAATTCCGGATACGGATTTCCCTTACGCCGCTCCGGTCCTTGGCTCTTACCTTCGCCTTCAGCACGTCCGAAGGCTGATTCGCGACTCGTTTGCGCTCCTCTTCGCGCTCCTCCAGAGACTTCTTTTTGGCGGCCAAATAATCGTTTAACTGGCTCATAACGCTCACTCCCGTTCCCATGGATTGAACTGCAGTTCCCTACCTAGCCCCGCCCGCCCTATAGAATCCCTTCAGAACGGGTCAGGTTACGATCGCCTGACGAGCGGACTCCCCGCCCGCGGCACGGATCTCACACGCATGCTCTACGCAATAGCGCAGCAATACAGCCAAACTCTATTAATCAGGCTTACACCGTCTCCGGCTGTTTCGTATACCGGTTGGCCGGTACCGGCAGCCCGAGGTTGCCCCGGAGCGTATCGCTTTCGTACTCCGTGCGGAAAATTCCGCGCTCCTGCAGGATCGGCACCACATGATCCACGAAATCCTCCAGGCCGTTCGGTACGGCGGCGGAAAGCATAAAGCCGTCCACGGCGCCCGCTTCGAAATACTCCTGGATGAGATCCGCAACCTTCTCCGGCGTTCCGACGAAGCGGCCTTTGGGCGTAGCGGCCTGCAGAGCTACCTGACGAAGCGTAAGGTTTTTCTCTTTCGCTTCCTGCTTGATTTTGTCCGTCCCGCTCTGGAAGCTGTTCTTGCCAAGATCGCCGAGATCCGGGAACGGCTCATCCAGCGGATACCGCGAGAAATCGTGATGCTCGAAGAACCGGCCCAAATAATCGAGCGCCGTCTCGATCGTCACGAGATCCGCAACCTCCTGATATTTGCGTTCCGCTTCCTCCTCAGTCGATCCGATAATCGGCCCGATACCCGGGAAAATAAGCACTTCGTCCGGCGAGCGCCCGTGCGATGCGGCCCTTTCCTTCACTTCCTTGTAGAAACGGACGGCGTCCTCCAGGCTTTCCTGCCCGGCGAAAATGGCGTCCGCCACTTTAGCCGCATAGTTTTTGCCCACTTCGGAGGCTCCCGCCTGGAAAATAACCGGCTGCCCCTGTCTGGAACGGGCAATGTTCAGCGGTCCCCGGACGGAGAAAAATTCTCCCCGGTGATCCAAGGTGTGCAGCTTCTCGGGATCGAAAAACACGCCGGACTCCTTATCCCGGACGAATGCGTCGTCTTCCCAGGAGTCCCAAAGCCCTTTCGTCACTTCCAGGTATTCTTCCGCGATTTTGTAGCGCAGATCGTGCTCGGGATGCGGCTTGCCGTAGTTTAACGCGGAACCTTCGAGCGGAGAAGTGACGACGTTCCATCCCGCGCGCCCTCCGCTGATGGCGTCCAGGGAAGCGAACTGCCGGGCCACCGTAAACGGTTCGCTATATGAGGTCGACAACGTGCCGACGAGGCCGATATGCTTGCTCACGGCCGCCAATGCGCTCAGAACCGTAATCGGTTCGAAGCGGTTCAGGAAATGCGGGATCGACTTCTCGTTGATATACAAGCCGTCGGCGATGAAAATCAGATCCAACTTGCCCGCTTCCGCCTTCCGCACCCATTTTTTGTACAGCTCGAAATTCACGCTCGCGTCCGGCTGCGCATCCGGGTGTCTCCACATGGCCGGATTTCCGCCGACACCGTGCAGAAGCGCGCCCAGCTTTAACTGTCTTTTTTTACTCATGATCCTTCCTCCCCTTCCGCTTTTGTTACACCGCCGCTATGGCCGATTTGATCCGCTCGATTTGCGCCAGATGGATTTGCACGTGCGCCGTAAAAGCATTCACAACAGACGCCAGGGTGACGGTCTCCCCTTTGAAATTAACACCGGTTTTCTCCCAGTCCTTCTCCGTCAACCGCCGGAACAAAACCGCGTTGTAATGCAGCAGTGCCGCATAAGCGTCTAAAATATCGGAAGCGCTGCTTTCGTTCGCCCGCTGTCCTTCCACCCACGGGTCCTGCGCGAATCCCGGCAGGATCTTATCCGAGCCCGCCAAAATTTCGCGGATGCGGAACGAGACCACGATATTGTGGTCGGCCAGATGCGCCAGCACCTCCGTAATGCTCCATTTTCCGGGTGCTTCTTTCCGCTTAAGCTGCTCTTCGTCCAGTTTATCGACCGCCAGTTTCAATTGATTGTAAACCGATAAATAAAGTTGGATATCGACGTTTAAAATGCCGGAACCGCTCATTTTCCCTTCCTCCTTATGTAGTCATCTGAGGACCTGGGGCCCCTTGTGTAAAACGCGTCAAAGTAAACGGCCGGATATCGAACGGCGTCCGTCCGTACAGCGTCAGATCGGCGAGAATCTCCCCCACGACACTGGAAAATTTGAAGCCGTGACCGGAAAACCCTCCCGCCAGAAGAACAGACGGATGGGCCGGATGACGGTCGATAATAAACTGCTCGTCGGGAGAAAGCTCGTATTTGCAGACGGCTCCCCGGTTCAATCGGCCTGCCGCCTGGGGCATATAAGCTTCCAGCGCCCGGCGCAGATCCCCTTCGTCCTCTTCGTAACGGCCGAAAGGCTCCAGCGCCTCTCCCGCTGTCCATTCCACGCCGGTGTCGTGTCTTCCGATCTTGACCCCCGCGCCGCCGATGTCCGGAAATCCGTAGTAGCCTCCCTCCCCGGTGCCGATAGTGAAGCCCGGGAAGCGGCCCGCATCGAACAGAGGCTGTTTCGGCTGAAACCAGCCTACCGCTTTGCGGACCGCCCGGACGGGCAGCTTCACGAACGGCTCCAGCGTCCGGAACCAGGCGCCGGTTGCGAGGATCGCCTGCTGCGCGTGGTACACGCCCTGGTCCGTATGGACGGCGACACCGCCTTCGCGGGCGTTCAGCTGGCGCACGGGCGTATCCGTCAGCAGTCGGGCCCCCGCCTCTTCGGCCAGCCGCCGGTAGGCGGCGACGCACTTCTCGCTGAAGAGGTAGCCGGCGCCGGGCTCATACATCCCGGCGAAATGCTCCGGCAGCTCGAAGCCCGGCCAGCGGCTTCCGATCTCGCCCGCGTCCAGCAGCTCGACGCGGACGCCCAGTTTCCGGGCGTCTTCGGCCCGGGTGCGGAACGCATCCGCACCCGCGATGTTGATCACGCCGGACGGAACCACCAGCTCCGTGCCGGTCTCCGCCTGGAGCTCCTCCCAGAGCTCCTGGGCGCGCAGCGCCATCGTGATATAAGCGGAACCTCCGCTGTAAGCATGGCGAATGAGCCGGGGCTCTCCGTGATGGCTGCCTTCCCCGTGCGGCGGGTTGAAGGCATCGATGAGCAGCGTCCGCGCCCCCTGCTTCGCCAAGTGGTAGCCCGCGCTCATGCCCATCGAGCCCGCTCCGACCACGATGACGTCATACGTCATCCCGCCGTTCATCCGTCTGCCCCGCTTGCGGGCCGTCCGGAGAGTTCCAAGAGTGCCCGGCGGGCAAGCTCCGAGAAAAATTGCGCGCTCACCGGAAGCGCCGCTTCATCCAGGTCGAACGCCGGGTGATGCCACTCCTGCGGTCCGTCCGTCCCGACGAAGACGAAAAGCCCGGGGACTTCCCGCTGATAGAAGGCGAAGTCTTCGCCTGCCGGAGAGGGAATCGGCGTAATCGCGTTGTAGCCGAGAGTCTCGGCCGTGCTTCTCGCGAGCGCGGCCAGTTCGGCGGAATTGTTCACCGGAGGCGGCCCCTGGATCCAGCGGAGCGACGCTTTCGTCCCGCTGGCGGCCGCCACTCCCTCGACGACCTCGCGGAAGCGCGCCAGTACACGGCTCCGGACGCCTTCGTCGAAAGTGCGGATCGTGCCCTCCAGCAGCGCTTTCTCCGGAATGACGTTCCAGGCGGTTCCGCTGTGCAGCTTCGTCACGCTGATTACGGCGCTGTCCAGCGAGCTGATATTGCGGCTGACGATGGACTGGACAGCCGAAACGATCTGCGCGGATGCCACGATAGGATCGCTGCCGGCTTCAGGCAGGGCCGCATGCGAGCCCCGGCCCTCTATCTCGGCGATGAAGCCGTCCGCGGCCGCCATCAGCGGGCCTTCTTTAATGCCGAGCGTACCTACCGGCAGATCGGGTTTGTTGTGCAGCCCGAATACGGCCCGCACGTTCTCCAGCGCTCCGCTGCCGATTACTTTGAGGGCGCCGCTCGCTTTCTCCTCGGCTGGCTGGAACAGGAAGCGGACCGTTCCCGGCAGCTCCTCTTCCCTTTGCTTGAGCAGATAAGCCGCTCCGAGAACGGCCGCCGTGTGAAAATCGTGGCCGCAGGCGTGCATTTTCCCCGGAATTTTGGATGCGTACGGAAGGCCGGTCTCTTCCCGGATCGGCAGCGCGTCAATGTCCGCGCGGATGGCGACCACGGGTCCCGGACGCAGCCCCCCCACCTCCGCAATCAGCCCGGTCCGCAGGGAATACGGGGCGATGCGGATGCCGGCCTCCTCCAGCCAGGCTTTAATAAAAGCCGTCGTTTCGAATTCTTCGTGAGACAGCTCCGGATTCTCATGCAGATGGCGCCGGACCGCAACGAGTCTTGCGGCGAGTTCTTCCAACTGCTCTTGTTGTGCCAGCGTTTCGCTTGTCATGGCTTTCGTCCTCCTCTCGACTGAGACTGCTTAAGATTGCTGAAGAAGCATGATGCGGGAGATTGCCGCCCACCAATCGTCGCGATCTTAAGCCTCTACCGATACGGGCTGTTCGGCCGCTGCCGTGTCCGCTGACGTGTCCGCACCCGACAGCGCTTCGATCAGCAGCTCGAACGACCTTACCCGCTTCGCAAAATCTTTGACCGCGGTCAAAACGATGAATTCGTCCACGCCGGTTGCCCGCTGCAGCTCCAGCAGCTCTTTCTTCACGTTTTCGATCGTCCCCTTCGTCACCGTAGGCTCCTTTACCTCAATCGTGAAGTTCTCGCTGCTCTGTTTGCCGAATTCCTCCGCATGCTCCAAGGTGCTGACCGTAATCGTCCGGCCGCTCTCCAGATGGATTTTGACCAGCTTATGGTCCCCGGCCAGCTCCTCCGCTTCTTCCTCGCTTCCGGCTACGATGACGGACAAAGCGAGTATGGCTGCCGGTTCGGCGCCGTCCGCGCAATTGAACTCGCTCCGGTACGTCCCGATGGCTTCCACGGCCGTCTGCGGATCTCCGTTGATAAACAGCGAGAACACGTAAGGCAGACCCAGTTCCGCCGCAATCCGGGCGCTTCCCGTGCTCGCTCCGAGTACGTAAAGATCCGCGGGCCGCTCCGGTACCGGATTCGCACGGAGACCGGCCAGCGGGTGATCTGCTTCCAGCCGGTCGTGAAGAAATTTGCGCAGCTCGACGATTTTGTCCGTCAGAGAATCGGCATCCACGACGTTTTTCTGCAGTGCCTGCGTCGATCTCGGCAGGCCGCCCGGAGCGCGGCCGATCCCCAGATCGATCCTTCCGGGTCCGAGCGCTGTCAGCACGTTAAAGTTTTCCGCGACTTTGTAAGGGCTGTAATGCTGAAGCATGACGCCTCCCGATCCGAGCCGGATGCGTTCGGTTTTGGCCAGCAGATGGGAGATCAGCACCTCCGGCGAAGATCCGGCGACGTGCGCGGAATCGTGATGCTCCGCCACCCAGAAGCGGTGGTAGCCGAGCTCCTCCGCCCGCCGGGCCAGAGCAACGGTCCGCTTGAAAGCCTCCGTCCCGGTGTCGCCTTCGTAGATAGGGGTCTGGTCCAGAATACTCAGTTTAATGGCCATGTCTTGGTTTCCTCCTTGTAAAAAAACGGGCTCCGGCCGTACAGACAGAACCGTTTTTGCAGTTGCGTCTTTGCTGTTACGTTGCTGCAGTTACAGTTGTTGCAGTTTCGTTTTTGCAGTTTCGTTTTTGCTGTTGCGTTTTTGCAGTTGTGTCTTTGCGGTTACGTTGCTGTAGTTACGGTTTTTGCAGTTACGTTTTTGCGGGTCCGTCTTTTCCGGCTCCGCGTTTTAAATGGAATAGCTCAGTTCGGGCGTGATCCGCTTCAGAAACTGCCGGGTCCGCTCTTCCTTGGGCGCGTTAAACAACTCGCCCGGCGGGCCTTCCTCGACGATCACTCCGCCGTCCATAAAGACGACATGATTGGCTACCTCTCTGGCGAACCCCATTTCATGCGTCACGACAATCATCGTAATGCCCTCTTTGGCGATCTTACGGATGACCGAAAGCACTTCTCCGACGAGCTCGGGGTCCAAGGCGGACGTCGGTTCGTCGAACAGGATCACTTCCGGATTCAGCGCCAGTGCCCGTGCGATTCCGACGCGCTGCTGCTGACCGCCGGACAACTGGCTCGGATAGGCGTCCAGCTTGCCGGACAATCCGACTTTCAGCAGCACTTCCGCGCTTCGCGCGCGCGCCTCGTCTTTCGGAAGCTTCTGCGCGACGACCAGTCCTTCCATCACATTTTCCAGAACGGTCTTATGTTTGAATAGATTGTACTGCTGGAACACCATGGCCGTTTTTTTGCGCAGCGTATGAATATCTTTGCGTCCCGAGCGCTTGCAGTCGACGGTAAAATCCCCGATCGTCACCTCGCCGGCGTTCGGCTTTTCCAGAAAATTGATGCACCGCAGCAGCGTCGTTTTGCCCGATCCGCTCGGCCCCAGGATAACGACGACTTCACCTTTATGCACGGTCAGGTCGATGCCTTTCAGCACTTCCTGCTTCCCGAACGATTTTGAAATACCGGTCAGTTTGATCATGCCACTCCACCCCGATTGTAAAGAGTAAACCGCTTCTCCAGAGCGGACGATGCCTTTTCCACAAGTACCGTAATCCCCCAGAATAGGAGGGCGGCCGCTATATAGGCTTCGAAAAACTTCCAGTTCGTAGACGCCACGATGTTGGCCTGGGCGTTAATTTCCACTACCGAGATAGTAAAAGCGAGCGTAGTCGCATGAAGCATAGAAATGACGGAGTTCGTCAAATTGGGCAGGCTGACCGCAAAAGCCTGAGGAAACACGATGCGCCGCAGTGCCTGCGGAGTCGTCAGTCCGACGGCGTAAGCCGCTTCGATCTGCCCCCGGTCCACCGCCCCGATGCCCGCCCGGACCACTTCGGACATATAAGCTCCCGCCGTGATGGAGAAAGCGATGATCACGAAAGCGACGAGCGGGATGGAACCCGAGTTAAAGGACCAACCGTAACGGTCCGCGAGCGTATCCAGCATGGCCGGAAGTCCGAAATAAACGAGGAACAAGTGCATCAGCATCGGCGTTCCCCGGATAAAGGTCACATACGCCACCGCCGCCGGATGCAGAACCGGCACCCGGTAAATGCGCACCAGCGCGATGCCTGTACCGATCAGCAGCCCTCCCAGAACGGAGACAGCCGTGATGTACAGGGTAACCGGCAGAGCCGACAGCAGGCTCAGAAAAGCCGTCCCGATGAAGGAAGGATCAAGGTTCATAACCCGGCGCCTCCTTTTTGATTCCCGGCTGGAGCCGTCTGAAGATGTTCAGGCGCGCAGCCGTTTTGCCGGCCGTGTCCGCAAGCGGCCTGCTGTGGCGCAGCAGTCTTTTCTCGGCGGCATCGAAACCTTTCTGCAAAATAAAGCTGACGACGAAATAAATAAGCGACAGCGCGATATAAATTTCGATAAAATGCTGCGTCGCCGTGCCCAGCGTCTCGGATTTGCCCGTCATTTCCATAACGCCGAGCGTAAAGGCGAGCGAGGAGTCTTTCAGGTTGCCGATGACCAGGTTGCCGAAAACGGGCAGCGCGATCCCCAGCGCCTGCGGCATCACGATGCGGGTGAATGCCTCGTACCCGTTCATGCCGACCGCGTAAGCCGCCTCCACCTGCCCCCGGTCAACGGCCGCCACCGCCGACCGGATCATCTCGGAGACATAGGCGCCGGTATGCAGCGAATAGGTGAGAATAACGAACAGGAGCACCGGCGTTTTGGACACGTCCACCTGGACGATTTTCAGCAGCTCCGGCAGCCCGTAATAGATCAGGAACAACTGGATGAGAATCGGTGTCCCCCGGAAGAAGGACACGTAGATTTGACTGATCCGCCTCAGCACGGGCACGTTATACAGCCGGGGCAAAGCGATAAGAAACCCGATGATCAGCCCCAGCAGGGTGGAGCTTCCCACGATCAGCAGCGTGATGTGCAGATAGGAAAGCAGCTTCGGAATAAAGAAGAAAATATAGTCCGCCTCGAATCTTCTGCCCATGGTACCACCTCTCTCGTACGAACCTTCGGGTTCTTATTTCTTCTGCTTGCCCACGTGCGAGAAATCCTGGCCGAGCCACTGAACGCTCAGCTTGGACAACGTTCCGTCCGCCTTCACTTCCTTAATGGCCTGGTCGATCCGGTCCGCCAGCTTTCCGTCCGTTTTGCGGAATACATACAGCACATCCGATTCTGTCAAAGGTTCGCCGACCGTTTTCAGCGCGACCTTGCCGTCTTTGTCCGTATAGTTGCGGAGGGCGAAATCCGACGTTACGGTGGCGTCGATACGCCCTTTGCGGATTTTGTCCACCAGATCGTTGGCCGTGGCGTTGTCGTACACGATCTCGATGGCATTGTTGTTCTTCTTGTTGTACTCCTGGAGGATATACGCTTCGTTGCTTGTCGCTCCGGTGCGGACTTTTTTTCCTTTCAGATCGTCGATGGTTTTGATGGTATCGTTGTTGATCTCGACGGCGACTTTGTTCAGGAAAATGCTGTACGGCTCTTTATTGAACAAATATTTCTGCTCGCGCTCCGGATTTTTTTCCATTTGATGGGCGATCAAGTCGATCTTATTCGTTTCCAGGCTTAGCAGCAGACTCTGAAACTCCATCGTTTTGAATTCGAACTCGTATTCCGGTATCCGCTTGTCGAGCTCTTTAATCAACTCTACATCAAACCCCGTCAGCTTCCCGTTCTGGTCGATAAAGCACACCTGCGGGAACTTGGTCCCCGTGCCGACGATGACCTTCTTGGCCTGGCCCGCCGGACTTTCTCCCGGTTTGTCCGTGACCGCCGAGGCCGCCCCTCCGCCCGTTTCTACGGCTTTGCCGCAGCCCGCAGACGCTGCCGCCAGTACTAAAATTCCCGCTCCCGCCAACCATTTGTTTACCTGTTTCTTCATTAGACTTGCTCCCCCGCTTCATTATGGATAGTTGAGAATGTATGATGATCGTCCAGCCCTGATTGAAGTGCGAACCATGCGGTGTATATTTCTTGCGGCTGAAGGTCGGCCTGTATTGTCGTGCTTTGTAACCATGTCCGGTCAGATTCCCTGCCATGCTTTCCCTTTGCTGCCCGCCTTGCCTGCGGCCCCTATGTAAAAAAATCCTCTATGAGGCTGTAAAAAAGGCGGATTCGTGCAGCTCGAGCCGGTAGCTTTTCACAAGTACCTCGCCGTTATGGAACTCTTTGTCATACGCGCGCTGGAACCCCAGCCGCTCATACAGGCTCACGGCGGAAGCCATCATATCGGACGTATGAAGATGAAGCGTAGAGGACCCGAGCTCCAGGGAGCGCCTCGCGCTTTCTTTAATGAGTTCCGTCGCAACGCCCCTGCCACGCGCTCCCGGCGAGACGGACAAATAGCGGATAATCGGCGTATGGATTTCCAGCTCCGGCCTGCCGTAGGCCGCCTCCGAGGAGACGAAAAGCTGGACGGTGCCGACGATTTCTCCTTCCGCCTCGGCCACGAGCCGTGCGACGGGATTGCCTTTGTCGGCGGCAGCTCCGATATCTTCGCGGTACTGCTGCCATCTTTGTGCGGACATGACGTCGGCATACTGCAGATAAGCTTCAAGCATCACCGCGCGGACCGCCTCGCGATCCGCTTCTGCCGCATCCCGGATGACGATGGAGGGTGAGCTTCCCATTATTCTGACACTCCTTTTTCTTCTAGGTGTGGAACTGCGCGTAACAACGCAAAAAGCCAGAGAGGTCACTAGAAGCGACTTCTCCGGCTGTCCGGTCGATACTCGACAATTCAAAGCGGAATACTAAGTTTTTAATACTGTACCACTAAAGCGGAACGTTATCAACCATTTTTTGTTGTTTTTTTGGGGAAGCTGAACGGTAAAGGGATTAGGAAGTCCTGGAACCCGCATACCCGGCTGCGTGCGGTTCCGGCTGTTCGACCGTTACTTCGCGGACCCCGCTCACGATAAACGGGCTGCACAAAAAAAGCTGCATGCCGCAGCCGTCTTACAGCTTTTTCTCATACAGGTTGGCGCTCTATCCGTCTCCCGTCACGGCTTCCAGATAAACGAAGCCGGCGTTCCGGTAATACGCGTTGAGCTCGGAGTTCTCCGACATGCAGTCCAGCCGGACATACGTTTTGCCCGCCCGCCTGGTATAGCCTTCCGCCCATTCGAGCAGCCGGGTACCCAACCGGAGTCCGCTGCGCTTGCGCGTGACGACCACGAAAGAAAGATTTAAGTCCAGTCATTCTTATGTTCGGAGATGAATGTAATATCATTTTGATAATGTTCAAGATGACCCGCATCTATCATCTTTTGAAAAGCAAGGTCACCTTCACTCGCTCTTCTCGTTATCGTTTTACATAATCCTTCCAACCGCAGCAGGACCATTTCTATATAATTTCCCGCAAAGCCTTCACCGTAAGAATCAAAAAACAATTTCACTCTGTTTTTAATACGGGAAGCATCTTGAAATGAATCGTAATAAACGATTTCGCCTGTTTCGGTAAGATACAATCTGCTTAACGGCACACAAGTGTAAAGAGTATAGGCTATGTCCCAAAGCCGCGGACCGGGTCCGGCTGCATCAAAATCAATAATACCTATTGGTTTCTCGTGCTGAAAAATCATGTTGTATACGGCAAAATCGTTGTGGCATATTACCTCCGAAGGTTGTGGAGTACCGTCTAATGGCTGCCAACTGTCATCAAATGAAAAGTCGCTTACGGCATCATGATAAAGACGGAGCATTTTCGCCATTTCCCGTAAGACATCATCGGACCGCATGTATTTTTTTAAAGGATAATTACCGGCCTCCCCTTCGATAAAGGTTAAAATTTCTCTTCCTTTTTCATCGATACCAAGGTATTTCGGGGCATAATCGTACCCTTTGTCGGCAAGATGGTTTAGCAGCGCATGAATTCTTTGGCTGTTCGGCTTTAATTCCCTTCTGACTGTATGACCGGACCGGTATACTTTCGAGACGTTGCCGCCGGCTAACAATTCCTCATTTGAACGATTGGACATATAGGCACCTCCTCTTCTTATTCAAAAATCGTGTGGGGTTCGCTCGCCCTGCAGGACTGCAACGCGCTCCTGGCATCCAGGACTGCTCTCTTTATTGAAAGTTCAATAGAGTTTCCTAACATCGCCATCTGAAAAGAAGTACACGCGGCAGGTCCGGACGGTTCCTAGTCCCGGATATCCGGGGTCCGGACAACTCCTTCCTCCCATACGCGCTCTAGAATCGCATCCACGGTTTCTTCCGGCGTCAGGCCGGTCGAGTCCAGCCACAGGCCGACCCGCGGGGTTTCCGTGTGCAGCACGCCGTTCAGTGCGGATACGGTCCATATGCCGTATCCTTTCTTGGACCGGGCCGCTTCTCTGCGCGCGACTTCCTCCTCGCCGGGGCACAGCACGATCACGTACAAGGGCCGGTCCTCCAGCAGCGTGATAAAGTCGTTCAGCACCCGGCCTACGACGACATCCTGCATGATGACGGTAAATCCGGCGGAATAATAGGTGTCCGCGGCTTGAGCCGTCAGCCTGTACCGCAGCAGAAGCTGCTCCAGCTGGTCCGCTTCCGCATCCGGACGGACTTCCTTGCGGTCGTTGACGATCATTTTACGGAAATGATCTCCCCGGAGATGAACCGATTTCTCGAAGCGCTCCGCCAGCAGCTGCGCGACCGTCGATTTGCCGCTTGCCATAATGCCGGTCACCAAAAACATCGCATGAATATCCCGGATCATGCTTATCCCCTCCTCTTGTAGACGATTTCTCCTATTTCCATTGTAGCCAATCGCCGGCAAAGCACCGTAAGGAGAGTTTTATTATAATAAAAACGGCCGCCGCCCTTCCGTGGACCGGCGTATCAATTTTCGCTGCCGGCATGCGAGAGTGCCGGATTCCATATACTAAGAAATAACATCTCTGCAACCAGAAAGGAGACCGGCTATGTACGGTTTTGCACCCCCGCCGCCGCTTCCTCCATCGCCCGGATACCGGGCAGGCAAACCCGCTTCCATTGAAGTTACAGGCGACGGAATCGTCTCGGTCGTACCCGATCGGGCCGTGATCGTGCTGGGAGCCGTCACGGAGGGAGAAACCCTCGCGCCCCTGCAGGCCGAGAACGCCCGGATCATCTCGGCCGTGATCGACTCCCTGCTGCAGCTCGGAATTCCCCGGGACAACATCCAGACGGATGAATTCCGGATCGATCCCCAGTACGACTTCCAGGACGGCAAACAAATTTTTCGCGGTTACCGGGTCACTCATCTGCTGAAAATTACGACGGAACGGGTCGGAGAAACCGGAACGATAGTCGATACCGCCGTCTCCAAAGGGGCCAACTCCGTTTCGGGAATTTCTTTCCGTACGTCCCAGCCGCAGAAATACAGCAAGGAAGCGCTGGCGCTCGCCGTCCGGAACGCGCAGGAGAAGGCGCTGACGATAGCGGCGTCCCTCGGAGTCACCCTGGCGGCGGTTCCGGAGTCCGTCCAGGAGCTCAGCCGCCAGAACGAGCCCGTGCCGTACAAGGCCTCGGTGCTGGCCGCAAGTCCGGCAACGCCCATCCAGCCGGGTGAGCTGCATGTTTATGCGGCCGTGAGCGCGCGGTACACCTTCAGCTAGGCCCGGCCGGAGACACCGAAAAAAGAGCGTATCCCGTCAGTCGGGGACACGCTCTTTTTTCGGTTGGGGCCGGACCGCACAACGAAGAGAGCATATCCCGAGTCGGGATACGCTCTCTTTCGCTACAGGCAGGGCCGCGCAAGGGAGGTACGGGACCGTTCTCCGTGCAATACGGCTGCGCTCCCGGGATTCGCGGGCGGGCCCGGCAGCTCCGCGGGAACGGCGCTTGCCTGCTGCCGTGGGCCCGCGCTGAAATCGCGGGCCGAGTCAGGCGCACGCCAGATTCGCGCCGCTCTGGCTCAGCTCCGGCTGCGCTCTGGTTACGCTCCCGTTCGGCTCTCACTTGACTTGCTCCGGCTCCGGCTGCGCTCCCGTTCGGCTCTCGCTTGCTCCGACTCGACTCCGGCTCGGCCCCCGTTCGGCTCCGCCCTGGCTCCGCCTCCACTCCAGTCGGCGTTCCGGCTCCCGCTCGGGCCAGCCCTGCGCAGGGCGAGCGGCCGCAGCCCGCTTACGACGCGCTCGCCGCAGCCGCAGGCTCCGAGACGATGCGCGTCACGCTCTTGCGGCCGTCCACGCCGACCGGAACTTCGCCGGTAATCGTGACCCGGCGGACGACCCGGTGCTGATCGCCGTAATCGTTCACGGCGTAATGCTGCGTGGCGCGGTTATCCCAGATTGCCACGTCGCCCTCGGCCCAGCGCCAGCGCACGGTATTTTCCAGGCTTGTGATCTGCTCCTGGAACAAGGCGATAAGCTTCTGGGAATCGGCGACGGAGAAGCCTTCGATTTTTTTGGCGAAGCCGCCCAAAACCAGTGTCTTCTCTCCCGTTTCCGGGTGAACGCGGACGAGCGGATGCTCCGTTTCGTAGACCGTGGAGGCGAAGCTCTCCCGGTATTTGCGTGCCGCTTCGCTGCCCAGGGCGTTCACTGTTCTGACCGTGGACGCATAATCGAATTCATTGGTGTGCAGCACCCGCAGCTTGTCGGCCAGCTCGCGCAGCTCCGCTGGAAGAAGCTCGTAAGCGGCTGCCGTATTCGCCCACACCGTATCCCCGCCCGCTTCGGGAATCACAATCCCGCGGAGGATAGATGCGGCCGGATAAGCGTCGACAAACGTCACATCCGTGTGCCACACGTTGGCGCGTCCACCGTGCGTCGAATCCAGCTCCAGCACGTAATCCGTGCCGTCTTTGGGCTTGATCGTCGGATGAGCGATCGGAGTGCCGAGCAGCTTTGTAAACTCTTCCTGTCCCGCATTATCCAGATGGTTCTGATCCCGGAAGAAAATAACCTTATGCTTGAGCAATTTTTCGCGGATAAAACCTACCGTACTTTCGTCAAGACTGCCGGACAATGAAATTCCTTCAATAATAGCACCAATTCTTCCTGAAACCGGGATAACCTTCACTTGTTCACTCATGTTCTTGTTCCTCCTTTGGAATGGGTTATATATCGTCAGCGGCAAGCCCGGACCGGCAGCTCGGCTGCCCATACCCGGGACTATCCCTTGTAATTGTCGCGCCATTTCAACAGCCGCTCTTCCAGCAGCCGCACGACGGAATCCACAAGCTTGCCGACAACAGCGAAAATAAGGATGCCCACAAACACGGCGGTCGTTCTGGAAAACTGTCTCGCATCCTGAATCATGTACCCGATACCTTCGCTCGATCCCATCAGCTCCGCAACGACGAGCCCCAGCCAAGCGACGCCCAGCGACAGCCTGAGTCCGAGCAGGACATTCGGCAGCGCCGAGGGGAGCACCAGCTTCGTGATTTGCCGGAAGCGGTTGAACTCCAGCACTTTGGCGACATCAAACAGCTTGGAATCCACGTTGCGGACTCCCAGGAATGTATTGACATACAGCGGGAAGAACGCTCCCAGCGCGATCAGCAAAATTTTGGACAGCTCGTCGAACCCGAACCAGAGTATAAAAAGCGGCGTGATCGCAAGATGCGGAACGGTGCGGAGCATCTGTAAAGTAGGGTCGAGCATATACTCGGCTCTTTTCCTCAATCCGACCAGCATACCGGTCAGAAGACCGAGCGAGCCGCCGAGCAAAAAGCCGTAGGCGGCCCGCTGCACGCTCACCCTCAGATGATGGAACAGTTCGCCCGACTGAAGCATTCCCGCAAATTCCTCCGCGATGCTGAGGGGCGAAGGAAATAACGTCGGGGAAACCAGCTTCAGTCCGCTTGCCGTCTGCCAGAGGACAAGCGCCGCCAGCGGCAGCACGAGTCCGAGCAGGACGATTTTCAGTTTGCCTCCGCGCCTGGCGGATGCTCTTCCTGCTGCGGCTTGCCTGGCTTCCCTCTCTTCCAGGCCCTTGGCGGCCGGAGAAGACGGATTTAATTGTCCCAAAGCTGACACGTTCCTCGCCTCCTTCTCCTTATTTAGCCGGTTTCACGGCTACAATCGCTTTGCTGTCCGTGTTTTGCGTTACGTCGATTTTCTTCTTGATAAAGCCCGCTTCCAGGAGGATGTCCGCCGAAGCCTGCTGGATGCCGAAGATCTCTTTTGAAATCGGAACGTTCGCATATTCGGTATTTTGGACCACCAGCTCGATCGTCGCCCGGTCCGCCTTCTTGGCGTTCGCTATGTACTCCACGACCTCATCCCGGTGTTCCTTCTGAAACTCGATCGCTTTCTCGAATCCTTTCAGGAAAGCTTCCGCCGCCTCAGGGTGTTCCTTGATAAAATCGGTCCGGCCAATCGTAAGGACGGGCGCTTTAATGTTCAAAGCTTCTCCGCTTGTCAGGACGCGCGCGCCGTTCTTGGCGATCTGGATGCTCGTATACGGGTCCAGTCCGACCCAGGCATCCACCGCCCCCGATTCGAAAGCGGCGACAGACTCTTCCGCCTGGAGCTGGATAAGCTGGAAGTCGGATTCTTTCAGCCCCGCCTGCTTAACCGCTTTGATGAAAAAAACGTGAAGCGTGGTTCCCTTGGCGATGGCGATCTTTTTTCCTTTCAAATCCGCAAGACTTTTGGCCGTGCTGTTCGCCGGGACGATCACGATGTTGAGTCCTTTTAAACCTTCGGAGAGCAGAGACAGCGTCATGACCGGCAGATTGTTCGCCTGAGCAGATATGGCCGCCCCGTCGCCGAGCCAGGAGAAATCGACGCGCCCCGCGGCCAACGCCTCCAGAAGAGTCGGACCGCTCGGAAACTCGGACCATTTGACGTCCCCGCCGATTTTGGCGAACTCCTCCTCGAACCAGCCTTTCTCCTTGGCCAGGAGAAGAAGGCCGCCGCCCCCGTTATTCGCGAGATTAACGGTATAGTTGCCCTTGGGGGCGTCCGTCCCGGAGGCGGTTGTCGCGGCCTGTCCGGCACCGCATCCCGTAAGTCCGGCCAAGCCTATGACGAGTGCCGCAGCCGCTAACGATGCTTGAAGTTTCTTCATCCGCCGTGCCCCTTTGCACACAAATTTCGACTATAAAAAAAGACACCCGACAGCGCGCGTTAAGCGGGCCGTGCAAGGTGCCACCAGTGGACCGGTAGGATACCAGAGTTATCGATTCACTCCTAAAAACCATTAAACCTAATATTCCCATGTAAATAGTCGGTTTAAACGATACACTAACTGACTCGTCAGTCAGTGCTTGTTGGAATGATTCTATCAGCCCCTTTTTGGGAAGTCAATACTTTTTTGGGCAGAAGTTGAAAAGGAGACGGCAAGCCGCCGATTTCAGCGGGCTTATTTGCAAAGCAAACCGACAAGCTGCTCCTCATCCGGGCGCGCTACGGCATCCAGTCCCCGGCGCCGGGCCCCGCTGACTCCGTTGAGCAGAGCGAAATAAAGCACCGCCAAATCTTCGGGCCTTCCTTCCCGGAACGTCCCCTCTTCCTGCCCCTGCTTCACGATCGCGATAATCGGCTGAAGGTTCTCGACGGCCCTGCGGGGTATTTCCCGCTTTTCCTCCGCGGAGATGCTCGCTATCGTCTCCGCATGCAGAACGACATGCATGCCGTTCAAAGCATTCTCGTCCTCCCCGATTTTCCGGGCATGCCAAAGAAGCTTGTCGCGCGCGTTTCCTTCCCGGCGGCGGGCCTCCTCGCAGACTCGGCCGTATCTTTCCTGAAGCATCTTGACCAGGCTGACGAACAGCTCTTCTTTGGAGGAATAATAGTTGTATACATGGCCGTGGGAAATGCCCGCCGCTTCCGCAATATCCGATATTTTGGCCGCCGCGAGGCCCTTTTTCGCGAAAATTGCGATGGACGCACGAAGAATCTGCGACCTGCGTTCTTCTCTCTGCTGCGTCACTTTTTCCGGGTTGTTCACAGACATAACGGGTCCCCTTTCTCTGATACCGTGGATTATAACACATTTAGGTAATCTGAAAACGGAGGGTTCTCCGGGGGATTAGGCTATTACTTCAGCTCTGCCCGGCAATATTCGTTTTGAGCCCAAGGAATTTGCCCCTTCATGCCGAATAGTGTAGGGGTCAGATGAATATAACCACGTCCAGAGGGTGAGCGATAATGGCACAGATCAAGGACCTTTTACTTCAGCTCTTTTTTTCCCTTATGCCTTTCGTACTTTACAGCTTTTATTACCGGGACAAAGACACCAATTACTCCAGAAAATTTATTCTGATCACCTCTATGATCTGTCTGTTTTTTTCCATGACATTCGCCTCCACCGTCGAAAAAGGCATCCAGTTCGATGTCCGTTACGTTATTCTTTTTTTCTCGCTTGTGTTCGGCGGGTTTCGCGTCGGCTTTCTGCTTATGCTGGAGTTTGTTCTGTACCGTCTTTATTTGGGCGGACCGGGGATTTATTCGGCTATGGTCATTTTGCCCATTACGTTCCCCCTGTCGGTCTTGCTGTGCCATGTCTACCACAGGACAAGCCAGAAGTACCTGGTCGCCCTTATGGCCGGACTCTGCTACTCTTTCTTCCCCCTTCTTTTTCTGTATATGGATCGGCCCGATTATATTCTGACTCATTTGACTTACCATATTCTGATCATACCCGTTCACAATTCGGTCGGAGTTCTGCTGCTGTTCTACTTGTTTGAGAAATCCGCAACGGATAAGGACATGTACCTGAGGTACCTGCAGAGCGAGAAAATCGAGGCCGTCGGCCAGGTCGCCGCTTCCCTCGTGCATGAAGTACGCAACCCGCTCACAACCGTGCTCGGTTTTTTGAAGTTGATTCGCCAAGATCAAGCCATGCCCGCGGAAAAACGGCACCGTTTTATCGATACCTGCATAGAGGAGGTAAAACGGACGGAGGCGATTCTGTCCGAATATTTGTCCATGTCCAAGCCTTTAACGCAAAAGCGTGAAGAAATTGATCTCGCCCGCGAGCTTGAGGCTGTCGTGGAGGTCATGACCCCCTATGCCACGATGAACAATGTTTCGCTGGCCCTGCATGTCCCGTCCGAACCTGTGCGGATAACCGCCAACGGAGCCGAAATGAAGCAGCTTCTGGTCAATTTCGTAAAAAATGCCGTCGAGGCCTGTTCATCCGTACCAAAAGGAAACGTCACGCTGCGTGTGCATACGGATGGGCAGCTCGTGAAAGTACATATCCGGGACAATGGGATCGGGATGAACAAAGAGCAGTTGAGGCGCCTCGGCTCCATCTATTATTCCACCAAAAATACGGGCACCGGCCTGGGCCTTACGTATTCTTATCAAGTGATCCGCTCCATGAACGGCACGGTCTCGGTTTTCAGCGAGCTTTATGGAGGAACGGAATTCACTCTCTCGCTGCCCCTTGCTTCCAAAGATCCCTATGGATGACAAAAAAACCGCCAGCCCCTTCACGCTCTCCGGAGCATAACAGGGCTGGCGGTTTGATTTATTGACCGCGGACGGCCAGGGTTGTACAGGGAGGGTACTTACAGAGTCTTACACCTGGAAAGCCAGTTTCCCCTTCTCCATGATGAGCTTGTCGTCCAGATACACGGTCGGCTCCTTAACCAGACCGTCGATATGGACGCCGGCCGCGATCGTTCCCCCGAACGTGTTGTTGCTGCCGAAAGCGACGTGTATCGTTCCGTACACTTTCTCGTCCTCCAGGATGACGCCGGTGATTCTCGCTTTGTCGTTCGTGCCGACTCCGAATTCGCAGAGAAGTCTGCCGTCTTTGTCGCCGAGCATGCCGAGGAGCTGCGGGCCGGCCGCGCCTTCCGCCTGTACGATACGGCCCTTCTCGATCGTAAGCAGTAAGGGCTCGCTTAGCTTGCCGATCCCGGCAATGGACCCGTCGATCAGGATTTGCCCTTCCGCCGTTCCTTCCAGTGGCGCGATATACGCTTCCCCGGACGGCAAATTCCCCGACTCGCCGGGATTCAGATACAGGCCTGTGCTCGGCACGCCTTTTCTTCCCTCAACAGGGAAGGTGAGCGTATAGCCGCCCTTCTCGATGCGCACTTCTCGGGCTCCGGTTAAAAGCTTCGTCACCTTCTCCGTCAGCCGCTTAACCTCGGCATAATCGGCCGAGATCGCGCCGTGGAGGAACATATCCTCCGTAATACCCGGCATCGTAGCCAGCCTTGCTCCGGAGGCAGCGGCATTTTTGCGGGCCTGCGTGTGCGTGAGAGACTGCTTCGTGATGCAGACGACCACATTCGAGGTGATCATGGCGGCGGCGACTGCAGAAGGAGGTTCTTCCCCCGGTCTGTGCCGGTCCTTCATGACCATAAGCACAGCCTCCGCTCCAAGCGCTTTCCCTGCTTCGTAAAGCGGCTCCGCCAGATGTCTCTTATCTTCGTCCGAGACGACAAGGAATGATTCCCTAGGCTGCAGGCCCAGACAGCTTTGCAGCACGTGTTTGCCGACTTCGATGAGTGATTCGTTCATTATCTTCATCCTTTCTGATTCGGGAAGGTAGCGGAAAGGGGCTGACGTTCAACTGCTTCCCTGCATCAGCCTCAGCCCGTCTCAACCTGGCTGCTTCTATATCATTTCCGATACGAGCTTGCCCATCAGGGCATTGGACAGAATGACCGGCTTGCCCGAAGCCTCCGCCATAAACTGCCGCGCTTCCTCCGTATACCCCATACAATCGAGCACGATGATGTCGCTCTTCTCCTTCAGCTCCTCGGCGGCACGCCGGAATTCGGCTTCGTCCGGTTTGTACGGCGATGCGACGGCAAAAACCGGGCTCAAGCCGTAGGGCTCATACTTCTGCGCGAGCGTTGCGCGCTGCTCCGCCAGCGGTACGAGCACGCCGAGCCTGCGGCCGCCGGCCATCGCTTTCACAGCGGGAGGGATAAGATGGTCAGGCTCGATCAGGTACGACCGCTCTGCCCGGAGGCCGGGGAATACGCCTGTGCACAGCAGCAAAATGTGCGAGATTCCGGCCTCCTCGAAATCGCTTATCCGCTTCTGCAGCAAAGGCTGCAGCTTCTCGCGCGACATCACGACGGATTCGCCGGTCGCCAGACGCGACGTCAGCACGTACTGCCCTTCTTCCGGAAAAAGCTCCCTCTCGATGTCCGCTTTGTCCAGCCCGTCCAAGGCGCCGCCCTGAACGATTTCGGCGCGTCCCTCCAGGCAGCGCTCCACAATCGGCGCCACGTCTGTCCGAGGCGCTTGGCCGATCGTAATCATCCCCAGTTTTTCCATGCTTTCCACCCCCATGTGAGATCCGCCGAAACGGCTGAAAAAAAAGGACAGGGGAACTCCCCTGCCTCATTCGTTGCCTGCCGGCCGGCAGTCGAGTAACTCCCCGGCGGTTTACTGCCCACCCGCGGCTGACGCACTCCCGCCGGTTCGAACAGCGGACTCTCGATTAGTCCGCCAGCCTCCGACGCGCTATGTCCAGTGCGGCGGACCGCAGCCCTGTACACCCTGTGCGGAACTAGGAAAACAAGGCAATATCCAGGCCGCTTCCGAGCGCCATTCTGCCCGCGGGCGGGCTTGCTCCGTTCCCCGCTTACTTGCCGCTGGTCTGCAAAATTTTCATCGACCCGTACAGCTTCGTGATCCGACCGAATTCTTCCGGATCGTAGAAAGCGCACGTCCCGGCCGTCGTTTCCTTGGCCGCTTCAATGGCGAAGCGCGCCGCTGCCGCGATGTCCGTCTCATGGCTCGCGCCCGTTCCGCAGCCCGGAACGACGGATTGTGCCGTCACGGCGACACCGACGACAGGAGCATCCGTCGCTACGCACGGCTGCAGGATGGAGTTGATGTGATACAGATCGTTGCCGTACGGCGTGATGTCCTGCATCGTAATCGGGAACGTCACCGCATGCTGGCCGGTCGTCATCTCCATAATGCGGAGCAGATCGTCGCTGACGCGGAGGATGTACCCTTCCTTCACGGTCGGCGAAATCGCGATGCCTTTGTGATTGATCACGCGATTGCCCTTCGTGGTGTCGATGGACAGAATCGCGTCCATTTCGGGCACGACTTCCTCCCGGTTCATCGTCAGGATATCGACCGGCGAATCCATAAAATCGACCGGTTCATGCGGGCGGGTCGGCGCGTCCGGGCAGATGTGAGTCGTGACGATCACATCGCCTTTCAACGCGTCGCCTTTAGTCTGCATATCCGCCAGCTTCAATGCTGCGGCGACAGCCGCAACCGCTCCGTCCGCATCGGATACGAGGCCTATGCGGCTGGGGCGCGCCCCGATGCCGCCGAGACGGCCGATAATGCCGAAAGTCGGCGCATGGCCGCCTTTGCTTTTGCCGTCCGTGCCGGGGATCACGACTTTGACGAAATCCGTGCTTCCTTTTTCCCCGCTGACTTTGGAAACGGTCACCGATACGCCGGGATAGGCATCGAACAATTCTTTCACTTTCGCTCCGCTTGCATACATGCTGTCGAGTGTATCGAGAACGATCATCGTTTGTTTAAGGGTCATAGTAACTTCCTCCATATGAATTCACTTTGATGTCGAAATGAATGAGTCCGGATTTAATCCAGATAAGAAAGCACCGGCTTCTTGATAATGTCTTCCACCGCCTGCAGCAGCTTGCGGTTTCTCATCGTCGTGCTGAGCAGCAGCTTCTCGGCGGGCACCGCAATGACGGCAATTTGCTGCCCCTTCGCGATGGCGGCCGATACGATCGGCTTCGCTGTTTGCGCATCCAGCGTCATGATCAGATCCGGGAAGGTGGCAAAGCGCTCCCCGTCTTTCTCCAGCGTCATGTACTCGTTCCAGAAGGTCATCTCGTACGCATCGTCGATCCGGACCGTCCCGGCATCGAACCCGCCGGCGGTTTCCAGCGCGAAGTCCGTGACCGTGCCGACCGTTACGACTTTGCCGCCGAGCTGCGCGACCACGGCCTCGATGGCGGTCTCTCCCTTCGCGGAAAGCAGCGCCCGGCCGACTTCGATCGCCTGCGTGATGGCGCCGGACGCGCCGTTGGCTCTCGCGTAAGCCGCCGTCACGGGGTTCCGGGCGACGGCCACAAGGCCGCCCGCTTCGATGGAAGCCTTGCGGATCATCGTCGACGCCTTGTCCAGCGTCCCGGAGATGCTCAGCTCGATGTAGCGGTCGCCCCGGCCGCCTGCGGCCGCTTGATGGGACACATAGTCCTCCACCTCGGACAAGTTCATCGAGCCCATGGAGCCGGTCGGGTGGGCCCGGCCGTTGCAGGCGAAATCAACGAGCGGAACGCCCGTGATAGCCGACTGGAACCAGCCGTTGACCGTCGTCCCGGCCCCGTTCTCGTTCGTGTGAAGCCCCTGGATGGGCCGGCCGATTTTGGCCGCAAGCAACTCAAGCGCCTTCGCGTAGTGAACGGGCTTCACGAACTGTTCTTTGGCGGCGGGAGCGCCGACCATGGAGACGGTGACCAGCAGGTCGTCGTCGCCGAATTCGTCGAGAGAGATCAGTTCGGGCTCGCCGACTTCCAGCGCCAGGCGTCCGAGCTTCAGCCCCTCTTCGATCCAGCCGCCGCCACCGCCGCCCAGAACGGCGCCGCCGTAAACGGCCTGCTCTACCATTTCTTCATTCAGCTTAAGTCTCGTCATGGGAGTCACCTCATTTTTTCAGTTTGAATACGGAGCTAAAGAAGCTGTACAGGGCATCCCCCGCGATAAAGCCGGCTGCGAGAATGCTCATCGGTGTTTCGGCTTCCTTCTTGAAAATTTTCAGAACGACGATCCGGATTAGAATACCGGCGAGAACCGCCCAGCACGCATTCGGTGAAACGATCAGAAGACCCGTTGCGAAAAGCACCCCGATCTGACGGGACGGTCCTCCGAGCAATTGGACAATCGCGCCGGGAATCGCCCAAAGCAGCAGTTGACGGGCAATATCGGCCGAAGCTCCGGCCTGGATCGTCGACACGTACACTTTATCGATAGGCGGAACGAGATTTTGCGCAAAATAGCCTTTGTACGAGAACAGCACGGTCAGCAGCGCTACGCCGAAGGCGATCATCGCCGTGATGTACTGCTGTTTTCTCCCGTGAAGCTCAAGCTCGGGATCTTTGCCGTTGCCCCGGAGAATATATCCGGCTTTCAAGTCGTAGCCCATATCCGCAAACGCCGGGCCCGTTGCCGCGCTGAAGCCGGCCAGAAGCGCAAGCGCAACCGGCGGAAACCCGATCATCATGCCGAACAGCAGCGTAATAAAAGCGACGGCAAACGCCGGGAACCAGCCGGAATGCATGGCGGCGATCCCTACGATGATCTCGTGCACGAAGGCGGCGAAAGCGGCGAATATGATGAAGCCGATCAGCATGCCGAGCGACATTTTCGTCATAATGCCGCCAATGATGGCAATCAGCAGGGCGATGACCAGGTAAGCGGCAAAGCCGAGGCTGAGGGTGCGGCGGGCTTCTTTATCCGTTCGGGTCAGCCGGCTGTCCGTGACTTCTTCCTCGCTCTCCGCTTCGGAGCCCGCCGTTTTCGGGCGCTTGAAAAGGAGCATCCCCGCCTGGATGAGCGCGACTATGCCGGCGCCGATCATGACCCCGTGGGCGATGTACAGCTGATTGACGTCGATATCGAACCAAGGCACCGAATACTGCCGGATCATCAGGCCGATGCCGAACATCGTCAGCGCCCAGATGTTTCCGATAAACGCGACACCGAAAGCGGACATCGAGATTTTAAAATACGAGCCGATGAGCCCGATAAGGGTTCCGACACCGAGCAGCAGCGCGCGCTTGCCGCCTTTATCCCCCGCCAGGATCGATTCCGCGGTAGCCACGCCGGGCGCCCAGGTTCCTTTTGCCGGGAAGAGTTTGGAGTCGAAGAGCTTGTACAGCAGCGTCGCGTCGACAAACATCGCCAGCGCGGCTCCGATCAGCATCGGCACGATCAGTTCCGTCGCACCCATCGCAAACGGAATCCCGATCGGAATGAGCAGGCTGTTGGCCGCTCCGAACGTAGCCGAGGAAATGGACGTCTGAACCAGATTTTGACGATGGATCGATTTGTATTTACGGAATATCATCATGGGAATTCGTGCGATGAGCATCGCGACAAGAGCGCCGATAATCGCGGTATTCGGGGTTACCCCCAGTGTCGTAACCAGCTGCATCCCGATAATGGCCCCGATTACACTCGTGACAATGTTCAAGATCAGCGCGAACGGCTCGAAAATACTCGGGTGTTTCTTTTCCTGTACCTCTTTCTGTTCCTGTACCTCTTTCTCTTCCATGGACAATCCCCCTAATCACTTGATGTAGAACCATTCTCCCGTCATCTGTTTCCTGCAAGAAACTTTTTTCTGTTACGGGAATGAAGCCGAAGGCAGAGGCGCAAGCATTTTTTTATACATGTAGTATGTGCAAAATGGAATTATCCTACAAGCCGAAGCGCAGGATAAAAAGGTCGCCTTGTAAACCTGGTGATCTATAGCCGTCACAGACGTCCCAGCCATGCTCATGCAACATGCACATCCTATACGTACTAGGCGCATGTCCCATTCGTCACGTGCACGGCATCCATCGTATACATCCCATCTCGCTCATACCGCTTTAAAGCTTTACTAGAATATAGCCCGGGGGTATGACAAAACCGGCCCGCTGGCGCTTTCCGAAAGGAATTACTTTCCGGCCGAATCCGGCAAAACCTCCGGTAACGGCCTCTTCTTTTTCAAGGAAAATATACGCAGTTGAACCGTCCCGAGAAGAACCCCGGTAAAAACAAGCGCAGCCCCGAACATCTGCGGAGCCGTAACGGCGCGGCCGAAAAGGAGAAATTCCAGCAGAATCGTCATCAGCGGCTGCAAATTCAGCACGATAGCCGCTTTCGCCGCGCCGAGCGTCTGCATCCCTTTGTTCCACAGGACGCCCGTAAGCCCCTGCGCCACAATCACCGTCACGATAACGAGCGCCCACATCCCGGCCGGATGAATCCATGTGGCCTCCCCGGCCGCCAGAACGAACGGATCGAAGAGCACGGCGCTGAGCGCGAAGCTGTAAACCGTCACGATAAAGGGAGACAGCCGTCTCGTCAGAATGCGGACAAAAATCAGGTTGCACGAAAAAGTAAACGTCGCGCCCGCCATAATCCAGTCCCCCGCATTAAACTGCAAACCGCGGACATTCAAGGCGAAAGCCAATCCCGAGATGGCGATCACGCTGCCCGCCACCATGCGCCAGGTCACCCGTTCTTTCAGGAAAAGAGCGGCCAGGCCGGCGGTAAACAGCGGCGATAGCGTAAAAATAAGCGAAGCGTTGGTGGCCGTTGTGAGCTGGAGCCCCCGGAACAGCAGAATCTGGTTCGCAATAAGGCCGATTCCGGCCGAGCAGCAGAGCCAGAGCACGTCTTTTCCCGTTATTCTCACAAAAGAACGCGTTCCCCACGCCCACAGCAGAAAGGTGCCGGACACGATCGTCAGACTCAGCGCCGAGAGAAACAAGGGAGGAAACTCCCGGAGCAGCACCTGGCGGACCATGTAGTTCAGCGCCCAGACGAAGACGCAGAAGATCAGAAGCAGATACGATCTGGCCAATGTCCAAGTCACGAGCTTGGCTTAATTCGGCTCGCGGACATCAACGGGCTGTTCGTAGAAATGGGAGGCGAACAAGCCTTCCGCTTCGACCGCGTCCACGACCGGAACGTTCAGTTCGCTCCGGAGGACACCGGCCAGGCCGATGGTCGAGAAGCCGGTGCAGGCGAACACGATGACCTTCGTCCCCGCATCCAGCAAGGAGCGGGCGGCTTCTATCGCCTTCTCGCGTCCGGCCGGCGTCATGAGATCCGTCGTGTTCGTGACGCCTTCGGGCCGCATGTAGCGGACGAGCTTGCCGCCCAGCAAATCGCGGATGACCGCGGGCGCTTCCTCCGTGATGCCCAGCACGCCGACGGGCCGTCCCATGGACAAAGCCGCATACGCCGCGGCGCTTCCCGCTCCGATGACCGGCACCGAGACGCTTTCGCGAAGAGGCTCGATCGCCGGGTCCGCCGCGCAGGAGATGACGAGCACCTTGCAGCCTTCCCGCTCCATTTGCTTGCCCAGCTCGACAATTTTCGGAACGGCGATGCCTTCCGTCTCCTCGTCATAGATGCCAAGGGGCTGATCGGGAATGCATTTGCTCACAACCGGCAGTCCATACGTCTGCTTCAGTAACATTCCGTGCTGTTCAAGGACCTTCGTATCTTCCGTCGTTAATACGCGGATTACTCCGATCATGGCTTCCCATCCTTCCTCGTTTTCGTTTGCTTTTGTAAACTTCATGTGGCTTGGTTATATTGGATTGGTAATATTGTATTCGTTTCCAAAGAGACGGACCATGTTCCCGACTGCTAAAAATAACGAAGGCCCTTTGTGCTCGGAGCACAAAAGGCCGAATTTCATTCCAAATTTTTCAATAAATAAAACGATGTGCACAAATAATACATCAGCCGTTTCGACGTATCTTCCATGTCTATGTCAGCTATGTCTTTGATGCGGTCCAGCCGGTATTTCACGGAGTTCCGGTGAATGTACAGCTTGTTCGCCGCTTCGATCAGACTGCCGCCGGCCGCCAAGTAAGCATGGAAGGTGGGCACAAGATCGGTCCCGTTGTCCCGGTCATACTTGGAGAGCCTGCCGATCTTTTTCTCCGTGAATGCATCGAAGCCTACATAAGCCGACGATTCCAGCAGCAGATCGAACATTTCGATCTCGTCGTAGCTGAACGAACGGCGGTCTTTGTCCAGCCGGCAGCCGATGGTTATCGCTTTTTTGGCCATTACGTAGCTCCGGTACACCTCCCAGAGCGGGCCTTTGCCGCCGAAACCGGTCCGGATAGGGCTGCCGGTGTCCAGCAGCGGAGCGAGAATATCGGCCCACTCGGCCGTTTTGCGGCTGACCGGCTGCTTTGTGCTTGGCTCCGATGCCGCGGGAGAAGCCAGCAGAAGGACGAGCCGGTCCCCCTGCCGCAGCAGATGGGACTTCACTTTGCGGGCGGCCGATTCGCTTTCCACCAGCTCGCCCAGAGCGACCGGCAGGGAAGCGTGCTCCTCGAACAGATGCGGCTCGCCCTCGACGATGCAGATCTCCCAGCACCAGTCCGGCTGGAGGCCCAGCTGCCTCCCCTTGTTCTCGGCATCCTGCCTCGACAAGGGCAAGCCCATGAGCAGCTCCTCGAAGAAATTGCCCTGCAGCCGCTGCTCCGTGTCGTAGGCGATCTTTCGGCGCATCAGCTCCAGCGAGAACACCAGCCGCGCATGCTCGATGCAGACCAGCTCCAGCTCGTCGAGCCGCTCCTTCCCGATGATGAGGCGCCCGGCGAACTGCTTGTCCACCGACACGTCCCAGCTCTTCGTCCGGCCGGCCGGCGGATCCCCCGCATCAGCCGGCGACGACACGATGACGCGGCCGTGCTTGTGAATCACCCAGATGGGCGACTGGACCAGCTCCGCCACGCTGTCCGCCACCACCTGGATGCCTTTGTTGTGCAGCACAAGACCGGTCAGCGTCTTGTTCACTTCCTCGGACCTGCGCAGCAGAGCCGCTTGTGTATTCAAAATCTGCTCCATCACCGTATGCGTGATATCGATATACGGAATTCCCGGCGGGATCTGGATCACCGGAATCCGGTACCGGTTGCTCAGTTCCACCATTTCGGCGGGAATCCCGCCCATGAACCGCTCCGGTTTGATCGCAAGCGCCGCGGCATCCGCTCTTCTCAGCTCTTCCATCAGCTCCAGCACCAGGCCCGGATCGTTGCGCATGGAATAGCCGGTAGTCAGAATGAGCTCGCCTTCCCTCAGCCAGCCCTTTATATCCGGGACCTCCATGATGTCGATATAACGCACGACGCGTTCCAGCCCTTCTTTTCCGCTGATCAGCGACGCGTCTTTCAATATGGGAAGCTGGAGCAGCTCCCGGACCGTCATCCCTTTGAGATTCATCGTGTTCACCCGATTTCAGACAGTTTGTGCGTTTCTTGGTGCGTGGGATAAAGGTAAAGACTTCTGCGTCTATTGTATCATTTCTTTGTTTTTCGCGGGGGAAGTGACGGGAATGGGAAAAGAAGGTTGCCTGTTAGGAGGCTCCTTCGTTTTGGGGGAGTGGCTTGGATTTTATTTAAACCAGAAAAGGGGCGATGATTCGCATCACCTTATCATGTTGTAATATTTTTTTGAAACTAATCACAAAGCTCCCTCGATATTTAATTCTGCCTTTGTCTTGTTCTTGCAATGCGTTAAAAGATTGATGATCTAATACTCGCAACTCGATAATTTTATCCTCATAATAAGATTACAATGTCAGTTATGTGGACCATCTTTCCATTCATACCCGCAAACTTTTCAGACTTCTTCTCCAAAACCTTGCAATCACAGCTGTGAGCAGGATTTTTTTAAATCCAATAAAATAGGAGTAGAATGACTGCACCAATGAAAAGAAACAATAATAAAACATTAAGAAAAGTTTGATTCATGTTTTTTCCTCTTTTATTTGAGGTAAAAGCTCAGAACGACTGCTTATTGTAACCAAATCATCCAAAATCGTTATTTCATGCAAAGCCGATTCATGCTGTAAACAGGTACTTTCCGCATCTCCACGAAAATGGCTCACTCCCACATGCTCGGGCAGGCACACAAACACAGCACGACGAACCGCTAGAGAGTCGTTGAGCATTTCTTCTAATTCCGTGAGAGACAGCCGGAGAAAACCTTCTTCTTGATATTTTTGGTCCATCATAAGCGAAATCCGCTGCGGTTCGGCTTTTCCGCTTGGATGATAATCGCCCAAATAAAGAGGAACCAGCTCCAGATCGCCTATCAGCCAGGATACATTCGACTGTAATTCTGTATAAAATTGCAGCAATCCCAATATTTCTTCACTGTTATTATTGGGATCCTTTGATTCATAAGTAAACGAATACATGAGCGTCCTCCGGCGAACAATGTTTTTCTATTTCTCTTGCCAGCATCTAAAGATTACTGTTTTCCATTTCTTTTTAAAAGGATAATCTTCGTTCATATTCCGTGAACCAATCAGACCTGTGCGCTTTTATCAAAGAGAGAGCTTCATGTAAAGCGGCCCCTTTCAAAAACAGTAACTGATCGTAATTGAGTTCCGATTTTCTTAACCAGATGTATGCTAACGATTCGCCACAGCTTGCAGCAACCATTTCACCTATACCGTCTTGATTAGACACCTTCAGCAGGATAGCGATTGTTTCTTCATCTTCAAACTGCTCGCCCAGATCTATCGCCGCGTCGTCTTTTTCAGCTTCCTTTGAATAAGGATCCATTAGAATGTCGATTAGTGCTTTTTTCATTCTCACTCTTTCCTATTCCATTTAGTCATCACACGCTCCACATCCTTTGTTGTAAAGTACACCCCCGGGTATTTTTTGTGATCTTCTTCAAACGGAGAGAATCTCGCCGTTACTGCAGCAATTTCTTTAAAAAGAACTCGTTCCGTATCAGTTAATTCCTCGTCAAGATCATGATTGTATGTTAAATGAAATTCATCGCAGAATACTTCTGCTTGAATTTCTTTGTCCTCGTACAGTCTTAGCAGCCAATACAGGCGCTCTTTGGGTGTCCGTTCCATATGAGATCCCCCATTTTTCCCAGTGCTATCTAGCTTAAATCAATCGTAGTCCAACCGGCCAAGACAATTTCGCTTTTCCATCGAGATAACTCAGTTTGCAGATCTTTTTCATCTGCGGAAATAGTAAACTCTATTCTAGTAAAGGGTTTTGTAAAAAACTCAATATAAGGCGGGCAGGCCGTAAAATCTCTTTGTCCGATGCGGGTGTCCGTTTTTCGGATTTCCGCTGCCATCTCTTCCGTCAAATTCTCGCTTCTCTTCCGGTACTGGATCCAGTTTTCATGGCATGATTTAAAATCTATTCTATTGCTTTTACCATTTTCGTCTGTATAGACAAGACCATCAACTGAAAGTTTTTCAATGATTTTCATGCGCTGCCCCCTATCGACTTTCAATATCCTCCTGTTTGCTTATCCGCTACGGCCAAGATACTAATAACAATTAGCAAACACCAGAAAGATCAAGCTCATAACCAAAGGTTCCGTAAATTCAAACTTATTTTCACAATAAAGAAGAAGGGCATCCACGATAAAAACAGTTAAAGTAAATAAAAAGAAAACAAGGAAACGCCCCGTCTTTGATGGCATTGGTTCCGAGCGAACATACTTTACGATCCCCAAAATCATATACGCAGCAAAAATGTAGAAGATGTTATCAAACTGCAATTCTCCATCCGATGCTAGGTTGTCCTTTTTTCCATCCCCAATGAGATCCCAGCTCACACCTTCCATTCTTCTATTAACAATGAGTCCTGAATTAAATCACTGCACAAAATTTCGCCAACTTCAAGAAACCGATTATACAAATCCTCATACATCCTTGAAATTTGTTCTTTCTCCATATAAATAGAAACCGGATCGGGAATCCAGTGCGTGCGGCTTGAGCATGTGAGCTTTATTACATCGTTATCCGGACTAAACGTCACCTGTCTCTCCATTCCTTGTTCGTAGAAATCCAAAATAAAATCATACTCGTTTAATTTAATTTTCTTTAAAATTTCGGGTACTTGCTCCATAACAGTCGCTAAATCGGTTCTGCAATCCACCGGCCATTCGTTCTGGCCAAACCCCGAAACTTTAAATCTGACAGTCCCGGAAATTTCGAAAATATCGCAGATCATGCTAATAACAGCCCATGCACAGTCCTTTTCCAGATCAAATACAAGTTCTTCTTCATTTAATTCTTTTGTTATTAAAGGCTCATTTACGAGCAACTTCAGATCAAAAATAGGAGCACGCCCTTTTTTAATATTCAATAATCTAAGCTTATCTATTTTCCTATTATCTACTTTATTACTAATATATCCAATGAATTTTGCAAAATGAAGTTCTTTTTCCTTTAAAGTGAGTAGGGTAAAAAAGAAAGACCATGAAAGATATCTTCATGGTCTTAAAAATCACTTTTTTTTATTTAGTCTATCCTTAGCTTCTTCAAGTGTTTCGTATTGAATAGTGTCAAATTCCCTATTTAGATGACGATTGACAGCTTTACAACCTCATCCCGAGTTATACGAATACATTTTTCTAATATTTTGTTAATTTCCTTTTCAACTAAAATGGAATCATTCTCATTTATAATAAATGGATGCTCTCCCATCTAGTATTTTATCTTTCTTTAAAATCGTAAGGAGTCTTTTAGGTGTCATTACCCTGAAATAAAAGTACTCAACTCCATCAGAATCAGCAGTTCCTATATCTGCATTTGCAGCAAGTACAAAGTCATCTGCTATCTCAGGTTCACCACGGAACAAATTTCTCTTTAAAACAGGAACTATCAAATAAATCGCTCCGATCTGCACTTACTCAAGTTCAACATGGTAGTTATTATTTAATGTTCTCAAAAATCTTTGCATCTTCGCGATTAAAATCAACTAAGCTCTTTGCCTTCTTAACTTCATATGTTTGAATATTAATCCTTGTATAACCCTCATCCCCTAACACATACAGCATACTATCCTTCACCTTATAATTTTTAATATTTTTTTCCACTACTTGCTCGAGAATATCCATGTTGTAGTTGAATAAGGAATCTACTTGTTTATTGTCTACATAGCCTCTCAAGATCTGAAAAGTACCATCTCCGAACGATTCTACTGTATCTTTTCCAGAAGGGAATCTTTCTTTACCATCCTTTAATACTATAACGGCTCCAAAAATTATCATTAACACTACTAAAACAAGAGTAATAATTCTATTTTTTCTTGCCATTAAAGCTCCTCCTATTTATTGCGTCATCCCAAGCCGTTGTACACATCATAGCCGGCTACGCCCGTGTTATCTGCGGATGCGCTCCATGTATCGCCAAGCACGCCTACATTACAATTTATATTTGAGAAATTCGAATTGAATTTTTCTGAAAGTGAATCAAAACTTGTGCTCCCGAAGCAAATAATATTTCGTGTGAAATAGTGTTTTCATCAACCTCTAAAAATTCTTGGTAACCAAAATCATCAAAACCTCTTTGATAATCACCTTGTAATTCCTCTGTTTCAAAATCAATTTTCATTTTTTTAATTGAGCTGTATTCTAGTAACCATGTCTCATCATCGTTTGTTAAAATTAAATGTAGATTAACAGGAGTTCCTTCTCCATATTCATGATGAATGATTTTATATTCCTTTAATCGAAAATCATGAAAATCTTTTTGTTCAAAAAACTCAAATATCTCTTTAGGCAGTTTATTTTCTAGCATTTTATATTGGTCCCAGTATTGTTTAGAATTTTGATTCCACTCTTCCTCAGCTTTCTCCATCAAGGTAATATCCCCCATATTCATTTTTTGCCAAAGTTCTTTTCTAAAATATTTCATTTAAAATACTCCTTCCATCTATGGAATAATTTTTGGAAGATGTGGTGGGACTATTGGTGTGTATATGCTTTTTGGTGATTCCTTTCTGGTAAGTCCTCATCAAAAGTAAGTTAGCTGCATAATATTTACTGTTTTTATCCAAAGAATTAATTATATCCTGAGCTAAAGCCCAATTTTCAGTATAAGGCTTAATTTGATTTCTTACACTATCGGGAAGATAAACATCACCTGATTTTTCATGCCCAGTCGGATCCACATGCGTTCCTAATTTATAAAGCGTTCCAACTCCTTAATACTAAATCAAGATAAAAAACCACAATACGAGATTAAATCGCCTTGTGGTTCAAAATTATTTCAATTTAGATTGGAATATCCATTTTTATCCAAAACGACCCTCACGTGCAGTTGGGTTATCACCGTGAATATCATTTGGAACGTTTATCCCTCTATACCAGGCTAGAAGTTCGGAATCAACGTTATTTTTATAGATTATTCGGTAAATAACATTACTCTTGTTAAAATCATTTTTAAATGCACTAGTTTCTGGCTCTACACGCTCAATCTTTAGTATAATGCCACCCTTTTTAGAAATAACCGTCTTAATTTCTTCTTCATGCTGCTTTTTTAGAGCATTTAAACCAATGACTAATACCACCGCAACTATTCCTAAAAGAGATACGATAATAATTGCCATCCGCCTGGTTAATTTACTTTTAAAGATCATAAAAAAAAATTACCACCCCTTTCCTCCCAGCATATTATCCCATTCTGCATAGCTTGGTGCTCCGTTATAGGAAGGATATATTGTAATACTATCATTAGGCGTTATATTACATGTCAATTCCGGAGGAGTAGTAGATGAATCTATTTTTTCACCTTCACTGCTTTTCCTTTCTTTATCTCAACTTCATATTTCTCTTCCAAAGGAAATTTTGATGTCGTATACAATATATATTTATATTTTTCAGCAGTTTCTTCCAACACAATCCAATAATTCATTTTTCTCTCTGATAAGACCTTAATCGTATTTACAGGCATATCTAAAGGAATACGCATTTCTTCACCAGTAGAACTGCTTTTAATGTAGAGCCGAGCATGGCTATTTTTTTGAAATAAATTTATTAATTCAAATTGATATTCATACTGACCATCCTCTGTTATTTGTATTGTATCCGTTACTATACTCTCAGATAGCCAACCACTCGTGTTTACATTCTTAAACAAAGTTGGACTTAATACTAGCATAAATAAAATTATTATAGAAACAGCAACTATACCCCATAATGATGTAGGTAGCCATCCTTTGAAAAGTAAAATTAATGATACAATAATTAATAATATGGATGGTATTCCAAAATAGACAAGAATGACCGTTGATACTAAATCTATTCCTCGTTGGAAATTTGCTGTCGATCCTAAGATAAACCACACAATAGCAGATAGATTAATTAAAATGGCTAATATCCATAGAACTTTTATTATTCGCATCAAAAGCACCCCTTTTTTTGCGGACTGCTATTTACAGTCCGTATATATCAACAAAAGAATTATGATGATTTCCGCAGCTAAAGCATCAGCAGTCTCACTTCTAGCTGAGTACATACCCATAATAAGTTGATGTCTCATTCTTTTCAGCGATAACCTGTTCTACAATAAACATAGTGATTAACAAAGAACAAATTCAAACTCTTGAAGATAGTTGCAGAATTCTTTTAAAATTATTCATATTAAGCTTAAAACTTAATTTGTTTCTACTGCCTCCATAAGCCATGTAATGACTCCTTTTCTGTTTTTATGACCAATAAAACTCAATATAACCCATGAAAGTTCTTTTTCTCATTAGCACTAAAAGTCGAAATGAGTCGAATTTAATAAATTTTTCATGAATGTTGTAAACAGTAAACTTTTTATTCGGAAAATTAGAAATAAATTCCCTAAAAACCATTTATTACATGTTTGAACGTATATGAAACAAAGGGACTTAGGTTTTTGATATACCCAACTCGGATCTACATGCGTATCCTATTTTATAAAGCGTTCCACGCAAAAAAAAAGCGCCCCGTCCCCGGTTTAACACCGGGAACAGGCCGCCTCTTAACTTTTTCTTCTTAACTAACGACTGCCCACAAAGCCGGAACGAGAGCCGGTTCCCAGCCTGGCATAGCCGTGTGACCCTGGAGAGCTCTGTAAGTCTTCCCTTGATAGGTGACGAGATCGTTGACTTGGTAAGTGGTATACGCGGCCCAAGCAGCAGCGCCGGTGCCGGTATCCGTCGTGACGGTCACCGCGTTGCTCGCCGGCGACACGTTGCCTGCGGCGTCTCTCGCTTTGACAGTGAAGGTGTAGGACGTTCCGCCCTGCAAGCCGCTGACGATCGCGCTCGTGCCTGTCACTGTAGCGGCAAGCGTCGAGCCGTTGTATACATCATAGCCGGCTACGCCCGTATTGTCTGTGGATGCGCTCCACGACAAGGATACACTGCTGGACGTTTTGCCGGCCGCCACCAAGTTGCCCGGAGCCGTAGGCGGCTGCGTATCCGTCGGATCGGTCGACGGGTTGGTCGTTACCGTCACCGCGCTGCTCACCGGAGATACGTTGCCGGCCGCGTCCTTCGCTTTCACCGTGAAGGTGTAAGCCGTAGCCGGGTTCAGACCGCTGACGGTCGCGCTTGTGCCGGAGACGGATGCCGCCAGTACGGAGCCTCTGTACACGTCATAGCCGGTCACGCCCACATTATCCGTCGACGCGCTCCATGACAAGGTTACGCTGCTCGAAGTCTTGCCTGTCGAGACCAGATTCGCCGGTGCCGACGGCGCTTGGGTATCTTGAGCCGGCGGAGGGCTGCCGATGCCGACAGCGGCATAGGCAGCTTTTACCGAGTTAACCTGAGCCGAGTTGGCACCGAATAGATCGGTGGCCGAGCTGATAGCCGCTTGACGCATGGCCGCAAAATTGGATGTGCTCGTCAAGTAGTAAGTAAGCGCTTTATATACAATCTTTTCAGCATCGCCGCGGCCGATGCCGGTTACGCTAACGCCCCGATGCGTACCGCCCTGGGCCAGCAGGTAAAACGCTTTGTTGGGAATGCCGCTGTTCGTATGCACGCCGCCGTTGTCGTCGGAGCCCCGGTAAATGTTGCTGTAATGGTCAGGCTGTCTGAACAGCGTCGGATTTTCCATCGAGCGCATCGCATCGCCAGGCGTGTATGGCGTATAGATGTCATCCCCGATCAGCCAGTTCGTTCCCTGAATGCTGTTGCCGAATATGTCCGAAATCGATTCATTGAGCGCACCTGATTCTCCCTGATATATCAGCCCCGCCGTGTGCTCGGTAATACCGTGCGTCAGCTCATGTCCGATTACATCGAGATCGCCGGAGAAAGCGCGGAACGTCGAGCCGTCGCCGTCGCCGTAAGCGATTTGCGTCCCGTTCCAGAAGGCGTTGTTGTAGCGGCTGCCGTAGTGCACCGTCGACTTGATGGCCATGCCTCTGCCGTCCAGGCTGTTGCGGTTAAAATTATTTTTAAAATAGTCATAGACAATTCCCGCGTAAGCATGCGCATCGACAGCCGCCGGATCCGTCCAAACGTTGTCCGAATCCCTGAGCAGCGTTCCCGGAAGCGATTGGGTATTGCCGGCCGAGTAAGTAACGATACCACCGCCGCGCGTCGTATCCTGCAGCACGTATTGGGTGCCGCTTTGTGTCGTTGTAAACGATTTCGTATCGCCAAGCACGCCGACCCCCGTACCCGTCGCATGGTCCAGCATGCCGTATTGGTTCACAATTTTGCCCGTTGCCGCATCAATAAAATACGTCTCGCGCTGCGGGGAAGGTTCCAGCACATTCACTTCCGTGATGTATACCAGCACGTTCTGCCCTTTGACCGGATAGAAGTTCAGCTCCGCCTTCTGCTCCCGCTGCTGGTCGCCCAGCTTGCCGATCCGCTTCTCCATATCCTTGTTCGCGATCGCGATCGCCTTCTCCGCACTGATCTTCGGCGTGACAGCGGTTAGCGACTGCTGACCGTTGTCGGCAACCGTACTGCCCAGATACGCCGAGACATTGCCCTGCTTGTCAAAATGCAGCGTCTGATCCGTGCCGAACACCGGGATTCCCTGGATGTACTGCTTCAAGCGCACGTGCTGGGTTCCTGTCTCGGCGTCCGTCTCTTGATCCGTAATCCGGATGCTCTGCTCCGCATCGCCCGTCAAATTCAAAATCCCCTTCTTGGCGTTCAGGTAAGCCCACACCTTCGCTTCCAGCGACGCCCCCTGCGGCGCAATCCACTTCTCCCCGATAAAACGCGGAGCCGCCAAATCAGTCGGCGAACCGGAGGAGGAATTGTCGGAGGCTGCACCTACAGGAATTGCGGACAATGCCATCATCGCACTCAATACAATCACGGTTAATTTCTTTTTCACTAATCATTCATCTCCCATCATTTTTTTACTGGCAAGGCTCTTCACCCTGTAATGATAACGCTTTCAAAACACCCCCTTTCAATAATTTACATTGTCTCAAAGTTCTATGTTAGTTAAGCTGGATGCACGCATCGAATGGCATAAAAAAACAGCCCTGTTCAAATTGTTAGTTAATCTCGGCTGTAATTTCGATGGAAAATATGTAATTATTATGTTATTTTCACAATTTCATCATACTATCGGTTTTGCGAGTTGTCAATTGACCGTCGGTTAAATTTTGCGAAAAAAATTTTAGAGGATGGGGGGAATATTTTTAAAAGAGAGCTGCTGTGTGAGGCTGTAGAACCTGCCGGATCTAGAGGATATACGCTTAGCTGGCCTGCAAACATACACTCATGATCTTTCTGGCGACTTCTAGTGCTTGTTCGCTTTGTGTATAAAAGCGTTCAAATGTATTGCTAAAAGCCTCGTTTATTTTATCTCTTAATGCAAGAAGGGTCAGATCGGTCTTCTGTTCATTTATAAATTCGATAATGTATTTGATTTCTAAATTATATTCACCATCTAGTAAGGGTTCGATCTCAATGGGTTTCCATTCATTTATGACTTCTTGGATTTTGTAAAAATTCGCGGTCAATATGTCTCTCCTTGGGAAAAGGCAGCAAGCTAAAATAAACTCTTGTATAGGATGCTTGATTGCTTTTTTTGTTTATATATAAGGTGCGTAATCTTCTTCGTAGGACAATTTTGTCTCTTCATATGTTGGAATTTCTAATATCTCTACTCTGTCAATATCCATATGCAAAAAATAGCTAGCAAGTATTTTCACGCTTTTTTCAATTTCATTTACATCCCAACCTTTTGACAACTTCGACCACATATAAATGTAAATCGGTTTATGCCCTTTATCGTTCAATAGAGCATAGTGATCGACTTGACGCGAAATATCCCTATTATCTCTCGGATATATATAACTGTAACTTATATCTTTGTTGCCGCTTAAGAACTCTTCCATTTCATCAAAGTATTCTTTATCCTCTACTTTATCAAGTTCGTTGTTTAATGAATAAATGAGGCAAGGCTCAGCCAAAAGGTCAAAATGCCCCAGAAATTTTGTTTTTTCTTTATCCGAATATAGGGTAACTTCATCATTACAGCTTTTAGCGCATAATCCATAAACCCCGTACCAGAACAGCCAATGTCTAACATGAACATATATCGTATTCATACTAAAGTTCCCCCTCTTCGAACCTTGTCGATGGTCAATATCATTGCTTTAGTCCCAACAGGGAATTAAAACAAGAGAGACTAATTGCTTACATCCCATTAACGATAATCCATAACTTTCCTGGTTTGACAACTACCTCCATTATTGTCCTTTGTGGGAATATAAACTCTCCTTGCATAACTTATACTTATAGCAATAATCAATCTTCAAATGCACTAGAACCCAAGAAACCTTCCTCCCATTCATTTTTATCCACTTGATATTCATCAATATAAAAATCTTCCGGATATTCTTTAAAGCCAGGCAATTCTTTATATTTGTTTACTACCTCTTCAGCCTTATCTCTAGTAGAATAAATACCAATTATTTTTGTGCTTTCATTTTGGTTTATTTCATAACTATGTTGCAACAAAAAAACTGATTTCATGGTCATTTCCTCCTTTTAGTTTTGTTCAAAATCTCGGCACTTCCCATTTTTATCACAGCCTTCATCTTTTATTGTGATGGCTAACCATTTTTAATAAAGATGATAACAGTGAAATTTCTTCTTTACCGATCATAATATCCGCATCTCCGCCGCGCGTTAGAGATACTACGAGAATAATCGAATGTTCAAAAACATTGACTAAGACAAATCCCTGTCTTTTTAATGATGGCCCGCTTACGTTTATAAGATCGACTCCATACCTTTCTTGATGAAAAATATCGCTTAAAAGGATGTCATTTGCTTTATCTACTGCTTTTAACACTCTCTCATACTCTTCGAAAGTTAAATCTATCTCAGCAGTCATTCCATGCTCATGGGTCTGAGAAATGCTAACCTCTACATGGCCCACCTCGTTTAAGGATAGTTTGATAACTCCAGAATATTCTTCATGAACAGAGTGAATGCTTAAAGAGCCTATTCCTTTGTACGGTTTCTTTATCATTGAACACCTCTCGTCCGATAATTACTCCTGTCTTTCCGTTAATCCATTAATATGCCAACTACTTTTTGTTACCTTCAATTTTCCATTCGATAAGTCTGGCCAAAAAGATACCTATGAAACAAATTTTCATGTCACCTTCTGCCTACTGTTCTCTTCTAAAAAATAAACTTTACCAAAACACAGTAATTCCATTACTATTTTTGGTAAATAGATGACAAACTACCTAGCAAACGTAGAAATATAAAAAATGTAAACGTATAATCAAATTGTAAAACAAACCAAATATAGGAAGGAGTGAAACCGGTTAAAATAAAAGAGTATCAGCCTCTGTAACCACTATTTTTCATTAACCTTAGCAACATCTGCTTTCGCAGCAAGTTGAGATCCTGGATTCCAATAATATCCTATAGGAGGTTTGTTATGAGAAAAGCATTTCGTATCTACGGACTTGCAGCAGTGATCTTAACTATGACTGCAACCACTGCATATGCAGCCAACCAAGAAAGTACCGCTTACGCTAAGAGCGGAGGAAATGATGCCAAATCCTCGTATATTACCGGTCAAGGTAAAATGGGTAAAATGAAATTTAATTCATCCGGCGGTGGCTCTGGCTTCTATGAGAAAGTTTGTTCAGGAAGTACCACATATGGCCCTGCTTTCTATATCCCGTCTAGCGGGGGTTCAATTGATGAACTTGTGCCAATGCCATCCAACTGCCAGTTCAAGTTACACATTACCAGCGGATTGTATTTTCCGGTAGCCGGCACCATTCAAAACTACGAATAATATACACGCGAGCGCTCTTCCCATTAGGAAGAGCGCTCAGACTGTCGCGAAAGTCTCGACAGTCTATTTTTATACCCATTACTTTTAATTTTATGCTTCGCTCAAACAACAGTAAGCAGAATACCCAATGGCTTCAGAACGGCTGTAAACTAAGCCGACATTGATATAGCTGTCCAAATAGTCTCTCCTGATCCGTTGTGAAACTTAATCGTTAGTTGCCCAGTGATAAAAAGTCCTTAAAATCTCCTCAAGATTTCCTGGACCTCCGGCGCCCGAAAAACAACCATCCTCTATTTTACAGTGAACCCAATCGTCATCCGTTCGCTCAATCTGAACCATATCTACCTGCCTACTCGCCATCTCCGTCTCATTCAAATTTATGGAAACGTGCCATCCGGGATTATCAAGGGTAGTTATTCGAATACCACTATCATGTTCCCAATCTCCATTACAGTGTGATGTGTACCACTCCTGTAACCATGTCAAAATCTCCAATGGTCTGCACTCCTATGATTTACTCGATTTCGTGCAAGAAAAATTTATGTTTTCAAACATGATTTCACCTCTTACTGCCTTGATAATGAGATTGTAATAGTACGTCATTCAGCATCGGATGAGCTTTCTCTGGTGAGGAGCTCAAATTTAACGATATCGTCCCGACTATTCACATTATCAAGCGAGTTAAATTCGAAAGTTTTTCCAGTCGGTGAATCCTTTTTCTCTCCTTTATAACTGAATGAAATTCGTTCAAACGTGTACCCTTCAGCTTTAATAAATTGGATAACTTTATAAACTTTATCATATTCATCTTCTGTGCTCTCTTTTTTAAACGTGTGATCTATATGTATATAAATAACGGAATCTTTAAATTCTTGTTTAACGTCTTGATATTTCGGTACCTCTCCATATGGAATTGTAGAGTACTTATCTACTACAGGGATAGTTTTTCCCAAGTGAATACTAGCTGTACCCTTTTGGGCATACACACTCTTTACAAACGATTCCAGTTCTTGATTAACTTCGAACTTCCAGGATGCCGTTAAAAAATCGTCCCATAAACCTCGATCATTCCATGACTGGGAGATTTCAAACGAAAGCTCTTTGTTGTTCTCAGGATGTGCAGAAACCCAGTAAATGTCGTTTTTAAAGCTATACTTAATATGTTCGGTCACGATGCCTTGCGAAAATCTTTTTGGAATATAACTATTTAGTTCTTTTTTGAATTCATACCTTCCAATCGGCGAACCTTCGCTGACATAATAAACCAAGCTAAATAACACAAAAACGATAAAGCTTATTAAAACGAGAATAATCTTTTTATTTCTTCTCACTTTGATCCCCTTTTCGATTATAGAGACGGGTTATTTAAATCCGCCTCATTTTTAATAGTATACTACCTATCTGGAACGTTAACTTAGTAAAGATTTCAAATTTTTGAGGATGTTCTTCGATAAACCTAGTACCGTGTGACATGTTAACCTCCCCATCTTCTGCTTTTTATAGGGTCTCCTGTTCATCCGCCCGTTACAGCGTCAAATTCACCCACCGTAAAGTTACAATAGACATCCAGTCTATTAATTTAGCGATCATTCAAATACGGATCATACACCCATAAATTAATCAAAGGACCACAACCTCCGTTGTTGTCCTTTGTGGGGATATAGACTCTTCTTATACAGCAATAATCAATCTTCGAATGCACTAGAACCCAAGAAGCCTTCCTGCCACTCATTTTTATCCACATGATATTCATCAATATAAAAATCTTCCGGGTATTCTTTAAAACCAGGCAATTCTTTATATTTATTGATTACATCTTGTGCTTTATCTCTTGTAGAATAGATACCAATTGTTTTTGTATATTCAATTTGGTTTATTTCATAACTGTGTTGCAGCAAAAAAACTGTTTTCATGGTTATCCCCCCTTCAAATTTTATTCAAAACCTCTGTCTCCCCATTTTTTTTATTGCAGAATGCTCAGTTGTAGGTGCTATATGTACCACCATGCCCTTCAGTGCCTCTAGCCCAATAATTTCAACCATCCTTGTTTGTTTGTAACTAACGGGGGAATTGCAGGATAATTATATAAATAGATTAAGTAGCCTCCATTAAAAAAAGGATTTTCACTCACTACATTGACATCGATAACCTTGCCAAAATAAACAAATCTTCCTTTGGCTCCATAACGAAAATATCTCCATCTTGCGGGTGCTTCCTTGTTCGTTTTAATACACGAAGTTCTGTAAATTCCTCTGTCATTACGTTTACCTCCTCTTTCTATAACCTAACAAAAAGGAAGGCAACAATTGAGTTCATTTACTGCCTAAAATTAGTCTGAAATCTATTTTCCGTGTCTGTTACATTCTTTCTTTCGCAAGAAACACCTCTTCACCAAAATGCTGTCTGGCATTATTTTTTCTAGATAATTGGGCTCCACTAACTCTTTAGGGTCTTCGCTCAGGAAACCTTTCTAGATAAACGTAATTAAAGCTATCTGTACTTATGTTTAATCCAATAGAGCCGTAACTCCCCTTCAAATGTGCTAATAATTCATCGTAGCTTTTTCCCTTAATAACAAAATCAGTAGATTGTGTATACTCAGATGTATAAATGGGTGAACCAAAAACGGGAGATAAACTAAAACATAACTGCCGTAACCACAATTGCATTGATGTACGTTCTACAAATTCTTTCCATCGAGTATTATGTGTCAACTCAATTAATTTCAAACCAAAAGTTATATCAATATCACAAGGACCACTCATTGTTACATAACCAAATAGATTCATTTCATTACTAATTTCATCTTCTTCGCACATCCACTTCCAATCTTTATTACAAGTTAGTTTTCGTAATCTATAGAAATTGTCTGATGTTTTTATTGTTTCTGGCATACTAAACAAACCTTTAGTATTTATTTTATTCTCAAAAATGGCTGTAAAATTATTCCCCATTCTAATTCTCCTATATCTTAAATTAAATTACCTACATCACCTACATTTAACTTATATTTCTGTATATCAGTATAACAGTTTCAGCAGATTGTTTACGTATTGCATCAGTTATTCTTTTTCTTCCGGTTTCCCAAATTTAATTTTTCGATTATTTGAAAACGAAATGTGGAGGTAGCTAGAAATTCCCGAAAAATTAAGAGAGAAGGCAGTAGTGCAAATAGGGTATACAATTCGAGCATAAAGCTGTGCGTACACGTTTTTGGCAGAAAGTTGATACAGATTAGGGTTAAGCCTGCTTGTATCCGATAAAAAGATTCATTTGGTACTGGGTGAGGTCTGTTGAGAAGCAGCCTAACCACAACACGATGGTTAGTCGCATTGCGACTCAAATTAAGAAAATATGATGTTATTTATCTTCCACGCCATCCCAAGACAGAATTGAAACTTTAACCTTATATTCAAATCCGTTATGACAAAACACAAGTAGGTCTGGCCGTTCGCGATTTAACTGTTTCGTTTTCATAGGCGTCATACTTGTAGGCATAGGCATTCAGAAATGTTCCCTCCGCCTGCTTTTGCGTCAGCGTTTGCAACTGCAGCCCGTTGTAGGTGCACGCGGTCGTGATTCCGCTGCGCTGCCTGGTCAGCTTGATGAGATCCTTTGAGTAACTATAAGAAAAGAGCTGTTTCTAATTAAAACTAGAAATCAGCTCCTTCATAAATCAGTATTATTTTTTTCTTAGTTCATCAAAAAATGCTTTACCGCAATACATAGGAGTAGTAATACAATTAAAGGGTAGGGAGTATAGCTCGTAGAATTTTTCTTTTTTAAGCTCAAACGCTCTATGACTTTTTTTTATTTCTAAATCATTGTTTAAATCTATTTCTTTTTTCAGACGCATATCAATAACTTTCATAAAAAGGCGCTCGGTTAACAAGCGACAAATAAAAATAGCTTGTTTGAATGTTTCTTCAGTACTCGTAACAGCAAAACGTATTGAAATTTCTTCAACACCTTCCTCTTCAATCTTACCCGCATTAACTTCCAGTTCTACTAAAACGTTATTATCATAGTAAATGTAGTAGCATTCAATTGATTTTGAAGCTGTCAAATCAGATGGAATGTAGGATCGAACATGTTTAAGTGAGAGCATTGTCTCAATAACTAAAGAAAATGGTATTTTCTTTCCACCATCGTAATCAACTACATCATCTTCGATAGTAAAATGAGCATCGGAGGGTATTAATAAAAAGCTATATGATTCTAGTCCCAAATCTATCACCTTCCATAATATTCATTAAGTAACTGGTCAGGAGACCTTTTATAAATATTTTTCAGTTCTTGTTCGTTAACATTTTTACGGGCACATCGTTTATCCCCGCCTGCCTTGCTGCTTTAGCTCTGCGGATTATCCAACTGTCCTTCATACGTATCCTAATTTATAAAGCGTTCCAAGCAAAACAAAAAGACGGGGTTCTGCTCCCGCCTTGGCTAGTCTGACTTTTGGTGTTGGTGTCGTAACTAGCATAACTGTTTTATAATCTATCACCTTTGTACCAGTTAAATTTTTGCAGCATCTCTTTGGCTGCTTCTACAACTTCGCCCGTTCTTGAAAAACATAAGATTGTTTGGATTAATTATATCTTTAAAACTTGCCATGTAAGCATTACTTTCACCAACTAGCTTGAGAGAAACATACTTATTGGGACAATGCAAAGTAATGGAGTATTCATTTGCTGTTCCGCCTACCCAAACAGACCAATTATAGTCCTTTGCTCTATCTACTAACACAGTAACTAGATTTTCAAATTCTTGTATTTTGAATTTTTTCCAATCCATTTTTTTGTTTTTAGTAAACTTCCGCCAATTGTCCTGTGTAATTGCTTCTGACTCTCCCACCCCAAAAATACTAGCCAATTCTGAAAAACCGTGTTCGTAATTACTTCTAAAATCCGCATATCTTCTGTCAGCTAAAAAATGTGGGACTTCACAGGTCCTATAAAAAATTGGTAAAACAATTACTTTTTTAGTCTGCATTTGCTTACTCCAAGCAGCTCCTATTTCACTCCTGACCCATTCAGAACTGAGTGCCTCTGGGGATAAAACAATTCCTAAAAACTCATTCTCCCTAATGCCCTCTTCTATTTTCCAAGTAATTGAGTCACCTATTTTTATTTCCCATTTATCATACCAGACATTCACTCCGACTCTTTTCAAATCCCTAGCAAGTTTCTCCACAAAGGGCTTATCTATACTGGTGTGACTAAGAAAAATACTAGGCATACTAAACTATGTCCCCTCTCTAATAACATATACCACTAAATGGATTTAAACTATATATTGGATAATTATATCACGAAATCAACCTATCAGATTGGATTTGGATTGAAACATGGCAAAATGTACGCCGTCTTGTTCTTATAAATGATATTCACCAGCTTTCCGCATTAAGCACATGAGCGACTATAATCCCTTCGTTTTCCCTTCCACCCGTTTTCTGTCGTAATACCGTTAATCAAGATATCGGAAGGGTCAAGAGAGGACAGCATTTCAAATAGGTTGAATGATTCAAACACATTTGCTGTACGCACACGATTTTCCAGAAAGTTGAAATGGGGATGATAAAGGTTAAGTCTGCTTATATACGATAACAAAAATTCATTCGGCACTAGTGTTGTGGAATATAAAATTGTCGCCTCGTCAGCAAGATTGCTTGGAAAGGCGGCTTGGTGAAGAAAAATACGAGGACTAAGAGTATTGTAGATTACGAGAATCAATTGATGCCTGAATTTCTTCCGTACCTACTTACATTCTTTCTTTCGCAAGAAACACCTCTTCACCAAAATGCTGTCTGGCATTATCTTCTAGATAATTGGGCTCCACCAAGTCTTTAGGGTCTTCGTTTAGGAAGGTCATCGTTCCTTCTTCCATGTCCTCTTTCTTCCACCAATCAAATGATTCCACTTGTTCTCTACAATTCATTAACGCTAAATACTCGTTTGAATAATAATTGCACCAAAACACACCGGGCAATCTCAAATCCGGAGTACCTGTGATATGTTGCCTTTTTAAAGAGTCAGAATGTGTTATTTCTCCGTATACGGCCGCAAAAAGTACAATAAACTCCTTAAATAAATTTAGGACCTCTTGTTTTTTTGAATTCAATACATCAACCGAGAAGGTGAGGTATATATAATTTAGCTTTTTCTTATTTGGGCAATGCCACCATTGGCTCCCCATAAACAATGATTTTGGGCCTTTAGCCATGAAGTTTCCGGCCTTCCCCACCATTTTTTCTAAGTCTATGTGATAGCATCCTTCTGTCTCCGAGCACCACAATGAAATGGCTTCTTCTCGTGAATAACTAACTTTCAGAGGTTCTGTCACTCCCATTTTAGTAAATAAAAATCCATTCTCACTTAAAGAATCAAATACACTTTCCGCTATATTCTGTTTATTGAAGATTTGGTAGGTAAATAGGGTAAGAGATATCTCCTTCACACGTTTCCACCTTTCCGCATCATTAATAATTTTTGTAAGTTCTGTTTGTATTTCGGACTTATAGTTCGTGCTCATCGTGGAGGTAGCAGACAGAGAAAAGAACCAGAGGCGGAGGGGAAAACCACTTTTAGTTGGCCTAAGCTAACTATTTTCACGAATATCCCCAAAAATGCGTCTAAGGTAACTTAGTAAACGTGATCTCTTGTTCTGAATGGCTATAGACTGTTCAATATTCGCATAGGATTGTTGAACCTCAAGTTGAGTATAGAGGTAAAATAAATAACCTGTAATCTTCCTACTAATAACCGGTACATCCTTGATCTCACTTTGTAAATATTCCAACTTTCTAAATAGTTCTGTAAACGAATTTTCATCGATTTCCTTGCCCCTGAGTGGAATGATAATTTTCTTCACCAAATCCGGAATATCGGAATTCAAATTTTCAGAAGTGTTCATTTTTATCGTACCCTCCATTGGGTTAAAAAGACCATAAACCATACAGTGGATTATGACCTATTCAATATGGATTAAATCTCCCTCAACTTTGATTTTATCTCAGCTAATTGATTTAGGAGCTTTTGTTTTATTTCTTGATTTTTTGGATTTTCCTTATTGCGAAAGTCAACTTTTCCTTGGTAACGAGTATACACAGATAAAATATAACGCCTTAAATCTCCGAGTTCACTAGATAACTCTAACTCAGCAAAAGCATTAATAATCTTCTTGGTCTCATGTGAAAACAGATTCAATGAGTTAATTCCATTTTCTATTAAATATACCACTTCTAGAGCCTTATGTTTAAATTGAGTCTTCTCCATTTCTTCACTCCACTTTTATTTTCATTTTTTCTTCTTGCTTCCACCATTTTTTCTTAGTTCCACCATCATCAAAATAATAATTATCAATATAATTCATTGTGCTTGTGTTCCATGTCGGGATACATGATGCGCGGCGTATGGAGACCATGCAAAAACCACCTCAACGATGGTTAGTCGCAAGGTGGTAATATTGAATCGCTTCTCTAGAACTTCCTTTATTAGTCTGGATATTTCTCTAGTTCTTCCTTGATTTCTTTTAGTTCCGAAGTTAATCTTTCAAAAAGAACTTTGTTTTGAGGATCGTTCCTATCTTTAAAGTTTGTGCCGCCAAAAAAATAATACTCTACATTCATTATACGCGTTTTAATACGTTCTGCATCCTCATCAAACTTGCTCTCATAGAATGCATTTATTTTCTCCCTTTCAGAATTAGGAAATCCCACGTATTCAATGCTTACTTCAAATACCTGTACTATTTCAAGTGCAACACTTTTAAATTCACTCTTTTTAATTCTCATTTCTGATTTCCCCTCCATAGAAATTCCAGAAAAATACATTGTTAGAATTATTATAACTAAAGGCAGCAAATGTTTCATTATTTAATTCTCACTTCTTCTTACCAGATTTTGTTATTACATCTTTTAAAATATCTGCGACGTCAATTGAGTAGTCACCGTACAATTCAACATAATCTTCTGCTTCACTCGGTGTATACGCCCTGTTACCTACTGAAAACTCGTAAACTATTTTACCCGGATCTAAAAATTCAATATCCATTTTCAGATCTTTTACGATTGATATACCCTCTATTCTGTCAAGCATTGCCCCCCGTATAAAATCACTATTTAAGGACTCATACCTGATCAATTGCTTTTCTGCATCTTGATAATAACCATCTACCCCTGAGAGCGGAGTTTCTCTCCTAGGTTTTACTTCCCATATTTGGTTATCACCCGAAACTATATCAACGTACCAATTTGTGGTTCCAGATAAAAAACGTTTTTCTTGCAAATTGAACTCCAAAGTTACATTAGTCCCATATTTTTCATGAATTTCTTTTGCGGCAATGACTTGTGTAATCTGGTGAAAAGCAAGGTATCTAGCTTGATCGCTATCTCCCATCCCATAAAGAATTGTTTTCACTAACATACTAGTATCATTGTCGTTTACATAATTCAGCAATGCATTATTTAATTGTGCATTGGTTGCATGACCAGTCGGGTCCCAATTCGTCAGTGGATTATTCTCCACATACGTATACAAATTCAAACTCAGCGGATTATCCAACTGTCCTTCATACGTATCCTCGTTAATAAACCGTCCCATGCTCGGATCGTACCAGCGGGCGCGGAGGTACTGGAGCTTGGTTGCCGAATCCCAGTATTCCCCGGAATAGCGGAACGGGTTGGAGACGTTTTCCTCGCTTACGGTCGGGTTGCCCCAGATGTCATAGGCATACTGGTTCAACCGGGTTCCGGTTTCGCTGCGAAGTTCGACGACATCTCCGTGTCCGTTGTGGAGGTAGTAGGCTTTGCTCCCGCCGCTCTCCCGGGCTACGAGCTCTCTTCCGCGCACATAGCGGGCTTTGAGGCTGCCGCTGTCGTCGCCTTCTGCGATGACTTGGTCTCCATCATAATAGTAGCGCGAGGTTCCTTCTTTGTCAGTGCGCTCGTACAGCAGTCCGTCTCCGTTATATTTGTAGGAAACGGTGCTGCCATCTTTCAATTTTACGGCGGAGAGCCTGTCTTTTTTGTCGTAGACGTAGTCGGCGTCCGGGCTGTTCGCTTCATGGTTGGTTTGAAAAGACGTCCGGTTGCCGCGGGCATCATACGCATAGCTTTCCCGGTACTGGCTGGACGAAGTGATCCGGTTGAGCGGGTCGTAGCCGAATTGATAGGTCTGGCCGTTCTCGGTTTTGGCGGTTTCGTTCTCGTTGGCGTCATACTCGTAGGCATAAGTGTTGAGCGCGGTTCCGTCCGCCTGCTTATGCGTCAGCGTATGCAACTGCAGCCCGTTGTAGGTGTACGCGGTCGTGATCCCGTTGCGCTGCCTGGTCTGCTTGATAAGATCGTTGCGGTAATAGCTGTAGGCCGCTTCCTCGTCCGCGAGGGAAGAGGACACGCTAGACAGGCGGTTGCGCGAGTCGTACTAGTAGTAGGTGTTTTGGCCCGACGGATCGTTCAGGGAGCTTCGCAGGCCCAGTACGTTGTAATCGTACGTGAGCGTTTTGCCGTCCGGGTAGATGACCTTGGAAAGCTGTCCCGTGGACGGCTGGTACGTATACTGCGTCGTGCCCGTGTTATCTGTCATCCGGGTGCGCCGTCCCGCAAGGTCGTAGGCATAGCGGATCGTTTCGTCGGGCGCTTTCTTTTCGATCAGGAAATTGCGCGCATCGTACACGTAGCTGAGCTCTGTGCCGTTCCGGTCGGTCGCCCGGATCTGGTTGTTGTTGCCGTCATAGTACAGTTTCTCCACTTTACCGTTGGCATCGGTGGTCTGAATGAGACGGCCCAACTCATCGTATTTCTTCTGCGTCGTGTTGTTGTCTGGATACGTGATGCGGATCATTTGTCCCAACTGGTCGTAGGTGTACATGCAAAAACCACCTTAACAATGGTTAGTCGCAAGGTGGTATATCACTTCTCTAGAACTTCCTTTATTAGTCTGGATATTTCTCCAGTTCTTCCTTGATTTCTTTTAGTTCCGAAGTTAATCTTTCAAAAAGAACTGCGTTGTTAGGGTCATTTTTATCTTTAAAATTAGTCTTGCCTAGGTAATCATATTCAAAATCAATAATGCGTGTTTTTAACCGTTCTCCCTCATCATCAAACTTGCTGTCATAAAAAGCATTTATAAATTCTCTCTTAGAGTAAGGAAACCCTACGTGCTCAATGCTTAACTCAAAAAGTCCAACAATTTCTAATGCAGTATTTTTGAACTCATTTTTTTTTGCCTTCATTTTCGATTGCTCCTCGCTGCACCCTGAGAAAGATAATATCAAAATTATAAGTGCCATTACACGTCCTATTTGTATCATTACCAAGTCCTCATTTTTTCTTACCAGATTTTTTTATTGTATCTCCAATAATATCTTTTACATCTATTGGATAGTCAGCGTATACTTCAACATAATCTTCTGCTTCACTCGTTGTATAAGCTCTATTCCCCACATAAAACTCATAAAGGATTTTCCCGGAATCCACAAAATCTATATCCATTTTTAAATCTTTTACAATAGGTATCCCTTCTATGCCGTTAAGAGTTGTTCCTCTAATAAAGTTTTCATTTAACGATTGGTACTTAATTAATTGCTTCTCCGCATCTTGATAATAACCATCCACACCGCTTAACAGCCCGGTCTCCCTGCGAGGTTTTACTTCCCAAATTTGATTATCGCCTGAAACAATATCAACATAATAATTCGTAGTACCAAAAAGAAATTTCTTTTCTTCTAATTTAAATTCCAAAGTTATATTAGTACCGAACTGTTCATGTATTTTTTTTGCTGCTACAACTTGTGTAATTTGATGAAAAGCAAGGTACCTACCAGCTCACTATTGCCATTGGAAAGAATAACAGATTGCACTAATCCCTTTGTATCTTCATCCCCTATATATTTCAACAATGCCCTATTTAACGCATCATTACTCATATGCCCACTCGGATCAACATGCGTGAGCGGATTATTCTCCACATACGTATACAAATTCAAACTCAGCGGATTATCGAGCTGTCCTTCATACGTATCCTAGTTTATAAACCGTTCTATTTGAGTAAAATGGGCGGTGACTGTTTTTTGCTCGCCGCCCAACTTTAGCATATCATCCTGCTTGTTGCATGGATACTTCTGGAATTATGTAAGCCGCCTTTGTTCGCATCAGGTAATGGATGACGTTCACCAACTTCCTCATAATGCACACAATCGCTTGTTGCTTAGTCTTTCCTGCCGCCATTCTCTGCTCATAGTAAGCATGGAAGTAGGGATTACGCGGCTCTTTCTTCGTTCTCGTAACGGCAATCTGCCGAATAGCAAGGGCTTTAATGATATCGTGTAGTTCCCTGTTGCCTTGCCTACTCTTGTAGTTCCGATGCTTGTTGCCTGAACCTACAGCAATAGGGGCGATTCCTGCAAAACGAGCCAGTTTATCAGGGGTAGCAAAGCGGTGAATATCTCCAATTTCTGCCACCAGTTCAGCCGCTGTAACAAGTTCTATGCCCGTCATGCTTTGGAGTTGGAAGCCTAGCTGTTTCATTAGCCCTTCGATTTCTTGCTCAATACGAGTCAATTCACGCTCGTAAAAGCGTATGTTACGGACAAGCCCCTTCACGATGAAATCCCGTTTCTCTTGGAAGTCCCTTGTCGTATCGCCATCTTCGGCTATGAGCGTTAAAATCTGCTCTGCCTTCTTGGTCGATAGTGCGTAGTTACTTAGCTTTCGTAGATACGTTGCTAGTTCGTCTATCCCCACGCCTGTCAGATGAATAGGAGAGGGATACTTATGCCAGAATGCTAATGCTGCAGTTGAATGGGTCGTCGGCAATGCAAATAGGATATAATATTCAAGCATAAGTCTGTACGCATACGATTACGGCAGAATTTTGTTACGGGGCTAATGAGGGTTAAGTCTTCTTATATATGGGCAAAGGATTCATTCGGCACTGGGTGGGGGCTATTAAACTCGCCGCCTCACAAACAGAAAACCACAACACGATGGTTAGTCGCATTGTGGTCAGAATCGATCTAATTTAACAGATTAAAGCCATTACTGTTTACTCTTATTGTACGCTTCATTCAATTCAGTGCGAACTGTTTTGATGCTTTCAAGTGATTTGCTAATCAGTTCAGGATGATTAGGATCATCGTGATTTCTTGTATTTAATTTGGAGAAGTACCCCATCTCTATTTTAATAATCTTCTTAATAAACTCCTCCTCTTGCTGGCTGTATACACCATCAATAAATGAATCTATGAAGCTTCGTTCATCATCATGAAATAAATCCAAATGAGAGATGACGTCCTCTAAAATATCTAGCGCTTTATTGCAATCTTCATAGAACTTTTGGGATATCCCTGTAAAACTAGCGTTTTGATTTTGTGTCACAGGCAATTCAACCCCTTTCTCTCCTGGTATTGCACAAGCAGATAGAACCATCGCCAAAAATGCTAGAATTGTAGTTCTCACCTGTTTCCTTTCCCTCCTCTGCCTCCACCTTTTCTTTTGTCGTAATCGAAATCGTCGAAATAATATTGTTTTGTGAGCACCCAGGCATCAAAATTACCTCTAAATTGGGCTTCTCCATCTTTATCATAAAAGTAAAATTGGTATCCAATTTTCCCTTTATCTATCGAGAACATTTCCATATATAAGTCTGGTCTATAATCCTCATCATCACGATCGATAATTTTGACTCCCCAAATTTCGTCTATATAATCTCCTCTTTTAAAATCGGACGCTTTTTCATATTTCTGTAATTGTTTTTCCGCATCTTCCTTAGAACTGCCAAACGGCTTAAAGGCTTTTACCTCCCACATTTGTCCTTGATGAACGATATCAATTTCTCCTGTGCTTACCTTATATTCTAGAGTTGGTAATTCACCCGTATAATTAAACAACTGGTTTGCCACCGTTATTTGCGTAATTTCATGGAAAGCCGTGTATATCGCTCCTTCTCCGTTTCTTATTATAACATTTCGAACCATTTCCTTTTGGGACATATTTCCGTAGGCAAATTCTTTAAGCATTTCATTCAGCGCCTTTACTGGCATATGCCCACTCGGATCTGTATACTTCAGAGGATTATTCATCACATACGTATACAAATTCAAACTCAGCGGATTATCGAGCTGTCCTTCATACGTATCCTCGTTAATAAACCGTCCCATGCTCGGATCGTACCAGCGGGCACGAAGGTACTGGAGCTTGGTTGCGGAATCCCAGTACTCCCCGGAATAGCGGAACGGGTTGGAGATGTTTTCTTCGCTTACGGTCGGGTTGCCCCAGATGTCATAGGCGTACTGGTTCAACCGGGTTCCGGTTTCGCTGCGGAGCTCGACGACATCTCCGTGTCCGTTGTGGAGGTAGTAGGCTTTGCTTCCGCCGCTCTCCCGGGCTACGAGCTCTCTTCCCCGTACATAGCGGGCTTTGAGGCTGCCGCTGCCGTCGCCCTCGGCGATGACTTGGTCTCCATCGTAATAATAGCGCGCGGTTCCTTCCTTGTCTGTGCGCTCGTACAGCAGCCCGTCTCCGTTATATTTGTACGAAACGGTGCTTCCATCCTTCAATTTCACGGCGGAGAGCCGGTCTTTTTTATCATAGACGTAGTCGGCGTCCGGACTGTTCACTTCATGGTTGGTTTGAAAAGAAGTCCGGTTGCCGCGGGCATCATACGCGTAGCTTTCCCGGTATTGGCTAGACGAAGTGATCCGGTTGAGCGGGTCGTAGCCGAATTGATAGGTTTGGCCATTCTCGGTTTTGGCGGTTTCGTTCTCGTTGGCGTCGTACTCGTAGGCATAGGTGTTGAGTGCGGTTCCGTCCGCCTGCTTATGCGTCAGCGTTTGCAGCTGCAGCCCGTTGTACGTGTACGCGGTCGTGATTCCGCTGCGCTGCCTGGTCTGCTTGATGAGATCGTTGCGGTAATAGCTGTAGGCCGCTTCCTCGTCCGCGAGGGAAGAGGACACGCTCGACAGGCGGTTGCGCGAGTCGTACTGGTAGTAGGTGTTTTGGCCGAACGGATCGTTCAGGGAGCTTCGCAGGCCAAGCGCGTTGTAATCGTACGTGAGCGTTTTGCCGTCCGGGTAGACAACCTTGGACAACTGTCCCGTGGATGGCTGGTACGTGTATTGCGTCGTGCCCGTGTTATCTGTCATCCGGGTGCGCCGTCCGGCAAGGTCGTACGCATAGCGGATCGTTTCGTCCGGCGCTTTCTTCTCGATCAGGAAATTGCGCGCATCGTACACGTAGCTGAGCTCTGTGCCGTTCCGATCGGTCGCCCGGATCTGGTTGTTGTTGCCGTCATAGTACAGCTTCTCCACTTTGCCGTTAGCATCGGCGGTCTGAATGAGACGGCCCAACTCATCGTATTTTTTCTGCGTTGTGTTGTTGTCGGGATACGTGATGCGGATCATTTGGCCCAACTGGTCGTAGGTGTATTTCGTTTCTTCCTTCTTGGCATTGATTACGGCGGTCAGCTGCCCCAAAGAGTCGTAGCGAAATTCGGTGGTACCGCCGTTCGCATCCGTGCTAGCAACGACGTTCCCTGCAAAATTGTACTGATACGTTCCGAGTACTTTGGCGTTTGGAGCGACCTGCTCTTTCTTGACGATTCTGCCGAGCTTGTCGGCCGTCTGCCTGAATATGTTGCCTTCCGGGTCGGTTGTCGTCTGGGTCAGATTGTAGTCGTCTGTCTCGATTCTGGAGACAGCCTGATCCGCATAGGTGATCTGGTTCTGCCGGTTCCAGGCGTCATAGCCGATCTGCGTGCGGTTCCCTACGGCGTCTTCGTTCCAAATTTGACGGCCATATGTATCGTAGCCGTATTTGGCTTTGGCTTTGGCTTTGTATGTGCCCTGCATAATGCCTTCTTCCATTTTCCAGCCAAGGGGATTCCAGGTGGTGACGGTTTCCACACCGGTTTCGTCTTTTTGCCGGATTTGGTTCTGCAGGTCAAGATACTGAATACTAACCGTGCTGTTGCCAGGCTGAATGGCTTTGATCACACGGCCCAGCGCATCGTACTGGTAGGTGGTTACGCCTTGGTTTCCGTCGATTTGCTTGGTCAGCAGCCCTCTAATAGCATCATATTCATACTGATTCATAATAGAGGACTTGTTCCCGTCCGCATCCGTTACGGCTGTGATCGTTTTGGTCGGAAAAGCTCCCTGATATCCGGAGGAATATTCCAGCTTCATAACGGTTTCGCCGGCGCTGTTCCTATTGCGTATCTGAGTGACGTTGCCGTACGCATCCGTATTCTCATACGCGGTTTCCGAAAGTTTGGCGCCCGCTGCGCTGCCTTCAAACACTTGTTTCAAGATCACGGTATGCTTGTCCCATGTGTACAGCGTATACTTGCTCTGGTTGGAGCTCCTTGGCTCCAGAATACTCGTCAGCAGATGGCTGTCATTGTATCCGAAGGTTGTCGTAACACCCGCCGGATCTGTTGATGAAGTTATATTTCCGTAATCGTCATACACCTTGGAATGTGTGAAAATGATCGGAGCCCCACCGTCAACGGATTTCGTAACGGTCGTTTTGTCGGGCGACGGCAAATGTCTTTTCTCATCATAAACATGGTCCGTGGAAGTGCGGTGAGTCTTGCCGTTCACGGACGTTATTTCCGTTATGTTGGTGTTGTAGTAATAGGAAGGCTTCTCTCTTTCTATAAAATCCTTCTTCGTTCTAAATGTGGTTTGGTTCAGCTTATTGTCTACAGTGACTGCAAACTCCATATCCTTATCGTACGAGCTGCCCATATCCCCTTCATACGTAATATCTTTGCGGTTATAGGTCTGTAACGAGCCGTCCTGGAGTGTAATCTGATCCTCTCTGGATTTCATGCGGTAATATCCGTTATATCCGTAATTAAAATTCCGTACAACCGGACTATCTTCGTACTTGTAAACACTCTTTGCGCCGGTCGGATGCATAACCCCGGTAAGCAGAGAATACGGATTTTCCGCTTCTATTACAGATATATTAGTTGCATAAGACTTTGCCGATTTTAAGGCATAATCGTACACGGTAGTTCTGCCAATAGGATCGACTACAGAGGTTAACACTTCGATGTAACTTTGAAGTGACTTGTTGTAGGTTACAGTCTGGCTGCCGTTTGTCAGGACAACAGCTGTCGGACTGTAGCTGATCGTAATGGCATTGCCTACGTCACTAGAGATCGAAGTTAACACTTTTTTGTAAATCGGGTCGTCGCTGTACCTGAAATAGATCGAATTCTTGTAGTCGTCTTCAATTTTCACCAAATGTCCATCATAGTTGAAGTACTGTTTGGTTCCGTTAATTGATTTCAAAACATACCTGTGTTCAAGATTGCCGCTTTCCTCGGTAATGGTCAGATCTTTCCAAGGGTATCCTTCAAGACCGCTGCTTGTAATCTTATAAACTCCCGAACCTGCAAGGTGCAAATACTTCGTATCGCCGTGCCTTTCCACGGAAGAAATGTCCCATGACCACCCCTTGCCGATCGGAAACATTTTCTCTTCATAGGGAATGGTTCCGTTCTCTCCAGTGCTCCGATAAGAAGCCATCTGGTTAAATTGAGCCGAGCTGCTGTCGTAACTGCGTGTCAGGGAAAAATTAAGCCCGTTTCGCCCCTGCAATACCATATCCGTTTCCCGGACGGAGAGACTGCCGGAGAGAGTCGAAATCGTTTCATGCTCCAGGTTGACACTGTATGGGGCTTCATCCGGTTTAGTATTCACGACAACAAAGTCAGGTACCGGTTCCGGACCGGATGCTGCTGCTGCCTTCATTCGAAAAGAAGGAACAGGTTTCTCTTTGACTTCATTAACGATTGTGCTTGAAGTCTCTTTGGATTTATTTACGGGTTTACTTTTGGTTAACGTTTCTTCCAAATCCGCTTCCTTGATGTTTCTGCTTAATGCCTGCTCAACCTCTTGGGAGTTAAAGCCTTTATCCAGGTATTTCTGAATCTTGTCCTTTTTAGTTTTAGCTTCGTCGCTTTTGGCATAGGCATGAGGAACGAACAACCCTTGGACGCACGATAAAAAGATGGTCAATACCATCACAAGCGCGAAAATCTGTTTATTTCTTTTTTTCAATTGAATATCCTCCTGCCTTCATCGGCTTTTCCTATTGGCTCTGAGCCGTTGAGGATTTCTTGATCAGATTGCCGTTGTTATCATACTCGTAACGTGTATCGTTTCTGAAAGTCAGGCTGTTAAGTAAGAACGAGTAACTAGACCCGCTAAAACTGCCGTTGACTCCGAAAATTTTAAAATAGTAAGTCTGTCCTTCCGTCACTTCATAGAGAACATTTTCCGGTATATCGGTTTCTTGGATGCCTGCCGCAAGGAGCCGTTTACTGCTGTCGTAGATGTGTACATTGTAGTTCAGGCCTTTCGGTACATTCAGGGTTAAACGGTCCACTCCATTAGCCTTTGCCGTGTACTTGTAGAAATCGACGTCGGTGGCCGTGGTAATTACGGAAGCGTAAGATTCGTTCATTTTGACGGAAAATGCCTGCTCGAACGTATCGTTGGGCTCATACGCGTTGGGCAGCATCAGATTGTTCCGGTAAGACCATTCCGACCATTCCGTACCGTCCTTGACCCGCACCGCAAAATTCCATGACCCGCTCGTAATCGGTCCGGCCACATGGGAAGTCGAGCCGGATTTTATCTCTCCCGAGTTATAGGCCCAATTTTTCCATCCGTCGTTCGTTCCGACAACCTGATACTCGGATTGCGCCTGCTGATCGGCGTCCTTATACTTCCAGGTAAAGGTCAACATGTTATCTGTCAGCGTCTGCCCGTCGGTGTATGAAGTCAGCTCTGCAGAAGGCATTGTATTTATCCGCACATACGCTAATGGAGAAAAGTTTGAAACCGCTCCTTTGCTGTCTTTCACCCTCACGTACCATCCGGCGACTGATCCCCTGTTAATAAGATTAGCGGGAACGGTAAACGTGTTTGCGCTTGAAACGACCCACTGCGAGTCATAAATCTGTGACTTACCATCCGCGCTTAAAATAACAACCTGAAAAGCGGTTTGGATATCTCCCGCATCCGGATCACTGAATGTCCAGCTCACTACGGACGTGTCCGTGGCGATCATCTGAGGATCACTGGATGAAAAACGGCCCGGCTGAATATTCGTCGGTGCATTCGGTGCTTGATTGACCGTAATCAGGCCTGTATAGGCAGAGGTGACCGCTTCCGCAGAATCACTTGCCGTAACGGCGATATTCGTGTAAGTCCCGGCAGGTAATCTGTCGGTGTTCAGATCCCACTGTAACGTCCAGGACGGGGAAGAAGACGTATTGGGCACAAGCGTTGTCTTGGTTATACCCGCTAAGGTAGCGCTTATTGTAACCGGATCATTGTTCACATCGCTTACTTTACCCGAGAGTGTAACGATACCTCGTCCGTCTTCTTTCCAGACCGTTTGGTTGGTGTTATCTACGCTGAGTGTGGGCGGTGTGTTGAAGGAAATGAAGTACGCGGCATTTCCGCTGCTGTTACGCCCTGTGATTAATACACGTCCATCTGGAAGTGTATTTTGTCTAGACGGATAGAATCCCGTTGGAAGTATCGTAGCTTGCGTCCATTTATTTGTCGACGGTGTGTAAAGATAACTTGCTTTAAGAGTGTTAATTAAAACTCTTCCGTCTAACAAAGTACTCTGAAAAATTCCATAATCAGAAATCGGAAAATCCTCAGCGTATGACCATGAATTGGTTATGGGGTTATACAGCAAACTTTTTTTAGAAGAAGATGTCCATTCCCTATCCACTAGTGAACTTCCGCCTACTACCATAACTCGCCCATCCGGTAGTGTACTTTGTCCAGCACCTGCAAGATCAAACGGGAGATTTGCTACCTTCGACCATGTGTTAAATACTGGGTCATAAATATATGCGGTATCAAGTGTATCTCGCATCGCTTCTCCTCCAGCTATAAGCACACGTCCATCATTTAGAACACTTTGCGAATGGCCAGCTCTTCCAACCGGCATGTTAGCGGCTTCAGACCAAGTATTGGTTTTAGGATCATACAAATAGGCTTTATGACTAGGAGAATAATCTTCTAACGGTAAAAACCCACCCGTAACAAGAACCCTTCCGTCTTTAAGTGTACTTTGTTGATGACGGTATCTTTTAACAGGCATTGGAGCTGCTGACTCCCACGTATTTGTCTGCGGATTAAGCATAAGATTGTAATCAGCTCTAGTTTCTCCTACAGTTACCATAACCCGCCCATCGTTCAAAGCACTTTGACCATATTGACTAATCTGAAAAACCGGGATAGGCGCAGCCGGTGTAACCGTAAAAGATGCTCCTAACGTTTTGGCAAAACCATTCAAATACACGTTCCCGTATACACTGCTTTGGACATCTGTGCCAGGCAGTGCCGTCCCGTCTATAAGATTCCCCGGATTCGTGAGTGAATGATCGGACAGACTAGCGGCCCCTTCAAACCCACCTGCGCTCATACTCTGTGAATACGCTGCAGTTGCTCCAAGAGTTAAAGCATTCAGCAGCAGAACCATACTAGTAAACATCCTTAAAGTTCTGTTTTTTTGTTTACGAAACCAACTCAAAATTTCCACCATCCTTGAACTAAAAATATTTTTGTTATCATGTGATATGTATATCCCTATGGCCCTTGAACCTTATCTTCCTCACCCGCCTCGAATAAAATAAAGAACCAACAACCTACAATGTTAGTGGACAAAGCTTCATTTAGCATTAGGAACTTTTGTCGTATTTTGTAAAAACGAAGTATTTTTTGATGAAGTACAAAAAAGGCCAACCGGATTTCCCGGCTGACCTCAATTCTCTAACATCCTACTGAATTTCATAGCCACGCTCTCAGCCAGCCGACTGTCAAACCAATCGACATCCGACCAGAAATGAACATAATCGTTCACCTGAAGCTGCGTAGTCTGTAATACATCCTGCGGAAAGTCTTCGAACTTGACATGATTGTTCAATAGATCCGAAAGCACCTTAAAACAGACAATTTCATCTCCGTCGACGGTCATGCCCTCACAAAGTTCTTTTAGAAGCTCAATTTCCTCGATTTCTTCCGCTGAGAAGTCGATTCCGTTCAGTTGCATGGATCTACCCTACTTTTCCAATTTATATTGGTACAACAAACTCACACCCTTAAATACATAAATGCGTGCACATTCAGGACACCGCCATACGTCATATTTAGGCTCAAAATCATAGATATCTGCTCCTTCGCGCACTTTTTCTTGTATGGAATCCCATTCGTAATCCGTAAAAAGAATCAATTGGATGTCATTAGGACACCTTGAATTGGATAAACCTTTACCGCAATCGCATCTAAATACGGCCATATGCTGCTCCCCTTTTCTAAACATCTGCTCTACCCAGTTTCAATGTTCTTCCATATAGTATAGCATCCCCTGTCACAAAACCGTTTCCTTTCGTCCATATTTCTGCCAATATTCCCCTCTTTGATTGCGAGCGTTCTCATGGAATAATTTAGGCAACAGCATGATAACCGATCCGCTTCTGAATTGTCCTTGTTCACATTTCACGGGAGGTGTGGTCTATGCACAATCTGCTTAAAACGGCCATCGTAACGGGAGGGGCATCCGGTATCGGGCGCGCCCTGTGCAAGCAGTTAACCGCGAAAAACGTCTACGTGGTCATTGCCGACATTCATGTCGTGCAAGGAGAAGAACTGGCGAACGAAATCGCCGATGAGGGAGGTCAAGCACGGTTTGTTCCGCTGGACGTAACGGACGCTTCCCAGTTCCGGATGGTTATCCAGGAAACGGCCGATGAGTTCGGACGGCTGGATTATTTGTTCAACAACGCGGGAATTTCGATGTACGGGGAATTTCAGGATATGAGTCTGGATGACTGGAATCAAATTGTGGCGGTCAATTTCTGGGGGGTCCTTTACGGCACGCATGCGGCCTATCCCATTATGCAGAAGCAGGGCTTCGGCCATATCGTCAATACGGCATCGGCTGCCGGCCTCGGTCCGACTCCCATGGTGTCCGCTTATACCGCTACCAAGCACGCGGTTGTCGGCTTCTCGACCTCGCTGCACTATGAAGCGGAGATGTACGGGATTAAGGTCACGACACTCTGCCCCGGACATGTCGATACGGCGATTTACGAGAACGGCTGCGCCATTAATCTCGATAAGGAACGAATCAACGCATCGGTGAAGCAGCGCAAAATGATGAGTCCCGACCAATTCGCCGCGCTGGCTTTGAAAGGGATCGAGAAGAACAAACTTCTCATCTGCCCGGTTCCTCTCCGCATCACGACGAAAGTGTTCTTCCACCTCTTCCCCGCCATGGAAAGAAAGTTGATGCGGCTGGTCTGTAGAGTAATGAGAGAGGCAAAGCCCACACCGGCGAATTAAAAGAATTAAAAAGATCCTTTCCCATCTAACCCCGGGTTAGTCGAAAAAGGATCTTTTTTTGAGGAAATGGGGTGAAAACTCTTTAGGAGTCCAGAGGAGCAGTCCAGCCCAAACTCTACAGCCCGTGAAGTTCCCGATACTCGTGTTCGAGGATCGCCATCAGAATCGAGTCGTGGTACTTGTGATTGTAATAGAGGGCTTCTTTCTGCACGCCTTCTTTTTTGAAGCCGATTTTCTCGTACACGTGAAGGGCACGCTCGTTATAGGCAAATACGTTCAGTTCGATCCGGTGCAGGTTCACGATCCCGAATCCGTAATCCAGCATAAGGTTGAGCGCTTCCGTGCCGCAGCCTTTGCCCTGGTTTCTGCTGCTATCGATAGAGATGCGGATGCCCGCGCTGCGGTTGTAGCTGTCGATATCCTGCAGGGCGATGTCCCCGATCACCTCGTCGGTTTCGGTCAGGGCGATCAGCAGCAGAATGCTTGACGTGTCCTGCGCTTTTCCTTCGATGTAGCGCTCGATCTGGCTTCTTGTAAAATGTTTCTGCGTACCGGTCAACTTGCGGGTTTGCGGCTGAAACAACTGCTGGAAATACGTCTCCGTGTCCCCGGTATCAATGGGACGCAAATAGACCTTTTTCCCTTCCAGAAAACGTACGGGCACCGGGGTGCCGGCTTTGTTCGGAGAGCCGCTTTTGGGACGGTCCGTTACGGTACTCCCAGGTCCGTTCACGTGTTCGTTCACAGGTTCATTCCCAGCTGTATTCACAGTCTCCCTCACTGATTCTTTCACAGGTTCATTCATAGCTTTCAATTCCTCCATAGATCATGTCTACCTCCGTTATACCAGCAAACTATCTATTTCAAAATAAGCAGATTCGGAAAATTTAAGACGACAGATGAGCATCGCCGAACCACGCTTCCTTCAGATTCCGTATGCCTGGTTCGATATCTTCTTCCGCAATCCCGCTGAATCCGACCATAAAATCTTTCTCGCCTTCGGGCGGAACCGTCCCCGGCCAGTAAAACGCCGCCGATGACACATGAACGCCGGCCGCTTCCGCCAGCCGGAGCAGTTCTGCCTCCGGCCGTTCGCTGCGCACGCGGAGCACGATGTGGAACCCGGCGTCCCTGCCGATCACCGCGGCCCGGCTGCCGAAAATGCGCCCGACGGCTGCCGTCAGCCTGTCGTGCTTTTTCCGGTAAAGCTTGCGCATCCTGCGTACATGCTTCTCCAGGTAGCCCCGCTCCATAAAAAGAGCCAGCGTATGCTGATGCAGCCTGGAGGCGGACTGTTCGAACATCATCTCTCTGCGCAGCGCGTCGAAAAGCGGCACGAGCTTGTCCGGCAGCACCATATAGCTGACGCAGAGGGCCGGGGCCATAATTTGGCCGAAGCCGCCCAAATAAATGACGGGGGCGCCGGGAACGAGCGCCTGCATGGCCGGAACGGGACGCCCGTGGTAGCGGAATTCACCGTCGTAATCGTCTTCGAGGATGAAGCCGTCCGTATCGCGCGCCCACTGGAGGAGCTTCAGCCGCTTGGAGACCGGCATCACCATGCCTCGGGGAAACTGGTGCGAAGGTGTGACGGTGACGAGACGGGTACCGGTGGCATAAAGCCGCCCGATGTCGATGCCGTCCGCTTCCAGCGGCACGGGTACAATCTCATAGCCTGCCTTGCCGAAGATCGACGGGATCAGCGGGTAGCCGGGGTTCTCTATGGCAAGCCGTGTGCCGTACCGCTTCAGAATCTGGCTCAGGATGACGCCCAGATTAAAATGGTCGGCTCCGACGACAACCTGCCCTGGGGAACATTCCACGCCCCGCATCTGCCGGAGGTAGGCGGCGATTTGTTCCCTCAGCCCGCGCTCCCCTCTCGGGTCCCCGAAGAACAGCAGGTTCTCGTTATCCGGGGCGAGCATTTCGTTCGCAAGCCTTTTCCAGGTCCTGTATGGAAAAACCGTAAAATCGTTCCGCGACAAATGAAAATCGTAGCGGAACCTGCGCTTCCTGACCGCGTCAGGCTCCTCCTCCCCGACCTGCAAGGGCTCTGCCATGGGCGATGAGCCGAGTTTCCCATAGGGCTCGGGGAGCTTTTCCACGTAAAAGCCGCTCTTGGGTCTGCTCGCGATATAGCCTTCCGAAAGGAGCTGATGGTAAGCCGATTCGACCGGTGTGGTGCTCAGCCCGAGAAAACCGGCCAGTTTGCGGATAGACGGCAGTCGGGTATGTTCGGCGATCTCGCCCCGGATAATGCCGGTCTTAATATGAATGTAGAGCTGCATATACAGCGGCTGCGGGTCCCGCTCGTCCAGCTTAGGGTAACCAATCACGTGAATCCTTCCTATCTTTCTAGGTTTACTGCTAGAATACCACATTTTACAACTTTGCCGATTTTTCGGTATGATGATGGTGGTTAAGGACATGAGGAGAGGAAGTGCAGCATGAATCAGTGTACGCTTTATATCTCGATAAAAGGGTACGAAAAAATAACGGAGGCCATCCGCACCGCCTTCGGGGACAAGCAGGTTCAAACATCGCCGGACGGCGGCCAGATTACGATTGTGGATAAAAAGCTCTTCGGCAAAACGACCGTCACGTTTTCCCTGATGACGCTGGAGAGCAATCCGGATGAATTCCAGCCGATGATCCGGGGGATGTACGGCTTTTTCAGCCAGATCGAGACGCCGCACGAGCACATTCAAGACAAAGTGCTCCGGCAGATCACCGGACTTAACGCGGCTGTCGGCATCGTCTCTTCGAAGGAGATCGACTCGGACACGATGAATCGGATTTTGGATGCAGCGTCCCGCGTGCATGCCGTTTTATTCCTACCGACCGGCCAGCTGCTGAACCCGGAGGGCAAGGTAATTTTGAGCGCCCAGGGAGAATCCGAGGTAGAAGACTTTACCGTTACAGTCAGCACGGATTTGATCGACGCCCATATTCAGTCGTCCCCGTCCGCCGAAGCGCGGAAAGAACGGAATATGCTTCTGCTGAAGGAACAGGGTGTTCCCGTTATCGAGCATTTGCCGGTCATCGACGGCGATGAATACGCCGTTATCCGGACGAAGGAAGAAATATCCGCCCGCGCCGCCGCTCTGTGCATGATCGCCATGTACGGCGCGGATGTTGCCGAAGGTGGGGACAACCAAGAAGCGAAAGAATTTATCGAGGGCGTTATCGAGCTGTACGGCGTTTCCCCTTTTTTTACGGAAAAAGAACAGGCTTTCCTCGAAAGCGGCGCGCCCGATCCGACGGATGCGATCCAGTTCGCCTGGATGTACGAATGCTACTGGGTGCTGCTCTGGTCACTCGGATATGTCGAAGAACTGGGCTATCCCGGCTCCGTCTGCGATGTTCAGGCGGCTGTGGACGCGTTGCGGCTGGCCGGCAATTTCGACACGTTTTATGAGCGGGCAAACGTCCGACCGAAAGAAGACATTCTCGACGAAGCGGACCGGATCTACCGCTACGACTGGGCTTGCGTAGACGCCCGGATCAACGGCCGTCCCGCTCCTGCCGGACTGGACGGCGGCGTCGTTATGGAAAGACACCGTGCGCTGAACTGGCTGGTCCGCTATATGGATGCGGAGTGGGATGAAGTAAGCATGGATACATAGGGCCGGGTACATAGGGCACGGGACGAGGCTTCAACCATAGTTGACCAATCACGCCGCCCATACAAAAAAGGAGCAGCTCATTTATGAGCCTGCTCCTTTTTGGGCTGCCTGCGCTGCCGGCAGGCGCTTTTGGTTTACCCGCCCTTCGGTCATCGTCCGTTCTATTTATGGGCAGGCGGCCGCCGCTTATGTGAACCCGGGTTCCGCATTGAATATGAATTCCCGGCGGGCGATCCGATTTCGCATGACGGCGCCTCAACTGCAGCCGCAGATATTAGGCTCCGGAAGCTTCTTTTTTCTCCTGCAAAAAGGCGTCCAAGCGCTCCTTCTGGAGCAGATGGTGGCGGTAATGCATCTCCACCAGCGAGAACCATTCCACCGCGTTCAATCCGCCGAAGCCCGGGTGCCCCACCGTATTGGCGGCCGGAATATCGGCCAGCGATGGCTGGATGGCTCGCATAGCACGGATAACCTCACGAAGACCATCGGCGAGCTGCTCTTTGCTTTCCGGCTGAAGCGGCGTATATTCTTTGGACGGCGGAACTTGAATCCGGATCGGCGGATAGCTGCCGCATGCGAGAGCTTCTGCGCCACTCTCCGTTTTCCCGGCAGCCTCGTCCGTACCGGACGAAGTACGGCAGGCTTCTATAATGGGAAGATGCCGGTATAAAGCCGACTTGATCAAATGCACATACATTTGTCCCAGCGACCACTGATCTTCATCGGGCTTGCGGGTCAGCTCTTCCAGACTGTAATTCTCCAGTTCTTGAATATAGGTTTCAACCAATTGTTCGAAGCGGTTCAGAGTGTCGAGCGTGTTGATGTTCTGGTTCTGGTTCTGGTTCTGGTTCTGATTCGTTTCCATGGGTCGTTCTCTCCTTTAAAGTGAAGTTGTACTCAGTATAAAGGAGCGCTGCTGACAACAGTATGTCAGTAGCGTTTTGCCATGTGCCGAATTTCTTCACGCAGCCGGACGCGCAGCGATTCGGGCTCCAATACTTCAACACCCGCCCCCCAGCTCAATACCCAATGGAGGATTTCCTCGGGCGCTCTGACCTTTAATGTGACGAGCAGGCCCTGCTCCACATGTTGCGTTTCTTCTATATAATAGTAGTTCATTTCTTTGACCCGGCCCGCAAGCTCCTTGCGAAAAAGCAGACGGACCTCCCCGTGCCGGTCATCCGCCGGCTTGTACGACCGGAGGTCGAACTCTTCCGGCTTCTCGAAGGTAGTGTCCAAGAGCGCAAGCTCGCTGATCCGGGACAGCCGGAAATGCCGGATTTCCTGACGCAGCCGGCAGAAGGCGATCAGCATCCACGAGCTGTTCACGTAGACCAGCCCGTAAGGATCGGCTTCGCGCACCGTCAGCCGCTCCCCTCCCGGCATCGCCGCATCCTTCGCCGCGTATGCGAAGCGCACCGTGCGCTCCTGCAGCACCGCGCCGCGCAGCAGAGCCAGCGCAGCCGCCCCGCTTCGGGCGGCTGCGCCTTCCATGTTCGCGAGGAGCTTCATGCCCTCGCGATGCCTCTGGGACTCCCGGCGCACCCGCTCCGGGAGCACGGCCTCGAGCTTCGCCCGCGCGGCATCCGCCTGAGCGCGGGAAGCCTCGTCGAACTGCTGCTCGACAAATTCGATGCCGAGCAGCAGGGTGACGGCTTCTTCCGCCGTGAAGCTGACCGGCGGCAGGAAGTAGCCTTCGACGAGCGAGTACCCTTGTCCCGGTGCCCCGACGACCGGGACTCCCGCTTCGCAGAGCGCCTGCATGTCGCGGTAGATCGTGCGCACGCTCGTTTCGAAGACCGCGGCGAGATCTTCCGCGCGCTGCATGCCCTTGCGCTGAAGCCGCAAAATGATGGCCAGCATGCGGTCGGTTTTGTTCATAGCGTGAAGCCCCTCCTTGTCGCCAACGTCTTGGATAGTTATATCTATGGTAACCGCTGCCGCGGGAGTGTGCCAGCTTTTCTTGCCGCTGAGCAAAGAAAGAAAGAAGCTCCGGCACCATGCGGCCGCCAGCTCCTTCCCTGTTTTTGTTGCCCGACCATAGCAGGTCGAGTTTAAGCGAATGATATCGGCAGACAGTTCTGACACTGTCATTTACCGTTTTTCGGTTTCATCATTTATACCTGCTGCGCTCTCTGTGATCTCCTGAACCGACGCGAGCTGTCTGTTCATCTTGTTCATTTCATCTTGTTCATTTCATCTTGTTCATCTTGTTCACCTTGTTCATCTTATTCAGCTTTCATCTTGTTCATCTTGTTCATCTTGTTCATCTTGTTCATCTTGTTCATCTTGTTCACCTTGTTCATCTTGATCAGCTTATTCCGTTTCTCCCTTTCTCCTCCAAGGCATCGATTCCGAAAGCCCATTTAACGCAGGCAGCGCCGCTCCTACCCTTATCCTGCCGGTGCTTCCTTACTTGCCCTGCATGCCAGTTATTCGGCGTTAACATACATACTTGCGAAAAATTTCCCGCCCAAATAAAAATCGAGGCGCCACTGTCCGCTTTCGTCCAGCTTAATAAGCGAGGGCAGGCTCGCATCCGCCCCGTGTAACGGGCCGTAGCCCGGTCCCCACTTATACTCCCATATGACACTGCCGTCTTCCTGCAGCAGCACCGGTTTTTTAACGCCGTCACTCGTATGAATGCCTTCGATCCGCAAATTTTTGCCTTCGAACTCTTCCCGGGCGCCCCAGAAATGCCAGACGATTTTGTTAGGGCTAAAGGTAAAAATTTTACCGCTCAGGAAGCCGATTTTACCCGGAATTCCGGTAAACCACATATTCCCTGAACCGAAGGTTTGGCTCGGACTGCGCGTTCCCGCTTCGTCGTATCCGAGCACTTTCCCCTGAATGTTCCCCTGCGCCAAGGCCCCGAACTCCCGGCTGTCATGGCTCCGTGCCCAGAAATCTCCCAAGACGAAGAGGGACCCTTCCGGCACTTCCGTCTCCGGCATACTCGTGTTGAAATAGTTTTTGGTGTCTTTCACACAGTCCGGAGGACAGGCATCCTTTCTGCCCGATGCTTCCGTGTTCTTGAAGTATGCGGCTTCGTCAAGCCCAGCAAACCTCGCCTGTCCGTAGAACGTATCCAGCTTCTTCCCGTTCACGTAAACCCGGCCTTTCTCGATCTTAATCTTCTCCCCCGGCAGCCCGATCACACGGGCTGTTTGAGAATCCGACCCGCTGATTTGGGGATTGGGCGTAAACTCGGGAATGGCCGGCAGCCGGTAATACAGCACATCTCCGCGGCGGAACTGCTGTACCGTCTTAAACCGGGGATCGACGACTAACCTCCCGTAACCGCCGCTGTAGTATTCCATTTTCTGGCCGACCATGCTCATCGAATAATCGTCTACCAGCATCAAACCTTCTTTCGCTTCTACACGCTGGGGGTACAGGGGTGTCGTTAAGTCCCGGATCGTTCCGTTCGCTTTATCCCCGAGAGGCCCCATAAACAGAATGGCACAACAAACGAGCAAGGCAGTCAGTGCCGTTCCCCCCAGATAGAGCCGCTTGCGTCTTTTTGCGGGCCTGCCCGCTTCTGGACCGCCCCCGTTCCATACCTTCCGTTCCACGGCATCCATCGACTCCGTTCCGAACATCGGCTTGTTAAAGGGTTTCTCCGAAAGCTCAAACGGGGCCGTCTCAATTTCCGTTCTCTTCATACCGGAATCCTCCTTTCGCTAGTTGAGCCGCTTTCCGGCGCGCTCTATGAATGCGGGACTTTACCGTCCCTTCCGAAATTCCCAGAGCGGCCGCCATTTCCGCTACCGTCATCCCGTGCATCGATTGCAGCACCAGCACCTCCCTGTAGGGGGCGGGAAGCTCCAGCACGATTTTCCATGCCTCATCGGCCAAATGGCGTTCGAGAAATTCGCTTTCGGCGGACGGGCTTTCTCCCCGGACGTAATCGGCCAGAATTACCCGTCGAAAAAAAGCTTTTCTCCGGTACGAATACGCGGTATTCCGGGTAATTTTCAGCAGCCAGGTTTTCACGCTGCATTCGCCCCGGAAGGAACCGACGCTGCGGAACGCTTTTACAAACACATCCTGCGCGATGTCGTCGGCGAGATCCCGTTTTTTCGTTAAAAAATACGCATAATTCCATACATCTTCCCCGTGCTGTTCCATTAAGGTTCTTAAATCGGACGGATGAAGGTCGGACACGTACTTCAAATACTCGTCGTCCACGCGCTCCCCCCTTTCTTATCTGAACAAACAGACTCCCTGCAAAAGAAAAAGTTCCCGCCTTTGGGGAACTTTGGACATTTTATTTTCTGTTTTTTAGTATACCATACCGAGCATCGGAAGTTAGGCCAACATGCCGCTGACCTCGGTATCGCGGGACGGCAGGGCGTTGGCTTTCTCCTGCATAAGACCCGCCAGTTCCACGACACGGCAGGCGTAAGCCCATTCGTTGTCGTACCAGGCCAGCACTTTGATCTGATCGCCCATCGCCATCAGGGAGAGACCGTCCACGACAGCCGAGTTCGGGCAGCCCACATAATCGACGGACACGAGCGGTTCATCGGAGTAGGCGACATACGGGGACATGGCACCTTCCGCCGCTTTGCGGAAAGCGGACTTCACATCTTCCAGAGAAGCCGTGCGGGACACCTTCACGGTTAAATCCACCAGAGAAACGTCCTGAGTCGGCACGCGGAGCGAAACGCCTTGAACATGCGCCGCCAAGTGAGGCAGGACATCTGTAAGCGCTTTACCCACACCCGTCGTGGTAGGAACGATCGACTCCGTGCACGCCCGCGCTCTGCGCAAATCGTTGTGCGGATTGTCCAGGTGCTTCTGATCCGACGTATAGGAATGCACCGTGCTCATCCACCCGCTCTGTACGCCGAACGCCTGATCCAGAATATGAAGCACGGGCGCTACACAGTTCGTCGTGCAGGAAGCGGCGGATACAAGGGTATGCCGCGCAGGATCATAAAGGTGTTCGTTGACGCCCATCACAACGGTAAAATCCATCTGCTTGCCGGGCGCGGTAATGAGAACACGGGAAGCTCCGGCAGCCAGATGTCTCAGAGAGCCCTGACGGTCGTTGAATTTACCGGTAGCGTCAATGACGAGATCGATTCCCATCTGCCCCCACAAAATGTTCTCCGGTTCTCTTTCGTACGTCAGCCGGATGGACTGTCCGTTAATGACCAGGCACCCGTCGGCGATGGTGACATCCGCGTTCCATCTTCCGTGGACCGAATCGTATTTCAAAAGGTGAGCCAGCGTTTCCGCGGGATAAATGGTATTGATCGCCTTGAGCGGAGAAGTCTGTCCTTTATCCGAAAACATTTTCCGGACGACAAGACGCCCGATTCTCCCCATTCCGCTAATCCCGATTCCTTTAATTCCTGCTGCCTGTGACAAGCTAACTCCTCCTTTGTAAGGTGAAATATAGGGTGATTTCGTATTTGATGGCCAATTAGTACATCACAATTATAATTTATGACGTCATAAAAGACAATAGTATGTTTTTAATGTTTATATATGAGTATTATACAACGGTTAATTAAATTCTAATCGCTTCCATTGTTTATTCCCCCATAAAAAGAGAGAGGCCATACAGGCCTCTCTCCGCTAACGTTGCGTTTGCGTTTACGCTTATTCGGCACTTTCGAATCTCAACCTCATCCGTCCTTATTGCATCCGCACCTTATCGCCATCCTGCAAAGGCTCGCTGCTCTCGACTACGATTTGCTGCTGTTCGAATAGGCCTTGGGTGACCGTCGATACTTTATCGTCCGAGTCAGTGACCGTGATGGATGTTCTGCGGATATAAAAGGTGTTGCCAAGCGGGCCGTTTCTTTCTTCGATTGTAAAGACGTATTTTCCGGTGCTATCTTCGTGAATGGCTTTATTGTCTACCAACAGCGTATCGGGATCTGTCGCTCTGTTCAGCTCCACCCGGACACGGTCGCCTTCCTTCAAACCGGCATGCTGCAGCGTCACCAGAAGACGCTTCATTGGCGAACTCAGGGCCGTATGACCGACCTCACCGGCGCTGCTATCGTCCGCCTTACTTTTATCCGGCATATCCGGCTCGTGTATGTCCGAAATTTGGCCTTCGGCTTGTCCGGCAGCAGCGTCACCCACCTCAACATCCAGTTTGTCTCCTACTTTCAGCGTGGCCGCGGTATCGACAGGGACTGCCAGCTCAAATTCAAATCCGAGGCTTTCGTCGGCTAAGCGGACATCAAATTGTCCATTTTCGGAAGAAAGCCCCTCCTTGGCGTTTACCTTCGTGACGATTCCCTTGAACGGAGCCGTCAACTTGGCATTCTTTTTCAACTTTTCCTGTAGATTTTGTATTTTCCGCTGCTGGACTTCCAGATCGAGTTTATGAATCTCCATGGCACGCTTGGCGTCCTCAATACTCTTCTCTTCTCCGTTCTGCGAAGCTTCAATAAAATGGCTCTGCAGCTCTTCCATAGTAAGCTTGAGCTTGCTAAGACCGGCTTGCTCGTCCAGGATACTCTGCTCCGCATCTTCGCTGTCGTAAGTCACCAGCGTCTGTCCTTTCTTGACGCGGTCCCCTTCCTTCACCTCTACCTTTTTTACTTTCCACCCCGTGCTGTTCGTTAAGGCGGTTTCGGCCTTCCACTTGATTACGCCGCTGCCTTTGAACGTATGAACAAGCTGGCCCCGGCTCGGTACTACAACCGCTACCTTGGGAATAGTCAGAGCCATGAACGTGTTGCTGAGCAGCGTAAATATCACCAGAAGACCGATAAATAAACCCGAAATGAGGCGAATCTTTCTTTTGCGTCTGTCTTTCGCCTGCCCGGCTTGCAGCAATTCCATTAGGACCACCTCTATACATTTCAGAAGGAGCTTTTGATTGGCAGGTGCCGGCTATCCTTTAATTCCCGATAACTGAATTCCCTCGATAAAGTGCGACTCTGCATGTAAAAACAGCAGCACCATAGGAGTCATATACAGCACGGAAGCGGCAAATGCGACGCCCCTGGCTCCTTCGTTGATACGTGACAAATATAAAGATAACGGCTGCTTGAACGAATCCTCCAGAAAAATAAGCGGCTGTTCGACCATATTCCAGTTATCGACAAACAGCAGAACAATCAGCCCGGCGATTCCAGGTTGAATGAGCGGAAGAATAATTTTGTAAAAAATCCTCAAATGCCCCGCTCCATCCATTTGGGCGGCTTCGATATAGGAATTCGGAATATGCAGCATGAATTGTCTGAGCATAAAAACCCCGAAAGCGCTGAAGATTCCCGGCAAAATAATGGCGGATGCCGTGTTCAGAAGTCCAAGCTTCTGAGCCATCATGTAATTGGGAACGAGGGTAACTTGAAATGGCATCAGCATCGTCATGAGGTACACGACAAACAACTTATCCCGCCCCCAAAACCGGAGCTTGGCAAAAGCGTAACCGGCCATAGAGGCGACCAGAGCTTGCCCGGCGATAATAGGCGCGACCAACCCTGCGGAGTTCCAGAACATTTGGAGAAACACCGGCTTATACACCAGTACTTCCATATATTGATGAAACGACAGCCAGTCCGGAATCAGCTTCAGGTTGACAAAGCCTTCTTTATCTCCTGCCGCGGTATCGGACATTTTGCCGATGAGATCATAATTATGGGCGATTTCACCCTCCGTCATAAGCGAGTTTACAAAGGTGACTCCAATGGGAAACAGCATCATCGCCGCGATAACCCCCATCACGAGCGTCAGCGAGACCTTCCGGAATAAAGTCAACAGTACCACCGTCCTTGCATCTAATCCATGAACTGTCTAAAGCGCCGTTCTATGAAAAGCATGAGGGTCACCAGAATGAGAATGCAGCCTACCATTAAACTTGCCGCGGCCGTCAGCTTCTGAATATCCAGGGACAGAAACATGTTGTTCATATATTGCTGCAGCATATAAATCCGGTCGTACGGATAATCGCCCGCAATCAGATACGTTTCCCGGAAAATCTTGAAGGAATTGATAATGGACATCAGAACGACCAAAAACATCGTCGGAGTCAGATACACGAGCGTAATATGAATGGTCTTGCGGAATGTTCCGGCGCCTTCGATATCCGCCGTTTCGTAATAGTCCTTCGGTATACTCTGGAGACCCGCCAAAAATAAAATGATGTTATATCCGATATTTCTCCAGCTGTATACGACAGCCAGTACCCCCACAGACCAGTCCGATTTCATCCAATCGATCCGCTCCAAATGCAGGCTCTGCATCCACGCGTTCACAGAACCGTTCCAGTCGAATAAAATTTGCCAAATCATAACGACAGAGGCTGCGGGTACCACCAGCGGCAAAACAAAAGCCGTCTGCAGCCAATTTCGGATAAACAGTTTCTGATTCAGCAAGAGAGCAGCTATCAAGGACAGGACAAGGATCAGCGGCACGCTTACAAAGGTAAAAAGAAAGGTGTTGGCTGCCGCATTGCGGAAAGATCCGCTCGCCAGCAATTCCTTATAATTTTCGAAACCGACAAAAGAGCCGTCAAGCGTCTTGTCCTGAAAAGAGTAGAAGAACCCCATGGCAAACGGAATCAGATAAAAAATCGCAAACCCCGTTAAACTCGGCCCCAAGAAAAGAAGAACGACTATCCAATTCTTGCCCCTTCGTTTAAACGGGTTGCCCCGATAAAGCTTGTCCGCCATGTCATCACCTCGAACCCTGACTATTCATTCAGGAAAGTTGTCACTCTGTTTTGAATTAACTTCGCCACGGCTTCGGCTGATTTCTGCCCTTTGAAATAGGATTTGGCCTCTTCCATGATAATTTGTTCGATCTTGGAAGGCTTAAATTCGACGGGATAAATCGCTTCGGAAAGGAACCGGTCCAAATCTTGAATATCCTTGGCCGTAATATCGAACACTTTGTCCTTCAAAACACCCATTTCCTGATCGGATTTCACTTTCCCTACTTTCAGCAGCTCCTTCACTCGCTTCTCGTAAACGGATTTATTCATCGGAAACCCGGCATGGTCCGGCCCTTCTTGAACCTCATCGGACAACATAAATTTAAGGAAATCCCATGCTTCCTCTTTCACGGAAGACTTTTCGTTAATCCCGATGGTTTTATACGTCTGGAAATAGCCTCCGGCTTTCTGTTCTTCCGCGTGCGGTTTGGCGTAAAGCTTGGATGTAAACTCATACCCTTTCGATAAATATTCGCTCTGCTTCAAATCGCGGATATAATATTCCGGTGAAACGATCGATTCACTTCTGAACAAAGCCGGAATCGGCTTGTCTGTGGCGATTTGGTCATCGAAAAGGGATTTCACCTGCTTCATGAGCCCGGTAAAAGCAGCCGTCTCGAAATTCGCCTTTTTATTCACCGGATCCACAAACGCGGCATACTGCTCCTTAACCCTCACATTCAACAGAGACTCCGGCATACTATATAACGCGGATTTATTCTTCTGATTCCCGTCTTTCATCAACTCTTTAGCCACGTCGGCAAATTGGCTCCAATTCCAGTTCTTATCGTCGATTTTCACTCCGCTTTTCTCTATCGCCGTTTCATTCCCGATGAATGCGTAGACAATGAAATTCAAAGGCATCCCGTAAATCCCGCCGTTTAACTTGACGTTGTCCAATATGTTCGTGAAATACTGCTCTCTCTTAAAGCTTGGATCTTTATCCATCATTTCGCTTATATTGGCCAACAATTTTTTATTCACATAATTTCCGATGTGCAGTAAATCCATTTCGATCAAATCGGGACCTTTCCCGGATAATAGGGCGGTATTCGTCGTTTTTATAAATTTTTCAATATTCTCTTCTCCATGTGTATCGTCAGTCTCCACATATTTCAGCTCGATTGTGATATTCGGATGTTTCGCTTCATACCGCTTTTTGGCTTCCTTAAAGAAATCATCCGGAAAAAACGTGGAAAACACGATCGTTTTGGGGCCACCGTCCGGTTTGTTTCCTTCCGTCTTTCCCCCGCCTGGACTTTCCGTTGTCTTATCCCCGTTCTGGGTTCCGGCCGCTTCTCCATTGTCCGTACGGCTGCTGCAGGCCGAGGCCGAAATCATAAGGATGACGGCGATTAAAATGAACGAAATTTTTCTCATTGAAATCCTTCCCTTCTTTTGTATACGAAGTTAAAACTCCGTGAAATATTTCTTGATTCCACTCGCAATGGCTTGGGCCGTTCGAATCTGGCGGGCTTCATCCAGCATATCCGTTTCGTTATCCGGGTTCGTTAGATACCCGACTTCCAGAAGTACAGCCGGATGTTTACTGTCTCTCAGTACCTGCCAGCCTTCCTTTTTAACACCGCGGTCCTTGAATCCGGTCGTTTTTAGCAGCTGCTCATGAACCTTGTGTGCGAGCGCAGAACTATCGTCCGTATAATAAAACGTTTCGGTGCCGGATACATCGGGGTCCTTGTAGGTGTTCCCATGAATGGAGATGAATGCGTCCGCACCAAGCTCATTCGCGATTTGGGCGCGCCCCCCCAGTTCGACGAAGGTGTCATCCGTACGTGTCATAACCACCTCAAATGCCGGATCCTGCCGGAGCAGATCGAACACCTTTTTAGAAAGCGCGAGCGTGTACGCTTTCTCCTGCTTACCGCTCACTCCCGCAGCGCCGGGATCCTTGCCCCCATGTCCCGGATCGATCACGATTTTATAGCGGCTTGTCCCATTTTGCAGCGCTGCCTGATTTTTGCCGGGCGAGACGGCCAACTCCGTCGAAGGTATGCTTGCACTCGCTAAAGTCAGGGACGCGGACAGCTTATATAGCGACCAGACCATTCCCGTTAACACGATTATGCTCATCCATATCGCTCGGCGGGACTGAAGTTGTTTCCTGCTGCTCCTTTTCATGCTCTCTCTTTACTCCCATTTTCTCTGACGTTCTCCCACACTCCCGGGCGGCACTCCATCAGTGTAGTTCGCGATTATAGGATAAGTTAGATGGACTTATATAGAACTTGTAAAAATGACAAAAAAGGCAGCACAAAAAAGCCGGCTGCAGATGCAGCCGGCTTTTTATGCTAGTCTATGAATCCGAAAAATAACCGAGTATGGCCATAATGTCCTTGCTGAATCCGATCACTTGATTCGTTCTGAGATTAACCCTGACACTGTAGGCTAACGATTCAGTTTCCTTGTTCTTGTAATACACTTCCGCAACGACGCCCTGCCGGGCTGTTTTCTCTTCCGGAATCAGATCGGATAAGGCATAAGCTCCCTTTTCCTCAATAAAACGGTTAGCGATCTCGATCCCCCCGTCCTGAATTACGCTCGGTTCCTTTTCAAGAGGGGCCGGCTTTGAGATGTCATTGGAAACTTTCAGTACCTCGCCGTCTCTCGCGTTCAGAACAAGTTCATACACTTCACCGGGATCGGCCGCACGGGTCAGGGTTACATAAAATAAACCGCCCGGGACATTATTCAATTCCGTCTCGGAATCGATCTTTAACTTCCGATTCTTATCCAGCATCGGTCTGACTCCGTACTCCGTCTTGTTCAGCAGGTCTTCAAGCTTCTTCCGGTCCACCGCCATCAGTTCGAATCGGGCTTCTTCCAACTTCAGCTTTTCGTTATAGGTTTTGTTTACCGCATTGAGGCTGAGTGTCTTCACCGTATCCTGAGCAAGAACGCCTTCGTATTTCACTTCGCTCATTTTATGCTCTTGCGAAATCTTTTTTACCAGGACTGTGTCTTTCTTGACCGTGTTGAACAATCCTTCGCACCCTGTCGTCAAAACCAGAAATAAGGCGCATAGAATAAGCATGATGAGCTTGTTCATGGATTCATCCCGCCTTCCGGATTTGTCCGCTCGAAAATGACTCCGATTGTCGTGCCCTCATTTTCCCGGCTGTTCACTTCGATCACGGCATGATGAATACCGGCTATGCTTTGACAAATCGCGAGGCCCAGGCCCGCTCCATGGCTGTTTCTCGTTCTGGCTTTATCCGCCATATAGAACGGTTCGAAAATTTTGTCCCGATGCTCTTCGGCAATCCCGATGCCTTGGTCCATCACTTCAAAAATGAAGCGGCTGTCCCGCCAGTATGTACGGATCGTAATGCTCTGTTGTTCACCGGAGGCTTTCAGCGCATTGTCTACCAGATTAAAAATCAAAATTTTAATCAAATCCTTTTCCAGCCGCAGCTTCCCTTCCTCCAAATCGGTGACGATCGTAACCCGGTGTTCCTTGGCCATCATCACCAGCACAGGCTCGATTTCGGCAACGACGGTTCCCAGATCATGCTCCTCCATATGGAAATGATCCTCCTGTAGAACAATCAGATCCATCAGCTTCAACGAAAGCGACTCCAGGCGTTTGCCTTCCGAATAAATCACGTTCAATCCGTCCAAGTACAGCGCTTCGTTGTATTTGGTTGTCCTCAAGAAGTTGGCATACCCGATAATCGACGTCAACGGCGTTTTTAATTCATGTGTAAAATTATCGATGAACCTTTGTTTTTCTTCATTATGCCGCTTCAGATCATTTATTTTATCTTCAACAGCCGAGGCCATCTCATTAAAATTTTGTGCCAGAACGCCTATTTCATCCTTCGATTTTAAGCGGACACGTTCCGAAAAGCCGCCCTGTGCGATAACCCTGGCCGTCCGGTTTAGACGATCAATCGGTTTCGTCAATCCTTTGCTCACGAAAAACATGATGAGCATGTAGAGCAAACAGGCGGCGATGTCCACTTTGATGAAAAAACCGTATTGATCCATGCGATCCTGGTATAAGGGAGTCACGTCTTTCGTGTAGGTGAACACATAGTTCTTGTGATTGATTTCGGTATGGTTCGATGTAAATAGCAGGGTGCGATTGTCGATATCCCGTAAAATATAATGGATTTCATCCATGTCCAGCTTGTCCAGTTCCTCGCGGTGCTCCGGCATCTTGAAATCGTTGTTGCTGAAAATGACCCGGTTCGTATCGTCCAAGATTTCCAAATAAATGCGCTGATCGCTATTCTTCGCCGCAAATTCATTGGCCATGTTCGTTAATACCGTTTTTTCATAATCGATGGAATCGTAAATACGAAGAATCGGAACAATGGCATCGACGCTGGAATGAATGCTCATGTTCTGGCTTAACGCCCCGTTGATTTCCTGATCCAGCATTTTGCCGTGGCTCCGCTCGATGACCATAACGGATGCCGCATTAAAGATGAAGACGAAGACCAGAATCGAGAACAAATAAATTTTTTGCCAAAATTTCATCGGTTAATCCTCCAGCCGGTAACCGATTTTGTAGATGGTCTTAATGTGATCCTGCAGGTGAAGCTTCTTGCGCAGCGATTTGATATGCATATCGACGGTTCTGGTTTCCCCGTAATAGTCGCTCCCCCATATTTTATCAATGAACTGTTCCCTCGTTAGGGCGATGTTCTTATTCCTCAGCAGCACGATCAGCAGCTCGTACTCCTTCGGCGTCAGCTCGACGGGTTCGCCTTGCAGGGTCACTTCTCTTTTGTTCAAGTCCGCTTGAAGGTTCTGAAACTCCATCACGCGTTCTTCTTTGCCGTATCTGCGCAATACGGTCTCGATCCGGGCCAGCAGCTCGATGGCTTCGAACGGTTTGACCATGTAGTCGTCGGCCCCCAGCCTCAGTCCGTTGACTTTGTCGTACACCGAATTTTTCGCCGTCAGAAAAATAACCGGGATTCCGCAAGACTGAATTTTTTCCATCAACGCAAATCCGTCCAGCTTAGGGATCATGACATCCAGCAGGATGAGATCGAACTTTTCTTGTTTTACCGCATCCAGCGCGGATAAACCGTCGTAGACTTCTGCCGTCGCATAGTTCACGATGTTGAGATTCATTTTAATGATGTTGGAAATATGGATATCGTCTTCCACGATCAAAATCTTTTTCTGCATCCGGTAATCCCCTACTTTTAGTTTGAGCTTCTGCTATCTTCTATATGATAACGCACCGTCATTAAACATGCACACGGCATAACCTCCAATCTTCTTCGAAAGTCTGTAAGTACGGGAGAAACCGGCAAACTTTCATTGACATAAAAAAACCGCATCTTATCCATAAGATGCGGTTAAACCTCCGGCTTTGTCCGGCTGAGGTTTTATTTTCGGGTCGTTATTTCCATACTTCCCGGCCGTTCACTTTCTTGTACTCATGGTAGATGGACGCCTCCATCACGTCTTTATATCCCCAGAAGCCGGAAGGGACATCGGACCATGCCTGCGGAGTTCCAGCAGGAACACTATCCGGATTCCGGTCGAGGAGCTTGTTGAAAATGACGACCGCCTGCGCCCGCGTAAGCGCCTGATCCGGTCTGAACGTACCGTCTTCGAATCCCGTGAGAAGCCCGGCTTTCTCGGCTTTCCGGATATTTTCGGCGGCCCAGTGACCTTGCAGGTCTGTGAAGGCGGAAGCTCCCTGCACGCCCGGAAGCTGTCTCAGCTTCACGAGAATCGTGGCCATTTCGGCACGCGTCAGGATGCGGTCCGGATAAAACTTGCCGTCCGGGTATCCGTCCATAAGCTTGCTGTCGAATGCGGCCGACACGTATTTGGAAGCCCAGTGCGAGGCCGACACATCGGCAAACGGATTTTGCGGAGCGGCGGAAGTTTCATTCGCGAAAAGTCTGGCCAGTATGGCTGCCAGCTCCGCCCGTGAAATCCCCTTGCCCGGCTGGAAAGTCCCGTCCGGGTAGCCTTCCATGTAAGGCTTGTGCTCGTGATATGCCTGCGCCAGAGGCTTCAGGCTAATATCGGTTTTGAACGCTGTAAAATCCGTATGAATAATTCCGCTGTTGCCGCCATTTCTGCTGTCGTAGCTTTCGTAACCGGCTTTTTCGGCGATGATGTAGTAGGACCCTTCGGGATAAACGAGCCAGCCGAACCGGCCGTCACCTGAAGTCGTCTGACCATTCACGTTTTGCCCCGGAAGCATCTTCACAAGCTCAGGTAAAGAAACCGGCGTTCCCGCCGCTCTTCCCTTGGAACGGTTTTTTTCCGTATCGGCCCAATACAGACTTACCTTGACTCCCGCAAGAGCGGCACCCGTGACCGAGTCGCGAACCGTCCCGAACGGATCGATTTTTTGCGTCCGGAACACGGCCGTATCCGAGCTTACTGTCACCGTTCCTGCCGTTCCGGCGAGCTTCTCACCGTTAGGAGCGGTTAAGGAAAGAGTCATTTTATAAGTTCCGGCGGAAAGCGAGTACAGCGTAAACTTTCCTGAAGTATGGACGCTTACGTTTTGCTTCAAAAGCGTAGCGCCGTCGGTGCTGTAAATGTCCGCAAGCATCGTCAAATTATCTCCGATTAGCTTGGTGAAGGACTCGTTAAGCACCTCTCCCGAGGAGGAAACGACCTCGATGCGCCCGTCGATCGCGCGCTCCGTCGAGCCGCCTCCACCTCCACCGCCGCCACCGCTGCTTTCGCGTGTAAACGTGACGGTGTAGGTTTTGGCTGTCCCGTTCTGTGCCGTAACGACAACCGTAACCGGATTGGCACCCACGCTCAGCGGGATCTGACGGCCGCTGCCGGCCGGTACGGAAACTCCGTTAACCGATACGGAAGCAGCGGAATCCGCAGCCGTCGGCGTTATCGTGACTTCCGCCACGGAATTTTTCACGGAAGCCGTGTATGCCGTCACCGCCGGAGTAAATGCCGGTGTCAGCGAACCGGCGCTTACGGCCAGACCGCTGAGGTCCGCATTGCCGGACGGAGGAACGGCCCGGGTTACGAGGATCACGTAGCTATTTTTCGTTCCGTCCTGAGCCGTAACCTCGATGGTAATGGTGTTGGTTCCCGTTGTAACCGGAACGATTTCAGAGCTTCCGGCAGTCAGGGCGTGTCCGTTAACCGATACGGATGCCGTGCTGTCGGCAGCCGTCGGTGTTACCGTAACTTCGGCTATATCGTGGGTGATATCCGCCGTATAACTGGTCTGCGTTCCGGCAAAAACCGGACTAAGCGTGCCGGAACTGATCGTCAAGCCGCTTAACAGCGCGTTGCTCGAAGGCGGCGCTTGCCGGTTGATCGTGACCGTATAGGTTTTCGTCGTTCCGTCCTGCGCCGTCACAACGATCGTGACCGGATTGGCCCCCGTGTTCAACGGGATATTGACGGTTTGCCCGCTCGCAGCGGGATTTCCGCCGATGGTCATCGTCGCGGTAAGGTCCGCAAACTGTGCGGTAAGATCCAGATCGTACACATCCGATGCCACGGTAGCCGTGTACAATCTCGTTCCTGCGGCGAAGGCAGGTGTCAGCGTTCCTTCGCTCAGCGTCAGAGCGCTGAGATCCGCGTTGCTTGAAGCTGCGCGGGTGACCGTCACGGTGTACGTTTTAAGCGTGTTGTTTTCCGCTTTAACGACAATCGTGATCGGGTTATCGCCCACATTCAGCGCAACCGGTTTAGGGGTTCCGCTGGTAACGGCATCTCCGTTCACAGTGATTGAAGCGGCCCCGTCCGATGTCACGGCCGTTATGTCTATTCCCCCCGAACCGTTCGGTACAGCCGCCGTGTAGCTAAGCTGTGCCGGATCAAATGCAGGCGTCAATGTCCCCTCGCTTAGCGAGATGCCGCTTAAATCCGCGTTGCCGGATGCGGCGCGGGTGATCGTTACCGTGTAGGTTTTGACGGTCCCGTCCTGCGCCGTCACCTGGACTTTCACCGTATTGGAACCCACGTTCAAGGAGACGGCAGAAGCGCTGCCGCTCGTCACAGGGGTTCCGTCCACCTTGACGGAAGCCGTGCTGTCCGCCGCCGCAGGTGTAACGTCAACCGTGCTCACAGCGTTGGCTACACTTGCCGTATAGGCCGTGGTCCCCGCCGCAAAAGCCGGATTGAGCGTACCTGCGCTCAGCGCCAGCGAGCTTAGATCCGCATTGCCCGATAGCGGTGCTGCGCGCTTTACCGTCACCGTGTATGTCTCGCTAGTCGTTCCGTTCTGCGCCGTCACTACAACGGTGACCGTGTTGTCGCCGATGTTGAGCGATACCGGAGCCGCCGTGCCGCTTGGCACCGATTGACCATTCACGGTCAGGGTTGCCGTGCCGTCCGCGACTACCGGCGTCATATCAATGCTTGATACGCCGGTTGCCACTTGCGCCGTATAGCTTGTAGTGCCTGAAGCAAAAACGGGGCTTAACGTGCCCGCACTTAGCGTTAAGTTGTTCAAGAGCGCGTTGTCGGATGGTGCCCGGTTTATCGTCAACGTATACGTCTTAGGCGTACCGTCCTGTGCGGTGACGAGTAGTGTAACCGTATTGATCCCCACGTTCAACGAGACGGGAACCGGGCTGCCGCTGACGGCCGATGCGCCGTTAACTTGCAGCGTCGCCGTGCCGTCCGCCACCACCGGTGTGACGTCCAGACCGGAAACGCTGTTCAGAACGTTCACCGTATAATTCGTGATATCCGCTGCAAAACGGGGAGTTAAGAATGCGCCTCCACTCAGCGTGATTCCGCTCAGATCGGCGTTATGGGAGCCCGCCGCCCTGGTTACCTTAACCGTATAAGTCTTCGTCGCACCATTCTCTGCCGTAACGAGAACCGTAACTGTATTGGCTCCGACATTCAGCGATACGGAAGATGCACTCCCGCTCGTGACAGACTTGCCGTTCACTGTCACCGTCGCGTTCGCATCTGCCACTTTAGGCGTTACGTCCAGCGTAGAGACTCCGTAGGCGACATTCGCCGTATACGTAATCGTACCGGACGCAAATCCGGGGGTCAATGCAGCCCCTCTCAGTGCTAAATCGCTTAAATCGGCATTGCCGGATAACGGCGCCGCCCGCGTTACCGTGATCGTGTAGCTCTTCTGCGTAGTTCCATCCTGTGCGGTTACCAGAACAGTGATGGTGTTGGCGCCCACATTGAGCGGTACGGACGCTGGGCTTCCGCTCACGGCCGCACTGCCGTTCACTTTGACCGTTGCCGTGCCGTTCGCAAGGGTCGGCGTTACGTCGATGCTCGCTACGTTGTCTGCCACATTGGCCGTGTAGCTCGTCGTACCGGATGCGAAGGCCGGACTAAGTGAACCGGCGCTTAACGTTAAGCCGTTCAAGTCGGCATTGTTGGATGCCGCACGCGTTACCGTGATCGTGTAGCTTTTCTGTGTCGTGCCGTCCTGCGCGGTTACCAGAACGGTAACGGTATTGGAGCCCACATTCAGCGGTACGGATGACGGATTGCCGCTCACGGCCGCGTTGCCGTTCACTTTGACCGCTGCCGTGCTATCCGCAAGAGTTGGCGTCACATTGATGTTCGCTACGCTGTTAGCCACATTGGCCGTGTAGAGCGTCGTACTGGAAGCGAAGGCCGGACTAAGAGAACCGGCGCTAAGCGTTAAGCCGTTCAAGTCGGCATTATTGGATGCCGCACGCGTTACCGTGACCGTGTAGGTTTTCTCAGTCGTGCCGTCCTGTGCCGTTACCAGAACGGTGATGGTATTGGAACCCACACTCAGCGATACGGGTGTCGGGCTGCCGCTGACGGCCGCATTGCCGTTCACTTTAACCGTTGCCGTACCGTCCGCAAGGGTCGGCGTTACGTCGACGCTCGTCACATTGTTAGCCACACTGGCCGTGTAGCTCGTCGTACCGGAAGCGAAAGACGGGTTGAGCGTTCCCGCGCTCAACGTCAAATTACTCAAGTCCGCGTTGCTCGAAGCTGCTGCACGGGTAACTGACACTGTGTAGGTTTTCTTCGTCGTGCCGTCCTGTGCGGTGACTTCGACACTGACCGTATTCCCACCCACATTCAGCGATATGGGCGACGGGCTGCCGCTGGCAACTGTGCTGCCGTTCACTTTAACCGTCGCCGTACCGTCGGCAACCGTCGGGGTCACATTAATGTTCGCCGTGCCGTATGACACATCGGCCGTATAACCGGTTGTCCCGGATGCAAACAGAGGATTTAACGTTCCAGCGCTTAACGTTAAATTGATCAGATTGGCGTTCGTAGACAACGTGTTATACTGCGTCAGCATAAGCGCGTTTCCCCCTACGCTGACAAACCTTCCGCCTGCAAATCCCACATGGTTTAAAAAATCGCCGAGTCCCGTTTTCTCCGCACTCCATGTAATGCCGTCGGGAGAGGATGCTATCGCTCCGGGTCCTCCTCCTGTATCGCCTACGGCCACAAACTTGTTCGCGCCATAAGCAATGCCGTATAAGTTCATTCCGGCCACGGGGACCGTTCTAGGCGTCCAGGTGGTCCCATCGGAGGAAGTAAGCGCCCTTTGATTTAACCCGCCGGCAACGAATTGGCCGGCTCCGTAAGTAATGCCCATCAAGTCAACCGTACCGCCCGAACGCGTCGTCCAGGTGATCCCGTCGGGAGAAGTTCGTATCGTGCCGGCACTCCCAACCGCAGCGAACAAACCGCCTCCATACGTAACGCTGTAAAAATTGGCCGCAGTTCCCGAAGTTCTGGCGGTCCAAGCGATGCCGTCCGTAGAGCTCAGGAGAACCCCGTTATATCCTGCGATGACCGATACGGTGCCGTTATATGCAACCCCACTGAGATTGGCAGCTGCTCCCGTCGTGCGAACCGTCCAGGTTGCGGCATCGGGCGAGGTCGCGATTTTACCGCCCGCTCCCGTAACAATCCACTGGTTTCCGGCATAGGTTACCCCTACCGCCGATGGAAGAGCAATGGTTGTCTTGCTCCAGCTTAGCCCGTCGGACGACGTCATAATCGTTCCTAAGTTACCGACGGCCACCCATTTTCCATTTCCGTAAGCAATTTGGTTTAAATCCGTTCCCGCTCCGTTAGGAACATTATCCCACGTGCCCGCCGCTTCCGCTCTCCCTATCCAGCTTCCCGCTCCGCCTGTACCGGCAACAAGCAGGAACACCAGGGCTATCCGCAGAAAGCGGCCCCAAAATCCCGTTTTACCCAGCTCCCTCATGTGAACCTCCTATAACGATTTATAATTGGTGACTGAATGTATGTCATCTGGATGTTTAAAGACGCTAGTAATTTTCATCCCCCCATAAGACCACCGGAATACAAGCCTTTATTTTGTGACTTAATTACATTTTAATTGAAAATGAAGAAAAACTCACCAAAAAAATAAAGACAAACAGCCTATTGCATGTCACAAAATGTATATATTTTGGAGAAACCTTGTGGTATTCTGAAATGGAAAATAGTTCTTACTCCTTACGAGGGAGGTCGCCCGTGTTAAAAAAATTGTCCGAGCCGGATGACCAGCCGTTTCTGTTCGAGCTTTATTGCAGCTCCAGGATGACGGAAGTACAGGCTTGGGGATGGGACGAAACCGCCCTGCGGTCTTTTCTTCACATGCAGTACAGCGCCCAGACCGGCTCTTACCGGCAGCAATATCCCGGAGCGGAGTCGTTCATAATCTGCCAGGACGGTCAACGGGCCGGAAGAATTCTTATCCATCGGACGCTCCGCTGCATAAGAATTGTGGATATCACCCTCCTCCCGCAATTCCAAAATCAAGGACTCGGTACAAAGCTGCTTCAAACCTTTATGGAAGAAGCCCGCGAACAAAACCTGCCGCTTCATCTTTCCGTTCTTAGAACGAACAGAGCGCTTGCCCTGTATGAACGGCTGGGGTTTCAAACTGCGGGACAGAACGACATGTATCTGGCTATGGAATGGACTCACGAAACTTGTAAAGAGGTGACGGCTCATGAGTGAAGCTTATTTAGGTGAAATACGGATGTTCGGAGGCAATTTCCCGCCGCAAGGATGGGCGCTGTGCAACGGTCAAATTTTGAGTATTGCGGAGAATGAAGCTCTTTATGCTCTGCTTGGCACAACCTACGGAGGAGACGGTCAAACCACGTTCGGACTGCCGGATTTACAGGGCCGCGTCCCGGTTCATCCGAGTCCGGCGTACAGCCGGGGATCAAAAGGCGGCTCCGAAGCCGTGACGCTTATCCAATCCCAGCTGCCCCAGCACACCCATGTCCCTATTGCCACATCAAATCCAGGTACGGCGGACTCTCCGGTCAATTCCACGTGGGCAGCCGCTACCTCTCAGAACTATGCGGCTTCCGGCACTACAACACCCATGAATCCGCAGACCGTTTCCCCCATCGGCGGCAATCAGCCGCACAGCAATATGATGCCATCGGCTACCGTTACATTCATCATCTCCCTTTACGGAATCTTCCCTTCGCAATCCTAAACACAGTTGATCATATAAAGGAGGAACTAACTATGTCCGAACCATTTGTGGGGGAAATCCGGTTGTTTGCCAACGGCTACGCTCCGCGCGGCTGGGCTTATTGCGAGGGGCAAACCCTGCCTATTAACAACAACCAGGCTCTCTATTCTATTATCGGTACCGTTTACGGAGGAGACGGCATCACAACCTTCAAGCTTCCCGATCTTCGCGGCCGTGTCCCGATTCACGTAGGCCCCACCACTCCTTTGGGTCAGTCCGCAGGAGAGGCGGCTCATACGCTTACTATCAACGAGATGCCTGCTCACACACATCAAGTGGCCGCCTCCGGCAATGCCGCTTCCGCCGTTTCACCCGCAAGCAACGTTTGGGCCGTGGAAACGGCACTGTACGAAGCCCCTTCCACTGCTGCCGTTTCGATGAACCCCGGCGCCCTGTCCGCTGCCGGACAAAGTCAGCCGCACAACAACATGCAGCCTTATCTGGCCGTTAGCTTCGCTATCGCCCTAGTCGGCATTTATCCTTCGAGGAACTAAAGAGAGGAGCATTATTTTATGGCTGATGCTTACATAGGAGAAATCCGCATATTCGCAGGTAATTTTGCCCCAAGGGATTGGGCGCTTTGCAACGGGCAGCTCATGCAGGTTAGACAGAACACCGCTCTATTTTCCATTCTGGGCACGCAGTACGGCGGAGACGGCAAAACCACATTCGCCCTGCCGAACTTGATGGGCAAAGCTCCGATGCACCAGGGTGCCGGACAGGGTTTAACCCCCCGCGTCGTCGGTCAAGTGACAGGATCGCCTACCGAGACTCTGCTCACGACGGAAATCCCTTCGCACACCCACGTTCCCCAATCGGTAAATGCCGTAGGTAGCGACACGAGTCCCGCCAACAATTTCTGGGCCCAATCTCCCCCCGAAGGCCGTCCCGGGCGGGAAAAGCAGCGGAATCTGTACGATGCCACACCGAGCGTACAGATGAACCCGGTCATTCTTCCCATTGCCGGCGGCAGCCAGCCGCATAACAACATGCAGCCCTATCTTGCGATGAATTATATCATCAGTTTATCCGGGGAATTCCCGCCACGTCAGTAAACGGGCAAAACTAAAGAACCTTCCGTCCGGTAAGAGGACGGGAAGGTTCTTTTTTTATAGCTCTTTATTTTATTCGCTTTCCTTGTTATAAAGCCGATGCGTAAGCTGAAATTCATTCATTCATTCAGAAGTCCATACGTTTTCGTTTCCGGATTACAGTGTGCCAATTGTCAGCCTGCGCCACCCTGTCGATCTGTCGGAACCCTCTTGCAGCGCATTTGGTTAATTACCGGGCATGCTTGTATTGTGCGGGCTGTGACTGAACTCTTCTTGAAGGCTGGCTGAATTTTGCTGAAAGCCCGGGCAGGTGCCCCATGATTAAGCGGAGGCTCAGGCTTCATTCAGATTCCGTTCAGTTTCGTGACGGATAATCTGTATATAGGTAATAGAAAGAAGACCCCGAGAGGTGATTCCGCATAAAAAATGCAAAAGATATCCGAATCCTGCTCGTCGATGACGAGCCGCACATTCTGCAGTTTCTCGAATTCGGCCTTGTCAATGAAGGCTTTGCGGAGGAGCCGGACTCGGGCTGTCGATCACGAAGTCGATCGTCGAAGCCCACGGCGGTACGATTTCCGTCTGGAGCCGGGAAGGCGCCGGCTCGACGTTCGTGCTCGTATTCCCTGAAACCGGTGAAAATAACGGCGGAAAAATGTTAAAATAAACGGGATAAACAGAAAGGCGGAGAAGCGATGGTATACGCGTTTACGATTCAGCCCGGCATCTACCACGCCTTCGAAGACGAGGCGGAGCAGATTGAACAATGCAAGGAATGGGGCCTGCTATCCGGTAAGGCAACCAAGACCAAAGCTTTTTTTTATAAGGGAAACGGCTTGAACGTTCCCTGCACCATCGTCGGGTACACCGACAGAATGACGGCTGTCATAGAATTTGACAACAAGCAGCAGCACTGCATCCATCCTTCCTATTTGAAGGAAATGCAGGCGGCGAACTACGGGCAGAGGCAGTGGTCCTCCAGCGAAAACGGCACCGAAGCCGAAGCTCCGGAAGGAGACGAGACTGCCGGGAATGCGGAGCCTGCAGGTGAAGTTCCGGCGGATGCGGCTGGTGAGACTACGTCTGCCGCCATCCCGCAGAAGCAGCCTGCCGCAGAGTCGACGCTGGCGTCACAGACGGAGGCCGCGCCCGGGCAAACCGCTCCGGCCGATCCGGACAAGCCCGCTGCCACTGACGCAGCCGCCGACGCGCCTAAGGCGAAGGCCAAGAAAGAAAAAGCGCCCAAGCTTCAGCTTCCGGAAGAAAAAGTGAAGATGACCGCTACGGTACAGGATTTCACGACGGTTCCCAATCATTTTTCCGATAACGACGATGAGGTCATCATTTACGAGAATGTGACCATTATGGAGCCGGAAACGGATATCGGCACCGCCTGGTCCAGCCACAGCGCGACGATCAAGAAGCTGGAGCTCGAAGTCGGCGATACGATCACGTTCGAGGCCAAAATCGTGGCCAAGAAGCTGACCCGCTATCCCGTGCCTTACAAAATCAACAACCCCGCTAAAATCCAGAAAGAGCAGGACTAGCTGCCCCGCCCGGCTTGTTGAGGGGATGCGGTTTGCGGATATGCGGGGTGCGGGGTACAGTTAGTCCCGGGCCGCGGCTTTTTGCGGGTTGCGGTTTGTTCCTGGTTCGAACGGCAGATTGGTACACGTCCTCCAAGACTTTGTTCCGGGTTCGCATAAGCCTTGTAATATGAGCCGGTCAGTTCCCTATTCCCGGATTTCCACTTTAAGCGCCTCTTTTAACCGAAGGCCGCACAAGATCCATTCACTGTAAAGGCTCCGTCCAGTCGCACGTTTCCCGTGCTTCCGGATGGAGCTTCTTTTTTTCGTGACCCGTCAACATTTCGTCAACCTTTCTTCACCGTTTACTCACAGATATTGTGAAAATAATCACAGCTAAGTGTGTAAGATAAATTAGAAGGATTTGATTTAAGTAATCCAGGGTCTCGTTTTACAATTCATTTCCGGGGCGGTGAAGGCATGAACCCGTTTAAACGGCAGGAGAAACGGCTGATGATTCTCATGTTCGTCGTAGCCGCCGTTATGCTGCTTTCCTTTCTGCGCAGGCTGTTTGCATGACCTTACACGTTTACAAAGAACAAGAATATCCCAGGGGGAGTTGGTGCCATCATGTTTCATTATGATCCTGTGCTGTACAGCCGCATACTCACCGAAGTCACGCTCGCGTTCCACATTATTTTCGCCACTATCGGTGTCGGCGTGCCGGTCATGATCGCTCTGGCCGAATGGACGGGCATCCGCAAGAACGACCGGTACTACACACTGCTGGCCCGCCGCTGGGCGCGCGGCTTTGTCATCACGGTCGCCATCGGCGTCGTGACCGGAACGGCTATCGGTCTCCAGTTGAGCCTGCTGTGGCCGAGCTTTATGGAAATCGCCGGACAGGCTATCGCGCTGCCGCTATTTCTGGAGACGTTCGCGTTCTTCGTCGAAGCGATTTTTCTCGGCATTTATTTGTATACCTGGGACCGGTTCAAACCGAAACGGCATCTGATGCTGCTCATCCCGGTCGCCATCGGGTCTTCCGCCTCGGCCTTTTTCATTACGACCGTGAACGCGTTTATGAACACGCCGCAGGGTTTTACGCTGGAAAACGGCAAAATCACGAACGTGGACCCCATCGCGGCCATGTTCAATCCGGCGACGCCCACGAAAGTCTCCCACGTCCTCGCATCGGCTTACATGACGTGCGCGTTCATTCTTGCGGCCATAGCGGCCTTCTCGCTGCTGCGCCGCAAAGGTGACCGGCTTTACGCCAAGAAGGCGCTCAAGCTTACGATGAGCGCAGGACTTGTATTCGCGCTGGCAACGGCCGCGATCGGCGACCTCTCGGGCAAGTTCCTCGCGGCTTATCAGCCCGAGAAGCTGGCCGCGGCCGAATGGCATTTCGAGACGCAGACCAAAGCTCCGCTGGTGTTCGGCGGAATTTTGACAGAGGACAGAGAAATCAAATACGGGCTGAAAATCCCGTACGCCCTGAGCATTCTCGCCGGCAGCAATCCCGGTTTTGAAGTCAAAGGGCTGGATCAGATTCCCGACGAGCTGGAGCCTCCGCTCTATGTGCACTACTTCTTCGACGGCATGGTCACCATTGGGATGTTCACCATCGTGATCGCGGCTCTCTATCTGTGGCTCAGCCGCAGCAAACGCGCCTCGAAGCCGGCTCCGCGCTGGCTGCTCCGGGTGATCGTCGCCTGCGGACCGCTCTCCATGCTCGGCATCTGGCTCGGCTGGTTCTATGCCGAGGTAGGCCGGCAGCCGTGGATTCTCCGCGGCTACATGAAAGTGGCCGAAGCCGCCACGACGTCGGCTCATGTGGACAAGATGCTGCTCCTGTTCTGTCTGCTGTATCTCGTCCTGGGGCTGACCGCGATAAAAGTGCTGTCCAAACTGTTCAAAAACAACGACGTTGCGGATGAATTGATCGCATTCGGCGTTTTCGAGAAAAGGGGGCCGCTGGAATGAATCTGGAACTGCTCGGCATCACCGTTCTGTGGGTGTTTCTGTTCGGCTACCTGATCGTCGCTTCCATTGACTTCGGAGCCGGTTTTTTCAGCTACTATTCCGTCATTACGGGCAGCAAAAATAGTACGCACCGCATCATTGAGCGCTATCTTTCTCCCGTCTGGGAAGTTACCAACGTGTTTCTTGTCTTTTTCTACATCGGCTTAGTCGGATTCTTTCCGGAAACCGCCCGCTATTACGGCACGGCGCTGCTCGTCCCCGGGTCCCTGGCGCTCATTCTTCTCGCTTTGCGTGGTTCCTACTACGCCTTCAGCACGTACGGGTCCAAAGACAACCGTTGGTACATGCTGATCTACGGAGCCACCGGACTGCTGATCCCCGCCGCTTTATCGACCGTGCTGGCCATTTCGGAAGGCGGCCTGATCGTGGAAACCGCCGGCCAAATCACGCTGGACTGGAGCGCTCTCCTGGGCAGCGTCTATACCTGGTCGGTCGTGCTGCTCGCTATCGTCAGCGTGCTGTACATCTCCGCCATGTTCCTGGCCTACTATGCGCATAAGGCGAAGGACACGGCCGCTTTCGAAATTGTACGCGGGTATGCGCTTTTCTGGAGCGTTCCGACCATTCTGGTCAGCGTGCTCGTCTTTTTCGCGATCTCCCGGCACAACCCCGAACATTTTACAAGAATGCTCGATCTCGCCTGGATGTTCGTCATCTCGTTTCTTTGCTTCCTGATTGCCGTCTACGCCGTCTGGAAAAAAAGATATCTGGGCCTCGGCTTCACCTTCGTCCTGCTTCAGTTCGCCTTTGCCTTTTTCGGGTACGGAGCCTCCCATCTGCCTTACATTCTGTATCCGTACATCACGATTCATGAAAATTTCACCAATCCCGCCATGGGCACGGCGCTTATTGTTGCTTTTATCGCCGGCCTGCTGATCCTCATTCCTTCGCTTGTTCTGCTGATGAGACTGTTCCTGTTTGATGCGGGCTATGTTCAAGGAAACCGGGATAAGAAAGGATGATGCTGCCGTGGAACATGTTATGATCATGTATGCTCCTCCGATTGTCGTTGCGCTCTCCCTGCTCTTCTTGTTTCTGTGGGCGCCCCGCACCAAAGATGTCACCGACGAGACGGAAGGCGATCGTCAGCAGCGTATGCGCTGAACCTTCTCTGCTCTTGTCCGGCCGTTCGGCCATACCAGTCCTATAAATAGCGATAAGAAAGGCGATTCCGTAAGAGAGTCGCCTTTTTTTATTTTACCTGCCGCTTACATGGTGATAATTTGCAGAAAACGATCATAAACTAGTATGTAAGAATAGATTTCCGGAAGGAGGTGCCGACTATATGTACTACGAAGAAGATCGCGAACCGTTTGAAGACGGTGCAGCCGCCGACGAGCAGGAAGAATAAATCCTTCACAAACGTCCTCCTAGAACTCAACTCCCCGTTTTTTCAGGCTCTTAGTTAAAACTCTCTCCCTGATTTCATTGTGCATGTCCGCGCCTTTCTGTCTCCATGTCTCCATGCCAACCAAGCCCGCCGTGATCAGTTTCTTCAACCGATGGCCTAACAAATTCGGCCTTCTGCTATCCTTCCTTCCAGACGGCAAAAAAGCCCGTTCTCCGCTAACGGAAACGAGCTTATTTTTGTTGGACAGTTTAAGAAAAATCCGCCCCGTAAACGAGGCGGACTTCTTTGTTTTAGCAGACTCCGGCCGCTATTCCTTCTCTTCGTTCAGGTAAATCGCTTTGCCGGTTTTCGCCGATTCGTAGATGGCTTCGAGAATCTCCGATACGACAAGCGCCTGTTCCGGTGTAACCACCGGCTCTTTGTCGTTTTCGATCGCGTCGATCCACATGCGCATCTCAAGGTCGGGCGCATTCTCGGACGCCCCCTCGTAGAAAGCGACGCCTCCGCTGGAAAGCTCGATGTTCTGCGTGTACAGTCGGCTGTTTTTCTCGCCGTTAATGCGCAGGCCGTCCTTCATGTCGGCTCCGCCTTCGGTTCCGCTCAGCGTACATTTCGCTTCGTCGACTTCAAGGGTGTTCAGCGCCCAGCTGGATTCGAGAAGGATGGTCGCTCCGTTTTCCATCGTGATCATGCCGAAAGCGGAATCTTCCACCGTGAACTTCGCCGGGTCCCAAGGTCCCCATGCATTCGCGGCGTTTGCCCGGTGAGAGAGCTTGTGGTACGAAGTGCCGAGCACAACCTTCGGTTTGTAGTTGTCCATCATCCACAACGTAAGGTCGAGCGCGTGAGTCCCGATATCGATGAGCGGGCCCCCGCCCTGCTTTTCTTCATCCAGGAATACGCCCCAAGTCGGAACGGCCCGGCGGCGGATAGCGTGTGCTTTGGCGAAGTAAACTTCCCCAAGCTCGCCGTCTTCGCAAAGCTTTTTCAAATACTGGGAATCGGAACGGAAACGGTTGTTATAACCGATCGTCAGTTTCTTGCCGGTCCGCTTCGCGGCGTCCACCATGCGGCGGGCGTCCACGGACGTTTTAGCCATCGGCTTTTCACACATGACGTGTTTGCCGGCTTCCAGTGCATCGATGGTAATGTCCGCGTGAGAATCGTTCGGTGTGCAGACATGAACTATATCAAGGGAGGAATCTTTCAGCAGTTCACGGTAATCTTGGTAAACGCAAGCATCGCCGGAACCGTATTGTTCCTTGGCTTTTTCCGCCCGTTCGATGACAATATCGCAGAATGCGACCAATTCAACGTTAGGCAGTTTCGCCAGACTCGGCAGGTGTTTGCCGTTTGCAATCCCTCCGCATCCGATAATTCCGATCCGGTACTTTTGTGACATTGCAGTTCCTCCTTCAAATGGGTAAACATGGGTATGTAACTAACAATCAGACAGGATGGCGGCGAAATGTACGCGCGTTCTAAAATTTAGCGGCTTCCCCTGCCTGCTCGATCGTACTACAATAAAGTATAGAAGATACCTCGCCAAAATAAAATCACAGATATGGCGATACTTATATGCGATTTTGTCATTCGGGGGCAGAGCTGGTGGAAATCTATAACGAACAGATTAATTATGAAAACCCTTTTTTGTCCATGCGGGTCTTTCAGGCCCGTCGTGACGATGAGCAAACGAGCCCGTGGCATTACCATAAGGAAGTCGAAATGCTCGCCATTGTGGAAGGGGAACTCGACGTTTACCTTGAAAATGAAAGAGTAAGCCTGAGCGCCGGGGACGTCGTCCTCATCGGTTCCTCCGAGCTCCACCGGGACCGTTCGTCGGCAGACACCACACTCGTCTATTATGTGTTCCAGTTCGATCTGGAGCATTACTTTGACGAAAGCGGAATTGCTTATTTGCGCTATTTTTCGGAGACCCAGTCCGCGCTGAGCAAGCTGAATTATATTTTCCGGGAAAATACCGCTATCCGTGACGAGGTATTTGCTTGCATCCGCAACATTTACACCGAGTACGCCGGCAAAAAAGTCGGTTATGAAATCGCCATCTCCATCCTGGTGAAACAGATCGTGCTCTCTCTGCTCCGCAGCGACGAGAAGCGCCTGCTCGATTACGGCAACAGCGCCGATCTGATCCGCCTGAAGCCGGTTTTCGAGTACATCGACCGGAATATCGACGGCAAAGTTTACGTGGATGAAGCAAGCAAAGCGGCCAACATTTCCTACTACTATTTTGTGAAATATTTCAAAAAAGTACTCGGCATTTCTTTCCTCGATTACGTGAATTTCAAAAAAATCAAAAAAGCCGAAAAAATCCTGCTGACTCAGGACATAAGCGTCGCCCAGGTCGGCGAACAGATCGGCATGCCGAACATGGCTCACTTCTACAAAACCTTCAAGAAAATCAATCACTGCTCGCCTCATGAGTTCCGTAAAAAGATGCTGGAGTGGAACCGGTAAGGCGGATATGGGCTTTCAGGCGGGCAAGCCATGGTTGCTCACCGTCATGCTGAAGCAACGCAGAACGAGAGCTCGCTTGGTGCGGCTGGTACTAGCCCAGGCGTTTGGGAGCTTGCCGGGCGACCTAACGGAACCGCACAAGTCAAGCTTGCGTCTCTGCACTTACCGGCCGGCCCCGCGCGCGTCTACGCCTCCCGGCAGCGGGGCTGCCTCATGCCACGCTCTCCTGCGCTCTCCTGCGCTCTGCGGCTGCGACACTCGGCTGGACCCGCCGCTTTCAACCAGCCGTATCCGCGGGCCGGCAGAACCGCGGCATTAGCGGTCAAGTGCAGCGCGCCGCAGACAAACCGAAGAAAGGCAGGCCCGCATCGGGACCTGCCTTTCTTTTTGCTGCGCCGCCGTGCGGAACAGCCCCGGCAACAGCCCGGGGCTTTCCGTATCGGCCGTGCCCATCGCCTCGCTCGCACGGCGCGATCTCGTTACCGGCGGCACTCAGCCGCACCGGTCCCGTTTACACCTTGCGGCCCTGATGGGCAACGAGCTTGTACCCCACGCCGCGGATGGATTCGATCTGAACCGACTGCTGGTTCATCTCCAGCTTCTTGCGCAGCGAGCTTACATGAACATCCACCGTCCGCTGGCCTCCGATATAATCGAAGCCCCAGACGATGTTCATCAGGTCATCCCGCGTAATCACGACTCCGGGGCGCTGCACGAGATAGAGCAGCACCTCGAACTCCTTCGGGCGCAGCGGGATAGATTCTTCCCCGAGATAGACTTCGTACTTCTCGGGGAAAATTTGCAGATCGCCGACCGCAATCACCTTGTCGGTCGATTTCTTGCCGTCGCCGCCGGGCTCGTCCGCATGCGTGCGGCGCAGAACCGCCGCCACCCGCGCCAGAAGCTCGGCGACGCCGAACGGCTTCGTAATGTAATCGTCCGCGCCGTGCTTCAGCCCCTGCACGACTTCTTCCTCGGCATTACGGGCCGTCAGAATCACCACAGGCGTCGCATTGCCCTTTTGCCGCAGTTTGGACAGCACCTCAAACCCGTTCAGCCCAGGAAGCATAATGTCCAAAATGATCAGATCGTACGGCTGCTGCATAGCAGCCTGCAGGCCGTCTCCCCCGTGATCCACGACTTTCGTTTCGTAGCCTTCCTGAGTCAAATTATAAGAGAGCAGCCTCGCTAACGTAGGCTCGTCTTCGATAACCAGAATTTTTTGTGACATCGTGTCCCCCACGCTTGAACGTCTTATACTACTATCTTAAGTTTATCATAGCAGTGGAATGTAAATCGAATGTAAATAAAATATTAACGCCGTGTAAACTTGTCCAAAAAACCGCACGTAGCTCCCAGTACGCGGTGCTCGGCGTCACATGACGGTGGTCGACCACAACAATCTAGCCGCCGTTACGGGTGAATGACCGGAAGCTCGATAATAAATTCCGTCCCGTAGCCGACCTCGCTCTCGACCCGGATCGTTCCGTGATGCATCTCAACGAGATGCTTCACAATCGACAGACCGAGCCCCGTTCCGCCTGAACTGCGGGAGCGCGCTTTATCCACACGGTAAAATCTTTCGAAAATCCGCGGAAGATCCTTTTTCGGAATCCCGATCCCCGTATCTTTAATGGAAATCCGGATCCGCTCGTCCTCTCCTTCGGTCCCCGATCCCGCGAGCTCGGCCGCAACCGATACCCGGCCGCCTTCCGGCGTGTAGTTGATCCCGTTCGCCATCAGATTGATCAGAATCTGCCTCAGCCGGTCTTCATCCGCTTCCAGAAACAGCGCTTCATCCACATTCATGCTGAGCGCGATCTTCTTCTTGTCCGCTTCCGCTTCCATCATATGAAGCGATTTTTGAATGATGCTTTGGAGATGAGTCGGCGACAATTGCAGAGGAATGCGCTTCGATTCGATTTTGGACAGCTCCAGAATATCGCCGACCAGCCGGTTCAGCCGCTCGCTCTCGTCGAAAATAATTTGCAGAAACGACCTCGCCGTTTCCTTGTCGTCCAGCGCTCCGGCGAGCAACGTCTCCGAAAATCCTTTGACGGCGGCAATCGGCGTTTTCAGCTCATGGGAAACGTTCGCCACAAACTCACTGCGCATCCGCTCAAGCCGGCGCATCGCCGTAATATCGTGCAGGACGACGAGCACGCCCGACCATTCGCCATCCGCCTGCGAGATGGGGCTCAGGTTGATTTCCAGAATCCGTTCCGACGGATAGTAGAAAATGATTTCCTCGCGGATAGGCTCGTTCGTTTCGATGCATTCCTGGATGAGCCGTGTCAGCTCGAACTGCTGCTTCGCTTCGTCGTACTTTTTTCCGTACAGTTCATTGGAAGAAAAACCGAGAATATCCTCGGCCGAACGGTTAACGAGCACGATCCGCTGATCGCGGTCAACCATCAGAATGCCGCTTCCCATATTCTCCAGGACACCTTTAAGACGGCCTTCGTTCTCCAGAATGCGATTCATCTGCATATGCAGACTGTCCGCCATCCGGTTGATGGCCTGACCCAACTGGCCTACTTCGTCCAGACTTTTCGTTTCCACACGCGCTTTATAGTTGCGGTTTGTAATCTGTTTCGCCACATTCGTTATATTCTCGATCGGCCGGGTCAGCCCACTGGCAATCCGGTAGCTGGTTACACCCGCAATAAGGAACAGGATGCCCAGACCGACCAGCAGGAAGAGCCATAAATGGCGGATCGTATTCTCCACCTGCTCGAGACTCATGGCCATACGAAGATAGCCGGACTTCTCTCCGCCCGCCGTCTGCACCGGAATTGCCGCATAGAGCATATTGCGCTTAAGCGTGTCGCTGTACCGGATCGCGTATCCGACGCCGTCCCGGTCTGCCTGCTGAATCTCGCTACGGCCCGCATGGTTGTCCATCTCTTCGGGATTTTCGTCCGAATCTCCCAGCACCTTGCCGTCTTCCCGGACATACGTCACTCGCGCATCCGTAAATTCCTTCAGTCGCTTCGTCTGTGACGTATAATACGGCACAAGAAAAGCCGAATCCCCGGCCTTGTTCCAGTCGCCGGTCATTTCGATCACGCGGAGCTCGCGCACCAGATTGGATTCCAGCTCCTTGATATGTGAATCCTCCAGCAGCTTCGCCATAAAAATACCGGCGATCAGCATGGAAATGCCGATCATCAGCATGAGGATCAGCGTCAAACGGGCTCTGAATTTGAGCATAAATTTACCTTCACTCCAAACATGAGGTCATCTTAACGGTTTTCTTCAGGAGATCAATCCTTAGTGTACGCTTCCCCCGCACGTAAAAAAAGTAAAGATTATGTAAAGGAATGCGCGGGAGCGCCGTTAAAAAGCATGTAAAAAAACCGGAGGCTTTCCGCCTCCGGCCCGGCGGGCATAAGGCTTCCACCCGCGATATAAGTCCGTTTATGAAGTTTTTTAAAATCCGCATGAACAAATCGCTCTATCTCCGGATGCAATCGGCACGAAGGCCCGTTTTCACGAACGACCTGCCTTTATTGTCCATCTATCGCGAACGACCGGCCTTATTGTCCGTCCACGCGAACGACCACTCTACCGCCCGTGCATAGGTAAGCTTAGGCGAAAACGGGCTCCTTGAACTGTTCCAGCTTCTGCAGCGAATCTTTCTCTACGTCCGCATGGAGACTGTTTCCGTGGGAATCCATCGTCACGATGGCCGCAAAGCCTTCGGTCTGCAGATGCCACATGGCTTCCGGAATCCCGAATTCCAGAAAGTCCACGCTTTCGACTTCCTTGAAGCATCTCGCATAGTATTGCGCGGCTCCCCCGATCGCGTTCAGATATACACCGCCGTGCTCCTTCAGGGCAGCCAGCGTTTTGGGTCCCATACCGCCCTTGCCGATGACGGCGCGGATGCCGAATTTTTTAATAATATCTCCTTGGTAAGGCTCCTCGCGGATACTCGTCGTAGGGCCAGCCGCTCTGACTTTCCAGTTGCCCTCGCGGTCTTGGCTCATAACAGGTCCGCAGTGGTAAATGGCGGCACCGTTCAGATCGACCGGAGAGTCGTGATCCATCAAATATTTATGGAGCGCATCGCGTCCGGTATGCATCATTCCGTTGATGATGACCACGTCGCCCACTTTCAGCTGGCGGATCTGCTCTTCGCTGATCGGCGTTTGCAGAACAATCTCACGACCCTCGCCGGATGCGTCGGCATCAGGGGCGGCAGCTACGGCTTCGGGCTGCGAAGCTTCTGCCGCATCCACTGCCTGAGCCGCCTCGTTCATCGGCTGGTCGGAACCGCGCTCATACACCCAATCCTGGATTTCTCCGGTTTGGGCGTTCAGGACAACCCCTTGGCGGCGGTAGGCCCAGCAGTTATACGCGACCGAAACGAAGAAGCTTGCGGGAAGACGGTTCATCACGCCGACCTTGCAGCCGAGCAGCGTAACCTGGCCGCCGAATCCCATCGTGCCGATACCCAGCTTGTTGGCGTTCTCCATCACGTAGTCTTCCAGCTTGCGGAGATCTTCGATCGGATTCACATCGTCCAGAGAACGGAACAGCTGGTGCTTGGCCAGCTCATAGCCGGTCGTGCGGTCACCGCCGATGCCGACTCCGATCACACCCGCGCTGCAGCCTTGGCCCTGCGCCTGATAGACGGAATGCATGACGCATTTGCGGATTCCGTCCAGGTCGCGTCCCGCTTTACCCAGGCCGGGAATTTCCGCCGGAAGGCTGTACTGGATGTTTTTGTTCTCGCAGCCGCCGCCCTTCAAAATAAGCTTCACTTCAATATCGTCGCGTTCCCACTGCTCGAAATGAATGACCGGGGTGCCGGGACCCAGGTTGTCGCCCGTGTTTGCGCCTGTCAGGGAATCGACCGAATTCGTCCGTAATTTGCTGTCTTTGGTCGCTTGAGCGACGGCTTCACGGATTTGACGCTTCATCGTGATTTGGTCAGCTCCGACCGGACAGTGTATAATAAACGTAGGCATTCCCGTATCCTGGCAAATCGGAGATACGTTCGTTTCCGCCATTTCGATGTTTTGCGCAATGGTGCTTAACGAAAGCGCCGCACGAGTACCGTTATCCTCCAGGGACTGGGCATTGCGGATCGCCCGGCGGACGTCGGCCGGAAGGTTAGTGGATGTTTCCACAATCAAATCGTATACACTTTGTAGAAAATGCTGCATGGTGTTATTCTCCTCTCCTCTTGTCACATCAGAACATCAGAACAACCGTAAGACCGTGATTTCTGTGGTAGTCACCGTTATTCTTACTATGCTTTAATTATAACACACCGTTTACGCCGCTTGTTACCACGGAAATATGATACAAGGAGCATGGCCATTCATGTACAAAAGACTTCTGAGCGCGCTGCTGCTTGCCGTTTTCGGGCTTAGCGCGCTGCTGATACCGACCGGTGCGGACCGGTACAAACTGTGGTACAGAGATCAGGTAGCCGTCCTGATGTACCACCACATCCACGACCAGGACACAAGCACCAGCACCATTACAAGCAAGCTGTTCCGCGATCAGATGAACTATTTGCTTGCCAAAGGCTATCATTTTATTACGCTGCAGGAGTTCAAACAGTACCTGGCGGGAGCGAGCGTCCCGGATAATGCCGTTCTCGTCACTTTCGACGATGGATACGAGAGCGTGTATTCGCACGCCTACCCCGCATTGAAGGAACTGAAAATTCCCGCCGTCAACTTCATCATTACCGAGACGCTGGCGGATCCCAAAGCGACCCTGATTCCGTCCATGTCCAAGGAAGAACTGACCCGGATGTCGCACGAGACGAATTTTATCGAAAATCAATGCCATACCAACGCTTCCCACCGGAAGCTGGACAGCGGAGAAGCCGCCCTTGTCGGGCACGAAACGGTAAACGGCGCCCAGGAAACGGACGAGCAGTACCGCAGCCGGATTTACAACGATGCCGCCGCCTGCGCATCTAACCTGTCTCCGCTGCAGGAGCTCCCCGTCGATACGGTTGCCTACCCTTACGGCATCATCGCCGACGAAGGCGCGGAGATGTACGGCAAAGCCGGCTTCCGCTACGGCTTTACGATCATTCCGCAGATGGCTACCCGCGATGTTGACCGGATGCATATTCCGCGGATCAATGCGGGAAGCCCGTGGATCACGCCGGAACGGCTGCATACCACGCTCAAACGGCGGGCGGTCGCCCAGCCCCGGACGTCCGACTCCGTGCGTCTGTCCGATGCCGTCGACCGTCTCGGAGGTACCGTTACCGACGACGGGCAGTCGGTGACGATCCGCTCGGACGAGCGCGTCTTGTCGGGTTCGGTGGGCAGCCGCCGGTTCAAATCCGCTGCCTCGGCCGTCGAACTGTCCGAACCCGTGCGCCGGGAGCACGGCGAGCTGGTCATCGGCCTGGCCGATCTCCAGCGGCTGCTTGGGCGGGAAGTGACTTACAACCGGTCCACCGGCCAAATCTATTGGCGGCAGGAACCCCGGATCCTGGCGTCCCAAGACAGTAAGAGCCCTCAGGGAGGAACGCCGTAAGATGGAACATCATTTTTTCGCCTACTTGTACCGGATGCGCTACATAGAAAGATGGAGCCTGATGCGGAGCACCGTGCGGGAGAACGTGGCCGAACATTCCTTCCACGTCTCTCTTCTCACCCACGTGCTCTGCACCATCGGCAACGAAGTGTTCGGCCGCAGCTGGCCGACCGACCGCGTCGTATCCATGGCTTTGTTCCATGATGCGACGGAAGTCATCACCGGCGATATTCCTACGCCGGTGAAGCATCACAACCCGCACATTCTGCGGAATTTCCGCGAGCTGGAGCAGCTGGCGGCCGACAAGCTCGTCCAGATGATCCCGGACGAGCTCCGGCATGCTTACGAGCCGCTTATACTCGGTCCGGCGGATCCCGAGCTTGCACGGATTGTCAAAGCCGCCGATCTGCTTGACGCCTACCTCAAATGCACCGCCGAGCTGTCGGCGGGCAACCGGGAGTTCGGCACTGCCAAGAAGCAGATCGAGCAGTCCATCACGGAGCTGAACATGCCGGAAGTCGAGTACTTCCTGACGCGTCTCGCTCCGAGCCTGGAGAAAACCCTAGACGAGCTGTCCGATTAGTTAACCGGACAGCTCGTTTTTGTATGCCCGGCGTCACCGGAAGCGCGGCGGTGTACTGGCGGGGAACGACGTACCGCCGCTAAGTTGGCCGCCGCCTCACAAAATCTGCGGATACTTCTTCAGCACCAGAAGCAGCACAAAAGCCAGCCCGGCGGCCGCGCTGTACCAGAAAGCCTGGCGCATCGCTTCCGTCCGCCCGTTAATGACGCGGCGGAGGGCCACTCCGAGCATGCCTCCGGCAGCGCCGACCACGATGAACAGCGTGATGACAGCCGTTATCCAAGCTGCCGAGTAAGTGCCCAGGCTGAGAAGGTAACCGCCGGTTGCGAGCTGTGCCAGTAAAATCCACTGGCCGATCCGGTTAAGGTGCCGGATCAGTCTGAGCTGTCCCAGCCTGGCGTCCTCCGGCTGCTTCAGGCTGCTTTGCAGCAGAAGCGGAAGCAGCAAATAGAAGCCTAGCGTAATAGCTCCCGCCACGTGCAAAAACAGCAGGGATTGCAGGTAAAGCACAGTAAATCCCATCCTTCCGAAATTGAGCCCGTTTGAATCCGGGCAGAAGAAAAGAGCCGGATCGGCTCTTTTCTTGAGTGTTCGGGTTATATGCGCTAACCGGGCTTAAATTAAGCGCCTGTTACGACTTTGATTACGTTGCGAACGGAGTCCGCGGATTTGTCCAGCGCCGTTTTCTCTTCTCCTGTGAGTTCCAGCTCGAATACTTTCTCGATGCCGCCCGCGCCCAGCAGGGTCGGTACGCCCATGAACAAGTTCTCGTAGCCGTATTCGCCTTGGAGGAGAGCGATAGCCGGAATAATGCGTTTTTTGTCTTTGAGGATAGCTTCAGCCATTTGAACCAGAGAAGCTGCCGGAGCGTAGTATGCGCTGCCGTTGCCGAGCAGGTTTACGATTTCGCCGCCGCCTGTGCGTGTACGCTGAACGATCGCCTCGATGCGCTCGGACGGGATCAGTTTCTCGATCGGAATACCGCCTACGTTGGAGTAACGAACGAGCGGAACCATATCGTCGCCGTGGCCGCCAAGCACGAAGCCGCGAACGTCTTCTACGGATACGTTCAGTTCTTGCGCGATAAACGTGCAGTAACGGGCTGTATCCAGCACGCCGGATTGGCCGATTACGCGGTTTTTCTCGAAGCCGAGTGTTTCGTAAGCCACGTAAGTCATGGCATCAACCGGGTTGCTCAAGATAATAACGATGGAATCCGGGCAGTGTGTTTTCACGTTTTCGCAAACGGATCTTACGATTCCCGCATTGGTATTCACGAGGTCGTCACGGCTCATTCCCGGTTTGCGGGCAATGCCTGCCGTAATGATTACGATATCGGAGCCGGCAGCATCTTCGTAAGAAGAAGTGCCTACGATATTGCTGTCAAACCCTTGGACCGGGCTAGCCTCCATCATGTCCAGCGCTTTACCCTTTGTCGGGTTTTCCAGCTGCGGAATATCAACGAGGACAACGTCACCCAGTTCTTTTTGAGCCAGCATCAGAGCCGTTGTCGCTCCTGTGAAACCTGCACCTACAACCGTAATTTTGTTGCGACGGATAGCCATTTTTAGTTACCTCCTGGTCATTGTTGCACGCTTTGGACAAGCGGGCATGTTTTTTAGGAAAATGTAAAAACAGCCTTACCTGCTGTTCCGCGCAAGCGGCGCCGGAACAAGAAGGAAAAGCCGGGCAAGCCCGGCTTTTCCTTTTATTCAACTAACAATTAACCCATGTGCTTGATGATTGCGTCGCCGAACTCGGAGCACTTGATTTTAGTCGCGCCGTCCATCAGACGTGCGAAGTCATAAGTAACGGTTTTAGCGTCGATTGCGGACTCGATGCCTTTATAGATCAGGTCGGCCGCTTCCTGCCAGCCCAGGTGCTCAAGCATCATAACGCCGGACAGAATTACGGAACCCGGGTTAACCACGTCAAGTCCGGCATACTTCGGAGCCGTACCGTGAGTGGCTTCGAAAATAGCATGACCTGTCATGTAGTTAATGTTCGCTCCCGGTGCGATACCGATACCGCCTACTTGTGCCGCCAGAGCGTCGGACAGGTAGTCGCCGTTCAGGTTCAGCGTTGCGATCACTTCAAAATCAGTCGGACGAGTCAGAACTTGCTGCAGGGCGATGTCGGCAATCGCGTCTTTTACGACGATTTTGCCGGCTTCTTCGGCTTCTTTTTGAGCCTGGTTAGCAGCGTCGGTACCTTTCTCTTCTTTGATTCTGTCGTATTCTGTCCATGTGAATACTTTATCGCCGAACTCTTTCTCGGCAAGCTCGTAACCCCAGTTTTTGAAAGCACCTTCGGTGAATTTCATGATGTTGCCTTTGTGAACGAGGGTAACGCTCTTGCGGCCGTGTTTGATCGCGTATTCGATAGCCGCACGGATCAGACGCTCGGAACCTTCTTTGGAAACCGGCTTAATGCCGATACCGGAAGTTTCAGGGAAACGGATTTTGTTCGCGCCCATTTCGTTTTGAAGGAACTCGATCACTTTTTTCACTTCTGCGGAACCTTCTTGATACTCGATACCCGCATAGATATCTTCCGTGTTTTCACGGAAAATAACCATGTCAACGAGCTCAGGGTGTTTTACCGGGGAAGGTACACCGTTGAAGTAGCGAACAGGACGCAGGCAAGTGTACAGATCGAGTTCTTGACGAAGCGCCACGTTCAGGGAACGGATACCGCCGCCTACCGGTGTAGTCAGAGGTCCTTTGATGGCTACGATGTACTCGCGGATAGCTTCGAGCGTATCGTTCGGCAGCCAGCTGTTATAGTTGTTGAATGCTTTTTCGCCGGCAAATACTTCGTACCATGCGATTTTCTTCTCGCCTTTGTAGGCTTTCTCGACAGCCGCGTCAAGAACGCGTTGGGAAGCTGCCCAGATATCGGGACCTGTTCCGTCACCTTCGATGAACGGGATGATCGGGTTGTTCGGTACGTTCAGCTTACCGTTCTCAATCGTAATCGCTTGTCCTTCGATAGGCAGTGCATAATTTTCAAATTTCGGCATGTTAATATCCTCCTAATCGATTATAAGATCATAGTTGCGCACCCGGTTTAACCGCGGGCGCACGCAAAGATAAAGCCGGATTGTCCGGGCGGGGGACGGCTCAGCCGTTGCTCCCGTTGCCGCCCGTCTTCATTTGCCGGCCTGCTTAATTAACGTTCTTCGATCGGAATGTACTTCTGATTCGTAGGGCCCGTGTACTCGGCACGAGGACGGATCAGACGGTTGTTGTCGTATTGCTCCAGGATGTGAGCAGTCCAGCCGGATGCGCGGCTGATGGCGAAGATCGGCGTGAACAGGTCACGAGGGATTTTCAGGGACGTATAAACGGAAGCGGAGTAGAAATCAACGTTCGGCTTCAAACCTTTGAGGCTCGTTATAAGCTCGTCGATTTGAATGGACATTTGGTACCACTTGCCAAGACCCGTCGATTCCGTCAGCTGCTGGGACATCTCCTGCAGATGCTTCGCGCGCGGATCGCCGTTCTTGTAAACGCGGTGTCCGAAGCCCATGATCTTCTCTTTGTTCTCGAGCTTCTTGTTGATGTAAGGAACGACGTTATCCACTTCGCCGATATCCTCGAGCATCGCCATAACGGCTTCGTTCGCGCCGCCGTGCAGAGGCCCTTTGAGGGTGCCGATTGCGGAAGTGATGCCGGAGTAGATGTCCGTCAGCGTCGCCACGGTTACACGTGCCGCGAATGTGGAAGCGTTGAGCTCATGGTCGGCATGAAGCACAAGCGCCTTATCCAAAGCGGTGATAGCGGTTTCATCCGGCTCTTCTCCAGTAAGCATGTAGAGGAAGTTTGCGGCCAGGGACGGGTATCCTTTGGAAGCCAGAGGCTCTTTGCCCTCACGGATGCGGGCGAAAGCCGCGATAATCGTAGGAATTTGCGCTTGAAGCTTGATCGCCTTGCGAACGTTGGATTCGCGGCTCATCTCGTTAGCTTCTTTATCATACAAAGCAAGAGCGGATACAGCCGTACGGAGCGCTGCCATCGCGTTTGTATCGGAAGGATACAATTTAATTTGTTCAAGAACCTGATCCGGAATGGAAGAACTCGCATTTAAATCGCTGCGGAGCTGGTCCAACTCGGCCTGGTTAGGCAATTTGCCGAACCAAAGCAGGTAAATGACTTCTTCAAAGGAGGCATTCTCAGCCAAATCATCGATATCTAATCCGCGATAAGTTAACACACCGTCCACGATGGAACTGATCGACGATGTTGTCGCAACAATACCTTCCAAGCCTTTGGTAGCTGTCATGGAAACCTCTCCTTATTTCACTGGATTGACAAAAACTGCGGTAGCTTTCTTACTAATAATAAAGGATTTTGACCATTATGTGAAACAAAAGCCCATAAAACTTCATTATCAGTACAATAAATAAACTTTCTTGCACCATTCGCGCACATTCGCCCGGTTTGTGGTCTATACTCGGTATTGGTACAATAGGAACCAGAGCAGTGAGCAAAATCGGCCATTCATTCATCATACCATATTCTTCACAAATTTTCTCGTATATAGGAGCCCAAACGCATATGAACAGCAGCCGCTACGCCATTATCGACATCGGATCGAACTCGGTCCGTCTGGTCATTTACGAAGTGACGCCTCCGGGCGCCTACCGGATTCTGCATGAAACGAAAGAGACGGCCCGGCTGTCCGAGCGCATCGGCGAAGACGGCGCGATGACTCACGACGGCATCCTGTCCGTCGTACCGCTGCTGCGCCGTTTCAAACGGATATGCGGCGCCTATTCCGTCGATTCGGTGAAGGCCGCCGCGACGGCCGCCATCCGCAATGCCGCGAACGCCGAAGATATCGCGCGGGAGCTTGCGGAGCGTTCCGGCATCGTCATCGACATCCTCTCCGGCGAAGAAGAAGCCCGCCTCGGGTTTCAAGGCGTGGTCAGCACGCTCGACGTCCGGGACGGGTTCATCGTGGATATCGGCGGCGGAAGCACCGAGATCACCCTCTTCCTGGACCGCAAACGGGTGAACAGCGTCTCCTTCCCGTTCGGCGCCGTGACCGCCGCCCGCGAGTACACTCCGGGCGGAGTCGTCCGGCCGGAACGGATCGAGGCGCTCAAAGCGCTCGTCCGGGATACGGTCGAGCTTCACCCCTGGATCCGGGAGCATGCGCAGCTGCCCCTGGTCAGCCTGGGCGGTGCCGGGCGGGCGCTGGCAAAGCTTAATCAGAAGCGGGTGGATTATCCGCTCCCGGTCATGCACAACTACGAGCTGGAGGAAAGCGACCTCCAGAGCTACATGGACCTTCTTCCCTCTCTTCCGGTAGAGAAGCGCAAGAAACTCGACGGGCTGTCCAAGGGACGCGCCGATATTATTGTTGCCGGAGTCGTTCTCCTTCACTCCGTTTACCGGCAGACGTCCGCTTCACGGATTATCGTAAGCAGTGCGGGGCTCCGCGACGGCCTTTTCTACGAAACGGCCATGCCCGGCAGACTGCCCATCACGGATGTGCTGGAATTCAGCGTGGAAAATATGCTGAAGCTGCACACGCCTCTGCCGCACGATCATCTCCGTCGCGCAGCCGCGCACGCGGCAGCTCTCTACGATGCTCTGGCAGAAAACGCGCCCGAACTGCAGCCGCGCCACCGCTCGCTTCTTCACGCCGCAGCGCTGCTGCAGCGGATAGGCTACACGGTGAGCAGCTACCAGCACTGGCGCCATACGTTCCACCTCATCACGGAATCCCGAATCGACGGGCTTACCCATAGGGAGATCGTGCTTTGCGCCCTGATCGCTACCTTCAAAAACAAAAACCGGACCCGTCAGCAGGCGCTTCCTTACGCAAGCGTGCTGGACAGGTCCGATGAAGACATCGCGGCCAAGCTCGGATCGCTTCTCCGACTGGCCACCTCCCTGGATTACGGGGAGAACGGAAACATCGCCGAACTGGACGTCCGTTCCGTTCCGGGCGAGCTGCACCTGCATCTGCTCTGCAAAGAGCAGGACCCGTCGGAAATCGGAACGATCGAAGAAACCGCGGAGGAGACCGGAAAATACTGGTCCTTTACCGCGTATATTCACGCTTCCGCACTTTCCACCGACTAATCGTCATGGCATCGAACTGGCTTCTCACCATGGGCCCGTTTTCGGCCGCCCGGATATAATTTCCCCCGGGCTGCAGGAAACGGGCTTTTACATTGTCGCGCAAACACAATTCAAGCAGATTGATCACACTTTGCTGCAGCTCCTCATCCCTGACGGGGCACATCAGTTCAATCCGCCGCGTCAAGTTGCGGGTCATCCAGTCGGCACTCGACAAGTAGACGTCGGGACTGCCTCCGTTTTCGAACCAGTACAGTCTCGAATGCTCCAGAAAACGGTCGACGATACTCCGCACCGTAATGTTTTCGCTCAGATTCGCAACGCCGGGACGAAGGACACAGACCCCTCTCACGATGAGGTCGATCTTCACGCCCGCCTGCGAAGCTTCGTAAAGCGCGTCCACCACTTCCTGGTTCGACAGCGAGTTCATCTTGGCCACGATACGGGCCGGCTTGCCCGCAAGCGCGTGGCGCCCTTCTCTTGCGATAAGCTCGATAAGCCGCGTCTTCATGTCCGCGGGGGCGACGATAAACGCCTGCCAGTCATGAGGCGACGAATAACCGGTCATTTCGTTGAACAAGGCCGAGGCGTCTTCGCCGATCACCTGGTGGCTCGTGAACAAGCCCACATCCGTGTACAGCTTGGCCGTATTGTCGTTGTAGTTGCCGGTTCCGACATGGACGTATCTGCGCAGGCTTTCCTGCTCCTGCCGGACGACCAGCGTGATTTTGGCATGGGTCTTGAGGCCGACCAGACCGTACACGACGTGGCACCCCGACTTCTCCAGCTTCCTGGCCCAGGCGATATTCCGCTCCTCGTCAAAACGGGCTTTAAGCTCGACGACGACCGTCACCAGCTTGCCCGATTCGGCCGCTCTGGCCAGCGCCCCGATCAGCGGAGAATTGCCGCTGACGCGGTACAGGGTCATTTTGATGGCTAGCACATAAGGATCGTCGGACGCCTGCAAAATAAAATCCGCCACCGTATCGAAGCATTCGTACGGATGATAAAGCAGCACATCTCTCTCCCGGATCACCTCGAAAAAGTCGTCCGTATGCTCGAACTCTTCCGCGTAAACCTGCTCCAGGGCGGGATAGTACAAATGGGCCCGCCCGCCGACCAGTTGAGGCAGCTTGATCAGATAAGTCAAATCGATCGGACCGTCTATTTCAAAACAGCCCTCTCCGATTTCAAACTCGTCCCGCAGCAGCTCCAGGGCGTAAGGGTGGACGCCTTTCTCCACCTCCAGCCGGACCGGCGCCCCCCACCTGCGCTGCTTGAGCTCTTTCTCGATCTCTTCCAGAAGATCTTCCGCGCCTTCCTCGTTCAGAGTCAGGTCCGCATTGCGTGTGAGCCGGAATCCGTTGACGGCAATCGGCTTATACCCGCTGAACAGAGACTCGATATGATGCTTGATCAGCTCCTCCATCCGGATAAATTCCAGCTTCTTGCTGTTGGTGCGCGCGGGCACCCGGACAAGCCGGCCCAGATTATGCGGAACTCTCACAATCGCGAAATAGGTGCGGAGATCCGTCGGCACACAGCTTTCCAGAACGACGGCCAAATAGTTCGACTGCGTGTGCACCAGCGGAAAAGGACGGCTCTGGTCCACGGCCATCGGCGTCAGTACCGGAAATACGATTTCATGAAAATAGGTGTCCATTTCCTTCTGCTGAGTGCTGTTCAGTTCGTCATAGGAAGGAAAAAAAATTCCCTCGCGGCCCAATTGGCGGGTTAAATCGCGAAAAGCTTTATACTGGTCGGCCACCATGCGGTTCGCTCTCTTCAGCAGACGCTTGAGCAGACCGGACGGCGTATAACCGGTAAAATCTTTTTTATGATAGCCGGCTTTCATCTGATCCAGGATTCCCGCTACCCTTACACTCATAAACTCATCCAGATTGCTCGATACGATGGACAAAAACTTGGCTCTTTCCAGCAGCGGAGCCGTCGGATCCTGCGCTTCTTCCAACACGCGGCGGTTAAACTCGATCCAGCTCAAATCACGGTTAACATACTTATAGCAATCATTGGTTTTAGCGCCTTCCGGCTTTTGAATGTTTTCCACGGAACCCCAGCTCCCACTTTTCTGCAATTTCTATATCTCTATTGTACAAGGGTTATTCAGGGGGCATGTTTGCGCTATATTTTTGCTTTGTTAATTTTATGTAAAAGTTTCGCGGAATGTTTTCTCCGTATTAAATTCTCCGGTTTCGGCGGTCAGGCAAGGAATTGTGCCGGAAACGGCGAAAAGAACGAAATAGAGTTTTTACGGTCTTTTTCAGGCAAAAGAGACGATAAGAAAGGAGACATCCATATGAACAAGCGCATAGTCTATCCGTAGGCGCCAGATTCAGCAGAGGCTTATTGCGGGTATTGTTTCTCAGAACTTAAGACAGGCACGGCCCTATAATCGAGGAAGTTCAGAGAAACACTATACTCGCTTCTTGTGATTTAGGGATTCATCCCGTCCTGCAGTAAACTCATTTCGAGCGAGAAAGAGGAAGCCTATGAGAGTGTTCAATCCGTACCTGCTGCACAAGATTTTCCGGGGGGCTCTGGTCATGCTGTGCCTCGTGGCGGGCTGGCTGCTGCTGCGGTACGTATCCCCGCTGATTTATCCCTTCATTATCGGCTGGCTGCTGGCCTATGTACTGAATCCCGTCGTCAACATGCTGCAGCGGAAGGCCAAAATGCCGCGCTGGCTGTCCGCCACGCTGGTCATCCTTCTACTGATCGCCATCACGGTTACGGCCATGACCCTGCTGGTGACGAAAGTAATTGTGGAACTGGGCACGCTGGCCGAAAATTTACAAAGTATGATCAACGGCTGGAAGGATCAGGCGACCGGATTTTTGAATTCGGCCTGGTTTCAAGGGATTGTCGGGCAGCTTAATGATTTCATGAGGGCCAACAATCTGGATCTCAGCAGCAACCTCAGCTCCGTTACGGGAACGATTGCCGATTTCAGCTCCAATGCCTTGAAATATATCGTCAACTCGCTGATCCATATCATCCAGTCCCTGCCGAACATCGCGACCGTTTCCATCATCGTGCTGATGGCGACCTTCTTTATCAGCAAAGACTGGTATCGTCTCGTGATGCGCTATACCGTGCTTGTACCGGAAACCGTCCGCAAAGCGACCCGTCTTATTTCCAGCGATCTGCAGAAGGCACTGTTCGGCTTTATGCGCGCTCAGCTTATTCTGATTTCCCTGACAACGGTCGCGGTCATTATCGGGCTGGTCATTCTGCGTGTGGATTTCGCCGTCACCATCGGCCTTCTGATCGGATTGTGCGATCTGATGCCTTATCTCGGCACCGGCGCCGTCCTCGTTCCTTGGATCATTTACTGCTTTTTCAAAGGCAACCTCTTCCTCGGAATCGGACTGTCCGTGCTTTACGGCCTGATCGTCGTGGTGCGGCAGATTATGGAGCCCAAAGTGCTCGCCTCAAGCGTAGGGCTGGATCCGCTCGCCGCCTTGATCGCCCTGTTTGTAGGGCTTAAGCTGTTCGGCGTCGTTGGGCTTATCCTCGGCCCCGTACTCATGGTAGTCCTGACGGCGGTCTATAAAGCGAACGTCTTCCACGATATTGCCCGTTACATAAAAAATGGCCCGGCCGCGAACACGGAGGTTCGCTGACCGGGCTTTTCTTCTACTTGCTTGTACGGAAGCGAAAAAACAGCACATCCGGCTGTTTTTCCCTTCCGTTTTTCGTTTTACCTGCGGTTAATGAACATGAACCGTCCGTTCCTCATCAGCTTCTGCAGCAGGACGAGCAGCCCCATTTTAAACAAGGAACGTGTAAATGGGAGCACCAGGAGCAGCCCCGCCAGATCGGTAAGGAAGCCCGGAACGATCAGCAGCAATCCGCCGACAAAGACGCAGACGCTGTCCAGCACGGAATCCGTCGGGTTCTGGCCCATAGACAGCTGATTGCGGGCGTAAGGCAGGAAACGGGACGCTTCCTTTCTCACGATAAGAGCCCCCAGAAGACCCGTGAGCAGGATCAGTCCGAACGTCATCCAGCCGCCTATCAGATGGGCCATGCCAATGATACAAGCGATCTCAAGGACCGGAACGATAATAAAGACAGCAAGCGCAATGCGAAACACCGGCTATCCACCCCTTTGCAGCCATTCGTATAATTCAGGCGCTTCTTTATCTATACGTACAGGTCTCCAGGAAGGATTCACCCAGGCATGATTCGTAATGCCCGTAACAAGAAGTTCTTCTCCGCGCCGCACTTCGTACTCAAACTCCAGCTTCACCGTCGTATAGCTAGTGACACGGGTCAGAATCGTTATCTCGTCGTCATAGCGGGCCGGACGCACATATTTCAGTTCGGCGCCGACGACCGGCAGCAGCAGCCCCAGCTCCTCCATCCGCTTGTACGGAAATCCCTTTTCCCGGATATATTCCGTGCGGGCGATTTCCAGCCAGGTTAAATAATTGGCATGGTACACGACTCCCATCTGGTCGGTTTCCTGATACCTGACCCGGACGCCGTACGGAAACCATTCGCGCTTATTCGTTGCTTCATTCGGCAAGACCCTTCCTCCTGTCTTTTGTTTGCTGGTTTCGAGACTCTCTATCCTTCCTGTTTGAAAAAAAGAGTGAACCCGCTATTAGGCGGACTCACTCCTTACTTATCCGAATCGATTACAGGACGCGCGCACGTCCCGAGTACACAATCCCTACTTCAGGGAACAAGGTGATTTCCATGTCATCCTTGATCAGGTCAAGGGCACGTTCAACACCGACGATAACCGGGATGCCCAGGCTGAGAGCTACCACCGCGGCGTGGGAAGTAATCCCGCCCACGTCCGTGATCAGACCCGCCGCACGCTCGATAGCCGGCATATATTCCTTGTCGGTCGTATTGGTGACCAGAATAGCGCCGTCTTTCATTTTGCTGACGGCTTCCTCAGCTGTTTCGGCTGTCACGACAACGCCTTTCGCATGCTGGGTGCCGATACCGGTTCCTTTGGCGATCATTTCGCCGACCTGGTGAACCTTCATCAGGTTCGTAGTACCGGAGCTTCCGATCGGTACGCCGGCCGTGATCACGACGATATCGCCGAGATCCACATAGCCTTCACGGATGCTTCCGTCGACCGCTTGCTCAAACAGCTCGTCCGTCGTTTGCGCGTCCCCGTGAAGAAGGACAGGCTGTACGCCCCAGACGAGGTTCAGGCGGCGCATAACCTGCGGGTTGCGTGTTACCGCAACGATCGGCGCCTTCGGACGGTATTTGGATACCATTCTTGCGGTATATCCGCTTTCCGTAGCGGTTACGATCGCTTTGGCATCCAGCTCAAGAGCGGCGTTCGCGACGGATTGAGAAATGGATTCCGTTACCGTCGTTTGCAGCGCATGCGCTTGACGCAAGAAAATCTCGCGGTATTCCAGCGCCGCTTCCGCACGCTGTGCGATGCGGGACATGGTTTCTACCGCTTCAACCGGATATTTCCCGGCAGCCGTTTCGCCGGACAGCATAATCGCGTCGGAACCGTCGAACACGGCATTCGCCACGTCACTTGCTTCGGCACGGGTCGGGCGCGGATTGCGCTGCATGGAGTCAAGCATCATGGTAGCGGTAATAACCGGTTTGCCGACCAGGTTACACTTCTTGATCATTTGCTTCTGCACAACCGGCACGTCTTCCGGCGGAATTTCCACGCCAAGGTCGCCGCGGGCAACCATCAGGCCGTCGGAAACTTCCAGAATTTCATCCAGGTTGTCAACGCCTTCCTGATTCTCGATCTTGGAGATGATCTGAATGTGCGATGCGTTATGGCGCTCAAGCAGTTCGCGGATTTCAAGCACATCGCTTGCTTTACGGACGAAAGAAGCGGCGATGAAATCGATGCCCTGCTCGATACCGAATACGATATCGTTAGCGTCTTTTTCCGTAATACCCGGCAGCGAGATGCTGACGCCCGGAACGTTCACGCCTTTTTTGCTTTTAATCGGACCGCTGTTCACGATGCGGCATTTGATATCGGTTCCTTGAACGGCCTCAACCGTCAGACCGATCAGACCGTCGTCGATCAGAATCGTGTCGCCGGGCTTAACGTCTTCCGCCAGACCTTCGTAGGTTACGGACACGCGTTCACGATCTCCGAGAATTTCTTCGGTCGTCAGGGTAATCATCTCGCCTGCGGCCAATTCGATCGGCTCTTCTTTCAGCTTGCCGAGACGGATCTCGGGCCCCTTCGTATCCAGCAAAACGGATACGTTGCGGCCTCCGAGCTCTTCGCAGGCAGCGCGAAGATTTTTGATCCGGCCGCCGTGCTCTTCAAAATCGCCGTGAGAGAAGTTCAGTCTCATCACGTTCATTCCTGCCGTTACGAGCTTCTTGAGGTTTTCTTTGGACTCGCTTGCCGGTCCGATCGTACATACAATTTTTGTCTTACGCATGGTTACCCTCCTGAGTAAATGTATATCTGCCGATTTGTCTGAATTTGAGGTACCTGTCTTCTTTGAGTTCCTCTTCCGACATTGCTAACAGCGGCTGCATATGCTCCAGAACGGCCGCTTTAATATTCGCTGACTGGAGCTCCAGATCACGATGGGCACCACCCTGCGGTTCAGAGACAATGCTATCGATAACGCCTAATTCCGCAATATCCTTGGCAGTGATTTTCATCGCTTCCGCGGCATGCAGGGATTTGGATGCATCGTTGTACAAAATGGATGCCGCCCCTTCGGGACTGATGACCGAGTAAATGGCATTCTCGAGCATAAGCACCCGGTTGCCGACGCCAAGCGCGAGCGCTCCGCCGCTGCCTCCTTCGCCGATCACGACGCAGATGACAGGCACGCGAAGACCGGCCATGACAAGCAGATTGCGCGCAATCGCTTCCCCTTGGCCTCTCTCTTCGGCGGCGTTGCCCGGAAACGCCCCTTTCGTATCGATGAACGTAATGACGGGACGGCCGAACTTGTCCGCCTGTTTCATCAGACGAAGAGCTTTACGGAAGCCTTCCGGATGCGGACAACCGAAATTACGGGCGATGTTGTCCTTCGTATCCTTGCCCTTCTGATGACCTACGACTGTAACGGGAAGCCCGTCCAGTTTGGCGACGCCGCCGATAATGGCCAGGTCGTCTCCATACAGACGGTCTCCGTGAAGCTCCACGAAGTCCGTAAAGATTTTCTCTATGTAGTCGATGGTCGTCGGACGCTGCGGATGCCGGGCAAGCTGCATTTTCTCCGATGCGGACATCGTGGAATACAATTCCTGCTGCAGCTCGGCATACCGTTCCTCCAAACGCCTGATTTCATCCGTAAAATCGATTTTCTTCTCTTCACCGAAACGCTTCAGTTCGTCAATTTTGCTGCGAAGCTCAGTCAGTGGCTGCTCAAATGACAATTCACCCGCCATAATTCGCATCCCCTTTCATCACGTGCATATCAAGCAGTTTGATCAGCGTTGTCCGCATGTCTTTGCGGGGCACGACCTTGTCCACCTGTCCGCGCAGAAGGTTGAATTCCGCGGTTTGGAAGTTGTCGGGCAGTTTCTGCTTGATCGTCTGCTCGATGACACGGCGTCCGGTAAAGCCGAACGATGCCGCGGGTTCCGCGATAATAATATCGCCGAGCATGGCAAAGCTTGCCGAAACCCCTCCGAAAGTCGGATCCGTAATGACGGAAACAAACAAGCCGCCTTCCGAGTCGAGCTTCTGAATAGCCGCGCTCGTTTTAGCCATTTGCATCAGACTGAGAATGCTTTCCTGCATGCGGGCACCGCCCGAAGTCGAGAACAGAATAAGCGGATACTTCTTCTGGATGGCGCTCTCGATGGCACGCGTCAGCTTCTCGCCGACGACGGAGCCCAGGGAGCCGCCCATAAAGTCAAAGCTCATCGCGCCAAAGACGACCGGATATCCGCCGATCGTACCTTCACCGGTAACGATGGCATCCTTCAGGCCGGTCTTCTCCTTCGCTTTGGTGATTTTATTCTCGTAATCCGGAAATCCGAGCGGGTCTTCCGAAATCATATTCTCATCATACTCGAACAGACGGCCTTCATCGAGGGTCATCGTCATACGTTCCATCGCATTTAATTTGTAATGATAATTACAGGACGTGCAGACTTTCAAGTTTTTCTCAAGCTCTTTACTGTATTGAATAGTTCCGCAGCGCGGACATTTATTCATCAACCCTTCGGGTATATCGCGTTTCGCTTTCTCGGAAGGGATAGTTGCATATTTGCGTTTCTGAAAAAGATCCTTTAGCACATTTGCACCTCTCTGGCTTACAATTTCCGCTCCAGCCGTTCGCTGCGGAGGTTTCGTAAAACACGCCTTCGCAACCGCTGCGGTCAGCGATGTAAAATGGTGTTGAGTACTTCTTGAACCTCTTCCACTTCACCCGCGGGAACCACGATTTCAAATTGGTTCTTGGTCATGGAGATTGCTCGAATTTGGACCAGAAACCCTTCCTCCGACAGGCGTTGCTTTATACGCTCCGCAATTTTGGCGGTGGGGGCAATATAAATCACGGTCCACATGGGGATATACCTCCTCAACAGTACCCGGGTAAAATGGATAGCGCCAAAACGAAAATGACGCAGCAGCAATCTCTAGCCTTCACTTTCCGTTCTCTCAAGTGTATACAATGGAATAATGATAACACAACCTCTAATTTTACCGCAAGGAAGGGTTGTCTATCCGCATAGGCCGCCCTTCCTCAGAAACCTGAGTTTTCGCATGGAAAAAGAAGGTGGAAGCATGCCGCAAACGCGCTTTCCACTGCCCGGATACCAAGGCATTTCCTCTGTCAAAAATCCCGTTCCGGCATCGGCCGGACAAAAAAAACTTCCCAAGCCCGCGGGCTGGTGAAGTTTTTGTGAACCGGACATGCGGACGCGATCGCCGCGGTCCCAACCGCTTCGCCACGACGGTGCTCGCCCGTTCGGGGACTTGCCGCAGATCAAAGCCGGGATAAGCGGGCTCTTTCCTATTTACTCCAGCTCGGCCGGTTTCACAAAGTTCCACGAAATAAGACGAAACCGGTTTGTTTGGATCGACGATTCCAGCGGATGCCGCTGCGGCCAGCCCGGCCGCGAGATCGTCGAGAAACACGTGAATCTCCCGCTCATGGTCGTTGAGATCACGGATGACGCCTATTTTCCGCTTATCCAGATAACCGAAGCTCGTCAGACCGATCATACCATACACATGTACAATTCCCAAAGCCAGCGTCTCGTCCACCCCGAACAGGGCTCGTCCGCTTCCTGAATGCTTTGCGGCGGTTCGGGAGAAGCTTGCGTTCCGCCAGCTCGTCCAGTGCGATACCGGTCATCAGGGTGTACTGCACTTCGCGTTTGACAAGCACGGTCATCACGCTCTCCAGGCAAACCTCCATCGTCAAAGCTTTGTTATACGGCTTCTGGAGCCGGAAAAGGAGGATTATTTCACCTTTACACAATCTTTGCCCATCAGCTGTTCGATCGAACGGAACAGCTCCGGAGAAGGCTTAACGCGATACTGGCCGCTCAAAGCCAGCAGCCGCTGGGTGCGCTCGTAGAACAGCGCGACCTCCAGCGGACCCGCGTGAAGCTGCAGCAGCTCCTGCAGCTTCACGAGGTTGTGCGGCTCCTCCAGGTGAGCCGCAATCTTGACGTACACCCGCTGCCGGGACGCCCCGGCGGGTGTACCCTGCGCGGCGGGGCGCCGGGACTCATCCGCAGGCTTGGCTGCGGATGAGCGCTGCGGGGCCGCGCTGGCGCGGTCTGCGGCACGGCCGGACGAGTCCGCGTGAGCGGCGGCTCCGCCGGGCTGGCCTGCGGCGCCGACGTTAGGAGCGCCGACCGGCCGTGTGCCGCCTGCCGGGCCAGCGTAGGCGCTGCCCGTACCCGGGCCTGCGCCCGGCTGTCCGCCGCCGGACTGCCCGACGCGGGCGTCACCGGCCGCAGGGCCGCGCTCTCCGGCGCGGCCCCCTCGCGGCGCACTGCCGCCGGTGGCGGACTGGCCGCCCGGACGCAGCGGACGGCGCTGCCAACGGCGGACGGCCGGATCGTCCGGGGCGGCCAGTGCATCCGCCAGCAGCTTCGGCGGGTCTTCGTCCTGCAGTTGAAGCTTCGCTTTGACAAGGACGATGCTGCCTTTCTGTACGAGCGGAGCATATTTTTTCCACGCTTCCGGGAACAAAACCACTTCGACCCGCGCAATCCGGTCTTCCAGATCCATAAAGGCCATTGGCTGGCCTTTCTTCGTGACGATCGTTTTACTGGAAACAACCATACCCGCCACGATAACTTCACTGTTATCCGCATAATCCTGCAAATAATGGAGCGGGTCCGCTTCCAGCTCCTGCAGCAGCGCTTCATGGTCATCGAGCGGATGACCCGATATATAGAGCCCCAGCAGTTCACGTTCATACTCCAGCTGCTGTGTGCGGGAAAGCCGGGCAACTTCCGGAACCTCCACTTCCCAGTTCGGTTCTTCGACGAAGCCGAATAAGTGAAGCTGCAGATCGTCCCGCTCTTTCCGCCATTTCACCGCCGCCTCCACCGTATCGTCGAGCATGGCGACAAATTGGGCGCGGTGACCGGGAAAGTCGTCAAGCGCCCCTCCCTGGATGAGCGATTCGATCACGCGTTTGTTGCAGACGCGCAGGTCCACTCTGCGGCAGAAATCCAGCAGGCTCTCGTAAGGCTTTTCCCGCCGCTCCTTGAGAATCGCTTCGATGGCGTTCGTACCGACGTTTTTGATCGCCGCCAGACCGAAGCGGATGGCACCCTTACCGGCAGGAGAAGCGCCGGCATCGCTCTTGGCGGATTCCCCGGAATCCCCAATCACCCCATCTTCTCCCTTGGAATGACTGCTTCCGGCCGTAACAGCGGCCCCTTGGCGGTCCTTATCTCCATTGTCCGTCCCTGCGTGCCCTTCGCCTGCCCCTTCTACAGCCTGCAGGGATGCTTTGGGAGCGACAGGCGTAAAATTAACGCCGCTCTCATTCACATCCGGCGGAAGCACTTCAAGCTTCATCCGTCTGCATTCGTCGACATACTCGGCCGTTTTGCGGTGATTCCCGACGACGGCCGTCAGCATGGAAGCCATAAAATGCCGCGGATAATGCGTCTTCAGGTGCGCCGTCTGGAAAGTCAGCACACCGTAGGCAGTCGCATGCGCACGCGGGAAGCCGTAATCCGCGAACCGGACGATCATATCATAGATGCCGTTCGCTTCTTCTTTCGTATAGCCTAACCCGACGCTTCCTTCCACGAAGTGCGCGCGCTGTTCGTCCAGCACTTCGCGCTTCTTTTTGGAAACGGCACGGCGCAGCAGGTCCGCTTCGCCGAGCGAAAAGCCCGCCATTACCGAAGCGATCTGCATGATCTGCTCCTGATAAACGATAATGCCATACGTATCCTTAAGGACCGGAACCAGTGCTTCATGCGGGATCTGCGGCTGCGTCAGCCCGTGCTTGCATTCGATGTACCGGGGGATAAACTCCATCGGACCCGGGCGATACAAGGCGATAACGGAGACGATATCTTCAAAGCCCGAAGGCTTCAAATCCCGCAGCACCTTGCGTACTCCCGGTGACTCCATCTGGAAAATACCCGTCGTCTCCCCTTTTTCGAGAAGTTCGTACGTCAGAGGGTCGTTATCCATGTCCAACTGCGCCAGATCCAGCCGGATGCCTTCCTGCTCCTCAATGGATTTCAAGGTCCGTTCGATGATGGACAAGGTCCGCAGGCCGAGAAAATCCATCTTGAGCAAGCCGATGGCTTCCAGATGTTCCATTGAATACTGGGTCAGCGGCGTTTGCCCGGTTCCCTCCTGCAAGGGAACATAATGGGTCAGCGGTTCGCGCGAAATGACAACCCCCGCGGCATGTGTCGAAGCGTGACGGGGCATGCCCTCGACACGTTTCGCCATATTCAGCAGTTCTGCGGTTTTAGGCTGCTTCGCGGCCAGCTCTTTCAGATCCGGATTCACCTTCAGGGCCGCTTCCAGTGTCATACCGAGCTGTCCCGGAATCATTTTCGCGGCGCGGTCCACATCATTGTACGGAACGTTCAGAACACGGCCGACGTCGCGTACGGCTGCCTTGGCGGCCATCGTACCGAAGGTGATAATTTGAGCGACGTGTTCCTGCCCGTATTTCGCGACGACATAATCGATAACTTCGTCCCGCCGTTCGTCGTTAAAGTCGATATCGATATCCGGCATCGTGATTCGCTCCGGGTTCAGAAAACGCTCGAAGAGCAGCCTGTACCGGATAGGGTCCACATCGGTAATCTGGAGCACGTACGCAACGAGGCTTCCTGCGGAAGACCCCCGCCCGGGCCCCGTCAAAATACCGTGCTCGTGCGAGAAACGGATAAAGTCCCAGACAATAAGAAAGTAATCCGAAAAGCCCATGCTTTCGATGACGCCAAGCTCGTATGAAAGCCGGGCGTCCAGTGTCTGCCGGTATTCCCCCTGCACGTTGTTCCAGCCCGGCTGGTTTTCGTAGCGGCGGGCAAGCCCTTCCATGCACAGCTCCTTCAGGTATTCCCCGGCGGTAAGCCCCTCGGGGATCGGTTTGAATTTCGGCAGGATAGACTGATCGAAATTCAAAGCCAGATCGCACTTGTCCGCCACAAGCAGCGTGTTGTCGAGCGCTTCGGGTACGTGTGCGAACAGCTTGCGCATTTCGTCTTCGCTTTTCAGGTAAAGCTGGCTCGTCTCGAACTTGAGGCGCTGGGGATCGTCCACCGTCTTGCCGGTTCCGATGCACAGCAGCACATCCTGCACCACATGGTCCTCTTCCTTGACGTAATGCACGTCATTGGTGGCGACAAGCGGGATGCCCGTCTCGCGGCTCAGTTCGATCATGCCCTGCATGACTTTTTTCTGTTCGATGGAACCGTGATCCTGAATTTCAAGATAAAAATCCTCGCCGAAAATAGAACGATACCGCTCGGCGGCCGCTTTAGCCTGTTCCTTGCGGTCGTGGAGCAGATGCTGGGACACTTCGCCTCCCAGGCACGCGCTCAGACAAACAAGACCTTCCGAATAACGGGCGAGATGGTCGTGATCAATGCGCGGTTTATAGTGGAATCCTTCCAGATGACCGACCGAGCACAGCTTCATCAGGTTCTGATAGCCCTGCATATTTTTGGCCAGCAGAATGAGATGATAGATCGGCTGCTCCTGCCGCGTGCCTTTGGTCCGGATCGTCCCTTCCGTAAAATAAGCTTCGCAGCCCAAAATAGGCTTGATGCCCTTGGCCCGGCACGCCTTATAAAACGGTACCGCCCCGTACATGACGCCATGATCCGTCAGCGCAAGTGACTTCATGCCCAACTGCGAGGCGGTCTCCACGAGGTCCTGAATGCGAGCGGCGCCGTCAAGCAGGCTGTATTCACTGTGAACATGCAGATGTATAAACGAATTCATGGCCATTACTCCTCCGAAACTTCCTTTCTTCTATTCTATCATAATTTTCAAAAAGGCGAAAATGCGTTCGCCCCGGAAAAATTTAGGCCCCGCCGCCGGTTTTATCTAAAAAAAACCGCCTGTACCCGTAGGGGCAGACGGTTTTTGCCTGTCATGTTTTTGCCTGTCATGTTTTCGCGTGTCATGTGCTTGCTTTCTGTCTGCCTCTGGCGTTATTACCGGTAAGAATCCAGAAGCGCTTTGAACACTTTGCCTGAACGTTCGATCTGCTTGATCGGCACGCTGTAGGACAGCCGGAAGTGGCCGCTGCGCCCGAAGCCGCTTCCCGGCACGATCAGAAGGCGATGCTCCTGCACCGCTTTCAGGCAGAATTCGACGTCGTCGGCAATCGGCGTCTTCGGGAAAATGAAGAAGCCTCCCTGCGGCACGGTAAATTCATAGCCAGCCTCCCGCAGGACGCCGACCATAAGATCGCGCCGTTTGCGGTATTCCTGCTGCTCGACGGCGAGCGTATCCATACGCGTAATGACACGCTGCATCATAACCGGCGCGTTGACAAACCCGAGCGTCCGGTTGCTGAAAACGAACGCCTGAGCGAGCAGCTGCGCATCGTCTGCCGAAGCGTCGACCGCCACATAACCGAGACGCTCTCCGGCGATTCCGAGGTCTTTGCTGAACGAGCTGACGAGAATCGTACGCCCGTATGCGGCAAACGGGTTCGGCGGAACCGCGTCGTAGACCAGTTGGCTGTACGGATCGTCGTACACCAGGTAGATCAGGCCGCCGTGCTTTTTCTCGCCTTCGGCGAGCACTTTTCCCAGTTCGTTTAAATTGTCCTGCGTAAGAAGCGTGCCGGTCGGATTGCCCGGTGTGTTGATAATGATTGCGCGGGTCCTCTCCGTGATCGCCTGGGCGACACGTTCCGTATCGACGCTGAAATCGTCTGCAAGGGGAACATGGACCGCGACGCCGCCGTGATTGTCGGCATAGTAGTCGTATTCCACGAAGTAAGGCGTCAGCAGAATCACTTCATCGCCCGGATTCAGGATGCTTTTCAGGACCACGTTCAGCCCTCCGCCCGCTCCGACCGTCATGACGATATGCTCGGGCTTGACGCTGCCTCCGTACCGGCCGTTGAGATAGTCCGCCACTTTCTGTCTTGCCGGAGGCAGCCCCTGATTCGGAATGTACTGGTGCTTGCCCAGCTCGCCGCTGTTCACCGTATCGGCCAAAGCTTTCAGGAAAGCCTCGGGCGGCTCGACTACCGGATTTCCGAGCGAGAAATCATAGACTTCGTCGGCTCCGTAAATGTCGATCAGCCGCTTTCCTTCGTCGAAGAGCTTACGGATCCAGGAGCCTTTTTCAAGCTGGCCTGCGAGTTTTTCAGAAATTGCGCCTTTCGCTGAAGATGTCATAGCGTTGCTCCTTTTGTACATTTTATTTTTGTAAACGAAAAAGGGATTTAGTCTCCCGATGGAACCGTTTCTTCCTCCGTCCGGTTAAGCAGGTCTTCAAGGAGAGTCAGCAGCCTCAGGTTTTCCTCTTCCGTACCGATGCTGATTCTGATCTTGTCCTCCAGCAGAGGGGAATCGAAATGCCGGATGTACACGTGCCGCTGCGCCAGCCGCTCCGTAATCCCGCGTGCGGACAACCCCGAGCCGGCGGGCGGCGTGCATAGCAGGAAGTTCGTCTCCGAATCGGGGACGGCAAAACCGAGACTGCGGAGCTTGCCGGCCAAGCTGCTTCTGGAAGCGCGGATACGGCTGACGGTTTCGTCGAAATGGGACCGGTCTCTTAACGCGGCGGCCGCAATGGTTTGGGTGAGCATGCTCACATTGTAGGAATCTTTGCATTTATCGAGCGACTCGATCAGAGCCTCGTCCGCAAACGCATACCCGAAGCGGATTCCGCAAAGCGAATACGATTTCGATAACGTGCGCAGAACCATCAGATTCGGGCAGCTGCCGATCAGCCTCAAGGCGCTCGCTTCTCCATCGGCAAAGTCGATATAGGCTTCATCGACGATCAGAAGCCCTTTGTACCGGTTCGCAAGCTCTTCAATCGCCTCCACGGACACTAGCAGTCCCGTAGGGGCATTGGGATTTACGAGAATGATAGCCTGGGAAGGCACGGCGAGCAGCGCTTCCATATCGATGCTGAAATCTTCCCGGGTCGGTACGAATTCGCAGTGTACCCGGTGTATGTCCGCCACGGTACGGTAGAGCGAGTAGGTCGGATAGGGCAGGGCGATAATGCTCCCCTCCTCCAGAAACGCTTTGAACAGGAGGGAAATGATCTCGTCGGAGCCGTTGCCGCAGAACACCTGATTGCGGTTTACACCGTAGATGTCCGCCAGCACTTCCCTTACGGGCTCGGCCGTAGCGTTGGGGTATCGCCTCAGCAAGGAGTAATCGAAACCGGCCAGCGCCTTCCTCACATCGGGTGAGGGCGGATAAGGGTTTTCGTTGGAATTGAGCTTGACGACCTGCTGCTCCGCTTCCGGCTGAAAGCCGGGTATGTAGGGGGCCATGCTGCGAATGTGGGCTTTGGCGTACAAGAAACCTGCCTCCTCTGCTCTTATAAATCTCCGGTAAACTTTCTTTTTAATCAGTATAACGCAAATTTCCGAAGATTCTAGCAAAAAAATAGAGACCGGAGCCGTTCTGCAAGAATCTCGGGCTTTGTCTCTTTTCTCTATCATAAACGATCGCGGAGCTTCATAGACTATACCAAAGGGACCCTATTAAACCGCACAGCAGTCCAAAAAGAAAGAAGGGAATCAGGTGACGGGCTTTGTCACTTCCGCGATACTCAATTTCTTCGTAGCATTCGGCGTTGTCATGGGGGGCAGCATGCTGGCGGGAATCGGCTCGGTTCTGTCGCTCCAGCCCCCTACCTATAAGATGCTGCTTATCGCCGAGAATATTAAAATTTGGGCGATGGTCGCCGCAATCGGCGGCACGATCGATCCCATCCGGATGATCCAGGACAACTTCCAGGACGGGCAGCTCTCTCCCGCCTTCAAGCAAATTCTGCTGATCATCAGCGCTTATATCGGGGCACACATGGGCACATCGCTCATCCAACTGATCTGCAAGGGGGGCGGGCAGTCTTGAAAATGCCCAGCTTCGACCGTTATCCCCGCTTCCTCGCGGGTATCGGGCTTTTTTTGGCGGGAGGGGTTGTGGGCAGCGCCGTGTTTCTAAGCTTGTATCATCATACCTACAACGTGCTCGTGATTGAAAACTGGAATCTGAAAAAAGAAAACAACGGGCTTCAGCTGGATATCGAATCTCTGAACAAATTCAAAAACAAACAAGGACTGATCACGCGTGTGACCGTCCATTTGTACAATAATATTCAGCATCCGTTGGAAAGCCATGTTCAAAAAGCGCTGGAAGACCGGGTCAAGAGGGATCTGAAAATCGTCGAGGGGCAAAAGCTGGGGGAAATCCGGGATTCGCCCCAATTGTACGAACGTCTCATCGCAAACAAAACGTATTACGGCGTAATCGATAAAGACTACATCGTCAATGTCAAAGCGATGGCGCTCGTACAATCGGAGCTAACCGTGTGGATTACGGCGGACGAACCGAAGAAGCAGGCCGTTCCCGACAAAGGAACGATCGTGCCGGATCATGACGCCTTTAACGACTCTTACTAGCCCTTCCTATTAAATAGGGAGAAAGAGATGAAGCCATGCGTTACAGCTCGAAACGGGCCAATGCGATCTCCCGGAATGCCTCTTTATTCGCGGAAGCGGCGGGAATTTCGGCAAACAGCTCGTCGGCATGGTGCAGATACAAGTTCTGAATCGTACGTGTGTATTCGATACAGCCGGAGTCCACGACATACTGCACGCACTGCGGCTTATGTTTTAAAAATTGGGGCTGGTCGATTTCTCCCTTGTAATACTGCTGAATAACCGGGAATTCCGTATCTTCCTCGTCCAGAAGGAACAAAACCGGTATGGTTTTCTTTTTCTGCACGAGGTCGTTCTTGTAATCGAAGCGGAGCAGGTCGCTCAAATCGTTGTCGAGCTGGGCCATCAGTCCCATATAGACGGCCAGACGGTTCAGCTTGCCGACGGTATCTTCATCGGCGTTCGCATCCGTACAGGCATAGCCCATGTACAAAGCCAACTGAACCAGCGTACCGGATTTGCGCTGGACCATTCCCACATAGTCTTCTTCCGTCTGCACGGCATTCGTCACGTCCAGGTGCTGGCCGTTAATCGCTTCCGTAATAAATTCGCACACTTTGGCGGGATCGGGCAGAGGAACGGCCTGGTATTGGCGGCGCAAGGCCCCCAATTCGGAGACGGACGCCGTCACGAGTCCCGTGTACACGTTCAGCGCCTGCTCCTGGGGCACGGTCATCCACGGCTTCTCCGTATTGTCCTGATCCTGGATATCGTCCATGATATCCAGCGCGAGCAGCATAAGCTCGGTCAATGCGGCGGTCCGGTGAATGGCCGGATTGCTTCCTCCCAGCAGATCGTGAACGCTCCAGGTGAGCTCTCCCCAGATGGAATGCTCTTCTTTCTTGTCCGCCACGCTTTTTAACAGCAGTTCTTTCAAGGAAGGTACGGTAAAATAAGTTTCAATGAGATCCTGAATATCGCTCCAAACTTCAGCCTTCATGCTGCACCGCCTTTTCGGGATTAGTCAACGCTTGATTTGTAAAAATTTCTCGATAGCCTGAGCCCGGGACTTTACCCCGAACTTGTCGTAAATCTTGCGCACGTAGTTGTCCACCGAGCGCTTGCTCATATGAATCTCATCGGCAATCTGCTCATTGGTGGCGCCTTTGACGATCTGGTTCATGATGTTGATTTCCTCGTCGGTCAGGCTCGACAAATCATCGTCCGGATGGCTGAGCCTCATCTGATGCAGCAGGGAGATCGGAATGACGGACTGGCCTTCCTTCAGAGCCCGCATCATGTTGCGGATCTGGTCCTCGCTCGAGTCTTTGGACATAATGCCGCAAACGCCCAGCTCAAGAAGGTTGTTCAGAATCGGCATGTAATCGATACCCGTAAAAATCACGATCTGAACGTCCTTGTCCAACTCCTTCATCTTGACGGCGACTTCCATGCCCGTTAAATCGGGAAGGTGAAAATCGAGAAAAATGATGGACGGATTCAGCTTCACCATCATTTCGACGCCCATTTCCCCGGTCGTCGCGACGCCGACCACTTGAATATTCTCCTCCTGCTCCAGAATAAACTTCGTGCCGTATGCCATGGCGGGGTGGTCATCAACTATTAGGATATGTTGTATTTTATTCATGTCGGTATGCCTTCCTTTATAGGGATCTGAATTCTCACTTCAACGCCTTTACCCGTCATGGACTCCATCGTGAACTGCCCGTTTAAATGCAGGACCCGGCCTTTCATCTGCTCCAGGCCCATACCGGAACGGCCGACTGTCTTGCCCGACGACGAATTGGGTTTAAAGCCGATTCCATCGTCCTCATAGTGAATGGTAACCTCGCTTCCGCTTGCGACAAGCCGGATGAAAAGCCTGCTGGCCTGCGAATGTTTCTTCGCATTTGTAATCAATTCCTGAATGACGCGGAAAATATGGCGTTTCGCCTCATAATCGAGATTCTCCATCGCCGTCGTCTTTCCTTCCGTCACGAACTGAATTTCGTAATCGCCGAGACTTGATTCGGTATCCACGAGGTTCTGCAGGGCACGGACAAGCCCGATATTTTTAAGCAGATAAGGATTCAGTTCGAAGCAGCACTGCCGCAAATTCATATTGATCAGTTCCAGATGGTTCAAAATATCTTTAAGCTGCCGGTGGTCGTCGGGATTAAGCAGCTGCTTCTGAAGATTTTTCAATTTCCGTTGAACGAAGAAAATATCCTGCATGGTCGTATCGTGCAAATCGGTCGCGATCCGCGTCCGTTCCTTCTCCTGCAGGTCGAACATGGTCTTGCGGAACCAGACGTATTCCTCGCTGCCTTCCTGGTTGGGAAGCTCCGAGGCCAGCTCCAGGAGCTTCATGTTCAGCCTGCGGATCAGATACAGGTTCTCCAGGCTGACGGACAAATACGAAATAATGAGACTCAGCCACTGGGTTTCTTCCCGGTTCATAAACGTATTGGTCTTCTTTTTGGCCATGACCAGGTAGCTCACGTACTCCTCGTGCCCTTTGATCAACGTTCGCGTATATTCGGAGTCGAACCAGTCGCCGGTAAGGAACCGCCTTTTTACATCCTGCTCGTCGATATTGCCCTCGCTGATGATTTCGAGAGTTCCGGACGCATACTGAATGACGATGGCCCCGCCGTATACTTGTAAAATGTCCACGATATCCACCAGTACGATATCTCTGAGCTCGCGGAAATTCGTAATGCTGCCGAGGGCGCCGGCGATTTTTTTGAGCGCCTGCTGGAGGTAATATTTCCTGGGAAACATAATCTTCTCCAGCCGGGTCGCGAAATACTCCAGGGAGTAGGTAACGAACGTCAGCACAACCATCGTGGTCGTAAAACTGATTACCATATGCTTCAGCGTCGCGTCTTTCTGGAAAATAAAATAATTGACGGCTACGAGCACGGCACTCGGCAGGACGGAAATCAGAGTCGTGTTGAACACCCGCCGCAAGATGATATCCAGGTCGTAAAGCTGCTTGGACATAATGAGATAGCCGAAGGTAACGGGGAAGAAGAGAATGAACCAGCCGCTGTAATAGGAGAATGCCAACTCCGTCTGGAACAGAATCCTCGGTATAAAGTTCAGGAACGCCAGCGGGCAGAAAGACAGCCCTAAGCAAAATATAATCGTTTTAATAATGGTAAATAAATAATCGTTGGATTTTCGGTATTTCTTGTATAAATGGCCCAGCAGATAAATATTCATAATAAACCCGGCTATGAAGAAACTCATGGTGCCGTAATAAATGATTTTGTAGAACTTGAAATTGGCCTCCGGGAAAAACATGCTGAGCTGCAGCAGCGAAGAGAACCCGATGGCGGCGTACACGTACTTCATGTAGCGGGTCGAGAAAGTGAAATTGGATCGTTCCTGGAAAAACATAATTAGAAACTGCAGGAACAGAAAGGGCAGGCACGCTACCAGACTTGTCGTCATTCCCTTGGCTAGAATATCGGTTCGGGTCGATGCGCCCAGACACATAAAGATAAGCCCGATATTCAGAAATACAGCGGACAGCATGAGGGCCGACCGGGATTTGGAAAGCCGGCTGTAAATCAGAAACGCGAAAACAAAAGCAATGATCTCGCCCAGCAGGGATAAAATATCGACCGTCATGGACGTGGCATAATCTCTCGTCGTAAAGGTCAGTTCTTTGTCTCCGCGAAGCACGGTAATGACGTCCGCCTGCTCGATACTGTAATATTTCTTGACCGTCAGATGCTCTCCGGGCCTTTTCCCGTCTACGCTGAGGATCTTGTCATCCGGCTTGAAGCCGATCTTGGAACCGATGCTGACCCGCTCCAGCTGGGTGATGACCCATTCCTGTTTGGGGTTCTGATCCACGATGATACCCAGATACGGATACCGATAAGCTACCCTTAAGCACCAGAACTGAAGGAAGATGATGCCTATAAAAAACAATATCATCCATTTTTTTTTGAAAATCATAAAAACCACCTTTTCGAGTGCAAGTTTTTAAGGTAATATAGGAAATAAGTTTTATATTAAATTCAAAAGTGAGGTGTCTGTCATGCAAACGGCAGTACTATGGTCCCGTGAACTGAAGCAAGCTGTTAAAGAAGCTGTAAGTTCCAAAGCGGCTCCCGTATCCTCCGCATCCTTGTCCAAACTCGAAGTAGAATCACTGCAAAAAGCGGTTTCCAGCGAGAAACCGGAAGTTAGATATATGATGTGGTAATCCTATCCACATCATAGCAAAAAACAAAAAGATTGCATATCAGCCCACTGCTGATATGCAATCTTTTTTTATGGTTCATCTGCACTAGACTGCACAACTGCGCAAGCCCGTTTGCGTACTTGTTCACGTGATAGCACAGAACTGTCATATCAGAATTTATTTAAAGACATAAGTTCCTATATATGTCTTTAAATTAGGCGTTAATATCTTCCATTATTATCCTTCTTTCTTGCGCATCAGTGAAAATAACTTTGCATCCTTGCGAAACAAAATTGCGCTGATTATGTAAGGTTTTAAAGATAATATAAAAGTATACATTTTTATCCATAGACCAGAACTTAGGAGTGTTATTTATGACCCAGTACCAATTCGATAACTTTTTTGAAGATCTTCTCAAAGACACGCTGATCGAAAAGTTCGAAACTGTGGAAGTACCACGGCTGCAGCTGGAATCCTCCTGGGAGAAACTGCAGCAGAAATTAGAGATAAGCAACTGACCTGTTTTGTGCCTTCTGTCAAAATAATTAGGACATGTATTCGACAGAAATAATTGAATCCCTTCTTTACTCATGATAGCCGGATGCCCTGGAGGCCCCGGCTTCGTTGCTTTTTCCAGGGAAAATCGGTACAGTTAAAGCAAAACAATCTGTAGGGGGCTTTCCGTACATGCTAGAAACGGTTCAAATCGCACTATCTACGCTTATTTTTATTACCCTGCTGTTCTCGGTCGTCTTCAGCTTCCGTTCCCGCCGGAAAACCGATCCAAAGCAAAAAGGCACCAACGCCGCGCTAATGAATATCAGCATGGGGCTGATGCTTATTCTTATTGCCGTGACACAGCTGTTCTTCCTATCGGATACGCCGGTGCGCAGAATATTCGGGACGATCTGCCTGCTGCTCGGGCTGTTTAACTTGTTTGCGGGAATCCGCAATTATTTATACTTCTCCCGCATGTCCCGCTGATCAGATGCCGTCGATAAACTGGGCCGTCAGCATCGCCCGGCAGACCAGTGTGCCCGCATGGTAGATCTGCACATCGATTTTGCCGAATTTACGGCTCACTTCCAGAATGTTGGGCCGGATCTGGATCTCGCTTTCGATCTGCACCGGTTTGATAAAGTACGTCGACATGTTATCCATCACGAGGTCCCCCTTCTTGACGGTCTGCACGACGCGGTACGCCGCTTCCGTCATCAGAGTGGTCAAGACCCCTTCCGAAACCGTCCCCAGGTGATTCGTCATCTGGGGCGTTATCGTTCCGCGGAACACTACGTTCCCTTGTTCGTCCCGGAACTCCTCGAACCTTCCCCAGATGAGATCTTCGAACGTCTCCCCGTTCTGCGGCTGCTTCTGGATATACTGCATCGCCTTGAGCACGTCATTGCGGTTGATCACGCCGAGCATTTTGCGGTTGCCGTCCACGACCGGCAGCAGCTCGATCCCTTCCCACACCATCATATGGGCGGCGGAGGCGACGGAAGTCTGCGGGCTGACCGTCAGAGGATTCCGCGTCATCAGGCGGTCGACGGTCTGGCCGGCATCGGCGCCCAGCATATCTTTCGGGGCCACAAGCCCGATAACCCGGTTCCACTCGTCCGTGACGGGAAACCGGCTGTGCCCCGTCTCCTCGACCAGCGCGCGCCATTCCTTGACCGAGCTGTTCGCTTTCAAGGCGAAAACATGCGGATTCGTCGTCAAAATATCCTCGACAAGAAGAATTTTTTTCTTGATCAGACGGTCGTAAATGGCCCGGTTAATCATCGAAGCCACGGTAAAAGAATCGTAGCTGCTCGATATGATGGGAAGCTCCAGCTTATCCGCCAGCTTCGTCATCTCGGGGCTCGTATGGAAGCCGCCCGTTATCAGAACGCCCGACCCCTGCTCCAGAGCCAGCCTGTGCACTTCTTCCCGGTTGCCCACAATAAGCAGCGAGCCCGCTTCCACATAACGCATCATCGCATCCAGTTCCATGGCCCCGATCACGAATTTGTGCAGCGTCTTCTCCAGACCGTTCATGCCGCCGAGCACTTCGCCGTCCACGATGTTCACGACTTCCTCGAAGGTCAGCTTATCGATATTGCGGCGTTCCCGCTTGCCGACCCTTACCGTGCCGACCCGTTCCTTCGTGGAAACGAGGCCCTGGTTTTCCGCCTCTTTGATGGCGCGGTATGCGGTGCCTTCGCTCACTTCGAGCTGATCCGCAATTTTGCGGACGCTGATCTTGCTTCCGATCTTCAAGCTCTCGATATGGCGGAGAATCTGTTCGTGCTTCGTTAATGATTCTGTTCCCGTTTCATCCAACTGTACTACCCCCGTCCGATTCGCTGTATTAGTCTGTTAAGTTTATTATAGACGAAGAAAAACCAAACGAAAAGCGCGGAAGGCGCCATCCGTCTGGTTTTTCTTTTCCTATCATCTCCGCGTGTTCGCGAGGGCTTGCGGTGTTCGCGATGTGTGCGACGCTTGCGGTGTCCACGATGCCTGCGTTCTGCGGTGTCCGTGAGTCCCGGCATTCGCAGCGCCCTCCGGAATGACTTACTTGCGCAGGCCCAGCATTTTCTTGCCCTGTAGCCGCTGCTCCATCCGCCAGCGTTTCATTCGCTTGATGCGGACGATCTCCTGCCGGGTCTCCTCGTCGACACCGAGCAGCTCGTGCAGATGAGCCGCGATGATCAGCAGGGCGAAACAGATCCAAAGCGCGCCGAACACCGTCGGCAGGGTAAAGCCTCCCCCAATATCAAGCTGCGGTACGGAGTACAGCAGCATCCCAAGCGCGAGGCTCATAAAAATCACGTTCTTGAAACCTTTCACGGCTGTTCACGCTCCCCCTGGAGTGACGGCATCCCAGGCATCCCGCCTTAAAGCCGCTGCCCGCAGCAGCTTCGGGACATGCCGCCCTGTTCTACATCCTATGACAGGCCGGGGGACTTTATGATTACGTTTTATACGGCGGATTTAGCGGTTGCACTGGCGTTCTTCGTTCCGTTCTTGCTGCCCGTAAGCTTTTGGCAGAGAAAACGCCCGAATTTGGTATAATCCCGGAGTCTGCGATCCAGGTCCCGGTTGTGCTGTTCCATTTCTTTTTCCAGATAATATGGTTGTGGATACATGCGTCAAACCCCTTTCTTTGTGTTAAGCGGCCGGCTACCTTTGATTATAGATGGAATAAGAGGAACAAAAAGAGTATAATCATCTTTAATATTTTCCCCTTTTTTTACAACTAAAAGGAGACCGGACTTATGCAGCTTTACGATTATTATTTGCAACTGCGCGTCAGCCAGCCGCATGCGCGCGAAGGCGAGCCGGTTCCGATCACGCTGGACCTGCTGGCCGGCCACTGGTTCTGCACCGTACGAAATGTGAAGATGCTGCTTAAAAAAATGGTCCAGCTTGACTGGATCCGCTGGCAGCCGGGCTGCGGACGCGGCCGTTCTTCGCTGCTTACTTTCGTGATCCCGGCTCCTGAGCTTATCTCCCGGACGGCGATGGACTTGACCCGGAAAGGCGACTTCAAAGCCGCCGTCGAACTTATTCACACCTACGGGCGCCACTATGCCCTTAAAGACAGTTGTCTCGATTGGATATCCGGGTATTTCGGCTTTACTACCGCTTCCTCCGAAGAAGCCGTCCTGGATACCCTGCGCCTGCCCTTGTTCCGGCACCCGGTTTCACTCGACCCGGCCCATGCCATTTACGCTACGGACTGCCAACTTATCAGCCATGTGTTCTCAACTCTGCTTGAACTCGATCCCGCGACGGGAACTCTGCTGCCCCAGCTTGCCCATTATTGGGAAAGCAGCGCGGACGGCACCGAGTGGACCTTTTACCTGCGCAAAAAAGTTTACTTCCATCACGGCAAAGAAATGGATGCGGGAGATGTGAAATATTCGCTGGAACGGCTTGCCGATCCCGCCAGCGGCTCCAGTTGGTCCTGGTTTATTCAAGACGTGACTTCTCTCCTGCCCGTAACCCCCTACAGTCTCAGGATCTCGCTCAAACGGCCCAATCATCTGCTTCCTTTCTTCCTGACGTTCCCGGCGGCTTCTATCGTGCCGGAAGATGTCGTCCGGGATAATCCCTCCCTCTTCGGGCGCTCCCCTATAGGTACAGGACCCTTCCGGATGGAGTTTTATGACAAATATATTTGCCGGCTTCATGCCTTTGACGGCTATTACGGCGTACGGCCTCATCTGGATGTGATCGAGATGTGGATTTTACCGGAGCAGCTTGCCGCCTATCGTCCGAAAGGAAAAGATAAGCTCATCGTCTCCCACGGGGATGTCCCAATGCCCGCCGAGGAGTATAAACATCAAGGTTTTCATGCCAAAGAGGAGCATGTATTCGACGGAAGCACCGTGCTCACATTCAACGCCAGACGCGGTCCATGCCGCAGTCTGCTTCTCCGCCAAGCTATCGACCGGCTTATCGATCGTCAGGCCATGGCGCGGGAGCTGGGAGATAACCGGGTCGGTCCTTCGTCCGGCATTATGCGGGATTTCCGGATCCGGCAAGGTTCCATGTCTCCGGCAGATCCTGATTCTGATGCAGACTGTCTGCCTGAGGGGACTTCTTTGTCCGCGGACGAGCTGATCCGGGCATCGGGATACGCCGGTGAGACGCTGCGGCTCTTTGCGTACGCCCAGCACGGTGAAGATGCCCGCTGGATAGCCGGAAAACTTACGGAAGCCGGCTTGAGCGTGGAGGTCGAAACGATGCCGATCGCCGCTTTTACCGACCGGGACTATGTCCACCGGGCGGACATGTGCATGTTCATGCCGGTTTCAGCTTCACCGCTGGGTTTTCTCGGCTATCTCCTTCAGACGACCAACTATATCCACAGGCATATGAGCTCCGCTTTGCAAAGCCGCATACAAAACGCGGTGGGACAAATCCAGCGGGAGTCCTCCCTTGAACGCCAGGCCGCGGAGCTGTTGAAGATCGAAGACATGCTGCATGCGGAAACGGCCCTGCTTTTTTTATTAAAAAAAACGTTCCGTGTCGCCGTTCACTCATCGATCGGAGGCGTCCGCATAGACCGCCAGGGCTGGGTCGATTACCGCCATCTTTTCGTAAGGGAGCGTTCTCCCGGGCAAGCGCTTGGTGAGGAGGAGTTTGACGAGGCGGATAGAACCGTTAACGGGAGCGTCCTCCGGGATGCCGCGGACGAACGGCCGTAAAAAAAGACGCTGAGCTCAGGAGGAGCGGCAGCGCCGGTGGGCAGGTATTAAAGAGCAATCACTTTGATGCTTGGGGCATGTAGCCACTACTAGGCTTGTACGAGAGCAGCTTTACCCTCCAAGGCAGAATATGCAAAAAGCAGTCAGCCGCGGGAATCCGCATCTGACTGCTTTTTAATGGGCATCCGCGGCCTCGCGGAGCGTATAGGTGCGCAACCCTACGGGTGATTCAACCCTTCAACCAACCCGTTCGCTCCCTGGCGGCCACCCGGTGAACCAGTAGGGCCAGTTCCATCAAGAGCGGCCGCCTCGCAGAGCGTTTAGGTGCGCAACCCTACGGGTAATTCAACCCTTCAACCAACCCGTTCGCTCCCTGGCGGCCATCCCGTGAACCAGCAGGGCCCGCTCCATCAAGAGCGGCCGCCTCGCGGAGCGTATAGGTGCGCAACCCCACGGGTGATTCAACCCTTCAACCAACCCGCTCGCTCCCTGGCGGCCACCCCGTGAACCAGCAGGGCCAGTTCCATCAAGAGCGGCCGCCTCGCGGGGCCACTGCGCACTGTCGTATCCGGGGCCTGCGAATCGTCAACACGTCCGTCTGTGCGCCGGAGAACGCCCCAGTCTGCAAGCTCAGAGCCTCCGCTGCCTGCCGGTCCAACGCTGCGCTCACCTGTATGCGGCGGGGGCATCCCCGCATCCGGCCCCTGTGCGCTACAGGCGCACCACGACGCGTCCGCGCATGCGGCCCGCGAGGATGTCCCCCAGCGCCGCAGGCACTTCCTCCAGCGTGATTTCCCGCTGGATCATATCCCCCAGGCTGCGCGGCTTGAGGTCGCCGGCAAGCCGCTCCCACAGCTTCCTGCGCAGATCGGCCGGGCAGTAGACGGAGTCTATGCCCAGAAGGTTCACGCCGCGCAGGATGAACGGGTACACGGTGGCGGGAAACGCCCCGCCTCCGGTGAGCCCGCTGAGGGCGACGGAGCCGCCGTACCGTACCGTGCCGAGCACGTACGGAAGCGACGCGCCGCCCACAGGGTCTACCGCCGCGCTCCACTGTTCGCGGCGGAGCGGCTTGCCGTCGTCTGCCGCAAGCGCTTCGCGCGGCAGCACCTCGCTTGCTCCGAGTCCGCGCAGGTACGCGTGCTCGGAGCTTTTGCCCGTGCTGGCGGCGACCTCGTAACCGAGACCCGCCAGCATGGAAACGGCGGTGCTGCCTACGCCGCCGGTTGCTCCCGTGACAAGCACGGGCCCCTGGCCCGGGCGCAGGCCGTTGTCTTCCAGCCGCTGGATGGAGAGAGCGGCCGTAAAGCCCGCGGTGCCGAGCGCCATGACGTCCTTCGGCGTCAGGCCGTCCGGTACGGGCACCGCCCAGTCCGCCGGTACCCGGGCCAGCTCGCTGTAGCCGCCGAAATGACCGGTCCCGAGCGCATAGCCGGTGACGAGTATTTCGTCTCCTTCCTTGTAGCGCGGATCGGCCGACGAGACGACGGTACCGGACAAGTCGATGCCGAGCACCATCGGATAAGAACGGACGGTCTTGCTCTCCGGCATGGAGGCAAGCCCGTCCTTAAAGTTGACGCCGGAGTAGGCAACTTTCACCAGCAGCTCCCCTTCGGGCAGCTCCTCCGCCGTCATTTCGCGTATACCCAGTGAAACGCCCTGCCCGGTCTTGTTGACCTGCAGAGCACGGAATGTGGAATCTGTCATGATTCATCCCTCCTCATTCCGATCTTATCACGATTGCTGCCGTCGAGAAAATGCGGGGGTGCCGCTTCCGACCGGAGGCCCGGCACTTTCCCTACGGCAGCAGAGAAGCCGTTCAGTCCATCCCGGAGCGCTGCATCTGCCGTTCGAGGTGAAGAGCCAGAAATCCGATTTCATCCATAGGGATCGGTTTCTGCAGATTCGCCTTGAGCAGCTCCGCCAGAAGGACCGCCTTTTGAAACGCCAAAGGATATTCTTCGCAGATTTTACCCAGCAGGGGGTTGCGTATCGTTTTTTGTTCCATGATCCGGTCGATAAGCGCTTTTAAATGAGAAATAAAACGGACGGTCGAGAACGAATTATCGAAATCCAGACCGAGTTCCTTGGCTCTCTCGATTACCTGGGCCACCAGTCTGACCACCGCAAGCGCCGTGCCTTTTTCCACCTTGGTCCGGGCGGTATGGAAATGCATCGCGAGAAACGCGATTTCATCGTCCGGCAGCCTCACATCCAGATGCTGATTCAGAAAATCGATCGCCTTGCTGGCTATCCGATACTCTTCCTCGTACAAATGCTTGATTTCGTAAGCGAACGGATTAAGGATATGAACCCCCCGCTTGCAGCGTTCCACGGCAAAGTTGATGTGATCGACCAGCGCGGCGTGAATCGTTTCGGAAAATTCCCCTTCCAGATGCCCCTGCGCGTAAGCGATCACTTCTTCCGTAATCCCGATAATTTTGACGTCGACGGCATGAAGAATGTGCTCGTAATGCTCCAGCACTTCCGAAGTATGCAGCAGAAACTCCTGCGAAATATCGGCGTCTTGTATAATCATGCCCGGTTCTTTTTTGAATCCGATTCCTTTACCGAACGCAATTGAATTTTTGCCGGTCGAAAGCTTCGTCATGACTACATTATGGGAAAGCACGTGAATGATTTTTCTTTGAATCATAAAGGTTCTCCTCCATCTAGGCAGCTAAACGTTTGGCAATGGATTCCTTAATCAGTTCCGAGTCCGTCCCGAAAATAACGTGCACGTGTCCCTTTCCCATGTTCATAATCCCGAATGCACCCAGTTCCTTCAGTTTTTCTTCCTCCACTTCCCCAGCCTCTTTAAGCCACAGCCTCAACCGGGTTATGCAGGAGTCCACTTTGATGATATTGTCGATGCCACCCACGCTGTTCACGATAGCCGTAATCCGTTCTTCCTCCGGAGGCGGAGCCGAAGATACGATCGCCGCGGTCAAACCGGGAAAATCTTCTTCCCTGCCCGGGGTTTTCAATTGGAAGGCCTTGATCAGAAACAGGAATAATCCGTAGTAGACGACAAAATAGACAGCTCCTATGATCAGAAACATATAAGGAAATTCCTTTAATTTCCAATTCAACAATAAATCGATAAATCCTCCCGAGAAACTGAAACCGAGCTTAATAGTAAACAAATGCATGAGCAGCATCGCCAGACCGTTCAGAACCGCATGGACCCCGTAAAGAAGCGGTGCCGCGAACATAAACGAAAATTCAAGCGGCTCCGTCACCCCGGTGAGCATCGAGGTGAGGGCGGCGCTGTAAAGCAGGGCCGCCGCTTTCTTCCGCTTCTCCGGGAGCGCGCATTTGATCATGGCCAAGGCGGCCGCGGGCAGACCGAATATCATCGTCGGAAAAAAGCCGCTCATAAACATGCCCGCGCTCGGATCGCCCGCGTTGTAGCGGGTCATATCGCCATGAACATAAGTCCCGGCATTTGTCATAAACTCGCCCACCTGAAACCACACGATACTGTTCAGAATATGGTGCAGACCCGTGACCAGGAGAAGCCGGTTCAGAAAGCCGTACATGAATACGCCGATTCCCCCCGCATCTACGATCCAGAGGCCCGCATCCCGGATCACATCCTGTACAGGAGGCCAGATCAAGCCCATGATCCCCCCCATTCCTGCCATAACGAGCGAGGTAATGATGGGCACGAAACGCCGGCCCCCGAAAAACATGAGGTAATCCGGCAGCTTGATATTATGAAACCGGTTGAACAGCATCACGGTGATAAGCCCCGTCATCATCCCTCCAAGGACGCCCATATCCAGATGGGTTCCGGGCGCCGTCTGCTCTACGGGGGGTACGCTTTCAAAAGTCGCAAGCGCTCTCACAAACACGACGTATCCTACCGTAGCCGCAAGCGCCGCCACTCCTTGACCGGACGTCATACCGATTGCAATGCCGATCGCAAACAGCAGAGGAAGGTTATCCACAATGGCATTGCCGCCTGTGCTAAATATTTTCGAGATGAAGATCAGAAACGGATCCTGGAAAGTAAAAGCGCCGAGCCGCTGCAAAATTGCGGCGGCCGGCAGGACGGCAATCGGTATCATGAGAGACCGGCCGATTTTTTGAAGCGTATGCAGCATGTTTGCTCACCTTTTTCATCTTGCGGAAAAAAGCGGCGGGCCGTTATTTAACCGCACCCGCTGTAATTCCGCTGGCAATTTGACGCTGAAAAATGAGATAGAAAATCATGACCGGCACCATGGAAATGAGAAGCGCCGCAAAGAGCGGACCCCATTCCGTCCGGTACTGCATCTCCCCCTGCATAACGGCAATGCCCACAGGCAGGGTGTATTTGGAAGGTTCACTATTGAGTACGACACCGAGAATGTATTCATTCCACGTGTTCAACACGTTGATAATGCTGACGGAAATGAGTCCCGGTTTGGCGAGAGGCATCATAATGCGGAAGAAAATGCCGTAGTAAGAGGCGCCGTCCATCATGGCCGCTTCCTCGATTTCGGACGGCAGCGTTTTGAAGAATCCGACCAGGACGAACACGCTGAACGGAATGGTAGAAACTGTGTATACGATGATAAGCCCAAGAAGGGAATTGGTCAATCCCATATCGCTCATCAGGAAGAACAGGGGAATCATCCCGAGGAACATGGGAATCATCATCGACGCGATATACACGTAAAAGAGGACGCCGCTTCCCTTGAAGGCAAACCGGGCCAGAATGTACGCCGTCATTGCCGAAAGCACGAGACCGGCCAGGACACTGACAACCGTAACAATGATCGAGTTCATAAAATAGCCGCCGAACTGGTACTTATCCCAAACGTAACTGAAGTTGGAGAACAACAGCGGAAATTTGGGAAGATCCCACGGTTTACCCAGGAAAAACTGCTGGTTATCCTTCAGGGAACCGAGTACGGTCCAGACGAGCGGGTAAAGCACCATGATCGCCCAGCCTATTAAAAGCACGTTGACGACTATGCGCCAAAACGGGTTTTTCAGTCCATCACTCATGCGTATAACCCCTCTACGAAATTTCTAACGGTTCTCTTTTCATAATCCGCTGCAAGGCAACCGTCGTTACCAGAGATACAACGAGCGTCAATACGCCGATCGCGGCCGCATAGCTCAGGTGGTATTGCCTAAAGCCCTGCTGGTACAAGTAGGAGCCCAGTACCTGGGTCGCGTTGTCCGGCCCGCCCTCGGTCATAATCGAGACGATGATGAAGGAGCCGTTGAGCGTAGTCATCACGATCCAGATGACGGAAGTTTGAATCTGCTCCCATGTCAGCGGAAGCGTAACGTGCCAGAACTGCTGCCACTGAGTCGCGCCGTCAAGCCCTGCGGCTTCGTACAGCGAATCCGGGATGCTCAAAATTCCCGCGATGAGAAGCAGGGTACAGAAACCGACGCCGGCCCAGATCGAAGGCGGAAGCAGCGACCACATCGCCGTTGCCACATCTCCCAGCCACGGGAACACGAACTTCTCGCCTTTGATCTCGCCGATCAGAGAATTCAGAAAGCCCAGGTTCGGGTTGTAAACGTAACGCCACAACACACCGACGACTACGACGGAAATCACGTTCGGGAGGAAGAAGATCGCCCGGTAAAACCCGGAGCCTTTGATTTTAAGACGGGTAAGCGAGACTGCAAAAAACAGGGCAAGTACCATAAAGCCGATCACTTTTCCGACAACCAGAAAATAATCGTTGAGCAGGGCCTTCGGTATAATGGGGTCCTTGAACATTTCTTTAAAATTGTCCAGCCCGATAAAATTGTAATCCATGGATCCGCCGGACCAGTCGAACAAGCTGAGATAGATGCCTTTCAGCATCGGGTATACGGTGAATACGAGATAGAGCAGCAGAGTCGGAAGGATAAAAGAAGCAATAAACAGATTGCGTCTTACCTTGGAGCGTCCGCTCTTCGGCTTTTTCGCCGCGATGGCTCCGGCCGGATTAGTGACAGGTGTTCCTTTCATGCGTGAACCTCCGCTTTCCTGGGAACGACAATAAGGGAATTCGCATTCCCTTATTATCACTCCGGAGATATGGGTGCTTATTTTTTCAATTTGGCGCGCTGCTTGGCTGCTTCGTCTTCCATACGTTTCGCCCACTCTTCTTTGGTGATCGTGCCTTGAGTCAGAGCCAGTGTGGAATCGTTACGCACTTTTTTGAGGTCTTCCGGGATAACCGGTTCCGGAGCTACAACCGTTTCCGGGGAGCTGTAGGATTTGATGGCCGTTTTTGCCAGGTTGCTTGCGGACGTGTTGTCGAGGTTCGTTTTCACGTTAAGCAGAGCGCCTGTCGCTTCCGCCCATTTCCCCGCTTGCTTCTCCGTAAAAATAAACTGGATGAACGCTTTTGCCGCTTCCGGATTTTTCGCTTTTTTCGCGATACCCATCGTGGCCGTAGTCGGAATGGCTACGCTCTTGCCCCCTTTTTCCTGGGTAATGGACGGAATGAATCCGAATTCGAAGCCTTGCGGAACGTCTTTCTTCATTTCGTTCTCTACCCAGAGTCCGTTCGGGATAAAGGCCGCTTTATGCTGCAGGAACTGCGTTTGGGAATCCGTATGGTTCAAAGCGACAGAGCCCTTGTCGATGAAGCCCTTGTCACGCATTTGAATGATCTTATCAAGCGCTTTCATAACCGGTTCGCTTTTGAATACGCCTTCTTCCATGTTGTTGATTTTCTTGATGATGGACGTATCGTAGTTGTTCGCCGCAACGGTTGCGGAATCCAGGAATGCGCCGTTAATGTAGTACGGGTACACGCCGGTGTGAATGTAGACGCTCATCTTGCCGGAAGCTTTGATTTTGTCGCCTACAGCCAGGAAGCTTTCCCAGTCCTTCGGCTCTTCCCAGTTGTTTTTCTTGAATTCGGCGCGGTCCCAGAACGTTCCCCAGGATCCGAATACGAGCGGAACGTCGTAGTATTTGCCTGCTTCGTACTCTTCCGGCTTGGAAATGAACAGGTCCATAATGTTTTTGCCGTCCGCGTTCTTGGCGGTTTTCAGCCAGTCAGTGATGTCCATAAGCTGGCCGTCCTGGTACATCGTTCTCGCGTTGGCGCCTGCGCCGTCGATGTAAACCACGTCCGGCGGATTGCCCTGAATCCAGCGGGGTTTCATCTGATCGTTGATTTTGGCTCCCGCAGACTGCTTGATTTTGAGATCCGGGTTGGCCTTCTGGAATTCGTCGATGGCCGCTTTCCACCAGGTATCTCCGTATCCGCCGACAAAATACTGGATCTCGAACTCGCCGGTCAGTTTCTTAGCGCCCGCTTCTCCCGTATCCGCGTTCGAGGACGCGCCCGGAGTAGCTGCCGGCGTAGTCGTTGTGTTCGTTTTGCTGCACCCTGCCGCAATTGCGGATACCATCATCAAAGAAAGTCCCATGTTGAGCCATTTGTTTCTTTTCATGTGTACAAACACTCCTTAAAGGTTCTTTTGTAATCGGTTTCAAATTGAAACGGTCCCCCTGATGCTTTGTCAACCAACGCCTTCTTACCGGGAGTTCCTCACCTCCTTAGTGGCCCCGAGAGAACAAAAAAAGGACATAGTCAAAGAAGCAAAATCACTTCTTTAACTAATGCCCTTTCGGTAACATGTTAAAGTTTGGGTATGTAGTTGTCGGGATAAAGATAATATTGAAATTACTTACATCTTACAGTGACTTTAGTCTCCCGTCAATCCTTTTGTTTACACTTTGTCCATATTTGTCATCCTGTGCCGGTTCTTCTCCTTGCCGGAGGCAGGATGTTCCGTCCTTCTCTTCTAACCCCCCTTTCGCCGCAGGACATTCTCCCTAATCCTTCCTCCGCCAAGTCATTCCGAAAGCAAGCCGAAACCTGACATTCGCCCTTGCACCAAGGGATATATGTCCTCATATGATGGAGTAATTCTTTAGTTTCAGCCGCTGGTACCCCCAGTACCGCGAAGCGAAGGAGCTTTTCTATGACCCGCATCGTCCATGTCCGCAGCCTCGATCCCGCTCTCTACGTAGACGAACGGACCGTTCTGCTGAGCGCGGGTATGATCCGGGCATGCCGGTTGGCCCAGGACAGCGCCGTCAAGCTGCGCTTCGGTTCCGCGTCCTGCGAAGCGGTGGTCCGGACGGCCGCGGAACCGGGCGCGAGCCCGGACGAAGAGCTTTGCCTTCATCCGGAGCTGGGGCGCAGGCTCGGCATCCGCGGCGGGTGCAGGCTCTCGCTCGTTTATCAGCCTTCCGCCGCCACGCTTTACGCGGGCCCGCTCGTCGGCGTTCTGCTCAGCCGCCTATACTCGTCCCGGGAAATGCCCTTCGGCTCCATGACGGCCTTCTGCCGGGAGCTAACTAAAGCAGGCGAGGAAGCCGGTGTCAGCTTGTTCTTTTTCTCTCCCGAAGAAATGCACACCTTTCCCGATCTGGGAGGCCTGTATTATGACGTGGAATGGCGAAACGGGATTTTTCCCGTCCCGCACGTCATTTACAACCGGCTGACTTCACGCAAGTACGAAAATAAACCGGAAGTCCAGCATTTTCTCAAAGCCGTTCAACTGCGTCACCAGACGCACATTTTCAACGATAAATACCTGGATAAGAACGCCGTATTCTCCGCCCTGTGCAGTGAAACCGCTCTTCAGGACTGCCTGCCGGAGTCTCATCCGTTCTCCAACTATCACATGCTGAAGGCCATGTCCCGCCGGCACCGGACCTTATTTATAAAACCGGCCTCCGGCAGTCTCGGCAAAGGAATTTTCCGCCTGCACGTCCAAGAGGACGGCAGCTGTGAAGTCCGCTTCTCCGCGCTCAGCGGGACTGTCGTCCTTCCCTATCCCGATCTTTTCGAGGCTTACTCCCATATGGCGGGAAAAATCCGGACACAGGCTTATCAGATCCAGGAAGGTCTGGACCTGCTGACGATCGGCGGCCGCCCCGTCGATTTCCGTGCCCTCGTTCAGAGAGACGGCGGAGGAGAATGGGTTCTGAGCTCCATCGTGGCCCGGATCGCGGCGGAGCAGCACTTCGTTTCCAACCTTGCGAGAGGCGGAATAATGACGGCCGTCCAGGAAGCGCTGGCGGGGTCCGCCCTGGCCTCACGCAAAGGGAGCATTCAGCGTACTTTAAAAAGTACGGCGCTGACAGTCGCTCAGGCCATCGGCAGGAACGTAAAGGGAACGTTCGGGGAGCTCGGCGTGGATCTGGCTCTGGACACCGCCGGGCAGGTAAAACTGCTGGAAGTGAACTCAAAGCCTTCCCGCGAGGAATTCTCCCTTCCCTCCGCGGCTGAGGAAACGCTTGTGCGGCCGTCCGTCAGACGACTCCTTGAATATGCCGTTTATTTGTCCGGCTTTATGTAAAACAGGAAGGCGGTGGGACGTGTGGATCATGCAGCGAATCGGTGTCTGGGCGTTCTGGCCTCACCGGGTAAAGAGGCGCCCGCCGGAGATTCCGAATCCTTTTTCCGCAGGCTGAGCCTGAACGGGGCGGCCGAGGGAATCGAGGTCATCGTGTTCAGCCCTAACGGAATCTCTTTCGAGTACGAGACGGTGGACGGCTTCCTGTACAGTCCCGCGGACTCCACCTGGAGAGAAGGCACCTTCCCTCTTCCCGCCGTCCTTTATGACCGCTGCTTTTGCTCCAGTGCCGCAGAGCAGCGGCTGTACCGCCGGCAGTTGAACCGGCTTCACCGGCTGCCCGGCATCCGGTTCCTGGGCGGAGGCCTCCGGGGCAAATGGGACGTCCAGCGCCTGCTGGCCGCCGACCCGGTCCTCGCCTCGCATCTGCCGCTTACCCGACGCCTGACCTCGCTGCACCAGCTTGAACAGTGGCTTAAGCTGCACGGGGCCGCTTTTCTGAAACCCGAAGGGGGCATGCACGGCAAAGGCGCCCTGCATGTATACCGCAGTCCCGGCTCGGAACTTCCCTGCAGCGTACGCGGCCGTGACCGGGCAAACCGCCCGATCGAACAGGATTTCGGCACGACGCAGGAGATGCGGTGCTGGGTCCGCGGTTTCATAGGCAAACGCCGCTATTTGCTCCAGCAGTACCTTCCGCTGACTACACCCGAAGGTACGGCTTACGATATCCGTTCTCTTATGCAAAAAGACGGAGGCGGCCTGTGGAATTTGACCGGGATGGTTGTGCGCTCGGGCGGTCCGGGGAGCGTGACGTCCAATCTCCACGGCGGTGGCTCCGCCTGCGAGGTCAAAGCTTTTCTGAGGGAACAATTTCCCGGTGTGGCGTCCGGTAGGCTGATAAAGACACTGTCCGTTTTATCCCATCGAATTGCGCTTATTCTGGAATCGTCGCATGGGCGTCTGGCCGAGCTGGGCATCGATTTCGGCGTTTGCCGGGATGGACGCATCCACATTCTGGAGGTTAATTCCAAGCCAGGCAGAGCAGCCTTCCAGAGCATTGACGGCGGCAAAACCGCCCGCTCAGCCGCCTCTAATCCGGTCCGGTACGCCGCCTATTTGCTGAGAACGCAGCGGGAACCGGCAGGGGCAACAAGTTTAGGAGGGTAACCCAATGAGTTTGACGACGTGCACGGTTCACGTAAATTCCAAACAGGAAAAAAGCATTTTGGTATCCGGTGAACTGGCCAAGGCGCTGCGCTTGTCAAAAGGCAAGACGCTGCAGCTCCAGGTCGGCTCCAAATCCATTACACTCCCGGCCCGATATATCAAAAAAAGCGGACTCCACCTTTATTTGCCACAGTCCGTCATTACTTCCGTGAAACTTCCGCGGATCGGTCCTTGCCTGGCAGCGAGCGAAAGCGGCAAAGATATCCGGCTCGGTCCCTTAATCGGGATTCTGACGAATGTGGCCAACTCCACGTCGGGTCCTTTCGGATCGAGAACTCCGTTTATCCGATCGCTAATGCAGCCGGGCGAACGCAAATCGTTCCACATCGCCTTCGCGCCGAAGGATGTCAACTGGCTGCAGGGCACTGTAAACGGCTATATGCTTCAGCCGCAGGGCGGCTGGGTCCGTAAAACCGTTCCGCTTCCGGATGTGGTTTACAACCGCCTTCCCAGCCGCAAAGTGGAGAAACTGGTCTCCATGGAAGACTTTAAGCAGCGCTTCGTCAAACGCAATATCCCTTTATTCAACTGGGCTTTCTTCGACAAATGGGATGTGTACCGCCTGCTTGAAAACGATCCGGCTTTTAAATACGTGCCGGAGTCAGTCCTGGGCCCCACGGCCGAGCAGTTGAAGGACCTTCTGAGCCGCCACAAATTTATCTATCTGAAGCCAACGGCCGGAAGCCTCGGCATCGGTATTTACCGCATCACGTATTCGACGGACCGGGGATATTTCGTACGCTACCGCCGCAACGGCAAAAATGTGCTGCTGCGATTCAACAAATTCGACGGGCTCGTCAAAATGCTGGGGATAAACCGCGGCAAGCTGACCAGCTATGTGACCCAGCAGGGAATCCGGCTGATCGAGATCGACGGCTGCCCTATCGACTTCCGCTTCCATCTGACCAAGAACGGAAGCAACCAGTGGATCGTCGCCGCCATTGGCGCCAAAAAAGCGGGCAAGGGCAGCGTCACGACCCATCTGCGCACAGGCGGCCAGTTGATGACGGCGGAGCAGGCGCTAAAGCAGGTATACGGCGGCAGAAGCGACGCCGTTTTGTCCCGCATGAAAGAGACGTCCATCGAGCTTGCGGAAGCGATCGAAAAAAATTACAATCACCGTCTGGGCGAGCTCGGCTTCGACCTCGGTATCGACCAGAACGAGAAAACGTGGATGTTTGAAGCCAATGCGAAGCCGGGTCGTTCCATCTTCAAGCACCCGGGTTTGAAAGCACAGGATAAGGCCTCCCTTAACTATATCTATGAGCACTGCGTCTATTTAAGCCGCTTTCGTGCGAGGAGGGATGGTTAGTGGACGTTAGCGCCCATAAAAAGCAGCAGCCTCCGTGCATCGGGATTTTGACAACACCGGATTCAAAGCGCCAATTTTCGGGAAATCGTGAAAATTTCATTGATTTGATCAAAGCCGGCTACGAACAGGGTGCTCTCGTTTATGTAGTCACTACATCCGATTTGAAATTGAGCGGCAAGCAGGTTCAGGCCTACTGCTACCAGTTGGCCACGAAAAAATGGAACAAACAGCTAATGCCTCTTCCCGACGTCATTTACAACCGGATTCCGACACGCCGTCTTGAAATTCAGAGTGATGTCCAGCGGACGATCCAGGCCTGCATCCGCAGCAAGCAGGTTCATTTGTTCAATCCTTTCTTTTTCGACAAATGGACGCTCTTCGAATGGCTCGATCAGTCTCCCGAAAACCGCAAATACGTGCCGGTTACGAAGCAGTTGAGCAGCCAGGCCGTACTGGAGTCGATGCTCAAACGGTTCCCTTTCATCTACCTCAAACCGGTTGAAGGGAAAGCCGGCAAGGGGATCATGCGCCTGGAGCGGATCACGAAGAAAAGCGGAGCGCAGACTTACAAGCTGACCATGCAGGAAACTATGAACTCGCATTACGAGCTGTTCACGAATTTATCCGATGTCTGGAGCCGGATTGCCGAGAACAAAAAGGACGAAAGCTACATCATCCAGCAGGGAATACGCCTGTCTAGCTTTAACAAACGCCCTTTCGATCTGCGCGCGCTTCTCCAAAAAACATCGAAAGGCACGTGGAGCGTAACCGGAATCGGAGCCAGAGTGGCCGGCAGGAAGAGCATTACGACACATGTGCCGCGGGGAGGCTCCATTGACGATCCGGCACGGCTGCTGGAGAATTCGTTCGGTCCGCTAAAGGCCAAACGGATTCTCCAGCGGACGCGCAGTGCCGCCCTGCTTATGGCGAGCAGCGTGGAACAGACTTCCAAGCAGAAGCTGGGGGAAATGTCCATGGATCTGGGCGTCGATCTCGAGGGACGCATCTGGTTTTTCGAAGCCAATTCCAAACCGATGAAATTCGACGAACCCCACATCCGCAAAAAATCGCTGGCACGCATTATCGGCTACAGTTTGCATCTTGCAAACAAAAACAAGACCAAATAAACCCGTTAAAAAAACCATCCCCCACTTTACGGAAGGGATGGTTTTTGTTGTTTGCGGCCGTCTGCCACTTCTGTTCTTCCCCTGCGGTCCCACGCCTGGAGAATCGCATACCCGGCAAAAAGAGCCATAAACGGCATCAGCGGAGCCGAATACCGCGAATGAGCCAAATAAATCATATGAAGCAGAGACATGTAGGCGAACAGCACCGTCAAAAGGTAGGTCAGCCGCTTCTCTCTCGCCAGCCAGATTCCCCGGATACCGAACCCGAGGATCGTATAGTGAATCAGCACCGGCAGAATGAGGCTTGCCCAGTTTACAGCATTCCAATAGTACACGTCCCCCCAGAACGTCGCAAACTTTCCGATCGTATACCACTGGAGATAGTAAAGTGGCTGCTCCGCAAAGCCCGTCCGGATCCGCTCCTTGGCCCACTGCGTGTCAAACGCGTCATTGGCCCACAGATCGTCCGAGGAATGCCACGTCCGCTGTTCGGCTAAGGGTGGAGGCCCGTAAGGAAACGTGCCGAGGAGAAGCGGATTGCCGCTGGATTTCGTCAGCGGAATAAACTGCCCGCCCGACACCTCGTAATTGCGGACCCACCACGGCATGAGGCAGAGGACAAATACCATAGCGGAAACTGTCAGGCAAGCCGCCAGTCTTTTCCACGGGATCGTCCGCCAGTAAATGAGCAGCAGCAGAAAAAATCCCGGCCAAAGCGCGATCGTCGGCCTTACGTAAACGGCAAACGCCCACATCAGCCCGAACCAGACGGCATTTCCCGCGGTTGGCTTATCCATCGCTCTCAACGCGCCATGCACCAGGAGCATCAGGGCGAGCACAAACAAGGCTTCCGTCAAAATATAAAACGAAATGTTCCACATCGGCGGATAAACGGCCGTCAAAACGACAGCGATAAGCGCGGTTTTCTCGTTAAACAGCCGGGTTCCGATTTTGAATAACAAAATCATCGAGAAAGAAACCATGACGACCTGAACGACCCGGATCGTCTGCTCCAGCACGTCTCCCGTTCCAATTCCGCTCATAAACAGGGCGATAAACGCCGGAAGAGCGGGCGTAATAAACACCGTCGGCTTCGACGGGTCATTGTAGGTAAACATTCCATTTTCCAGCCAGATTCGCGCGGTTTCCAGATAAGACTGGTCGTCCGACCCCAAGTTGTAGGAGGAACCGTACGTAAACACCACTACCAGCTTCAGCAGTGTCGTGAGCAGCACAACGATCCAGAGCCAGCCCCGGACCGGTACAGGTCGAAGCCTGTGCGGCATGATGCCTTCCCCCCGCTTTCCGTAAAAAAATCAAAAGCGCGTTACGAATAACGCGCCGATAAACCGATCATTCCCACGCCGATCAGGATTACTGCGCAACCGGCGATTTTAAGTACCGACATTTGTTCGTTGAAAATATAATACGCACCGATGACCGTAATCAGATAAGCGATGCTCTGCATCGGGTAGGCGATGCTGATATCCACTTTATTCAGGATAAACAGCCATAAAACCGTTGCAAGCCCGTAAATGAAAAGTCCCCCCAGAATAAACGGGGAAAAAATAAGCTGAATGATGCTTTGCAAGCTTTCGAAAGGGTCCGCTTTACGCGAGAGCCCGAATTTCCACAAAAATTGACCGCTTACCAGCATAAGCGTATTCAGTAAAATCAGTCCGATATGTAACGGATTCATGGCGCTTCCCGCCTCCCCGCTCCTGTGTAACTATCTTGGTTTCGGCTTTGTTCCTTAAGCAGCATCACTTCGTTCTCCAGATAAGCGTGCTCTTGAGCGAGTGTCTTGATCTGCTCCTGCTGCTTGGACAGCAGGATCGTCTGATGGACGAGCAGGCTCAGGGTGACCACGATCACGATCAGGAAGATCAGCGACGGCATGTACGATACGCCGATCCAGAGAGCGAAACGGTTGAGCAGCGGGATACAAATGCCCGTGACAAGTCCCGCCAGCGCGATCATAATCCAGGTAAACGCATGGCGGTCTCTTAATTTGTGCTTGCTGGTGTAGAAAAGAATCTGAAACAAGAAAATGACCGTAACTCCGATCGTAATAGCCTGAATCAAAATAATTGCCCTCCCTAGAAGCTTCTCCGGATGATCGAAAACATCGTCACCTTCAGCATGTAATAAACGGAACGGACCGGATTAATGGACGAAACGCCGCCCTGCCGTTTTTTCATTTCCACGCTGATTTCTTTGATCCGGTATTTGCTGCGGGCCATGGAGACGAGAATTTCCACTTCCGGATAATCAACCGGATAATAAGCGGAGAATTCTTGGATGATCTTGCTGTTGACGATCCGGTATCCCGACGTCGGGTCGAAGATCCGGTTCCCCGTAAGAAGACGGATCAGCATGTAGAAATAGTAGATGCCTATCCGTCGGGGCAGGCTGCTTTTGTAAGAACTCTTCTCGACAAAACGGGAACCGATCACCATATCGGCGCCGGATTCGCGAATCTCCCGTACCAGCTTATCTATGTCCCGGGAGTCATGCTGCCCGTCGGCATCGAGCTGGATCGCATATTTATAGCCGTGTCTCGCGGCATAGCGGTAGCCGGTCTGCATGGCTCCGCCAATGCCGAGATTGACGGGCAGATGTACCCCGTTGTAGCCCCGTTCCCGGATAATCGCCGCCGTGCGGTCTTTGGAGCCGTCATCCACGATCAGATAATCGTACTCAACGTGTTCCCGCAAATGATCGACGGTCTGTTCGATGGCGTCTTCTTCATTATAAGCCGGAATAATAATGAGTACATCACTTTGTCTGGACATAACCTCTTACTTCCTCCTTCATTGCTTTTCATTCACCATGTCCAGTTGCCAACTCATTTTATGCATATGGTTAAATTGAAATCTCTATAGTTTAGGAATACCCGATCATTTTGTTTCAAATCAGCTTTATTCAGTATAAAGGATATCCCTCCCGCTGGAAAGGACAACCCCTGAATCATTAATCCCGTTAATTTCTGACCGAAACCCTTTTCCGCCTCGCCCGTATAGAATCCCATAACCAATATCCAGTATTTGATAAGGGAGGGACCACATGGAAACCTGGTATTGGGGCCTTTTTACAGCCGGTATTCTTTTTGCCTTGGCTACCCTCATTTTCGGCGAAGTTCTCGGCCATCTCACGGGTATGCTGGACTCCGCCTCCGGACATCACCTGCCATTTCTGCAACCGGCTGTTCTCGTCGGGGGAATCACAACCTTCGGCGGGGCCGGCATTCTGCTCTCCCGGTACACGGAACTGACTTCCTGGCAGAGCGGAGGGCTCTCTCTGCTGATCGCCGCCGTTTTATCCGTTATGGTGTACCTCGTCTACGTCAAACCGATGGAGAACAGCGAAAATTCGGTCGCTTTCTCGCTGCAGGAGCTGGTCGGCAAAATCGGTGAAGTCACCGTGCCCGTACCCGCGTCGGGTTTCGGCGAGGTCCTGGTGCGGACCGGCGGCGGAGTGACCAACCAGATCGCGGAAAGCTTCGACGGACGGAGCATTCCAAGCCACCTCCGTGTCGTCGTCGTGGAGGTAAAGAACAGCGTGCTGCTCGTCTCCCCGCTGGATTCCGATCCTCTTAACTAACCAACCAAAGGAGTTTTGCCCATGATGAACCCAGATGTATTTCTCATTCCCGGTATCGTAGTCGGCGTCATTCTCATTCTCGGTATTGCCTTCTGGGCCCGCTACAAAACGGTCAGCCCCGATGAGGCGATGATCGTTACAGGCTCTTTTCTCGGAAGCAAGAACGTCAGCATCGACGATTCCGGACGCAAAATGAAAATCGTACGCGGCGGCGGTGCGTTTATTCTGCCGATCTTCCAGCAGTCCCGGTTCCTTTCCCTGCTCTCCCACAAGCTGGACGTCATGACGCCGGAAGTGTATACCGAGCAGGGAGTGCCGGTTATGACGGATGCCGTCGCCATCATTAAAATCGGCGGCTCCGTCGAAGATGTGGCGACGGCGGCCGAGCAGTTTCTCGGCAAACCGACCGAAGCGCTGAAGAGCGAAGCCCAGGAAGTTCTCGAAGGACACCTGCGGGCCATTCTCGGCTCCATGACCGTCGAGGAAGTATACCGCAACCGGGACCGGTTTGCCCAGGAAGTTCAAGGCGTTGCGGCGCGGGACCTCAAAAAAATGGGCCTGCAGATCGTTTCCTTCACGATCAAGGACGTCCGCGACAAGCATGGCTACCTCGATGCGCTCGGCAAACCGAGAATCGCGGCCGTGAAACGCGATGCGGACATCGCCGAAGCCGAAGCTATACGGGACTCCCGTATCCAGAAGGCGAAAGCCGAGGAAGAAGGGCAGAAAGCCGAGCTTCTGCGGGATACGAACATCGCCGAGGCCGGCAAGGAGAAGGAATTGAAGATCGCTGCCTTCAAGAAAGACCAGGATATGGCCAAGGCCGAAGCCGACCAGGCCTATCACATCCAGGAAGCACGCTCGAAGCAAAGCGTAGTCGAGGAGCAGATGCGCGTGGAACTCGTGCGGAAAGAGCGCGAAATCGACCTCGAATCCAAAGAGATTTTGCGCCGCGAGAAGCAGTACGACGCCGAGGTGAAGAAGAAAGCCGACGCGGACCGGTATTCGGTCGTTCAAGCAGCCGAAGCAGAGAAGTCGCGCAAAATGCTCGAAGCGGAAGCGCTTCAGTTCCGCATCGAAGCGGAGGCCAAGGCGATGGCCGAGCAGAAGCGGCTTGACGGTCTGGCCATTGCCGACGCCGACCGGGCCCGCGGTACGGCCGAAGCCGACGTCATCCGGCTTCGCGGTCTGGCCGAGGCCGAGGCGAAGCAGCGGCTCGCCGAAGCGTTCGAGAAGTTCGGCGAAGCGGCCGTGCTGGACATCATCGTCAAGATGCTTCCGGAGCTGGCCGGCAAGGTTGCCGAACCGATCAAAGGCATCGACAAGCTGACCGTTGTCGATACGGGCCACGGCGAAGGCGCCGCGCGCATCAGCAACTACGTCACCTCGCTGATGGCCACCGCGCCCGAGATGCTCAAGAACGTCTCCGGAATCGACGTCGAGGATCTTATCAAAGGCCTGACGACGAGAAGCGCGAAGCCGGCAGCGAAGCCCGTGCCCCTGACCGCCGAGCTGGAGCCTGCATCCGCAGCCGGCGCTATCGCCGCCGCCAAGGAAGACGACCCCGGGACCGCCTGATCGTCCCCTGGTCGAAATCAATCAACCCGGAGAGCGTAAAACTGCCGCCCTCCCAGGGAATGAAAAAGCACTCCATTCGGGGGTGCTTTTTCATTTTCTTTACAGGCCGAGGGTACGAACCCGCGGAATCTCGGCAGTACCGTCCGCAGTTCCGGCCTTCACCTTTCTCGCTTGACGGAGTATGGTCCATCCGGCATCAACGTCTTAGACCGCTTTATTTCCGTTAGCTTCCATACGGACATCCGTTTGGACCCCGCTATCCGTTTTGTTACGGGCGCGGACCCGTCCTGCCGCATAGGAAACCGCCTGAACGAGCACCGCGGAAATAATCAGCATAAGAAAGGGCATCATGCCGATCGTGTAACGTGCTTCCGGGATAAACATAAGCTGCGTCCCCAGCAGAATAAGAAAGACGGTAATCAGATACCGGTAGCTTTTATGGATAAAGAAGGCGATCAGGGAGCCTCCCATTCCCGCGTATACCAGAAACTTGTGGAACCTTGGAATCCAGGGCGCATACCAGGCAGGCACCGAGGAGCCGTAATCCCCTATGTACAGCTTGTTCAGAAACATTTCTTTCATTTTGCCCACCGTAAACCAGCGGATCCAGAGGGCCGGATCGGTCTGCAGACCTTCTTTTATACGTTTAATCGCCTCTCCCTGCTGATTGCTGAAGTCGATCTTGCTCCAGTCCAGTGTTCCCCGGTAATAAGGATCGGTTCCGCCTAGCAGCGGATTCCCCGCTCCTCCTTTGGAAATGAAAATAAATTCGTGAAAGGTGATCGCATTGCGTATCCACCAAGGAAGCATCCCCAGCGCAAAAGCGAGGACCCCGAAGCCGATTTCTTTAAAATAAGGCTTCTTGTGCTGAAACCACAGGAAAATATAAGGAACCGGCGCCACCACCAGCGTATTCGGGCGGATCAGGACAACCAGGGCAAGGAGGAGTCCGGCAATGAGATGATCCCTGATACGGTTTTCCTGTACAATTTTGACCTGATAATAAATGAGCGCCAGAAACGACGTCAAGAATATAACCTCCGTCAGGATCAACGAATTCACGACAATGAAGGTTCCGTAAACGGAAGCGAAAAACGCCGCGACCAGACCGGTCGTCCGGTTGAAAAGCCGCTGCCCGATCTTGTAGATATACCAGATGGCACCGAGCGAGATAAACACCTGCAAGACACGCACCACCATAAACGTGCGTTCTATATCCGCGTATCCGAATACGGCCAGAATCGCAGCCAGAAACACTGGAAATCCGGGAGTCACTAACGTGTTGGACTTCGCCTCGTTATAACCGTAGACCCCTTTTTCAAGCATTTGTATGGCCATCGTCGTATAGTTCTTTTGATCGTGTTCCACAGGCTCGTATTGTTCTCCCAGTACGTAGAATAGCCTCAGGCCGAGCGCCAAAGCCAGAACGAACACAATCAGCATTTTTTTCCACAACCGGGATGCATCCACGCTCTTCTTCCTCCTTCGTTCTACCTTATTCTTCCTGCCCCTTTAACGCGGATTGGATTCAAAAGGTTTCATTTCTTAAGGATTAATAAGAAATTCCGTACAAAGCGCCGCTGCGCTTCCGCCGTACCAGCATAACCGAGAAACGTCAACGGCCATGCTGTGTCCGGTCAATTTTACGTAAAAAAAATACCGGGCTGCCGGAAGTCTACCCTATATATACCGACTAAATTCCGCCTAGAAACAAAAATCCCCGGCGGGTGGATAAAAACTTGTCCCGCCGGGGATTACCTTTATTCAACTGGTTTTAAGAGACGGCGCGCCGCTCAGTTCTCCTCTTGAGGAAGAAGGCCGAGCAGCTCCGGAAATGCCGTAATCCGGACATCGGCTTCGTCGAGTTCGCGCTCGGAACGGAACCCCGCATAATCGCAGCCGATCACCTTAAGCCCGTTCCGGTGCCCCGCTTCCACATCGGAAGAGCGGTCCCCTACCATCCAGGCGCTTTGTAAACCGTGCTGCTCCAGGAGCAGTTTGACAAGATCCACTTTGGACTTCGTTGCGTACTCGCCCGCACTGTACAACCCGGTAAAGAGAGGCGCCAGCCCTTTCATCCGGATCACTCCCCGGACATAGTCCTCCAGGCCGTTGCTCGCCACGAAAAGCCGGATGCCGCGTGCATGAAGCGCCTGCAGCGTTTCCTCCACGCCATCGTACAGCATGCCTTCTCCCCGAAGAAGCCTGTCCATTTGTTCGGCGAGCAGAAGCTCGTCCGCGCGGCTGCGGACCGCGGCCGGGACATCGGGCAGAACCCGCTCCCAGATTTCTTCGAGAAGCATGCCGAGTCCTCCGAGAATACGTTCGTCAGACGGCGTCGGCCCTTCATAAACTCCTTCGCGGCGAAGAGCGTCGAAAGCGGTATGATAGGCCGGCAGAAGAAGCGTTTCGGTTTTGAAGAGCGTTCCATCCAAATCAAAAAGCATCGCTTGTGGTGTAGGGGACTGATTCATAGCTGGACTCCACATCCTAATGGTTTTCTTTTAAGCATGGCAAACCGTACCGGGCTTGTCAACTCGGTCCGCGGAAAATTTTTCCGCCCCCGCCCGCTTTTCACCAGGACTTCCTATTGATGTTGAGGGTAAAATATTTTAGAATGAATATGAAAATGTTTTTCTTGATAAACTACTATTTCGCTAAAATTTTTTTCAAAAAGGTATGGATTCCTATGTCCAGCATTCTTCGGGCTATTGAAGAACGGAAACACGGGCTTAACCGCCAGGAACAGGTTCTCGCCATTTATATTCTTGAGCATTCCAGTCAAGTGGTGCGTATGGGAATTACGGAATTGGCGGAACAGTCGAAGACGAGTCCCGCTACGATTTCCCGCTTTTGCAAGACGTTTCATTTCCAGGGATACACCGATTTCAAGTTCCAGCTCGGCGCGGAGCTCGCCACGCAGCCTGCCGGCCAGTCTTATCAGGACATCGTCGCCGGTAATCCGCTGGAGAAAATCGTGTCGGCCATGGAAGCCAATCATATGCGCTCTATTGCGGATACCACCCGTCTGCTGGATCTCAAGCAGGTTCAGGCAGCGGTCGATGCGCTTCAGAGCGCCAGGCAGATCGACCTTTACGGCGTCGCCACTTCGGGCGTCGTAGCGCTCGACTTTCACCAGAAGCTGGTACGGATCGGGAAATATGCGACCGCATGGTCGGATCCTCATATGCAGATTACGTCCGCTTCCAACCTGCAGCCGGGTGACGTCGCCTTCGCGGTTTCCTACTCCGGCGATACGCCTGAAACGATTCAGGCGCTGCTTTGCGCCAAGGAGCGGGGGGCCACGGCGATCAGCCTGACCAAATACGGCTCCAACCCCCTGGCGGATCTTTCGGACATCAAGCTGTTCGCCTCTACGCTGGAGGAAGGCATGCGCCGCGGGGATATGGCGTCCCGGATCGCACAGCTTCATGTGATAGATATTTTGTTTACGAGCCTGGTCAGCGACCGGTTCGACGAGCATGTCACCCGTTTGGAACGGACCTATCAGATGGTCCGCAAATACCGAAGCAAAGGGAGAGAATAAACGATGATTATTCACAAGTTTGACAATCAGCAGGAATTAAACGAGGCGGGCGCGGGGATTATTACCGCTCTAGTACAGACGAAGCCCGATGCGGTTCTCGGTCTGGCTACGGGAAGTACGCCGATCGGTATTTACGAAGAAATCGTAAAAGCTTACAACAAGGGACGTGTGAGCTATAAAAACGTGCGCACGTACAATCTGGACGAGTATGTGGGCCTTCCCGACGGACATGCCGAAAGCTACCGTACGTACATGAACGAGCATCTGTTCCGCCATATCGATGTACAGCCGGAGCGCACCCGCATTCCGGACGGCAACGCCTCCGACCTTCAGGAAGAATGCGCGCGCTATAATCGCGAGCTCGATGAGGTTAAACAAGTGGACCTGCAGATTCTCGGTCTCGGCCACAACGGTCACATCGGCTTCAATGAGCCGGCGGACGAGCTTCATGGCGGCACTCACCTGGTCGAACTCGATCACAAAACACGCGAAGCCAACGCACGCTTCTTCCCTTCCATTAATGAGGTTCCGACACACGCTCTCACAATGGGCGTAGGAACGATTCTTAAAGCCAGAACGATTCTTCTCGTTGTCCGCGGCGCCGACAAAGCGGATATCGTGCACCGTGCCCTGACCGGCCCGATTACCACCCAGTGTCCGGCAAGCCTGCTGCAGACACACCCGCATCTGATCGTTCTGCTTGATTCCGAAGCAGGGAGGAATTTTGTATGAGTACGTCCACTTCTGCTCAGGAGCGCATTTTAATCGTAAACGCCCGAATCGTGACGGAAAATGCAATCGTGGAAAACGGCGCACTGCTCGCCGTGAACGGACGAATCGAGCGCATCTATAAGGCGAATGAACTCGCGGAGCTTGATTTAACGGATGCCGTAGACGCGCAAGGAAGCTGGCTGCTGCCGGGGTTTATCGACGTTCATGTTCACGGCGGCTTCGGAGCCGATTTCATGGATGCTTCCGCCGAGTCTCTGGAGACGATCACGCGTTTCCACAGCACCAAAGGCACGACAGCCATGCTGGCTACGTCCGTCACGGCGTCCCGTGAAGCGCTGGATGCCGTTATCACGGCCACAGACGCTTATATCCGCGGCGGTATGCCGTATGCCCAATTGATCGGGGTGCATCTGGAAGGCCCGTTCATTTCTCCGAAATGGAGCGGTGCCCAGAACCCGGAATTCATCTCCCTGCCTACATCCGAATGGCTTGAAGATTGGCATGCCCGCTTCCCCGGCCTGGTCAAAATGATGACGCTCGCGCCGGAACGGGAAGGAGCCATGGACGTGATCCAGTGGCTGAGCGATCACGGAATCGTCGCGGCCGCAGGCCATACGGATGCCGACTACGATACGATCGAACGCGCGGTTGAACACGGTTTGAGCCATGCCGTGCATACATTCAACGCCATGACTCCCCTGCATCACCGGAATCCCGGCACGGTCGGCGCCGTACTTACCGATCCGCGGATTCATGCCGAAATCATCGCCGACGGCGTGCATGTGCATCCGGCCGGCGTTCAACTGCTGACGCAGACGAAGAAGCAGCATAACCTCATTATGATTACCGATGCGATTTCCGCCGCGGGTCTGGAAGACGGCAACTATAAACTCGGCGGACTCGACGTGATCATGAAAGACGGCATCTGCCGCCTGAAAGAAGGCGGCAGCCTCGCCGGAAGCACGCTAAACATGATCGACGCCTTCAAATTCATGGTCAACAAAATCGGCGTCAGCGTGCAGCAGGCCAGCGAATACGCCAGCGGCAACCCTGCCCGCCAGATGGGCGTTGCGGACCGCATGGGGTCCATCGCACGCGGCAAGCAGGCGGACTTCCTGCTCGTCAGCCCGTCGCTGGATCTCGAACGCGCCTGGGTGCTCGGACGCGAGCTCTCCCTCGTGACGGAAGCTTGAGCAGCCTTCCGCCCTCAAGCACAAAAACCTCCTGCAGAATGAGTGTTCATTCTGCAGGAGGTTTTTTGATGCGCATCGCGGTCAGCTCATGGTCCGCGACTTGAACATCCGGTGGAGGCCGATCGTAGCGGCGCCGATCGAGGCGCCGTACTCCTTCCACCGGGGCGAGTGGACCGGCGTCGGCACGATCGCCTGCTCGCGGCTTTGGATGCGCTCCGCAAGCCGTACGAAGAACGGCTCGCTCTCGCCTATCCAGCCGCCCAGAATGAGCTGCTCGGGGCTGAGCAGCTGCAGGACGTGCCCGCAGTAGGTGGCGATCGTCTCGATGATCTCCTCCAGCTCTCCAGCGAAGGGCTCTACCCCCTGCATCCCTAGGTCCACGAAACGGCGGACGACGAGCGGCTCTTCGTCTTTCACATCGCCGAAGGTGTCCGGGAACGTCTCCAGCAGACGCTTGGACAGATTCGCCGTACTGAACCGGCTGAACTCGCGGATACGTCCCGCACGATCATGACGGCCGCGGTAGATCTGATTGTTCAGCACAAGGCCCGCACCGATTCCGTAATCGATGAGGATGTAGACGATCGTCTGGAGACCTTTGGCCGTTCCGTTAAAACGCTCCGCAAAACCCGCGGCATCCAGATCGTTCACCAGATGCATCGGGATGCTGAACTCCTCGTAAAGCTGCGTTCTCAGCGGGAAGTTTTCCAAGCCCAGAACAGTCGAGTTTACGACGTTCTCGCGCTTCTCGTCAATCCGTCCCGGAATCGATACGCCCATCCAACGGATGGTGGAAAGCGGCGTATCCTGCTCCTCCAGGAAGGCGCGGATGAGCTGAGGAAGCTCGCTGCGCATCGCTTCCGGCCCGAATAGGGGCAGCGCCGGCTGCAGAGGCTGCGATGCGAGCAAATTGCCCCGCAGGTCCAGCAGAACGCAGCGGGCCGGGGCGTTGGACAGGTCTATGCCTAGCACGCAGCCGCCTGCCGCGTTGATATCGAGAAGCGTCATGCGCCTGCCGACACCCGAGCCGGCCGTACCTGTTTCGCGCACCAGCCCTTCGCGGATCGCTTCTTCCATAAGAACGGAAACCGTCGTCGGGCTTAATCTTGTTTTCCGAGCCAAATCCACTCTCGAGATCGGACCCTGCTCATAAATATTGTTCAGCAGCAGAGACTTGTTAATCTCCCGCAGCATTTGTTGATTTCCAATTTGATTCATAATCTTCTACTCCCTGCAAGCCTTATTTCATCCATTATCATTGTGCCACGGGCATCCGTTTTCCCGCAATGAAGGAACCTTCCCGTTTTCCGTACGAATCCCTGTCTGGTCCACCCCTGTCAAAATGTTTCCGGATTTTTCAAACGCCTGCGGCCGCATCCGTTCCCCGACCGGCAGCCGAATGCCGCATTCCGCGCCAGATCAGCAGAAATCCGACCATTCCGATCAAGGATACACCCGCTCCGATACCGTACATCTTAGCGGCTCCGAGCGTATCGTACATCCAGCCTCCCGCAAATCCCGCGAAAATACCGGAAACCCCGCCCCACGTAAGCGCAAAGGCCGCTTGGCCGGACGCCCGCATCCGGGCCGGAATCAGATGACCCGTCAGATTCGTTCCGATATAATAGTAGCCTCCATACGTAATGCAGTGCAAAAGTTGAATAAAAATCAGCTGCATGGGGCTATCCACCAGCATCATAAGCAGCCAGCGGATACTGAAAAGCAGACTGACCAAGGCCAGGCAGACAAACATCGTTCTGGAGTCCCGCTTCAGATAGCGGTCCAGCAGGAGAAATACGGGCGCTTCGAAAACGGAAGAAAGAAAAGCGGCCCAGCCGATCCATGTCGCCGATCCTCCCATATCCGTCAAGTAAATGGATACGAAGGTCGAGTTAATCGAGTTTGGTACCGAAATCAGGACACCCAGCAAAAGCAGCATCACAAAAGGACGGTTGCTCAGAAGCCGCTTGAATCCGCCTCCCGGCAGCACATCGCCCGCAGCAGCGGGTTTCGGCTGCGGAATGCTGAAAACGAACAAAAGCGAGATCATCAGAACACCGCTGTACAGCCACCAAAGCTGTTCTATGCCAACCGCAGTCAGTACAGGTCCCGCCGCAACGGCGGCAATGGCCCAGCCGAGCGAGCCCCAAAGACGGAACGTGCCGAACTTGTAAGGAGTATTTTCAATTGTGCTTAGTATGAGACTATTGCTCTGGGAAAAGGTAGGACTTTGAAAGAAAAAGTACAGAAGCAGGACCAAGTAAAGCCAGGAGAACGAATGCAGGTGGAAAACGGGCTGAACGACAATGAGGTTGCAAATAACCAAAATAATAAGCGTACGCCGCACATTTTGCATCCGGTCGCTCCAATAGCCCCAGAACGGGTTCGCCAGAATGGAGACGAAAGGGCCCCCGGCCATCAGCATGCCGATCTGAAACCGGGTTAAACCGTGTTCCAGGAACAGAAGCGGCACGTAGGTGAACAGAAGCGAAAAAGCGCCGTACAAAAAAAGAATATACAGCTTAAACATCGTAAATGAGCGCCGTTCGGCGGCTCCGGTTGTCATGATGAGCAAACTCCTTTGCGATTCGGTTGCAGGTGAACAGGCAGGCTTCCGCCAAGCGGAAGAAACGGCGATACACAGGAAAAGCGGTTCCTTCCGTAACGCCGTATCCCGCACGCGCGCGCTTCGGCTCCAATGCGCGCGTTGGGGCATTGCGCGGCGGTCGGTCGAACCCCGCGTGCGGGATAGCGGCAGCCGTCGGATCTCCCGCCGCCGCGCTTCTTTGTATGCTCAGCCGGCAGCCTGCTGTCCTGTGCTTCTCTTAAGCTTTAAGCCCGTTCTCCACTTCATCCGCGGAAACCTCGCGGCCTTGGGCGTCAGAGAGGTACATGCCTTCGCTGATCAGCATGGTCTGCAGAGCGATCTCCGCCGTCGGCAGAAGCTTCACTCTACCCTGAAGAGCGGCGATCCAGTGATGCTGGGAAGAGTCGTAGGCATCTTCGTCGGCACGCAGTCGGTGCCAGCGCAAATCGGCCGCGTCCAGATCGATCGTCGTGTCCATGTCCATGTCGCATCTTGTCGAATAATGCGTAAGTTTATTGCCGTCCGGCCCGTTGACCGGCAGGCGCAATCCGCCTTTGGACCCAAGAACGGAGCTTCCTTCGAATGGATTCATGTGAACGGCCCAAGATTCGATGATGTCCATCGTGATGCCTTTCTCGAAGCGCACCAGCCCGATCGCCAGCTCCTCCACATCGAAACCGCTGGATTCACGGCGTGCGGGGTCCATATCCGTCTCCTGGTAGAGCTTCCCTGAGATCCGCTCAACTTTGGGCAAATCGAGCAGGTACAGCATCTGCGAGATATGGTACACGCCCATATCGAAAAGCGCTCCGCCCGCTGCCGTCTCTTTGCGCGTGAAAGCCGGGGTGCCGTAGCCGTCCACAAAAGGGCGGTTCCGTCTGCGGTAGCCCGTAGAGCGCGCGTGGAACACATGGCCGAGCTCGCCGCCTTCGATCAGCGCTTTGGCCGCTTTCGTCTCCTTGCGGTAAAGGGTGCCGAGCTGGACGTGCAGCAGCCTGCCGAATTCGCGGGAAGCGTCTACCATCGCTTTGCCGTCCGCATAGGTGCCCGCGATCGGTTTCTCGCAGTAAACGTGCTTGCCTGCCTTCATGGCGGCAATCGAAATGGGGGCATGGAAGTTGTTATGCAGGCAGACGTCCACCGCATCCAGGTCGTCGCGTTTTAACAGCTCGTTATAATCCGTGTATACTTCCGGAATTCCATACAGTTCCGCCACACGGCGCGCTTCCGACTCATTCACGTCACAGACGGCCACGATTTCCGCGTCCGGAATTAATTTATATTGATCGAGATGAATTTTGCCGATTTGTCCGACTCCGATGATGCCGATCCGAATTGGGTTCATGTTAAGCTTGTTCCTCCCCGTTGTTGTCGTCTTCGCTCATGAGCAGAAGATGCTTGACCGTGGTCAGCAGCCATTCCACTTCCAGGTAGGGCTGTTTGTGAGCATGATGCTCAACGCCCCAGTAGCCGTCGTAGCCGCTCTTTTTCAGCATACGGATAGTTTCAACCGCATCGTCCGCCTCGGCCGTCTGAGGGTCGAAATGCGTGTGTACGGTCCACGGGGCCACGATAGCGTCCCCCTGCTCCCGGTCTTGATCCCAGCGGTGCATATGAAGCAGAAATCCGTAGGAAGGATGATTCACGGCTTCGGCAAGGCGTTTCATTTCACCCGGCACGAGAGACGGGCCCATATGATTCTCGGGACCTATCGTAAATCCGTTCTCCTGCGCGATTTGACAATATTCGCGGTAGCGGCCCGCCACATAGTCCAGTTCCTCGTCCGAGAAAGTGGATTGTCCGCGGCCGCCCGTATCGATGCGGACTGTTTTCGCGCCCAGCAAAATGGAGGCGTCCAGGTATTCCAGCGCATTTTTGTGAAGCGCTTCCCTTTTATCCGCATCGGGGTCCCACAGATGAGCTCCGTCAATGGCAATGTTCACGAGCGTCATTTCTTTCTCATCCATCGCCTGACGGATTTTCTTCAAATAATCCCGGTCCGGCAGCTTAAGCAGCGGATGGGCGCGGTCCGCAAATTGTCCGTTCCACAAATCGACGGTGGTGAGCCCGTAGCGGTACCGGACAGTTTCCAGATAGCCGAATACATCCATCGTTCCGTTCAGAAAAGCTTGGTTAAAAGAAAATCCGCCTACAGATACTTTCATGAGTAAGTCCTCCTGAGAATTAATTGTTCCAGCGGAAAAACTAATTAATTAAACAAAAAAGTGAAATCGTGTTCACTTTGATTTAAATGTTAAACCGTCTGTATGGCGATGTCAACCATAAAGTAAAGGATTTCCCGGCGTTTTTTTTCTGCGGGGGTAATATTCCGGTTTGCCCGAAGCTTCTTCCTCGGATTGCGGAACCCAGGCCAGGATATGGGCGCTGCTGAAATAACGAAGCGCCTGCTGCGCGTAACAATAAGCTTTAACTTTGTCGCCGGTTACCGCTAGCGGCCGGATGTCGCGCTGGCTGATCGCCCCCTTCCGGTCCATATAGATAATCTCTACTTTCCTTCCCAGGTATCGCTCCAACGTGGACATAAACGGCCGGCCTCCTTCTGAGTTATCGCGCATTTCCTAACAAAAAATAAGAACATTTGTTCTTATTATAATTCCCGGAAAGCAAAAATGCAATCACCCTTCTTTTGCCAACCCTGAAAAATCCGCAGAAAAAAAACCGGACGTCCTCAGACGTGCCGGTTGCTGTAAGCCTTTCGCGTATCCACGGTAATATGGAGGACTCGGCCATTGGCCTCATAGTCGATCTCCGGAGTTTTTTGACCGTAATACCACCACTTTTGGCGCTCTTCCTCTCCACCTTCCTCCAGGTAAAAGAGGTTAAGCTCTTCCTTGAAATCCGCGATTTCACGTGCCGCGTCCAGATCGACTCCGCTTATTTCAAAGCGCCAGCCTCCCGGAACGTCGGACAGATGCAGAAATCCGTTGAGTTCTTTCGTATCCAGCAGCATCCGGCTGCCTACTGCATGCTTAACGTATAAACGGTGCGCTTCACTCATAGGTATTCCCCCTCTTTGCTGCGTATCAAGGCAGATCAATCAGCATAAAGCGTGCGCCTGCCGCGCTGCTGATCGTGAGCGACGGTGTTTCCGTGATCCGTGCTGAATCTCTTTTACCCAAAATCGTCCTGCTGTTAAGCGCGGCTTCACCGTCCAGGACCATGAAGAAAATCCGTCTTCCTTCCGGTTGTTCGAAGGTGAGCGATTTTCCTCCGTCCAATTCGGATAAGTAGATGCTCATGTCCTGATGAATGCCGGCGACCCCGGGACCGGCCTTCGATTTGGACACCACCGGCAGCAGATTGTTTTTCAGCGCTTCTACCTGGAACTCAGTCGTTTCATAGGAAGGTTCAAGACCACGTTCTTCCGGATCAAACCACATCTGCAAAAGCGTGACGTCGTCTTGGCCCGGATTCATTTCCGAATGAATAATGCCCGTGCCCGCGGTCATCCGCTGAACGCCTCCGTAGGTCGTGACCGCCCGGTGGCCGGAGCTGTCTTCATGCTGAAGCCGTCCTTCCAGAACGATAGTCACGATTTCCATCTCACGGTGGGGATGGGCCCCGAATCCCCTGCCGCCCTGCACCGTGTCGTCATTCAGCACTCTCATGGGACCGAAACGGGTATTGTCCGGGTCGTAATAATCCGCGAACGAAAAGCTGAAATGGCTGACCAGCCAGCCGTGATCCGTCCGATACCGGGATGAAGCGGGATAGACCTGTAGCATTGTCAACACACCTTTCCATATAATAAATTTGCCCAGCGTTTATGAATTTCCGAGCCATCGGGATTTTTCTAATAGGATTCTTGATTGCGAAATAAGATTTCGCTAGAGGCCGAGGCTCTAATCTTATTTTTTGTCTATTCTACTCTCTATCATATACCTTCAACTTACTTATTTCAAGTCACTATATATTTCGTTTAAGTTACAAATATTTCATTTTGTCATCAATTTGTTACCCTTCTTTCTTCATGAACGCATACAATAGGAATTAGGACCAAGTCATAAAAAAATCCCGCCTGAGCGGGAGCCTTGTCCAATCATAAATTTTATTAAAAAACGGAAACTTTTTCTAATGGAAGAGTTTCACAGCAGCTTGGAGCGGGTATTAATTCTTACCTTGCTTCGAATTTTTCAGTTGGGCGATGACTTCCTTGACTTTATCGGGAAGAGGAAGACCTAGCCGGCCATAATTTTCCGTAATGGAAATCAACTCATTGACCAGATAGAAATAAATAGTGGCATTCATCACGACATTGCCGCCGATGAGCATGTCCATCCGGTGACCCAACAAAATGATGAGCAGCATAAGCCCTTTCTTGGCGAGGCCCCAGAATCCGATATTGCTGTTCAACCCTGACTTTTCTTTCAAAGAGGCCGCAACTCCTGTTACATAGTCGATTGCGATCGCCACGAGGAAGAAACCCAGCAATTCAGACCACCCACCAAACGCATACGTAACGAGAGAGGCGCCGAAAGCCGCTAAACTACCGAAAATCGTTTGGTTCATCTATATCCCTCCTTTCTCTACCATTCTATGAATCCGGCAGTAGAAAGGAACGACGCTTGGCTAGTGCTTACAAATAATATAAAAAACCGCCCGGTGGCACCCGGACGGCATAAAAATGTACATTTGTATGATTACATGACGCGTTTGGCTCCAACATAACGAGAGCCCCAGTAAGCGCTGCCCAAGCTGTCCACTTTCACTCCATCATCTGTCGCGGAAATGAATTTGTCAGCCCCTACGTAAATACCCACATGCTGCATTTTGGAATTGCTTGCGAAGAATACAAGATCGCCCGGCTGCGGATTGGATACTTTAACCCCGGCACTTGCATACATACTTGCAGAAGATCTAGGCAAGTCTACCCCGTTCTTATCGTACACATATTGCACAAACCCGGAGCAGTCAAATCCAGATGGCGAAGACCCGCCATACACGTAACGAACGCCTTTGTATTTGTTGGCTATTGCTACAATCGTATTTTCTTGCTGCGATTTCTGAGGCACGGTTGCATACCAAGCCGGAGAATGATACTGTCCATCGGCATCGAAAATGGCAATCGTATTCGCATTATCCCATTGTACACGGATAGCTAGTGAATCGGCCAGAAATCTCATCGGAACATAGACCGTATTGTTCAAAAACTGCGCTTTGCTTGGCAAGTCGATCTTCTTGCCGTCCACGAGAGCCTGATTCTCCCCCGTAGTAAACGTAATCTTGTGCCCGTTCCCGGTCACCGAGATACTCATTTGTGCCCCTGCACGTTCCCATCCGATTTGACCACCCAATTTTTCTGCAACAGGACGTAGCGGAATCATCAAGTTATTGCTGGAATCGATAAAAGGTGCAGTACCTTCGGTATTCACCAGTTGGTCGTTGACCTGTACTTTAGCGGAACGAGCGGCATTGGCATGAGCATCCGAAGCCGCGAATAGACCGGCCGTCAGTACGGCACATGAAACTACAACGCTTTGTACCCAAATCTTCAAAACTTTTTTCCTCCTTGGGCCTCCGAGGTTAGTTGACGGGTTCGGGAAAGAGGTTCCCTAGCTTGCAAAATGACAGGCATTCACCCCAGAAATAAGTCCCCCGTACAGGTGCTTTGGTTCACCGGATTCGGCTTTTGTATAAATTGTGTCAAAGACACTCCTAAAAAGGTTAACATAATTTACATAATCGGACAACCCTTTTTGTTGTGTCTATTTTGTAACAAATCCCGGATAAATTTCCTCCCTCTAAACAAAACTAGTGAAAACGCCTTTAGAGGAGGGTGCCCCATGAAACGTGCAGCCCTGACTGCCTCAGCCGCCATCTTGCTGGCCTTCGTCTCCGCATGTTCTCCGGCAAAACTGCCGAACGAGGGCTCGACTTCTTCCCGGCTGGACGAAAACCGTTTTATCCCGCACTCTCTAAGCGAAGTTCCAGGTCCGTCATCCGTACCAGGTCCGGCAATATTCCAGCCTACGAAAGATCCGGCGATCCAGAAGAAAAACGCCGCGACTCCTTCGGCATCACCGGCTACTCCGGTCCCTTCGCCTTCCGTACCCGTAAAACCTAAACAAGCAGCCGCTCCTAAACCGGAACCGAAAAAGAAAGACGTTCCCGTTCAGAAGCATCATCAGGAAGCGAACGCCCTTCAGAAAACGGAGCAGCGCAAGCTGAGCTTAGCCGAGATTCATCACAAGTACCCTGCGGTTTTCCGGATGAGAGGAACCTCCCAAGGAAAAAAAATCGCGCTCACGTTTGATGACGGGCCCGATCACAAATATACCCCGCAAGTGCTCGATATTTTGAAAAAGCATCGGGTGAAAGCGACCTTTTTCGTGATCGGGAGCCGCGCTAAGGCACATCCCGAGATTATCGACCGGATGGTGCGGGAGGGTCACGTCGTAGGCAACCACTCGTACACCCATCCTTTTATGCCCAAACTGACCGCCTCGGAATTTTCTTCGCAAATTATGCGTACCCAGGACGTCATCAAACAGTTGACCGGATATACGCCCAGACTTGTGCGGCCTCCTTACGGAGCCATCAATGAAGAGCAGGTACGCTGGATGTCCGACCATCGCCTGATGGTCATGAACTGGGATGTGGATTCTCTGGATTGGAAAGGATTATCGGGCAAGCAGGTATACCGCAACATTGTGACCAAAGCCCGGGCCGGTTCAGTCATACTGCAGCACAGCGCGGGAGGTAACGACAAGCACGATCTCAGCGGTACAGTCACTGCTCTTCCCGATTTGATCCGTTCCTTGAAATCGAGCGGATACAAGCTGGTCACGGTGCCGGAGCTGATGGGAATTTCCAAGGGTCTGTAACGCACAAAAGACGGGAGCATTCGCTCCCGCCTTCTTTTCGGCTCCTATTATTTAAGAATGTACACTTTCACACTTTGATAGCCAAAGTTATTTACTTTCTCCTTGGAGCCCGGAACGAAGATATCGATCCGATTGCCTTTGATCGCGCCGCCGATGTCCGTCGCTTTGGCGATCATTCCCTTGGCCGGGAGGCCCGGGAAAGCATAACCCGTTACATATACGGTGGAGCCAAGCGGAATAACTTTCGGATCGACCGCGATGGTGCCAACGGTCAGTTTGTTGCCGTAGTAATCGATTCCGGCATATCCGCCGTTCTCGCTTGGGTCCGCGGAATAAGCGGATGCCTTGATAGAAAGCGCTTTTTTGTATTGAACCTGTTTGCCCGCCGCGGTTGTCAGCGTCTGCCCGGATTTTGCGGAAGCCGATGCGGCTTTGGCAGCCGGTTTCTTAACGGCCTTATTCTCCGCGCTTTTCTTCGGCTCGGAAGCCTGCGGCTTGCTGCTCTTCTGAAGAGCCCCCGAAGGTTTTATGGAATCCGCTTGGCTTGGCGAAGCCGGTGCCTGCGCCGGAACTTTTAACGTCGCTTTTAAAGCTTTAAGCTGCTCAGGAGCCGCTTCCCCCGCAATTTTCAGCTCGCTGCCTGCCGGCAGGCTAAGCGGATCCGCATCGGGATTTAACGATAAGAGGTCAAGAACGTCCATATTCATTTGGGAAGCGAAGTTCCACATGGAATTTGGCTCGGATAATACCAGAGTTTGATTTTCCGGTGTCAGGAAGGATTGGGCAAGTTCCGAATCGGCTGCTTGTCCTACCGTATCGGCAATGCCGGCGGCGATCTCCTGATAAGATTTGGCCAGTTTCCAAAACATCAGACCGTCGTTTTTAGCCGCTTCCGTTTCAGCCGCCTGCGACTGGAATGCGGAAGATGCCGCCACCACTGCACCTAGTAGCAGAGTAGCGCAAGTTTTTTTCCAATGATGCTTTAAAGCCATAGTTGATGTACGCTCCTTCTCGGTATTGCCTACGAGGTTAGCTGTCGGGTTTGGACTGAGAAGTCGCCCACGCTGTTGCCAGCGATTCACCCCTATCGGACGCCGCAGTCATGCGATACGGTTCCGAAGTAAATCATCCCCCGCACCTCATCCTCCCCTGGAAAATCCGGGAAACGATTGAAGTTTCGGCTCTTTACACAAGCTATCACATACATCTTTAGAAACAAACACACACAAATTGGTAAAAACCGACCTTTTCATTTTTTTAATCCGCCGGATAACCTGCTGCAAAAAGCTGATTCTTCAAGCCTATTTGAAGCCTGTTCCGCCCTTTAAACCGAAAAAATCAAAGGGAGAAAATTAACGTTATGCTCAGCGCACGCTTATGTAATTCTCATCTATTTCTCAGAAAAACCATCATTTATTCACCTTGCGGCCAGGTAATTCATCCCATAGGAGGAAACCTTTATTTGGCGATTCGTTTGCTTTCTCTCGGCTTTTCTTCGATTTTTACGGCTGCCTGGCTTCGTACCGATTCTACAGTCGGACGTTTCTTTCCCTCGTAAATATCATCGAAAGGACGAAACGGCACGTTATCGGACCGGTCAAATTCCTTCGGTTTGCGCAGACCTAATGATGCCGCTAAAAGAACTAACATGCCGATCAGCAGGCTTAATGTAATCCCCATGAATAGCAGCCTCCTTTCGATTCCAAAATCTAGGTTCTATTCCTAATTCTTAAGCAACTTATTCCAGTTTATCATACTTATAGGTAAAATGTGGTATTTATTTGCTTGAAATAGACGATTTTTTTAAGATTTTTCGTAAGTACGACATAATTCTTGCCTATTTCCAGCTTTTTAATAAAAATTCTTACTAGACGCCGACGCTTTAAACAGACTGTTTAGCTATAACTTGTATATAAGTAAGACACCTTCAGAAGGGGAAACGTTCCGGAAAAATTAGCAATCTTATTCAATTTTTCCATATCCATTGACTATCGGTCTTTCCCCGGCTTTAAAATTATCCGAAAAAAGACGGGTTTCCCCGTCTTTTTGTCCAGGCCGCTAGAAAATTTTCTGGGCAGCCCTTTCGTCTTTAAGTATTTCCACCGCTTCGCGGAATCGCATCGAGTGGACGATTTCCCGTTCACGCAGAAATTTCAGGCCATCCTGAAGATCGACGTCGTCCGTCAGATCGATGAGCCACTGATACGTGGCGCGGGCCTTTTCTTCCGCTGCGATATCTTCGTAAAGGTCGGCGATGGGATCGCCCTTGGCTTGAATGTAAGCTGCCGTCCACGGTACGCCGGCCGCATTTTGGTAATACAAAGCCGAATCGTGATTGACGTAATATTCGCCCAGACCCGCGGCTTTCAGTTGGTCGGGGGTAGCGTCTTTCGTAAGCTTGTAGATCATCGTGGCAATCATCTCGAGGTGAGCGAATTCTTCTGTCCCGATGTCATTCAACACCCCGATCACTTTGTCCGGAATGGTGTAACGCTGGTTCAAGTAACGCAGCGCGGCGGCAAGTTCCCCGTCCGCACCCCCGTACTGCTCGATCAGAAGTTTGGCCATGTGCGGATCGCATTTGCTTACACGAACCGGATACTGCAGTTTTTTCTCGTAAATCCACATTGGAATCCCCCGTCTCCTTAAGCATATCCGTGCTTGATCTTCCGGCCAGGCCGTTCATACAGTTCCCTCTACACACGTTACACCTGCCAAGGCCAGGGAGCTTCGGCCCACTCCCAAGTCTGCTGCGGCAGCGCATTTTGCCCGTATTGCAGAAGCGGTCCGTACAAACGCTCGTATTCCAGCGCGATTTGCTTCCGTTTTTGGGAAAATTCGTTGAACTGCTGCAGAGCATTGGCATCTTCGGGATGGGTGTCCAGGTACAAAGTCAATTCGACCAGTACGAAATCGGCCGCTTGCAGGTCGTGCAGAAGCCGGTAATAATTGTCATCCATTTGTTTTTGCATATGGTTGTCGTTCCCCTCTCTTTCGCTTTCGGACCGGATCAGCATCTGGGTTCGTAGCTGCTGTACAGTTCCGGCCAAAGGGTACCTAGCTTCAATGCCTCATAAGGGCTAAACTGCGGCAGGCACATGGGCTGGAACTGGATAAACAGGTGCGGCGGAGTTACGTACGTTTTGACAAGCTTCGGCGGACAGGGATCGAACGGCCCCACGAAGGGGTGATACATGCGGACTTCAGGATACAATGTGCTTCCTCCTTGTAACCGGTAATGGTGCGGCTCTGCAATACCATATGGCATTCGCCCAGGAGCGGTATGGGCGGGCGCCCAGATTCATGAAATAAAAGCGGAATAATCCGCAAGGTTGTCATCTCTATCGGCTCTATGAATATCTTATGATTGAAAGAGAGACGATCCGGGGAAGCTTTTTCCCCTTTAAAAAGGAGTGAGATGGCATGACACATCATCTGAAAGCTCCCCTTCTGACCCCGCCTCCGCAGCAGATGGAATACAGCGGGTATACCGTGCCTTTGTATTCAACCGCCGGGATAATGGCAGGCGCGGATACGTCCCCCGAAGCTCTGTTGGAGCTGCGGAATCTGCTTATCCAATCGGGCGTCAAGCGCATTGTTCCCTGCAAGGACTGGCATTCCGCCGCTAAAATGCCGTTGGCCGTTTATATCGGCAAGCTGCCCGCCGATCCCGCCGTACTGCGGGAATTCCGAAGCCGGCGCAGCGGCGACCCCCTCGGAATTCCCGAAGAGGGCTATACCCTTGCGGCACGCCGCGGCAGACGCGGCGGAAGCATAATCGTGCTGGCGGGCGCGGATCACACCGGCACTCTCTATGCCGTCCGTACGCTTAGGCAGCTCATCCGCAAAGGCCCGATGATGGCCGCTGTGCAGGCTATCGCGATCCGGGACTTCCCCGCTTTCCCCGTACGGGGCGTTGTGGAAGGGTTCTACGGCGGGCCGTGGTCTCCGGACGACCGGGTTAATCTGATCGCTTTCCTCGGCGATCATAAAATGAATACGTACCTATACGCTCCGAAAGATGATCCGTACCTGCGCGGGCGCTGGCGGGAACCTTACCCGGAGGAAGAACTCCGCCATATCCGCAGATATGTGGATGCGGCCGAAAAAGCCGGTGTCCGTTTCGTTTACGCCCTCTCGCCCGGGCTTGATATTTGTTTCTCGTCGAACGAGGAATTTCAGAAGCTGGCTGCCAAAGCCAGCCAGATGTGGACGCTTGGAGTCCGCCATTTCTCTCTGCTTATGGACGATATTTTCCAGAATCCCAACTGTGCGGACGATGTACAGAAGTTTGGCGGAGACGAGAGCCCCGCTGCGGCTGCGCAGGCTTATCTGCTGAACCGGTTCAACCGCGAGTTCGTGCAAGCGCATCCCGGAGCCTCCAGGCTCATTACGGCGCCGACGGAGTATTACCAGGACGGCTCCAGCCCTTACCGGAAGCGCTTTGCCGAATTGGTAGATCCGGGTATACTCGTCTGCTGGACAGGGATCGGCATCGCTCCGGCGGTTATCACCTCGGGGGAAGCCGAGCGGATTCACAAGGTGTTCAATCACGATATGCTCTTGTGGGATAACTACCCGGTGACGGATTATGTCCGCGAGAAGCTTTTTCTCGGGCCTCTGGAGGGCCGCGATGCCGAGCTGCACAAGCACGGCCAATTCGGTTATTTGTCCAATCCGATGGAGCATTTGCAGGCCTCTTTGCTTGCTTTGTTCACCTCAGCCGAGTATGCCTGGAAGCCCGAAGCATATGAACTCTGGGAATCCTGGGAAAGATCCCTGAAGGAATTCGGAGGGCCGCTGTATAAGGAACTGCGGATTTTTGCGGAAAATCATTTATCCTCCGCCGTCCACGCCGGTGAATCTCCGAAGCTCGCAGCTCTTCTTCCGGCTTTCTGGGAAGATTTCGAGAAGGGCACACCGGAGAAAACCGCCGCCCGTTTGACCGCCTACTTCGGCTCTATGCGCAGGGCAGCCTTGCGTTTGAGCCAAATGCCCCATCCCGATTTCGTAAGGGAAACGGCCGACTGGCTGAAAAAGATCGACTTTTACGGAAAAGCCGGTGAATCCGCCGTTTCCCTGCTTCTGGCGATGATGCTGGGCAGCGATGAAGAGGCCGACGCCCGCTACTCCTCCTACGCCGCCGTTCTCACGCAGGATACTGTCGACATCGAGGTGGCGGAACCGAGAACAGGCTCGCGCCTCATCAACGGCGAAAACCGCGAGCGCGGGGAGTCCGAGCTCATCCGGTATACGCCGGCGTATGGGGCAAGAACCGGAACGAACGACTGGGGCTACGAAGTGACGGTCGTGAACGGACTCATCGTCCGGGAAGGCGGCAACAATTCCGTCATTCCCGCCGACGGATACGTGCTCAGCCTTCATTCGGGGCAGGACAGAGACTGGCTGAAAAACATGACGATAGTCGGCGCAAAAGTGGACATCCATGACGGGACCGTGACCATTTCAGTCGCAAAGGGAATCTATCCGGTCCCCAACAAAAAAGTTTCGGCCGACGGAGTTATGGAGCCGTTTCTGCAGCGGGTCTCGTCGGTCTACGAAATGTATGTCCGGTGGCGTGAGAACCGCGGGTTCACCGACCCGATCAGCACACTTCCGGCCTGGGAGAGCAGCGTGCTCGCAAACATGACCGACGGCAGGGCGGATACGTATTTCTGGAGCGGCAGAGCTCCGCAATCCGGAGATTACGTGGGCGTAAACCTCGGGCAGCCCGCAAAGGTACGCCAAGTCCGCATCAGCCTGGGCCACCCCGATCCGGCGGCTCCGCAGGCAGGCGATCTCATCCGCAGCGCATCCCTGGAAGCTTCGCTGAACGGCCTTAGCTGGACGAAGCTGGCGGAGTTCACGGAGCAGCGGGAGATTGATTTCACTCCCGCCGTCCCCTTCCGCGCTCACTTTGTCCGGCTGAAAAGCATGGCGGCCCAGACCGAGTGGGTCATAGTCCGTGAGTTCACGGTCACGGCGGACCGCGATCAGGCGGCGAACTGATCGAAGGCGAAAGTGGGGCAGAAACTTGAATAAGGTGCGGACTTAGCGGTTTTATGGTGGGTGGTTAGTGAGTGGCTCGTGCGTGATTACGGAAGATTAATGTGTGGCCTTGCAGGTTGGTTTGCGAGTGGTTTATGGGTTGTTGTTTATGGGTTTATGAGTCGTTCATTCGCGATTCATGCGTGATTTGTTGATTCGATTCGTGCTTGGTGGCCAGCGTAGTTGACTCATGATTTGTTTGCGCTCTTCTTGTAGTTGATCCGCCCGTTCATCCGTACTTCGTTAACCCTTTACCAGTGACTCATCGGACGGTTCGTTAGGTGAGTTTCACCTGTCAACTGCTTGATTTCAAGCGGCCGACATCTAAAAAAGGCCTGTCAACCGGAGCGCAAGCTCGGGATGACAGGCTCTTTTTACACCAAACAGACCTTCTAATCCAGGTTGATCTTGAATTGCAGCAGTCCGACCTGCCGCATCGTTTGAAAGAGAATGACAAGCAGCGGTCCCAAAAACATGCCGGCCACGCCCATCAGCTCGAAACCGATGTATAAGGAAACCATAGCCGCAAGCGCGCTGATTCCGACCGAGTTGCTTAAAATTTTGGGCTCGATAACGCGGCGGGCCAGCGTGATGACGATAAAGAGCAGCATGATCTGCATAGCCATGCCCGGGTCGCCCAGCAGTATCCTGTAAATCGCCCACGGCAAAAAGACGAGTCCCGTTCCGATCACCGGTACGAATTCCATAAACATGACAAGCAGGGCAATCGCAAGCGGATAGTCCGTCCGGATAAACAGGAGGCCGATCAAGGTAAGCACATAAGTGAGCATGGACATCATGACTTGGGCATACATAAACCCGAACAAAGCCTGACGGAGGGAAAGGATCAATCTTTCGACTTTTTCGCGGGAACGGTCATCGAACATATTCAGGAAGGATTGCTTCAATACGGGCAGCGAGTAGGAGAAGAGATAGAGGGAGAATAGATAGACGATGAAGAGAATAAGAAGATTCGGGATGGCCGCGGCCGCTCCCAGAAACGAGTCGGACAAAAGCAGGATAAATCGTTCTAACGCCTGGGCTGCGGAAGCCAGTCCGTTTTGCAGCCAGACTTGCATTTGGGAGTTATCGCCCGGGAAAAGCGATTCGTACATCAACCTTGCCCTTGCGGACGCATCCTCCACGTAAACGCCGGTTTCCTCCAGATAATCGGGGATTTTGCCCCAGAAGTTCATGAATTCCGTTACGACTTTGACGCCGATCATGGAAAAAAGGCCCAGGGTAAGCAGCGTAAACAGCGTGCTGACAAGAGAAACGGCTGCAAACCTGCGCAGTTTAAGCAGCCGCATTCCCACTGTCACCACGGGCTCCAGCAGCATCGCGGTCACGATCGCCAGCAGGAACGGCATTCCCACTGTGAAGAGACCGTACAGCAGCAGCAGCCCGAAAGCCAATATAAACAGGGTTTTCCACGACACGTGAAAGAATTCCCCCTTTTATTCCTCCAGTCCGGCTGCAGGATCTTTGGGCGTTTCGCTTTCGTTCTTCGTGATGTTGACGCGGGTAATCCGAAGCCGATCCACCTCGGCGACTTCAAACGTGTGTCCGCCGAAGACGACTTTCCTTCCCTTGATCGGGGAGCCTTCAAGCGTCTTGAACACCCAGCCGCCGATCGTATCGACTTCCTCGTCCTCGATTTCGAGGTGAAGAAGCACGTTCAAATCTTCGATCAGGGTGCGTCCTTCGACGGACGTGACGTTGCCTTTGACTTCGATGCTCGGTCTCTCATCCTCATCGAATTCGTCATGAAGCTCGCCGACGATTTCCTCCATGATGTCTTCGAGCGCCAGCATCCCCGCCGTGCCGCCGTACTCGTCCACTACGATGGCAAGCTGGGAATGCTTTTTTTGCATAAGCTTGAGCACCTGGCTGATCTCCATGGATTCCGGCACGCTGAGAATCGGCCGCACGAACTGCTGCAGTTCCACCTGAACCGTTGCATCCGCTGTCAGCAGATCGGTAATGTGGACAAAGCCGATAATCTGGTCCTTGTCCCCCAAGGCCACAGGGTAGCGCGTATGCTTCGTCTCGTAGATATGCTGCAAAATTTCGTCGTATGGCTGGTCGATGAACAGACAATCCATATCCGTGCGGGGCAGCATCACCTCGCGGGCAATTCGGTCGGAGAATTCGAAAATATTATCGAACAGAAGCATTTCGTCGCGGTCGATGTGTCCGCTTCTGGCGCTCTGATTCATCAATATGCGGATTTCTTCCTCCGTATGCGCGGCATCGTGTTCATTGGCTGGCTGCACGCCGAACATTTTAAGAAGCAGCCGTGCCGCTCCGTTGAGAACCCAGATAGCGGGAAGAAAAATTTTATAGAAATACATCAGCGGGGCCGAAGTCCACAAAGAAACCGCATCGGGTTTCTGGATCGCCAGCGATTTGGGCGCAAGTTCCCCCAGCACGATGTGAAGAAACGTCACGATAGAGAAGGACAAAATTAGCGAGATCGTTCCGGACAGGAACGTCGAATGCCAGTTAAGCGCATGGAAAAGCGGTTCGATAATGAGTTTCGCAATCGCGCTTTCCCCTACCCAGCCGAGTCCGAGGGACGCCAGCGTAATCCCGAGCTGGGTGGCGGATAGGTAAGCGTCCAGTTTCTTGGTGACGGTAAAAGCGAATTTCGCTTTCTTGTTCCCTTCGTTCACGAGCTGCTGCAGTTTCGATTGACGCACTTTCACGAGCGCGAACTCGGCGGCGACGAAGAACCCGTTGAGCAGAACCAGTAATAAGACCAGTGCCATGTTCAGAAAAATTTTATCCCATTCAAAACTCCCCAATGGTTCTCAGTCTCCTTTGCTGCTAAATTACGTCAGAATGGCCTGACGCCGTGTGAAATCCTCACCGGAGTAATAAGAATTCGCCACCAGCAGGTTGGGACCGCAGCAGGAAACGGCCGGACAATGGCAGTCGACCGTACGGCTCAACGGGTGGTTCAGCCACCGCTCGAAAACGGTCTCCAGCTTATCCTCGTGCAGGTTGCCCAATGCCGGGACATCGGCAAAGTCGGTCACGTAAACGTCACCTGTAAACATATTGACGTTAAGACGATTGCGTCCGTCCGGATCGTTGCGGACCGTTAGGTTCGGTTCGCTGCGCAGCCTGCTCAGCAGCTTCCGGTCTTCCTCCGCGCCGTTGCACGCGTAGAAAGGAAGCGTTCCGAGCAGCATCCACATCTCCGGATTGCGCCCGTCCAGCAGGCGGTGAATCGTATCCCTCAGCTGATCCAGGTTGAGGATGGGCAGATTGGATGCAAAAGAACTCGGATACATGGGATGAACCTCATGCCTCTGGCATCCGATCTCTTCAATGATTTTATGTATAGGAACCATCTTCTCGCTCGTGCGGGTGTTCAGCATGGACTCCGCCGAAATAAACATCCCGCCTTTGCTGAGTGCCACGGAATTATCCAACATGCGGTCGTACATTTTAGAAGCGGCTTGCATTCCGACAGGCCTTCCCGAACGGACAAAGCCTACCTCGTGAAAATCTTCCGCGCACGTGTAATTAAATGAAATGTGCATCACATCCAGATAAGGGGCGATCCACTCGTACCTTTCCAGCTCCATGGTTAGATTGGAGTTGATTTGCGAGCGAACTCCTCTCTCGCGTGCGTACCGCAGCAGAGGGACAATATATTCCTTTACGGTTTTCTCGGAGAACATGGGCTCTCCGCCCGTAATGCTGATCGTTTCCAGGTGCCGGATTTCTTCCAGCCTGCGGAGCGCATGATCCAGGGCAAGCTTCGGCCCTTCTTTCATGACAAGCGTATCGCCCACCGCACAGTGTTCGCAGCGCATGTTGCACAAATTCGAAAGGGTGAATTCCACACTGGTTAACGTGTGACGACCGTACTGCTGGAGCGAACGTATCGGATCCCACGGGTCGTAGGAGGGCGAAAGTTTCATTAAAGCCGGGACTGCTGTTCGTTCATTCATTTCTTCTTCACATCCGGTACCAAAATTGGGGTGATTTCCCGATCCCCCTGGAATATACGCCGCTTTGCGCAAACGTATGCCCTCTATTGTACCCGATGCCAGTGAAAAATGAAATCATCTCCGTTACAGTAACGGATCGCCTTCCTCCCTCGGCCCGTGGGGACGCAGCCAGCCCGGCGCCCACCAGTTCAGTCTGCCAAGCAGCTTCATCAAGGCCGGAACAAGCAGGACACGGACGACAGTCGCGTCAATTAGGACGGCAAGCGCAAGGCCAAGACCGAGCGCTTTCATAATCTCGATATCCGTAAAAATAAACGTGCCGACCACGACGATAAGAATGAAAGCCGCGCTTGTGATCAGCGAGCCGGTTTTCATCAGCCCTTCGGCCGTACTGCGTTCGTTGTCTCCGGTCCGGTCGTACTCTTCCGCTATCCGCGAAATGAGAAACACCTCATAGTCCATCGAAATGCCGAAGACGACGCAGAAAATAACGATGGGTACCGTAGCGCTCACATATCCGGTCGAAGTCACCCTCATCAGATCGGCCAGGAAACCGTGCTGAAAAACAAGCACCACGGCTCCGATACTCGCCCCTAGGCTCAATACGTTCATCAGGACCGCTTTAAGCGGGAGAAGGAGCGAGCGGAACGCCAGCAGGAGGACGATAAACGTCACTCCCAAGACAAACATAATTACCACCGGCAGCTTGTCTTGAATCCGATCCAGCATATCCAGCCGGTACGCGGGACCGCCCGTCATATGGACGTCCAGCTGCTGCCGGTCGAGCCCGCGGAGTCTCCGCACCAGAGCATCGGTCGCCCGGTCGTCGGGATCGCTTTCCGGGACGACGTGGATCAGCGTGCTGTCGCGGATCGCCGCTTTCTTCCCCGAGCCCGGAGAAGAAAGGGAAGGCTCGCTCAGCACCGACGCCGCCTGCCCGTCGCTGAGGCCAGGGAAACCGTCCAGCACGCTGCGCACGGCCCTGACTCCCGCGGCTGCCTTCACCGAGGCGATGTAGGCCCTCAGACGGCCGACGGCTGCGGCATCCCACATGCCCTCCGGGGTCGTCGCAAGGATCTGCAGCGGGTTCAGCTCCCGCTCGTCGAATGCGAGCCCGGCCAGGTCATCGGCATGACGTGCGCCATACTGCGGCGGCAGGACGTCTCCGCTCGGCGTGCTCAGCTGCATGCCGCGTATGGGCAGCATCATGGCCGCCAGCGCCGCCGTCAGCACGAGAGCCAGAACGACCGGATGGCGCATGACGAAGTAAGCGGTCCGCTCCCAGAAGCGCCGTGTCGTCCCTCTCTCCGACCACGCCTTCGGCAGGATCCGCAAGGAATTCACGTGTCTGCCCAGCATAGCCAGCAGCGCCGGCAGAAGGGAGTTGGCAGCCAGAACCGAGATCGTTACCACAAGAATTCCGCCTAGGCAGAGCGAGCGGAAGAAAGAAAGATCCACGAACAGCATGCCGCTAAGCCCGATCAATACGGCGATTCCGGAGAAGAAGATGCTCCGCCCCGCCATCCTGCAGGTCACCGCAACGGCATCCGGAATCTCCCTCCCTGCTCTCAGCTCTTCCCGGAACCGGCTGACCATGAACAAGGCGTAGTCGATTCCGACCGCGAGTCCGAGCATCGTTACCATGTTCGGCAGAAAATTGGACAGCGCGACGCGCTGGGCAATAAAGTACGTGATCCCCAGTGTCGCGGTCAGGCTGGCTACTCCGACGATCAGCGGCAGCAAAGCTGCGGTCAGCGTGCCGAAAATGATCAGGAGCACGATCAGCGCAATCGGCAGGCCGATCATCTCCGCTTTGGCGATATCGTTCTTGCTCGCTTTTTGCATATCGGCCAGCAGGGCTGGCGCTCCGCCCATATACACCTTCGTTCCCGAAGGCGGAATCAGACGAGCCTGGATCTCGCCGTATTTCTCCAGCACCTTCTCCATCTCAAGCGTAAGCGCTACGTTCACCGCTTGGATCTCGGCCGCCCTGGCCGATTCCTTTCTCGGGCTTTCGACAAATGCCCATGTATCTACATAAGGCAGGGATTTCAAAGGCTCCAGCGATTTTGCAATGGAGGCTTTGGCTTTTTCCGTCGTCAGATCTTTGCCGTCCCCGTCATACACAAGCTGCAGCGAGGAAGGCGGAACCCCCAGCTTCTCCTGCAGCAGGTGAAACCCCGTATCGGATTCGCTGCCTTCTGGCGTAAACCCGTCATCTTTCAAAAGCGCCGGTACTTGACCCGCCAAAATTGCGGCCCCGGCAAAGAAAACGATCCATACCGTCAGCACCCGCTTGCGGTACCGGTACATGGCGTATCCCCACTTCATGAATAGTTCCGACTTCCCGTCAGGCTTCATCCCGTTCATTCCGATTCCTCCCGGACCTCTTGCACGTTACCGGAAGCCTGCCGTATAAGCGGGATTTCCGTATTCGCTTCTTTTAGTATGGTTCCGGGATTTCCGTTTTATATCAGCCATTAGGGAAGAAACGCAAAAAAAGCCGAACGGAACCCTCCGTCGACTTTCGGCTTACAACGCGTTATTTTAAAAACAGAACGGCACTATACCGCGCTCACTTAACCCCACGGCTTACAGGGGATGGACTTCCGTAATCATGATCGTCAATTTTTTGGACAAATCGATCTCGTACGGGGAGGCGATCATTTCGCGCGCTTCGTTCTTGATCACACGGACAACGGGCCGCTGGGGTGCGGAAGCATTGAGGTCGACCACGACGGCGATTTCGCCGGTATTGAGCGCAACGGTGACGCCGAGCGGGTATATGGCCACTTTATCCCGGAACAGGTTCAGCATATCCGTATCGTACAGGGTACCGGCGCCGCCCATAATGACTTCCAGCGCTTCGTGGGGAAGCATCGCCTTACGGTAAACCCTCTGAGTCGTCATCGCGTCGTAGGAATCGACCATCGCGATCCATTTCGCATAGGGGTGAATTTCCTCGTCTTTGATCCCTCTGGGGTATCCGCTGCCGTTGATCCGTTCATGATGCTGAAACGCGCAGTGAGCGGAAAGCAGGGGTATGTTCGCTTCGTCCTTGAGCATTTGATAGCCGTATACCGTATGTTTCTCCATCTCGGACCATTCCGGTTCGGACAGCTTGGAAGGCTTCGACAGGATTTCTTCGGCGATCTGCGTTTTGCCGATATCGTGAAGAAGTGCCCCGAGGCCCAGCGTCATCAATTCATCCCTTTCGTACCCATGGCTCAGGCCGAGCATGGTGGTGTATAAACAGACGTTAAGCGAATGCTGATATAAGTAGTGGTCTTTAATCTGAATATCGCCCAGCATAATCATGGCGTCTTTATGACGGGATAAATCATCGATCACGTGGTCCATCTGCTGTCTGAACGATTTGCCGAAATGCTGGTAATTAGCCAGTGTTCTCCGTCCCGGTTCGTTCATCAGCTTGCGGAAGGTGGTGCGGATTTCCGTGAACAGCCTGCGCTTGGTCTCCTCCGAGATCAGATCGTCCGGAACGATATCGTCCGTCAGCTCATCCTGGATATATAAATAATCGATTCCATATGTTTTCAACCGCCCCAGCAGCGATTGTGTTAATTCGACATTTTCCGCAAGCAGCACCGCTCCCTGCTCGTTGTAAATATGTCTGCCCAGTCTCATGCCCGGTTGACATTGGCTGATGGGTAAAAGACGCATATTCTCCAAACCCCGCGATCTGTGTATTCCTCTCTTTATACCCTTACTGTATAAGATATTTTTGGAAAGAGCAATACAAAAACCGCGTTTTTTCGACGCGGTCTCGGAGGTTTTTTTTCATGTTACATCCATTTTTGTAAAAAATATCTCTCAGAACGTACAAGCGAAAACTCGGAAAAACTTAAACGATCCACAGATAAACGATGAAAATGGCGGCCAGTATAAAGCGGTAATAAGAGAAATAAGTCAGTTTCATGCGCTGTACGAAACGAATAAACGTCACAATCGCAAGCAGCGCGACAATAAAGGAAACGATAAAGCCGACTGCGAAAAACAGGATGTCGTCCGACGTGAAGTTCTTGTAGCTCTTAAGCAGGGAATATCCGCTGGCGGCAAACATAATCGGAACCGCCATAATGAACGTAAAATCGGCACCCGCTTTGCGAGTCACACCGTGAAGCATACCGCCGGCCATCGTCGCACCGGAGCGCGAAAATCCCGGGATCAGAACGGATAAACACTGGTAAAGGCCGATGACAAAAGCCTGACGGTACGAAATACCGTCCATGTCTTCAACGACCGGTCCTCTGGTCCGGTCCATTTTCTTCTCGGCGACGATCATCAGAATACCGCCCAGGATCAGGGACACGACAACGGTTTTCGGGGAAAACAAATACGTTTCGATCAAATCGTCGAACAGAAAAGCGATTCCCATCGCCGGGACGATCCCCAGCAGAATGTGAAGGACATTTAAGCGGGATGCTCCTGCTTTAACCGCTACCGGCTCCCGGTTGATTCCGAGAATACGCAGGATCCGTTTCCAATACACGATCACGACGGCAAGAATGGCGCCGAGCTGGATCACGATCGTGAACGTCTTCATGAGCGGTTCTTCGTCGCTGATTCCCAGCAAAGACTGCGTCAGAATCATGTGTCCGGTTGAGGAAACCGGCAGAAACTCGGTCAATCCTTCGACAATCCCGATAATCACGGCAATCCACAAACTGTACATGGTCTCTCTCCTAATAATGACAGCTGGGGACCTGTGCCGGGCATGGACAGATCCCCGCAACTATACATTTTACCCGGATCAAAGGGTCAAGACAAGTTAACCCCCGGGCATCGTTCAAATACCTTCAGGCTGCCAGCGGGGCTTCAAAGCCTCTTGAAAACGCTCGGGGTGCTGTAGCTCCTCGCCCAGAATATCCCTCAGCAGCTCGGGAAGCAGGTACTCCACATCCGTTCCTTCGCGCAGGGATAAGTAGCCGACTCCGAACGTAAACATGTCGATCATACCGACCGTATACGTCCGGTCTTTCTCCAGTGCCGCTCCGTTAACGAGCACCTCGCGGATTTTGTGCAGCGGCTTCCCTTCCGGGTCGTAGCGGACGCTCAACCCGTCCAGGCACAGGATGCCGAGCACTTCCCCACGGAAGCCGAAGCCCCGGATCGGCTTGCTCTGGAATTCCGGCAGAAGGGATTCCTCCAGCGCCTGAAGCAGGCGGCCGCCTGTCAGCTTGACCCGGCAGGGATTGATCGGGCCGGGACAGACGGCCAAGAGGCGGCCCAGCGTGACGGGCCCTCTCGCAAGCCCGCGCAGCAGCTGGCCGGCGTTGACGAGTCCGATCTCCGCCTTCATCCACCGGCGCAAACCGGAAGCGAGCAGGTTTCCGAGCGGTGACTCGCCGTACCAGTCAAGCTCCAGAGGCTCCGCCAGATCCGTTACCGGAATATCGAGAGCGCGCCGGCCCAGCTCCGCATTGCGGGCGAGAATTTCCGCGATCCCGGCGTCGTCCTCCCAGCCGGATACGGCGTGAACACGGCCCGCAAGCCGGTCGATACGCCGCTCCCGCACGTTGTAGGCGATCTCCACCTCTCCCGCATACTGGCCGTATTTGCCTGCGGCGCAGACCAGCGTGCCGCGGATGCGCAGCGGCTGTTCCAGCAGATGGTGGGTGTGGGCGCCGAGAATGACGTCGATGCCTTCGATTTCCGCGGCCATCCGTTCATCGTAACGGAGGCCGAGGTGGGACATGACGATCACGATGTCGACCTGCGGCCGGAGCTTCTCCACCCAGTAGGCCGCAGCTTTGACGGGCTCCCGGACATCCCAGCCGAGCAGCTCGTAATAGTCCGTAAAAGCCGCCGTCAGGCCGATTAAACCAACGGTGATGTCTCCTTTGCGCACGATATGATACGGAACCATCCAAGCCGGAACCTTCCCCGTGTCCGCATCGAGAATGTTGCTTCCGATAACGGGAAATTCCGCTTTCGTTTCAAAAAGGCTCCGAAGCGCATCCGGAGCGTAGGTCAAGCCTTCGTTATTGCCCGGGACCATCGCTTCGTATCCCGTTGCATTCATGATTTCGATATTGGCGGCACCGCCCGTCCCTTCGGTCTCGAGCCGCATCCGGTCCAGATGGTCGCCAATATCCAGCGTCAGGATCTCATCCCCTTCGTGGCGGCGTCTAAGCTCTTTGAAGCAGGTCGCAATTTTGGGCATTTGTTCAAAATGACTGTGCAGGTCGTTCGTATGAAGAATTACTAACGTCTGATGCTTCTGCTGCTTTTCGGGCATGATTTCACCTCCGCTGTAAAGCCTGTCTCTATTACGTATGCCGTACTTTGCTTCATTATGTAAGGAGCCCGGTTGCCGGACAGCCTCAATATATCCTTTTCGTTTTAGGATATGATATGCTAGTTGAAAACGCAACTTTCAGGAGAGAAGCCCTCATGACGTTTCATATCCGCCTTTTTGCGGGCTTGGCCGATGAGCTCGGCCGCCCTTCCATTGATATAACGCTGTCCCGGGACTCCGGTGAAAAATCCGTAACCGTTCAGGATCTTTTGGACGAAATAGGCGGGCAATTTCCCGGTGCCCGTTCTCTTCTCACCCACTGCTTTCTGGCTAAAAATCATGCTTATGCCGCTCCGGATGAGCTTGTAGCCGAGACCGACGAACTCGCTCTCATTCCTCCCGTCTCGGGAGGAAGCGGCGAAGAGCCGGAAGCGGGAGACGAAGCGTCCGAAGACGCCCGCTACGTACTCACGCGAGATCCCATCGAGCCTGGCGAGGTTCTACATAAGGTTACCCATCCCGACTGCGGAGCGACACTCGCGTTTATCGGCACTACCCGCGAGCATACGCACGGAGTCCGCACCGTCCTGCTCGAGTACGAAGCCTACGAACCGATGGCCGTCTCCGTCATGGAAACTATCGGCGCCGAGATGGCAGCCCGCTGGCCCGGTTGCCGCTGCGCAATGACGCACCGGCTGGGTCCCGTCGGAATCGGCGAAAGCAGTCTGGTCATCGCCGTTTCCACACCGCACCGTGCGGACTGCTACGAGGCAAGCCGCTATGCCATTGAACGGGTGAAGCAGATCCTGCCCGTCTGGAAAAAAGAAGTCGGCGAAGACGGCTCCGATTGGAAAGGCTACGTTTCGCCTTCCGGCGGGCGCGAGTGGAATCCGCTCGACCTCCCGGAAGGCGGGGAGCGGTAACCGTAAGACTGCGGCGAATCACCATAATGCCCGGCAAATTACTTACAAAAACAAGCCCGGAAGGAGCAAACCTATGAGCAGCCTCCACCCCTATCCGCCAGCGGACGAGTTGCCGTCCGCGGCTTCCTCCCCTTCATCGGGAGGAGGAGCCGACCAGGCTGCCGAACCGTCGGCGATGCCCGGCACGGCGAGGCAGACCGGCGCATCACAAGCCGGAGCCGTGCCGTCCTCCGGCGAAGCGGCCGTGCAGGCCACCGACGAACCAGCCGCGCAGCATCCCGCAGCCGTGCAGGCGGCGCAGACAAGCACAGCCGCCGGCGAAGCCGAAGTGCCGGCCCGCTATTCCCGGCACGTGCTCTTCAAGCCCGTCGGCGAGAACGGCCAGCGGGCGCTCGGCCGCGCGCGGGTCGCCATCGTCGGCCTCGGCGCGCTCGGCACCGTCCTCGCGAACCACATGGTTCGCGCCGGTGTCGGCTTCGTGCGCCTGATCGACCGCGACTTCGTCGAAGAGAGCAATCTGCAGAGGCAGATGCTCTATGACGAAGAAGACGCCCGCCAGGCGCAGCCCAAAGCTTCAGCCGCTGCCGCGAAGCTGCGGCTGGTGAACTCACTCGTCGGCATCGAAGCCCATGTCGCCGACTTGAATCCCTTGAATGCCGAAGAGCTGCTGACCGCCGTTGATCTGATTCTGGACGGGACGGATAACTTTTCCGTCCGGTTTCTGATCAACGATGTCAGCGTCAAGCACGGCATTCCGTGGCTGTACGGCGGCGCCGTCGCTTCGCGCGGCGTCTCGCTCGCCATTCTGCCCGGCGAGACGCCTTGTCTGCGCTGCCTGTTCGGCTCCGCGCCGGCGCACGGCACCGCCGATACATGCGACACCGCCGGCGTCATCGGCCCGATCATTCATATGGTCGCCTCCTACCAGGCAACCGAGGCGATGAAAATCCTGATCGGGGATACGGAGCATCTCAACCGCCGCATGCAGCAGTGGGATTTGTGGTACAACCACTATACGTCCGTGGATGTTGCGGGAGCCCGCAAAGCGGACTGTCCCGCCTGCGCCCGTCATACGTTCGAGTATCTCGACGCGGATATCGAAGGGGAAACGATCCAGACGTTGTGCGGAAGAGATTCCGTCCAAATTCATCCCGTCCAGTCCGCGGAATTTTCTCTGGAGCACTGGGAACGGCGTCTTGCTCCCCTCGGTTACGTAAGCCGCAACAAATTTTTGCTCCGCTTCCGTCCTTCGGATGAAATTACACTTGTCCTGTTTCCCGACGGACGCGTGCTTGTACAGGGCGTCACCGATCCCGCCGCCGCCAAAACTTTATACAGCCGGTACATCGGCATGTAATCTGCACGCGATGCTGCGGACCTTATCGAAGGATAAGGTCCGTTTTTTTTAGATCAGACACATGTCGGTATAGCTTTATGAGAAAGGAATATCCGGGTACCCGCACTCGCACGCTATCCATAATAAAACGTGCACCCTCCTTCCCGTTTACGGCACAATTCCTCCCCTTTTTCCGCTTATTTTGCCCGTCTTCTAGCGGCTTGATCAAGTTTTAATTTTCTTTATAAAGAATTGATCAAATCTGACAGCCTTATTCCGATAAATGGAAAATGTTTCATTGCAAGCCTGTTTACCCTCCTGCTAATATGAAGGTGAATGAGAAAAATTGGGTATGGGAAAAGGTGAATGAATTCAATGAGAATTCATATAACAGATCTGCAGGTGGGTGACCGTCTAACCCGCGATACGTTCAATTCAATCGGATTGAACATTTTATCGGCCGATACGAAAGTGGACGAGTTTGATATTTTGAAACTGAACAAGCATCAGATCGAATATGTGGACATCGAAGACCGTCCTCAGCCCGGCAGCGAAGCTCATTTGCAAACCGCTGCATCCTCGGAGCTTTTGCGTCAGGAGGAATCGTTCCACTCCGCTATCGGCGGCATCAAGGACTTATTCGAAAGCGCGGTCCGGACCGGCAAGCTTTCCGACTCGACCGTCGAGCAGTACTACAGTCCCCTCATCTCCAGTGTGCGGGAAGAAAAAGATGTCGTGAACCTGCTGCTCTGCCTGGACAGCCGCGACGATTATACATACCAGCACAGCGTACAGGTCGGCCTTATTTCTTATTTTATTGCGATCTGGCTGGGCAAACCCGAAGAGGAAGCCAAGGAAATCGGCAAAGCCGGCTATCTTCACGATATCGGAAAATGCCGCATCAGTTTTGACGTGCTGCAGAAACCGGGCAAGCTTACGGAAGAAGAGTATGCCGAGATGAGAAAGCATACCGTTTACGGATATGAAATTATTCGCAATTCGATTCATGACGACCTGGCGGCGCTTGTCGCCCTGCAGCATCACGAACGGCTCAACGGCTCCGGATATCCGCTGGGTAAAACTTCCGAAGCGATTCATCCCGCCGCAAAAATCGTTGCCGTAGCCGACGTATACAGCGCCATGATCAATAACCGGTCTTACCAGGCCAAGCGGGATCTGCTTTACGTCCTGAAGGAGCTTCACAAAATGAGCTTCGGTGAGCTTGATCCTCAAGCGGTTCATGTTTTTATCGCCAACATGGTCCCAAACTTTATCGGCAAGAAAGCCACCTTATCCAACGGCCAGTCCGGCACAATCGTCATGACCTTTCCGAACGATTATTTCCGCCCCCTAATTCAGATTGATGATGCCGGAGATACGTTCGTCGACCTTACACAGCGGTCCGATCTGGAGATTCAATCCATCACGATCTAGTAAGCGCTTCATTTCTAATCCTGCAAAATACAACAGCCGCCTCTCCCTTTGGGATTGCGCGGCTGTTTTGTGCTACAATGACCGTATCGGCACACGATCCGTCTATCCACCCATAACCGGTTATGCCAAATCTGGCTGTAGTGAATACGACAACCCAATCCTTCCTCAAGGAGGCGAATACAGCTTGACCTACGACAAAGACAAAGAACAGCCGTTTGTAACGATAAATCGCCAGCCTGATCCACAATGGGAAGGTACGACCGTAAACAATGAAGAGAGCGAACCCTTGCGAGACCCCGAGCTTCCCTCTTTTTCTTCCGATTACACCCCGCCTCCCGTAAAGCGGAGAAAAACTTCAGCTGTCTTGGCGGAGCTTTGCGGCATTTTGGCCATCCTTTTTAACCTGCTGGTCGTTACGCTTCCCCTGGGCATTATCCTCGGACTCACCGCCTTCGGCTCGGGCCTTGTCGCCAGGCGCTCTCACGGGCGGTCCGCAGGGCTTATCCTCTCCCTTTTCTCGTTTCTGATCGCGGGGGTTTGGCTTGCCAGCGCCTTGGTTCCGCTTGCGGTCGATCCCACGATAAGAGTCGGCCTGCGGCTGCCTTAACAGCGGTCCGGGCTTTTTGGCTTGACTCTTTTTATTGAGAAAGGAAACTCCGATCTAAATGCAGGCTTCGCCCGCAGGAATTAAATTAGACGGATGAGCCTCTGAAGTCGGAAACCTGCCCTGGAGGGTTTAAGATTGCATCGTCATCCTACTCCGAAGGGATGCACCTCTTCCTATCTAGCCGGCAGTTCCCGGAGCATCCGATGATACATAGCCTCGATCACGCCAAGCACAAGGACAATGGTCAGCAGCTCGCCCGTGGAAAGCGACCAGTCCGCAGCATAAGCCGCCAGCCGTAAAAACACAAAAGCCAGGGTGGCGTCACAAATCGTCGCAATCATGTTATTGGAAACCCTCAGAATCAGTTGGTCTCCGATTACAAAAGCCACGAGCGATAACAAAACCGCCGTTAAGAGCGCCGACGCAATACTCGCTTCCGTAAAAGTCAACAGCAAAGGTACCACAATAACCCCGTTCAGAATCAGTTTAATAATCAATTTGCTTGCCACTTTGTTTCCTCCTTGAGGTTCTTGGTTATTTTAGTATTGCGACAGCCCGCCCCTACATTTTTTCTTTCCCCTGACGTTTGGAATAATCACTGGGAAGCAGCATTAGGTTTTAACCGCGTTTGTTTTTTTATACAAAAAAACGTGCCCGAATAAATTCGGACACGTCTGTTTGATTAGGGACAAGGATTAACCGATGGAACCTTCCATCTCGAACTTGATGAGACGGTTCATTTCGACCGCATACTCCATCGGAAGTTCTTTCGTGAACGGCTCGATAAAGCCCATTACGATCATTTGCGTCGCTTCGCCTTCCGACAGACCGCGGCTCATCAGATAGAAGAGCTGATCTTCGGATACTTTCGAAACGGTCGCTTCGTGCTCCAGCGTGATGTTGTCGTTCATGATTTCGTTGTACGGAATCGTGTCGGACGTGGATTGTTTATCCATAATCAGCGTGTCGCACTTGATGTTGGATTTCGCGCCTGAGGAGTTGCGGCCGAAGGAAGCGAGTCCGCGGTACGTTACTTTACCGCCGTGCTTGGAGATCGACTTCGAAATGATCGTCGAAGTGGTATCCGGAGCAAGGTGGATCATTTTCGCACCGGCATCCTGATGCTGGCCTTTGCCTGCAACGGCAATGGACAGAACGGAGCCTTTGGCGCCGCGGCCTTTAAGCACGACAGCCGGGTATTTCATCGTCAGCTTGGAGCCGATGTTGCCATCTACCCATTCCATGTTCGCGCCTTCTTCAGCGACGGCACGCTTGGTAACGAGGTTGTAGATGTTCGGCGCCCAGTTCTGGATGGTGGTGTAGCGGGCACGGGAGTTTTTGCGGCATACGATTTCAACGACCGCGCTGTGAAGCGAGTTCGTGCTGTATACCGGAGCGGTACAGCCTTCTACATAGTGAACGAAGCTGTCTTCGTCCGTGATGATCAGGGTACGCTCGAACTGTCCCATATTTTCCGAGTTGATACGGAAATACGCTTGAAGCGGAACTTCGCATTTTACGCCTTTCGGTACGTAAATGAAGCTTCCGCCGGACCATACAGCGCTGTTCAGCGCGGCGAACTTGTTGTCGGTCGGAGGAATGACGGTTCCGAAATATTCACGGAACAATTCCGGGTATTCACGCAGCGCGCTGTCCGTGTCCATGAAGATCACACCTTGATCTTCAAGTTCCTTCTGCATGCTGTGGTAAACGACTTCGGACTCGTACTGAGCGGATACGCCGGCAAGGAACTTCTGTTCAGCCTCCGGAATACCGAGCTTGTCGAACGTTTCCTTAATTTCGGTCGGAACCTCTTCCCACGTCTTGCCCTGCTTCTCGGACGGCTTGACATAGTACTGGATCTCGTTGAAATCGAGGTCATCCAGGTCACCGCCCCAGCGCGGCATCGGCATGCTGAAGAACTGTTCCAGCGATTTCAGGCGGAACTCGAGCATCCACTCGGGCTCGCCTTTCATTCTGGAAATTTCGGTCACGATCTCGGCGTTCAGTCCTTTTCCCGATTGGAAAATAGACTTGTGCTCGTCCCGAAAGCCATATTTGTACTCTTCCATTTCTGGCATTTGCTTAGCCATCGTACCAACCTCCTTTAATTCAGTGAATTATGGCTGCTTCGTCTGTTCGATTCCCTTGCGGAGCGCGTTCCACGCGAGTGTGGCGCATTTAATACGGGCCGGAAACTTGTTCACGCCGGACAAAGCCTCTATATCTTCGTATTCAAATTCAACGTCTTCGCCCTTCATCAGCTTGGAGAAATTCTCTGCCATTTCGAGCGCTTCTTCGAGCGTTTTGCCTTTGACGGCATCCGTCATCATCGAAGCCGAGGACATCGAAATCGAGCATCCCTCTCCCACATACTTGGCGGCTTTGACTTTTCCGTCTTCTACCTGCATCTGCAAAGTGATCCGGTCCCCGCACGTAGGGTTGTTCAAGTTGATCGAAACCGATTCATTATCGTCGAACGACCCGCGGTTTCTCGGCGTTTTATAATGATCCATGATGACTCTGCGGTATAAATCATCCAATTGCATGACCGAAATACTCCTTTGTTTTTAGTAAGCCCTGGACGAGTCGGTCGATGTCATCTTCAGTATTGTATAAATAAAAGCTGGCGCGTGCCGTAGCCGATTGTTCCAGCCAGCGCATCAGCGGCTGGCAGCAGTGGTGACCGGCACGAACGGCGATTCCTTCGGCGTCCAGCACCGTGGCCACGTCGTGTGGATGAACGTCACCGAGATTAAAGGTGACAAGCCCGACGCGGTTATTTCTCGGACCGTAAACATTCAGACCTTCAACTTCAAGCATACGCTCCAGCGCATAGGCAGTCAAGCTGGCATCGTGGTCGGCGATCGCGTCGAGACCGATCTCCTCCAGGAAGTCGATAGCCGCTCCAAGACCGACGGCACCGGCGATGATCGGCGTTCCCCCTTCGAATTTCCAAGGGAGTTCCTTCCACGTGGAATCGTAAAGATCCACATGGTCGATCATTTCACCGCCGAATTCGATCGGCTCCATCGCTTCAAGCAGCTCCTTCTTCCCATACAATACCCCGATTCCGGTCGGTCCACACATCTTGTGGCCCGAGAAAGCGAAGAAGTCGCAATCCAAATCCTGCACATCCACCTTCAGGTGAGGAGCGCTCTGCGCACCGTCGACCATCATCTTGGCACCATGACGGTGAGCGATTTCGGCGATGGCTTTCACCGGGTTAAGGACACCCAGGACGTTGGAAAGATGAACGACCGATACGAATTTCGTGCGGTCCGTAATGGTAGTCTCCACATCTTCAAGGGCGATGGAACCGTCCGGTTGAAGCGGGATATATTTGAGCGTGGCGCCGGTCGCCTTCGCGACCTGCTGCCATGGAATAAGATTGCTGTGATGTTCCATCGGGGTGATGACGATTTCGTCGCCTTCCCCGCAGATGGAGCGGGCATACGAGCCGGCAACCAGGTTGATCGCTGTCGTCGTGCCGCGGGTGAAAATAATTTCCTGCTCGGAGCGGGCGTTAATGAAACGGACAACCTTCGCACGCGCTCCTTCGTAAGCGTCTGTGGCACGGGACCCCAGGGTGTGGACGCCTCGGTGTACGTTCGAATTGTCCCATTCGTAATACTTTTTCAGGGCCTCGATGACTTGGACCGGCTTCTGGGAAGTCGCGGAGCTATCCAGATAAACGAGCGGATGCCCGTTCACTTCCTGATTCAAAATGGGGAACAGTTCGCGTATCTCCGAAGGTTTCATTGCCCCAGCTTCCTCTCTACCATAGTTTGCAGCTGCTCTTCCAGCTTGGCGATCGGAATCTCCGATACGACCGGAGCCAGGAAGCCGTAAATCAGGAGACGAGTGGCTTCCTCACGGGAAATCCCGCGAGACATCATGTAGTAAACCTGGTCCTGGTTTACTTGACCCACGCTCGCCGCGTGACCGGCTTTTACGTCATCTTCGTCGATCAAAAGAATCGGATTCGCGTCACCGCGGGCTTTCGGGCTGAGCATGAGCACGCGCTCCGTCTGCTGGCCGTTGGCGCCCGTTGCGCCTTTCTCGATCTTCGTGATGCCATTGATGATGGCAGTAGCCTGGTCTCTCATAACGGCACGCGTAATCATGTCGCTGTTGGAGTTCAGACCGAAGTGAACCGCACGTGTCGTCAGGTTCAGCTTCTGATCGTTCGTTCCCACGCAGATGACTTTCGCATCCGAGTAAGAGCCGTTGCCCTTCAGAATCGAAGTCGTATCCGACATGGAGTTGCCCTGGTTCATTTCGCCGACGACCCAGTTCACGCGTCCGTCGTTCTCTACAACGGCGCGGCGGTAAGTCAGGTCCGTAACGCCTTCCGTCAGGTTGTGGACCGAAGCGAATTGAACGTTCGCGCCCGGCTTCACGAATACTTCGGTTACCCCGTTTTGTACTAGCGAGGCGCCGGTACCGATCGAAGTAAAGTTCTCCACGTAAGTGACGGAGCTGTTCGTATCCGCTACGATCAGGATGTGCGGCGAGAAGCTCGCTGCCGAATCATCGGACAGGAACAAGGCCTGCAGCGGGATTTCCACGTTTACGTTCTTCGGAACGTAAAGGAATACGCCGCCGCTCCACGTTGCCGCATGTACGGCCGTCAGCAGGTTTTCGCCCGCTTCAACCGCTTTGCCGAGGTACGGCCGGACCAGATCGCCGTGTTCGCGTACCGCGGTTTCAAGATCCGTAAAGATAACGCCGCGGCCGGCAAGTTCTTCGGACAGAGCCCGGTAAACGGCCCCGGAGTTCCGTTGTACGATAATGTTCGTATCTCCGACGAGTGTTTTAACCTGCTCCGGCAGCTCGCTGACGGAAGCAAGGGCTTGAGGCTCGCGGTACGTACCGAAAGAGCTCAGGTCCCACCGGTCCAATCTCGTTTTTTCCAATTTAGGCAGTTCCAAAGATCCCGCCAGATTTGCCGCCTGCACGCGCAGATCGGTCAACCACTCCGGCTCCTGTCTGGCTTTCGACGCTTGGGCGACGGCTTGGGAATCAACGGGAAGAATGGTTTGTGTCGTCATATCTATTTCCTCCTAATATATAGCCCAGGCCATTAGTTATATTTCGGTGCAGTTGTGTTCATAGGAACTTGGAATTCTTGCTCGTCGTCATTACCGACTGTTTCGTCGACGATGCCCAGCTCTTCTTTAATCCAGTCATAGCCGTCTTTCTCCAGACGCTGTGCCAGCTCGGGACCGCCGGATTTGACGATTCTGCCCTGCATCATCACGTGTACGAAGTCAGGCGTTACGTAATCCAGCAGGCGCTGGTAGTGGGTAATGATCAGGAAGCCGCGGTCTTCGCTGCGCATAGCGTTAACGCCTGCAGCGACGATGCGAAGGGCGTCGATATCGAGACCGGAGTCGATCTCATCAAGAATAGCGATGCGCGGATCGAGCATCAGCATTTGCAGAATTTCATTCCGCTTCTTCTCGCCGCCGGAGAAACCTTCGTTCAGGTAACGGTGCATGAATTCCGGATTCATTTCGAGTTCTTTCATTTTGCTTTCCATCTGGCGGATAAATTTGATCAGGGAAATTTCGCTGCCTTCTTCACGGCGCGCGTTGATCGCGCTGCGGAGGAAGTCGGCATTCGTTACGCCGGCGATTTCGCTCGGATACTGCATAGCCAGGAACAGGCCTGCGCGCGCTCTTTCGTCGACGGCCATTTCCAGTACGTCTTCGCCGTCCAGGCTGATGGAGCCTTCGGTCACTTCATATTTGGGGTGGCCCATAATCGTGGAAGCCAGCGTACTTTTACCGGTACCGTTAGGTCCCATGACGGCGTGGATTTCTCCGCCTTTAACTTCAAGGCTTAAGCCTTTCAGGATCTCTTTGCCTTCGATTTGTGCCTTAAGACCCTCTATTGTGAATACGGGTGCGTTTGCCATAGTGAATTAACCCTCCAACTTTTCAATGAATTTCACTTTATAATCATTCTAATATGATTCTCAATGATTCTCAATAGCTTCATCATAGTCTATGCCGCCTGCTTAAATCAAGAAAGGGCATTTTCCCCTGTCTATCGTCTTTAAACGCCGTCATATGAGCTTTTTCATTGTGCGGCGAATAAAACTATGTAATTCTTTCCAGAATACCCGGCTTGCCGCAAAAAGAATCCAGCTCGAACAACTCCTGTTCAATCCTGGGTTTGACATTCTTCGTCCTGCCCCCGGCAGCCTATTCAAGCTGCATCGGTTGGCCGGACGTATAATAACGAGTCCCGCGAAATTAGGCCCCTGTGACCGGCGCTCCGTCCGTCAGTGCTTTCTCGATCCTGTCCACTGCCGCCCGGAACGATTCGTCGCTAAGCACCGGTGTTCTGCCCGCGGACTCCAGCTCTCCCTGGAGTTCGATCCAGGACTTGCAGCCTTCGTAGGAAGGGTCGACGTCCAGGGTAACCGGCTTGTCCAGCTTATACACACGGAGCAGCATAACATGAAGGGGCTGCTTGCGCTTCCACTTCAGTCTTTCCTCCGCGAAGGTCTCGGTCCAGATATGAAAAGGCTGCAGCTTCTCCAGCGTCTCCCCGTCGCTGACTTCAATGTCGCGGACCAGTTCGGCCCAGGAAGAAATCGTCACCTGCCTGTCGTCCGGATTCCAGCCGTCCAGCGTCTGCCGGAGCCCCGGCTGAGCTGAATCCTTTATGAGATGCGGCTTCTGATGCTCGTAGGTCGGATACAGGTAAAAGGCATCGGAAACGACGCGGAAATCCCGCGTTTCTTCACGAATGCCGCCTTTGCGCATGATGAGAATCTGCTCGCCCTGCTCCAAAGCCTGTACCGCCGAAGCCCATTCTTTCAATGCCATTTGGGAATGTATCACCGTTTACACCTCTCTTGCCCGTTATTCGGCTCACTCCCTCTTATTATAGTAGGCCTTTTCCGAAAATGCCAAACCCGTCCGGCAAAAATTGCGTTAAAACGACAGTAAATTTTTCGCAAAGGCAACCGCAAAAAACCGGCGCACCTCGTTAGAGGCCGCCGGCCGGCATCCGTAACCGGTGTTTGCCCGGACCGCAAAGCATAGGACAGCGGCTGCGGTCAGCAGGTTCACACCGCCCGCTTTCGTCAGCCGTTCAGGAAAGAACCGAGCATCCAGCGGTGCTTCTCCAGGGACTGCGTAATGCCGAGCAGCATATCGGCGGTTCCTTCGTCTCCGGCTTCCTCGGCTTCTTTCATGCCCGTTTTGCATTCGTTTATGACGGTTTCGAAATCGGCCAGCAGGGCGCGCACCATCGTATCCGGCTTCTCGCTGCCCGCGGCCTCCCCGATGTCGGACAATTCCAGGCATTCTTTGAGCGTGGCGACGGGCTTGCCCCCGATGGAGAGCAGACGCTCCGCCAGCTCGTCGACATAGCCTGCCGCTTCGGTGTACAATTCTTCGAACTTCACGTGAAGGGTGAAGAATTGATCTCCTTTTACATACCAATGATAATTGTGGAGCTTGATGTAAAGCACGGTCCAGTTGGCTACCTGTTTGTTCAATACTTTGTGGGCGGAACGGATCGCAATCGACATGACGTACCTCCTGATGTGGGATATCTTCCGGTAGTGTAGGCTGAACGGAGTCGTTTTATGTAAGCCGTGTCCAGGGACCGGAGCCCTAAAAATTGTGTTTCATGCAGGGGTGTTTTCCTTTATACTAGTATTTAAGTCGGAATTAACGGACAACCCGGTACAAGCCGCCACTTATTAATTCTTTCTCAGGAGGAACGCACAATGACTACGACTTACTATGCGCTGACGGAAGCGGAAGCGATTGCATATGCCAAAGGACTGCCGAACATTTTCGCGCCCGACGCGGTGCTGACAAGCCGTGAAATCGGGGACGGCAATCTTAATCTTGTTTTTCACATTTCGGATGAAAAGTCCGGACGCAGCCTGATCCTGAAGCAGGCTCTGCCTTACGCGAAAGTCGTAGGAGAATCGTGGCCGCTAACGCTGGACCGCGCACGGATCGAAAGCGAAGCCCTGCAGCTCCAGGGTTCCTTGTGCCCGGACCTCGTTCCTCACGTATTCGCATATGAGAAGGAGCTTGCGCTGACGGTCATGGAAGATTTGGGCGACCACGTCATCATGCGCAAGGGCTTGATCGAGAAAAACAAATACCCGCTCTTCGCGAAACATATCGGTCGGTTTATGGCCCGCACGCTGTTTTTCTCGTCGGATCTCGGAATGAACCAGCAGGAGAAGAAGCTGCGGGTCGGCCGCTTTATTAATCCGGAGCTCTGCAAAATCACGGAGGATCTTATTTTCGACGACCCTTACCGCGATTCGGAAAATAACAGCATCGAAGATCATTTGAAAGATGCCGTTCAGGCGATCTGGCAGGACCGCGAGCTTCATCTGGAAGTCGCCATTCTGCGCAATACGTTCCTGACGCGTGCCGAGGCTCTGCTTCACGGCGATCTGCATACGGGAAGTATTTTCATCAAAGAAGATTCCACGAAAGTGATCGACCCCGAATTCGCCTACTACGGGCCGATGGGCTTCGATATTGGTGCGGTCCTGGCCAATCTGCTGCTGAATTACGCAGGACAGGAAGGCTGGAGCGCAGGCGATGCCGAGCGAACGGAATACCGGGAGTACCTCCTGGAAACCGTCAAAGAAGTGTGGACGGTATTCGAGCGGGAATTCCGCTCCCTGTGGGACAACGAAACCGTAGATCCGATGTCCGAAACCCCCGCCTACCAGGACTGGTACATGAACCGCGTTCTTCAGGAGACATTCGGATTCGCCGGCTGCAAAATGGTCCGCCGTATCTACGGCCTCTCGCACGTGGCCGACATCGACGGAATCGAAGATGCCGCGGCACGCGAGCGGGCGCAGCGGCTTGCGCTGGCAATCGGCACGACCCTGATTAAACGGGGCCGTCAGGCAAGCTCGATCGACGAACTGATTGCGGCTGCCCGCGAGGCTACCGCCGCGAAGGAGGGTGTCCGCTAATGACTGCAAACGGAAACGAAGTACAAAGCCAAGGCCAGCGCGGCTGGGTCCAGTCCGTCCGCTGGAACGGAGAGCGGCTGGATCTTCTCGATCAGCGGCTGCTTCCCGAGGAAATCGTCTACCTGCCGCTGGAAACGCCCCACGAGGTGTGGGAAGCCATCCGCCACCTGAAGGTCCGCGGGGCGCCCGCAATCGGTATCGCGGCGGCCTACGGGGTCTTCCTCGGCATCCGTGACGCCGAAGAAGACGAGGCCATCTCGCGCGAAGCGAACCGGCGCCGCCTGGCGGGTGAAGTCGCCAAGCAGGCGGACTATCTCGCCACCTCGCGCCCGACCGCCGTCAATCTGTTCTGGGCGCTCGACCGGCTCAAGCGGCTGACGCAGAAGCTTGTCGAGATGGACATTTCGCACGGCGAAATGAAGCAGGCGGTTCTCACCGAGGCCATCCTGATTCAGGCCGAGGATGAAGAAACGAACCGCCGCATCGGCGAATTCGCCCTGGAGCTGTTCGAGGACGGCATGGGCGTCCTCACCCACTGCAACGCCGGCGGACTTGCGACGGCGAAGTACGGTACTGCGCTGGCGCCGTTCTACCTGGCCCAGGAGAAGGGCATCGCGCTGAAGGTGTACGCCGACGAGACGCGACCTGTCCTGCAGGGCGCGCGCCTGACGGCGTTTGAGCTTCAGCAGGCCGGCGTCGATGTGACGCTGATCTGCGACAATATGGCCGGCGCCGTCATGAAGAAGAACTGGGTGCAGGCCGTCATCGTCGGCACCGACCGCGTGGCCGCCAACGGCGACGTGGCCAACAAGATCGGCACGTACAGCGTGGCCGTGCTGGCCAAAGCCCACGGCATCCCGTTCTACGTGGCATGCCCGATGTCCACGATCGACCTCAGCACGCCGACAGGGGAAGATATTCCGATCGAGGAGCGCGGCGAGGAAGAGATCACGCAGGGCTTCGGCAAGCGTACCGCCCCGCAGGGCGTCAAGGTGTACAATCCCGCTTTCGACGTGACGCCGAACGAATACGTGACGGCGATCATTACGGAGAAAGGGATCGTCCGCGCGCCGTTCGCGGAGAATCTCGCCAAATTGTTCGAAGAATAATCCGCCGGGGTTGTCCCGGCAAACAAGAAGCCAGTCCGGCAAGTTCCGGACTGGCTTCTTCGCGCTGCGGGTCGCATCGCTATGCTTGCAGCGAGGCAGCTTCAGGTTATTTTTCAAGACCGGGACCGTGGACTTCTTCCCCGCGACGCTTTCTCGGATTCGAGCGCCTTCTGGATAATGGCCGGCATATCCGGCAGCTCCTTCCAGATATCGAGCGAATCTTTTTCCGCTCCGAGCAGCTTTTCCAAAATTTCACCGATCGCTTGAAGCTTCGTGACCACTTCTTCCACCGTCCAGGCGAAAATACCGGGATCGTAGAGGAAAAACAGGCCGACCATAAAAAACTCGACCACTTCCCGAGGGTGGCTCGTATGGAAACTCCCCTCCCGGATGCCCTGCTCGATAATGCCCGTAAAGAAAGGCGTGTAAGCCTTGACGGATTCCACGAGCATTTTTTGATGAAGAAGCGCATTGCTCTCATGATGCATATATTCCAGATTGTCCAGATTTTCTCCCCGCTTCACGAAATCTTCCTTCATGATCTTGACAATCTTCTCCCGGCCGGACAACTCCGGATCTTCCGCAATCGTTGAAATAAGCCCCATATGGTCGTCCAGCATGCGCCGGATCATCGCGTCCGCCAGCTCGTCTTTTGACTTGAAATAATAATAAAAGGTCCCTTGGGCGACCCCGACCTGTTTAACGATATCGCTAACCGCCGTCCGTTCGTATCCTTTCATACGGAACAGCGAGTCCGCAGCGGATAAAAGCTCCTGTTTGCGTTCTTCCGGACTTTTCGTCACACGTGCCAACTTCTCCACCGCCTTTATGCCTGCCTGTCCGATTTCCTGTTCTAAACTTAAACGGGGAAGGAGGCTCTTTCTTTTAAATTTAACTATTGACTGTCAGTCAGTCAATGTTATATAGTCTTTTCATCGACTGATTGACAGTCAGTCAATTATGTTTCTGGAGGATTCCACTCATGCAAAAATCACGCAAGATCCCCGCCATCATTACCCTTCTGCTCGGTTTTTTTATGGCGATTCTCGACACGAGTATCGTCAATGTCGCGCTTCCCCGGATGAGCGAGTTTTACGGCGCGGACACCGCCGGCATTTCCTGGGTCGTGAACGGCTACAGCCTGTCGTTCGCCGTTTTTCTGCTCGCCGCTTCCCGCCTTGCCGACCAGTTCGGCCGTAAAAAAGCGTTTATGACCGGCTTATTCCTTTTCACCTTGAGCTCCCTTCTGTGCGGCATGGCAGGCTCTATCACGTCCCTCATCCTTTTCCGTGTTCTGCAAGGCATCGGCGCGGCATTGATCACCCCTCTGGTCGCCCCCCTGCTGCTGGCCCTGTTCCCTCCCGAAAAGAAAGCCGTCATGATGGGCATTACCGGCGCTTTGGCCGGCCTTGCGGCCGCAAGCGGACCCGCCCTGGGCGGAGTGCTCTCGTACCAGCTCGACTGGCAGTGGATTTTCTACATCAATATCCCGCTCGGCGCCCTGGCCCTCGTTCTGGCCGCCTCCTCCCTGGCGGAATCTTACGATCCGACGGCTACGCGAAAGCTCGACTGGGGCGGTATGCTGACGGTCTCGGCCGCCTCGTTAACCCTGACGCTCGCTTTTATGCAGGCGAACGACAAAGGCTGGGCTTCTCCTTATATTGTGTCCCTCTTCGCGGCAGCTCTGCTTTCGCTCCTCCTGTTTCTGTGGATCGAATCCCGCGTTAAAGAACCGATGCTTCCGCTCTCCCTTTTCAAGATCAAACGGTTTCCGTCCGGCAATCTCGGCCTGTTCCTGCTCGGAATCGGCATGACCGGCCCGACCTTCATCCTCGCGTTCTTCCTCACGCAGGTGATCGGCATGACGGAGCTGCGCGCCGGACTCATTATCAGCGTCCTTGCCGTTGCGTCCATGATCTGCTCCGTCCTTGCCGCCAAAGGCGCCGCCAAGCTGGGCCCGCGGATATTCTCGGTCACCGGAATGATCCTGCTTGCCCTTGGAACCTACCTGCTGGCGGGCCTCACGACGGAATCCACGACTCTGGATTACATTTGGCGCCTGACAATTGCGGGTATGGGAACCGGCATGGCGATCGCGAATTTGACGGCAACCACCGTCCTGCTTCCCCCGCCGGAAAAAACGACCATCGCCATGGGCATCGGAACGATGGCCCGGACGATCGGAAGCGCGCTCGGCGTCGCCGTTCTCGTCTCCCTGCTGTCCCATTCCATGCGGACCGAGATGGCTTCCGCCAAAACAGAGCTGACGGAGCGGATCGCAAGCAGCGCTCTGTCTGCGGAGAGCAAGGCGGGACTTGCCGAAGCTCTGCAGCAGCAGGCCGGAAGCAGCGGGGCTGCTGCGGGAGGTGCCTCAGGAGCGATGCAGGGCCTGCTCGACCAGTGGGACCGCAAGGAGCGGGAACAGCTCCAAGCCGCGTCCCCCGAAGCGGCCGGGCGAGTGAAGGAAGCCTTCGCCAAAGACAAAGCGGAGCTGCAGGGCCTGCTCCCCCAGCTTCAGGCGGCGGTGAATACCCATACGACGGCCGCTTTCGGCCTCGTGTTTAAAATCAGCTGTCTGGCTCTGCTTCTCGGCGCCGTCTGCGCTTTCGTCAACGGACGAAAGGCGGCGGAGCCCGCACGGGAAGCGAAACGTGCGGAAAATGCCCTCCGTTCCCCGCAGTAGACGGGCTGCACAGCAAAAACACCGGTTCCAGGGACCGGTGTTTTTGTGCGCTTATCTGGTTCATAGAGTCTGCCGAGCCATAGTCACTGCTTCAGAGATGCGGGATACGGGATGCCCATGCGGCATGGAGGCGTACACTAAAGGATAGCGAAGGAATGTCCGACCGGACATTCCATTCCCGGATCGCGTTTGCTGCGCTCTTCTCCGGTCCGGGCAACCAAACGGCCCTCTCCGTATCACTGCCGCACCGCTCGTCATGAAGGCGGGCCGGCCTTCGCCCCGCATCTGTTACTTCCCGGCTGCCGCGTTCCCCGAGAGAACGGCCTCGATCCGCTCCAGCACGTCTGCCTCCAGCTTTACGCCATTGGCTTTCACGTTCTGCTCCACCTGCTCCGGACGGCTTGCGCCTACTAGGGCGCTGGCTACGTTCGGCTGGCGCAAAATCCAGGCGAGAGCCAGTTGACCCACGGTAAGCTCCAGCTCCGAGGCGATGCCTTCAAGCTCCTTCACCTTGGCAATGTTCTCCGCCGTGACGGCCCCGCGCATCGTCTCCACTTTGCCGGCGCGGCTGTCGGCCGGGATGTCGTCCGCGGACTTGTATTTGCCGGTCAGAAGTCCCTGTGCCAAGGGCGAGAAAACGACCTGACCGATTCCTTTTTCTTCGCCGAGCGGGATGATATCTTTCTCGATGTAGCGGTTGAACATATTGTAAACCGGCTGGTTGACGACGATTTTGTCCAGCAGATATCTCTCGGCCAGACCGAGCGCATCCGCCATTTGAGCCGCTGTCCATTCGCTTACCCCTATGTAAAGCACTTTGCCTTGGGTAACGAGATCGTCAAGTGCGCGGAGCGTTTCCTCCAGCGGCGTCTCGGGATCGTACCGGTGGCAGTAGTAAATGTCGACGTAGTCGGTTCCGAGTCTTTTCAGGCTGGCATGCGCCTGTTCCATGATATGCTTGCGGGAAAGGCCCCTGTCGTTCGGTCCTTCGCCCATGGGCCAGAAAGCTTTCGTCGCAAGCACGTAGGATTCGCGCGGATATTCCTTCAAAGTGTCGCCGACCACCTTCTCGGCTTCCCCTTGCTTGTAAACGTTTGCGGTATCGAAAAAGTTAACGCCCAAATCGTAAGCTTTACGGATCGATTGAACCGCATTGTCACGTTCGACGTAGCCCCCATAAGTAAGCCAGCTTCCGAGGCTAATCTCACTGACCTTCAAGCCCGACCGTCCGAGTCTGCGATAGTGCATGTTCCATAAACCTCCCCAATCTGTTTTCGCGAAGCGGACAAGCCGCCCCCCATTGCCATCATAAAATACTTTCTATATGATGAACAGTAGTGATCTTTTTTTGATCATACCCATAAAATTGTAGCTGCTACACTTTTGTTTAGCAGGGCTCCGGCCTTGTGGAGGGACTTATTTTGTTAGAAAAGGGGAAGCGCCTTCATGACAGCTCGATCCGGGAAAATACCGTCGGAACCGGCGGCAAGCAGCTATATTCCGAAGGAGCCCTGCGTTATCGAATGCTCCATTGAAAAAACGCTTGATGTAATCGGCGGAAAATGGGCGTTTCTTGTGATCCGGGAGCTTTTCGACGGAACGAGACGCTTCGGGGAGCTTCAGCGCAGCATCGCTTCGATCAGCCCTACCGCCCTGACGAATATTCTCCGCCATCTGGAGAAGCAGGGCGTGCTCGAACGGAAAGCCTTTGCGACCGTGCCGGTTACGGTGGAATATACACTGACGCCGAAAGGCCGGGATCTGCACAACATTTTAAAAGAAATGAAACTCTGGGCGGCAAAATGGACCTGATTGCCGGATGAGACGGTCAATCGCCGTCGAAGGCCAGGACTTGGGAACATGAACGAACCCGGAAGAACGGAGAAAAAATCATGACGACTTTAAGCGCGGAAGAAGTAGTAAAGCGTTTTTTCGAAGAAGTGCGATCAGGAAAAAACCTGGAAGCGGCTCCCGATCTGATGGCCGGAAAAGTATTCGCCCACCAGGTCCAGTCGGAGCAGGAAGTCACGGTAGAACGCTCGCCCGAGGTTTATGCGGAGCACGTGCGGGAAATGCTTGATGCCTACGGCCCTTTCACTCTGGAAGTGCAGGAGCTGCTGGGCTCCGGCGATCGGGTGTACGTACGCTGGAAGCAGACGGGGACGCACATCGGTGAAGTCGACGGCTATGCGCCGACCGGTCTGACGGTAATCGAGCTGGCGAGCGCGGTGTACCGGGTCGAAAACGGCAAAATCGCCGAGTACTGGATCCAGATCGACCGGGCCGGTATCGAGCGTCAGCTGAGGCGAAATGCAGCGAAAGCCGAGGCGGTGACAGCCAAGGCGGAAGGTGCGGCGGACTAGCGGGCTGTCACCGGAGCTTGCGTTCGGGCCAGTGCAAAAGCTGCGAAAATTAGCGGTAGCGGTTGAATGGACAAGTCGACGGACCTCGTTTGGGCGAGGATTCGAATAGGATCAAAGAGTCAGCTTACATAAAATAAATGTTTCAAGCCGCAGAACTCAGAAGTCTGGCGGCTTATTTTTTTCGGAAACCTTTCGAAGTCAACGCAAGGTCTTGCTCTTGGCGAATCGTCAGCCTTGTCCCTTGCTACGATTCAAGGTGATACGGTTCCATATTTAGTCAAGAACAATAAACATCCCCATTGTTTTAAGCTGCTTCCCCAGGTCCTTAATATCAAAGCAAACAAAGCGATTGTTAATGTTGATATTCGTTTTAGTGGAAAACACGGACAAATTGCCCTTAACGTATAATTCTAACGCTGTAGCTAACTGGGCAGCTTCGTCGTCTTTCGCTTTTAACTGCTCCTAGAAATACGGGAAAACCGGTTTCGGCATCTATGGAAACGGGATCTTGCCTTTCGGCTTTTTGACTTTTGACTTGTTTCACTTTGTCATTAGCGGAAGGGGTTAGGAACGTCTCGAAGAGTATACATTGCCGGTCGAATCTCTTCGTCCTGACGAGCACGACGAATTTATTCACCAGTCTTCAGATAGCACGCAACCAAATAGTCCCTTATTTATAAATAAATACGTATATGGCGATTTCATTTCGCACGATCAAATAACCTTACATGAATATGGTTTTTATAACACCATTTCTTGTAAGGCCATTTGACGGAGAAGCCGGATAACCACTTCTTTCCGTATGTGCTTATGTACCGCAATGGCAAAACGTGCAATCAGGACGAAAAGCTGCGGAAAGCTCCTTCCCGTTCTGCCTAGAGCCTACGTCGGCGTCCCCAAACAAGTCCGCAGGCGGACCGCGCTCCATTATCTCAAGGCGGGCAGTCCCCGACGAGCGGAACCGCGGCTTATGAAGATGCTCCGCACCCGCCTACAGCTTAACGGCGCAGCCGCTCGCCGCCGAAGCATTGGACGCTTCCATCAAGCGGGTGAGGTCCGCCGCCAGCAGCAGATTTTCCTCGGCCCGGGTTCCGGACTCGATATGCGCCACCCACTGCTCGAAAGCCGAAGGGTTCGCCTGCGGGAGATTCGTGACCGTCTGCCACTCCTCCCCTTCCTGGGATCGTGTACGCAGCAGAAGCTTGTCGTCATGCTGGGAGTACAGCAGAGTGCCCTGCGTGCCGTGGATCTCAATCACGAACGGGGAATGGCTGTTCACAAAGCCCGCTTCCACGATGCCCAGAGCGCCGCTCGGGTAACGCAGTACGCTTACCGCGTTATCTTCCGCGGAGCGCCCCGTGACGCTGCCGTAATTCGCCGTCAGGCTTTCCGGCATGCCCAGGAACAAGCGGGTCAGATACATCGGATGGCAGCCGAGATCGATCATGGCCCCTCCCTGGGCAGCGGATATGTCGAAGAAACGCTCGGGAAGCCAGCCTCCCCCTTCTTCACGGCTTAACCCGCCGTTATGGGACAGTCTCGTGCGGACCAGCGTCAGTTTTCCGAGGACTTCCTGTTCGAGAATGTCCTGAATCGCCAGCGTGTACGGAGCGTTCAATCTTGGCAGCGAAACCGTCATGACCACTCCCGCCTCGCGGACCGCGTCCATAATCTCGTCGCATTCTTTCTTCGTGGACGCGACAACTTTTTCCGTAAAAATATGTTTGCCGGCCTTGGCCGCAGCCGTCATAACGTCCCGGTGAAGATGAGTCGGGGTCGTCACGATAACGCCGTCGATATCATCGCTCGCGAGCAGTTCATCGAGATTTTCGTAATAAGCAATACCGCGTGCTTCCGCTTCTTTGCGGCCTCTGGCGGAATCTTCATCCCAGATCGCGGTCACTTGTGTGCCGGGATGCTCCTTGGCATCTTTCTCGTAATCCAGGGCATGAACGTGCCAAAAACTGAGCAGAGCGACTTTTAACATGGGAAAACGACCTCCATTATGTCTGGTTTTGTGTCGGCTTGCCGGGGAGAGTTTAACCTGAGCCCGGCGAGCGCCGTCTGTCGGGTAGCTGCATGTGAATGCATAGCTGTCTAAAATATTTTTGTACTCATTTTTGAACGCGCGTACATCTATCTATGAACCCATGCTTGCTATTGGCTGCAACTGGTCCACTAAAAATAGCGTAAAGTGGCTCTTCAGAAAAGTCAACCGGCCCGCTAAAATGTATAAAAACAGCCTCGGGCAGGCGCTAATGGGAGTGGAAAACTTTGAGAAGAAAAGAGTTCGGCGTGGAAGAATGGCATGAAATCGAGCAGTTTATGAGCGAAATGACGTTCGGAATCCTGGGAACGACCGGCGAGGACGGGTATCCGAATTTAAAAGCTCTTAACTTTGTATACGCGGACGGCGGGATTTATGCCCACGGCAGCAAAGTCGGCGAGAAAATTTCGGACTTGAACCGGAATCCGTTGGTCACTTTCGCTATAGCCAAGGAGTATGCGCTTATTCCTTCCTATTTTACGGAACCCGTGTATGCGTGTCCGGCGACGGCCTTTTTTAAGTCGGTCGTGATAAAAGGCAAAGCCGTCCTCGTGGAAGATATGAACGAGAAAGCCAAAGCGCTCGGCGTCTTCATGGAAAAGCTCCAGCCCGAGGGAGGCTATGAGCCTTTCTCGCTGGACAATCCCGGCTACGTCAGCCAAATCCGCGGCGTCGCCGTCATCCGTATCGATGTGGACGACCTGACCGCCAAGTTCAAATTCGGGCAGAACATGAAAGGCGCGAAACGCGAAGCCGTTGTGACCGGACTCCAAAACCGCGGAAAAGAACTGGACGAGGAAACCGTCCGTTTGATGAAGCTGTATTGTCCGGCGCACCGGGAAGGGTAGCAGCCGCTGCCGGGCGGCGAAGAGAGTTGAGAGGGCCGCAGCCCGGCGGAGTTTCCGGCTGCCGTTGCCCCTCTTCCACGCGTTAAACAGGGCAATCCGATGCGGGACAGCCTCACTCTCGCGCGCTGGCCTCGGGACGACGCTCGGGACGGCGCCATAGTTCCGCGAAACGCCGCAGATGCGGCTCCTACGGGCACAATAGGGGGCGAAGAACCGATTCCGGGAAGCCTCATTCTCGTGCGCTTGTCGCAGCTGCTCATAGAAAGATGCGGCAGCACGCAAAAGCATACCGCCGATGCGCGGCTCCTTCCGGCGCAAAACAAACAACCCGGTTCCCAAGCGTTGGGAACCGGGTTGTTTGTTTTGCCGCTCTCTGTCCGAGAGTGTCCTGTTGTCTATATCTTGATCAGCGGCTTAATTTAAAACCCGCGAAGCGGAAATGCCTCTTCGCGGATAACATGAGCAGACGGCCGCTCCCCGCTTAACCGGCTTCGTTTTCAGCCTTCGCATCAGCGTCCGTTTTCCGGTCACTCTGCCATCTGCCCGCGTAGTTTAAACAGCTTTAGCTTTAGCCGCGCGGAACTCTTCAAGAGCTTGGCGTACCGCCTGAGGCGTATCAAGAAGCAGCACTCGTTCCGCAAGCTCCCGGCACTCCTGACGGTCCAGCCCGGCGAGCACTTCCTTCAGCGGGCTGAGACGGCCCGCCTCCATGCTCCACTCGTCCAGTCCGAGTCCGAGCAGAAGCGGCGCGGCCAGCGGATCGCCCGCCATACCTCCGCACATGCCCGTCCATTTGCCGGCGGAGTGCGAAGCTTCGATCACGGTGCGGATCAGTTGAAGGACGGCCGGATGGAAATAGTCGTACAAGTACGCCACGTGCTCGTTCATCCGGTCCACGGCCAGCGTGTACTGGACCAGGTCGTTCGTCCCGATGCTGAAGAAGTCCACTTCCCGGGCGAACTGGCCCGCCATCACGGCCGCGGAAGGAATCTCGACCATGATGCCGACTTCCATGCTCTCGTCGAACGGGACGCCTTCCTGCCTTAGCTCCGCCTGCGCTTGCGCCAGGATTTCTTTGGCCTGCCGCCATTCCTGCAGGCCGGAGATCATCGGGAACATCACCTTCAACTTGCCGGAGGCGCTGGCCCGCAGAACCGCCCGCAGCTGCGTGAGCAGCAGCTCTTTGCGGCTGAGACCGATCCGTATCGCCCGGTAACCGAGGAAGGGGTTCACTTCCTTCGGCAGCTGCAGATACGGAAGCTCCTTATCCCCGCCGATGTCCATCGTGCGGATGATCACGGGGCGGCCCTCCATAAGCCGGGCCGCTTCCGCGTAAGCACGGACCTGTTCTTCTTCCCCCGGCATAGACGGGGAATTCATGAACAGGAACTCCGTGCGGTAGAGCCCCACGCCGTCCGCTCCCTGTGCGGCGGCGGCCCCGGCTTCCGCGGCGGTTCCGATGTTCGCCGCGAGCTCCACGCGCGTACCGTCCGCGGTTACCGCGGGACGGGCCGCGTACGCCTCGAGCGACTTGCGGCGCTCGAGATCCTGCCCCATGCGGAGCCGGTACTGCTCCGCTTCGGCTTCACCCGGCCGGGCGATGCACAGCCCGGCGGCTCCGTCGACGACGAGTGTGTCCCCGTCGTCAATGCCGTTCACGGCATCGCCTGCGCCGACGATGGCGGCGATGCCGAGCGACCGCGCCAGAATGGCGGTGTGGGAGGTCGCACCGCCCGTGCGGGTGATAAAGCCGACGACCTTGGCCGGGTCCAGCTGCACCGTGTCGGAAGGCGTCAGATCGTCGGCCACGAGAATCACCTCACCGGTGATTCCCGCAAGACCGGCTCTCTCTTCCGGCGACAGGCAGGCCAAGAGGCGGCTTCCGATATCGCGGATATCCGCGGCACGCTCTTTCATGTAGTCGTTGGTCATGCCCTCGAACCAGGAGGCGACCTGGCTTACGATTTCGGAGACGGCCTGCGGTGCCGACTCCAGCTTTTCCCGGATCCGCGCTTCCATCTTCGGATAGAAGGCCGGGTCGTCCAGCAGCTTCCGCTGGCCCGCCAAAATACCGGCCTGCTCTTCTCCGACGGTTTCTTTCGCCTTCTCCGTGAGCTGTTCCAGTTCGCCCGCGCAGCGGGCTTTGGCGTCCCTGAGCTTGGCAAGCTCAGCCTCGACAGCCGCCGAATCGCCCGGAATGGGCTTCCATTCGGCAGCCGCTCCGCCAACGCTCCCGTGCGCTGCTCGGTAAACGAACGCCTGCGCGATGCGGATTCCTTCCGAAACGCCGATTCCCTGAATATGCAGCCCCTTCATCAGGCTTCACCGAACTTGCTTTCGATAAGCTGTGTCAGCGCTTCAACGGCTTCTTTCTCTCCGTCGCCGCTGGCTTCGATCGTTACGACAGCTCCTTTTTCAATGCCAAGCGTCATCAGCTCCAGCATGCTTTTACAATCCGCCGTGCGACCTTCTCCGGTTTTCAGGTGCACCTCTGCTCCAAACTGGCCGGCTGTTTCAGCAAAAAGCTGAGCCGGACGGACATGAAATCCCTGCTCGTTCTGTATGGTTACTGTTTGTGCGAACATGTCGTTCCTCCTCACCCGTTCACCGCCGGATCAAGACCGCAAAAAAGGATAGGGTTGTATGGTTTCTCCCCCGATAGCTATCCGATTAACTTTTGCAAGGCGTCTTTCGGCGATTTTCCCGGTTAATGTTTTTTTAGGGTTGATTGTAAAAGTTCCGTTCTCTGGTCCGCTTATCTCTCTGTAACTCCACACGTTTACCGGATCTTAGCCGGATACAACCTTCTATTTGATTTGCGGTTGTTTTTCTTTGTTAAGCCAGGTTAAGCCAGCAGGGCGATCCGCTCTTTGTACGTTTGGATCAGCGCCTGGTTGTGCGCGTCGGAGCCGTCGATGTTGCCGCTCAGGAACACCGGCGGGTTGAAGCCGTTTTCGATCATAATCTCAATGGACTCGGCGAAAACGGCGTTCAGGATCGCAGCTCCGATCACGGTCGAGCTCGGTGTGAAAGGCACCTGCAAGCCCGGATGATTCAGCACGGCGTCTCCTTTGACCGAGAAGTTGTCGATCACGAGATCCACCGCATCGGCCAGATGCTTGCCGCTGGTATGCCGCGACGGCTGGCTCATGGAATATTCCAGGGAGGTGATGCCGACGGTAACGGCGCCCTTCTCCTTCGCCATCAGAGCGACATCGACAGGAACCGGATTGCGGCCCGAGGTGGATAGGACGAACACGACCTCGCCCGGGCGGATATCCTGCTCTTTCATGAAATCGACCGCCAGATCGTTCTGTCTTTCCAGCTCCGACGAGCGTACCGCGCCTTCGTGAAGCATCAGCTTCTCGACGAAGATCGGACGAATCGGGACAAGTCCGCCTGCCCGGTAGAAAACTTCCTCGGTCAAAATATGCGAATGGCCGCAGCCGAACAAATGAATAATGCCGCCGTCCTGAATGCAGGCCGCCACTTTCTCGGCCGCTTCGCGGATCGGTCCGGACTGCTCGGTCCGGACTTTGTTCAACAGTTCGCCGATCACATCAAAATACGTATTCATCATCATAGCTCTCACCCCGTTGTCAGTCTGTTGAATCTTGATGTTCCCCGTCTTTCAACGCCTGCTTGGCCCGCAGAAGCATCTCGGCCATCACGTCCAGGCTGCGTTCGATAATCTTCTCGCCCTTTTCCCGGGTGGCCAGCGTGGCGTCGCCGAGAACGGCGGATGACGTGATTTCCTCCCATGGCGTCGGCGTGCAGTCCGCTTCCGCTGTTATGCGGGGCGCGCCGTCTATGGCTTTGCTCATGTCCACGTACTCGCCGGCCAGATAAAGCATGTAGGAAGTCTCGATTTCGTCGGCATGCATGTAGGTGCCGTGGGCCGCCGAAGACTCCCTCACCTGGGCGGTAATTTCTTTCGTGCCCGGATAAAAGAAATAGAACACTTTGAGCTCCGGTACCCGCTCGTATAGTACCCTCGCGGCTTCCTTAAGCGCGACCGCATTGCCCAAGTGGCCGTTGACCATGGCGAAGATGCGGAAGCCCTGCTGGTACAGGCTCTCTCCGATATCCGCCAGCAGCCGGATCAGCGCCTCGTTGGAGACGTTGATGCTTCCCGGAAAATTCCTCAGGCTCCACACCTGGCCGTATGGCAGGGCCGGAAGCACGAAGCTGTCCGTGCGTGCCGCCAGTTTGTCCGCCAGCCGTTCGGCGAGCAGATTATCGGTCCCGAGCGGCAGGTGGGGGCCGTGCGCTTCCACGGCTCCGATAGGCAGGATCGCCGCCCGGAATTGTCGGATTTTGTCCTGCACCTCGTACGAGTTTTCGTGCTCGAACTTCATCGTGCGCGCCTCCTTACTTTTTGAATGAGAAGCAGTTGGCCGGGTTCTTTACGAAAAACTTCTCGATCAGCTTCTGCCCGTCGAACCCGTTGCGGTTCGCTTCGTCCACAAACCGCGGAACCCACTTCGCAATGATGTACTCCAGGCCGAGACCGTGGTCGTAATGCTTGTAGTACGTTTTGCGGGCGGTATCTCCGCTGATCAGAATCTGATCCTCGTAGCCCTTGCTCACGAGATTGAGAATGAGCGCGATCCGCGTGCTTTCGGGGGCATACTTGATTTTGCCGATGCCGTCAAAGCTCATGTAAGCGCCGGTTGCCGCGATCTGCTCATGGTAGTAAGGGTCCGGGTTGCGGTCCATATGGCCCAGGCTGAGGTACGACAGGTCCACGCCCTCGCTTTTCAGGAGTTCAATCTGCTCCAGCGCCATAGTGCCGACTTCCGTATGGGAGTGCACGGGTGCTTTCGTCTCGTGGTGGGCGCGCGCTACCGCGCGAAGCGTTTTCTCTTCCAGGGGCGTAATGCGGTTATAGCCCGTCCCGAATTTGACTTGGCCGGCTTTGAAAGGAGTTCCTTCGAGCCCTTCCTCCACCTCGCGGATGACGAAATCGGCAAGCTCGTTGATGCTTTTCGCTTCGATCCACTGGGTATAGGTTCCATAATCGCCGGTGAGCGGCTTCAGCTCTTCCTTGATTTTGGCATCCCACAGGAAGCTTTTGTTAAAGCCTGCGGTGCCCACAATCTGAATGCCCGTTTCCAGGGCAATTTCTTGAACCGCCTGGACGTCGCGGCCGTAATCGACCGCCGTCGCATCCACAATCGTGCGTCCGCCGTGCTGTTTAAAATCAAGAACGTCCAGCTTGGATTTCTCTTTATCGTCCAGCAGCAGATCGTCCTCTCCCCGTTCCTGCCAGAAGGCCGGACGGCATACAATATGTTCGTGGGAATACGTAAAGCCCAGATCCTCTTTGGCGATGTCTCCATGTAAGGTACGGATATAGCTCATAACGTGTCTCCTCCACTCTCTTTATTCGGAAAAGGAAGACGGCGGAGCTTAGCGCTGTCACCGTCTTGTTGTTGCGGGCGTTCGCCCGGTCATTCGTTGTTAAAAGAACAGTTTAGCCAGGAAGTTCAAAATCGGACCGATAATGAACATATCGGAGTCAGCGGCCCACATGGCCGTATCCGGCACCGTCGAGCTGATGAAGAAGCGGACCATGAGGAATTGTCCCCAGGCTACGATCGTGGACGTGATGAATCCGCCGATCACAGCCCCGCGGACACCGCCCGTCGAGTTCCCGAACACGCCGGCCGTAGCCCCGTGGAAGAACAAGACGATCATCGTCGGAACGAAGATGTAGGAAACGGTGTTACCGAGCACAAGCAGCCAGATAATGGCGCCTGCAAAAGCTCCCAGGAAGCCGAGTACGACCGCATTCGGCGCGTACGGATACACAACCGGCGCGTCGAGTGCCGGCTTGGCGCCGGGTACGAGTTTTGTAGCGATCCCGTTGAAAGCCGGAACCAGTTCGCCGACAAACATCCGGACCCCCATCAGAACGATGGCGATACCGCCCGCGAACGTAAACGATTGGATAATCGAATAGATAATAAAGTTCTGATCGCCCGATTTCGCCATCAGTTCGGCGGCGGCAGGCGTTCCTTTCGTCGAAAGGATAATGGCCCCGATCAGGAACAGAATCCCCATGCTGAGCGCTGTAATGACGTTGGAATCACGGAGGAATTCGAAGCCTTTCGGCACTTTGATTTTCTCCGAGTCGTTGTTTTTGTTGCCGAGTAGTTTACCGAACAGGGCTGCCAGCAGGGCAACCGAGGCGGACGTGTGACCGAGGGCGATGTTATCGTTGCCCGTTACTTTGCGCAGGAACGGCTGAACGAGAGCCGGCTGGAATGTCCAGTACAGACCGAGTACGACGGCAATCATCAGCACAAGCTTCCAAATGGCGATACCGCCTGCGGCATGCACGATCACGCCTGCGAAAATCGTTGAAGTCCAGAACATCATGTGACCGGTCAGGTAAATGAATTTAAACCGGGTAAAACGGGCCAGCGCAACGTTGATCAGGAAGCCGACGAGCATCGCCAGCGTGACGGCGCTTCCGTATTTGCCGTTAAACGCCTCCTGCCCCATAAACGTACCGAGCGAGCCGGCCTCCAGTCCGAAAACCTCTTTCCACATCGGCTCGAAGACGTTCAGCGCTTTGACGATGACGTCGGAACCTGCACCGATTACGAGAAAACCGATAATGGCTTTAAAGGTACCGCTTACGAGCTGGCTCGTCGATTTCTTCTGAAGCAGAAGTCCGACCAGAACGATGAACCCGAGCAGAATGGCCGGTGTTCCGAAAATATTGGTGGCGATCCAAAAAAGCACGTCCATAAAGACCCCTCCTTAATGGGTTACAGCACTTCTTCCAGTTTTTGTTTGATTTCGTCATTGTCAAAATAGTTATTGACGATCACGATTTTGGCCGCGTGCCCTTGCAGGCTCTGTGCCAGTTCATTGCTCGTAATGATGTACTCCGCCGCCGTGCCGGATGCCGTGGATACGTCGGTATGCTCCACATCGGCGCTTACGCCCAAGCCGCTCAGCACGTTTTCTACATTCATTCTCAAAATCAGGCTGGTTCCTTGTCCAAGACCGCATACGCATAAAATTTTCATTGTTCGTTCCCCCTAATAAGTTGTTGGATAGTATCTACATCGGCTGCCTGCTTGAACGCTTCCACATTGTCCGGGTTGCTCAGCAAAATCGTCAGCTTGCGCAGCATGGCGATATGCTCGGAGCTCGTGGACCCGCCCAGTGCGAATACGAGCTGAACGGGATCGTTGGCCGCATGGCCGAACTCGACCGGTTTCTTCAGCCGGAGCAGCGAGACGGACGCTTCTTTCACTCCGTCTTCCGCACGGGCGTGCGGCAGAGCGATATGAGGCGCCAGGACGAAGTACGGGCCTTTGTCCCGGTAGGAGTCCACCATGGCTTCGGCGTAGCGCGCTTCCGCGGCTCCCGCGTCTGCCAGCAGTCCTCCCGCCAGGCGGATCGCTTCTTCCGCCGTCTCGGCTTCGACATCCAGTGCAATCAATGACGGTTCTAAAAATTTCATCTCTCATCTCTCCCAAATCCGGTAATCTAACTGCGGGGACCTGCTTGTATCTGCTGTAATATCTGTTCTTTGGTCCCGGCGTTCTTCAGCCGGGTCAGGCTATCTTGTTCTCTGAGCAGGAGCGTCAGCTCCGACAGCGCTTTGAGATGCGATTCTCCGTCGATCGCCGCCAGCACCAGGATCACCTGAACCTGATGGCGGGCTTCTCCGGAGAAGGCTACGGGCTTCGCAAGCCGCAGCAGGCTGATTCCCAGCCGCTTTACTCCCTCCTGCGGCTTGCCGTGCGCGATGGCGATGCCCGGAGCCACGACGATGTAAGGGCCCAGCGCCTCCACCTTGGCGATCATCGCCCCGATGTAGGCCTCTTCGATGCGCCCGTCCTCGAGAAGAGGCAGGGCCGCCTCGCGGATGGCGGAGCGCCAGTCGGCGGCCTCTTCCTCCACCCGGACCATCGGTCCGGTGAGCAGGTCGGCCAGCGACGGCTTGCGGGCTTCGCTCAGCCACGTTTTCCCCACGGACATGTAGCGGTTCAGTTCCTCCGCGAGCCCCGCTTCATCCGTCACCTTCGCGTATTTGCGGACAATGTCGAGCAGGGCCTGAACCGAGCTGGCCTGGGCCCGTGACTTGCGGCCGACGACCGTGTTGATCTGGTTCAGCAGATGCTCCTTGTCCTTATCGCTGAGAATCGGATTCACGACGAACACGGGGACGCTGCTGTCCGGAAGCGGGACCGTCGAGAAAATAAAATCGACGCTCTCCTCTTCAAACGCTTCGTAATCCCTCAGCGAGAGAATCGCCGTAATGTCCACCGCCGAAAACAAATCTTCGAGCTGGGACTTCAGCATCCGCGAAGCGGAAATGCCGTTGACGCAGACGATGGCGGCCTGGCGCCTCTGTACCGGCTGCGTATTTTCCCTCCGCAGCCAGCCGCCGAAATGCATGGCGAGGTAGCCGATCTCGTCATCGTCGAGCCTGCGTCCGACAAGCTCCTCGAAGGGGGCCGCGGAGCGCCGCGTCAGCTCGAACACTTCCCCGTACTTAGAGCGGATGTTGCCGAGGAGCGGATTATCGAGCTCCAGCCCGTACAGAATCCGGTAATACGCCGGCTTCAGATGAACGAGCAGATTCTCTTCCATCGCTTCCCGGTTCGGCAGAAACACGCAGGCGTGACGCTGGAAAGCGTCGGTCATTCCCCTGGCCGCATCGCGGAGCTTGTCGATCACTTCCTCGGAGCCGGTCATCTGCTCCATGCGGTTGACGCGCGCGCCGAGCAGGTGCATCGTAAAATACGCGACTTCCTCGTCCGGTATGGCGGTGTCGAACAAATCGCCGAGGCCTTCCGCTATGCGGGCCGCTGCCTCGTATTCCGGCATGAGCCCCAGCACGCTCCGCTCATCTTCGTCGATCGAGATGAGCTGCTTGTTCTGGATTCGGCGTGTATAGAGAAGGAAGCGTGTGGTCAGGTTAAACACCATCTCGTCCGTCAATTCCACGCCGAGTGTGCGTTCGCTGTCGGCGATGAGCCGGTAAACCCGCTTCAGGTGATCCGGCTTCATCGGCGGGAATAAGTCCAGCACCCGGTCAAGACTGCCGGGATCTTCGCTCCGGTTGAGCGCCTGCTCCCAGCCCACGCTTCCGAAAATTTGCCCGAAGTAGTAGGTGAGCGCCTTCCGCTTGTCGCTCTCTTCCCCCCGGACCAGGTAGCCCTGCTTGCGGTCGTAAGCGACCTTGAGCTTCAGGGCTTCCAGTTCCGGCCGGACGATGTTTAAGTCCTTCAGCACGGTTCCCCGGCTGACTTGCAGGAGATCCGTCAAGTGGTGGACGAAAAGCGATCCGTCCGTCGGCGATAACAGATGCACGGCCAGCCAGGCCAGCCTCTCTCGCGGAGACAAGTAGTATTGCTGGACCGGAAGCTGTCCGGACAGCTGCGGAATGCCCTTACGGCTTTCATCCGGCAAATAGTAACCGGCCGCCCGGACATATTCGACTGGCGGAAGAGGGATCGTTTTCAGCCAGTCGTTGATTTTTTCCATATCGTAATAAACGGTTCGTCTGGAGATGCCGAGCTTCTGCATCAGTTCTTCCAGAGATACATAATCGGCTGCCTGCTGCAGCAGCGTCAAAATCCGGGTACTGCGTTCGTCCAGAATACGGCATCAACTCCTTTGCCGTTTAGTGTGGTTCTTTGTTTGATTTGATTATACCCAGGGACAATAAACGAAAGACAGTTCAATTCGTGGAGGCTCCTTTGTGCAAAAATGAATTCTAACGGAATGAAACCATCCGCAAGGTCGGTATCCGGCTCCGACTCCTGCCCACGCAAAAAAACGGCTCCGGAAGCATCCGCTCCTGGCCGCTTTATGGAAGCCGGTTCTATTAAAGCAGGACTTGTCCTGTACGATCATGTACTCCACCATGTACTCCACTTTACTGTCATGTGCACGCCGTACTGTCACGTACTAACGGTACTGTTATGTTCAGTTGAATCTTGCGCTGTTTTGTACGGTCTTGTACGGTCTATCGGTGTAGCGCCGTCATCTTGTTTAAGTAGTCTTGCTGCCTCTTGCTGCCTCTTGGTTGCATCTTGGTTGCATCCTGCTTATATCTAGTTTGCCTCTCAATGGGATCGTCCTTGCACCCTGCTTGCTCGTATCGGCGTTAATCCGTATCCGACCGCGTCACTCCGTTTCCGAAGGCTGCAGCCCCGTTTCCCGCGCGCTCCAGGCCCAGAACTTCGCGGCAAGCTCCTTGTCTTTGGCACGTGCGGACACCGGCGCGATCTTCTTCCTGTAAAAATATTCGCCGGAAGCGCACTCCACGTTATCGCTGGTAGCCAGGTAGACCGCCGTTTCCGCACCCTGCGCGGGCGTAAGGAAGAACGGCCGAAGCATGGCGAGCACCGATTTGCCGAAGCCCGTGCTCCTGTCCACGCCGATCTGGGTGCCGACGGCTCCCGGGTGCAGGGCGTTCACCGTGACGGCGGTCCCCTTCAGCCGGGTGGCGAGCTCCCTGGTGAACAAAATGTTCGCCAGCTTGGACTGCGCGTACCCCGTCCATACCGTGTATCCCTTTGTCAGATACGGGTCTTCCCAGCGGATCTTGCCGATTTTGTGCGCGCCGGAGGAAACGACGACGATCCGGCCCTGCTCCGCCCGCTTCAGAGGTCCCAGGAGCAGATTCGTCAGCAGAAAATGGCCCAGATGGTTAACGCCCATCATGACTTCGAATCCGTCGGAAGTGGTCTCTCTCTTGAGCGACACGACGCCCGCATTGTTGATCAGCACGTCCAGATGATCGTAGCGGCTCTTAAAATCCGCGGCAAAAGACCGGATGCTCCGGAGCGAACCTAGGTCGCACTGCATCAACTCGATTTCCCGGGAACCGCTGGCCGCTATCGCTTCCCGGAGAGCGCTCTTCCCCCGCTCTTCGCTGCGGCATACCATAATGACCTTCGCCCCCTGCCGGGCCAGGGCAATCGTTGTGGCGAGACCCATCCCGGAGTTGGCTCCGGTTACCATTATGATTTTATGCTTCATCTGCAGCCCGCCTTCATTGGATTTTGGAATAAATCGTGTCCAGCCGGATGGCCGATATCAGTTGCTTAACCGGTCAGACCAGCCCTTCGGCCACCGTTTTCAAAAAATGCTCCTTATGCGCCGGATGGCAGGCAATGAGATACGGCTCCGGGCTCATTCCTCTGAACGGCTTGCCCTCATAATCCATGACGAGTCCCCCCGCCTCCTGTACCATCAGGATGCCCGAATACAGATCGGTCCCCTCGGAATTGTAGAGAACGATGCCGTCGAGGTCTCCCTTGGCGAGCATGCACCACTGGAGAGTCGGCGCCCACACCCTCATCATCCGCTTGAACCTCACATCCAGATGATGGCGGAGCTTAACGGCACGCGCCTCGTTCTGGACCTTGTGCCCCTGAATCCAGCCGATCGTGCCGCGCTGAATGGACGGGCACGGTTTGGCCTGAATGCGGATATTGTTGCAGAAGGATCCTTTGTCCGCCGCGCTGAGGAACAGCCTGTCCACCATCGGTTCGTAAATGACGCCCAGCACGGGTGTGCCTTGATGCATGAGCGTGATGGACGTAGCGAAAAGCGGAAGGCCGATCGCGTAATTGTTCGTCCCGTCGAGCGGGTCCACGATCCACATCCAGTCGCTCTGCCTGCCGTTGTGCCCGATTTCCTCGCTGTCCACGCAGTGATCGGGAAAGCTTTTCGCGATATGGGTCAAAATAATTTCCTCCGCGAGGTGATCCACCTCCGTTACAACGTCGCCGAAATCGTCCTTCTCCAGAATGCTGTTGATATTCTCAAACCGGTTCTTCGCTTCTTGTCCGGCTTGCAAAGCGGCTTGGATCGCCACCTTCTTCGCTGCGCGCAGAATGTCTTCCACTTCCTTCTCCCCCTCCGCTCTATCTGTCCGCCTATCCGACCAGGCTTGTTTACAGGCACCTGTCATCCGATTTTTTTACCGGCCGCGTCCGTGCCATTCGTTCTCCAAAATGCCCATTTCGATCAAATTCCAGTACGTGTCTCCCATTCTTCTCGCGTCCCGGATAAAACCTTCTCTAACGAAGCCTTCCTTCTCGTAGCAGCGGATCGCCGCTTCGTTAAAATCGAAAACGCCGAGCGTCATTTTATGAAGGCGGAGCTCTTCAAACCCGATCCGGAGCGCCTCGCGGATCATCGCTTGCCCCGTCCCGCGGCCCCGCCGGGCCGTATGGCCCACCAGCACCTTGCCGATTCTTGCGGAGCGGTTATCCCGGTCGATGTTTCCGATCGAAATATGGCCCACCGGCAGATCCGTTTCCGCATCGATGACTTTGTAGATGAGCCGATCGGATTGTTCGGGATCGTTGGCCCCTTCCATGTAAGTCTCCAGCTGCGGTGCGGTTAGAGGGTACTTAAACTGGGGCCCCGCCCATTGAAGCAGAAAAGCCTCGTCCCCGCTCCATTCGATGAGCCGGTCGAAATCCTCTTTCCCGAAATACGCAAGTCGAATCATTTCAGATCACATTCCTTCCCATCTGATTATGGCCAGATATAAACCGGCGGTCAGAAGAGCGCACGGCACAATAAGCAGGTGCTGTCTGTTCTGCAGGCAGGTCAGCAGGCCGAAAACGAAGGTGAATACCGCCAGCAGTACGCTTAAAGCAAGCAGCCCCGTCATGACGAGGTAACCCGTGAGCTCATCCGTAAAGGACATCCTTCCCAGGCGGAAAGCCGTAATTTCAAGCCCGGCGGTAAGCAGCAAAAATAAGGCGTAATAGCGCCACGAAAGCAGCCGGTTCCCACCGCTCGCGGATTCCGTCACCTTGTCGTTAGGCATGGCGAGCCTTTACCTCCCATCATTTGTAAGTTGATCCTTCTGTTAGAGTAGCATCCCTGATCTCATTTGAAAATGCTTTTCGAAAAAGAAAATTTCCGTTAAAAAAAGGTAAACAGAAAAAGCGATTTGCCGATTTCTTCCCTATTTCCCACCTAAAGAAACTCCTCCTGGGCGGCTCCTGGGTGGGTCGTGAGCGGGTCGATTCATCTCGGAGACGCAAAAAAACGCGTGCATTTCATGCACACGTTGTCTGTATCTCACCACATAAATCTCCCGGCGTACGGTGTAGTGCCGCATGAAGCGGATCAATCACGCGGGGTGTAAATGGACGGGGCCTGCTAGCGGTCCTCCGCGCTTTTCATTTTGTTCCGGTTTAAAAAGAAAACACCAAGCGAAACTCACTTGATGTTTACATATAGAAGCTATGTCCACTGCCTCCGGCAAAGCTATGTAGGTCCTGCTTATGGCTTGCTCTTGGCTTGCTCTTGGCTTGCTCTTGGCTTACTTCAGGCTTGCTCCTGGCTTACTTCAGGCTTGCTTCAGGCTTGCTTCAGGCTTGCCCCAGGCTTACTTCGGGCTTGCTCCAAGCTCATTATTTACCGATCTGTTCACGTTCTTCCTTGCTCGGGCCGTAAACGCCCGGAACAACCAAGCCCGCCTGACGCATAAGAACCGTCATTTGGCCCCGGTGATGAGCCTGATGCTGAATAATCATGCGCATGACGGCATGAATCGTCGTTTCCTGGCCGAACAGCGTAATGCTTTGTTTCAGCGTCTCGTCCGTCCACTGCTCGCTCGCTGCCCGGAGCAGGTTCGAGCTTGTCCGCTCGTAGACATCGGCAATTTCTTTGGCGGACTCGGGAACTCCCGCGCCTCGCTCCGGTCCCTCGAATTTCAAGCCTACCGCCGAAAAAATGCCGTACATGGCTTGAGACAAATGCCACCCAAGCTCTCCGAGGGAGAAGTGGTCCAACGCGACGCTCTGGCCTAGCGACTCGTCCGTTAAGGTATTTAAAATTTTCAGGGTCAACGAAGCCTCATGCTTCCATTCTTGCTGAAACTCATCCAGACTTACAAACATACTAGTCAGCCTCCTTTAAGGAACTACTTTCTTTATCAGTATAATACAAAGAGGTCCTCGATCTCCAACGACGCGGCTCCATACGCTGCGCGAGGCACGAAGGGAAAGGAGCCTTCCGGTGAATTCCCGGGACCTTCCCTTTTCTTTTTTGGCACTCTACTCCGCATTCGGTATAATGAACAACGTACATACGTCTGCCGCATAGTGCCTACAACAGGAGGAATGATGATGAACATACTGCCGTTAAAAAACCGCGGCCTGAACGCCAGCCGCCTCGTACTGGGCTGCATGCCTTTCGGCGGAGGCTGGAATTCCGATCCGGTGACCAAAGAAGATGAAGCGCAGGCGCAGAAAGCCGTCGAAGCCGCTCTATCTATCGGAATCTCCATGTTCGACCACGCCGATATCTATACAAGGGGAAAAGCGGAAGAAACCTTCGGCCGCATTCTCAAAAACAAGCCGGGCTTGCGCGAGGAAATGGTGATCCAGTCCAAATGCGGCATCCGCTTTGCGGAGGGGGGCGTTCCGGGGCGTTACGACTTCTCCAAAGCCTATATCGGCGAAGCCGTCGAGGGGATTCTCCGCCGTCTCGGCACCGACTATCTCGACGTCCTCCTGCTGCACAGACCCGATCCGCTGATGGAGCCGGAAGAAGTCGCGGAAGCGTTCGGGCGTCTTAAAGCCGCCGGGAAAGTCCGCTACTTCGGGGTGTCCAACATGAGCGCCGCCCAGATTCGCTTCTTGCAGCGCGCGCTGCCCGATCAGCTGGCCGTCAACCAGCTGGAGATGAGTCTGGCGCGCCACGACTGGCTCGACCAGGGGGTTCATGTGAACCAGAAGGCCGGCACTTCGGTGAACTTCTCCGAGGGGCTGCTGGAATACTGCCGGATGGAGAACATCCAGATTCAGGCATGGGGCCCGCTGGCCCAAGGAAAATTCTCCGGCAACCTCGGGGACTCGGAGCCGGAGCACATCCGCAAGACGGCGGAGCTCGTCGGCAGGCTTGCGGAGGAGAAAGAGACCACGCGCGAGGCCATCGTACTCGGCTGGCTCATGCGGCATCCGGCCATGATCCAGCCGGTAATCGGCACGGCCAACGCGGAGCGCATTGCCGCCTGCCGGGACGCGGAGCGCCAGGCGGAGCTCATGACCCGCGAAGAATGGTATTCGCTTTACGTCAGCGCAAGAGGAAGCTTCCTTCCTTAAACGCTTCCGGAACCTCCGGTCTGCTTTGGCAGCTCCGGAGGTTTTTTTATGCAAAAAGAAGGGGCTCCAGCTCGGCCGAGCCGACGGAAAAGAATATAAAATAGGTTTAGCAGGCTTTGGGCCGTTTTCAGCCCTGTCCGTTTATGAAACGAACAATTCCGACAATAATTAGCACAGCGACAACTATTAGGAGACACTGTGCAATCAGTTTAACCATAATAACACCTCCAAAATCACCGCTGTCGGGCATTACCTGCCATTCCAGCTTCTTAGCGAACAAGCCGGGCTTGTGTGTCTGTACCCGTCTTCGTCAGCGTCGATCACCTGCCGGATATCGGCTTCGCCTTTGATCATCCTTTTCCCCCTGAAAGCTTATCGGTTAAAACTTTCCTCTTTTTTTGAGATATGTCCGCAGTCCCTGAAGGATGCCGATCGTCGCGCAAACGAGTAAACACACGAGTAGACTGATCCATACAACCTGAGTAGCCTGCCAATCCGAGAGGCCCACGGACCGCACCAGATAAACGCTTAAATAAACTCTTATCAAATAGAACAAACCCGCAAGAAGGAGAAGCTCCGTTATCCAGTAAATGATTTTCCCACTAGTCAATTTATCCGCTCCTCTCTCTCCAAAAAACCCCTGTGAAAATGGCCCACATGCCCCGACAAACTTCGCTGCTGCCGCCGCCTTAATCCGCCTTTATACGAGGAATATTTTACCACTAAACAGACTTTATCGAAATTCCCCCCTCCATGATAGGTTTTTATCCTTAATCGGGACGAGCCGTCATGGGATAATAAAAGCGAGATTGGAACCGTTTACATTTATCGAGGGTATATGTCTATACGCGATTTTGTAAAGCCCTCGCCCCTATGGAAAGGAGGCACGACCAACCCGCTTATCCGCTGAATCCCGCACTTATTTCAATTAAAAGGAGCGTCCGATTGATGACTACTTACGCAACTCCCCGAAAAAAAATGATTCACCTCGCCCTCGCCTTCACGCTTGGCCTCGGTGTTGTGCCTGCTCTGGCTTCCAGCCAGGCTAATGCGGCCGGCACGGCGGCAGCGGCATGCCAAGACCCCGCCTGGAACTCTACAACCGCCTACACGGCCGGCAAAAGAGTCTCCTATTCGGGCAAAACGTTCGAAGCCAAGTGGTGGACGCAGGGAGAACAGCCCAACACGGCGAACGCCTGGGGCGCCTGGAAGTATGTGAGCGACTGCGGCTCAACCGGTGGAACGACGGACACGCAGGCGCCATCCGTTCCTGCCGGGCTGAAGGCAACCGCCTCCACGAGCACAAGCGTCTCCCTGTCATGGGTGGCTTCGACGGACAATGTCGGCGTGACGGGCTACGACGTGTATCAGGGGACGGCTCTTGCCGCCAGCGTGACGGGAACGACAGCCCTCGTCACCGGCCTTACCGCCTCGACGGCCTACAGCTTTACCGTGAAGGCCAAGGACGCGGCCGGCAACGTTTCGGCCGCAAGCGCTCCGGTCAGCGTGACGACACCGGAAGGCGGAACCACCCCTTCCCCGGATCGCAGGTACGTCGCCTACGCCAGCACCTGGAACACCAGCATCTACGATTTGAAGCTGGAGAATATCCCGAATTACGTCACGGATGTCAACCTGTCTTTCGCCAGACCGGATACGAAGTATGTCAAAGGTTCCTACGCCTTCGACCAGGAGGTTGCGGGCTTTGAATTTGTCGAGGGCGCCTCTACGGGCCGCGGCCAGCTGAAGTTTACGCCGCAGCAGTCCCAGGATCTGCGCAGCAACATCGCCGCACTGGATGCGCGCGGAACGGATACGTGGCTCTCCGTAGGCGGCTGGTCCTACAGCCAAGGCACCCAATGGGCGAACTTCAACGCCCCGCATGTCGTCGATCTTGCACTCGATCTAGGCGCTTCCGGCGTGGATATCGACTGGGAGTCTAGCGGCAGCAACTGCAACAAAGCCGCAGCCGAATCGTTCAGCTGTTCCAAAGACGCCGAAATCGCCGGCATTATCAACAGCCTGTACAACGAAATCAAGGCACGGGGCGCGAAGCTGAAAATCTCCATCGCCGGCTGGTCCACGGGAGCCTATTACGTGAAAGGCACGCCGTTCGAAGAAGGCAAAGTGCAGTACGGCTCGCCGTTCGGCGGCACGATGTACCGCATCGTGAAAGACCACGGCAGCAAAATCGACATGATCAACCTCATGTCCTATGACGGCGGCGTCTATTACGATCCGCGCGAAGGCTACGAAGCGTACCGCGCTATCTACGGCGGGACGATCAACATGGGCCTGCAGATTGCGCCCGAGGGCTCCGGCGGGGCCGTATTGAAGCTGAATGCGGCGCCGGGAACCGTTTATGACGCCGAGATGCTGAACGGCCAGAACAACGTCGCTTCCGCTTACTACAACGTGGAAACGCTCGTCAAATACGTCAAAAACAAAGGCAAGTCGTTTGACGGCTTCATGCTCTGGCAGCTGTGGAAGCAGCGTGTTCATCTGCCCGCCCCTTCGGACGGCGCCACCGAGAACAGCGCAGGCCAGTATGTGTGCCGCAACCTGCCTCTGGCAGGCGACTGCAACCAGACCATTCCTACACTGCCGAAGCTGACTCCGTAAACGAAAGCGGCATAACGGCACCTTACAAGCAGCGGTTACCCTTGCGCCTTTCGCGCAGCGGTAACCGCTTTTTTGGGCTGAGCGGCGCCAAATGGGCAATCCCGGATACGCGTTCCAGCACAAGCACAAATAAGCGCTCGAACAGGATCGAAGCGCAGAAAGGAGGCTCTTATTTATCCAGGGCCGCTTTTGAGCGGATTTTTGTTATCAAAGCCGCCTTTATTCATTTTAGCGATGCTTGTGATCAGGCGGCTCTTCTTGCTTCCGATCCACGTCATCACGCGTACGCTTGTTTTTTTTACCGTCCAGATGAAAGACCATAAACATGGCGCTTATGAGTACCCACATCAAAAACACCACAATGATGAGCTGTTCAGAATTAAACAATTCCATGATCGAAGCAGGCATACGGATATTCTCCTAATTCATAAATTCGGCGGAACTCGTTACAGAAGAGAGTTTCAGATGGATAATACCCGAATAACTTTGCTCGATTTTGTATTTCTCCCGCTGATAGTTATTCAACACTCGGTCTAATTCCTGCGATTTGCTTAAAACCCTGGAATCGGAAAATCCGTATTCCCCGGCCAGCCGCATCATTTCACTACGAATTTCTTCAATATGTTGATGAATGTCATCCATCTTCATACTCTCCTATTGATCATATGTAAAGCCTGACTTTAACACTCTTCTTGTCATATTTTACATCCTTCTGTTAAATTATAGTATTTCTTCCGAATGACATTACTCTTTCTCTTCTTTGTAAACTCTTTCGGCCATAAAAAAAGACACTCCCGGAAAAACCGGGAATGCCTTTACTGCCGCTATCCTTTACATTTGCCGGGTTAATTTCCCCAGCCATGCCCCAATTGTACGATCTTATGTACTTGCGTCTGCGGTTGAGCTGAAAATCCCGTACTTGGCGCCAAAACAGCAATTGCCACACTCGATACCACGAGCAAAACCGATAATTTTCTTTTCATCCTAATCGCACCTCATTCACTAAATGTTTAAACTCGTTCTTTTCTTCAATGCCCGCCAAATGCCTAAATCTTTCAAAAAGCGCCATACATTGAATAATATTTCTCTCACTATTTATTCTAACAGAAAATTCCAATCCGTGCAGTACAAACTTTATCCCTTTTCTACGATTTTGAGTCAAGTGATAGGCCGCCAAATCGCTCAAAAACTGGGCGTATCGCTCTTTCATAACGGGCTTGTTGTATTCGCCGAATTCGGATTGATAGGTTTGATAAGGAAGATGAGAAGAAAAACGCTGCAGAATGCCGTCGATATCATACCCGTAACGATTGGCTGTTTGTACGATTTTGCAGAGTGCCGTGAAAATATCGTCCTTGCGGGACGCGATACAGTTAATGTACTCGGGCAGGACCATGAGGTCACCCGACATGATGCGGTACAAATAGGTGTTCGCCACCGCCCATCCCCTGAACTGTTCGACAATGCGTTTTTCCTCATCCGATTGATCCCGGACCCAATCGGGTTTGGCGTACAACGAAACGTAATGCAGCGCTTGATCGAATTGGCCCCGCTCCTCGCATACCACGGAACGGATCAACAGGGCCTGCAGGATGTAGTAGCAGAGCGGGCGTTCGGGTCGTTTGACGTTCTCCCCGCCGCGCTCCGAAGCCGGTTCGAGCCGATACTGAATGGTTGCAATGCGGTGCATTTCCATGGCCAGCGCATCGACCTTCTCCCATTCGTGAAGAGTACCGAATACATAGGCCAATTGATTAAACGCATCCAGCTGATCCGCCACGTCCAACCGGGGTACATAGCTTTCGAATAAGGTCGCCGCCCGTAAATTAGCTTTTAAATCATCTCCGAGCGCAAGGGTAAACAACCGGTACTGACAAAGAGCCAGTCTTTCCGAATGCTGATATTTTTCACTTTCGGCGATGCACTCATACAAAAGCACGGCCGCCTCTCTTTTACCTTCCGAATGAAATTGCTCGGCTGTCTCAAATAACAAAGGAAGATAAGAGAGATTTTCCAGCATCAGCCGTACAACCCGCAGAAGGCAGTCGAGTTTGCCAAGCTCCGCACACCGGTGGATAAGCGGCCCCAATCTGCGCCAATCCGGATTCGAATGAAAAAAACATTCTTCAATGTATAAGTCATAGAAATGGCCTTCGCCAAGCCCCATTCCGGCCGTCATCCGGTCCAGCTGCTGCATGGCGATCGGACGGTTCCCGTGCAAAATAATGCTTAACGTCCCGGAGTTGATGCCGGATATTTCCGCAAACTGATTAATCGTCATCTGCCGGCGATCCAGATAGCTCTTCAATTGATTGCGAATCGAAGTTATTTTTGTCCCCAAACCATCACCGCTTCCTGAAAACCACCGAATTCCGTACTATGTCCTATTCACGAAACAGAGCTATTAAGACATAGGTCAATAAAAGAACAGGAGAAATAACAAGAGAGTCACCCGCTAAAACAGGTAATCGGTTCGAACGCCTGCTTTGCATTTACAAACTGTTTATTTTTACCATTACATGGGAATTATACCTCAAATCTTGTATCGGGACAATTAGATGAATGCCCGTTTCATAGATCTATTTTTCCGCATAAAAAAGGATGCAGGCATCTGCGCAGCGGCAGTACCCGCACCCGAGGCTTTCCGAGTTTCCTACATCATTTTAAGTATGGCGTCACGGCCGGTCATGCCCGCGAAAATCCCCATTTCCTCGGCCGTATGCGTAACGGATTCCAGAGGAGCGTCGAGCAGCTCGCCGATTGTTTTCACACCTGTGGCACGGGCGGCGATAATCTGGCGGTCGCTCAGCCGTTCGTTCAGCAGGGCGACATCAAGTGCTCCGCACATGATATAGCCTTTATCCGTCGTCACTACGAGCAGCGTCGTTTTGGGCAGCTTTACTTCTATCGCAATGGCCGTATTTCCGTCCAATTCAACGGGTTCCACTTTCATCATGATCGACACATCTCCTCGCTTCAAAATCATAGGCAGTATATGCCCGAAAAGAAGTTTTGGTGCCCCAAAAACGGTGTGTATCTAAAGACCCATTTCATGCTATAGTAAAAGGATCAGATTCAGTGAGACGGAGGTCTTATGACTACTAACAAGAACCAAACATCCAAACAAGGCCATTTGTTTACCGTTAAAATTTTGATGGAAGAAGAGACGAATGGACTTGCGCTTCAAAAGCTGCTGCAGGTCTTGAACGACGCGAATTTTAAAGATTTTTCGATTGAACAGGGGATTGAGCTCGGCAGGCTGATCGCTTTAAATACGCCTCCGGACGGCACATCGCCTGTGCCATCCGCACCTGCTCCCCTATCGGACGGATCACCGGCATCATCCGGGAAACAGCCGGCATCCACTCCGGCATCCCAGACCGGGTCGCCTGCGCCTTCCGCTGCATCCGCTTCCAATCAGCATAGGCCCCAGGTAGAAGACCAGCTCCGGAAGATGATCAAGGACAACACCCTTATCCGCCTTTCCGTCGTAAAAGGGGCCGGCATCCGTCTCAGTCTTCCCTGCCGGGTTCTGAATTTCGATGAAGAGTCCGGCAACGTCACCGTCTACCATGTGGACGAGAAGAAGGTCTATCTGTTCAAGCTCAACGAGATTGACAACATGTCTTTACATTAAAAAAGGCCCGGCATACGCCCGGGCCTTTCTTCTATATGGCAGCTTGGCCGATTAAAGTCAAGCGGCCCTGCATCGCGCACCGGGAGCTGCAATCCCGGTGTCGTTTTTTTTTCGATCACGGGTCTGGCAGAACGGTGTCCCGAAAACTTCCGGCTCTATTTTTTTTCCGGCCAGCCATTCGCTCTTCCTACTGGTCGGTCGCACCGCTTCACTGTCGGTCCCCGGAGCTGCTGTTGCGGCCTCACCGTTTTCTTAAGAATGCAGACCAAAGCTTTACCGCTTTAACTTTCACGGTTTATTCTCTATGCCGGCGCCCTCATCGACTGCTCCGCACCGTCTCCGCCGGCCTACGCCTCCTTGAGCCTCCCTGCGCTGCAGGTAATCCGGCGCAGCATGGAGCCCATTTTATCCGCCGTCAGAGGCGGGCTGAACCAGAAGCCCTGAACCTCATGGCAATGATTGCGGTGCAGGAAGGAAAGCTGCTCCTCCGTCTCCACGCCCTCGGCGATCACTTTCAAGTTCAAGTGCCGCGTCATGGAAATAATCGTGGCGACGATGGCGGCGTCGCTCGGGTCTTCCATGATGTCCCGGACGAAGGAGCGGTCGATTTTCAGCCGGTCGACCGGAAATCTTTTCAAATACGACAGGGAGCTGTATCCCGTGCCGAAATCGTCGATGCTCACCTGGACACCGAGCTGCTTCAGCTCCAGAAGCGAAGCGATGGCATGCTCCACGTCCATGGTCATGCTCTCCGTAATCTCCAGCTCCAGAAACTGGGGAGCCAGCCCCGTATGCTGCAGCACCTGATCGACTTTAGCCTTCAAGTTGTGCTGGAGAAACTGCCGGGAGGACAAGTTCACGGATACCGGAACTTTCGGAAGGCCGGCATCCTGCCAGGTCTGGTTCTGTTGGCATGCTTCGTGCAGCACCCACTCCGAGATCGGCACGATCAGTCCCGACTGCTCCGCAAACGGGATGAATTCTCCCGGCGAAATAAAGCCTTTCTGAGGATGATTCCAGCGGATAAGCGCCTCCATCCCTACGATTTGGCCGCTTTCGATCTCAACCTGCGGCTGATAATGCAGCACGAATTCGTTGTTTATAATGGCCCGTCTCAGGTCGTTTTCCAATTGAAGCTTCTGAAGCGAGACCGATCTCATTTCGGAGTTGAAAATCTGGATATCGCTTTTTCCGTTCTCCTTGGCCCGCGTGACGGCCATATTCGCATGCTTCATCAGCGTATCCGCATCCTCACATTCGCGCGAGAGCAGCGAGATGCCGATACTTGCCGTGACGTGCAGCTCATACTGCTCCAGCATGAAAGGCTCTTCGAGCACGGACAACAGCCGGGCGGCGAGCTGCAGGGCCTGTTCCCGCCCTTGAATACCCGTGTAGAAGAAGGCGAATTCGTCGCCTTCCGTTCTGGCGATAAAGTCGTTATCCGAGACACACCGGGTAAAGCGCTCCGCAAGCTGAAGCAGCAGCATGTCTCCGTAGTCGTAGCCGAAGCAGTCGTTGAACAGCTTGAAGCCGTCGATGTCGACGTACATGACCGCTACCCGCTGATGATGGCTTTCCGCCAGATGCAGAGCCTCCGTAAGCTGTTCTTTGAACAGCCGCCGGTTCGGCAGGCCCGTCATATCGTCGTAGTAGGCCATATGCCGGAACTGCTCGTCGGCTCTCCGCCGTTCCGTGATGTCCTGGAACATGAACAGGAACCGCCGGCTTTCCCCCTGCGTCTCGAGCGGCACGCCCGTAGCGGACAAGTCAATCCGGTATCCGCTCCGGTGAAGCACCGGGATATCGAACAACTGCGGCGCCCCTGTCCGCAAATCTACGTAGCGTTGCCTGAGCGTATCCTGGTGCCCGTCGGACACGTAGGCTCCGAAAGAATGGCCGACCAGCTGCTCGTTCGTCGCTCCGAGGAGCCGTTCCATGGTCCGGCTTACCCGGGTTAAGTTGCCGTGCTCATCCGTTACGCTGATCGCGTTCGGGCTGTAATCGAATAAAGTGTCCAGCAATCGGGAGGATTCATCCGCAACCGGCGGATCCACCGGCTTGTTGTCCAATGCCGTAAGTCCTTCCTGCCGGGAAGCAGCGGGGTTGCCGCGCTTGTTCACGGTATGCAGCGCCCCCGCCAGTATGGCAGAGGCTCCCAGGCAGATCCAGACTGCGTAGGCTCTCAGCAGCACACTTCCGATCACGATAACTGCCGCATACCCGCCTAAGAGAACCGGTATCATTTCCGCTTTTCCTCCATTTCGCTGCTTTCTCTGTTTATGGGCAGCCGAACGTAAACCGTCGTCCCTTCCCCCATGGCGCTTTCAATCTGAAGGGTGCCTTTGTGCTCCTCCACAATTTTGCGGCTGACCATCATGCCCAGCCCGCTGCCCTGATCTTTGGTCGTATAGAAGGGCACGCCGATCTTGTCGATCAAATCCTGCGGAATCCCGCTTCCCTGGTCCCCGATGGCGAAACAGATCCGCTTGTCCGCCTGCTCCTGCAGCCGGATCGTGATAAGGCCTCCGTCCGGCATGGCCTCGATCGCATTTTTCAATAAATTCACGAACAACTGCTTCAGCTGATTCTCCGCACCCATCATGCTTGACAGGGAGCCGTCCACATTCGTCGCGAATTCGACGTTCTTGAGAATGGCCTGCGCCTCAAGGAGCGCAAGTACATGCCGGATCACAAGCTCCGGGTTTAACCAGGCGAATTCCGACGCTTTGGGCTTGGCGAGCATAAGCAGTTCGGAAAGGATGAGATCGATCCGGTTCAGCTCGGACATCATGATTTCATAGTATTCCTGCTTTCCCTCTGCCCCGGACTGCAAAAACTGGGTAAAGCCTTTCAGAGCCGTCAGCGGATTCCGGATTTCATGGGCGACACCGGCCGCAAGCTGGCCCACGGCCGACAGCTTCTCGGAAGTTCTCAGCCGTTCTTCCGTTTCCCTGCGCCTCGTTACGTCTTTGGCTATCGCATAAATCCCTTCCACATGGCTGCCTACCTGAATCGGAAGCGTATTGACCTCCACGGTGATCCAGCTGCCGTCCTTGCGCGAGACATTGAATTCGCCGGTCCGGGTTCTGCCGCTTTTCGCAGCCTTGAAGAGCTCCGTCGCCGTGTCCAGGTCTCCCGGGAAAATGAAGCTCTCGCAGTGATGCCCCGCCAATTCACCCGTCTCGTACCCCGTGACCTGTCTCATCGTGGAATTAATGCTGACAATGTGTCCCCTCATATCCAGGATGCAGACGATGTCCGGGTTATACTCGAAAAGCGGCCCAAGCTCCTGACGGCTCCGCTCCAGCTTTTCTTCCATGGCCTTCCGGCCCGTCAGGTCCTGCAGCTGCACATAATAGACAAAGGAACCGTCTGTACCCGGGAGAAGAGACACGTTCAGCATCGCCCAGACCCAGTGTCCTTCTCTATGCCGAAACCTTTTCTCCATCTGCAGCCTTTTGGTCGAGGCCAGCTCCTTCCACCGGCTTACCCAGTCCTCCGTACCGACCGCCGCATAGACGATGTCGTCCTTGTTCATCCCGAGAAGCTCCCGGCGTGTATATCCCAGCATCCGGCAGAGTACTTCATTCACCTCAAGAATATCTCCCTGCTGATTAACAACCGCCATCCCGATCAAGGCTTCTTTGAACGCGTAGGCAAACACGGGAATCATAGCGGGTGCGATTAAGCCCGATTCGTTATCCTCATCTGGACTGAATGTCTTATACATCCGGTATTCCTTTCATTCAAAAGGATTTTGGGTTTACTGACTTTGTACAGGGAATTAACCTGCAAATCCGCCCTTAATCGACATTTTCGTCTTCCGTCAAACACCTGAATCGACAATCAACTGTGCAAATGGTAACAACTTCTACGCACTAGGTAAATTTTCCTGCTATTATTTAAGTCCCTTACAAAAAAGAAAAGAGCCGGAATAAATCCGGCTCTTATTTCATTGCGGCAATCGCCAGCATAACCCAGCCTGCCAGGAAGGCAACACCGCCAAACGGCGTAATGGCCCCTAACACTTTAATACCGGACAAACTCATCACATAGAGGCTTCCGGAAAATAAAATAATTCCGATCAGGATCGCCCAGCCCGAGGCATTGACCAGGGATTGGTTCTGTGTCAGACGATCTGCGGCGAGTCCGATCGCGATAAGACCGACCGCATGAATCATATGATACTGCACGCCGGTCTGGTAGGCGGCAAGCATATCCGCACTGATGTTCGTTCTTTTCAGCATATGGGCGCCGAAAGCGCCCAGCGCCACCGCCAAAAACATATTCACGCTTCCCAGCATCATGAATAAACGCATCATGTCTCCATTCTCCTTTGTAAGCAAAGTCGTCTCTCCCCATGATAGCCGATTATCCGCGAAGAATCCAATCCGGATACGGTTTTAGCCGCCTTTTCCGCCCTCCCGGGAGCCTTACGATTACTCCGCTTCACCCACGTCGTGCTGGCCGATAATGAGCACCTGAGGCTCCAGGTACGCACGGGTCGTAAACGGGTGCTGGAGCATATCCACTTCGATGTCGACCACTTTAAATCGGGCCGATTCGATGCCCTCCCTCTTGTCGTAAACGACTTCGAACTTCTTCAGTCCGAGCGAATGCGTAACGACCGAAGCGCCTACCGTAAGTGCCGCCCCTTCGATTTCCCCGTGTACGAAAAGCTGCTCCGTCAGCGCTTCGTTGTTCATATCGACGATTTTAACCCATTGGCAAATGCTGCATTTCATTTTAAAAGTCCCCTCTCTCTGCAAAGCCTGCATGGTTCCAAAATTCGACAACTCTTCGATAGATTCCTTCCTGGAGCATGCAGTTCCAAAGCAAAAAAAATCGTCCGGAAGCAGCCGCGGGGACTGCGTTCGGGACGATTTTCGTTCCACCTTATTTCGACGAAACCGTGACGGCTTCGGCGTCTTTGTTTTCGATCACGACACTCTCGTGCTTGACCTCGACGTGCGGCTTCACTTTACGGATAAAGAAAGCCATAACGAGAGCGGCCACCGTCATCCATGTCGCCACGACGAAGGAATGGTTGATGCCGTAGACTGCGGACTGCTGGGCAATCTCCGCCATTTTGACCTTGTCGGCGGGATTGATGCCGCCTGCGGCAACCATTTCCGCTCCATGGGACTTGGCCGCATTGGTCATAATCGACACGAGCAGCGCGGTGCCGATAGCGCCGGCCACGTTCCGGAGCGTCTGCGACATGGCCGAGCCGTGCGCGTTCAGACGCTGCGGAAGCTGGTTCATCCCTGCGGTCTGAATCGGCATCATCAGCATCGACATGCCGAAGCTGCGGATCGTGTACAGCATAATGAGCGTGGTATACGTCGTATCAATGGTAAGCTTGCTGAATTCGTAAGTCGTCACGGCCATGATCAGCAGGCCGATAACGGAAAGCCAGCGGGCTCCGACTTTATCGAAAATAATACCCGTAATCGGGGACATGATGCCCATCAGAATGGCGCCCGGAAGAAGCAGAAGTCCGGATTCGAAAGGTGTAAATCCACGGATATTTTGCAGATAGAGCGGGAGAAGAATCATCCCGGAGAACATGGCCATCGTAACAATGACGTTAATAACTGTCGTGAGGGAATACATGTTGAATTTGAAAACCCGGAATTCCAGAATCGGCTTCTCGGTCACCAGCTCGCGCCAGATGAACAGGATCAGCGAAACGGCGCCGACCGTCAGGCAAGTCACGACAATCGTGCTGTCCCATCCGTCTTTACCCGCGTCGCTAAAGCCGTAGAGAAGTCCCCCGAAACCGAGGGTGGAGAGAATAACGCCGAGAACGTCAAGGCGCGGCTTGGAAGTGCGCGTCACGTTTTTAAGCGACACGGCTCCGAAGATCAGGGCAAAAACGGAAAGCGGGATAATGATGTAGAACAGGGCGCGCCAGCTGTAATGCTCCATAATCCAGCCGGACAGCGTAGGACCGATGGCCGGAGCGAAAATCATGGCGATACCCATCATCCCCATCGCTTTGCCGCGTTCCTCTACGGGGAAGATCGTCAGGAAGACGATCGACATCAGCGGCATAAGCACGCCTGCGCCTGCCGCCTGGACAAGACGGCCGGTCAGCAGCAGCTCGAACCCGGGGGCCAATCCGCTTATGATCGTGCCCAGCGTAAACAAGCCGACCGCGGCGATAAACAGCTTCCGCGTCGTAAAGCGCTCGATCAGAAATGCGCTGATCGGGACGAGAACGCCGCTGACCAGCATATAGCCGTTGGACAGCCACTGGATAGTGTTCTCGCTTACTTGGAGATCCTTCATCATGCCCGGCAGGGCGACGTTGAGGAAGGTTTGGCTGAGCAGGGCGACGAACGCTCCGATCAGCAGGGAAGCCACAATGGGCCCCCGTTTAAATTTGGGTGCTTCTGTACTCATGGGTTTCTTCATCTCTCACTTTCTGTAAAATGTCTATGATTTGTGTATTGATACGCTCCAACTGCCGCTGATCCTCTTCGGATACCGAAGCGAGAATATACAATCGCTCCATGTGGTCTCGTTCCACCAGGTTCCACTGTTCCAGCCCTTTCTCCGTCAGCTTGAGCGTAACGGACCGGCGGTCGGTCTCCGAACGCTCCCGGGAAACGAGGCCCGCTTTGACCAGACGGTCCACAATCCCGCTCGTCGTGCTGGTCCCCAGCAGAATATACTCGCTCAGTTCCCCCAATCCGATACGAGGATGCTCCTTCAGATTTTTTAGGGTGAGCAGTTGGACCGGCGTCAAGCCGTACAGCTGGGCCGCTTTCATCAAGACTTGGAAAAAAGCTTGATTGACTTCACGGTAGGAGTGAAATATCCGGTGAATGCGGTCCTGTTCATCCAATGCCGATTCCTTCCTCTCTTTATTATTCGCCTCCAAATATTTTGCATACGAAATATTATAGAGTTTAAAGGATTTCTAGTCAATCATATTCCTATAAACTTAATAAGTCTTTTATGAGTCCTTTTTTAACCTTTATAGTCGAATTATGTTCCAACGCAAAAAGCCCTTCCCGGGTTAAACGAGAAGGATGTTCTCATTGTAACCCGGAAGGGCACAGCTTTATGCAGGGACAGCCCGTCCCTGTCACGATCGAGCGAAAGCAGGGCAGGACGGACTAGCGGACCATCCAGCCCCCGTCCACGCACAGGACATGTCCGTTCATGTAATCCGAGGCCCGGGATGCCAGCAGCACAGCCGGACCGGCCAGATCCTCGGACGTGCCCCAGCGCGCAGCCGGAATACGCTCGAGAATCTGCTTGCTGCGGACCGGATCGTCGCGCAGCGCCTCGGTGTTGTCCGTGCTCATGTAGCCCGGCGCGATGGCGTTGACTTGAATGCCCTTGGAGGCCCACTCGTTCGCCAACGCTTTGGTCAAACCGGCCACGGCATGCTTGCTGGATGTGTAGCCGGGCACGTTGATGCCTCCCTGGAACGACAGCATGGAGGCCACGTTGATGATCTTGCCGGAACCCTGCGCGATCATATGGCGGCCGGCAAGCTGGCAGAGCGTGAACACGGAGTTCAGGTTCACGTCCAGAACATCCTGCCAGTCCTGGTAGTCATGCTCGGCAGCCGGCTTGCGCCGGATGATGCCCGCGTTGTTGACCAGGATGTCGAGTCCGCCCAGGCCTTCGAGGGCCTGGCCGATCACGCCGGGCAGCAGACTGCGGTCGGAGACATCCGCCTGGATGGTGACCGCGCGGCGGCCGAAGCTCTCGACCCGGGCCTTGACGTCATCGGCCGGCGTCCGGTTCGTCACCAGCGCCACGTCCGCTCCCGCCTCGGCCAGACCGATCGCGATAGCGGCGCCCAAGCCGCGGCCAGCCCCAGTTACGACGGCCTTTTTGCCGGACAAATCAAATAAATTCATTCGGTACACCTTCCTTAGTCTAACGGTTATTAGAGAGGGGCCTGCAAAATGTTGACGGCTTCCCCGTATTTGCTCAGCGTCTCGGAACCGATGCCGCTGTCGGTGATCAAATAGTCGATCTCGTCAAGCCCGGCAAACGTAATCAAGGCGCCTTTGCCGAACTTCTTGTGGTCGGCGACGCAGTAAATCGTTTTGGCGCATTCCATGTAGACGCGCTTGAGCCTTGTCAGCTCCTCCGTGAAAATGGTCAGCCCGTAATCCGGATGAATGCCGGTGGCGGACAGAAACAGCTTGTGCACGTTGAGCTTCTTCACCCAATCCGGATCGGTGCCGACGAGCAGGTTATGATGCCGGTACCCGCCCGGCACGACAAGCCGGATCTGGTCCTTGGCCGTCAGCTCGCGGATAATGAGCAGATCGTTGGTCAGGACGGTGAGCGGCATGTTCTTCACCTTGCGGGCAATCTCCAGCGTCGTACTCCCGGCGTCGAGCGCGATGATGTCGTGCGGTTCGATGAAAGTCAGCGCGTATTCGGCGATGGCGGATTTTTCGCGGACATGCTTGATATTCGGAATCTGCGGCAGCAAGCTCTCTTCGTCGGGCAAAGGGACAGCTCCCCCGTGGGTCCGCTTCAGAAGCCCTTTCTCCTCCAGCTTCTCGAGATCCTCGCGGATCGTCTTTTCTGTGACCTGAAATTTATCGCTTAGCTCGGAAACCTTGACGCTTTTCCGGCTTTCCAGTTCTTCCAGAATGGTACGATGGCGTTCAGCAGCCAGCATGAATAATTCCTCCTTGCCTGTCAAACAGGTTCATGCTTCTACTTTAACTCGTTCATAGCCACCATATCCATATCTTTAAAGGTATAATTTTCGCCGGCCATAGCCCAGATGAACGAATAGTTGCTGGTACCCGCTCCGGAATGGATGGACCAGCTCGGTGAAATAGCGCCCTGCTCGTTAGCAACCACGAGGTGACGCGTTTCCGAAGGCTCGCCCATCATATGGAATACGCGCGCGTCTTCCTTCAGATCGAAGTACAGGTAAGCTTCCATTCTGCGGTCGTGGATATGAGCCGGCATCGTATTCCATACGCTTCCCGTTTTGAGCTGGGTGACCCCCATCATCAACTGGCAGCTTTGAATACCGTCGGCATGAATGTACTGGTTCAGAATCCGCTCGTTGGACGTTTCCAGAGAGCCAAGGTGGTTCGGGTTCGCTTCCTTGATCGAAATTTTTCTCGACGGGATTTCCGCATGAGCGAGAGCCGAACAGAAATATACGCGGGCCGGATTCGAAGAATCCTTGCTGGCGATCGTCACTTTCTTGTTCCCTTTGCCCACATACAGCGCATCCAGACGGCCCAGCTCGAAGCTTTCTCCGTCTGCCGTAATGACGGCGTCTCCGCCGATGTTCAGGAAGCCAACCTCGCGGCGCTCCAAGAAGTATTCCGTTTTGAGCGTGTCGGCCGCTTCAAGTTCCAGCGTTTCCTTAACGGGAACCGCGCCTCCGATGACCATGCGGTCATAATGGGTGTAGACCATCGAAATGCGTTCTTCTTGAAACAGATTTTCGATCAAAAAGTCTTTTCTCATGCGTTCGGTCGTAAAGGTTTTAAAATCAGCCGGGTTTGTCGTGTGTCGGATTTCCATATGGGATAACCTCCTGTAAGGTACGTTTATGTTCATTTAGGTTCGTTTTTAGTGTATCACAACCATAGTGAACATAAAAGAACTTTTTTCATTGAGATCAGAAACCCTTTTTTTCATAGATTCAGGCGGCCGCCGCCATCTTTCTATTAATCTCGCATAGGATATCTCAGAAAGGAGGAAAGAGTTCCCAACCCGCACAACGGACCCAGCCGGCCCTGCCCCTCCTCTTCAAATAAAAAAAGCGGCCGCCTTCCGGAGATGAAGGCGGCCGCTTTTCCTATGGGCGGAACAGGAGTCGGGCTCAGTCTCGAACCCGGGGGAAACGTTCCCGAATTTTTTCGATCAGCAGCCTGTAAGTCTTGTCGTGTTCGGACAATGATTCCTCCACTTGCATTTTTGCTTCCCTTAATATTCTCCTTTGATTACAAAAAACGAGCCCCGAATGGTTCCGGCTAATGCAGACTTCTGCCTGGCGAACTTAAACTTCCCTTCTAACTCCTGTGGTACCTCCATTCCCTCGGAAAGCTTAAAACCGACGGCCCGCTTCTTAGGGGCATCAACCGTATACATGACATTGAGCGCAAGCCCGTCCTCATAAAAAACGTAGGTAAACCGGATATTTTCCACTTGAAAACGCGACGTTTCCAAAGGTTTGGCCGCAAACTCAATATCACGTTCTTCTTTCAAAATTCGGTTTACATAATCCAGGTTCTCCTGACTTTCGCTAGCAGGTACCACCGTAAATTCATGCTTGTATTTGTTCATAAAGTAACGGGCTTCATTCGCACGTAATCCGGCAAGCGCTTCTGCTACAGGTGAAGACTCTAAACCAACCGTAGACACATTTTTAAAATCAACGACAGACGACATTTTCATCTCTCCTCTTATCTATTGGTTTACTAAAAACAGGCAGTAGTAATCTATTGATTGTACGAAGGGGCAACTGATAATTTCACCATCTCTTGATACATTTTACGGTTATCCGGACGCAGCGCCCACGAGGCGATAGTCAATGCCGCATAAAAAAGCGGAAGAATAAGATTAAACCCGTAAACCCCATAATCGTCAGCAAACGCATGTGATATAGCCGCACCCGTCATTAAGAAGAAAATACCGGCGTAAGCCCATTCTTTGAGCCGAGAAAAACCCGGCACGATGATAGCGATGACTCCGAGTAATTTCCAAGACCCGAGAATGTACGTGACGTATAACGGGAAACCGATACCGGTCACTAAGTCTACATTCCCCCCATATCGCATTAATTGCCCAATACCACTTAACGAAATGGATATGACGAGCAGTAAGGTGACGGTCCAATAAGCAGTTATTTTTCCGCGGTGCCGGGTTTCTGCTTTCACGGTTGTTTCCGTACCGATGATGGTACTCATTTTGTTTCCTCCCCATCCTTGTTTTAAGCGAAACTTATTCAGGTTTCACATATTGTTAATTAGCTGTCTCTTATTATGACACCATTTGGTGTCTATTTGAATTATAGGACACCATTCGGTGTCATGTCAACAACGTTTTTTAACTCCTTATGAAAACTGCCGGTCGGCTATGTGTATCTTCCTTTTATGCCATTTGGCTCTTTGATTGAATGCAAAAAAGCTCCGGCGCGATAATGCCGAAGTTTTTGAACATGAGTCAGTTTTGGCGGGCGTCAGGATGCGAGAGAATCGTGACCGATGATTACAGCCGGTTCGGTCGGAGCAGTTTATCACCAAGAAATAGTGATATCTCCGTAACCACAGCACTGCGGAAATTTATGAAACCCTATCGCTGGAAGATTATCGATCAAGCCTCAGAGAAATTTCAGCAGGAATAATAAAACAGCGGTCCATTCAACTATCGTTCAATGATGAAAGTACCCCCAATAATGGAAACCTATTTGTGTTCCCCAAGCCATTCTTTAAATTCATGTACTCTCCAATCGTCTTTACTGATTAGCCTCTCGTCTTTCAAAACTACTTCATGTGCATGTCTAATTAATTGACTTCCTTCCAATTGAATACCTTCCTGTAAGTCGGTCAATACGCCATCACACAATAAAGCGAGCGCAGCCGCTGAATACCATCCCATCCTAAATTCAAAACTATCCTTAGTACTTATGTAAAAACTTATTTCAGTTTCCGCTTCTCTTAGTTTCTTCTCAATTAATCTCAATGGTTGTGGTTTGCCAAATATCTTTGTGAAAAAGGTTCCCTTCTTACCCTTTACTTCAATACGTCTAACAAACAATTCAAATCCTGTCATTAGTTTGATATTATTCAGACTACTGTTAGGGCAATCATAGATGACAACCTTGAAGGGAAGAAATCCTGAATGAGTATGGAATGAAAATCCAGGATAGACTTCTACATCCATATTAAACTTTCTTATTTCAGACAACCATTCAGGTATAATACGGTCATTTAATCCCTTAAGGTGGACAGAGAGATCGTAACTCATATACTTCTCCTTCTAATGGAATCATTTATTTTCAAGGTGCCTTACGCAAAGTTGCGCGAGTTTTTAATGGTATGGATATGGAGTAGTTACATTAATTCTTTGTCAAAATAATCATCCGGCAAATTTAATTCTTTCAAACAACCTATAAATTTATCTCTGAAATTATTATTGTTTTTATATTCCGGCCATGCAGCCTTATAATAAGGCATTAACTTCTCATGTGGGATAATGCCCCAATATTGAATAGAGTTTTTCACAACCTCCTTGTCGCCATCCTTTAACATCTGCTCAATGGTTTCCCAACTTTCCGATTTGTCATTGCAATTGCGTGTCGCATAGATTGCGGCAGTTTGGATATTCGAGTCGGTGTCGCACAAAAAGGGCGCAAAGTTTCGGAGTGTAATCGCGCAGGAGGATTCCAAAACATACCCCACATGACGCAACGTCTCCGGGTCGTGAACCCTGTCAAGACTTTGCACGATTACTTTTATAAATTCCGCTAAATCAAAAGATTTACCGTACCCGTTCAGAATGTATAATGCTTGTAAAAAATCCTCATTACTTTCGGAATGCAACAGCTCGAGAAGAAAGTCTCTTCCCGCGTCAACAGAGGTTTTGCAAATTAGCTGAATGGCTGTGGTGCGATCATTTTGTCTTTGCTCTGCAACGCTTTCTAAAAAATCAATGGTTGGCTGCGAGATTTTCTTAAACTTGAACATTCCATCAAGCGCTTTTGATTTGATTTCTTCGTTTGGGGCGTTTTGATAAACCTGTATCAATGCATTTTCATCGCCCGGCATTCTGCTGCCAAACCACGCGATATCATAATCCAGAATAATTTCGTCCAGCCAGCGCTCATACCAGTCCAGAAAGTTGTCTTCATAGACAAAGAAAAAGGGATGATCCGGATAAAAATCTGAAGTGTAAACGATTTTCCCCCTGTGTTTCCCTTCAAGTACGAGATACATATTGTATTCGCAGCCTTGCGTGCCAATACACAACATGCCGCCCAACACCCTTTCACGGGCGGCGTCGTATTCCAGGTCGGAGATGTCCTCATCATTGATAAGGGGATCGGTCAGATGGTTCCATTCCTCTTTTGTCATTCTGGGGTGTAGAGCGCATTTTGTAGTGAGTGCGCTATCGGTATAAGAAGTTGCCTTTTCAATCGAATAAATCCCGTAATACGGCCCGGCACCTCCATTTCCGACTCTCGTTAAAAACTGCGCATAAGGCTCCGGGAGTATGACCTTATTCTTTGCTTGCCAGTCTGCAAGCTCTTTTGCTGTAAGCTTGTCATAAACCCTGTATTTGTGTGAGGATGCTCCAAACACCGAAAAAGCCGTATCTTTGCGCATGGCCTTTTCGAGTTTGTTTTTTATTCGATCCAGTTGCGTTTCTTTCTTCCAAAACAACATATTGAATTCCCCCTGTTGATTATAGCCGGGCTTCCTTCGTTTGCTTATCCAGCAATTTCAGCAGATGCGGAAATCGGTATTCTCCGTACATACTCTGTATGTGCTCGGCAGCGACTGCTAGCTCCATGCCGATAGAGGTTATATACAAAGGCTTAGAGCTGTTGCCTCGGTAAATCTTTTTGACAACGGCTTCGTTGTCGTGAAAAGCACTTTTTGCAACACCGATCACTGGAATTTTCCCTGAAAAATCTGTGTAAACATAATGTCCAAGCCCGGGCTTTTTCTCATTGTTTAAGTACACATAGCCATCCACAACAATGGTATGTATTTGATTTATATCAGTAAGGTTCAACAGTTCCTGTATACAAGGGAGCTCTCGTTTATAGAAAAAACCCGTTTCGTATTCGTGAGGGTTCTCCGTATAAGAGATGATCACTTCGAGTGGTTTAGAATCTTCCCAGCTCTGAAAAATAACCCCCACTGATTTCGCTTGATTTTTCTCATAATACACATCGACAGCGATGATCATTAATAGCGATTCCTTCCTTTAAACTCATTTTAAGCTAGAAATTATAGCCATTATATCACATAGTATTTTTTCTGCCGCAGGCGCAGCACAGAGAAAATATCCACCCTTTAACCATTTGAAAGATGGATTTTTTCATTATATTTCGCCGCCGACAACGCGGAACAGGATGGGGAACCGTACGTCACCGCTACTTCCTGCCATTGACGCGCGATGGCATTGCTACTTCTTTAAGCAACATGCATCACCGCCCTATAGTTTTGAAACGTGAAGCTTACCGTACTCTTTTACTGAAATAACTCCACAGTTACTGACACTGAGTCTCTTGTCACAATGGTCAATTTAACTCTGCTATTATACGATGCAATATCTTTTTGCTATCTGCGTCCTTTGGTCGAGGTTTCCTACCGATGTGTTCGTAAACCTTTTTTTCTTCCAAAAGTTGTCTTGGGTTTATGACATGAGCCGATATTCCGTTTAACATATAACTTTGTGGTAACAATGAGTCAGATTGCCATACCCACTCGGGTAAGTCATTCATAATAAGGCTTCCATCATTGGTACTGGTTATATAGCCGAAAGTGATGTCTACGTCACCCTTACGAAAATCGGACTGCCTACCACGAAACTGCTCTTTCACGGGAGTCTGTTCATAGCCAGCTTCGGCAAGAGCGTGTTCTAAGTGCTCTCTGTTTTGTATCCATGTTATCAAGTCTATATCGTCATGTGGACGGGTGACCTTCCCGAGTAGAAAATCGATTGCCCATCCACCACGCAACCAGAATTCACATCTGATTGTTGCACAAACCGTACTGATTTCACTTAACACCTTTAATTGTAACTCTGTTTGATTTCCCAACATTGGCTCTATCATGCTGAACCCCTTTTACAAATATACTTCTTACATAACCTTACCCGTTTACACTTATAGTACATTGGAAACGCTCAGTTTGATATGGTGGCAGTATGGAGAATCAACCGAATGTCACGGAAGCAATTAGATTTTCTTCCGATCATTGAAACACTTGAAAAAAACTTAGCTGCTTTCTTCAGCCTTAGTGAAAACATCGATGCTTCTACCCCTGTGGATAAGTTGATGCTACAAATATTTAGGAAGCTTTGCTGAGTTAGAAAGAAATCAAATCATTGAGAATGTTTGCAATCCCAACAATACGGACAATTATCACTTTGTATTCGGGCTTCAAACTCTTAGAGAAAATCGTAGGACATTGGATTTTTCTTTGAAGCTTCAATTAACGACAACTTTTTGCTGTCACTTGTGATGAGGTTCACCGCGCTGTCTGTGACGGCAAGTTTTTTTGTTCTCTGGACCCTCAATTCAGAATGTAGAGACTCTCAAGGCATTATTGTACACAACTATTTATATCCCGATCTCCCGCATTTTCGCCATGACCTTCTCCATCCTATCCTCGATATCTACAACACTATACTTCGGAAGCCGCATTTCGCTCACGATTTTTCCGTCGCACATAAACATTATACGCTCCGTCTTCGCCGCAATCTTGGCGTCATGGGTTACAAGCATTACCGCAGTACCCGCCGCGTTGATTTCGGAAAGTAGATTCATAATGGCCTGCGCAGCTTCCTGGTTAAGCGCACCGGTCGGCTCGTCACCAAAAATAATCTGCGGATTGCTCATAAGGGCGCGGCAAAGGCCCGCACGCTGAAGCTGTCCTCCCGACACCTGGGTAATGTCCCGCTTTTCCAGCTCTGCTATGCCCACCTTCTTCATAAGCATTCTCGCCTGTTCCGTGATTGTCTTGACATTCCTTCTGTTGTCGCGCATGGACGGAAGAATGATGTTATCCAGAATGTTCATATTCTTCATCAACGTAGGCTGCTGAAACACAAAGCCCATTTGGGTTCTGCGCAGGTCAGCCAACTCGTCTTCGCGGAGTGCTGATAAGTCCCTGCCGTCAAAAGTAACCTCCCCGCCGTCAATACGGTCCATCCCGCTCATCGCGAACATCAGCGTCGACTTTCCCGAGCCCGAAGGTCCCATCACCGACACGAACTCCCCCTCGTTAATGTGGGCGGACACTCCGTCAAGAACCTTGCGCCTGTCATCACCCTGGCCGTAAACCTTTTCTATATTCTCACCGGTTATAATCTTCTTCATATTCATGACCTACTCCTTAATATTGCCGGATATTGTGATTTGTCCCGCTCCCGATGTGCCAATCATTGTTGCGATAAGTACTGAACCGATCAGCATCAGCGGGCACAGCAGATACGCCGATAGCGGATTGACCACAAACGTAAACGACGATGCTCCAAACGAAGAAATAATTGCGCCTGACAATATCTCTCCGAGCGTGTTAGCCAGAAGCGTCCCGAGAACAATTCCGATAATGAGCACAACTACCGAACGCGAAAAATACTGTGTTCTCAAATCAGAGTTGGTAAAACCTAATGACTTCATGACGGCAATCGAATATCGGTCCTTTGCAACAAGCATTCGCATGAACAACACCGTAACCAGAACACTTATAACCAGCATCATCACAATTGCGATCTGTGAGGCCTTACCGACAGAGCTAATGGTCGAGCCGAAGGTCTGCGTAACATATTCATCAATGCCTGATACCTTGGCAAAACGAAATCTTTCCGCATATTCCCTAACTTTTCCGTCAACAACAGCTTCATCTGAAAGCTCCGCATAAATAACGGACCACATCCTATCCTCCGAACGCTCTGTAATAGAAGCCTTTGCGGTCTTCCCGCCATTGGTAATGTCCGAATACATTCCGCATACCGTGAGATCTCTGGCCTTCCCGTCAATCACGAGCGTAATGACATCGCCAACATTCTTGCCCAGTTCATCGGCGTTCATCACGGACAGAGCAATTTCGTTATCTGCGGCTGGTCCTCTGCCTTGGGAATACTTCACCGGGAAAACCGAATGGTCGCCGAGCTCGATTTTGAGCCTCTCCTCCGATCCATCCTGCCTCCTTGCTGTGAAGGTTTCCGTTGTAAGCACGGCATATCGGGATATGGACGTGTCGCTCTCCATGACCTTTGCAACTTCCGCTTCTTTTGCAGCGATATGGTCCTTCTGTTGAATGTCCAGGCGCATATCGCTATTGCCTATCCCCATATAGGTGATGAAGCTTTTGGAGGAAATCGTGTTGTACAGGTTCTGGGGAACAATCATAATAAATGCAGCGATCACAAGCACAGCAAGCATTGTCGCGTATAGACTTGTCCTTGCGAGCACATCCTTGACGCCGAGAAAAATATTCGCGTTCAGCAGCCTGTTTGCGCTCAGCGTAAAACGCCTTGCTCCCGCGGATTTGTCCTGTGAAATACCGAACCGAACAGCTTCTGCAGCGGAGATTTTCCGGAAGCGTCTCAGCACGCTGCTCAAATAGCCAATGATGGCTAGGAACACTAGCACTACGCTGATTACTCCGAACAACAAGGCTAAGGAAGAGTTCTCGCTCCCTCCCATGTATAACCTTATATTTTCAAGCAGCAAGCCTCTGAACACAAATGAAAGGGCAAAACCAACCATACAGCCAAAGGCCGCAATTCCCGCGTACTTCGCAAGATATATCTTTTTAATATCAGATACTCGTAATCCTATTGCTTTCATAACACCGATTTCGCGGTAATCACTTTCGATTGTGGCAAGGAGCGTAAAGCGTATACACATAAATGCGATGGCAACGACAAGCACGCTTACTAGAAGGATGACTGCAATCATAAGTCCGTCGGACATGGCATTCAGCATTTTGAACAGGGGGTAGGTAATCGTGGGGCCATTGGCTTCAAGCCCAGCAGAGGTGTAATCATCTTTGAATGCCCCGAGCATGGACAAGTCTTTGAGTCTGAACTCAATCAGATATTCTTTGCTTCCGGAGCTCTGTATTTCGGCGTAGTCATGTTCGCTTACAAGAAATCTTTTGGACGAGGCGAGCAGCGAATTCATCTGAGAATCACGGAGAAATCCGGTAACGGCAAGTTTCTTTCCGCCGATTACAGCCGTATCCCCGGTCTTCGCGGTGCCGTCCTTCATATAGCCGATTGGAACATATAGCTCCCCGTCGGATACCGTGATCCTATTCCCATCAAGGTCAAGCAGGTAATCAAATTTCCGGCTCTGCGTACTGAAGCCGTTGTCCTGAACATTGTCCACAAGTGAGTTGCCGTTAATGACAATCCGCGAACCATCAACATTGAGAAACTCAAGCACTTGAAACTCGTCAACCTTGTTGTTCTGGTCCGCAAAAGCCGTAAACCGTGCCCTATCCAGTTCCCCTGAATGCATCTGCAGAAAATGCGGGGTTTTTGCCTGCGTCATGAGTGTATCAATTGCACCCGTAAGATTGACGACAAGTATGGACGACAGAGAGACAAGCATAGCCGCGGCAGCGACGAAGATCATGATGGTCAACGTAATTAGTTTGCTTTTTAACATATCATTGCGGATTATCCGGTAGTACATACGTCACCTCTGTCTTCAAGCCTTTTAATAGATTTCAGGTTATACAAAATTACAGAAGCAACACTTAACAGTATTCCGGCGATGATAATCAGAAGTCCCGTTCCCCGGCCGCTGCCTGTACCGATGATCCTGCCCACACTGCCCGCAAGTTCTCCGCCGTCAATCAGCAAAGGCGTGAACACATAATCCGCAAGCACTCCCGACAGCATATAGGCAACAATGAATCCAAGCTGTGATACTAACCCGATCAGTGACCAAGCCCTGCCCTGAACAGATTTGTCAATGTTGGTGCGGACCAGAAAATCCAAGCTTGTGTTGACAAATGGCAGCATGGCAAAAAAGAGAAACCCCGAAATACCAAGAAGTATAATGTTTTCCCGAAGTCCGAATACCGCCATGAATATGCCTTCCCAAAATAGCGAAAGTGAAAGGATTTTAACAAAATCCCTTTTAATCCGAACCATTCCAATCAGCACACTCGATACAAGCATCCCCAGAGCGATAATCGTCTCAAGCGTCCCTAATACAGAGCTGTCCGAAAAAGCAAGGATCATGGGCATAGTAAGCGTTTCGATGAAACCAAGAAAAAAGGTCATTACGGAGGTCATAATGACAAGTACAAGCACACCTCTGTTACTAGAAACGGCTCTCCACCCTTCCTTAAATTCATGCATGAACGACCCGGTCTGTTCAGATTTCTTGGAAGCAAGGCCCCTGCGTACCGCAAGCGTCGAAGCAACGGTTACAAAAAAGGTGCAGATGTCGATAATAAGCAGCAGCTTCACATCAGAGACAATCAGCAGAAATCCCGCAAGTGCCGGGGAAATCAGATATTTGGCTGAGCCTGCCACCTGAACAAAACCGCTTGCCTTCGTATACTGCTCCTCGGTAAGCAGATCCGTAACCGTAGCTTTATACGAAGGATCAAGCAGCGATGAGAATACCGAGCTTAGGGTCACTCCCACGCAAATCTGCCACAGTTGTGCTTCTCCGTTAAGCAGACAAATCAGAATAAATACAAGTCCTATTGCAGAAAGGCTGTCGCCTAGTACCATTAGAATTCTCCGGTCATAGCGGTCCGCAAGCACTCCCGTCACGGGACTTAACAGCAGTGATGGCATAAATGCAAGCAGAGTGACCAGTGCCATGGCCGATGCCTGCCCTGTCTGCTGATAAATATAAACCCCAAGCCCAAATGATGTAAGCCCGCTTCCAATCGCTGAGACAAGCTGTCCCGACCACAGCAGAATAAATTTGCCGAAAGCTCCTCCCGGATTATTCATTGCCGTCTTTACCCTTACCAAATATCTGCATAACGCTCATCAGACTTCCACTTTCGGCACCAAGCAGCCTTTCTACGTTAAAAATAAACGACAGCACACGTGAAGTGCGCTCCTCGTTCGTCATGTCAGCCCTATCCTCATCAAAGATGGTATTCGCATATACGATAACCATCTCCATGCATTCATACGGATACGGCGTGTTGAACAGGCCCTGCTCAATACCCTCGCGGATAATTGGTGTCAGGATCGGCGGAACGCCGCTTATAATGACCTTTTGTATCTTCTGATGCATTAGCGCGTTCTGGGGCCTGTGAATATGCTCCATAACTTCCTTGCCGCTTCCGTTATCGCTGTTTATGTTCAGTGCCATGACCACGCGGAGAATACGCTCAATGACGGGGACGCTCTTATCTAGGGCAACTTCCTGCGCTGCACCTATAAGATTGACGCTGTACCGATCAATCAGAGCGTCCATAATATCCTCCTTCGACTTGAAGTGATGATATAGCGTTCCTCGTGCGATTCCCACCTTGACCAAAATATCGTTCGTACTTGTACCATCAAAGCCCTTCTGCCCAAAAAGCTCATCCGCCGCGTCAAGTATTTCGTTTCTGCGTTCTTCTGCTTCTTTTACAACTCTCATCGTTACATCTCCTTGCTTGATGCCAGGTTGATAGACCGACTGTCTGTCGGTTATGAGGTAAATAATAGCATATTGTTTGAAGGAGTGAAAGTGAGTATGGCATAAATCATGATTTCTTTATTCGGGCCCTCCCGATCATTGTGGATGGAGCAATCTTTGCCCAACTCGATGCCACGGAAATCCTTGTCTGGAAGGGCTCCTTATATGTGGTGCAGAAGTTCGATTGATGACAATTTCAATGCCGTATGGAATATCATTATCCATGGGATCGCAAAATCGAAATAGTCGTATAATTGGGCGTACGACCTAAAAACTTGCCGTTACTTATGATACGACTCACCTCGAATAAGCTCATCCCCTGTACCTCCCGTTACTGAACGGCACCGCTCAGATGCTCGTGCACGAGCTTCCACTCGCCCTCAGCATCCTTGACGAACACATTCGTCCCGCGCCCGCTCCCCGAAACAAACTTCCCGTTGTGAACGCCTTCCCAAAGGTACGTGTAAATGCAGGCAGCCGTCTGCGGATTCTCCGCGATCCACTGCACATCACGGACCGAATACACCTCATCACGGATGAGATTCCATGTATTCTCAAAATACGCCCGGATCTGCTCCGTAGTCGTGCAGCTCTTGTCCGTAAACCAGTAGACGGCCTGCGGGTGCAGAAGTTTTTCGACTTCACTGAAGTCGTGTGTATTTGTAGCGGTTATGTAAGCTTCCAGTGCCTTCTGGTATGTCATGCTGCAGCTTTCCCTTCTTTTGTTCTTAACGTTCTATCGTAGCACGCGACTCTCTTACCAGCTCCGTCAGATCCCGGGCGTTCCTCAATACACGGTCCGGTTCCGGATCAAACCGTGCCGTTTGAACGGTCTCGAACCAGTGAGCTCCAATCGTCCTCAATCCGGCCGACTTCCCGGCCTTAATATCCGCGCTGCTGTCTCCGACGAAGATCGCTTCTTCCTTGGACAACCCAAGCAGCTTCAGCGCCGCAAAAATCCCCTCGGGGTCCGGTTTAGGCCGTTCCACCTCGTCGCCTGATACGGTGGAGAAGAAGTGCTTCTCAATGTTCAGCTTGTTCAAGCTTACATCGAGGGCTCTCCTGCTTTTGCCCGTTATGATGACCATCCGGACTCCTCGCCCGCTTAAATCCTCCAGCATATGAACAATATCCCGGGGCATACTCACCCTTTCATGAAAATGATTTTCATAGAAAGCATAGTAATCCCCAATGGCTGCTTCCGCTTTGGATGTGTCCGTTACATTCCGCCGGATGATGTCATCCTCGGTCGGCCCGAACTTGGCCGTAATCTGCTCGTCGGACAGCGTCACGTTTTCGTACGTTTCAAAAACGGAGCGGAAAGCGTCGAAAGAAAGCGGCAGCGTATCCGCCAGCGTGCCGTCGAAATCGAATAGAACCGCCTGAATCGGCATGGGTGGGTCCTCCTTTTTGTATACAGCATAGATTAAGAATTGAGCATACGCCTGCTGTGCAGCATCAGGTTAGTCAAGCCACCGAGGAATGTGCCGAGCACAACGCTCACAAGATTGATCCCCGTTGTAATGAACCCAAGTATTCCGGCTCCTAAGTCACCTTCCGCGACCGGAAAAAACAGGCCACCGATGAAAAGAAACAGCAAAGAGCCGAGCGGGCTAAGCACAAGGAGAAAAGCCAAGGCGGCCCAATATTTCGTCCTGAACCACACAAGAACCGGAAGGGCGTACAAAATGGTCAGGACAGCCACGGCGAGACCTAAGCTCTCCACTACAGCAGAGTACTTATATGCGCTTAGAAAAAGCAGCTCTCCGCCCGCTCCGTGAAGAAAGCTCAAAAGCAGAGTCAGCCCGAGCGTGCCGAAAAACGTGCCGTTCCACTTTTTTATCATGGTCTCTTCCCTCGTTTAAACGGATTCACCGTCACAGCATACTAACCGCAATACCGGCTATTCCGATAAGCAGAAAAATCCCTCCGCCGAGCCTTGTGGAGAACATATACAGGTCCGACGGTTCCGTCCCGTCGTTGGACTTCCAGCTTTCCTTGACAGCCCAAACGGCGCCCGGCGCAGCCAGCATCAAGATACCTATCAGGATCAGGACAATAAAAATAAAAATAGCCCAAACCTCCCTTCTTCTGCCCGTTTTCCTTTATCTTACAACGCCTTCCGCATTCCCGCAAAAAAAAACCGCCCGCTTGCGAAAAGCGGACGGCCTGGCATTTACATCTGATCCCACTGGTTCCAGTTGATTTTGAGAACGCGGTCCATGATGTACGTCGTCGTGTACCGGTATTTGTTCGCACCGGATTCGAACAGGACGAACAGGTCGCCGCCCACCGGCACGATGCCTTCGGTCATCGGAACGGCGGTCAGCTTGCTGTTCGTGGCCTTGGCAGACTGCCCGTCGAGGAACCAGACGGGCACGCTTGTCCCGCCCACGGTTCCCGTGGCGTGGGCCGGTTCCTGCATCGGGTTGTTGTAGCGGTACAGCGTGCTGTCGTTGCCGCGTCCGTAGGACTGGCTAAGCACGATGGAGTTCTGCATAAACGCGATGCCCTGGATTTTCTCCGTGATGGACAAGAGATAATCCGGCACGGCCGGGGTGCCGGCGCTGCCGTTCCACTTGTCCGAACGGATCGTATCCGTGACCGGGTCGAGCCGGTATCCCGCGGTCCAGGCGTAATGCTGCACGCCGTCTCGGTTCATGAGCTTGTGGCTCGGATCGGTCGGGTAGCTCTTCGCCTCGTAGAACTCGCCCACCCAAAGAACGCCGTCGGCGAACGTGTTGAACGCCGCGTCTACCGGCACCGGCACGGAGCCGATGAAGGAGACTTCGCCGTTGTTCTGGGCGCCGGTCACATCGCTCAGGCGGAGCTGGTGCAGCGCTCCTTCGGAGGCGATCCACACGTGATCCCGGCTGACCGCCACGCCCCCGGCATGGCCGGTGTAAGGAGTGCCGTCGCTGTTGTACAGCACGATGGATTTGACGTACTGGTTCGTCGAAGCATCCGTGACAGTCAAAGTCGCGGGGCGGCCGTCTTCCAGATACGCCACGGTGAGCAGCCAGTTGTTGGCCTGGTAATACGCCATTCCCTGCGGGACGAGATCCTGTTTCAGTCCCGGAACGACCGGTCCGTCGGAACTGATGTTCCACAGGCTCTGATATTTGCTGTCCTTCGGATTGACGGCTCTTTCTTCCTGCGTGATCAACTGGTGGGAAGGCGTAACCGTTACGGACGTTTTGGCCGACTCGTTCTCGGACAGATCCACGGCGCTGATCTGGAACGTATACGGTTTGTTTCCGATCAGGGAGTAAGCCGTGAACTCATGCTGGGAAGCGGGAACCGTATAGAGCAGGGCTCCGTTCTGGTAGATGTTGTACTGGAACACGTCTGCCTCCGGGTTCGCCGACCAGGCGAGCTTCGCGCTGCCGCCGCCCGCAATAGCGGTAACCCCTGCCGGTGCCTGGGGAGCCAGATTGTCCTGCTTCGGACGGGCTGGCGCTTGTCCCGCCACGAGCCTGCCGGGCGTCGGCGCCTGCAGCCCGGCGATCTTCTGCATCGCCGTACCGCCCGCTGCCGGATAGCGGTAGGTGATCGTCTTGCCTTCGGCCACATCGTCGGCCGTGTATGCCGCCTTGACCGTTTCGACGCCCGCCGGGTCCAGAATCGTGACGGTCTGCGTTCCGCTGTTCGTCAGGCCGCCGACATTTTCAATGATGTGAAGCTTGCTGTCCGGTACATACTTGCTTGCGTAGGAAAGGGAATAATAGCTGTTGAACGCCTCTTTGCCAAGCGGACTGATTTCGGCTCTCCGGGTCCAGACCACGCCTGTCTCCCAGGGCCCCAGCTTGTAGGACTGGGCGATTTGAGCGTTCCAGCTGCCGGCTTTGAACCGGTAGCCCTGAAGGTCAACCTGCACGGCGCTGTTGTTGTACACCTCGATGTACTCGAAAGCGTCGTAGCTCGCGAAATTGGTCGTGTCCGGCACCAACTCCGTAATGAGCAGCTTCGGCACGGCCGCAGCCTGAACGGACTGAGTCGGCAAGACCAGCAGAAGCGGAGCCGCCGCCAGTGCCAGGGTCAAGGCGCCGGCCATCTTTTTCCGTAAACTTTTGCGCATACTTCATCCTCCCGGGTGAATCAATTTTATATGAAAAACGGCTGAATAAAAGCGGATCTTGTTTTCAAAGCCATCCACAAGTATTCAACCGTTATTTCCCAAAGGAGCTGCGTCGCTTACTTCCCGCAGAAACGTTACAAAAGCATGTATAGAAGTCCCTTGAATATCCTAACGCATCCGGTGCCGCACATCTAATGAAGAAATTGTTGAGACGGCTCTAGCGGTTTTCATCCTGCCAGCGCCACAATTCCTTGCTGGAAGTCGAGATTCCGATGACCCCGCTTCCGAGAGCGGCGTTAAAGTCCTCCAGATCGGTCATCAGACCGCCTGCAATGACCGGCACATCCACTTCGCCCCGGATCCGCTTCATAATCCGCGAGCAGACCATTCCCGGAAGAACCTCGATGGCGTCAGGCTGGGAGCTTTTTGTCATTTTGATGCCGTTGTCCAGCGATACCGAGTCAAAAACGAACAACCGCTGTACGGTAATCAGACCGTATTTTTTACCTTCGGCAATAATATTGTTCTTCGTCGTGACGATCCCGTCGATGCCGATTTTTTCCGCCATATAGGCGACGCCCGCTTTGTCTTTGCCGATTCCTTCGATCAAGTCGAAATGGACAAAGGACAGCTTCCCGGCTTCGCGGATTTTTTCCACGATGCCTTCGATCATAAAAATATCCGATTTCAATATAAAGACGATATTGGAGGAGGTCTGCAAAATGCCGGGCAGCTCCTCCGCATTCATCAGGCTTGTAATCACGGGTTTCTTTTTCAGGCAATAAGCCACTCGCTGTGCACGTTCTGTCGTCTCTTTCATCCTCATCACCTCATCGTTGATTAAACATTCTCCAGGTCTCCGGTCCAATCAAACGTTCAGTCCCATCAGTCCCTTTATGCAAGTAACCATGCTGCATTTCCCGGCTGCCTCTAGCTGTATCTTGCGCCTCGTAGCGGCAGGTTACGGGGAAGAACAGCCCTGCTTCACAATGGCATGAACGGAAGGCAGCACATAGGTCGGCTTAAATTCGGCCGATGCGATATCTTCTTCGCTCGTAATGCCCGTGAGGACAAGCGCGGTGCTCATTCCCGCCTCGGCTCCCATCCGGATGTCCGTCTCCAGACGGTCTCCGGTCATCAGGCAGTCTTTGGCTTCCACCTGCAAAATATCGAGCGCGGTCAGCGCGGTCATGACGGAAGGCTTGCCCATAATCAGGGTGACCTTTTTGCCGGTGGTGCCTTCGATGGCGCCGATCATCCCTCCGCAGTCGGGAACGTCTCCGCCCGGCATCGGGCATGTTCTGTCGGGGTGGGTCGCGATGGCTTCCGCTCCATGCTTGATCGCCTGGTAAGCGAAGTCCAGATGTTTGTAGTGAAAATCGCGGTCCCAGGAAATGACGACAACACCGGTTTCCTCCGGCGTGTCCGCGAACCGGATGCCGTTTTCCAGAAATTCTTCTTTTAGAACCGGCTCACCGATGACGTACACCTTTTGGCCCGGATAATGGTTCTGCAAATAATGAATCGTGACGAGCGCGGGATTCAGCATCTGCTCCATGCCGATCTTCACGCCGAATGTATCGAGCTTTTTAACGTAATTTTCACGGGATTCGATCGTCTTGTTCGTCAAAAACAAAAGTTTCTTTCCTCTGGATTGCAGATGATGGATCGTTTCCACAGCTCCTTCGATCGCATGATCGCCCAAGTAAATCGTTCCGTCCAAATCAAATATGTACCCCGCATAATGATCCATCTCTTCACTCCCTTTCTTTCGGTTTTGCCCTTTCTTACTGCCGTTTTAAAACAAACCCGGATTTCCAGCTGTCAGAGGGATTCTTTCCAGTTCCCGGCCCAAAGAGATTTTGGAAGAAATCTGTTCCGGCATATCCTTCAGCAGATCCTCGTAAGGCTCGTCGTCCGTCAGGTGCACGAGTATGCCCCGGCCGATTTTGCCCCAGTCGTAGTAGCCGGCAATGTCGCGCAAGGTGCTGTGCATCGCCAGACTTCTCTCCGCCGTCGTCGATTCGTGGACAAGCAGGTCGATCCGGGCCATGTCCCGAATGAGCGGATTCGGCATCGTATCCGTCGAATAAACGAATACCGTCCCGCCGTGTTCCACCTTGATGCCGACGGCCGCAACGCCGTGCCTGCTTGGAAAAACCGACAGGGCCGTTTCGCCTTCTTTCCATAGAAGCGCAGGCTTCTCCCAGTTGAAGGCTTTGACCACTATCTCGAAAGCATGCGTCAGCTTCATCAGCTCCAGCCAGTTTTGCATCCATTCTTTCTCCGACTCGTCGCAGTAAAGCTCCAGCGGGTCCACACGGCCGTCAATCCACATCCCCCAGAGCAGGGAGGGCAGACCGTAAATATGGTCGATATGAAAATGCGTGAACACCACCCGCTTGATTTCGTGCGTCGTCAGTCCGAGCGTTTTCAGCTTCCCGAGCGGGTTGCCTCCGATATCTATAAGCGTGCTCCCGGCCGTATCGCGCAAAAGCAGATACGTATTGTCTCTTTCCCTACCCGAAGAGGCGCAAGCCGTTCCCATTAAAATCAGTTCCATGTCTGCGCGCCCCCTACTTGATGCCGGAGTGCATAAAGCTGTCGACAAATTGTCTCTGGAATACGAAGAACGCAATAAGCAGAGGCAGGATAACCATCAGCGTCGCTGCCGTTACCGTTCCCCATTGGGCGCCGGTTTCAAACGACTGGGCGAAAATCGCGATTCCTACGGTAAGCGGACGGGATTCGACGGAGTTCGTAACGACGAGCGGCCACATGAAATTGCTCCAGTGGGTGCTCACGGAAATGAGGCCGAACGCGATGTAAGTCGGTTTGGCGGCGGGCAGGTACACGTACCAGAGCGTCTGCCACCATTTGCAGCCGTCCATGCGTGCCGCTTCGTCCAGATCGAGCGGAATCTGCTTGAACGTCTGGCGCAGCTGAAACACTCCGAACGAGGAAGCCCAGTACGGCAGCATGATCGCCAGCTTCGTGTCGACCAGATTCAGCTCTTTCATGATCGTGTAGTTCGGGTAGATCAGAATGTCCGGCGGAATCATGATCTGCGTCAGGAAGATGATGAACAGAATACCGGAGCCAACAAAATTCAACCGGGCAAACGCATAGGCGGCCAGCGTGACCGTAAAGAGCTGAACGGCCAGGATGCCGACGACAATGACGATCGTATTCCAGTAATACTGGAGGAACGGAATCGTTTTCCACGCGTTGATGTAGTTCACGAAAGTCGGGTTCTCAATCGCAAACGGATTGGCCCGCGTAATGATTTCTTCCGAAGGCGTGAAGGAAGTGAACACCGTCCATACCAGAGGGATCAGGAAGGCAATGGCAAGCAGAATAACAATCGTCCGGTTGATGACTTGATGCATAGAATGTGCCTCTCCTTTCTCCTAGTAATGGATTTTTTTATCGAGGTAAGCGTAGTTGAAAATCGATACGGCAAGCAGAATGACGAGCAGGATGACCGTCAGCACGGAAGCTTTGCCCATGTCCCAGAAGCTGAACGCCGTTTCGTAAATGTGATAGAGCAGCAGGTTGCTCCCGTTGTCCGGACCGCCCTTGGTCATAATGTACAGATGGTCCACCAGCTTGAAGGAATTCGTCACCGCGATGATAAAAACGAACGTCGTGGTAGGCATCAGCAGCGGAAACGTAATTTTGCGGAACACCTGAAAAGGGCTCGCGCCTTCCATCTTGGCGGCTTCGTACACTTCTTTAGGCAGACTTTGCAGCCCCGCCAGGTAAAAAATCATAAAATACCCGGCTTCCTTCCAGATGACCATAAACATCATGGCATACATAACCCACTCGGGGCTGCCGAGCCAGTTGGGGCTGTCAATGCCGAATACACCGAGGAATTTGTCCAAAAGCCCGTAATCAGGCGTATAAATGAACAGCCAGACGTTGGCGATGGCAATCATCGGAATGATGGTCGGGTAGAAAAAGGCGGCACGGAGCAGCCCGTTGCCCTTCAGCTTGTTATTCACCCAGACGGCCATGTAGATGGCGAGAAAAATACTCGTCGGAACCGTGCCGATCGCCAGAAGAATGTTGTTCTTAATGACTTTGCGGAACACTTCATCCTGCAGGACGGATTTATACTGGTCGAGCCCGACAAACGTGCTGCTTTCGAAATTGGAGCTGTAGAAGCTGAGATAGATCGACTTGAGCGTCGGGTAAAACGTGAATAAGGCCAGGAAAATCAGAGAAGGCAGAAGGAGCGCATAAGCGAACGCATTCTCTTTCCAGTTGAATTTGCTCTTGATGGTTGCCGTTCGTTGAGCCAATCAAATCACCCGTTTCTTCACATGGAGAGGTTGGTCGAAAACGACAGGAAGCCGCAGGTCGCATTAGGCGATCCCGCAGAGAAAGAAGGATTCCTTAACGCAACTGCGGCTTCTCATCGTCTCTAGCCGAACATGTTTTAAGTTATTTAAAATTCTTTAGAATCCCTTCGGCCGCTTCCTGCGATTTCTGCAAAGCTTCCTTCGCCGTCATCTTGCCGAGCAGCGCCGCCTGGATGTTGTCGTTAAACAGCTTGGTTATCTGGCCGTTCTGGTACGTGGAAAGCTCGCTGTCCGCATGCTCCAGCTGATCTCTGGCTACTTTGGCCTGCGGGAACGATTCGATGTACTTTTTCAGCTGATCGGTTTCGTAAGCGGCTTTCGTCGTGCCGACATATCCGGTATCGATGGACCACTGGGCCACACGCTCCGGCTTCGTCAGGAATTCGATAAATTTGACGGCCGCCTTTTTGCGCTCTTCCGGGATGTTTTTGAACACGTACAGGTTGCCGCCTCCGGTTGGAGAACCGAACTGTTTGTTGGCCGGCAGGAAAGCGACGCCGAAGTTGAATTTCGCATCGGTTTTGACTTTCGTCAGGTTGCCTGTCGTATGGAACATCATGGCCGTTTTGCCGCTGATGAAATCGGAAGGCACGGTCGCCCACTCGATTGCCCCGTTAGGCATCACTTTATCCTTCTGCCCCAGGTCCATATAGAATTGAAGGGCTTCTTCGACGTGCGGCTTGTTGAAAAATACCTGTTTGCCGTCGTTCGACATAATGTTGTCGCCGGACTGCAATGAGAGCGCTTGCAGCATCCAGTATTGATAGCCGGTGCTCGGGATTTCGATCCCCCACTGCGACACTTTGCCGGATGCGTCCTTTTTCGTCAGCTTAGCCGCCGCCTCCCGGAGCTCGGTCCAGTTCTTCGGCGCTTTTTCCGGGTCCAGCCCCGCTTCCTTGAACATATCCTTGTTGTAGTAAAGCACGATCGTACTGCGCTGGAACGGAACGCTCCAAACGGTATCGCCGGACTTCGTATTGCCGAGGAACGCTTCATAGAAGTTGCCGAAGTATTCCTTCGAGAATCGTGGAGTGAGATCCTCAATGGCTTTCATTGAAAGCAGCGTGTACAGATCCGTGGATAGAAGAACCGCCATATCCGGGGAGTTGTTGCCCTGAACCGCCGTAGCGACCTTCGTCATCGTATCCTGGTAACTGCCGCCGTAAACCGGCTTGATCTTGATGTCCTTGTTTTCCTTTTCAAAATCTTGGGCAAGCCCGTCGATAATTTTCGTAATCGGTCCGCCTACCGCAACCGGGAAGTAAAATTGAAGCTCGACGGGCTTGCCGCTGTCTCCGCCGGAACCTTTGTTGTCCGTGGACGCCGTACTTCCGCCTCCTCCTCCGCAGGCTGAAAGGAGCATGGCGACCGCGATCATAAGAACCATTAGTTTTTTCAAGAACGTTCCCCCCTGAAATTCGTTAAGTGTGTACGTCTGTGCCGGTTTGTGTGACCTTTCTCTTTTCGTGTAAACGCATTCATTTGTTTGCGGTATCCCGGATGCGATCGCTCCTTTCTATAAATAGGCATAAGAAAAGAAGCCTCCAGCATAAAAACGCCTCCGAAAAGGAGTATGCGTGAAGGCTTCTCATCATCTCTAGCCGTCGTTGGATCAGGTATGATATTTGTCTCCATCTTACACGGAAGCGGTTCCATTGGCAAGAGGTTTTTGTCAAAAAAAATTCATATTAAGAAGGAGATTTGCACCCTTTCCTCTTTTTTAGCCAAACCGCTATGGGATAAAAAAGCATATAATGGAGGAGGAGGTGAGCAGACATGTTCAGCAAAGAAGAAAGAGATGCGCTTTATAAAATTATGTATACCCGGCGTGACGTCCGTACATTCCGCAGTGATCCTATCTCCGACGAAACCGTTGTCAAACTGCTTGAAGCCGCCCATCATGCCCCTTCCGTAGGGTTTATGCAGCCCTGGAATTTTATCCTGGTGACGTCGGATGAAATCAAGGAACGGCTCGCCTGGGCGGCCGACAAAGAAAGAAGGGCGCTGGCCATTCATTACGAAGGGGAGCGCCAGGATCAATTTCTGAATCTGAAAATCGAAGGCCTGAAGCAGGCGCCGCTGACCGTGTGCATCACCTGCGACCCGACGCGCGGAGGTTCCCACGTTCTGGGACGCAACTCCATACCGGAGACGGATATGATGTCCGTCGCGTGCGCCATCCAGAACCTGTGGCTTGCGGCCTGCGCGGAAGGGCTGGCAGCCGGTTGGGTCAGCTTCTACAAGAAGAACGATATCCGCGATATTCTGGCGATTCCGCCGCATATCGACCCGCTCGCCTTAATCTCCATCGGCTACACGGACCACTATCCCGTCCAGCCGATTCTCGAAACGGCAAACTGGGAAAAGCGCCGGGCGCTGGAAGGCCTGATCTACCGCGAAACGTGGGGACAGCTCGGAAACTAAACAAGGGAGTATTCCGGCTGGAATGCTCCCTTGTTTTTGCTGCGGCCCGGGCCGCGGCTGTAAACGAACGCGGTTGCAGCGGTATGCTGTAACATGACAGCGCCGCACTTGTTTGCGCAGCAGCCTGCGTATCATAGCCGAACTCAAGCATTCACCTTCACCTGCAAAAGCCTCTTCCCCGATCATCTATGTCCGATTTACCGGATCGCTCCCGCCGTCGTATGTCCATGTTCATTCCGGCTCTGTTCCAGGTAGTCCGCCGCAAAATGAAAGCCGTGCTCGAGCAGCAGAGGAATGACTTTCTCTAATGTACGGACAGTTTCTTCCCGGGTTCCTCCACCGTCATGAAGCAGAATCATGCTGCCGGATTCCGTCTTTTCCTCAATAAGACGGACCATGTTGTCCACCCCGGGGAAAGACCAATCATACATTTCGAGTCCCTCGGACCACATCATAATTTCGTTACCACGAGCACGGAGCAAATCGATAGTCCCCTGATTCAGCAAACCGTACGGAGGGCGGAAAAGAACGGGCGCAAAACCGACGGCCTCTCGTATGGCTTCATCCGTCAGGGACAGCTCCTCGTTCAACTCTTTCTCATTAAGGAGGATCATGAAAGGATGGGTGTAGGTATGATTGCCGATCGCATGCCCTTCATCCACTATCCGCTTAACGATGTGCGGGTGCTGCCGTACCCTTTCTCCTATTAGAAAGAACGTACCGGTGATGCCGTATTTCTTTAAAAGATCCAGGATTTGCGGGGTATAAACCGGATCAGGGCCGTCGTCAAACGTTAAATAAATTTTGTTTTCTCCGTTCGGAACTCTGCGAGGGAGATCCTCATGCGGCTCTGTGTAAAGAGAAAGCATATCTTCCGCCACTCCCTTAATAACCGTGTATCTTTTCAGATCACAGCTGTCCGAGGCATAAGTAAGGCCCGCTTTTGCGCTTACGAAGATATAATGTGCCCAGTCCACTATTTTGTTTGCTTCCAATGGTCCTCATCCTTTCATGGGTTCCTTATTCGCATGTGCGGGTGCACGTCTGTAATAAAGCCGCCCGTCCGCTCCCGCTTCCGCTGGTTTAATCAAGTTCAGGCTTTGCAAATAATTCAGGCAAGCCAACATTTCAAACAGCTTGAAACGGAGCTGTTCCGCGTTTAACGGCACAAAGAACACGAGACAGCACAATTCAAAGGCGGTCATCGGCTTGTCCATCCGGGCCAGTATGTCGTCAATGCGCTGGCGGTACTGGGCCGCAATGTCGGCCGCACGGGCGTTGTATTTACGGAAAGGAATCATATGCCCGGGATAAGCTTTCCGGACAGGCAGTCCGGCATGTTCGTTCAGCGAACTGAAATAGGAGCTGAGCGGATTCTCGTCAAATCCGAGCGTGAAATTAAGGTTCGGCAGCATTTTCGGAATCACATGATCCCCGCAAAAAACGAGCTGCTCTTGTTTGTCGTACAGACAAAGATGTCCTTCCGCGTGACCGGACACCAGTTCGGCTTCGAAGATCGACTTACCGATCGCAAGTTTATCGCCTGCCCGTATAAATTCGGCTTCCGGGTGCTCAGTCATAGACTTCACGTAATGCTTCAGATCGGGCGCGGTAACTTCCAGCAAATGCCCGGGAGCTCCGTGCCGGGTGAAAAGCTCCAGTACCTCTTCATCGTAAACGGAGTCCGCCGACCAAATCCGGGAGGCCTGAAGAAAGCAGGCTTCCGTCATCCGGACCGAAGCGCCCGTCACGTCCTGGAGCCTTGCGGCCAGCCCGTAATGATCCACATGATGATGAGTGATAATAATGGAGCGGATATCGCGCGGAGCAATCCCCAGGTGTCTCCAGGCCTGCTGCCACAAGCCGAACGTCTCTTCATCGGGCATTCCCGCATCGAGCAGCGTGTAGCCGTCTTCCCCGCGGATCAGATAGGCGTTCAGCCACTGCAGGACACTGCCGACAGGCAGCTTCACACTGACAATGTCCTCGGTTTCCTGCTTGAGCAGCTCCATTCGTCACGCTCCTTTCCATGTGTCCCGCATCGGTTTAGCTCATGCTTTCACGGTCATAACCTTCTTGCGCGTATAAAATTCAAGTCCGTCTTTCCCGTTTACATGCAGATCGCCATAAAAAGAATTTTTGTAACCGGAGAACGGGAAAAGCGCCGTCGGAGCCGGCACGCCGATGTTCACTCCCAGCATTCCGGCATCTATTTCCTCCCGGAACTGGCGGACTGCTGCGAGCTGTCCGGTGTAAATGCAGGCACCGTTGGCAAATGAAGAGCGGTTGGCTATCGCGATCGCCTCTTCCAGGCTGTCCGCCTGCATAATGGACAACACGGGCGCGAAGATTTCATCCTGCCAAATCTTCATTGCGGGTGTAACTTCGTCGAAGACAGTCGGCCCGAGAAAATAGCCCGCGCCGGAAGCGGCCCCGTCTTTTCTGCCGTCCCGCAGCAGAACGGCACCTTCCTGTTCGCCGGAGCTGAGATAGTCCAGGGTCCTGTCCTTATGGCTTTGACGAATAAGGGGACCCAGCTCCGTCTCTTTTTCTTCGCCGTTGCCGATTTGCAGCCGGTCCGCCGCGGCAAGCAGTTTTTGCTTCAAGTCCTCGCGGTCTCCGCCGACCAGAACGACGACGGAACAAGCCATGCACCGTTCACCGGCAGACCCGAAAGCCGACTCGATAATGCTTTTGACCGCAAGGTCCTCGTCCGCATCCGGCATAACGATGGAATGGTTTTTGGCTCCGGCAAGTGCCTGAACTCTTTTGCCGTGCTGCGCCGCCGTTTTGTACACGTATTCCGCAACCGGCTGCGAGCCGACGAAGGATACGGCTTTGATCTCGGGATGCTCCAGAATGCCGTTCACCACTTCGCGCGCGCCGTGCACGATATTGAACACGCCATCGGGTAGTCCCGCTTCCGTGAACAGCTCGGCAAGCCGGTTCGCAAGCAAAGGCGTACGTTCGGACGGCTTCAAAATGAACGTATTGCCGCAGGCAATCGCCATCGGAAACATCCAGCAAGGGACCATCATAGGGAAATTAAACGGGGTGATGCCCCCCACAACCCCAATCGGGTAACGCAGCATAGTCGTCTCTACACCGGTGCCCACATCCGGAGTGATCTGTCCCATCATGAGGGATGGAATACCCGCCGCAAATTCCACGCATTCGACGCCGCGCTGGACCTCCATATACGCATCTTGCTGGGATTTCCCGTTCTCCCTCGTGATCAAAGCGGCAAGCTCGTCCCAAGCCTCAACTAGAAGCTGCTGGTATTTAAAAAGAATTCTCGCCCTTTTCTGAACGGGTGTGTTTTTCCAGGGCAGGAAGGCGGCTTTAGCCGCTTGAACAGCCTCATCCAGATCCTTGCGAGTTGACAGCGGGACTTGGGCGATAACCCCGTCGTTAGCCGGATTATAGACCGCTTCCGTCACGGATGAAGAAGATTCCTGCCAGCTGCCGGATATATAATTTTTCAATAAAATGGTCACAGAAGCATCTCATCTCCTTTCGGCTTGCACACGATTTGATAAGCGCGAACTTTGAATCTTCACATAGCGGATACAGTAGGCGGAGGGAAGGAGCGGCTCGTCCGGAATGCTTAAATCCCCGCCGTCTAAAGGCGTATCCAGTGTTACTCGGAACGGCCTGTCGCCTACTTTGAATGCGACGGTTTTCACGCTCGCTGCGCGATACTCAAAAAGCTCTTCTACCCGCGTTCCGTTTATGGAAAGACATAAGCTGCCATTATCCGGATCAATGGACAGCACGCATTCATACTCGACGCCCTCTTCGTAGGTTTGCAAAAATACGCTGCTTTCTGCTTGCAGGACCGAAATACGTCCGTCCGTACTCCAATGGAGTCCGCCCGCCGCTTCTCCCCGGCCATCGGTCAGCTCAATCGTAAGCGGTGCCGTTCCGATGGCAAGAGGCCGGATACCGATTGTCAATTCCGTTTGAAGGCCGGCCCGGAAAGCGAAAGCTTTCTCCACTTTGACGTAGTCATAGGGGTCGCGGCTGCTCAAGATAAGCCCGGAATCTCCCCGTAAGCGGATCTCCGACCATTTGGGCTGGTATACGCTCCAACGGTCGAAATCCTCCAGGCCGGAGCCTGCACGAGCCGAGAAGTCTTTAGAATCTTCGGCCGTATGACCGAGCCGATTTTCCGCTGCATGATCCGGCTCATATTGCGGATCGGACAAGCTATACCCGGAAGCAGCATTTTGATTGAGCGAGCCCTTCGTATCCGCACCAAGCGCAGCGGCCGCCTCGGCCTCTTCTTGGGTATCAGGCTCCAAGGGCACCGGTATGCGGGCCACCCAGATGTCCTCTTTGTTCATGCTGTAAGCAACCCAGATTGCGTCCTCTTCAGGCGTGCCGTTTCCAACCGATATTCCGCGGACATAATTCATCCCGTAAAATTTGTAAAAGCCCGTATAGCGGCGCGGGGGAACTTCGCCTCCGATTACCCGGAGCTTGTCGAAGTGAAGTCCATCCTCGCTTACGGCTGCGGCCAGCGGCCAGCGGTACGCGTTGTTCGGGTTGGGATTGTACAGCAGCGCATATTTGCCGTCCGGTGTTTGCTGGCCCCACAGCTTGCTGCCCGCTGTAACCAGACCGTCAATCTCACCCGTCTCTGTCCAGCTTTCCCCATTGTCCGAGCTGATTGCGTATTTGCCGTTTTTGCCGATGCCGGCTGCCTTGTTTTCGGGTAAGGGATAGCAGCTCAACGCTTTGTAGCCTGTAAGCGGATAGAAGCCATCCTCGCTCTGATCCTCTTCCCACCACTGAATCGTCGCCAGTCTGTCCTGCAGTAATAAGCGGCAGGCCTCGACAAACTCTTCATCCGGCGATTCCGTATACAGAGGATACCCGATGTTGCCGGCATTCCATCCCGCATGAGTGTTCAGCCGGATGAAATAGATCGGTCCCATGGACCCGTCCGGGTAAATTTCGCGTACGACCCGGCCGATTCCCCGGCCGTCATTGGGCATCACGGAAAGAACCGGACTGATGCCGTAAAAGCCCAGTGTCAGAAGCCTTCCGTCGGATGCCGTGTAAAACCCCATACGCTGATGCATGACGGCAAGACTGCCTTTCGGCAGGGCAGCGCCGTCCGGACCGCTATATACCCCCGCCGGTATCTCATAAGATGGAAAGGCAATCGCCGGTTCGGTCCATTCCCTGCCGTCGGCCGAGCTAGTAATCATCGTCCGGGCCGGAGGATGGTTCTCTTCCACGGGACATGTAATGTACTGCAAATAAAACCGCTGTCTCCAGAAAGCCAGCATTGGCGCGTTGTGAAAGGTCCAGCCGGGACCCCCTTCCAAATCAGGCTTAAACCTGCAAGCCCGGACCGCCTGGTAATGCCGGACGCCGGGAACAGGCTGGAGCCGACCGTGGTGCTGGGACGCCTCCGCTTGTTCCATTCCGATATATTTCATTCTTGGTGCCCTCCTTGGCCGCTTTCCTAAGTTTCCTTGGAGAGTGCTGCGGCACTGGTGCTTTCAAGAAGCGCCGCCCAGAAATTTCTCTCCCGGTAAAGAAGCGGCACGGCTAGGGTAAGGAGCTGATCGCGGTTGAATCTTCTTTTCAGCGAAAATTTCGCCTTGATAAACACATTTTTCGCTTTAAACCAGCCCAGAGCCAATTCCTCCAATTCCCGGTCAAGCGTCTGAAAATCAGCTTCCTTTATAAACCCGGCATCAAATAAATAGCGCAGCATAAGCCGGTTTCCCGCCTGCCTGCTTTCGATAATATTGACGCCGACCAGTCCGTTGGTCATGCTCTCTTCAAACATATCCGGTTCCGGTGTACCTTCCCACAAATGCTCCGTCTGCAGGCTGTCCAGCTCTCCGATCAACCTCTCCGCGTGGCGGCTCAAATCGGAAAGTTTGAATTCGTAAGGAGGAATCTCTTCTTTCAGCCGGATCAAAGAACAAGGAGGCTCCTGATAAGCCGGATTATTCTCCGTCTGGGAGCTGAGGAAAGCTTCCTGAAGACGTTCGGGCGGAACTTCAAAATCCCGGAAGCCGTTGATATCGTCATCCAGCACCCGGTATACCGAACGTTCCCCATCGTAACCGGTGATCAGGGAGTAGTGGTACCAGTGGTACTGTTTCCAGGCAAGCGAGTTCGGAATCCAGTGAAATAGATCCACGTGAACGACCGGAAGCTGACCGCTATCCAGCAGTTCGCCGATTTCTTCCCCGATTTCCTGCGGATTCCGGAAATAGTAAGGCTCCCACTCTCGGATAAACGTATCAAAAACCTCATTCTGATACTTAAGCGGGTGGTCCATCGTTAAATAAGTGAATGAAGGATCAGTTGCGACCTGATACGTGTAGTGGTTCAGATAAGCAGCTGTCCGGTAGCTGGAATCGTTTGAGACGGCAATGGAATAGACCGTGTTCGACACGCAGTTCATCCAAAAGTCGTTAAACGGGCGGAGAGATTGGTTATACGTCAACGCAGCGCGCTCCCTTCTTAATCAAGATGAAAATCAGCCCGGTATCATAGCCAGTCTTTCCAGCCAAAGCTCCAGAACCTGCTTTTCTTTAAGCGCCATCGTATCGAGACTTTGTATGATCTGTTCGATCAGACGCGCGCTTTGAGTGAGCTCGTATTTGAGCAATTTGTTTCTCAAATTGAACAATTCCTTTTCCATCTGCCGGTATGCTTCCTGTACGATGTCAAGACCGGAATCTACGGCTATCCCATGCTCCTGCATGTTTTGAAGCCGGACCCCCATGACTTTCTTGTGCTCCCAGAGGATATGGAGGTACGCGATATTCGTTACGACAGCACCTTCTCTGTCCAGAATGCACCTTAACGACTCCGCAGCACTTTTGTACACGTCGAGTCCGAACACCAGCTGAGAACGCTCGGGGAGTGCAAGACCGGTATGCTTATCTGCCGAGTCTACGTACTGGGTCAGAAGCGGTATCACCTTGTCCAGCTGAAACTCCGGATTGAAATTTTCTCTGGGCCTTAACAGGAAAACATCCGTAACGGGAGAGTGGACAATCCCTTTGGCAATGTCAGCGAAAGGGACTGTTGAAGAAGCGAACAGCCTGCTTTTGTTAAAACCCAGAATCTGAAAAGTTTGCTCCTCCAGATCGTATCCATAGATCAGCGCTTCCTGGATAACGTGTTTTTTTCCGTGAAAAGGGTTGTCCGCTACGAAATATTTGTCTACATAGGCATACACGTATTGGTCCCGGTCAATGGCTTCCGCTACCTGCCGGTGAATGTCCTGCTCTTTTCCTGCCGCCTCCGGCACAATTGTCAGCACTTCACTGAAACAGCCGGGCTCGTCCGCGTTATAGAAACGGATTTCCGCGACTTGTTCTTCCCGGGTTCTGGTCAGCGAATAAGCCTGCAGCTGTATAAAATTGTTGAGCATCCAGGGCATATAAGAACCGGCCGGACCGAGTATGCTCAAAGGAAACGCGTAATACATGCGTCCATGGATGGGAGGTATCTCCACAGGCAGCACTTTAGTTCCCGTTTTCACGCGCCTTCACTCCTTCTTCAAATTGAGGGCAGCCCTCTGTTCTATACAAGCTGTCTCTGCGCCGGGATCACCAGATGTACCGGAGTCCGTGCAGCCTCGATTTCAGTTCGTCGATCAATGCTATTTCTTCCTCCTCACCTTCCGCTTCGAACGTGACGGAGAAACGCACATAGGCGCCTGCGTCGTCCCAAGGCACGGTGGAGATGAGCTTTTCGGTAATGAGATATTGGGAGAAGTCCTCCGCACTGTCGAAACGGGGGCCGTCTTCTATTCCCTTAGGAGCTCGCGCATATAAATAAAAGGTCGCTTTTGGCTTCTGTACTTTAAAACCGACCGAGCCTAAAGCTTCGGCTAGAAGACCGTGCCGTCTGGAATATTTGGCTGCGGTAGCCTCCGTAATTTCCGGATGGTTCAGACAGTAGATGCCTGCCTTCTGTATCGCGAGAAACTGTCCGGAATCGTGATTGTCTTTCGCATAAGAAAATGCTTTAAGAACAAGCTCGTTGCCGACCACGAAACCAAGTCTCCAGCCTGTCATGTTAAACGCCTTCGACAAGGACTGGATAGCAACGCCTACATCCTTGGCTCCCGGAACGGACAGAAACGACAACGGAGGTTCACCGTCAAACGTCAAAGCGGCATATGCTTCATCGGAAACGACGATAATTTCGTTTTCTTTGGCGAAGCGAACGACTTCTTCATAAAACGCCCGGGTAGCAACGGCACCGGTCGGATTGTTCGGGTAATTCAGGTAGAGCAGCTTCGCTCTTTTCTTCTCTTCGTCGGACAAGGCATTCAGATCGGGCAGATAGCCGTTCTCTTCCAGAAGCGGCATCTTGACCACTTCCCCGCCCAGCCACTGGGTGTGAGTGCCTATAACGGGGTAGCCTGGCACAGTCATCAGCGTAATATCTCCCGGGTTGATGAAAACGGCCGGAATCTGGGCCAAGGCAGGCTTAGAGCCGATACAGTGGTTGATTTCCGTCGCGGGGTCAAGCCCCTTTACACCATAAACCTGCTCCATGTATGCGGCAGCCGCTTCCTTGAATTCGAACGACCCATTATCCGAATAGAACCGGTTCTCCCGTTTGGCGGCTTCTGCGGAGAGAACGTTAACGACCTCCTTATCGGCCATCCAGTCCGGCTCCCCCAATCCCATATCGATAATGGGGATACCTGGTTTTTCCTTCAATGCTTGCGCCTTGGCGCGCTTGATCTTCTCGAATTTATAGACCTCGTTTCCTTTGCCGAACTTGTCTCCTCCGATGCGGTCCGCAAAGGACTTTTGAATGTAATCTTGTAGAACGAGCATGATTATCCCTCATTTATGCGTTTTATGGAGCACCGGCGGTGTTTCCCCGCCGGTGCGGGAGCTTGCTTATGACAGTGAATCCGCCAATTCCTTGCGTTTGATTTTGCCGACTCCGCTGCGCGGAATGCTATCTGTCATGACGAATTTTTGCGGCAGCTTGAACGGGGCCAGATACTGCTGGCAGTGTGCGATAAGATCGTCGATCGTCACACCCGGATCAAGTACGACGAAGGCTACCGGATACTCGGTCGTCTTCCGCTCGTTCATGATACCCACGACTGCGACATCGAGGACTCCGGACAGCTTCAGCAGGACATTTTCCACTTCAAGCGGGTCCATCTTCTTGCCGGCGACGTTGATCATGTCTGAAGAACGGCCGTTAATGTACAGGTGATTGTTTTCTATAAAACCTCTGTCCGTGGTCTGGTAGTAGCCATCCGGCGATATGACAAACGGGAAGGAGGCTTTATAGTAGCCTTTGGCCATGGAGGAGGAACGGACTTGTATAATGCCCGATTCACCGTCCGCAACGGCAAAGCCCTCTTCGTTCACGATCCGGATATCGACTCCGGGAACCGGCGTACCCAGCGAAGCTTCCTTGCTGCCGTTATTAAACGTGCAAGGACCCGCCTCGACGATACCGTAATAATCGCAGATTTCCATACCGGTTTTGTCCAGAAACGCCTGCTTCACAGCATGGTGGAGCGGAGCCGCCGAGGACAAGCACAAGCGGAGGCTGTGTCCCGGTTTGCAATATTTCGAGTTGTTCAGCAGATCGTAGACGACAGGGAAGGCGACCAGAATCGAGATGTTTTCCTTCATCACCGTTTCCCAAATCGACTTCGGTGTAATCTGCTTCGCGATAAACAGGCAGGCGCCCGACACGAATACGGCAAGCAGGGAAGTATTGAATGCGAGTCCGTTATGGAACAGCGCGGTCACCTGCACGTTGTCGGCGGAAGTGATCCCGGAGGCCTTCGCCCAGTTTACTCCGGCATTGATCACCGCATCATGGGTGAACATCAGGCATTTGGGACGGCCTGTCGTACCCGAAGAGAACCGGCAGGTCGCCACATTCGCAAATTCGTCCTCGTCGAACGAATCGAAGCTCTCTTCCCGCAGCTGCACTTGAATCCGGCCTTCGCCGTCAAGCGTAAGAAGGGACCCGATGTTGTAATAGGAGCAGAGATTGTCCACCTCATCCTGGGTGAAGGTGTGATCGATCAGCATCGGGATGTACCCTTCCAGAAGAAGGCCGTAGTATGCGAACAAATAGTTCGGGCAGTTCTTCATGGAAATGCCGACGGGATATTGCTTCGGAATCTGCTGTTTGATCCACGCGCCCGTCTTCTCCACCTGGTTCCAGAACTGGTGGTACGTATAGCTTTCATCCGCAAAGCGGATCGCTTCTTTCGGTCCGTATTTCGAAACCGCTTCATACAGCTTGTCGATGATGCGCTCGTTTTGAGCCGGCGAATCACCCTTTACCTCTTCGCTGTCTTTCGGTTTGTTCAGATAGTAGCGGTCCATTTTAACCTTGAAGGCGGAGTTAATGTCATCTTTGCCCAGCGTACCGGAGTAGAGCAGGTCCATGTTTTCCCCGAGGTTAAACAATTCCTTCGCTTCTTCGTCGTAATAACCGCCGATCGCGGAGTAACCCAGCTTCAATTCTCCCGATTTCAGGTAGATCATTTGAGCCAGAATTCCCATATCCACCAGTCTTTGCTGATACGTGTAAAAGTTTTTGTCATTCACCTGGGACTTATCGATCGCAAAGAAGAACAGGACCGACGAATCGTGTACGAATTCCTGATCGAAGCAAAGCTGCGTGGAGCGGGCTCTGAAATCGCCGGCCTTGATCATTTTCAGCTCGCTGCCGTTGAATTCATATGTGCCCGGAATCATTCCCTCCACGGCATGGACGACGCAGAATATGCGGATCGGCATACCGAGGCTGTTTACAAACTCCAGCAGACGGATGAAATCGTGACGCGGAATTTCAACCGGCAGATAGGAGGAGCTGGAGCGGCGCTCGATGATCAGACGCAGCATCTCATTGTAATCGTTCCATTCCGCCGGGATATGATGGCGTACCGTCCAATCCTCAGACGGCTGCTGATGCTGGAGAGACTGGCGCACCTTTTCCTGGTACAACCGGATCGGTTCCCAATCGAAAGCGGACAAACCGCTGTCGAACGTAGTAATGCAGCGGCTTTGATAGTTTCCGCGATAGGCCTGCTGCACGGCCCGGGGTTTAGTTTCGTGCTGCTTGACAGCGATAATGCCGACCGGTTCTTCATGGCTGTCCAGATGAAGCAGCGTTTTGATATGCTGATCTTTGCACGCGGTATACGTGGTGAAATTTACGCCGAGCGAATGGAAGATCGTTTGAAAATTCGCCAGGACATGGCCTGCGTCGATGAAACTGAAACGATAACCGCGATGGGAGTATTTCCAGCAGCTGCGCCAAGGGACAGCCGAAACCATGATGTAATAATCCGCGTCCTGGTCCTGTGGCAGGATCGCCTCATCCAGCAGAAAAAGGGAATCGGCGCAGGCGATTTTATGAAGAGAAGTATTGAGAGGCGAGTAATAGTAGATGCCCGGCTCCACACCGTCCAGCGAACGGACAATAACATATACGTCGACAGGGTAGCAGCCTCCGGCAGACGGGAACGACCACAGCATTTCAGACTGGTAACCGTAAAATTTAACCGACGTGACACTGAAAGAGCTGAGCAGCACCTGCTCCAGAATGCTTAACCCTGTTTTGGGCAGCATATCTTCATTGATTTTGTTAAAAACGGATGTTTTCAGACGGGTGTAGGGGCCTTCGAAGTTTTTATGTCTTTCGGGACGGGGAGATTTGGAAAATTTGCTTCCGACGTATTCCCGGCCTTTTAAATTGTAGAAAATGGACAGAACATCCTCTTGAGTTAACAGTTGATTGGTCATGTTACACTCCTACCAAATGGTTTTTGGAATGGGGATTAAAATGCCGGTCTGCCTTCCTGCACCAATAGGCCCAGTACTCCCGGATCGCTGTCGCGCCGAAGATGATTTTGCTCTTCATTTTGATCTCGTGGCCTTCCGTCCATGTGTAGGGAACACCTGTCGATTCGGCGATAAGCTGCAGCTTGCACGCGTTCTCCAGAACGGCCGCCCAGCAGACGGTTTCCGGAATCGTTTTACCGACTGCGACCAGCCCGTGGTTTTTGAGCAGCAGCGTATTGCTTTTTCCGAGAGACTCGGCTACCTGTGCCGCAATATTCGGATTCGTTACCGTATTTGTAGTCAACGTAAACCGCTGTGTATTCATAATCGGCGTAGCATCGTGCGTGACCGGACGAAGGTCCAACTCCGTGGCGCTGAAGATCATCGAATACGGGGGATGCGAATGGATAATGCAGTTCACGTCGGCCCTCGCTTTGTAGGCTTCGGTGTGGAGCGGCCATTCCGAAGGAATATGCCCCTCGCCCTTCAAACGGTTGCCTTCGGCATCGATGAGGATAAAATCGTCCGGCGTCGTTTCTTCCCAGCCCAGAAATCCCTTTCGAATCCAGATGTTTCCCGTTTCGGGGTCACGGTATGAAATTTGCCCGTTGTTAATGTCGTTATGTCCCTCCAAGTACAAAATTTGAGAGGCATAAACCATCTCTTCAATAAACTGGCTCACTGATTTTAGTCCCCTTCCGGTTGAAGAATGATTAAAGAGAGTTATACAGAAATTTTTTGGACTTCCTGCTCGATGAACTCCGCCAGACGTGAAATGGAATTGAGCACTTCGGGACTGATTTCTTCCACTTCGGTCTCAATATCGTAAGCTTCTTCCAGCAGAACGACGATTTTGATCTTCGCCAGGGAGTCAAGCCCCAGTCTTCCGATATCGTCGCCTACTCTTTCCAGATCCTCAGGCGTCACATTGCCGTCGGAGGCTTCCATAATAAATTGTTTGATTTTGTCTTGAATATTCATCGTTTTCCCACCTTCTTCAGATTGATGTTCCTATCCCCCGTCCTCTGTACGGTACTGAACTTTGGGAGGGAATACCGTCGAAGCCGAACGGGACTTGGTCCCCATGGATAAGGAGTAGATCGGCATAGCGAGAGCGGTAGTCACTAGCGCCATCAGTACGAGCATGGCGTAAAGCTTGGGCGTGATGATTCCGTATGTCATCCCGATATTGATGACGACCAGCTCCATCAGACCTCTGGCATTCATCAAACCGCCGACTGCGGAGGCTTCCCTCCAGCTGAATCCGATCTTTCTCATATAAAGCGTGCATCCGCCGTATTTGCCCAGAATGGAGCAAAGCAGCAGGATAAGGAACGGCAACAGCATATCGGCGCTGAACAGATCCAGCAGATTCGTCTTCATACCCGAATAGGCGAAATAAAGCGGGAGAAAAAAGACGACGGTAATGTCCCTGATTTTAACGTTCATTTCGCTGAGAAACACTTCACTGCGCGGCATGGCCAGTCCCAGAATAAAACAGCCGAAGACGGCATAAATGCCGATGAATTCCGTGACGAAACTCGCACCCAAAGTCAATAACAGCACTAAAGCCAACCCTCCGTGCGACAAAAAGCCGGCCTTCTGGACCTTTGCGCCAAAACGCTGCATCAGCGGCTTGACGACGAACAGTACGATCAGAACGAACAAAATGGTATACAACAGAGTCGACACTCCGGTGAACATACTTTTGGCTTGTACCATGACGATCACGACAGCCAGAATACACCACGAAATGACATCGTCTATACTTCCCGCCAGCATAGTAAGCGAGGCAAAACGGGACTGAAGCAGCCCCTGTTCTTCCAGGATTCTCGCTAGCATGGGAATAGAGGTAATGGATAAGGCGACGCCCATATACAGGAAAAATTCGAGCTGGGTAATCTGCTGCTGCGCCAGGGACGCATACAGGAAGAGGGAGATTCCTCCCCCAAGCAGAAAGGGAGGAATAATTCCCGATGAAGCGAGCATGCCGGCTTGCCGGAACGATTTCTTGTCGATGCCTTTCATCTCCATACCGACGAGCAGCATATACAGGCACAGGCCGAAATTGCTTAAAATGTAGATCACATTGCCGACATCCGCATTAAATACCGATTTGCCGATCTCGGGAAAGAAATACATGAAGCAGGTGGGTCCGAGAAGAATCCCGGCTACCATCTCCCCGATTACAGAAGGAAATTTCAGCAGGACCGCCACTCTCGCCATAATCCGCGCAGACGTAAGAATGAGAATCAGAGCGACTATTACATTGAGAAGAAGATGCATGATTTAAAGCCTCCCGACGTTATACCGTCGTAACGGGAACCTCATTGGAAGCCGGCTCCTTCGTTCCTTTTAAGAAAGATTCGTCAATATCGAAATACAGTTTACGGATTGTCTCCGGCGCCTGCTGTGCCCCCCACATAACCACTTCATACAGGGAAAGCATATCCATCTTGGATATATGACGCTTCTCCGGGTTTAAAATTTCATACTGATCCGGAATGAAGCTTTGCGCTTCTTCGTAGTAGCCGTAAATCCGCTTGGTCGCTTCTTCCGTAGAAAGCCCGTGGTCACGGACCGCTTCCACCGTCGAGGCTACTTTTTCGAACAGAGGCTGGTATTCCGCAAAATCTACGCACAAGGAACCGATGTATGGAGCTTTCTCGATATCAAGCAGAATTTGCATATCTCTTTCTTTGTAGAATTTTGAAAGAACCTGGGTCAGACGAAGAGAGGTAAAAGCTTGTCCAAGCGCCCATACGCGGTACCAGGCATTCCAGAGGTTAAAGTCACGGAAAGCTGTGTACGAGCAGGAAACGAGACGGTCGTTCGTGTCATAGGATTGCTGGATGATACGGGAAACCGGTTCGAAGCGCTCTTCATTGAAGTCGTCTTCCCTTACGGCGTCGATTAACCGCTGGGCAAGCGAGTTGATCGTTTCCGTCGTAATGGCAAGGCCCCTGGAAAACAGCGGATCGATAAAGGCGGAAGCATGAGCCAGCAGACAGAAGCGCTTGCCGATGACTTTGCTTGCGGAATACTGGAGTCGGCCGCCGCTGGAAATCCATTCTCTTACCGGCTTGGCGTTTTCGAACTGTTTTTTGACATCGGGATAAGCTTCGAGGAAGTCCGCAAATTCCTGTTCCGGTTTTTTGTCCGGTATGGACGGATTGCGGGTAAGATCATACTGGAGACCGACGCTGCAAAGGATACTGGTCGATTTCGCATTGTTGTCGAACGGGATTACCCACAGCCAGCCCCCGTCAAAGATATGATGCAGAGTACCGTTATGAATCCGGTTGGGAAGTTTGTGCTCATCCTTATTTGTAATTTCGTCGAACGGTTTTACGCCGACCATGTGCGTGAAAAGGGAACGGGATTTCGTTTTCATCCGGGACGGCTCTTCGCGCAGACCAAGCCGCTTCGCCAATACGGAATTGAAGCCGCTGGCGTCTACGATATACTTGGCGCTGAACTCTTCGTTCGCCGTCGTTTTAATGTTTACGCCGTCCTCGTGAATGTCGATATCGGAGATCATCGTCTTCTGTTTCACTGTGGCGCCGTATTTAATGGCCACCGCCATCATGTAGGCATCGGTATCCTGTCTAAACAAGTGAGCCTCGGGCCCGTACGGGATATTAGGAACTGGCAGTTGGGTGCTTTCTTTCGGATTCTGGGTTTGTCCCTCACGGTGATAGAAGAATGAGAAATTACGTTTTGTTCCGGAATTTGATGTGATATGATTTTGAACAAACGGAAGTGTGCTGCAGTGCATGATTTCCGGCACATCGTAGCGTTCGGCCATAATCCGCATCATAAAAGATGTGGCGGGAATCATGGATTCCCCGATAACGAAACGCGGATGAGTCGCCGCATCGATAACGAGCACGTTAAGCTGCTGTCTGGCCAATATGGCGGACAGGATCGTTCCCGCGATTCCAGCCCCGATTACAATCACATCGTAGTGTTTTGCTGTTGCTGTGTTTTCCATTAAATTGAATGCCCCTTCCCTATTTAAAACCTCTTTTTTTGTTAAGCGTTGGCTTTCTCGGCTACATTCGCGGATACGAAGTCCACCATGTTCTGAATCGTTTTGATGTTATAAAATTCCACGCTTTCCTCATCGATTTCGAGATCGTAAAACTTAATGATCTCCAGCATCGATTTAATCAGGGTTAACGAGTTAAGCCCCATTGTGGTCATATCGTCATTGCTTCCGATCTGGTCGACGGCGATGTCCGCCTGTGTAAGAATTTCTCTGATTTTGTGCTCGATTGGATTCATAAAAGTTGACTCCTCCTAGATTTTTTGTGTCAGCAGCTCTTCTTTCAGGGTCCGGATCATTTGAGGTTCGATTTCGTAGAGTCTGTCGCATGCTTCCGTAATTTTGGGAATACTGATTTTCCCCAGAATTTTGTAGTTGGTAATCAGTTTACGGATTCGGTCGTTCAATTGGATGCTTTCATTTAAAGATTCGCGGATGGAGGTTTCAATGTTCATAACATCGAGGAATCGGCTGAACAGAAGCCGGGAGCTGTAAAGGAAGAAAAACGCATTCTGGTACGCCTCCAGTTCTTCTTCTACCTTGGAGATGTCCGTACGGTTGGCTTCCAGAAAATCGACAGCCTGCTGGTAAATTTTAAAATCGTCGCGGCATTCGTGGAGCCAAAGCTCGAATTTCGCTTTGATTTGATCGAGTTCAGGATTGGCCGCCCGTTCGCGGTCGATGTCAAAAATCATGATTTCTTTGACAAATTGTTTTACGGGATTATCGTCATAAGCTTTTTCAACCGTTTCATGGGGGTAGTAGTCGAAGAAATCCGGCTGGGCATGGTCCTGGATGAACCACTTCTTTCCGCCCTCGTGACTGAGCTGGGAAATCATCATGCAGTGGGCTTCATGCTTTTGGAGATAAGTAAAGGTGCGGTGTTTGAAGTAGTATCCGTCGATGAAGAAAAATACGATTTTCCCCTCATCCAGCGCTTCGATAATTTTCGGCTCCGCTTCCTGGAACGTTTCGATTCTCTCCTGGCGTAATGTCAGGCCGAAATGATGAATATCGTCCAAAACGTGTTTTTTGTCGTGAAAAAGCCAGCGGTTGTCCCTTTTTTCGATAAAATGATCGTAGACGTTACTGGTATCTTCCAAGGCGCCGTAAAACATATATTCAACCGGAATGCCTTCTGCTTTCCAATAGCTGACGTAATGACTTTCCACACAGTTAAAAAAATCTTCATCATACCTTGGTATTATTTTCATATTTTAAAATCATCTCCTTAGATTCTATTAATATCCATTTTGTGCTTAAAAAAAAGAGCTTCTTATGCCGGCACCTCGCTTTCTTCACCTTCTCATGTTGCGATATAGATTATATATCTCTAGTGCGCACCGTGAAAAACACCGACGGCACAGAAAGATCGAAGCACAAGCTCTTCCGGTAGGGTAAACGACAAGCCGGACTTAGAACGCCGGTCAAGCAGAAGCGGGAGCCTGTCCCCGCCTCTCTTGAAAGTTACTGATCAGGCGCCGACCTCGCCGGTAAGAACTGGAGCTTTCTTGGCCCCGATTCCTTTGCGGTAAAGGACAAAATATCCCGCGGCTGCGATTAAGCTGAAAACGGCGTTGACCACAATCAGGAATTGATAGTCATTCGCAAGGTCAAAGTTAAGCCCGCCGGCGATTGCCGCAACGACTCCGCCCAGCTGATGAATGAGCAGGAGAATTCCCGTCTGCAGGCCGATTTGTTTCTTTCCTTCATTCAATGCTTCTCCGGCAACGAGAATACCTCCAGGCACAGCGCCAAGGTATGTTGCTCCGAAAATCAGCGAAAAGAGAATGGGAGAATAATCGAAGTGGAAGAACAGGATCGCGAAAGCGGCAATGCGGAAGAAATATAAGTAAGCAAGTGCTTTGACACGCGGCATGTAGTCCAGAAGAATGGAGAACGTAACGCCTCCTACCAGTTCCAGAAGTCCCAGAAGACTCAGGGACGAGGACATCATCATATCCGGCACGTGGGCCAGCTGGTGAATGGCCATCAGGTTCATTTCGACGGTACCCATGCTGATTCCGCAGGTAAGGAGCGCGAACATAATGACCAGCATTACCGGGCGAGTCAGGTAAAGCAGGAAAGCCTTAAAGCCTTCCGACATCTTTTTCAGGGAAAAGACGGGTGCTGCCGGAGCCGGTGACTGTTCTTCACCGGGTTCCTTATTTGTAGGAGACGATGTGTCCTGTACGGGTGCTGCCGGCACCTCTTCTTCGGGTGCCTCTTTGTTGGAACGGACAATCAATAAAATCAAGGGGATAAACGCGAGCGAGATAATAAACAGCACGGTGTATACCGTTGTCCAGTTCAGCCAGCTTTTGTTGCTGACAAGGATGGGAGTAAGCACCGCCAATCCGAGCGAACCCGCGCTGCCAATGATCATTAACGCTTTGGCGCGGTGATGTTTGAACCAGTTCGCGACCAACACATAGCTGGCCGAGGCCCCTATACCCGCTATGCCTGTAATCAATCCGAACCCGAGAAAGTAACCGACGGGATTCCGGAAAAGCAGGACGATAGCCAGAGAAAGCAGGTTGGCGATCGCGCTATAAATCATGACTTTCTTGTAGCCGATTTTGTCGATCAACCAGCCGCCGAGCGGAGCGCTGATTGCTCCGATAAAAATGGCCGTTGACCAGGTGGCGCCCAGAAAGCTTCGTCCTACGCCCAGCGTTTCCGAAATGTCCTTCTGATAATAAGCCATGACGAACCTGCCCAAAGATCCGACAAAACCGAAAACCCATAAGAATGCCAGCAGAAACCAGGCATATTTTTGCTCTTTGAACAGCAAACGCATCTAACTCCTTTCACCCTCGTCATGTAGTAGCGAGTAAGTTCAGTATATCGCCTAAATTATGTAGACACACCAGCCAATCCCAGTTTTTTTCCCCATCCAATCCCCTCATGCGGTATAATAAACGAAACAAGGAGGGTTAGCCATGAATATGAGCTGGAAACCGCGGCCTTATGACCACACCCCTATATTTCGTCAAATTTGTACGTATTTCAAGGAACAGATCCTCAAAGGAGAGCTCTCGCCAGGCACCCGGCTTCCGACAGAAAGAGAGCTTGCGCTCCAATTGTCCGTCAACCGGAGCACCGTATCGGCCGCATACGAAGAACTCCGGGCTACGGGACTGGTTTACTCGGTACAGGGCAGCGGAACCCGGGTCAGCGAAAGCCTATGGGAAACTACCGTCCAGACCGCGCCGAATTGGGATCATTATCTGGGACGGCGTTTCTTCAATCCCAACGCGGCGATAACCGACAAAATCGGCGAAGCCGCCTCCATACCCGGCATCGTAAACATGATTAAAGGGGAGCTGTCCCCGGATCTGATGCCGCTGAGCCTGCTCGGCGAGCTCGCGTCTCAAATCGACTATGCGCAGACCTACAGCTATTTTTCGGATAAACGGGGCGAACCGGCCTTGCGAGCAGCCCTGTCCGATTTTATGAAAACCCGGTCCGGCATCTCCGCCTCTCCCGAAAGCATCCTGGTCACATCAGGAGTGAAGCATTCGCTCCAGCTCATTTCCAACACTCTTCTGCAGCCCGGAGACGCAGTCGCTCTCGAAGGGCCTTCCTACATCTATGCCATGCAGGTTTTCTCATCATCCGGTATCCGCATGTTCCCGCTTCCCGTAGACGAACAAGGCCTGATCCCGGACGAGCTTCCGCGTCTGGTTCACAAGCACAACATCCGCATGGTTTTTACGAATCCCACCTATCAGAATCCGACAGGCACAACACTCAGTCCGGCCCGCCGCGCCAAACTCATCGATCTGTGCGAACAGCTTCGGCTTCCGCTTGTGGAAGACGACCCGTACGGCCTGCTTCATCTGTCCGGCTCGCCGCCCGTTCCGCCTTTAAAAGCAGCGCCCGAAGGGGACAAAATTGTCATCTACCTCGGAACGTTGTCCAAAATATCAACACCCGGCATGCGTACCGGCTGGATTGTAGCTCCTCCTCCGGTGATCGCCAAACTCGCCGAGACCAAAAACCGTATGGGCTACAGTTCCAGTCATTCGGGAGAACGGCTCGCGCAGCTCTACATGACCTCTCCTTCGTCCGTTCCATCCCTGATCTCCATCCGCGAAGCTTTGACGGCAAGAAGAAATACAATGCTGAACGCGCTGCAGCGCGAGCTTTCTCCGTACGCATCCGTTTTCGGCGGAAATCGTAACGCACCGGGGGGATATTACGTCTGGCTCAAACTCAATCTGCCTTTGGAAGACAAACAATTGGTCGATCTGGCTGTAAAAGAAGGCGTCATGCTGTGGCCCGGAAGCATTTACGGCATGAAAAAAGGATTTTTCAGACTCACCTATGCCTCGATCTTGGAGCATGAAATTGTCGAAGGAATCCGCAGAATACGGCGAGCTTTCGAAAACGCGGTTTTATAGCCGCTTTTCCTCGCCGCAGGTGTAACCGATTGGCCCGTATTCCGTATGAGTAGGGAGACTGCGTGCTCCGGCACAACTACCTCCGAACGGAAGTGAGACATGAACAGACGGCAATTCCTCCGCTCCCTTGCGGGTGCTTTTGCGGCGGCCTCTCTCGGTGCCGCCGCTTTCTACTCTTTTTTTACCCGCGGCGCTTCCAAGGAACTGGGCCCGGGGCTGAACGCCCCTCCCACCGGACCGTCCGCGGCTCCGACTCCGGTGCCTGCCGGCCCGGGAAAGCTGCTCGCGTCCTTCTGGCTGCTGAGCGACCTGCATGTCACCCCTTATGATTCCGGGACCTCCGATAAGCTGAAGAAAGCGCTGGCCGATCTCGTAAAACCGGAGCATACCGGGGACGCCCTTATTTTAGGAGGAGACCTGACCGAGTACGGTTCGGACAAAGATTACAAGCAGCTCAAAGGCGTGCTCAGCGGCTTCAAGCTGCCTCCTTTATATGCCAACATGGGCAATCACGACTATTACGACATCTGGATTGACGGCAAAGGAAGCTTCGCCACGGAAACGCAGCCCAACGGTAAAACGGATGCGCAGTCGAGGCAGCGTTTTCAGGCTTTTATGAAAACCGAGCGTCCTTACGGCAAGTTTGAAGCCGGCGGAATTCCGGTGTTCCTGCTGTCCCAGGAAGCCTACGTGCAGGAAAAACCGGAGGCGGGCGAAGGAGCCTGGTACTCGGATGCCCAACTGGCCTGGCTGAAAGCCGAGCTGACGAAACTGGAGAAACATCTCCCCATTCTCGTCATGATTCACCAGCCTCTTCCGCAGGAAGGTTCCGACGGCGGCACCCACCGGGTGATCCGGGCCAACGAGCTTCGCGCCATTCTTGCCCCTTATCCCAACGTATTCGTGTTCTCGGGTCATACGCACCGCGACTTTACGGCCAACCATTATACCCGCCACGCCACCTTTCACTGGTTCAGCAACTCAACCGTAGGGCGCAGCCGCTCCAAAGTGCTGTCTCAGGGGATGTACATCCAGGTTTACGAGCATGAGGTCCGCGTACGCGGCCGGGAGTTCAGCAATGAAAGCTGGATCGGCGCCGCAGACTGGACCGTCCCGCTCAAAAAACCCGTAGACTAAGCCCCGTCCCGGCCGGACATGCCTTGCCGCAGACGTAGACGTAACGCAGGCAGGTTGAAACCGGAATGAGCCGCTGCGTCCGGCTGTCAAAGGGCGTTATTAAAGCTCCCCTCGCACTAGGATCCAGGCCAAACAAAATAAGCCGTCGAGGAATGAAATTCCCGTCCGGCTGCCGCTGGGTCCCTCTGTGTGCAGGGGGCTTTTTCTATGGAACAAAATCAAAACGTGTTGGACACGTTATCGCACTCTTTGCGGGATCGTCCGCAGTCCTTTGAAATCCGAGCAGTTGGCCCGGACCCGGTTGATTCCCACGTTGCCGACGAGCGTCTGTCCCTTCTCGCCTTCCCCCTCCGCTTCCGCGCGGAGCAGACGGGCCAGGGGATTAATGTCGCTCTCCGTCGCTTTAACAACAGCCATTCCCATTCACCTCATTTGTGTCGTCTCTCCAGAGAGGATATTAGACGGAGCCCAAATGAGTGAACGGAAATTTTCGGCGGTGCTTTTTTCTAGCGGTGCTGCACGTAGCGGGACGCTTTAGAGATCCGCCGGATCTCCGCCAGTTCCTCCGCGGACAGAGGCGCTGCCGCTCCCGCTTCCGCGTTGTGCGCAAGCTGCTCCAGGGAGCTGGCCCCCGGGATGACGGCGGCTACCGCCGGATGGGCCAGCGCGTAGCGGATGGCCATATGGCCGGGATCCCTATCGGAGCCGGCCGCCTCAAGCAGCTGCCGACGTACCTGCGGCAGTTCTACCGGGCTGTAATCGAGGTAGCCCTGAGCGGCTTTCTCTTCCCCGCTGGCGGTAAGAATGCCCCGGGCTACCGGACCGCGGGCGATCAGGCTGATGCCCTTGTCCTCAAGCAGGGGCAGCACCTCTTCTTCCGGCCGCCGGTCCAGGATGCTGTATTGGCTCATCACGCTGACGATACCGGAGCGCTTCACATATTCGCGGATAACGTTCGGCCGGATCGAAGAGATCCCGTAATGGCGGATGAGCCCCTCCTCCTTGAGCTCCTCGAAGGCCTCGATCGTCTCGTCGATGGGGTCCTCCAGCGTTCCGCCGTGAAGCTGGTACAAATCGATATAATCGGTCTGCAGCCTCTTCAGACTGTCTTTTACAGCCGATTTGATATAGGCTTTGGACGGATCCCACGTCCACCCTTCTTGGCCCGGAATGCGCCGGTTGCCGACTTTCGTCGCCAGCACAACCTCGGACCTGCGTCCGCGGACGGCTTTGCCGACGAGCTCTTCATTGCGGCCATCGTCGTATAAATCGGCCGTATCGAGAAACGTTATGCCCAGATCCAGAGCCCGGTGGACGAGTTCGACCGCCTTTTTCTCCTCCGTCCCGAGAGACATGCAGCCGAGCCCGACTTCACTTATAAACAGATCGGATTGTCCCAGACGATTCTTTTTCATAAACGGATTCTTCCTTCCTCAGTTCGTATTCATATTGCGTTCCCGGGTTATAAAAGGAAGCCGGCACCCATCCGGCACACGGCTTCATATGTACATTTATGTTTTCGGTTTTGCTCTTCGGTCAGATACGGATGTCAACCACAATGCTGTCCAAACGTCCGACTTCGCGGATATAAGCGGCGACCGCCTGATGTTCCGGATGAGGCCCGTAAGCTTCCAGCGCCTCCTGGTTCTCGAAGCGGACGGAAAGGACCAGCTGGTACCCCTGGCTGTTAGGGGAGAAATTCAAGCCCGCCCGCAGGTCAATAACGCCGGTCAGGTGGTTTTTCAACGCTTTAAATCTGGCGATAACGTCCTGAAGCTGCTCCTGCGTCGTGGATTCGCCGAATTTTACAAGCACGATATGATCGATCAATGGATTCCCTCTTTTCCAATCGTAATGCTTTCAGTATACCATATCGTTTTTTTATTGCTAACCCGGCGCGCCGTCAGGCATATTCCCCTTTCCTCACATTTTATCTCGCTCCCGATCACATATCGTCCCTTCCCGTGAATATACTTACTTAACAACAGGCCAAACTGTGCCCCATATTCCACAAGGAAGGTGCCCATCATGACAGACTCTTCGTTTATCGTCTCCCGAGAGGACTGGTCACTTCACCGCAAAGGCTACCAGGACCAGACGAGACACCAGGAAAAAGTCCGCGATGCGATCAAACAGAATCTGCCCGACATCGTGTCCGATGAGAGCATCATTCTGTCCAACGGCAAGCAGGTTGTCAAAGTCCCGATCCGCTCACTCGACGAGTACCGGTTCCGATATAACTACCAGAAAAGCAAGCATGTCGGGCAGGGTGACGGCGACAGTCAAGTCGGTGACGTTCTCGGCGTAGATCCACAGCCTACCTCCAAAGGAGGCAAGGGCGAAGGAGCCGGCGATAAGCCGGGCGAGGATTATTACGAGGCCGAGGTTTCGTTCGAGGAGCTTCAGGCTCTGCTTTTCGAAGAGCTGGAACTGCCGTTCCTGCAGCCCAAAGATAAGAAGAATTTTACGGTGAAGGAAGTGCTTTTCAACGATATCCGCAAGAAAGGCATCATGTCCAACATCGACAAGAAGAAGACGATACTCGAAAATTTACGGCGCAACGCCACGCAGGGCGATCCCGGCATTCACGGCATTTCGCCGGACGATCTGCGTTACAAAACGTGGAACGAAGTGGAAAAGCCCCATTCCAACGCCCTGATCATCGCCATGATGGACACGTCGGGGAGCATGGGATCGTTCGAGAAGTTTATCGCCCGGAGCTTTTTCTTCTGGATGACGCGTTTCTTAAGGACGAAGTATGAGCATGTCGAAATCGTGTTTATCGCCCATCATACGGAAGCGAAAGAAGTGACGGAGGAGGAGTTTTTTACAAAAGGCGAAAGCGGCGGTACGATCTGTTCTTCCGCTTACCAGGCTGCGCTGGACATCATCGACTCCCGGTATCCGCCGGAGCAGTACAACATTTATCCGTTTCATTTCTCGGACGGCGACAATCTCACTTCGGACAACGAACGCTGCGTAAAGCTGATCGGACAGTTAATGGAGCGTTCCAACATGTTCGGCTACGGCGAAGTCAACCAGTACAACCGCAGCTCGACGCTCATGTCCGCTTACCGTAATATTCATCAACCGAAGTTCATGCATTACATCATCCGGGAAAAATCCGAAGTGTACAAGGCGCTCCGATCCTTCTTCACACCCCGCACCGAGGGAGGCGAACTCATTTGACACCGGACGAAATCCGTCAGCTTGAACATGCGATTGCGGAAATTACGGAAGTCGCCGAAGGCTTCGGCCTTGACTTCTATCCGATGCGCTATGAAATATGCCCCGCCGATATCATTTATACGTTCGGGGCTTACGGAATGCCGACCCGTTTTTCGCACTGGAGCTTCGGAAAAACGTTCCACAAGATGAAGACCCAATACGATTTCGGGCTCAGCAAAATTTACGAGCTGGTCATCAATTCCGATCCCTGCTACGCTTTCCTGCTCGACGGCAACTCGCTTATCCAGAACAAGCTGATCGTTGCGCACGTCCTCGCCCACTGCGATTTTTTCAAAAACAACGCGCGCTTCTCCCGCACCAACCGCAATATGGTGGAAAGCATGTCGGCTACCGCCGAGCGCGTGCGCCAATACGAGATCGAGTACGGGACCCGGCAGGTCGAGGAGTTTCTGGACTGCGTGCTGGCCGTGCAGGAGCACGTCGATCCGAGCCTGACGAAGCCGGCCCGCAGGAAGCCGGAGGAACAGGACGGCAGGGAGAACGACAAGCTCGGCAGGAACGGCAGGCCCAAAACCGGCTACGAAGACCTGTGGGATCTGGAGCGGCAGGAACCGGATGAGGAAGAAAACCAGCCGGTCCGTTTTCCGCCGAAGCCGGAGAAGGACGTTCTCCTGTTCATTGAGGAGAACGCCCCCCATCTGGAGGACTGGCAGCGGGATATTATGACCATGATGCGGGACGAGATGCTCTATTTCTGGCCGCAGATGGAGACCAAAATCATGAACGAAGGCTGGGCTTCGTACTGGCATCAGCGCATTCTGCGGGAGCTTGATCTGACCGAGGAGGAGACGATCGAGTACTCCAAGCTGAATTCGGGCGTAGTCCAGCCGTCCAGGCACTCGCTTAATCCCTACTACCTCGGGCTCAAAATTTTCGAGGATATCGAGAAACGCTGGGACAATCCGAAAGAAGAAGAACGGGAAAAATACGGACGACGGGGCGGCGAAGGCCGAAGCAAAATTTTCGAGGTCCGCGAATTCGATTCGGACACATCTTTTATCCGCAATTACATGACCAAAGAGCTGGTCGAAGACCTGGATCTGTACGTGTTCGAGAAAAAGGGACCGGAATGGAAAATCACCGACAAGACCTGGAAAAGTATCCGGGATCAGCTGGTATATTCCCGCGTTAACGGCGGTTTTCCTTATCTGGAAGTCTACGACGGGGATTACCAGCGAAACGGCGAATTGTACCTGCGGCACTCGTACGAAGGCGTCGAGCTCGACCTGAAATACGTGGAAAAAACGCTGCCGTACCTGTACCGGCTATGGAGCAAACCCGTCTACCTGCAAAGCGTGGTGGAAGACAAAGCTGTGCTGTTTTCGTACGACGGGAAGAAGAGCCATCGGAAGTTTATGTAGAAGAGATTGGACGGCAAGGGAACAACCTTGGTCCAGTCAATAAAAGCCTGTCTGACCAAAGGCATAGGGGCCGCGGTCAGGCAGGTTTTTTGCTGCGGTTCGATCCGGTCCGAACGAAACTAGACACTTAAAACCCAACTTAGGACCAGTTAAATCTATTAAAAATAGAACTACTATCCTCTAAATACATAGGTTACGATGAAATTACTAACCCCTATAATAGTTACTAAAGGTGGCTTGTTTTTATGAAGAAATTTTCTTCCATATTTCTAATTGTACTGGGTATAATGATAATTTTGGCTGCTAGTAATCCGTTATATTTCATGTACAGAGAGAAACAAATTCAACGCTCGTTGAACACGACCTATACGATAACGCAACAAGATGTTACGAAGAATGCCTTGGAAATAAACAACACTAATATAGAAGTTATTGATACACCTAAAGACGATCTTATACATGTAGAAGTATGGTTGAATGGAGAAAAACTACCTGGATCGGCAGATGTTGAACCCACAAAAGATGGAAACTATACTCGCGGTGTTTGGGTGAACGTTCTCAATATCCACAAAAATCAGGAGTCCAGCAATAAAAATGATTGGGTAGCAATTGTGCAAACAATAAAGGAGCAAGCCAGTTGGAATATATATTATATGGATAATCAACAAAAAATCACCGTAAGACATGTAACTAACGAGAACCGTCCTGCCGATCCTTTAGATACTTATTTAATTAAAAATAGTGGCGCCCCTATGATCGGATATTACTCTAATATCAACTATGCTTCCGGTAACCCTCTTGCCACAGCTATCCCAGTAGCCATCGCGATTACCGGAGGTATTTTATTATTAATTGGATTGATTATTTTTCCACGCAGACAAAAAAAGTGATAGTAAACCTGCAGACTACGGCAGAAGAGCCAAGTTAGGCTTGCACGTCTGTAACTTGTAAATCTATAGATTTTTAGCCTGTAAGTCGCGCCTGATTCCGAACCGACCAAAACAAAACCCTGCCCGTTCCGGTTATCAACCGGTTCAGACAGGGTTTTGTTTGCGGCGCCGAAGTGCGGGAAAATCCCTCCCGCCTACTTGCGGAAGCCGGTTACCGGAATGTCCGACATAGGAGCGGACACTGGAATATCGAGGAGGGAGCAGATCAGAGGAGCGACCGCTAGTTGCGGCAGGTAACTGTCCGTGTACACGCCGGGCGTGAACCGGTCTCCGATGGCGATGAGACCTACATCCCGCTCCGCCTCTCCCGTTCCGCCGTGATGCCCGTCTTCATTCATGCCGTGATCGGATGTGATGAGAATCTGATAGCCCCGTTCCATCCACACGGGCAGGAGAACGGCGAGCAGTCCGTCCATATGCAGAGCCTGGCCCCGGTACCGGGCGGAATCGGACGTGAATTTGTGGCCCGCATCGTCGATGTTCATCGGATGAATGTACAGAAAGTCCGGGTCATACGTCCGGCGCAAATACTCGGCATCCCCGATCAGATGGGAATCCGGATAGGAGTCCTCATAGTAGAACATACCGTGCTGAATCGGCTTGCTCTCGTCGTGCTGAATGCGGTCGGACACGTAATCGAACGGTGCCGAATTGTACAGCTCGCTCACCCAGTGATAAGCCGCTGCGGCTGTCGTTAAACCCTGCTGCCTGGCCAAATGAAAGACGCTCGGAAAACGGGACAGCCTGACGACGTGGTTAGCCGTAATCCCGTTTATGTAGCTCGGCGTCCCTGTCAGAAGTACCTCGTAAAGCGGCCTGGAGAGGCTCGGAAGCTCCGATTTTACCTTGTATAGAGCGGCCTGCGACTTCTCCACAAGATGATTCAAATAACCCATGGAGGAGAGCATGACGTCGTAACGCAATCCGTCCAATACGAGGACAATCGTTTTTGCCATACGCGGTTCACCTGCTCTTATATGGTTTTCTGTGTCTTTATGTTGTTTTATTTGATCTTAAAAGGTTTTTGAAGCGCTGTCAATCGTTTTATGCAAGCCTTGGTGCAGACTGTCCAGCAGGCGGCCGGTTTTATCGCAGCCGTACTCCCAGAACATGATGCCGGCCAGGCTGTTTTCCTCGACATACCGGCACTTATGATGCAGAGATTCCTCATCGTCATAGGTGATAAACGTGCTGCCGTTAAAAAGGTAAGGCGCTTTCGCTTCCTCGTCCCAATGCCGGACATAGCCGTTTTTGTTAATATAATCGTTTGCAAGCGTCGTATAATTCGGCCCGTAACCGCCCGAGCCTCCGGCGATCTGGTGAAGCCCGTTAGCCGCATCCGGCACCTTCTCCCACTGACGGGAATAAAAAGCGGCGCCGACCACGATTTTATCGCGCGGTACGCCTGCACCGAGGTACAGGTTAATCGACGTCTCCGTGCTGATGCGGAACAAATCCCCCGTCGAATTGTAAAGATTCGTATGATGTCCCGTGAGAACCTGGAAGCCGCCCCGCATGTCGTATGTCATCACCTGAAGAAAATCGAGATACCGGTGCACTTGGTCCATCTCCGTGCCGTCCAGATAATACTGATCGGCCCCCACCGCAATCGTCAGCAGGTAACGGCGTCCGTCCTTCTCTCCCTGTTCGTCTATCGCTTCCCGGATCGTCTGCAGAAGCAGCGTGAAATTCCGCTTATCCTCAGGGCTTGACTGGATGCCTGCGGCGGAGTAGCAGGGATATTCCCAGTCCAGATCAATCCCGTCGAACGGATGCGCCAGCAGGATCTCCACGGCGGATTGCGCCATCCGTCTCCGGCCTTCTTCGGTTGAAGCGGCTTCGGAAAATCCGCCCGCTCCCCATCCGCCGACGGACAGGAGCAGAACGAGCTCCGGATTGACGGTTTTAAAACGCGTTAGCTGATCCAGATGGGCAAGATGATCGATCCGGATTTCATCCTCCCGGACATGGCCGAAAGCCACATTCAAATGGGTCAGCTTGCCGAGATCTTCCCCGGTTACGTCCGGGAGTCCGGCATCGACGACATAGCCCGCTACTACATAAGGTTTGCTCATTGCGGCGTTTTCCTCCTAATCGTTCTCACACAAATTTCCGAAAATTTGCAAAGCTTCCCTGGCGGATCCCACTTTGTACCCCGACTGGGTGTAACGGATTTGTCCCTCCCGGTCTACAACGAAAACGTGCGGGAAACCGGCATCGGGCAGCGGAATCTTCGCGGCAAATTCGTCCAGGGAAACGTATCCTTCATCCCGGACAAAATGAGTTCCCGCAGGCAGACCGCCATAACGGTCGGGATCGAATGAAACCGTTCTCCGATCGTCGCCTATCACCATTATAACGGCTGCTTCCGCTTTAGCATACAAATTGGAAAGCTCTGTAAGCTCACGGATCAGGTGCTTGGAAGGCTCCCTTTCCGGTTCGATCCAGGCCGCCAGCACGGCACGGCCGCCCGCCAAATCTTCAAGCGTGCGGGCTTTTCCGTTCTCCTCCAGGCTGCCGAATACTGTGCGTCCGTCCACGGAACCCAGTACGGGAACATCCGATGGAGCCGTGCGGTAGGTTGGCGTCAGCTCCGTCTGCCGGCCGGGATTAACGGTAAAATAGCGGAAACGGACCAGTACCGTCCCGTCCTTAAGCCGCGTTCCCGTCGTCATCCGGTAGCTTCCGGCCTCCAGTTCAAGAGGCTCCTCGTACAAATCGCTCTTGCCGTGCGGGAACACGATCGTCCGGTAGAGACCGCCCTCAAGCCGGGCCACGGTGAGATTCTGGAAGTAGGAAGCCTCCGGGGCGGGCCCTGCGGCAGACTCTTCAGAGGCCGCGGAGTCTGAATGCGAGCCAGCCGCCTGCGGCTCGGCATCGACCGGATGCGCGTACCCGCCCGGCTGGCGAAGCAGCAGCGTCCCTCTCTGCGCTTTGCTTTCTTCGTGCCAACCGGCATTGATCCATTCGCCGTCCCGCATATACTGGGGCTTCTGATTATTCGGATGAAGCCGGGCCGGAATGCCGAGGCTGCGGCAGACGGCGACCAGCAGAATATCGAGGGACAGGCGGTCGCCTTTCTTCAGCGCGAAGCTGCCAGCGGCGGAAGCCCGGCCCGGAAGATTCGTCAAATCGTCCCGCACCTCGAATTCGGCGGCAAAACGGCGCACAAGCCCCGACGGGTCCTTCCGGTATGCGGCAGCCTCCTCTACCGTGAACGCTTCTTCGAACAGCCGCCGGTACGGTCCGATCATTTCGAAGTGCACCCTCGGGCAAAGAATATATGGGACGAACACGTCCTCTTCCCAAGAGTCCGCCCATTTCAAGGTGTGCAGGAGATGATCGTCCAAAGTCGGACGGAACGTGTCCAGCATGTCTTTGTCCCTTATGCTTTCCAGCAGCCGGAGAGGCCACACTCCATAGGCGGCGGTCCGCTCCCGGAGAAAATCGCGGATTTCCCGGCTGTTTCCCCGGGCCTTGCGCAGCACACTCCACACCCGCTCCGGAGGAAGACCGAGCTCTCCGGCCAGCTTTGCCGCGTCCTGTTCCCCGAGGAACGTGTCTTCGAAGCTCTTGCGGATGGCCGTTCCCTCCTGCTCACGTTCCTGGTGCAGCTTCAGCATCTCCTCGGAAACCTCGGTCCGGGCTTCGCCTTCCCGCTCGGGAGGCGGCACCATGTCGACATCCTCTGTCCCGGTCGGTTCCGGAGCGTTTCGGATGGTCAGTATCTGATTGGAACGGCCCGCTGCGGAGAGCTTCTCTTCTCCCCACAGACCGTCTTTGACGGCGCGGACAAGCAGGTCCCCCCACCCCGTCCTGAACGCGGCAAGGCCCGCCGAACCGGTCGTAATGACGGCAATCGGGTACATTTCCGCCATGTTGTACAGCTGGAAAAGGACACTCGCGCCCTCAACCGGCCGGCCTTCTTCGTCTTTGACGGCAACGGTCACCGTCCGTACGGGCGCGTACGTTTCCAGCAGGTTGATTTCCGTCAGCCACTCCTCGGCCAGCGTAACGGGTTCAGGTCCGGGGTAGTTGGCGTGAACCCGGGTGTTGACCAGCATGGCCCGCCGGGCGGGCGCGCTGAACCAGCCCCGGTCCAGTGCCGGCTCCGGCTCGCAGGCGCCGATATAGTGCCACTGCCCGTCGGCCCATGCCTCCACCCAGGCATGATTATCGTCGCAGTGGGCCCAGCGGGGCGTGTAGCACTGCCGGGCGGGAATGCCGATGCTCCGCAGCGCGGATACCGCCAGCGTCGACTCTTCCCCGCAGCGTCCCTGCGCACTTTTCAGCATCGTCAACGGCGAGATCGTCCGCAGATCGCTTCCGACGTAGGTGGCCTTCTCGTGGCACCAGTAGTTGGTCTCCAGGATGGCCTTTTCCATCGGTAAATGCCTCGTCCGCTCCGCCAGCTCCTCGTAAAGAACGCCACGGCAATCTTCCTGATTCTCGCTGTTCACCCGGAGAGGCAGCACGAAATGAAGAAACAGATGATCCGGCACTTGGCGGCCCCAAGGCACTTTGGCACGGATTTCAAGCGTCGTGCGGACATGGTTTAAAAACAAGGCTCCGTCGTAATCCGCCAAATCGTTCAAGGGCATATACGCAAAAAGGAATTTGAGCGCCCACTCCTCTTCTTCGGTCAGCTCCTGCCGGAACACGCCGAAAAGCTCCTCTTCTTTAGTCCCTGCGATCTCCCGTTTGATATTAAATTTTCTCTGCACTTCCGCCAGAGTTTCGGCATCCATAGAAAAAACCTCATCCACACTCCGATTCTCAGCCGGCTTTATGTTCCGATTCGTTTTCGCGTTCATCTGTCTCTCACTCCTTCCACAGTTTTCCGTCCTCGCGGATCACATAGCCGGCTTTGCCGTCGGCGGAGGCGGCATAAATCTGAAAGCTTCTTGCCGTCGTCTCCACCTGCGGAACGATGTTCCAAGGCTCACAGCCAAGAAGTTCGTTGACATCGCTTATAAAGACACCGGACCGTTCATAATGATTGCGCTGCCGGTAATACAGCCTCCGCAGCTCCCACTTTACGCGTTCATCGTCCGGCAGCGCGAAGCTTTCCGGACCAGCTCCGTCCGCAAATACGACATAGCCCCACAGCTCGGGGTAATGCATGTTGACAATTCCCATCGGAGACCAGACCCAATTGTCCTCGGGATAAGGTTTGCCGTTATGGGGATCAAGCATTTTCCGGTAGGAACCGTCTGCAGCCTCCGTCCGCCACTGCACCCGCGAGAAATTCACGCGCCAGAATTCTCCCTGGACCGGCGGGCGGTTTTCGGGAGCGCACTCCCGCAAAGCGGACCAAGGCATCGCCACCTCCAGCGTCCACTTCCGGTTGTCCGCGCCCGGGTTGTTCAGCTCCCCGTCTATATGGACGGCCGTTTTCAGTCCCTGGATATCCCAGCCGTTCACGGGCGGTCCTCCGTCCCGGTAAGGTTTGACGAGCAGCAAATCCCAGACTGTATTCAGCGCATTCATTTCGAATTCGTAATACTGGTGGGTGTCCCCGTCGGGATCGATAAAAATCTCAAAATCGTTATCGTAAAAAATGACGGAATCCCGCTCCGTAAGCGTCGCCCAAATTTGGTCCTCTATCAGCTCCGCCGCAAAATAGAAATACTGGTCGTCCCAGAGCATCTTGACCCGTGTTCGTTTGGAGGGCTTCGGTTTGGCGTCTCCTTCGATATCGGTAAAATCGTCCGTCCAGTCGGCCGTGTCCCAGAACGGCTTGTCGACCCGCCCGTCAAGCTCCAGCGGCCCGGACGCCCGCCTGCACAAGTAATGCTTCGGCGCAAAAGTGATGCGCGGTTCCGGCACCCCGCTTAGCGTCATGCCGATCACCCCTTTCTCTAAATGGATAAAAATGTTCCGGACAGGGCCGCCTTACTTCTTGGACAGCCGGAACACGATGGCCTCGGGTGCTTCCTTCTCCAAGACAGCCTCCGGAAGGCGAAGGGCGATGCCTCCTTCGGTCAGCCGGTAATCCAGCCGGATGTCTCCGTCCAGCAGCTCCACCCGGGCAAAAGAATCGCGAAAGGGGATGCACATCTCCGCTTCCATCGGCGCCTGCTCCCGCTCAACCAGACAGAAGGCGTAAACGGTCTCCCCCTTCCGCGTGAAACGCCAGCTGCCGGAACTATAAGGCTCGCAGATGCGCGTTCCGTAAATGGCTTCGCCGTTTACCTTCAGCCACGCTCCGAGTCCTTTCATCCTCGCCACGGCCGTCTCCGGCAGCCTTCCGTCCGGCTGAGGCCCGACGTTGAGGGCAAGGTTGCCGCCCTTCGCCACAATCTCGACGAGCAGATGGACGAGCTGGCGGACGGTTTTATACGTGTCCTCGTACCGGAACGAGAACGACGTCCCCATCGTGATGCAGCTCTCCCACGGGACGAGCAGGGGGCGCTCCGGAAGTGTCTGCTCGGGGGTGATCAGATTTTCGTACGGTCCCCCCACGGTCCGGTCCGCACAGAGCAGCCAGGGCTGCAGCTCGCGTGCCTTTTCCACCGCTTCGCCGAGCCGGATGTCCTGGTTGTTGGCCGCATTCACCCAGCCGGCGTCCAGCCACAGCATATCGATGCGCCCGTAGCGGGTCATGAGCTCCCTGATCTGCTCGTGCGTGAACTTCACGAACTGCTCCCACAGCCACGGGTGTTCCCTCGTGTCGTAAGAGGTCCCCCGCGACGTGCTTCCGCCCCGCTCCATTCCCGGGGCCCAGTAATAAGGCGAGCGCCAGTCCGCTTTGGAGAAGTAGGCGGATATCGCCAGTCCCTTCGCCCTGAAAGCGTCGAAGAGCCTTCCGCAAATATCCGCATGCCGGTGGGCATGGAACGGGCAGTCGGGATGCGTCACGCGGTAATCCGTCGTGCTTGTATCCCACATACAGAAGCCGTCATGATGCTTCGTCGTAAAGTTCAGGTACTTGAAGCCGCTGTCGGCGGCGAGGCCGGCCCAAAGCTCAGGCTGAAAGCGGAGAGGGTTAAACGTGCGGTTCAGCCCGAAGTATTCGCGTTTAAGCTCTTCCCCGTTCACGTCCCAGTCGATTCCGTCCCGGGACCAGTCCGCATCCGCGTCGCTCAGCGCCCACGATTCCACGACACCGAGCTGGGAGTACGGCCCCCAGTGCATCATGAGCCCCAGCTTCTGGTCCCGGAACCACTCCAGCCGCTCCAGCAGAACGGGGTCTTCCGGTTTAATCCAGTCTTCCTCGCGGCTGTAATTGTGCACGCCTTCCACGACGTCCGGCGGTGGCACTTCTTGTGTTTCTGCGTTTATCTCACTCATCACATAACCTCCAGGCGAGCGATTCTTTTTTTGTAATCCCTTTCATAAATCCTACGAACTGCCCTATGAATCCGCTGTTTTTTTGGTATGATTATGGATATTCCTTTCAAAACACCGATTAGAAGCTCAATCATTCCGAAACAGGAGGGAACAACCAATGAAATCCGATTACTTTAAATCGAAACTTTTTATGCGATATATTTGGTCGTATTTGTTCATTCTGCTTATTCCGCTGGCGTTCGCGACAATCTTCATTTACCGCAGCGCCGTAAGCAATCTTCAATCCGAAATCGAGCAGTCCCACCTTAACCAGCTCAATCAGACGAAGACCATCATCGACGGACGGGTCAAAGAATTGACCGAAATCGCGTCCCGGATTTCTTACGACGACCGGCTGACGCTTTACAAGGTTCACGACCCCTATTACAGCCGGGAAGCGATCAGCGCATTGAACAACTACAAAGCGACCAGCTCCATAATCGGGGATCTGTTCCTGTACTATCACGACGACGATAAAATTTATTCGTCCTTCGGCATGTCCGGGCTGGACGTGTTTTCGGACAAATACAGCTTCCACAACTGGACCCAGGACGTGCTGCGGCAGGATTTGAATACGCTTAAGTTTCCGAAAATGCGGCCGGCCGACCTCGTCAGCCAGCCGACATCCCTGCAGCAGTCGATCCTCGCTTACCTGGTGCCGATTACGCCCAACAGTCCGGCCCCCCACGGGACCGTCATGTACTTTATCCCGGAGTCGGAGCTCACCGGCCTGATCGATTCCATTCTCGGCAGCTACAGCGGGCTGACGTACATTTTCGACAACAACGGGCAGGTCCTGACGAACAACGGAAACGAAGAGTCCCTGACGGCGGGCGACCTCGGAGCCTTGTTCAAACTCTCTCCTGGCATCCACGATCAGACGTTAAACGGGCAATCCCACTCGGTCGTATCCGTGAAATCCGACAAAAACGGCTGGACTTACGTCACGCTAATGCCGAGCGCCCAGTTTTTCAGCAGCGTGCTGCATGTGCGCAGCTTTATTATTCTGCTGGTCTCCATCGTCGTGATCGTCGGAGCCGCCCTGGCGCTGCTGCTCGCCCGGATGCAGTACCTGCCTATCTCGAACCTGGTCAATTTCGCCAGCTCCAAATCAAGAAGCAGCCGGACTTCGGGCAATGAGCTCGAACGGATCCGGATTTCCCTGCAGGAGCACAGCACCCGGGCGGACCTTCAGGAGCCTTACGCCCGCAATCACGCTCTTCTCATGCTGCTTAAATACGGGCAGACCAAGAGCCTGTCGGCCGATCTTCTGGATGCTTTCGATCTGAAATTCGATCATGCCCGCCACTTTGCGATGGTCATCGGGTTTGACAAGCGCTCCCGTCTGCACGACAGCAAGGATGACTGGCAGACGATGATTCAGCTTTTTGCCGAGGTCGATTTTCCCGGGCTTGCCGCCAGAGCTTACAGCGTGGAACTTCCCCTTCCGAACCAGCTTGCGCTTGTCGTCGGGTTCAATCCCGCCGGTCAGACGCCGCCTTTCGGCCAGATGCAGCAGATCGTGGAAGGCATCCGGACCCATCTGCTGGAGCTGTTCGATGCCGCGCCGGTTATCGGGGTCGGAACGGCTTATAGGAGCCACTCGCACCTGAACCAGTCCTACATCGAAGCGTGTTCCGCGTTTGAATCGAACATTTTGACCGTTCATGGAAGCGTTACCTTTTTTGAGAAGCTGTCCAGTACGCCGGAGCGCAGTACCTTCTGGATTCCCGGCAACGTGCTTTTGAAGCTGTCCCAGAGTCTGAAACAGGGCAGCTATGACGTATCGGAGCAGACCCTTCAGGAAGCGCTGAAAAACTTGCCGGCAGCCGGACTTAGCGCCCCGCATCTGCGGCTGATCCACTACGACATCCTGACGACCCTGCTGAAAACCGCGTCCGAGCTCGGTATTCAAGGCTTGACGCAGGACGTACTGTCCAAGCTCAGCTTCAATTCATCCGAGGAGTTTGAAGTCATCTGCCAAGACCTCGCCGGACGGATTTGCTCGCAGGTCGAACGGGACAGGACGAAGGAAGAGCATTCCCTCATGGACCGGATCGTCGGGTATATCGACAAGCATTTCATGGAGCACACGCTCAGTCTGGAAGTCGTATCCGCCGAATACGGCATCTCGCCTTCTTATCTCAGCCGGACGTTCAAGGAGAAGACCGGCATCAATTTTATCCAGTATATCTGGCAAAAAAGGATGAACGAGGTTATGCATCAGCTGAAAACGACGAATGATCCGCTCAAAGAGATCATCGTCCGCGTCGGCTATCTGGATACCCCTAATTTCATCCGGAAATTCAAAAAGGAAACCGGCTATACGCCGGGTCAATACCGGACGCTGAACACGTCGGGCGAGCACGCTTAACCGGAAGTGATTCGGCGGCGCGATGCTCGGCGTCACATGACGGGGGTCAACCACATGGCGGGTCCGCTTCGGCCAACCGCTGTACAGGGCCGGAGCACACGGCATAAGCTTCCCGAACGAGGTTCCGCTGAAGGTGCGGCAGACAGTCGGGCCCGCGGTCCGGCAGGCGGTCTAACCGCATCCCTTAGCCGATGGCAGCCCGGCGCTCCCCCCATGAAATGAATCCCCCTCTCCCGCCGACCTTGCCCGCAGGCCCGCTCCCCGCTTAGACGGGGGCGGGCCTGTTTTTTGCAGCGCATGCAAGGACGGCGGACGAAGGCGGCGATTGTCCTTCTGACGAAGGAAGCGAAGCGTCCGGTGAATGGCTGCCCGCCCGCATGAAGCAGCGTCTGGACATTAGGCAGGCTTACTTCTTCTCGCTGCCCTGGTTCCAGCGGTCGTACGCCGCCTGGTAGATGCTTACGATCTTGTCGCTGCCCATCTTCTTAAGCTGGCCCGCATAAGCGTCCCAGTTCGCCAGCGGTTCCTGGCCGGTTACGAACTTCGCTTCCATCTGCTTGACGTACGTATCCAGATCGGACTTAAGCCGGGTTACTTCCGCCTGCTCTTCTTCCGTCAGGAAGACGCTCGGGAACGGGATTTTGGCGATCGGCGTCAGCTTCTCTTCGTTTTCTTTGTCGATCCATTTATCGAAATCGGTTTTCAGCCCTTTGGACAGCTCGCTGCTGGCGGCACCCGGCACAAGAATGCCGTAGTTCGGAGTCAGCGTGCCCCTGTATTCTTCGCGGTCGCCTCCGCCCGGTACGGGCTTCCATTCCTTGACGTGCTTCTCCTTATCCGTGTACTTCCAGAGCACATCCTCCGGACCCTGAGCGAACAGCGTGCCGCCTTCGTACCCGTACATATGATCGACCCAGCGCATGGCCGCTTCCGGACTCGGGTTGCTCTTCGTGATGGCGAACGTTCCGTTCGAGGAAATGCCCGGATGCTTGCCGTAAACGGGCGAATCCGGCACTTCGCTTTTGACCGGCTTCATCATCGGGTTGCTGTCGTCCGGTTCCGTGCCCAGCGTGAAGTAAGGATAATAATCGCTGAACAGCGCGACGCGGTTGTTTTTGCCTTTCGCTTTCTTCTGTTCGTCGGTTTGAGAGAACGTCTCGTGATCGAGCAGGTTGTCTTTCCACAAGCGGTTCAGGAACGTCAAATACCCTTTGTAGCCTTCTTCCTGAGGGGTGTAATGGACCTTGCCCGCTTTGTCGGCGTAAACAACCTCGTCGTAGATGCCCCAGAATCCGAGGAAAAACATCCGCAGGTCGTCGAGTTTGACAGAGGTCAGCGGAACCTCGTCCTTCTTGCCGTTGCCGTTCGCATCTTCGTCCTGCACGCGCTTAAGATACGTGTAGAGCTCTTCTGTCGTCTCCGGCAGCTTCGTCATCCCCAGCGCCTTCAGGAATTTACCGTTGTACCACATCGGACCGCGGTACCAGACCGCCGACAGGTCAATCGTGCGGAGCGCGTAAATATGACCCGACGGAGTCGTCATGTTTTTACGGATCTCCGGATGCTCGTCAAGAATTTTCTTCAAGTTCGGCGCGTAGTTATCGATCAGATTTTCAAGGGGAAGGAGCACGCCCTGGCTGCCGTACGTCACCTGCTCCGCCGGCTTGATGTCCGCCCCGAAGAAAACGTCCGGCAGACTGTCGCTTGCGAACACAAGGTTTTTCTTCGAATCGAAACTGTCTATCGGCGCGTTCTGGTACTGCATCTTGATGCCCGTCAGTTTCTCCATTTCCTGCATCACCTGCATTTTATTCCAGTCCTGCACGCCGACATCGGGAGCCATCAGGGTCATTGTCATCGGTTTATCGACGATCGGGAACCCGTCTTTTTTCACTTCGGAGGCGTTTTTTCCGGTTCCCGTGTCCCCGGCTTTATCGGCAGATCCGCAGGCGGACAGACCGGCTATCACAAGCGTAAGTCCGAGCATGAGCGAGCTTGATTTCAGAACCTTTTTCATAAGTAAAATCCTCCCCTTGTATGGTATATGGCAAGATCAGCCCTTGACGGAACCGATCATGACGCCTTGCACGAAATAGCGCTGCAGAAACGGATAGATCGCAATAATCGGCAGCGTGGACACGATGATGACGGCGTACTTGACGAGCGCCGCAATCTCGGCTTTGTTGTTGAGCGCGGAGGCCGTCGAGGCGTCCAGCGAGCCGCCTGTCTGGGCCGACATCTCCTGCAGTACGAGAATCTGGCGCAAGATCAGCTGAAGCGGATATTTGGATTCTTCATGCAGGTAAATCAGCGCGGAGAAGTAACTGTTCCAGTTGCCGACTCCGTAGAAAAGTGCCATGACCGCCACGATGGGCATCGAAAGCGGCAGGATGATTTTCAGAAACATCCGCATATTCGTGCAGCCGTCGATCTGGGCCGCTTCCTGCAGTTCCTTCGGAATGGAAGTCTGAAAAAACGTCCGCGACACGATGATGTTCCAGATGGACGCCGCAGAAGGCAAAATGATCGCCCACATGCTGTTCATGAGCCCGAGACCCTTGACGAGCAGGTACGTGGGTACAAGACCGCCTCCGAAAAACATCGTCACCATAAACATGCCCATAAAAAAGTTGCGGCCCGCAAAATCTTTGCGGCTGAGCGCATACGCCGCCGGAATCGTGACGAGCAGGTTAACGGCCGTCCCGACCACCGTATACAAAATCGTATTGGCGTACCCCATCCAGATTTTCATGTTGGCAAAAACGATTTGGTACCCTTCGAGCGTGAACCCTTTCGGGAACAGCCACATCTCGCCCGAGCCGACATACTTCGGATTGCTGACCGAAGCGCTCAAAATATAAACCAGGGGATAAGCCACGAGAATGAGGGCAATCGCGACATAGACATACGTGCTGATCAGGAACAGTTTATCCCGCGCCGTATCTTTAACGGTCGAGCTCATCCGGTTTCCTCCTTTCTATTTACCATAAGCTGTTCTCGCTGGTACGGCGGACAATCTGGTTCACGGTCACCAGCAATATAGCGCTTACAATGGAGTTAAACAACCCGACCGCCGCCGAGAAGCTGTACTGGGCGTTGACCAGACCCGAACGGTAGACGAAGGTGGAAATGACATCCGACGCCTCCATGTTGAGCGGATTTTGCAGCAGCAGGATTTTCTCGAATCCGACCCCGAAGAGGCTTCCCATATTCAGAATGAGCAAAATGGTCATCGTCGGTACGATCGTCGGAATATTAATGTGCCGGATGCGCTGGAATCTCGAGGCGCCGTCGATAATGGCCGCTTCATGCAGCTGCGGGTCCACGCCGGACAAAGCCGCCAGGTAAATAATCGTTCCCCAGCCTGCGCTCTGCCACACCCCCGAGAACACATACATCGTTTTGAACCATTTCGGGTCCGTCAAAACCTGCGGGGCATCGAAGCCGAGCTTCTCGATCAAATGCACCAGAATTCCCGTAGACGGCGACAGGAACGTAATGATCATCCCGGCCATGACGACAACGGATATAAAATGAGGGGCGTACGTCACGGTCTGCACCATCCGTTTGAAAAATCCGTCCCGCACTTCGTTAAAAGCGAGTGCCAGAAGGATCGGAATCGGAAACCCGATGGCAAGGTCGTACAAGCTGATGCTCAGCGTGTTCCACAATAGATCCCAGAAATAATACGACTCGAAAAAATGGACGAAATGATCGAATCCGACCCAGGGGCTCCCCCATATTCCTTTGGTAGGAATAAAATTTTTGAAGGCGATCAGGATGCCGTACATGGGCCCGTAATGAAAAATAAGAAAGTAAAGAAACGCCGGGGCGATAAACACGTACAGTTCCCAGTTTAAAACCATCCGTTTCCAGACCGGCTTCTTTTCTGTCCCCGTTTTCGGGCGCCCCGCCGTGCCTGCCGTGCGGATGTTTGCTTTTGCCTGCATCGTATCACTCCTTTCCGTTTAGTTTTGATAGCGTTTTCAAAAGTGTATCCCCCGGAGCGGGAGTCCGTAAATATGTCATTTTCCATCCCTACATCATTCGTACCGGCCTGCTCCGTTAGGGAGTAAATCCGCGTTTTCCGACATTTGGAAAACAAAAAATACATATTCTTGGCGGGATTCACCCGCTTCGGGTTTCCCGAACGCAAAGATAACCAATTCCCCGAAAGTGGCCGGCTGGTCATTCTTGTTCTCCGCAAGCGGACGACAAAAACCACATCAATCCATCGCCTGCGGAATGTGAGATACTGCTTTAGAATCGTTACACGAAAAGGAGAGGATAACAGATGGTACAGCAGTGGTTCGAGGACGCGAAGCTGGGGATTTTCATTCATTACGGAATTTATGCGGTTAACGGAATCGCCGAGTCATGGTCCTTCTACAACGGGCGCATTTCTTACGAGGACTATATGAAGCAGCTCGACGGCTTTACCGCCCGGAACTTTGATGCGGACAAATGGGCGGATCTGATCGAGAAGTCCGGCGCGAAGTATGCCGTGCTCACAACGAAGCATCACGACGGCGTCGCCTTGTGGGATACGCAGGCCAGTGATCTGAACGTGGTCAAAAGCACGCCGGTCCGCAGGGACATCATCCGGGAGTATGCCGATGCGGTGACCCGCAGGGGAATCCGGCTGGGCCTCTACTTCTCTCTGATCGACTGGTCCCATCCCGACTATCCCAGCGTTTACGAGGGCGGCAGAGTTCCCGATGACCCGGGTCAGGCCAATCCTTTCTCTAGTCCGGCGGACGGCGTTCAGGACGAAGAAAAATGGCAGCGCTTTCTGACATTTAATAATGAACAGTTGCGTGAGCTTCTGACGAATTACGGAAAAGTGGATCTGCTCTGGTTCGACGGGGATTGGGAACGGAGCGCCGAGCAGTGGAACCTTCCCGCTTTTAAAAACTATCTGCACTCCTTCAATCCCGAGATCATGATCAATTCCCGTCTGCAGGGACACGGGGATTATAAGACCCCCGAGCAGGGGCTGCCGATTACGAGACCCGAGGGCCCCTGGGAGTTTTGCACGACGATCAACAGCTCCTGGGGCTACGTTCCGGACGACAACCATTACAAGTCTCTGCATCAGATCATCCGGATGTTCTGCGACTGCATCTCCATGGGCGGAAATATGCTGCTCGATATCGGGCCCAAGGAAGACGGCACGGTCGATCCCCGGCAGGAACAAATTTTGCTGGGTCTCGGAAGCTGGATCCGGACCCACGAAGAAGCCGTTTACGGAACACGGGAAGGCATTCTCACCCGCTATTATCTGGGGGGCAGCACGTTGTCGAAAGATAAAAAAACGCTCTATCTGTTCGTATACGACGATCCGAAAGAATCGGTCTGCCTCAAAGGGCTCTCCAGCAAAATCCGCACGATTACCGTCCTGCACTCGGGCAAAGAGCTCACGTACGACATCCACGGAGGCGTGCCCTGGTTTCAGATACCGGGAACCACTTGGATTCATCTGACACCGGAGGATACCCACGACTATGTAACCGTGCTGAAAATCGAACTGGAGAACGAGCTGGACATGTACGGCGGTTCCGGGGCGGTTGTTACGCATAACTAGGCCATTCGGGCCGGGATAACCCCATCGCGAGCGGTAAAAGAAAACGCCTGGTCTGCCAATTCCGGCAGATCAGGCGTTTTCTATTCGGGCGTGCTTATTGCGTCTCGCGTTAACCCCGGACTTCATCCATAGGTTCTACCTCAAAACTGCCGCCAGCTGCTCCGTCGTACGGCACACATAATCGGGCCCCGCTCCGGCCAGCAGCTCTTCGGAATCGAAGCCCCAGGTGACGGCGGCCGCTTTCACCCCGGCCCTCCGGCAGGCCTCGACGTCTCTCAGCTCGTCCCCCACGTAAATAATCCGGTCTGCGGGAAGCGCATGAGCGCGGAGCATGCTGCGGATCGCTTTGTCCTTGCCGAACAAATTCGTTGCCGAATGAACGAAATCGAATCCAGCCAGCCCGTGCAGGTCAAGGAAATGCCGGATGTTTTCCGCCGTATTGGAAGACAGGATGCCCATCGTGCGGCCCTCTTCTTTTAACGCTAGTAGCAGCTCCTTCATGCCGTTTGCCGGCTGCAGGCTTACCGCCGCTTGTTTGTAGTTTCGTTTGGCTTCCAGCAGAAGAGCGGGCAGTTTAAAAAGCGGCACGTGCAGCGCCTTCAGACGGTCCGGTACGGACAAGCCCGAAAGCCTGTCTATTTCGGCCTCTTCGATTCGTCTGCCCCCGAATTTGACCGCCAGTTCATTAAATAACTGCACCGCCAGCCCTTTGGAATCCACAATCGTTCCGTCGAAATCAAAAATGAGAATCGGTTTCACGCCATGGCACCAGCTTTCCGTTTCGGAATTTTCTTAATCGTACGGCAAAAAAGCGCCACAGCCGCCGGAGCAGCTATGGCGCTTATGATCTTTTACCAGCATAGCGTATAACATTCCGAATTATTTTTCTATTCAACTGGCAATCTCTTTCATTTAGGTTTGTTCTTTGTTAATTCATAAAATGTTTGCTTTAAGAGATTACCGTCAGAACTATTCAATCTACGATGTATCTCTATTAATGTTCTAAGAATGAGAATCATTAACCTAATAATATATAATTGTTGTCATTTAATAATCTCATCTTGCTCCATAATTATCAATCTCATCGTCATCGTCTGGCGTCATATGTTTTACTATAAATTTATCTTGATTCAAATAATACTCTTTGACCGATGTTTCTTCTGGGCCAAAATATTCTTTATCAACTATGATAAGTTGCCTATTTTTAAGTTCATTCGCAAACAGCAGATAGATGAATCGATAGAACCCTTCAAAAATGTCTTTATTTTCGCGTTCACTTATGTTTTTCATAGGTGTGTCTATCATTAAGAACGAAGGGATCTCTATATCTTTTTTAGCTGCAAGTCGATGAACTGCCAAGGCAAAGCAGCATTTAAATATCGTTTTCTTTCCACCACTACTCAAATTAGAAAAATTCATTACAAATAGATCATCATGCCCTGAAACCCAAAAAAGATTGCGGGCCGGATCGTCTATCGCGTTTTCCTGCTTGGTGGCCCTTTCGGTCAAGCATTTTCCGGGCGACGGCGTAGACTGATCACCGTGACAACAATCGTGATTCCGTAAGCGCGAATTATTTTGTCGGTAAATTGTCAACTTAAATTCATAACGATCAAAACCACGCAGAAATATGTATTTACACTATACATAAAGATGACGATGGTCATGAATTAGCGAAAATAATTAATAGTTTATTCCGAAAAGATTTAAAGAATGCTATAGTGCTTCTATATACTAAAACGATTCGGTACGGATCGAAATTGACGCGTCTCTTCGGCTAACCATGCCCTAACCAACCAGAAAGCGGTGACTATCATTATGAATTTCAATAAGCCATCATGCTGCTCGGCAAGCAGAAATACCAACCTTTTCAATCACCATTCCCCCATGAATGCCGCACAATCTTTGAAAGTTGGCTCTTATCCCGGTAACAAAGAACAAATGATTTTATTGCCTGGCGGCAAATTTTTAATGGGAACAAACGATCAAGAAGGTTTTCCGGCTGATGGAGAGGGACCCGTCAGAGAGATTACGCTTAAACCCTTCTATATCGATCCTTGCACGGTAACGAATCGTGAATTCCAACAGTTTGCCGACGAAACCGGCTATAGGACGGAAGCGGAAATCTTCGGATGGTCTTTTGTGTTTCATCTGTTTGTCTCCGAAGCTACAGCGATGACAGTGCAAAATCGCGTTCAGCAAGCACCATGGTGGTGGGCGGTAGAAGGAGCAGACTGGCGCCATCCTGACGGACCTGATTCCGGCATTGAAGACCGGTTGGATCATCCGGTTATTCATATCTCATGGAACGATGCAATGGCTTATTGCAATTGGGCAGGAAAGCGGTTACCCACGGAAGCGGAATGGGAATTTGCCGCTCGAGGCGGCCTTGTGCAGAAGCGTTATCCCTGGGGAGACGAGCTTAAGCAGGGCGGACGGCATTTATGCAACATTTGGCAGGGGAAATTCCCCGTGAAAAATCATGCAAGCGACGGATATGCGGGCACAGCGCCTGCGCACTCCTTCGATCCAAACGGTTATGGCCTGTATAACGTCTCCGGCAATGTGTGGGAATGGTGTTCGGATTGGTTTAGCCCAACTTATCACATCCATGGTCCCAGGGATAATCCGGCAGGACCTCTGTCAGGAAATGCCAAGGTTCTGCGCGGCGGTTCCTACTTATGCCATAAATCATATTGCAACCGCTACCGTGTAGCGGCCCGCAGTCAAAATACACCGGACAGCTCGACAGGAAACATAGGATTTCGTTGCGCTGCTGACGCTGATTAAAAGATTTTAAGTAGGTTCTTTCTCTAAAAGAGAATATAATAAATGTATAATCAAATGCATCATGATTTAGGGATGGAAGCCAGAGCCTATGTACAAAAAAATGTTTCCCAATAAAACGATGTTCAGCAAGCTTCTGATCACCTATATTCTGCTCAGCATCATTCCTGTAGCGTTAATCGGTCTCGTATCCTTCAAAATGTCCGAGAAGCTTCTTGATGCGCAGATCAGTAAATCCAATATCAATACTTTGGAACAAATCAACAAAAACATCAACGTGCTGATCGATCAAGTCAGTGCAATCGTCAATATTTACAATATGAATAACGAGTTGGAAGCTTTGCTGACCAAGCAGTACACGAACCCCTATGACCAGCTTCTCGATCAAGCCAAGGTTGAGAACAACATGTTGAGGTACTCCTTTGCGTTCGATTGGCTCAGTTTCCAGTCGTTTCTTATCGGAAACAACGGCTTAATCTATACCCAAAACTATGAAAATAATATTGTGGACCCGGAACGCTTACTGAATTTCCCGTTGAAGGACATACTCGCCCAAAACCCGGATAGAATCACCTGGCTAAGCACGCACAGAAGCTATTTAAAGAATCAAGAGGACTCCCAGGTATTTACCGCAGCTAAGCTGCTGCAGACCAACGCGTTGAATACAAACTACGGTGTGTTCTTAATTAGCGTAAAAGAGCAAAATTTATATAATATTTATAAGAATCTGCTGCAAAACGGAAACGAAATCATGATTGTGGATCGTTCAAACCATATTATCTCTCATAGCGACAGGTCACGGGTCGGACAAATACTGAACGAGCCGTACGTACAAAAGCTGCTGGCAACAGAAGAGAATTATAAAATATCATCAACCATTCATAATCAAAAGTTTCTGACACTGTACAAAAAAATAGATCGCGTCGATTGGTACATCGTAGAAAACATCCCGATGAACAGCATCTTTCAAGATATCGACGCCTTGAAGCAAACCATTCTCATCGTGGCCTTTGTTTGCATTTTATTGTCTGTGGTCGCAGCATTCTTTATATCCCGCTCCATTTCATTGCCGATACGCAAGCTTTCCAGGCGCGTACAGAATTATTGGCTCCAAGGGACGGTCGAGCCTGATTATCCCGTCAATGAGGTTAAACTGTTAAACATTGAGTACGACAAAATGATCGAAAAGCTGGAAAAGACGATTAATGCTCTGGTCATTAACCAGGAAGAGAAGCGGATCGCCGAGCTGCAGGCTTTGCAGATGCAGATTAATCCGCATTTTTTGTATAATACTTTGAATTCCATTAAATGTCTGGTATGGGTGAACAAAACGGAGTTGATTGAGCCGACTATCCATGCGCTTGTAACTTTATTGGAACAAACGATCAACCGGAACGATGAATTCATCACCATTCAAGAAGAACTCAACAATATCGAACAATATGTATACATCCAACAAATACGTACCGACGAAGCCATCACGCTCCGTTACAATATCGATCCTCAAATGCTGGATTGCACAATACCAAAACTCTTGTTGCAGCCCATTATCGAAAACGCTTTATTCCATGGTATCGAACCGAGCAAAGTACCCGGTGTCATTAACGTATTCGGCTCCATCCATCAAGACAGTCTAAAAATCGAGATTATCGACAACGGAGTGGGCATGAATGAGGAAGAACTCGCCCGCGTATTCAATGAAACCGGTTCCCCTTCTTCCTCCCGCTTTAGCGGCATAGGCGTCCGGAACGTTCACGAGAGATTAAAGCTAAACTTTGGACCCTCCTATGGCCTGACCATACACAGCCAGCCTGGCTTCGGTACTTCCGTCATCCTTACCTTGCCCAAACTTATGAAGAGCACGGAGGTTAAAGAGCACCATGTATAAAGTAATTATTGTGGATGATGAAAAGCTGCTTCGACAAGGCTTCATTCATATGGTGGACTGGTCCCAATACGGTTTTGAGATTATAGGAGAAGCATCTGACGGTCTGGAGGCTCTGGAGCTCGTTAACAAATATAGCCCGGATATTGTCGTTACCGACATTCGCATGCCTGGCATGGACGGAATTGAACTTACGCGCCGTTTAAGAAATGAACGCCCGGATATTCAAATTATTGTTTTAAGCAGCTACAACGATTTTGACTATGTAAAAGAGACTTTGCAGCTCGGGGCATCGGACTATATTTTGAAGCCCAAAATGCAGTACACGGATTTGGTTGCCGCTATGGATAAAGCAATGAACAAGAAAACGGCAGCAGGGCATCTTGTCCTTCCGGTCAGGCAAAACCAGGCTTCAGAGAAGGCGTTTCTGAAAAATCTGATTACAACGCAATCGCTTTCAACGGAAGCTGTTAAACAGCAATTGGATCAATATCAAATTCATCTGCAGGAAGAGCCCCTATGCTGCGTGTTGATCCACCTGGAGCCTCCAACCACCAACGATTCAACGGGGATCATGGAAGCCTTCGATTTCGATGAAGCCAAGGAAGCCATCGTAACAAGGCTGCAAAGCAAGCTCCCGGCCCTTGCTGGAAGCTGCTGCTTTTCACCGGGAGAAGGACAGTTAATCCTGCTCTGCAACATAGAAGCCGGGACTCCTGCCAATGCATGGATTGGGGATATCGCCCAACAGATGCCGGGTGTTCACAGAGGTGCTTATTGGGTTTTCGTCAGCGGCATTTTTTCCGGATTTGACGGCATCAGCGCGGCGTACGCACGGCTCCAGGCGCTAAGTCCTTACCGGTTTTACAAATCTCCGGGCTCATGCCTGTACGAGCAGGACTTTCTTCATCGGGTTGCGGCGCTGGACCTCACGCTTAAGCACTTTAACGAGTCGATCGAGAAGCTGGAGATTTCGGGACTATACGAGCGGTTGGAGGCCAGTGTAACCGCCAGACTTGCTGAAGTGTGCTACGTGGAGCCGTTTGCCGTTAAAAACGGCTTTATCGAAGCCTGCTACTATATCATTCACCATCTTGAAGAAATGAACGTTGAGATTCATGAACTGAACAGCCGAAAAATGATGTATTTCAAAAATTTGGAGAGAAGTCAAAACCTCGAGGAATGTTTCCTGCATCTGCGGGGCGTCTTGGAGGATATTCAAAGCTTCGCTCAAGCCAGTAGAAACATGAATTACCATACTACCATTCAATCCATTGTGACATACATGCATTGCAATTATCATGAGGACATCTCCTTGCAGTCCGTTGCCGAGCAATTTCACTTGAACAAGAGCTATCTAAGCCAATTGTTCAAGCAGCAAACCAGCGAGAACTTCAACACCTACCTGGCGCAGATTCGCATTACCAAGGCCAAGGAACTGCTAAGACAGCCCGGCCATAACATCAATAAAGTTTGCGAAGCGACAGGCTTCACGAACCCGAGCTATTTTGGACAAGTTTTCAAAAAAATCGTCGGCATGAAGCCGTCCGAATACAGCAAACTATACACAAAATAAACCCAAGCCCTTTCAGGCATGACAAAGAGGAGCCGAATTTCTTCGGCTCCTCTTTGTCTATATTTCAGTTCCATTCACCTGCGATATTACTTGGAAGCAGTTTGCAGCATTCTCAGCACAGTAACGATAACCTCTGCTCTCGTCGCCTTTTCATTAGGCTCGAAGAGATTGCCGTTCTTGCCGTTTACGATTCCTTGGGCCGCTGCATTCGCTATAAACCCTTTGGCCCAGGAAGGGATAGCCGCATCATCCGCAAAGCTTGTCTGAACCGACTCTTGATTCGTCAGGTTCATGGCCCGGCCGGCCATCGTCACAATCTCTGCCCGAGTAATCGGCTGATTCGGCCTAAAGCTGTTGTCCTCATAACCCGATATCCAACCGGCGTGAACAGCGCTGCTGACGCTATCCAGCGCCCAGCCCGGTATCTGATCGGCATCCGCGAAGTCAACTTTCGTCTTGCTTCCCGGCACATGCATGGCCCGTGACATCAGAGCGGTGAACTCCGCCCGGGTTATCGTGCGGTCAGGCTGGAAGGTGCCATCGCCGTAGCCGTTAATGATGCCCTTATCCGCGCCCTCTTTAATCTGCTTTTCGGCCCAATGGCCTTGAATATCTCCCCACTTGTTGCCGTCCGACGGTTTGCCGGCTTCTTGCTCCAGCGCAAATACGGCATATTTGGCAAAATGTTCGACCTGCGCAGTAATTTGATTGCCGCTAACGGTACCGCCTGCTTCCACCCATTTCTTGGCTGTTTCGTCATAGTAGAAAATAGATGCCTTATTGTCTGCCGGTAAAGCCGAATCTACTTGAAGCGTAAGAGCAACCGGATGCTTCAAATCTCCATAGACATTTTTCGACAATTCGAAAATCGGGCTTATTCGCTTCATCTTATCGGTTTTTAAGTTGTCCGTCCTATCAATTTTTTGAATGCTGATTTGAGCCGCCTCGTTCAAAGCTCCTTCAGGAATCTTAACCAATGCTTCATTCCCCAGGCTGACTTCCCCGGAACCTCCGGCAGCAATGGATACGCTGTTAGAATTCGGTGAAGATACGGCTGCTCCGCCGCCGCCTTGACTCCCTTGGGAGTCGGAACCGCCGGATTTTAAAGGCGTAAACTTAAACGCGGTAAGCGAGTGAGCCGGGTACGTGTAATTAAAAGTGCTTGAGTTAATCGCAAGAGCGCTCGTATCAATGTCCACTTTATTCGGATTATCGTTCGTATTGATGTCTTCCAGCTTCTCCGAGTTCAATGTCCACACTTCGGCCGATTGTGCCGTATACCCGGACAACTGCACAGCGGAAGTTACTGCATCCGTTGCATCCTGATTCAGAACGATCAGATACAGATCGTCGCCTGTTCTCGAAGCCACCGTCATCAACTTATTGATATTTTGATCCTTATTGTCAATGTTCACTGTCCTTACCGGATTATTTTCGATCGTGGACTTCACTTCGTTCGCGCCGCTCATATGCGTAAACATTTTGTACATGTAAGCGGAAGCTGACGGCAAGAAGGTGTAGGTATCAAAAAGCGCCATAGGCACAGCTGATTTGTTCTCGAACGTTCTATCAATGAGAGAGTGGCGCAATGCGTATTCCAAATCCATATCGATGAAGTGCATAAGCATATTCGCCGTTTGCAGAGTTGCTCCCAAAGATCCCTCATACAAAAGGGCGGTTTTGGTTACGCCATTCTCCTGATATGTCTTATACTCAGGGTCGTGAGCGCCGTATTCCGTTACAATAGGTTTGATGTTGCGCCCCGATATCGCAGCGGAAGCGTGCTCGATCTCCTTCACTTCTTGCACTCTGGCCTCCGAATCCAGAATCGTGGCATAATGATACTTAGGAACGTTATTCGGGTCATACGGAGTCTTAATGGATAAGCCCAGTGTCGGCTCCTTAACTATTCCCGTGTAAGGATGAATGACAACCCCGTCATAAGGAACCGTATTGCCGAATGCAGCTATGGCATAACTCTGGTCCATGGCACTGTAAATCTTAATTGAAGGATCAACCGCTTTCATTTTGGTGTAATATTCACCGATCCCGGCGTGTGTGGTCTGATAGCTGACTTTGATTTCTGTGCCGGCAGCAGGAATAGACCCGTTCGTACCGTCGCCGAACTGAATGGCCCCGGTTGCGTAATCCAGCTCATAAGAATTGGTTACTCCTGCTGCGGAGATGTCGGGTACCTGAGTCCACGTCTGTCCTTGCCAGAGATCCATTTTGCCGGACGCCGGGTTGTACACGCTATTGCCCACGGATACTTCTACCGCTGATCCAGCATCAATCGGAGCGTACTTGGCATACTTGACCTGGTTGGGTTGGCCATTGCTTTTGGAAGCATCCGTAGGGTCGGCTTCTCTCCAGTCGTCAATTAGCCCCGTTTTCTGGAGGGTAAATTGCACTGTGCCTCCGTTGGCATACAAGTAGGCTGCTTTAAGATCGGCATTGCTGTTTAGAGCAAGCACGGCGGGATCTTGGGAAACGATTTGTCCAGTCATCCAATAAATTTGTCCGACAAAATTAATTTCATTACCCAATTCAAACGTTTTGATATTATAAGGGGCCGGATGTCCATTCTCGGCACGTTTTATTGCCCATGGATGCGCGGCATCGGCGGGAGCGTTCAAATACTCGACCAGTTCAGCGGCATCCTGCGGGTTTCCGTTCCCTATATTATATACATAAGGCGTCAGGAACCCGTGGCTTTCGGAATAGCGCATAGCTTCATCCAGTCCGAAATTCGCTTTCTCCGGACCATTGCCTAAATAAGGGTTGACCTGATTGATTCTTTGTTCGACGGGGCCGATGGCACGCTTCCACCAAAACAGGTTGGCTGTAGTCCCGCCCGGATACCGGAGCGATTTTAGGCCGAGTTCGGATAATTTTTGGTCAAACTCGGAATACACGCTTTTCGTTACCGGATCCCACATGCCGACGCCATTGACGAAGTAGCGGTGATTCACGCCGAACAAACCAGGTTGAATGGCATGAAGGACATTGCCGGAGTCCACCGTTATTTTGGTGCCCGAGGCATCAGCAGCAGCTGCAGCATTAGGGGCTGTGACGCCTGCTCCGATCACGGATGCGCTCAACAACAAACTCATGAATCCGCTTACATTTTTCTTGAAAAATTTCATTGTTGACCTCCCAAATATTTAATATTTATAGGAACGAAGGGTATGCCTCTTTGTGATGTCTCTTGTCGAGACATACCCTTCGATTCTATTGCAAACCTAGCCGCAAATACTGATCATCCGGTGATTCATGATCCTCCAACGCTTTGTGCAGCAGCTTGATCATCCTCCGCTCTATCTCCTCATCGTGAATCGGATGATTCTGTCCATAGTCGTCTATGTTATGGAAGAGCAGATTTTCCTGGATAAATGAGCCGTTGATATGGAAGGATTGGGTCTGGTCTTTCATTTGCACATTATCGCCCGGTATTTTGTACACAGGGAAATCTGTCCACTTCAAAAACGGTCCCATTTCGATTCGGCTCGGGTCGACAATATGATCCAGTCCGTAGTAATGTCCTATCGTTGTGGGCATTGCCGTATACAGATGAATCGGTGAATTGTTTCCCCGGGATGACGCTCTGAAGTAGGTGTATTCCCCGTCCGTAACATTCACGTTTTTCCCGAAATAGCCGTATAAAGCGCAGTCTCGGATAGCGGAAACTTCTCCGCGTATCAAAGGCAGCCACGATTTCCCATGCAGCTTGTTTCGGCAGCGGCTTGCGTCCACGCCAAAATGCTCCAGCAAGGTCGGGAACACATCGATGTTCTGCGTCAGGGCATCAATCCGCTTCCCGGCATGCATGCCTCCGGGCATGTGCACCATGAGCGGTATATGGCAGATTTGGTTGTACGCCGGCATTACATTTTTGGCCATAAAGTTATGCTCGCCGAGCATATAGCCGTGATCGGAAGTAAAGATCAGCAAGGTGTCTTCCCACATTCCCTGACGGTCCATGGCATCCAGCAGCTTGCCGACCCAGCGGTCCGTCATCGTCAGCAATGCGGCATACCGCTTCCGGATATGCTTGATCGCATCATCCGGCACATTCACGCGACCGTACTCCGGCCAATAGTAGGACGGCCCATTGTAATCGTCCCCGTAGGCTTCCAATTCGCTCTCCGGCAGATCAAACGGCTCATGGGGGTCGAATGCCTCAACCCATAAGAGATAGTTGTCCGCCTCCCGGTTATCCTCAAGCCAATTCAGAGCGGAGCGAATTGTTTTTGGCGAAGAATAGTCTTCCTCGGCCTGAAACATCGTTCTGTTGAGCGCGTATTGCGGCATAAATTTGCCGATCTGCTCCGGTTTCTCCGGCTGATTGACCCTGGAAACCAAACAATCGAGCTCCTGGCCGCGGATAAAATCCCAAGTATTGAATTGTTGACAGTAATTCTCCCCGCCTACCCGGAAATAATGATAATGATCCGTTGCAATATGAGAAAATACGCCGTTATCCCGCAGCACCTGCGGCAACGTATGGTCAAATGGCTCTATCGGCCCCCAGTTGCGTTCAAGAAAACCCAGCCGCCCCGTCAGCATATCCCTCCGGGCAGGCATGCACGGCAGGGAGCCTGACCAGTGGTTCGTGAAAACGGCGGATTTCTCCGCCAGCCTGTCCAGATTGGGCGTTGCCACGCCCGTTTCGCCATAAGCGCTGAGATAATGCCTGTTAACCGAATCCAGGAGCAATACGATTGCCTTCATAATGCTTTCTCCTTTATCTACGTAATTAGCCCTTTATTCCTGATGTGACAATACCTTGGACAAAGTATTTTTGCGTGAACAAAAACAGAATTAATAGCGGCAGGATAATGATAGTCGTCGCGGCCATCAGAAGGTTCCACTGTACTTGCGTCTCGTCCCGGAACATCGTCAATGCGAGTTGAACGGTTTTCATCTCATCCACGTTAGTTACGATGAGTGGCCATGTGTACTCATTCCATGCTTGAGTAGCCTTCAAAGCAACAAGCGTCGCAAAGATCGGTTTGCTGACAGGCACGTAAATGTACATGAACGTCTGAAACCGGGTTAAACCGTCGATTTTCGCCGCATCATCCAATTCTTTCGGAAAGCCGAGATAAAACTGCCTGAACAGGAACACCCCGAAGGAGCCTGCAACGTAAGGAGCAATTAAGCCCATATACGAATTGATCCAGCCTAATCCGCCTTGTCCGAACATATCATTACCGCCTGCAAAAGGAACATGCTTCAAAATCAAGAATACCGGGATCATTGTTACTTGAGGTGGAATCATTAAGCCGATCAGAGAGATCACGAACAAGATATCTCTGCCTTTAAAATTCAATCTGCCGAAGCTGTAGCCGGCAATCGAGTTAAGCACCAAACTTATAACCACGGTAATAACCGTTACAAAGAAAGAGTTAAAAAAATATCTCCCCCAGTTTCCCCTGCTCATAGCCTCGACATAATTGTGCCAGACCCATGTTTTAGGAAAGAAAATAAACTGCGGAGACATGATATCCCCCATCGTTTTCAGCGATGTGATTACCATTAATACAAAGGGAAAGATCATGAACAATGAAAAGATTAGTACAATGACAGAAAGCCCTATCCTTGTTTTTGAATTTTCCATGCTTCAACAACCACCTTATTTAATCAATGTCATTACCTTGTCCGTATTTGAAATTGACGATGGTAATAACCGCAATAATCGCCAGTAACACCGTGGCCATCGCCGATGAATAACCAAGCTGAAATTCGCCGAAGGCGCGGTTATAGATTTGATGAACAATTGTAGTCGTGGAATTCATGGGCCCGCCGTTGGTCAAAATTTTAATTTGTTCAAATACGTTGAAATTGTTGATCAAGCCTGTAATCAATAGAAAGAATGTGATCGGCTTCAACATGGGGACCGTGATGTAAAAAAACTTATGCAAGGAATTCGCGCCATCGACGGAAGCCGCTTCATATAAATCACGCGGAACCCCTTGCAATCCGGCCAAATAAATGACCATATTGTAGCCTACGAATTTCCATATGCCCATAAGAATCAGGGCAACCATCGCCCAATTTGCGTCATAGAGCCATTGCTTCCCCTGAATTTGGAAAAAGCCCAGAACCGTGTTGGCAATCCCGCGCGACGGTTCGTAAATCCACAGCCAGATCATGGATACTGCGACCATCGAGGTTACGTGAGGCGTAAAAAATCCCGTTCTGAAAAAGGAAAGACCGACCAATTTGTTATTTAAGAGCACGGCAAAGACCAAACCGAGCGCCAATGTGAAAAAGAGCGTAAAAAAGGTATATATCACAGTGTTCTTGAGGGATATCCAGAAAAAAGTATCCGACAGTAACACCTTATAATTTTTGAATCCGATAAAATCCATTCTATTCATGTCATAATTCGTAAAGCTTAAATAAATGTTCATCAAAATGGGAAGCAGGACGAAGACGAATAGAAACAGATAAAACGGTGTGATTAACGCATATCCGATCGGATCATGATCTAGCCGCCGTTTCTTCGATTTTTGTCCTGCTGCCGCTTTATGTGGAACTGTGCTTGCATTCATTGTGTTTCTCCTTCCAGCCAAATATCCCGCTATCCTAAGAAGAAGGTTTGTAGAACTTATGACTTCTAAGCTTTACAAACCAGTCTATCTCTCATTTATTGGCTGATATTTTTCAATTCTTTTTCAACATTCTCCTGCGCATCCTTCAAGGCTTGCTCAGGCGTTTTCTTCATGCTTATTGCTTCTTCGTAAGACTGGATGATGTATTTGTTGTAGAGGGTTAACCAAGGAACAACCGGTTTTCCTTTTCCGTTTTTTACATAGTCCATGAGAACGCTGTTAAATGCCGGATCCACATCGGTAAATTGTTTTTCCAGGGATTTTTTCACTACCGGAATTTTCAAGTCCGTATAGCGCTTCCACACTTGATCGTTGGACATCATAAACTTGATGAATTCGAACGCTTCCTCTTTATGCTTGCTCGCATTTCCGATCGTAAATAGACGGTAACCGTTGAAACCGACTTTCTCTTCCTTCTTAAGCACAGGCACATAACCCAGCTTGTCCTTCAGATCCGGGTTGTTCTTGATGAGATTGCTAATGCCGCTTGTTTGCAAAAAGGACATGGCGGACTTGCCGCTTACAAACGGAATTTCATCTTTTTTCTGATAATTGTAAGGAATGCTGACTTTTTTATTATTCAGATCGACCAGAAACTTCAAGCCTTCTACCGCTTTACTGTCATTCAAAACCGGAACCCCTTGCTGCTCATCAATTAATTTAGCGCCATTTTGCCGTAAGAAGGGCTCAACAAATACGTCCGCGGAAGTAAGCGGAATGTCAAACCCGGCGCGTGTGACGTTGCCGTTGGGATCCCTTTTGGTCAGCTTCTCGGCGTAACTCCCCAGTTCCTCCCAGGTAGCTGGAGGCTTGTTAGGGTCTAAGCCCGCTTCCTGGAAAAAGTCCTTACGGTAAGTCAGAATCTCCGGTGCAGGGAAAAAGCCCAGGCCCAGCGTTTTATCCTTATATTTCCCAGCCGTCAGCGCGCTTTCCATTACATCCCCTTTTTCGTCCCACTTGGCGATGTACTCGTCCAACGGCGCGAAATCGCCTTTGGCCCCCCGGGATCCCATGAAAGCCAGGTACGCGGAGAAAACGTCGGGCATCGTGCCGCTAAGCTTCGCTGCGTTCAGCTTGGTGTCGATATCCTCCGCGGATGAAGGCAATACGGTAGTTTCGACCTTCACATTAGGGTGAAGTTTCTCGAATTCCTTTGCCGCATTGGTGAAATATTCATCATTCCCTTTATCCGCACCCGGAAACCAGAACGTCAGCTTTACCGGATCTTTACTGCTGCCTGTCTTGGCCAGCTCGGCTTCTTTGGAAGAACTGCAGCCTGCCAGGAGGCCTCCTAACATGACCGTACTAAGGGTTAATGCAGATACTTTCTTTACATTCACTTTAAACAACCTCCCTTTTTACTTACCTGAAACCAAGATGTGATTTTTATCATTGCGATGCCTTGCCTTTTTATTATAGATAGCGCTTTCAGTTTGCAGAAGAAAAGAAATATAGGTAAATCCTTCACTTTTTCAGAAGTTTGACGTTATTCAACGAGCATTATCATTACCTGCAGATCAAGAATATTAAAAAATGTATATAAATCATTAAAATATTTAGATTTTTCTTGTTGCAAAAGAATACATGAAAAAAAGGAGTACTCCTTCAAATTTCCCAAGGAATACTCCCACATCTTAGACTATTCAAAGTCAAAATTCCAAATCGATCGTATGACCTCAAGATAACTATTAAGAATCTGTTGGAATTAGCCATCACGCCGCTGGTAGGGTTGAAACATTTGTGTTTGGAACTCACCATTACGATCTCGCGGGACCTGAAGGTGTTTTACATGGCCATACTTGGAATGCAGGGAACGCTTGTAGTAACCATTGCGACTATTGTGCCCGCTCTGATCGCCATTTTCTAAAAAGCTTGTTATTTCGGCTTTCATGATGCGTTCTAGATTGTCCTTAACAAATTGAATGACAAGATTTTCAAATAGCTCTGAGAGCATTCGCAATCCCGAGAATACCCTACTTTTTTGTTGCCTGACTAGGCTCCAAATCTTGGTACACAAACAATTTTACACCGTCAACTCTATTTTGATATCGTTGTTATCACCTCAAAAAATGGATTATTTCCACCATGATAATGTATTGGGCATAGTTTTCGGGTAAATAAAGCTGTACTCCCACCCTTTTTCTAAAGCTAGTCCTCTGCAGTACCGATTACACAACTCTTCTTTTGCAGATAGCTCTTTATCCGGATCATCTTTTATTTGATACAAAAGCCGCGGTTTACCTTGTTTAAATGCAAGTACAGCAGGAATATGAAACCATTCATCTTGTTGTGTAAATATGGAGACTTCAATGGGCTGCACATAATAGCGGTATACAGAAGTATCCAGTTCAAGATAGTAATAAAATAACCGTTCTCCAAGGGATTCATATTCTACTGGCTATTGATTTTTAGGGCTATAGAACATGACCAAACACTAAATATTATTTTGTCTCAATCATATACCCGAATTTGTCTCATTTATTGATCAAATCTGTCTCAATTATAACCGTTACTCACGTCCTTCGCGCCGGAACGCAATGCCCGCCCAACAGGGAGACAGCCGGGCGCCCGGACAGCCCCGTACGGATCAGGCTTTCACCGGAATCGTGACGGACCGCGTGTGGTCGAACAGATCGGTAATCGTCAGTTTGACGTAATACGTCCTGCCCGCCTTAAGGCTCACCGCGAGAGACTGCGAAACCGCCTCGGGCCTGACTTCCGTTTTCGCCGCAAGAGGGTTTCCCGCAAGGGCGGCATTGCCGTAAACGGCTGCGGAAACCTTAAACTGCGGAGAGCTGGAACCAGGTACCTGCCAATTTACGGTCAGCTGCCCGTTCTTGTAGGCGGCGCCGCTTGAAGCCAGCACGATACTGTCGTACACGGGTGAACTCGGCTGATTGACGGTTTTGACCGTGTTGCTCGCAATGGAAGGCGTCGTCGATCCCCCGGCCCGGAACCAGAAATAATCGCCGGCGGTTCCCCCGTCCCAATTGCCCAGAGAGCTGTTGGTCGAAATTCTCTGGCTGGCCCACGAATTCCAGGTGCCGTCCAGCTTCCGGTTGTAGCCGTTCTTGATCCGGCCTTCCCTCACGTTCTGAGCCGTGCCGTTCCAGTCTTCCTGGAACAGACCGAGTCCCCCGTGAAGGGACAATCCGGCGACCGGATGATCGAGAACGGCGATCAGCTTCCACTCGTTCTTCGCCGCATCCTTCACCCACTGTCCGAAACACGTGCCCGTGCAGCCTTCGCTCCAGGTGCGCACAACCATGCGGTACCACTGGCCGGTCTGCCAGGCGTACGGCGTCATGACCTTCATGCCCGTACCTTCTCCCCCGAACGGGGACAGCCGCCCGCCGGGCGCAACGTATACGGCCGTGATCGGAAGGGGGGAATTGATCGGGTCCCAGATCGCGAAATGCACCCGGCGCGGGGCGAAGCTGTTCCCGTCGTCCTGCTGGAAGCCGGCATATCCTCCGCCTTCCGCGCCCTGGTTCCAGTTCTGCGTAGCCCAGTACGTATAAGGAGTCGTCTGCACCGGCATCCAGTCGCTCATCACGAGGTCGGACGGCGAAGGATTGACCGGATTCACATACACGTTATCCGCACTGGCCGCCATAACCGGACCGGACGCGGACAACAGCATCATCAGCACAAGCAGCTGCACGGCAATGAACTTCTTCATTAAAACTGCCTCCTTTAATGAATGGATTCGGACTGCGTCTCACCTGCCGTCCCTTTCGTACTTCCAGCCAAGGATGCCGGGCGGACCCATCACCACTATCGTAAAAACGGGCCGCGGATTATCCGCTTAGTCCGCCCGCATTTTGCGTGAGTGTCCGGGCATATTCCGTCAGTTCGATCGGCGCCCCGCCGTTCAGACGGGATTCTTCGGCCGCAAAAGCCATCAGATGGCTGCGGACGGAGGCGGCCGCCGAGGTGAGGCCTTCCTGACCGCTGTAGCCCCGCACTTCCTGGAGGAAGCTGCGGACGATGCCGCTGTCCCCGCCTCCGTGTCCGGCCGTTTGGACGGGAATCGTAATCTCCGTCTTCTGATGCGTCAGAAAATCGTAGACGATAATCGAATCGCCCTCCGCCCGCAGTTCTCCCCGCGTACCCATGATCTGAATGCGCCGCTCCTGTTCGAACGTAAAGCCGCACATGCTGAACATGGCCGTGGCGCCTCCCTCGAACTCCATGTTCACCACCTGGTGATCGACGACGTTATTGTCGCTGCGGTACACGCAGCGTCCGTAGTCCGTCTCGCGCAGCCCTTTCACGATGCTCTCCTTGGACAGATCGCTCGTGAAGTGCCCGGCCCAGCCTCTGAATTCTTGGCTGAGATAGAACCGCGTGGCGGAGTACGGGCACGTCGGCTCCACCGCGCAGTCGAGGCAGCGATCTGCGGAGCCTTCGGGCGCGTGCGCCCCGTTGAAGTGCATGAGCGAGCCGAACGAGCTTACCCGGCTGCACGGCTTATCCATCAGCCACGACAGGACGTCCATGTCGTGGCACGATTTGGCCAGGATCATCGGACTGGCTTTGTGCGAGTTGTTCCAGTTCCCTCTCACGAAGCTGTGGGCGATATGCCAGTAGCCCACGTTCTCGTTGAGCTGGATGGACACCACCTCGCCGATTCTGCCCTCCGTGATGGCCGTCTTGACCGCCGTCCAGAACGGCGTGTAGCGCAGCACGTGGCAGATCGTGAGCAGCCGGTCGTTGTCCCGGGCGGCCTGCTCCATGTCCAGGCACTCGCGCGGGTCCGGGGACATCGGCTTCTCCAGCAGCACGTGATACTTGGCGGCAAGCGCCCGCATCGTCGGCTCGTAGTGCATCCGGTCCTGGGTACAGATGACGGCGATATCCGCCATTTTGGGCAGGTTCAGCAGCTCTTCCCACGTGTCGTAGCGGTGCTCCTCAGGAATGCCGTGTTTCTCCGCCATTTTCTCCCTGCGTCCGGCATCTGTCTCCGCCACGGCCACGAACTGCAGCTCATGCGGATAATCCAGGGCATAGGGGGCGTAGCCGCCCGCTCCCCGGGCGCCCGCGCCGATTAATATTGCGGTCAATTCGCTCATGTTCTCTCTCTCCCTTAACTGCTCTTGGAGTAGCGGTCCAGTGCAGCCTGATAAATTTGCTTGTAGCGGTCCAGTCCCATTTTGTTCAGGGTTGCCACATAGTCGTCCCACTGGGACAGAGGCGCATCTCCGACGATGAATTTATCTTTCATTTCCGTGACATACGTTTCGATGTCATTGGCAAGCGTCGTCAATTCCTGCTGCTCTTCCGTCGTGAAATTGAAGGCCGGCCAGATTTCCTCCGGCTTGAGTACGTGCGGATCGGCTTTCTTCGAATTCTCTACGGAGGTAGGAAGCCCTTCCGCTCCTTTGAAGTACGCCTGCTTGACGAAACCCGGGTAATACCCGCCCGGCCAGATCAGGTATTGGCTGACCGCCTGGTCGAGACTGAGACCGTCCTTGTTGTTTTTGATGGCGTCCACATAATCGACCGTTCCGTCGCTCTCTTCCTTGTACGTGTCGTCTTTCCAGCCCATGAAGAACATCTTGATGCCTTCCTCGCCGTAAAAATAATCCATCCACCGGACCAGAGCGGCCGGATTTTTCGCTTTATCGGTCAGAATAAACATCCCAATGTTGCCGAGCGGCGAGCCGATATACGTATAGAGCTGATCGCCGTGCGGTCCCTTCAGTACCGGCAGACCGGCGTATCCCTTCTGATTGTAGATCGCCGCAGGATCTACGTTATCCACGATGCCCAGCAGCCCGGCGGTTCCCTTGGCGTCGACTTCCTCGCTTTTCACGGAGGCGATATCCTGCTCCAGCAGGCCGTCTTTGTACAGCTTGTGGATGTATTCCAGCATTTCTTTGTAGCGCGGATCGGCGGGGACAAAGCGGATTTTGCCCGAATCCGGTTCCGTATCGACATATTGGTTGGCGTTGCCGTGATTGCCCAGACCGAAGGAACCTCTCAGATACCCGACAATTCCATTCGTCCCGACTCCGCCCCACGCGATTTCATCCGGCTTGCCGTTCCCGTTCGGATCTCCCTGCTTGAACGCCTTCAGCATCGCCGCGAATTCGTCGAGATTCGTCGGTTCCTTCAGACCCAGCTTGGTCAGCCATTCCGTTTTGACCCAAGGGGTGTTGAAGAAAACGGACCGGAATTCGGGGTCATACAAAGTCGGCAGGCTGTAAATTTTGCCGTCCGGCATGGTGATGCCTTTTTTAATGACCGGGTATTTCTCCATTAGAGCCTTGAGGTTCGGCGCATATTGATCGATGTACTCGTTCAGGGGCAGGAACACGCCCTGCTTGCCGTATTTAAACAAGTCGGATTTCGAGAAAGCGGAAGCGTAAAACAGGTCGGGATACCCGCTGCTCGCCATAAGCAGATTCCGTTTTTCTTTCAAGGCGTCCTTCTGGACCGTCTCCCAGTTGATGTGGATGTTCGTTTTCTTCTCGTATTCCTGCCACAGCTTCAATTTGTTCCAGTCGGCATTGGCGAAAAATTTGGCGGCAAAAGCATTGACCGTGACCGGCTCCTGAACGATCGGGAATCCCGTCGCATTCACGCCCTTCGCCTCCGCCCCTTCCCCGGCGCCTTTCTCACCGCCGCTGCTACAGCCGGACAGCACCGCCGTCGTCAGCGCGCAAGCCAAAACGAGTTTCATCGCTCTCTTTCTCTTCATCTCGTTAACCTCCCTTGTTTAATCGTAACTATCGCGAATATCGCGAATATCGTGAATCGCATATAGGATAAACGATCAGCCTTTGATGGCGCCGATCATAATTCCTTTGACGAAGTACCGCTGAAGGAACGGATAGAGCAGGAACATCGGGAGATTGGCCAGGACGAGAACGGCATATTTGATGCCTTCCACTGCCCGCTGCTGCTTGATCGCCGATTCCGTCGACATTTTGACCATGCTGTCCGTCTGCCCTTGAATAAGAATTTCGCGCAGGACGAGCTGAAGCGGAAACTTGCTTTTGTCGGACAGGTAGAGCAGAGCGTTGAAGAACGAGTTCCAGTGCCCGACCGCATAGAACAGAATGGTGACGGCGATGATCGGCATGGACAGCGGCAGGATGACCCTCGTGAGGATCTGCATATTGGAGCAGCCGTCGATGGTCGCCGCCTCTTCAAGCTCCCCGGGAATCGTCTGCTGGAAAAAGGTCCGCATGATGATGATGTTCCAGATGGACACGGCGCCGGGCAAAATCATGACCCAGAACGAGTTCAGCAGGCCGAGATTTTTGATCAGAATGTAGGTCGGAATGAGCCCCCCGCTGAAAAACATCGTGAACACGAACAGGCCCATGAACAGGTTGCGGCCCACGAAATCTTTGCGGGAAAGGGGGTAAGCCGCCAGAATCGTCATGATCACGTTCAGGCACGTCCCCGTGGTCGTATACAGGAGCGTGTTCCCGAAGCCACGCAAAATGTGGCTGTCCTCGAAAATTTTGGCGTATGAATCCAGCGTCAGCCCTTTGGGCCAGAGCAGCACTTCCCCGTTCATAATGTACTGGGGTTCGCTGAACGAAGCGCTGAGCACGAATACCAGCGGGTACAGGACGATCAGCAGCACCAGCCCGAGAACCAGGTAAATGACGGTGTTGAACAAGCGGTCTTCACGGGTATTTTCCATCTCTTCTCCCTCTTCCTACCATAGGCTCGATTCGCTGAAGCGTTTGGAGATCCAGTTCACGCTGATCAGCAGAATAAAGTTGATTACCGTACTGAACAGGCCGACGGCGGCGGAAAAACTATAGTCCGCGTCGAGAATCCCGCTGCGGTATACGTAGGTATCGATAATGTCGGAACTTTGCATGTTGAGGGTATTCTGCATCAGGAGCACTTTTTCGAAGCCGATGGACATGACGCTTCCCAGATTCAGGATAAGCAGGATAACAATCGTCGGGCGGATGCCGGGAAGGTTAATGTGCCAGATACGCTGGAGCCGGGTCGCCCCGTCCACGCGCGCCGCCTCGTGAAGCTGGTTGTCTACGCCGGCGAGAGCCGCCAGATAAATAATGGAACTCCACCCCATCGTCTGCCAAACATCGGAGAGCACATAGAGCGTTTTGAACCAGGAAGGATCGGCAAGAAAGTTGATCGGTTTAACGCCGAACATCCCGAGAAAGGTGTTGACGAGGCCGTATCTGGGATTGAGGAACATCATCATCATGCCTACAACGACGACCGTGGAAAGAAAATGGGGCGCGTAGGTGACGGTTTGAACGAATTTCTTAAACTTCTGGGATTGGACTTCGTTCATGAGGAGAGCGAGAATAATCGGGATCGGGAATCCGAGCGCCAGGGTATAAAGACCGAGACCGATCGTATTCGTAATGAGACGCTGAAAAAAGTAACTGTTGAAAAACCGCTGGAAATGGTCAAATCCGACCCAGGCGCTGCCCCAGATCCCTTTGTTCGCCACAAAATCCTTGAAGGCGATCTGCAGGCCGTACATCGGCACATAGTGGAACACGATGTAATATAGCACCACGGGCGAAATCAGCAGATAAAGCTGCCAATTGCGGAGAATCCGTCTGCCCAGCGTCATTTTGCGCGGAACCGGACGGGAATGCGTCCCCGTTTCCGGGCCGCCGCGTTTGAGAATAGTTTCAGCCACGTTAAGTCTCCTTCCGGGATTGAAAATTCGTTCGATTCGCTTTCGGACCTGCGAAAAGACTTTAGGGCCGTAAAACGCTTATCCAAAAATCATTTTATATTTGGATAATTTTTGGAATCATTTTCGTCGGAAATCGGGTTCAATTCAATGGATTTGTAGGACTAGCAGGATGATTTCACGTTTAGAAAACGCTTACAAGAAACTTGTTGACCCTAATTTACCAAAACGGCTCGAGGAATGCAACAACTTTTTGGCTAACATGACTCCAAACTTTTTGGATAAAAAGGCGCAGCTAAAAAAAGCCTGACATGGTTCTGTCAGACTCTTGCTTTTGGCTCGCGTTCCCTATGCTCCCGTCTAAGGCCGGATATCGTGAACCGACGATTCCCGGACGATCAGGGAGCAGGGCAGTAAAATCCGCGGCGGAATCCGGTAGTCCTCCTCTACATAGTCGCAGAGGAATTTGGCGGCCAGCTTGCCGATTTCCTGCCGCGGCACATCGATCGAGGTGAGCGGCGGACTCGTGTACTGCGAGAACCCGATATTGTCCATCCCGACAAAGGCGATGTCTTCGGGAATGCGGCACTGCTGTTCCAGAGCGGCCCGCATCGCCGGAATCGCCAGCATGTCGCTGGCGCAGAACAGGGCGGTAGGCCAGTCCGCCCGTGGCAGCTCCTGCAGCATGCCGGTCACGAGCCGGTAGCTCAGGTCCACGTCCCAGTTCGTATTGACGATCCACTCTTTGCGGATCGGCAGGTTGCCCTGGAGCATCGCGAACTGGAACCCGATGAACCGTTCGTCGTTCTCCAGCTTTTTGAAAAAAGCGGGGCCGCCCACATACCCGATCCTCGTATGCCCCTGATCGAGCAGATGCCCCACCGCCATCCGGGCGGCCGACACCCGGTCGCAGTCCACAATGGGCATTTTCAGGGAATCGTCGTTCAAGCTGACGCCGAGAATGGGAATGCCCTGGTTATCCAGCAGCTCGTGAAGCTCCTTGTCGTACCACCCCAGCGCGAGTATTCCCCCGGCTCCCGACTCCGTCAGCATAGCCTGGAAGCGTTCCGCGTCGTTCACTTCCTCGAATGTCCGGACGATGGCGGCGGGCTGTCCCATCTCGGCCATCTTCCCGTGGAATCCCTGGAGCACCTCCGAGAAATACGGATGATTGCCCAGCAGCTTGCCGGGAATGACGCAGGCGATCTGTGTCCGGTTTACGGCCGCTCCCGGGGTATCGTCCAGCGGATAACCGAGCTTCATGGCGGTTTCCCTTATTTTCCGTTTCGTTTCTTCGCTCACCGGCCGGCTCGTATCGTTGCTGATTGCCCTGGACACGGTGGAGATGGAGACGCCGATCACATCCGCAATATCTTTAAGCCTGGTCAAGGATTGTCCGCTCCTTCCTGTTCCTTCTCATCCCTCCCATCTTATCATACACTTGCGTCCGGGAGGCAACCGTTATAGGCAATTGGGCCCAGACGATCAAACTGTCCCGCACGGCCGTTTTCCGCAAAGCCCGATGATGATATGATGGAGGGAAAGCACAGAACGTTTACTACGGAGGTACACAGATGGATAACATGGTTGAACGGGTGGCGGGCAATCTCAAAAAAATCCGCCGCTCGCGCGGGCTCAGCCTGGATAAGCTCGCGGAGCTGACGGGCGTCAGCAAAACGATGCTGGCCCAGATCGAACGGGCGGAATCGAATCCCACCATCACGATTTTATGGAAAATCGCCCACGGCCTGCATATTTCGGTTTCGGCGCTCATCGAGGATGAGAAGCCGTCGGTTACGCTGGTAAAGAAATCCGAGCTGTTTCCGATCTCGTCGGAAGAGGGGAAATATACGGCTTATCCGCTCTTTCCTTACGACGGAAGCTCCCGCTTCGAGATTTATTCCGTGGAGCTTCAGCCCGGCTGCGAATACGAATCCGACCCTCATCACGAGGGAGTGGAGGAATACGTGTCGGTCACCCGCGGCACCCTTGAGATGCAGATCGGCGAGCAGGTGATTGTGGCGGAAAACGGCGACGCCATCCGGTTTCACGCCGACCAAAGTCATATTTACCGGAACAGCACCGACGAGGTGGTTCATATTCAGAGCGTTATTTTATATCCGTTCTAGTCCGGCACCGCTTCGGTCCGGTGCTTCCGGTTTAATCCTTCCCGCAGGAATGTTTTGGGTCCCGCGGGAATTTTTTTGTTTACAGGCCAATCTAATTTGGGTTACTATAGCAGCATTCAGATACTTTATAACGCACATAAGTACTCTATAACGATCATTCCTCAAAAGGAGAATGCCGGTCATGACCCAAACGATGGTTGGACTTGTCAAAGCGCATCGCAGAGCCGGAGCCGTTCTGATGGAGGTGCCCGTCCCCGAATGCGGGCCGGATGAAGTTTTGATCCGCGTCAAAGCGAGCTCGATCTGCGGAACGGATATGCATATTTATCAGTGGGACGACTGGGCCGAACAGCACGTCGTGACCCCCAATGTGTTCGGTCACGAATTTGCGGGCGTCGTGCATGAGGTGGGCTCGCAGGTGAGCCGCGTCCGCGTAGGGGATTATGTGTCCGCCGAGGGCCATATTGTCTGCGGGATGTGCAAACAATGCCGTTCGGGCAACGCTCACGTCTGCCCTCATACGCGAAGCTTCGGCATTACGGCGCCGGGCTGCTTTGCCGACTATGCGGTGACCAAGGCGGTCAACATCATCCCGAACGACAGGGCTCTGCCCTTCGAGCTGGCCTGCCTCCAGGACCCGCTGGGCAATGCGGTCCAGTCCGTGCTGTCCGGCGACATCGTGGGCAAGTCCGTCGTCGTCATGGGCGTAGGCCCGATCGGCCTCATGGCCGTCCAGGTAGCGAAGGCCGCGGGCGCAGGCAAAATCATCGCCGTCGACCTTAACGCGTACCGGCTGGATATGGCCCGGAAGCTGGGCGCCGACGCGACGATCCAGTCGTCTCCCGCGGTCTCGGCCCCGGAGCTGATCCGGGAGATGACGGGCGGCGAAGGAGCCGAAGTCGGCCTCGAAATGTCCGGCAACGCCCGCGCCATCAACGACCTGCTGGAAGCCATGTCCCCCGGAGGCCGAGTCTCTCTTCTGGGTATTCCGGCTCATTCCGTGCCGATCGACCTGTCCCGGCATGTGATTTTCAAGGGACTTCAGGTCCACGGGATAACCGGACGGCGCATGTACAACACCTGGCACCAGATCAAGGGGCTGCTGGACCAGAACCGCATCGATCTTCAGCCGCTCGTCCAGCATACGTTTACACTCGACAGGTACGAGGAAGCTTTTGACTTGATGGCTTCGGGCCAGTGCGCCAAGGTTGTCTTTACTCATATTTAGAAAACGGAGGATGAGCATATGAGCGGATTGGATTATTTGGCGGAAGAACTGGAGCAGCTCAAACGGGAAGGCCGGTACCGGCTGCCCGCCGTATGGGAAAGCGGCTCGGATGTCTGGATGGAACTGAACGGCCGGCGGGTGCTTCAGCTTTCCTCGAACAATTATCTCGGATTTGCCAATCATCCCGACCTCAAGCGGGCCGCCGCGGATGCGGTATACCGCTATGGCGCCGGCAGCGGTTCCGTACGCACGATAGCCGGAACGCTGAAGATTCACGACGAGCTGGAACGGGAGCTTGCCGCGTTCAAAGGAACGGAAGCCGCGCTCGTCTTCCAGTCCGGCTTTACGACGAACCTCGGCGTGTTCTCCACACTGCTGCAGGATGGCGATGTCGTGATCAGCGACGAGCTTAACCATGCGAGCATTATCGACGGAATCCGCCTGTCCAAAGCGGCGCGCAAAATCTACCGGCACAAGGACATGAACGCGCTGGAAGACGTCCTCCGCGCCAGCGGCCAGTACCGGAAGCGCTTCATCGTAACCGACGGCGTGTTCAGCATGGACGGAGACATCGCGCCCCTGCCGGCCATCGTCGAGCTGGCCGAACGCTACGACGCCATCGTCTGCGTCGACGATGCCCATGCCAGCGGCGTGCTCGGCCGCAACGGCAAAGGCTCCACCGACCACTTCAACCTGCACGGACGGGTGCATATTCAGATCGGCACCCTGTCCAAAGCGATCGGCGTGGTCGGCGGTTACGCGGCCGGAAGCCAGGCGCTGAAGGAAGTGCTGATCCACAAGGCAAGGCCGTTTCTGTTCAGCACGTCCCATCCGCCTTCCGTTGCGGCCAGCTGTCTGGAGGCCATCCGCGTTCTCCGCAGCAGCTCGGAGCTGGTGGAACGGATGTGGTCTCATGCCCACGGTTTCCGCAAGGCGCTGATTCAAGCCGGCTTCGATACGGGAGCCAGCGAGACGCCTATTATCCCCATTATTATCGGGGATGCCGCCGCAACGATGCATTTCTCCAATCGTCTGCTGGAGGAAGGCGTTTTCGCCCAGGGGATCGTCTTCCCTACCGTCGCCGCCGACAAAGGCCGCATCCGGATGATCATTACGGCCGCCCACTCGCAAGACGATTTGGACTTTGCCCTAGAGGCGCTCAAAAAAGTGGGACGCGAAACGGGTCTTATTTCATAAGCAAAAACCTGCCCCGGCTGTTTGGCAATAGGCCGCGGGGCAGGTTTTTTAGGTTAGGGCGGGAGGTAGCAGCAACAATTATCAAAAACAAAATACAACCCTACTTTTTCATCTTCGTCCCCCAAAATATTTGTTAATATTTAGGTCAAATATAGTACAATAGAACTAACTTAGTTGAAATTACTAACATCTACCTAGGGTACAAAGTGAATTACAAAAGTGAGAACTTCAAACGTATGGAAACAAAAATGGCCATGTTAAATCCCGTTCTCTACCAAAACCTGTGATTGAATGCACAAATTAGCGCTTTACAACGATCCCGGTAGTTTAATAAGTGTAATTAAGTATGTCAGAGAAAAAAATGTATGAAACGAACCAACAAAAAAACATGCAGCAGCCTATTCATTTTCAACAAGTTGACGTAGTAGATCAGCTTGAGAAACTAGCTAGGCTTAAAAATCAAGGAAAGCAATACCGTTGAAGGTATTGCTTTTTTTCTTTGGCTATGGCAGCAGCTGCCTTGGACGATAGCAGCAAGCGTGAACTTATTAACTTTTTGCGGTCCCGAGCCAAGGGAATGACAGCTCCGATTCGAGCAATAGATGAAATCCAAGAGCAAAAGCAAATAAAGATGGTCTTAATGTTAAGCTGGCGGGCTGAAGAACTTGGCCATTGGCAAATAATTCATAACCAAAAAGCTTTGGTATACATACAATAGCCCCATGACAATTGACTATAACAATTAAGTGGAGGATGTTTTATGACTAACGAACTCATGCCCCATTATGCTTATGCTGGCGAATCTTATTGGGGGTTACCGGCGGTTACGGCGGATCGGCAGCCACATCCAGTTTTAGTTGAAGCAAGACAAACTGCCCCAAATCAAATTTTAATGACATATGATCAACGGTCTGATTTAGCGTCAGCAACCAATGTTTCGAATTACTGGATTAGAAGTAATATGGGTCCTGCGGGTATCGCAAGCGTGGGCATGAATGAAGCATTAACGGCAGCCAATGCAATACGTCCTGATATGGCGATGATTACACCTGCAGACAATTCTAGAATGAGATTTCTTATGACATTCAGGGCTAATGCTATGCGTGGAGTCATGTATACCGTGCTCCCTTGTTTTGTTAATTTAGAGGGGATGACGGCATGCCCATCAAGTTAAGATTTTGAGACACCCCCATAACGAAAAATTTTATCTTTTTATTCTTTTTATAGTTATTTATGACAGATCGATTCATTTTTTTCGTTTTGGGTGACATTGAATTTCTTAGCTTGATGGGCATGTGAGGTGACCCCTGTTAGCTCCCCGATCTATGGGAGCTTACAGACTGTTAATCGCTTCAATTTTAGGGACGATAAACCGCGGGATCAAAAAACCTTTTGTTTGAATCAATTTCATAAATCGAAAGCCTTACTGGGCTTGAAATTTTAAGGCATAAAAAAGGAGTACCTCCCCAAATCTCGAAGTGTTTAGTACCACTACCACATACTAGAGAGAGAAAGGAAGAACTCCAGATGTATAGTATTCGACATTACAACCATGAACGCATTCATCAATCGGATACAGCACGCCATCTGATTTTGAATGCCAGTACTACTTTAATACGTTAAATCTTTAAATTCTGTGTCTACTATCTTGACAGAGGTTCAAAGATAACAAAAGTAAATAAAACACGAATTTTATTAGATTGGAATGATAACATGAATTTAATGGAACTAAGAATACCACAAGGTTTCGCTATTTATTATAATAGGTTTTATGATGTTGAACCGATATCAGACCCCAATGAAGATGATTTCTTAACAAATTGGACATTCTTTACACAAGACCTACTTCAAATAAGTAAAATGGAAATTGAAAAAGGGAGTTGGAATGTACCTAAAGATGAAAATAGAAGGATACATATTGTTTTAGGGTGGTATCCAGATTCAAGAGCGAGCGGCGAGTATGGATTAGCAATCACTAATGGGAAATGGGATACGCTAATGGAAATTAGTTCAAGGGATAGGTTTGAGATAAAACAGACGCTTGAAAAATGGTTAGAAAAGTTGAACGAAGATCAGAATTATTTTAAAAATGGTTGATGTTTAAGTTGACTTAAGCTTTATTTATCTTTAGAGGAAAAAAGGTTGAAGCCATTTAGGGGTCATACCACATACCCATCAAGTTAAGCTATAGGCTTTAGATGAATGCACGGTATCTTCAAGCATTTTAGTAAATTTTGATGATCATGGATTTCCGTATCCTAAAAATAGGTACAATAAAGAAACAATGAACTGGCCATTTTCAAAAAAATGATCTAGGCTGCTTGTTTTCTAGATATGGTACTTTCGTAGACGACACCTAAAAGGGGTCAGCTCACGAAAAGGAAAATAATGCACGCTAAGCCCCGATATGTCCAGTTAAAATGCTTGCCAACCTTATGGTTGTAGTCCTATGTCAGGTTGAAGTGCACTTGTAATTGGCGTCAAGTCACAGTCAAAATAGCGTCTAGATAGGGTCGATTTAACCTTTTTCTGACGACTTATTCGCTACTTCTATGACTCTAGTCATTCGCTGCTTCCTTCCTTTCCGTTCCATATTGGATATGTTTTGTTTCGTGACGGGCCAAGCGACACATCACGACGGTTTTCCGTCTTCAACTCCACAGGGACATTGGCCCTTCTTGCGATTGCAAACAGATGATGTAAAAACGAATCCCAGTCGTCTTCGATGGCACGGTAACGCAGTGACGATAGGGCCACTTCCTTGCCGTTCTGCTGTATAACCGCCACATGAATGTTCAATCTCCCGCGTCCTTCCACCGTCGGATCGACGACAATCCGACGAACGGACGATAGTTCCAGCCGCTTATGTCCAATTGTCATACAAGGGGGCTGCTGTTCGAAGACAACGAGCCTCCGCTTCGTACCGAACGTCACCCGATCCGACGTACGAAACGCTTGTTTAGCTGTCTGCCATTTGCGTACCTTCTCCGCATTGCGCTCCCGGTTGCAGTCTAGCAAGTAATTCGCCACAACCACCTCACGCGCATAGTCTTCCAAATCGAGCCGGTATATCCCTTTGGCAGTGCGTACATCGTATACGGACATCCACGAAGTGATCAAGTTATTGCGGCGGTAGTGCTGGTTCACTCCCAGAATGTCGCTGCTCCTCCATGCAACATCGTTGCCGTTGAGACGAAAACAAAGCGATCCATCCTCAAAACGCAGTTGCTCTGGCTTATGCTCAGAACGTTTGGCAAGGCGTGGAAAGGCGCCAACAATGGTTAGGACAAACACGCCGCCGCAAATCCATGCATTGAGACGCTGCATTCCGAGAAAAGAACTGCTGCTCCAAGAGCCGATCAAGGTAAGCAGCTCGAACACAAGCAGCACGACATAAAGAGCTGCTGCAAAAAGCAGCCCCATCTTGATCACATCAAACAAACGTTTCGAGTAGGGCTCAAGCTGAAATTCCTGATCCTTCATTGAGATGTGATACTGCAAAGTCCCCCAGTTCTTTCGCCTGCTATTCTTCATTCTGTTCACCTCTGCCGACTGAATGATTGCCATACACCATGACGTAATAAATCGTTGAAGTTAATATACCATAAGGGGTACCGTTAGGAAAATGTGGATTTACAACGATAAGCCCATTTCCCTGACGATTCCCCCATTTTTAACAACGTTAAGAAAGTTTTAGTGGTCTTAAAGATTCTAATGAGATACGAATTAAAATGGTATTCTCCAAACAAATTAATATGTTCCCAGCCTAAAGGTGACATATGGTGCAATAAGTCTTCATTAAAACTACCTGTCCGTTTTTGATATTCAACTGTCCCATCACTTGTACAGCTCCACCCATTGGTTTAGCTGCTGCTTCAGCTTCTCGCGGACCGCCTTCGGCTCCAAAATTTCCGCCGCCGGACCGTACTGCATCACCCAATTGAGAAACTCGCGCTCATTGTTGACCGTCACCTCGAAAATAAGGCTCCCGTCCTTCCGGTCGCGCATACGCGGATGAACGAATAACTCTTCTTCCTTAATATATCGCGCCACCTCGGCGTTGAACTTCACCTTGAACGTCATGTTTTTGTCCCCGCGCTCGATGGACCAGGTGTTCTTGAGATACTGCCGGATGTTGAAATCCCCTTTCTCAAAAGCCTGCCCGGTCACTTCCACCTGCTGAAAACGGCTCATCCGGAACGTGCGGATCTCCCGCTTCAAATGACAATACCCGATGAGATAAAAGCGCTGCTCGCGCGGAACGAGGTAATACGGATCGATCTGCCTCTCCGTCGTTTTGTTGCGGGACATCGTATGATAGACGGTTGAAATGGATTTCTGATCCAGAATGGCACAGATAATGGTCTCCAAAAAATTCGGATGCTCCTGCCGGTAAGCGGGCGCTCCCATCTGGATAATGTCCGTAATATTCTGCACGATGTCGCGGTGGTGGCTCTTTTCCTTTCCGTGCGTGGCCATTACCTTATGATAAGCCTGGTCAAACCCAGGCGGCAGCTTTTCCGTATCAATGACCGAGGGAAGCATCGAGAAAACGAGCGCCTCCTGTTCCGTAAAGTTTAACGGGTACAAGAAAAACTTCCCCATAAACCGGTACCCGGTCCCCCTGCCGTCGTTGGTGATCGGCGCTATCAGGCTTAATGTAGCGAGATCCCGGTAAACCGTTCGGGGATTGATTCCGCATTTACGGGCGATGTCCGAAGCCGAGATTCCGGGATTGGCTTGAATGGCCAGAATAATATGAAACAATCGGATGACTTTGTCCATCATAAGGGCCTTGTGTCACTCCATTCCGTTAGGTCTATGTGCCTATAGGAGTTAATTCGACACCGGCCCCGGACCTTCCTACTCCTTCCATAAAAACAGAAAACCGGAAGAGATTCCGGAAGGCAGGCTCCCGTTTCCAGACATGGCAGCGGAATTCCTTTGACCTTGCTCCAGAGCTTGCTCCCGTCGTTGCTCCAGACCTTGCTCTTGCTCTTGACCTTGCTCTTGCTCTTGACCTTGTTCTTGCTCTTGACCTTGTTCTTGCTCTTGACCTTGTTCTTGCTCTTGACCTTGTTCTTGCTCTTGACCTTGTTCTTGCTCTTGGCCTTCCTCTTGTCCCAACTCCTTTTCTATTTCCTTATCCGTGTCCTTCTTGTCCTTGTCTTCTTGTCCTTGTCTTCTTGTCCTTGTCTTCTTCTTCGTCCTCCTCTCCGTCTTCCTGTTCGTCTTCCGCTTCCTCCTCCCCCGGTTTCATACCTCCGTTCTTCTTCACGACTTTCTCTATGTAGTCCTTCCTAAGCCCCAGTTCTTCACAAATGACGCCGACATCCAGCATAAGTTTTCTCCCCGTCCCCATCTCTCCGCACAATCTCCTTCCCCAAATCATGAAATGAATTCCATTATTTAGGTTATCACTTCGATGCGACACCTGTTTGTCTCGAATGGATGTTTGCTTTTTTTTACTTTTGCCCAACAAAAATAAACCCGTCCGACAGAACAAAGTCTGTCGGACGGGTTGTATGCACACCCAAACCGTGCGGAACGGGCTCTCTTACTCCACAGCCTGCGGCCGCCTACCCCCTCACGCCCGCTTACCGTCTCTACCCCGCCGCGACCGTCTCGATCAGCCGCGCGAGCAGAGCCGTACGCGGCGCGATTTCGTCCAGCCGCACATACTCGTCCGGCGAGTGCGCGAAATCTCCCCGCGCGCCGAGGCCGTCCAGCGTCGGGACCCCGCACGCGGCGGTGAAGTTCCCGTCGCTGACGCCGCCGGTCGCCGTCTCGCCGAGCTCGAAGCCCAGCTCGTCCGCCGCGATTCTCCGCGCGATGCCGTACAGCCGCGCGATCGCGTCCGTCCGCTCCATCGGCGGGCGCATCATGCGGCCCTCGATACGGAGCCGGGCTCCCGGCAGGTGCGGGCGGAGGCCCGCGATCAGCGCGTGTACCCGCTCGGCCTCGGCCGACGTCTTCACGCGCACGTCAATCTCGGCTTCGGCGCGGTCCGCGACCACGTTCGTGCCGATGCCTCCGTGTACAATGCCGACGTTCACCGTCGTGCCGCTGCCGTAATCGGTGAGGCCGTGCAGATGCTGGATCTGGTGTGCCAGCTCCTCGATGGCCGAGACGCCCTTGGAAGGGTCCACGCCCGCATGGGCGGCAATCCCTTCCACGATGAGCTTGTAGCGGCCGCTTCCTTTGCGGCCGGTTTTGAGCGCACCCTCCGGCTCCATCGGAGGCTCCAGCACGAAGACCGCCTCGCAGCCCCGGGCGGTCTGCTCGATAAGCCCGCGCGAGCTGGGGCTGGAAATCTCTTCGTCGCTGTTGATCAGCAGCACGACGGTAACATCTTCCGCGGGACCGCGTCCCTTGTCACCGAGCAGCTTCAGCGCGAACATCGCCTGAAGCAGCCCCAGCTTCATGTCGTACACGCCGGGCCCCAAGGCTCTGCCCCCGCGGACGCTGTAGGGCCGCCGCGACGCTTCGCCTTCGGGCCATACGGTATCGTAATGGCCCAGCAGCAGAATGCGCCGGCTGCCGGCGCCCCACTCGCAGAGCAGCCGGTCGCCCGCAACCTCATGGGGAAGGCGCGTTACCGTTCCCCCGGTCAAACGCCGGAACTGGATCTCGTACCAGTCCGCCATCCGGTCGCAGAGCGCCTTGCTTCGTGAAGGCGAGTCCATATTTACGCTTTCTTCCAAGAGCCGGAGCAGCTCCGGCATGTATTTTTCCACAAGAGTTACGTCTGACATACGAAATAAACCTTTCTTTGCGCAAAATAAACGGGTACGTCCGTACGAACGCGCTGCGGAAGAAACGGACGGCATGCAACCCGCATGCCGCCCCTCTTTTTTATGGAGTGAATCCGGACTTGCCTGAATAAAGAAATCTTAATGAGAATGCGAATTCGTGCCGAAGAGCTTATCGAGCCCGTACACCCGCTCCAGAATGAAAATAAATACCAGACTAAGGAGGATGACGACGGACGAAACCGAAGCGACAAGCGGATTGAGGGTTTCCTGCATATAGCTGAAAATCGCCATCGGCAGAGTCGTCGTCTCCGGGGAGACCAGGAACAGCGAAACCGTCACGTTATCGAACGAAGTCAGGAACGAGAAGATCGTCCCGGACAAAATGGCCGGACGAAGCAGCGGCAGCGTGATGTCGCGAAAAACCTGAAACGGGCTGGCTCCCAGAATGTAAGCCGCACGCTCCAAGGTGTAATCATAAGCGCTCAGCCCCGTCATCGTCAGCCGGACCACATACGGGATCGAAATGAGCATGTGGGTGATCAGAAGTCCCGTGAAGGTTCCCGCCAGGCCGATCCGGGTGAAAAAGAGCAGCGCAGCCATCCCAATTATAATAGAAGGAACGGTGAGCGGAGACAGCAGCAGCGCGTTAACGAAGCCTCTCCCCGGGAACTTGTATTTGTGGATCGCCATGGCGGCCAGTGTGCCGATGATTGTAGACAAAACGGCCGACAGAGCCGCCAGCTCCAAACTGAAAATAAACGATTCGATAAATTCCGGCCGGTCCAAAATTTTCTCGTACCATTTCAGCGAGAAGCCTTCCGGCGGGAAGGACAAATAGTTGGCCGACGTAAGCGAAGTCGGAATAATGACCAGCAGCGGTGAAATGACGAAAAGCAGCACGATAAACGTAACGATGCCAAGCCACGGGATGCGTCTGATCACGAGAACACCTCCCGGTAGCGCTTCGTTTCCACGATTTTCGTAAATACCGTCACGAGCGTATAGGTGGAAGCCAGCATCAGAAAGGCGAGCGCCGAACCGAGCGGCCAGTCGAGCGTGGCCATAATTTTCTCGTACGTAATGACCGGCATGACTTTAACCGAGCTTCCGCCCATCAGGGCAGGGGTGACGAAAGCGCTCATGGACAAGCTGAACACCAATGTCGTCCCGGCAAAAATACCCGGCAGGCTGAGCGGCAGCGTGATGGAGAAAAACGATCTGGCCTTCGAGGCACCCAAAATTCCCGCCGCTTTGTACAGGGACTGGTCGACGGCATACAAGCTCGTCGCCAGCGCAAGCACCATGTACACGATAAAGGAATCCGTGAGTCCGATCACCACGCCAAGCTCGTTGTACAGAAGCTTAAGCGGCTTGTCGATCAGGCCGAGCTTAATCAGAGAGCTGTTGACCCAGCCTTTGTCGCCCAGAATGACGACCCAGCCGAAGTTGCGGATGACCACGGAGATCAGATGCGGTGAAATGATCAGAAACGTGACGAGTCCGCGCATTTTGCCCGATGCCTTGGACATGAAGAGCGCAACCGGGTAACCGAGAATGAGCGTCAGCAGGACGGTATACAAGCTGAGCTTGATCGTCCGCCACAAGATGCCCGCATAATACGGGTCCTGTACGAAAAGCAGGTAATTGTGCAGCGAGAACTGCTGCTCGGCGTCCTGCAAACTCTGGAGCAGGATGTAGATCATCGGGATGAGAAACGCGCCGAGCAGAACGATCAGACTGGGGGCCAGAAGAAACAGCCCCGTCCAGGACGACAGGCGGCGGAAGCGGGAGGATTTCGCCTGCATGGCCTACTGCTCCTTCCGCGGGAATACGAAGACGTCCTTCGGATTCCACGTCAGTCCCACCTGCTGGCCCGCGGTGTAGTCCGCCAGTCCGTCCTGCATCTGCATCCTAACGGTAACCAGTGCGGAGCCGACCTCCACCTCGCATTCCACGAAGGAACCGAGGAAGGCGAGCTGCCGGATCGTCCCCGCGGCCCGTACGGTATCCGCAAGCGCGCCGGACTCCGTCAGACGGATTTTCTCCGGACGCACGTAGGCGACCACGGATTCCCCTGTCGTAAACGTGCGTCCGTCCGCGGACGCCTCCAGCACGAATCCGGCGTCGGTCTCCACGGCCATCCCGCCGTTTGCCGATCCCCGGACCGCGCCGGGCAGGCGGTTGGATTTGCCGATGAAAGTGTGCACGAACTCGGAGGCGGGACGGTTGTAAATGTCCCAAGGCGTGCCGATTTGTTCGACCTTGCCGTGATCCAGCACGACGATCCGGTCAGACAAATACAGGGCTTCCTCCTGGTCGTGCGTCACGAAAATCGTCGTGACGCCCGTCTCTTTGTGCAGACGCTTCAGCTCGTCGCGAAGCTCTTCACGCAGCTTCGCGTCCAGGTTGCTGAGCGGCTCGTCGAGGAGAAGCAGGGACGGCTCGATCACCAGTGCCCGGGCGATCGCGATCCGCTGGCGCTGCCCGCCGGAAAGCTGCTTCGGATAGCGGTCGGCCACATGGGGCAGCTTGACGAGCTCCAGCACCTTCCGCACCTTGTCTTTGATTTCCGCCTTCGGCATTTTGCGCAGCTTGAGCCCGTAGGCTACATTCTCGGCAACCGTCATATGCGGGAACAGCGAATAAGTTTGAAACACCATGCCCAGGTCCCGCTTATTCGAAGGAACACCGTTCATACGCTTGCCTTTGATCGAAATTTCACCGCCGTCCGGGTCCAGGAACCCGGCGATCATGTTCAGCGTCGTCGTCTTGCCGCACCCCGAAGGGCCGAGAAAGGAGATGCACTCCCCCTTCTCGATCTGCAGGTCAAAGTTATCGACGACCACGTTGGAACCGAACGTTTTGCGGACGGCTTTAAGTTCGACATCTATCCTCTTTTCCAACTGAATCACCTGTTTTCCGAATCTATTTGCCTACCGAAGGTGCGATTTCCTTGTTGAAGCGGTCGATCCATCCGGCGGTGCTGCCGCCTACGGTCTCGTAATCGAATTTCACGATTTTGGAGCGGTCGAATTCGATTTTTTTGGATATATCTTCCGGAAGCTTTACGGATGTAGCCGGGTTATAATACAGCTTTGAAGCGTACAAGGTCTGAACTTCGTCCGTTAAAAGGAAGTCGATGAAAAGCTTCGCAGCGTTCGGGTGCTTCGCGTTTTTGGTCATCGTGGCCACGTTCGGAACCAGGTTAGCCCCTTCCTTCGGCACGATGAACTTCAGCTCGATCCCCTGGTCCTTCTGTACAATGCTTCGGGCCATCGTCCAGGACGTGTACGCCGCCGATTTGTTCTGCAGGTTCTGCTGGAGCTGCGCGGCGCTTTTCGCAAAGGTCGGCATGTATCCTGCAATCGTTTTCAGTTTTTCGAAGCCGGGGTCCATATTTTTCTCCGACCCGCCGTTCGCATAAGCCAGCATGATCAGAGCCGAACGGCCGAAGTTGCTGGAAATCTCGGTTAAGGTGAGGTTGCCTTTCATTTCGGGGCGGGCCAGATCGTTCCAGGACTCGGGAATCGGAAGATTTTTTTCTTTCACAATCGCTTCGTTATAGGAGATGCCCATTGGCGTAAAGTTGACGGCGACCCCGCTGTCTTCGGCCACTTTCAGATCGGCGATCACGTTTTTCATGTTCGGGATATCGGCTTCTTTCAGCGGTTCGAAAAGCCCCTCTTTGCGTCCGATTTCCTGCTCGCCGCCTTCAATGATGGCCACGTCCGTCTGCGGATCGTTTTTAACCGCTTTCGCTTTGGCAACGATTTCGGTCGACACGCCGGATACGTATGTCAGTTTGATGTCGGGATATTTCGCTTTGAAACGCTTGAAAATTTCGTCTTTCATCAGCTCTTCTACGGTAGCTCCGTTACCCGCGACAACAAGTTCTTTCTCCGGCTGCAGCGCTGAAGTCGATGCGCCCGGCGAAGCGGCGGCTTCTTTTGCCGGCTCTTTTGAAGATCCGCATCCTGCAAGAAGTGATCCGCACAGAGCGGCAACTGAAACCAAGACCCCGATTTTCTTTTTCATGGATGGACATCCCTTCTATTTGGTTTTCTCTAGTCGTTCACTATATGTGAACATTGTTTCCTATAAGGAAATCTTAAAGTGATTCTATCACGCTCTTTCCGGCCTAGCAATACGTATGTCAGGTTTAAAAAAGATTATTTTTCCGGAGCGGAACCCGTCCGAAGCACCTCTAGGAAACCCAAAACAAGTATGCTACAATAGCAATAATTTGCTTGCATGTCGGGATATTCCGACGATATGACCGCCTGGGGGAGTCTGTTCATGGAGCACCATTTGTCTTCCGTTAAAAACAGCAGCCGCCTGCTCAAAGAGTTTCTGGACGGTCCGAAGGAGCTCGGGGTCACCGAACTGAGCCGCCGGCTTCAGTTGTCTAAAGGCGCCGTTCATAAGCTGCTAGCTACGCTCGAAAGCGACGGGTTTATTTCGCAAAATCCGAGTACGAAACAGTACTCGCTCGGTTTTACTCTACTCGAACTCGGCACAAAAGTGCTTCGTGATCATAATCTCGTCGACTTCGCCAAACCTTACCTGCAGCAGCTTGCCGAGAAAACGAAAGAGCTGGCCTGCCTGTGCGTCGTCGACGGGAAAGACGCCATATATGTGGATAAAATCGATTCCCAGCATCCGATCCGCTTTAATGTAGACGCATTCCGCCGCTTTCCGCTGTATGCCACCTCCGCGTCTCGCGTGATGCTGGCTTTCCGCCCGGAGGCGTTTATCGACAGCGTGCTTGCGGACGGAATCCGCACGTATACGCCGCATTCCATGCAGTCGCCGGACGAAATCAAAGAACGGCTTGCGGCTATCCGCAGCCGCGGCTACGAGATTTCGACGAATCTGCGCAATGTCGGCGTGACGGGGATGGCCGCTGCCATCCGGGATGCGACGGGCGAGATTGTCGCGTCCGTCAGCCTCATCGGGCCGTCGGACCGGGTCGTTCCGCAGCAGGATTCTTTCCTGCAGCAAGTTCTCCTGACGACGCGCAACATTTCGTTCGGTCTGGGCTACCGGTAGAACAAAAAACACCCGGAATGTAACATTCCGGGTGTTTTTGTTCTACTTTAGCCCGCGGCTAGGCTCTGCCGCCTTGCGAGACAGCAGCGGCGATTCTTGGGCAGGCTTGGCGCTTAGCCGGCTTATACGACGTCGTAGCCCTGCTCTTTGATCGCTTCTTTGATCTGCTCGGGCTTTACGGCTCCCGCCTCGTATTCCACTTCGACACGGCCCTCGGCCAGATGTACCTGAGCTTTCGCTCCCAGCTCTCCGACCGCTTTTTCAACCGAATTTACACAATGCTGGCAGGACATGCCCTCCACTTTCAACGTCAGTTTTTCCATTTTCCTTACCCCTTTCTTCCGGTTCCGGTTTGGTTGGTTTATTTCATAAGCTTGTTGACGGTAACGAGCAGCTCGTCGATCACATCCGTATCGCCTTCCTGAATCCGTTCGATCACACAGCTTTTCATATGACCTTCCAGCAGCAGCTTGCCCACGCTGTTCAAGGCCGACTGCACGGCGGCAATCTGGTTGAGCACATCGTCGCAGTACGTGTCTTTCTCGATCATGCCTTTAACGCCTCGGATCTGACCTTCAATCCGGTTCAATCTGGAAATCAGATTGTTCTTCACCTTGTCGCTATGATGGCTTCTTCTTTCCGTATCTTCGTCGCGCGTATGTGTATGACAGGAAGTCCCGGCATCCGCCGAAGCAAGCGGAGCGTTCTCCGTTTCGCCCACGGTGCTGCCGTTATCCTTTTCGGAATGGAGTACCATCTTGTTCAACCTCCCTTATAAACAGCATAACATACCCCATGGGGGTATTTCAATATTGTTTTTATTCGAATTTAGTCTTCGAAAAATTTGGGCTTGTTAAAATTTTCTGGATTGGGTAATATAAAAATAACATATGAATACTTGATCATATGTTAAATATTAAAAGCAATCGTTCTTGATTGTTTATTTTCTTCTTATTCAAGAAAAGAGCGTCGCGAGAGCAGGATAGACTATATTCAGATCTTATCGAACATCCGTAACAAAGGAGGAATAGGTACATGAACGATTCAAAAAAACGGAAAACAGCCGGTGCCGCAAGGTTGGAACAGCCGCACGATCACGGGCATTCTCCCGAACCGGGTCAAGGCCGCCGTTATGACCTCAATCAAAGTAACGGACACTTTCATTCGAACGATCATACACACGCACATTCACACGAGCATTTAGAGGAGCATTCTCACGATCATTCGCATGATCACGAGCATGGCGGTATCGGGCATCATCACGGCCCCAGCAGCAAAAAAGGGCTGTTTATCGCTTTCCTCATCACAGCCGGCATTATGGTGCTGGAATTCGCCGGCGGTCTGCTGACGAACAGTCTGGCCCTGCTGTCGGATTCGGGGCATATGCTGAGCGATGCCGCGTCCCTGCTGCTCAGTCTGGTCGCCATGTGGTTCGCGGCCCGTCCCGCCTCTCCCAAAAGAACGTACGGCTTCTACCGCGTGGAGATTTTAACGGCCATGCTGAACGGCGTCACCCTCGTCGTCCTCTCTATCCTGATCATCCGGGAGGCCGTTGAGCGCTTCGCCCACCCGCCTGCAATCGCGAGCGGCACGATGACGCTCATCGCCGTCGTCGGCCTAGTCGCCAACCTCGTCAGCGCCTGGTTTTTGACCCGGATGGGCGGTGCCAAAGACAATCTCAACGTCAGAAGCGCCTATCTGCACGTGCTCGGGGATGCGCTCGGGTCCGTCGGAGCTATCGCCGCCGGTCTTCTGATGCAGGCTTTCCAGTGGTATCAGGCGGACCCGATTATCTCGATTCTGGTCTCGCTCCTTATTCTGCGCAGTGCCTGGGGCGTGCTGAAATCCGCAACGCACATTCTGCTCGAAGGCGTTCCGTCGCGCCTAGACGCAGATGATGTCCGCAATACCCTGCTGCGTATTCCCGGCGTCCGCGACGTCCATGATCTTCACATTTGGACGATCACGTCCGGCATGGATTCTTTCAGCTGTCACCTGCTCATCGACGATGAGGCCGACAACCAGGCGGTTCTCCAGCAGGCCGTTACCTGTATGGAGAACGAGTATAAGATCCGGCATGCCACGATTCAGGTAGAGACCCGGCATCTAAAGCATGCGGAGTTCAGTATATGAGGCAGAACGGGCCGCACCCTGCCCGTCTAGAACAAGTCGTGGTCCCGGCCATTCCGATTATTCGCTGCTCGCGAAGAAGGAACTGAGCAGACCGGCCATGCCGATGCCTTTCCAGCATGCTGACATCCCTGTTTGAGCATACGCAGATTCAGCGCAGCCTTGCGAAAATACCGTCATTCCGGCGGCCCGTTTGCTGCTTGACGATCTGGACAAAAAGCCCGCGGCATAGAGCGCGGGCTTTTCGCTTTTGCCGCCTGGAAGCCGGATTGCCCGGGAAATGCCCTGTAAGCCCGGGCGCCCCCCTCTACCTCTACTCCTCTATTCCCTGATGAGTTTCGGCGGCAATTTCTTTCAGCGAGCGGATTTTACCGTGAGGATTCTGTCTCTGCTTGCGGCTTTTGGCCAAGCTTTCCTTCCGGCTGTTCGATTGGGTCATGAAACGACACTCCTTTTCGTGAAGGGGTACGGTTCGTCGACGAGTCGATTCTCCGCTCTGCCCCCCTAGTTTTCGCCCGGGGAAGGCCCCTCTATTCGGCCGCTTAACTTTTTCATCCTTTTCCGGGTCCGCCACTTACAAACTTCGGTTTCCGGTTAAGAGTACCCGTTTTTCTTTCTTCGTTTTTTTATCTCCGGTCCCTGGTCCTTTATAAAAAACAACTTGAAGCCCGAACTGGAACGATTTAGGATAGAAGGAAAAGGAAAGAACCGTCAGGAAAGGAAATCCGGATGACATGTATGCCGTTGGCGAACTTGCGCGTAAAGCGAATATCACGGTGCGCACGCTGCACCATTACGATCAAATCGGGCTGTTGAAGCCCTCTGGCTCCACGGAAGGCGGCCATCGGCTGTACTCCGACGAGGACGTCATGCGACTGGAACAGATTGCGATTCTCAAAAAAATGGGACTCGGGTTAAAAGCCGTCCAAGAAATGCTCGACAGCTATGGCACCGATTGGCTCTCCTGCCTGGAGGATCAGCTTCAAATGGTCCGGCGCGAGAAAGAAAAGCTCGAAGAACTGGAAAGCATGCTCCGCGTTACGATCCATTCCGTGCAAATGGAAGGCACGCTGAACTGGAACACGATGTTTCAAATGATCCGGCTCAGTCAAAAAGACCCCGCGGCCAAGCAGCGCTTCATTCGCGAACATTTCACCGCCGAAGAGCGGAAGCGGCTCAACAAGCTGCCTAATCTTAACAAGGACGACCCCCTTACACTTCGGTGGACGGAAGAGGTCTCGCGGGCAAGGTCCGCCATGCACGAAGACCCGGCTTCTCCGGCCGCACAGGAAGTGGCCGCTCGGATCACCGCGCTGGCCATGGAAGCTTTTGACGGCGATGAGACCCTGATGAACAAGCTGTGGGAGCTGCACGGCGCGGAAGATAACCCTATGCTCCTGTACCCGTTCGAACCCGAATTGCTGGAGTTTCTAAACAGGGCGTTCGAGTATTACGACCACACTCGGACGGTGCACGAAGCGGCAGCCGCTCCGGAAATCTCCGGTGGAGCAGAAATACGCCGGAAGTAAGGAACGTGCGAACGATCCAAACCACGAACAAAGCAAATAACCGAGCAACGAACTAACAGGTATCGCCCTGATATTGGAGGTTTCGCATGGCTTTTTTAAAATGGTTTTTTACTAGTATGAAATCACAACCTGTGCAAAAGCAGCCAAAAGCTCCGCCCGTTCAATTGTTTTCCTCTTTCGCACCACATGGGCTGGGTATTCTGGAGAACGACAGCCTCAAACCGGTAGAAGCCCGCTTCGATGAGGTTTTCGGGAAACACGCCCCGTATTGGGACCATGTAAAAGCACGCGTGCTGAAGGAGCACCCGCACATTTCGGAAACCGAGTATTCTTGGTTCTTACTGGAGTTCAAGCGCTTCCTCGCGCTCAATATTTATTTGAACAACGTGGGTATGTACAGCGCGTCCGTGGATGCCATCTGGCACGAAGCCTTGATGTTCACCCGCCATTATCAGGAATTTTGCAGAGATCTTCTGGGAGAAATGATTCACCATTCGCCACATGTCGGCGATGCGCCGCAGCCGGGCGAGCACGAGAGAGCCCTGTTCGAGCTGGTCTACTCCCTTGTGTTCCGTTTCTATCCGGAAAATGAGCAGCTGCTCGGAAAATTCGGACAGCGCAGGCTTCACCCCGAATTCGTCGCGTATGCCCGCGATTTTGACTGGAACCGCATCCGGCGGAATTATTTCAAGCCGAACACGATTGCCGTCTATGAAGAAGCCGTCCAGGATCTCGTGCTTCACATTTTTAACGGCATCCAGAATGCCCCGCCGGCCGCTGCAGCCGGAACTTCCCGCAGGATGTCTTCGGGCGGAAGGACGCCGGCCTCTTCGTTTAACGCCAGCGACGCCTCCGGCGCAGGATACGGCGCCCTTAGCGCGCTGCTTTTTTACTCCATCCTGAACGGGGACGACGACCGAGAGGGAAGCGGCGGGAACGGGTCCGGCGGTTCGGACTGCGGCGGCTCGTCAGACAACAGTTCGTCCGGTAGCGGTTCTTCTTGCAGCAGTTCGTCCTGCAGCGGCTCGTCCGATAGCGGCTCATCCTGCAGTAGTTCCTCTTGCAGCAGCTCTTCTTCCTGCAGCTCTTCTTCTTGCAGCAGTTCGTCCTGCAGCAGCAGCTCCTGACTCGGGCGGACGGGCGGGATTTTTGCGGGTAACGTTTGTGATGAAAAGGTAAACTCACCTTTTAGAATTTAGTCCAGTTCTGAGAAGCCTCTACCTTTATGATTTGGAATTTTTGATGTTAACTTTTGATGGTCTATCAGTGAGATACTTCTCGGGCTCTTACAAGGGGTAATACCAGCTTAGCTGTCACCAAGGGCAAAGCATATGGAATAAACGTAAGAACCCTCCGGGTATGGAGAGTTCTTTTTGAGTAATACATGTACAAATGCATTCTGTTCGTTGATCTATCGTTTCCCGTTAGCTTAACAAATCCATCCTTCCGAGACATACATCTCTACATCTCTATTCTAATGAACTCATCCGGATTCTTTAATTCGCCGGATTCCTTGCACTATCCGCTCCTTGAGACTCTCCCGAAGCGAGTGAATGACCGGTGCCGAAGGGATGTCGAATTTCAGATGGGAGTGGGGAATTTCCGTGAGTATGGTGCCGATCGGGTTGCCTTGCTTGTCATGGATTACGTTCCAAAATATTCTCGATCGGTTGTCTTCCGTACCCCATTTTTCAAGGGAGTTTCGGAAAATCAAGCACTTGGCGATAACGAAATCATTCTCTTCGAGCTTCTCCATAGCGCTGAAACCGGCATCTTCCAGCTGTTCGAATATGAACGGCATAAGCTGATCCAAATAAAGACCATAGGCCGCATCTTCGATTTCAACAAAAGCAGCCGTCAATTGTTCATGCATGGATTCGTACATGGACCTCCACTCGGACTCGATATAACTGTTGGCCACCTCACTTATTTCTTCGATCACCATGTCTTGCCGGAAAATCGGAAATCCTTTTTTCACAAGCAAACGCCTCCTTCTCTTCATTTCAATTCCATTGTACAACTTGGAAGCAAATTCGAAGGTAAAGCAAAAAAAGAGAAGGAATATCACCTGTTTTTATAGAAAACCTTATAAGTATGTTTAATCTTGATCTATTGTAATGAGGAGAGAGTTGACGATGCGCCCCAAAAAAATGGCGTCGAAATTCATGATTAGCGCCAGTACTATAAGGAATTACGAGGCTAAAGGCCTAATACCTCCAGCTGAACGATCATCAAATGGCTACCGTATTTATACGGACCAGCACGCAGCCTATCTGTCGTGTATCCAAGCCATGACCCCGGCATTCGGAATGGAAGTGACGGCCGAGGTGCTTCGTTGTCTCCATCAGGATAAACCGCAAGATGCAATGTGGATCATCAGGGAAAAGGAAGTCGCTTTGTACGAGGAAAAAGAGAAATTAGAGAGGTTAATCCAGGATATTCGGAAGTACGCTAACGAAAATAAATCTCCGTATGCCGAGGAGCCGTTCACCATCAACGAAGCATCCAAACTGACGCAGGTTCCCAAATCGGCGATCCGCTACTGGGAGCAAGCAGGATATGTAACGGCGGATCGGGATCCTGACAACCGATATCGTCGATACAGTGGATCTCATTTGCTAAAAATCAGGTTGATTCAAGTGCTACAAAGCTCCGTGTATTCAGAAGATACCGTGAATTTTAAGCAATCCATCGCCGCGGCCGAACATACGGATCTGCAGGGGGTCGTGAATGTGGCTGAGAATGTCAGGACTTATCTAGATAAGATCATCGAATCCCAGATGTGTGGGATATCCTATTTACACCAATTAATTCAGTTTACAAAAGCCTCGATCTTCGACGGAGCTAGGATCATTCAAACAAGCCCGAATGGACCCGACGATTAGATCATAGAGGGATTGAAACTGTTCAACTAACCCGGAGCACAATATTCTTTATCCGTCTGAAACGAACGACCGGGGATTCCTCCCCGGTCAAAGAGATCGTACTCATCGAGAAGTTGCTTTAAATGAAGCGTGTGGGCATGTGTTGCTTGCTTACTTGGAAACGTGATAAGGAATGTTCACCTGTTCCGCAACCCATAAAGCCAGCCAACTTCGTCCCTTTTCAGTCCAACGGGCATGTGTGCTTCATACAATCCTCTAATCACTCAATAGTCCCCTCTACATTAACCGCCCTTGTAAAGGAAGCAGCCGCAGTATTAGCTTCTTGGAAAGCCTTAGCTAATACTTCATCCCTTCTTAAGAAATAATTCCCTTGTGCACGAATGATTTGATAGTCGACTCCCATAAAGTTGAACATCGCTTTTAAAAATTTGTGAGAATACTCGACTTCCGCGTACCAATCATGGTTCGTATAAATCCCGTCGCTCGCTTGAATGACAAGCACACTCCTGCCGTCGCTTAGCAGACCGACCGATCCCTTGTCCGTATAGGCAAAAGTCTCTTTAGCGATCAGAATGTTATCCATGTAATCTTTTAGCTTAGATGGAACGTTAAAGTTATGAAGCGGCATGGCGATGACATATTTTTTCGCACTTTTAAATTGCTGTAGAAGTTCCGACATTCGAGAGTCGAGCGTCTGTTCATCTTCAGTCAAGCGCTCGTCTCTCCTCTTTTTTTCCTGCAGGCTTAGAAAGGTACGGTCAATGCAAGGAATGTGTTCCCGATATAAATCGATTTGTTCGATGGGTGCTTTCGGATTCATTTTTTTATACGTCTCCAGAAAATGATGAAGCACTTGCAGACTGACGGATGAATCGGTATCCACTTTTGGGTGTGCGTTAATAACGAGCAGTTTTTCCAACTTCGATCTCTCCCTTATCCTATTTTCTGATACGCATATACAGACAAATGGCGGATCTATTTTGTGACATGGCAGCTTTAGACTCCAAACCAAAAAACCGACCTAAATGTAAGTCGGTTGTTCCTCTTTTTCATAAGCAGCAATTACCATCTATCCAATGTGACATGTTTCAGCTTATCCGGATTCGTGATGATGAATAATCGAGCAGGCCGCAAACTGCTGTCGAACTGGAAAGACAAAACCCCAAAGAGTTCGCCATCCCTTTTCAACAAAAGGCCCGGCTGCCGATCCGTGTAGGCAGCCTAGTCATAGTTGGAGATTGAACTATCGTTCTCCGTTAGCGTAATCATCGAGTATCATGAATGGTTGTATCCTGGCACCTCAGGATCTTTGAACTCAAAGAACACCATCCCGTTTTTACCCCAGATAACGACATCTCAGCATTCACGGCTATAACACTGCCCGAAACAATGATGAGGGCGAGACAATAATTTTTCGGAGAAGCTTCATAATCGCACCAATTTCCAGGATATAAGTGAAGCCGGTTCATGAACTACAATGTCAAGCTGAAAGAAGGAGGCTTTTGTTTGGTTACAATTATATTCGATGGCGTTCCATGACCGCCTGAATAACGAAGATTATTTTTCCTCTCACCAGAATAATTCGGAATGAATACTATTCGTTTATAGGACTTGATTGACAAGCGCTTGGGTCCTGTTTAGCTTCAGAATTGGTTTAGTGTCCGGTAACTTGTGAGGGTCGATTATTTCGTCCGATTGGGCTTGCTTCACGCCTAATACGTCTAGCATGACCGGATCGGAACCTTCCTCCGCATTTAAGTATACTACAGTGATTTTCTCCTCTTGGCCTTCCCGGTTTAAACGACCAATGATTTGCTCATGCACCTTAGGCGACCAATCCAACTCTCCGAACAATATGGTCGAGCAGCGATACTGCAAACCGTCCAACCCTGCGCCGCTACGCAACGATAATATGAATACATTTGTCTCTCCTCGGACAAACCGCCTTACGGATTCGATCTTCTGCATATCTGACTCACTGCCCGTATACATAGCTGGGCGATAATCTGCCAATTCCTTAAGCCAAATCTCATAAACATCGCGATGCCAGCCGACTAGAAGCAGGGGGATGCCTGCTTCCAACAACTGTTTCGCATATTGCGCAACACCCGCAGCCTTAGCCACACCAGTTGCCTGTCTCATCAAAAGGTCCAGCTCACGAGCTGCTCGACCACGTTCCAGGTATGTCCCTTGGGAAGCTTTTAAGGCAAGTTGTTTCGCTTGTGCTTTCACCGATTTTAACTTTGAAAGATCGGGCTCGACCACCTCGACGATTTGGTTGATGGGGGGCAACTGGTGGCCAACTTCGCTTTTCGTTCGCCGGAGCATAACATTCTGCTCGCGAAGGAAACTGCCTAGCACAACCGGGTCACGAACTTCCCGGTCGTTGCGGCACCATTCCCGAACAAACTCTGAATAGGTTCCCAATAGGTCGGGGTCGAGGAAATGCAAGACATTCCAAATCTCAGTACCGTAGTTGTAAATCGGTGTTGCCGAAAGACCCAACCGGAATTCTGCCGCATCGGACAAAATTTTCGCGGCCTCACCCTTATTACTTGTGAGACCGGTTCGAAGTTCTTGAATTTCGTCATAAATGACGCATTGGAAATAGCCGTCTGCAAAGAAGTTCTTCCAACCGGAAAGCTGGCTATACTTAAACAAATAAACGTCTGCAACGGGCAATGAATACGGTCGTGTTCTTTCAACTTTATGAACAATAAGCTCCGTGAAGGATTCAATCTTCTCTTTCCATTGGTGTTGGAGATGAGTCTGAACGACAACGGCAGCGGGATGTGTGTCCGGTTCCAACAGCATGCCAGCCGCTGTGTACGTCTTTCCGAGACCAACATCATCACCGAGAAGCAGAGAACGGCGTTCTAAGCACAGATCGATAGCCTGTGATTGATAGTGGCGAATCTTTTGTCCAGGTTTAAGTCCCGGGCGCATGATGGGATCATAATCAGGAGTGAGTATCTGTTCCAAATACGCTTTCGTCTCAAAGAACTTATCGTGGCCACGCAATAGCCTAGCTCTGTCTTCAGAAGTTATCTCCATCGGAAATCGCTGAATAAACCAGGCTAGATCCGCGCATATATTCGATCTGTTCGAAAACAAAAATGTGCCCACTTGTTTCATTGCAACGCGTGGAAACAGCTGCTTCAGGCGAATCGCAACATGCGGGTGAACTTCGCTTAACTTCCACCTGCCGCTCACTAGCTCCAGTTTTCCATACATCGTTCCCATTCAACCCCACCTTCCAACCGATCATTTTATGCCGGCACTGCGTTTATCAATAGTCCCCTCGATCTTTCGTCCTGACAGCCCGGCATGCACTTTTGTCTTTCAACTACGGGAATAGGATCAGACGTCCGATTTGGTTGCCCCCCCGTTCCGTAAACCAAAAATCCCCATTCTTTCCGGATATAATAGCATGGCCCCGTCACCGATTCGCACGCCCGGCATGATCGTTACGTTCCTGCCAATCCACACACAAGCCAACTCTCCTTCACTATTTTTCTTGTCCCTTGATATGTCGGATGCCTTGCACGATCTGTTCCCTCTCACTCTTTCTCAACGAATAGAGTACAGGTGCCGTAGGAATCTCAAACTTCAGATGCGAATGAGGAATTTCCGTCAATAAAGTTCCAATAGGTTGTTGGCTTTTTTTACTACGTACAACATTCCAAAATATCCTGGATCTATTTTCCTCGGTTCCCCATTTTTCAAGCGAATTTCGGAATAGTAAACATTTGCCGACAACGAAATCATGTTCCTCGAGGGGTTCCGTTGCTTCGAAGCCGGCGTCCTCAAGGCCATCAAATAGTGCAGGCATCAACTGGTCCAAATACAGCCCATAGGCAGCATCCTCGATCTCACGAAAAGCGACCGTTAGTTGATCGTGCATCGAATCGTACAAGGGCTTCCATGCCGATTCGATATACCGATTGCCTACCTGGTCAATCTCCTCGATTGTCATATCGTAACGGAATATTGGTTTAAAGGTCATTCTTATTCCTCCTTGATTTGATTTATCTTCATCATATAACATATAAGCCAATTGGAAGGTTTTTCGGAAATGTCCAAATAAAATCAACATAAAAACCGGGAAAACGTTACAATAGTTTTAATGTTCTTCTATTCATTAGAAAAGGCAGTTAAAAGCAGACCCTGGTCGCGCTGGGGTGGATTGCGTGCAGAAGCTCCAAATTGCGAACTATTCGCCATTTGGAGCTTCCGGATGATTTATTTCGAGACACTCCCCCATAGAGTGTTGAAAAAGTACCCGCAACGCGTTTCAACCGAGAATCAACATACTTTACTTCATCAGATGAAACTACATTTTCTTCTAGTATTGAATGCTTAGTAATTTGATTTCTTTTATATTCCAGCCTATTCTGATAGTTAGTTTTTCTTCTTGTTCAGACGCATATCTATTGTCTACTACAATATTAACAATTGTATTAACGTCACGATGTTCAACAGCATTCAATTATCCTTTTAGTAGGATGCTTATAGGAAAAAAGCAACTCTATGCCTAACAAAAAAAGGAACAATGCTTTCTAAATAGGCATTGTTCCTGTATATCAGTAACTATTGAAATTAAATAATGTGAAAGCTGTACAACATAGTGAGCCGGGGTGACTTCTCCTCTTTTTCATCCGATTTGATCAAATTCTATATGGAAATGGTATCACAGGGTAAATGCGTAAACGATGCACATCTGGGCCGCCACGTAGGTCAGCCAGACCCAGTATCCCTGATGCCGGAGCGACCGGCCGCCAATGGCTGCGGCTCCGATGATCGTGTCCGAAACGACGAAGAGCAGCCCGCCGACAGCCGCCAGCCAGAGCGCTCCGCCAAGGGACCAGGCCATTGCGAACGCTGCCGACGCCATGGCCCCGATCCACAATCCGTAGACGAGCGAGCCGGTGTTGAACAGGCGCGGAGCGTCGGGATTGCGGATCAGGAGCAGCCAGGCGGCGATCAGCACCAGGCCGTAGAACACGGCAACGACGGCCAGGCCCGCGCTCGTCAGGTCAAGGCCCTCACGGTGCAAAGCGGCCGCGAATGCCGCGATGTAGAAGACGTGCGCCACGGCAAACGTCAGCATCCCTCCGATCATCGGATGCCTCCAGGGGATAATTCCGGCCATGGACAAGTCACCGATGAACGACCAGGCCATTCCCCAGAAAATCCACTCTTTGGAGGAAGAGGCCGGATCGTCCCGCCACAAGGCGAATGCCGCTGCCGTAAGCGTCAGACTGATCAGCATCCGCACCCACAAAGGAAGCCGGACTTCCGTGCTTTTACGCCGGGCGTCCGAAATACCAAGTCCGGTACCGGCGGCAAACAAGATCACTTGAACGGCCCAAAGCCATGCCATTATCCTCCCCCCCTTTTCCCGTGCGGCGCGTGCACACTATGCCGTTACCTATTCTTACCCCGCGGGTCCCGCGAGCAATCCGGCGCTTTTTACTCCCGTGCATAAATTACGCGCTTCACCTTCCGGGTTCTATGGAAACCGGCTAAGTCCGCACGTTTATACACCTTATGCGCGTTCCTAGTTTCTTATCGTGCATTTTCATTTCATTTGTCCCTTGCTCAACCTATGCCATAGAAAAAGACGACCGGAACCCGGCCGTCCTTTCAGCGGCCTTCGGCCTCTTTAATCCGCACCGCGGCCCAGTCCGTCCGGTAAAACCGGTACATGACGGCAAGGCCGAACGCGGCAATAAACGAATACAGCGAAATCCAGGCGCCCGCCGAACCGAATCCCCACGCAAAGGTGAGCAAATACGCGAGCGGCACGAAGAAGACCCAACTGAGCACAAGCGACGTTCCCAGCAGAAAGGTCGTATCTCCGATTCCCCGTAACCCGCCCGCGTAGAAATTCAGGAGACCGTCAAACAGCTGCAAAAACGCGGAAATCCGGATAAGGTCGGCGGCAAGCACGTAAACCTCCGGGTCCTGGGAATACAGCCTCGCGATCGGAACCGCGAAAACGAATTCCACCGCACCCAGCACAAGCAGGCAGATGCTGCCTAGCACCGCCGTGTCCGTGCCGTACCGGCGGGCCAGATCCGGCCGGTGCTTGCCGATCTCGCGTCCGACGAGAATCGTCGCCGTGGATGCGAAGGCGAAAGCCGGCATGAAGCCGAGTGCCATCACGTTCAGGGCGATCTCGTTGGCGGCCAGCGCCTCCGTCCCTAAGCGGGTCACGAACATCGTGAAGACGAACATCGCCAGACTCATCGCAAATTCCTGCATACCGAGCTTCCCGCTTTCGCCGGCGATCAGGCGTGCCTCCCTGCGGTCAAGCTTGACCCGGGTGCGGGTCCGGTATTTGTCATGCAGCCGGAAAAACACGATGTACACAGAGCCGATACTGCAGATGGCTTCTCCGATAAGAACGGCAAGCCCTGCGCCCGGCAGTCCCAGCTCGGGAAATCCGAGATGACCGTACGTCAGACCGTAGGTGAACACGATCATCGCCGCGTTTCCCAGAATCGTTAGTGCCATTGGAGAGCGGGTATCCCCGATTCCCCTCAGGAACCCGAAAAGGACAAAATTCAGCACGGAAAACGCCATCGCATAAAACCGGAGCTCCAGATATTCCTTTCCCGCTGCGACCAGTTCCTCCGAGCTTCCCATCAGCCGCAGAATCCCTTCGCTCCCGAACCACCCCGCCGCCAGAATGACGACAATGAGGGCCAGGCAAAGATAAAGCGCGATGTACGTGCGCTCCACACCTTTCTTCATATCCCCCGCCCCGAAATTTTGAGCGACCAGATAATTGACCGTGTGGCCGATCCCCGAGCAGGCCGCCCAGGCGTTGTACATAATAATGTTGCAGATTCCTACGGCAGCGATGACGAGAGCGCCCATCGGGCCCACCATCATCAAATTGATCGTACCGGTCAGCGTCGCCGCCGCGAACGACACGATCGACGGAACCGCAAGCCGCAGAATCATTCCCCAATTTGTAAACATAAGCTATTCCTCGGGCACCGCAGCCGGTACCATCCTCCCGTCAGGCTTCTGTTCCGCTTGTTTGACCCGTTTAAGCTGCGCGACAATCAGGAAACTTACGATGACCAGCAGGAACCACGAGCTCATTTTGCCGAAAGAGACGAGCTGCCAGCTTTCCCTCTGGTTCGGATACTGCCACGCCCCCAGGAAGGTTGCGATATTTTCCGCCAGCCAAATAAAAAATCCGATAAGAAAAAAGGAAAGGACGAGCGGCATCCGGTACGTTTTCTTGCCGACGGTATACAGGACCGCAGTCCGGAAAAACAGCACGAACAGAAGCACGGTCAGCACCCAGCGCAAATCCCAGATATAATGGTGGGTCATAAAATTCAGATAGATCGCCGCTCCGAGCGGGATCGCAAACCAAGGCGAAGGCCAGCGGGTCAGCTTCACATGCAATCTCCGCCAGGCCTGGCACAAATAACTCGCCACGCTCGCATACATAAACCCGCTGTAAAGCGGTACGCCCCATACTTTCGTCCAGGCTTCTTCCGGATACGACCAGGAGCCCATATTCACCTTATAAATCTCCAGTGCCAGCCCGATCAAATGGAACAGGCAGATCACTTTCACCTCATCCCGGGTTTCAAGCCCCATTCGGACCATCGCCCACTGGATCAGCAGACAAATGATCAGCATGAGGTCATACATATGGGGGACGTTAGCCGTTTTCAGGACAGCCAAACTGATAAAAATAAGAACGGGAAACAGGCACGAAAGAGCTTCAAGCCAGCCGAAAAGCAGCAGCTGCCGAATCCCGTGACGCACGGATCGAATCATGGGAACCCCCCCTTCAACATTTATAGGTTCCAAGCGCCCTTGCCCGGAATCCATTCCTCTGCTAGTTTAGCACAAGTTTTCCATACGGGGAGAAAAGAAAACCGGAAAAAATCCCGCATTTATTTAAGCCGCGGGTATTGACAGAACCTTTTTTTGAAGGAAAAATGAGGGTGCAGAGCTGTCAGACCGAACCCACTCAAAGGCGGTGCACGATGAGTAAACACGTCTCCATGCAAAACATTGCCGACCGGCTTGGCATTTCAAAATACACCGTTTCACAAGCGCTTTCAGGAAAAGACGGGGTCAGCGACGAAACGCGGCTGAAAATCATGGAAACCGCCCGGACCATGGGCTACCGGAAAAAAATAAACAAAAGCCCGGCCGCGGCCGAACTTTTCCAGGAATGGGATGACAGAAGAAGAGAGATGACCTCTTCCTCCGCCGACCCTTATATGCTGGTATGGATACATAGCGCCAAGCAGCAGGACCCGTTCTTCTGGCCGAAGGTCATCGACGGCCTCGCTCAGACGTGCCTCGACCTCCAGGCGGACTATATGCTAATATCCGTCCCGCCCCACCGGGAAAACGAGCTGACCATGCCCGGGTTTCTGGATCCTTCACGGTGCATGGGGCACATTCTGCTCGGCACCTTCTCGACGCGGGCGGTTATCTCCCTGCAGCAGACCGGACTGCCGCTCGTGCTTGTGGACCACGAGGAGCCGCTCGTTAACGTGGACTGCGTCGTCAACAGCAATGTCGACGCCGCAGTGGCCGCGGCCAAGCAGCTTCTGCGGGAAGGCTGCGAATCGCTCGTTTTCGTGGGGAGCGACTCCTTCTCCGTCAGCTTCAGGGAACGCGGGCTGGGCTGCCGGATGGCCGCCGAGGAAGCCGCCGAATCCGGCCGTCCCGTCTGCCTGAGCAAATGGAACGTGCCTTACTTGAGTCCGACGTGGCCCCACGATCTGGCGGTCCGCGTGGGCGCCGTCTCCACGAGCGAGCTGCCGGACGGCTTTATTTGCGCGAACGACCACATCGCGCTGCGGCTGATGGCTCTGCTCAAGCAGAGGGGCTTCGATATCCCCGGCCAGTGCCGTGTGATCGGGTTTGACAATATCGAAGCGGCCGCCGCTTCGTCGCCCCCGCTCAGCACGGTCGAGCTGAGCAAGGAGCTTCTCGGCATCCGGGCGGTAGAGACGCTCCTGTACCGCAAGCGCCATCCCGGCCGCGCTCACGAGAAGATCGTCCTCGCGCCGGAATTTATCGCGCGGGCTTCGGGCTAGCGCAGATGCAGGTGGCGGGGGCTGGCGGCGGATGTCAGCCCTGCGGAGCCCTGGCTTCTCACGGAACGCGGCGCAATCGCCCGCGGACCGTTTCGCGCGGCCTCGCGCTCGTGCTGCACCGGCTCTGCGTCCCCTTGCGCGCCGTTCGGGCCGAGGCCCCGGCGAGGCAAGGCTTCGCATCAGCGCCTTTGCGCTGTGAGCAGGAGCACGGCTGCGGCGCAGGACCGCGCTTGAGCCTTGCGGCGCGGGACGCCCCCGCGAGCCTCATGGCATCGCACGGAGGTGTGGCCCATACGCCCGCGCGGCCCTTGCGCGGGCGTCGGGCTGCGCCCGGCGAGCCTCGCACTCACGCGGAGGGCGAGGTCCCTCCCGCAGACGGGCTGCTCGCGCGGCCCTTCCGCCTGCGCAGCCCTCCCCGCTTCAGCCCAGCGGCTTCCAGGCCAGCACCCGGATCCGGCAGTAATCGCCGGTCCAGGTGCCGTCGCGGAACAGCGCGGGCCGCAGGCGCTCCTCCACGCTCTGCGTGATGCGCTCCTGCGCCGCCGCGTCGGTGCCCGCGAAGAAGCTGCCGGCAAACGCATGCAGCCAGTGCCGGATGGCCTGCTCGCCTCCCGGCAGCGGCGTCGGCCGGTCAAAGCGCTCCGCATAGCGGACATCGAGCCCGGCCCTCTCCAGCACGCCCGTATATTCCCCGATAGTCGGATAATACCAGGGGTTTCGCGGCTCGGGGTCAATCCCCGCTTCGCGCACGGCCTCGTGAATCGCCCGTTCGATTCGGGCCACGTTGCCGAAGCCTCCGAATTCGGCCGCGAACCTCCCGCCCGGGCGCAGCGCCGCGGCAATCGTCCGGGCGGCTTCATCGGCCTGCGGAACCCAGTGCAGCGCGGCGTTGGAGAACACCGCGTCGAACGTCCGGCCGCTCCGGTATGTCCTCGCGTCCCCCACCTCAAAAGCAAGCTCCGGGTACTTCTGCCTCGCCTCTTCGATCATCGTCTCCGAGAAATCCACGCCCGTCACTTTCGCTCCGAGAAGGGCCATTTCTTGAGCCAAACTGCCCGTTCCGCAGCCCAGATCGAGAATCGATTCCCCCGCGGCCGGGTTTAACAGCTCCACCACTCCTTTGCCTAACTTGGATACAAAATGCATCTGCGTGTCATAATGCCCCGCGTCCCACTTACCCTGTCTTGCTTCATTCATTCCGAACGCCTCCCGTTCCCGTCTGTGCGGGTAGTACATTCAGTATGAAGAGAAAGACTTATAATGTCTAATATATAAAATCTACTCGTTTTATAGGTTTTACCTATAACAAAACCCGAAACAAGCGCATTTCTACGCTTGCGGGGCTATTTTGACAGGTCTGTTAAATAAACCGCTCCAGATAGGATAAAACGACCGACACCACAGCAAACACTAACGCTGCCCAAGTAATTTTAGAACGCATGAATCCGGTCATGCCCTTGTTCTGCTTTTCGAGTTGTTTATGCTTGTCGGGAGCCTCGATTTGGCGCGGGTCATTGTCTTTTCTTTTCATCGTAAAGGCCTGGAAACCGATGCCGCTCACGATTGCCGACACGATAAGCAGAATTAAAGCCAATAAAAATAACATATCCGAAATTGATCTAAGCACAGGCGACCATCCTTATCTTGTCCATTACGGGTTATTTCTCTATTATACTTCATTTATTCGTATACTTCATTTACTCATCGGAGCCTCTCTTCCGCTCCCGCCGTTTGCCGTCCTCCATAAGGAAGGCTGCCCGCTTCTGCGGACAGCCTGCTGCGGCCTTAAGCCGGTTTATCCTTGTCGTTATCTTTTATAAGGATACGGATAGTAGGGAGGATAGTTGTAGTAAGGCGGGTAGTACGGGTAGTAAGGCTGCGGGTAGTATGGATAATAGGGATAGTAAGGATAGTGCGGGTAACCGCCGTGGTGGCCACCGTGGTGACCGCCATGGTAACCGCCGTGATAGCCTCCTTGACCCCCATGGTAACCGCCGGGGTATCCTCCCTGACCTCCGTGATAGCCGCCAGGACCGCCGAAGCCGCCTTGTTTACGCGCTTCTTCGTCCGCCTCCGTACTGATCCATTCGCTTTGGTTCCATTCCTGCTGGAGACCGTATGTGTCCTGACCGTATGCGCCCTGACCCTGCGCTTCAAATGTCATTGGAATCCCTCACCCTCTGTATGTTGTGCCCAAAGGCATTTTGCATCTAACACATCGTATGAACAGATGCCCAGAAGGTGAGTAAAGCGCCCAAAATTGGGCGCCTGCCCAGACGAAGCCGGGGAGAACGGAACGTGCGCAGTCTTTTCGGAAAAGCGGATAGACGCGGCGGACGCTACGCTTTTTGAACACCGCCGCCGAGCATGCTCGCCTTTTTCCAATTGCCCCAGAAATAGTAGGCGACCGAAAGCAGGGAACCCAGCGTGAAGCCGATCGGGAAGCTCCACCATACGGCATCCAGACCGTAGGAACCGGCCAGATAATACGAGAGCGGGATGCGCACGCACCAAAGCGCCAGGAACGTGATCAGAAGCGGGAACATGACGGCCCCCGTCGAACGCACCACACCCGAAACTACGAAGGTAATGCCGAAAATAATAAAACTCCAAAGCGTCAGCAGGTTGATCCGCATGCCGATTTCGATGGCTTGGCCTTCGGGAAGGAAAAGGCTCAGGGCGCTGCGGTTGAACAAGTAGATCAGACAGACGAGAATGCCTGTCATCAGAACGTTGTACATTACCCCGACGCCGGTTACGCGGTGCACCCGGTCCCATCTTCCCGCGCCCACGTTCTGGGCCGCAAACGACGAGACGGCTCCGCCGATCGCCATAGCCGGCATCTGGATATAGGAGGACAACTGGATCGCGGCCCCGTAGGCCGCCGTCGCCTCCGAACCGAACCGGTTTACGAGGTTGATCATGGCCAGCGAGCTCGTCGAGACGACGATCATCTGCAGCCCCATGGGAACGCCCTTTTTCACCAGCGATCCGATAATCGCCCCGTCGAAGCGCAGCAGGTGTCTGTCTTCGCGCGTAATGCGGAGAAAATATTTTTTACGGTACAGCGACCAGAGAATCGCGACGAGGGCGACAAACTGCGAGATGCCCGTAGCCAGTGCGGAGCCCGAAATGCCGAGAGCGGGGATCGGTCCCCAGCCGAAAATAAGCAGCGGGTTCAGCGCGATATCCAGAATAATGCACAGCACGAGAAACCGGAAGGGCGTTTTGGAGTCCCCCGCGCCGCGCAGAATCGTCATAATCATGTTATAGCAGAACATAAAAGGCATGCTCATAAAAATAATTCTCAGATAAGCGTTGGCCATGTCCATCGCATCCGCGGGAGTGTGCATCCACTGCAAAATCTGCGGGGACAAAAGCACGCCCAGGATTCCCACGGCCAGCGAAAGGGCGAAGAAAAACAGGGCGCTCGCCCCCACTACCCGCTTCGCCTGGGCGGTGTCGCCCGCTCCGATGCTCTGCCCGATCATAATGGTGGATGCCATGCCTATGCCGAAGATGGAGCTGAGCATAAGGAACATGACATTATTCGCATTGGATGTAGCCGCAAAAGCGCTTTCACCCAAAAATTTTCCGACCCAGATGCTGTTTACCGTTCCGTTCAGTGACTGCAGCACATTTCCGTAAAGCACGGGCAGGGAAAAAAGGAGAAGTTTTTTTGCAATCGGACCTTGAGTCAAATCCATTTGAGCTTCGTTATTCGCCATGGCGGGGTGTTTCCTCCTGATAAAATGAGCCGCGCCTGTAAGATTCCCTCTCCGGGATCGAACCAACCGCGGCAAGCCGATATCCTTATGTTACCATAGCGTAAACCCGGTTAGCGAAGCTCCTGTGCGGACAACAGAAACCGCCTACCTCGTCAATTCACGGCGGTTAGGCGGTATTCTTCGGTTATCTTGGTTTAAGAAAAAAATTACCTGTTTAACAAACTGCCCACATACCGCAGCAGCTCATTCGCGCAAACCGGGCAGTAGCCGTGTCCGTCAATCAACTGCCGGGTCACTTCGTTGATCTTCTTCAGCTGTCTTTCGTCCGGCGTCTTGGTGGACGTCGTAATTTTGACAATGTCCTTCAGATCGGCGAACAGCTTCTTCTCGATCGCTTCGCGCAGCCGTTCATGCGTGCTGTAATCGAACCTCTTCCCTTTGCGGGAGTATGACGAAATCCGGATCTGGATTTCTTCGCGGAACGCCTTCTTCGCATTTTCGGAAATGCCGATCTGCTCCTCGATCGAACGCATGAGACGCTCGTCGGGGTCCATTTCTTCCCCGGTCAGGGGGTCTTTGATTTTGCCCCAGTTGGAGTACGCCTCGATATTGTCGAGATAGTTATCGAACAGCGTTTTGGCCGACTCGTCGAACGAGTAAACGAACGCTTTCTGCACTTCCTTCTTCGCGATATCGTCATATTCTTTGCGGGCAACCGAAATAAAGTTGAGGTACCGCTCCCGTTCGTCCCGGGTGATGGACGGATGCTGGTCCAGCCCTTCCTTCAAAGCCCGCAGCACGTCGAGCCCGTTGATGCACTGAAGATCGTGGCGGATGAGCGCGCTGGAAATGCGGTTGATGACGTAGCGGGGATCGATGCCGCTCATCCCCTCTTCCAGATACTCGTTCTGCATCTCTTTCAGATCCGCATCCTTGTAGCCTTCCACGGTTTCGCCATCGTACATCCGCATTTTTTTCACGAGATCCATACCCTGTTTCTTCGTTTCCTTAAGACGGGTCAAAATGGAGAAAATAGCGGCGGCCCGCAGCGCATGCGGCGCAATATGAACGTGCGACATATCGCTCTGCCTGATAAGCTTCGTGTAAATTTTCTCTTCGTCCGTCACTTTCAGATTATAAGGAATCGGCATGACAATCATACGCGACTGGAGGGCCTCGTTCTTTTTGTTCGCGATAAAAGCTTTATACTCCGATTCGTTCGTATGCGCCACAATCAGCTCATCCGCCGAGATAAGCGCGAAGCGGCCCGCTTTGAAATTGCCCTCCTGCGTCAGGGACAGCAGATTCCACAGAAATTTCTCGTCGCACTTCAGCATTTCCTGGAACTCCATTAATCCGCGGTTCGCCTTGTTCAGCTCCCCGTCGAAACGGTAGGCGCGCGGATCCGATTCGGAGCCGTACTCCGTGATTGTGGAAAAATCGATGCTTCCGGTCAAGTCCGCGATATCCTGGGATTTCGGATCGGACGGGCTGAACGTGCCTATCCCCACCCGGTCGTCCTCGGAGATCAGCACCCGCTCGACCAGCACGTTCTCGATGTTGCCGCCGTATTCGGTTTTCAGCCTCAACTGGCAGGACGGGCACAGGTTTCCTTCGATGCGGATACCCAGCTCGGCCTCAATTTCCGGCCTCAGTTCATTCGGAATTAGGTGAAACGGATCTTCGTGCATCGGGCAGCCTTTAATCGCATAGACGGCTCCCTTGTCTGTCTTCGAAAACTGCTCCAAACCCCTTTTCAGCAGCGTGACGATCGTCGACTTGCCTCCACTTACCGGCCCCATCAGCAGCAAAATACGTTTGCGGACATCCAGACGCCGTGCGGCGGAGTGGAAATATTCCTCCACCAGCTTTTCGACTGAGCGGTCGAGCCCAAAGATCTCCTGGTCGAAAAAGTTGTACCGGGTGTGCCCGTCGTTCTGTTCAATGCCGCGAGAAGCGATCATCTCATACACACGCGCATGGGCTGTCATCGCCAGACCCGGATTTTGCCGCACGAGCTCGAAATACTCCCGGAGCGTGCCCGACCATGCAAGCTGCTCCTTCTCGGTCCGGTGCTCCGTGATGCGTTTGAAAATATCCATGGGTACCTCCTCTCACTGCCATTGCCTCAAAAGAGCGGATAGCTCGTGATAGTGATTTTAGGGTACTACAATCCTATGCGGTCCAAGGACAATTCTTGCCACTAAATTTGTACAGGAACAAAGGAAAAACAAGCCTCACAACCGGTGGGAGATCGGTGGAAGTCTTTGCCGCCGGGACCCGTCCCGTACGTCTTTTTTCATGCTATAATCAAGAAACCGGAAAACCGTTTTAGAAGGAAGGGGGCGCAAAAAAAGAATGGCGATTCGGAGCGAAACGGAGCTTTACGGCCCGGTTAAAGCCTACTGGGAGAAGCTCGGCTACGACGTCCGTGGAGAAGTCCGGCACTGCGACCTCGTTGCCGTCCTGGAAGGCGAGCCGCCCGTCGTCGTCGAGCTCAAGCGAAGCCTCACCGTGCCCCTGCTGATCCAGGGACTCCGGCGGCAGGACGTGACGCAGCGCGTCTATATCGCGATCGAGCTTCCCGCCAAAGGACGTGTCCCCCACCGGATGACCTGGGCGGATATCCGCAAGCTGTGCGGCCGGCTCGGTCTCGGACTCATCACGGTGCAGTTCTACAAAACGCGGAAGCCCGCCGTCGAGGTGGTGTGCGAGCCGCCGGGCCCCAGCGGCGACGCCCCAGCGCGGAAGACATCCGTGCGCAAACGCGCTGCGGAGCGCGTGCTCGGCGAGTTCCGCGAGCGCAGCGCCGACTACAACGTGGGCGGCAGCCGGGGGCTTAAGCTCGTCACGGCTTACCGCGAGAAGGCGCTGCACTGCGCCCTGCTCCTCCGCGAGCAGGGACCGCTCTCTCCCCGCAGCCTGCGCGAGCTTACGGGCAACGCCAAGACGGCGGCCCTGCTCCAGCGCAACGTGTACGGCTGGTTCACGCGCGTCAGGCGGGGACTGTACGGGCTGACGCGCCCGGGCGAAGAAGCGCTGGACACGTTCGCCCATGTGGTCGCCCGCTTCGCGCCTCGCGAGGCGGGCGTCGGCGGCCTTGCCGGGCCGGAGGCGAAAGCGGCCCCGGAAGCCGGACTGCCTGAGCCGGGCGAGCCCCCGCATGCGCAGCCGGAGGAGGCAGCTGAATTGGCTGCCACGGCTGAGCTTGAGAGCGTGCCGCGACCTGCGGACGTGCGTGACGTACAGGACGTATCGGTTCAGTTAGGCGTAATCGATCAGGAGGACAAACCGGACCTATCCGGTTTGCAGAACGTGCCTAAGCGAAGAAAGAAACCGACGAAAGCAAAGAAAGGAGGCTCGACGTGAGCCTCCTTTCTTAATTTAGCTAGGAGAGTTTTGAGGATGGTAACCGGCCCTCCCTGATATGCTTAGGCTGAGACAGAGTCAGGGCTATAAATCCTCGAAAGATATTTATGCAAATCAGTGAAGGAAAGACAACATGAAGACTCCGTGAGATCCTAATTTATTGGACTTGGAAGAGACCCGCCTAATGGTTTAGTAAGAACAATTTATCGCTTTTTCATTTTTCCGTTTATCATTAATATTCCATAGATCCACTAGGATTATGTAAATACATACTACTTTTTATTTACTTTTTTGATTAAAAATATAGCTACAATTACTAGGAGGATAATGATCGTTAGAAATATAATTCCTACTGGCGTTATCAAATACATCATAAGTAACACCTTCTTCCCAATTTTCATTAGACATTTATATATTACCATAGGAACCATATTCTTTCTACTCAATTACTTAAACGTTTATTTATTCCCATTATAAAATATATATACTAATATATGGGAATGATGTATAATAAAAACGAAACAAAATATATCCTTTGGAGGAATTATTATGAAGAAAATTTGTTATTTATCTTTAGCCTTTGTTCTTGCTCTGTCTATTATGGTCACTGGTTCTGCCTTTGCTGAAGAATCAATTAATAACAAAGAAAAGGTTAAGGGCCTGGAAGTAATACAAAGTTCTGAAAACACATTTCATAAAAATGGTGTTGAGGTTACAGTCACAAGAAAAGAATTGAAAGGAGGAAAAAATGAATTAGAAAAATTAATAGAAGAAGCAAAAAAAGAGGGGCAATTTATAGTTTCGAGTGACGAAATGCAAGGCACTTCTTTAATAACACCAATGGCAATAGGAAGTAGCGTAAAATATGGAGGAAACAACTGTGAAAACAACAGCTATATCGGAGCTTGTGCATATGGAAATGCAACACTTAGCGTTAATTGGGCAGGATTTGCAGGTTTTCAATCAACGGGTACAGTGATTCAACAAATCGTGGGGAAAAATGGTTATAATATTACAGAAGCAGCAGGACAACCAAGGGTAAAGGCAGTAGCATATGGTCTCGTAGGTGGCAATACTATTGTTTATAATACATACAATTATAAAGCAACAGATTGGGGTTCCCTTACTACATTCAATTTTAATGAATCAGAACCCGGCATCATTGTTAGCGTTGGAATTAATTTAGGCGCAGATTTTAAATATAAACTTAATGGCAATTGGAACAATACCACTGTTTGGTGTAATTTAACCCAACAATAAAATGTTTTAGCTAAAACCAGTAGCGCACGCTGCTGGTTTTTTTCTATTATCTCGCCCCGACTTTCCACTAAAAAATTAAGGCCAGGGAGTAAAAAAACCTGCATAAAAAAAGGCCTCTCGCCGAGAAGCCTTTCACCCCTTTACATTCATTCCATAGATAGCGACAAACCATAAGCCTACATAAACGACTATACCGGCAATAACCAGTATCAGTAAAATATTCAGCAGCCGGATCGTCAGGCTCCACGGATTTTTCTCCGGCGTCGGGTTCTCGTTCGGGCGTTCTGTCAAAACATTCACCTCATTTATTCAGGAAATAATTACAATATAGAAATATCATACATCCTTTCCAGATATTTATCACGTTCGAATTTAAAACTTCCTTGGACGAACGTCTATGTGTATATAGGCCGCTGCATCTTTTCCTATAAACAGCGCACAGCGCACACAGCTCTCCCGCGGCAAAAAAAGAGCCTTCCCCCGTGTACACGTGGAAAAGGCCCTTTTCGTTTTAACGCTTAAGCGAAGCGATCAGTTGACCGGTGGACACGACCTTGGTGTAATCGGCCGGTGTTCCCGTATGGGTGTAGCCGTCCGGCCAGAATGTGGTTGAAGACGGCGGTGTCGAGTTCGCAGAGGACATTATCGTCCAGGCACCCGCGCTGCTCCGGAAGCTGATGCCGCTGCATACGACCTGATTGTGAAGCGTATTCCAATTCGGCAGGGGATTCGGAATCGTCGTAAACGACCGGTCGCAGGCCGCGACTACCAGCCGCGCACTCGTAAGCGAACCGAAAGAGCCCGTCGCGCCGGCAAAAGTTTTCACCACGGTGCCGTTTACTTTGAAGTCCAGCTTGTTCGAACTGTTGACGGACAGCTCGATGGGCACGGTGCTTCCGGCCGCAAGATTGAAGGCCCCGCCGTCATTGGCGGCTCCCGTGTTCCAGAACCAGTGCCATTTGCCGTTCTGCGCTTCCGTATAGTTCGTGGACAGGCCGCACTCGTAATTCGTATTGGACCCGTAAACGCCCAAATAAAAGTTAATAAAACCGCCGGTCGTTCCGACCGATGCGCCGGAAGGCAGCTGAATATTCGTTTTCAGACCGTAAACCGCATCGCTCTTGGTCCACCGTAAAATTTTCGCATACTCCGCCATAGATTTGTTCCTCCTCGGGTTCATTCAAAGGTAGGAGCTGATCCCCGCGTTTCCCGCAGGACGGCCTGAGCCTTGAAAAAAGGCACGGCCTTGCTCCTTCACTTAATAAGGCGAACAGAGCCCGGCTTTTACAACCTTCTTTTGAAACTTTTTTATCGAAAAAAGGAATCGGCAGGATCGTCACGTACGTCACGTCACCTCGCCTCACGCCACGTCGAACTCTCACGTAATCTTAGCCTTCCACGCCGCCGGGCACTAAAAAAAGACGGAGGGACCGGCCTCCTGTCTGACAGGTGCCGTCCTCCGCCTTTGTCGTGCGGTCAGTTGTTCTTCTTGCGGATCGCTTTGTTCATCCAGATGGCCGCCATGGCGCCTTCGCCCATCGCGACGGTAAGCTGTTCCGCATGTACGCCGATATCTCCGGCCACGTAAACGCCGGGGATGTTCGTTTCCTTGCTGCGCGGGTCGGCCAGCAGATGGCCGTTCTCCATCCGTTCCACGCCAAGCTGCGCGGCGAGACCGGAATGGACGGCATTGCCGCCGAAGCCGAGAAATCCTCTCTCGGCGGACAGCGTCTCGCCGCCGGGCAGCTTCACGCCGCCGATCCTGCCTCCATCCTCCAGGATGGAGGCAATCGGTCCGGCGACGGTGCCGATACCGGCGCGCTCCAGCTTCTCCTGCAGATCCGCGTTAACGGGGCTCCGTTCGTGATTCACGAACGTGAGCCGGTCCGTCCGCGGACGCAGGGTCAAAGCCATGCCGGCGCCGGGATTGCCCGCGCCCAGCACGAGCGTGCGGCGGCCCGCCACCTCGTGGCCGTCGCAGTCCGGACATACGTACACCGTATGTCCGAGGCATTCCCGCAGCCCCGGCAGCTCCGGGAAGCGGTCCATCACACCGGTAGCCAGCAGCAGCGTGGCACCGGTGTATTCGGTGTCCGGCTCGGCCCCGGACACGCCGGGCAGCCCCCGTCCGCCGGGATCGTGCGCCGCCAGCGGATGCCCACCGCCCCGCTCGTCCGGCCGCAGCCTCCGCACGCCGACGCGGAAACCGGACTCCAGCGAGCCTGCCAGCCGGACGGCCAGTCCTTCGGCGAACTCGGCACCGACCGACTCGGCCTGGCCCCGTCCCGTGCGGCGCAGCTCTTCGCCGGATATCCCGTCCGGGTAACCGAGCACGTTGTGGTAGTTGGCGCACAGGGTAGAACGGCCGTAACCCGCGTCAATAACCAGGACGCGATGGCCGTAGCGTCCAAGCTGGATGGCCGCCTGCAGCCCCGCAATGCCTCCGCCGACAATAATCGAATCGTATGTCATAAGTCACCTTCTTTACTAGTAGAAAGACAAGTTAAACGACGTTAAACCTCCTCTTTACTATACCCTTCGCTTACGAAATGTAATCGGTTCGATTACACTCTCAGCCGGATCAGGCGGCCTTTTTCCGGCGCCACACCGCATGCTTGGGAGCTGCGAGCGGTGTGGTACGTCTGTTTTTTTTCAAACCGTCAGCGAAGCAAAGTAAGCAGTGTCTCTACCGTGTTCTCGGCGAACTGCCTGTCAGGACGGGATTTCAGCATGACGGTAAGCCCGATCAGCGACACAAGCAGGACCTGGGCCGCACCCCTTGCCTGAAGAGCAGAATCCAGCTCGCCGGAGCGTATCCCCCGTTCGATCGTTTCCTGGAAAATAACCGAAAGGTACAGCTGATGCTCCCTTGTCAGAATCTCGAATTTCTCGTCGTGGGGCGCCAGCTCCACCATTGTGTTAATGCTGAAACATCCCCGGTTCAGGCTTCCCTCGTATTCATCCGCTACAATTCCTTCGAACAAAGCGCGGAAGGCGTCTTTTACGGAAGCGCGACTGTGCAGTTTGGCCCGGACGCGGGCGGCGTGAACCTGTGTATATTTGCGCAGAGCGGCCTCGAACAACTCCTTTTTGCTGCCGAAAGCGGCATACATGCTCGGCCGTTGTATACCCATTCTTGCCGTTAATTCGGTTAACGAAGCGGCCTCGTATCCTTTTTCCCAAAAAAGCTGCATCGCCGCTTCCAAGGCCGTCTCCTCATCGAATTCTCTCTGCCGGACCATTTGAACACCCCCTTTAATATATCGTTCGGTATATTATCATTTTAGTTTTCATGCTGTTTCTTGTCAATAAATCATAGGTCACTTTTACTCCTATCTCTAGCATTACTGAATAAAAGCATCCTTTTCCTGCTGTTTCTAATTTCTGCTGTATCCGTAATTGTCCTTGACAGATACATCGTTTACTGGTAATTTAACAATCATTATGTACCAATTGGTATTTTATGATTTCTAATTCTCTAAAAGGAGAGGAATGAACTATGGTTACCCCCTGCAAAATCAGTAACCCGGCCGGTCAAGAGGCTGGAGCATCCGGTCCGAAAGACGCGTCAGCCACACCGGTCGGAGAAGCTTCCATCCCGATCCAGACAGAGACGGAGGCTCCCGCTCAGGATCAGATATCGGCGCCGGTTTCGGAACCGTCACCGGGAGCAGCCTTGCCCTCAGCTTTGGTACCCGCACCGGCATCGCCACGGGCCTTGTCCGCGGATTCGGAATCCCATCCGGCTTCGTCATCAGCCTCATTCCCCGCCCAGACTTCGGCACCGTCTTCTCTGTCCGCATCGAAGGCGCTGCTTTTTTCGGCCGCATGCGGACTCGCCGTGGCCAACATTTACTACGCGCAGCCTCTGCTCGACGCTCTGGCGGCGGAATTCGGTGTAGCTCCCGCCGCTGTCGGCCTTGTCGTTACCGTAACGCAGATTTGTTACGCTCTGGGCCTGCTGCTGCTCGTCCCCCTCGGCGATCTGCTTAACCGGCGGCGGCTGATTGCCGTTCAAATGCTGCTGGCTGCCGGGGCTCTCCTGATTGTCGGCACCGCTCCTTCCGCTCCGGTACTTCTGGCCGGAATGGCCGCAGTCGGACTGCTCGCCGTCGTGACTCAAGTGCTTGTCGCTTACGCCTCCACCCTCGCTTCCCCCGCTGAACGGGGACGTCTCGTAGGAGTCGTGCAGAGCGGCATCGTAATCGGTATCCTTCTCGCTCGGACCTTCGCCGGCACCCTGACGGACCTGGCCGGCTGGAGGTCGGTTTATCTCACCTCGGCGCTGCTGATGTTCGTTACGGGAGCCGCCCTGTACCGGGTATTGCCGGATGTCCTATACAAGAAGACGGCGCTCTCTTATCCGCAGCTGCTCCGGTCGGTTTTCACTTTGTTTGCGGAAGAGCGCCTGCTGCGGATACGCGCTGTACTGGCTTTCCTGATCTTTACCGTATTCAGCACCCTGTGGACCGCACTTGTCCTTCCTCTCAGCGCGCCTCCGCTGTCGCTTTCCCATACGGCCGTCGGGGCGTTCGGCCTTGCCGGAGCAGCCGGAGCTTTAGCCGCCGCCAAAGCGGGCAGGCTGGCCGACCGGGGCCTGGGACAACGCACCACCGGCATGGCGCTTGTTCTGCTGCTGGCGTCCTGGGGCTTCATCGGCTTCACGCCCCATTCACTTGCGGCCGCGGTCGTTGGCGTGATTCTGCTGGACCTTGCCGTACAGGCCGTCCATGTGACGAACCAGAGCCTGATCTTCACCGTACGTCCAGAAGCACGCAGCCGGTTGACTGCCGGATACATGATCTTCTACTCGCTCGGCAGCGCCACCGGAGCGATTGCTTCGACAGGCTTGTACGCCGCCGCCGGCTGGAACGGAGTGTGCCTTTTCGGGGCTGCCGTCAGCGGGCTGGCCCTTCTCTTCTGGGCCGTTACACGAGGGCATGGTCCCGAATAACCAAAAGCGGTACCCTTACGGATAAGGGACCGCTTTTCCTCCGTTTACTGGTTTTCCTTCACTCTCCTCTTCGTTTCCCCTTCGTTCTTCATTCACTCTCCTCTTTGTCTCCCTTCATTCACCCATCAATTCCGCCTCATTCTTCCTTCGTTTTCCCTTCATTTCCTCTTGGCTATGTCTCCCCGCCTGTCCTCCCGCTCATTCACTTATCCCCGTTCTCCCAACTCGCCCACTACAATTCTGTGCATTTCACTACGTTTAATTCGCTTATGGGAGCCACTCCCCGCCATACATCCGCGAGCTTTACCACACACAAAAAAACGCCTGCGATTCACATCGCAAGCGTCTCCTCTGCTTTTTCCTTACTGCGCGGTTTTCCCTTTAAGGTTATCCCACGTTTTCTGGAAGTCGTCGAACATCTGATCCTTCGTTTTCTTGCCGGCCACATAAGCCTGCATGGTAGCTCCGAATTCCTGCATGGCGCCTTCCGGATACTTGGAGGAGTTCCAGCCCAGAACTTTGTTCTCCTTGCTGTACGTCATAATATCCGCGGCCAGGTCGCCGAGATCTTCGGCTTTGGCTTCGATGTTCGTGAAGGCCGGAATGAATTTGAAGTCTTGGGTGATAAAAGTTTTGCCGGCATCGGAGGATACGAGCCAGTTCAAAAATTCCTTGGCTTCGGCTTTGACTTTGGAGTTCTTGTTGATGACCCAGTTGTTCGGAACGCCCACATAAAGCTTGTCCGTTTGGGCCGCGTCGTCGCCGATCGGCATCGGAAGAATGCCGATGCTCAGGTCTTTGTTGATGCCGTCGATCTGGACTTGCGTCCAGTTGCCCTGCTGCATCATAGCGGCCTGGCCATTCGCGAACAGCGTGACCTGCGTGTTGTAGTCGGTCGTCAGCGGATTTTTATTGCTGTATTTCAGGGTCAGATCCACCATCTTGGTCCACTGCTCGAAGACCGGGTTGCCCTTGAATTTCTCGGTTCCGGCGTTCAGACCGGCAATAAATTTGTTGGAATCCGGCTGGTTGGCGAACGCGACGTTAAGCGTATGGTTGCCCAGCACCCACCATTCCTGGTAGCCGTTCGCGAAAGGCGTGATGCCCGCCGCCTGAAGTTTCTTCGAGGCTTCGTCCAGCTGGGAGAGCGTTTTCGGAAGCTCGGTGATGCCGGCTTTTTTGAACAGGTCCTTGTTGTATATAAAGCCGTAGCCTTCCAGTCCCATTGGCTGACCGTAGATTTTACCGTCCTTGGTCATCGGTTCTTTCGCAACCGGAACAAGATCTTTTACCCAAGGCTGGTCGGAGAGATCTTCGAGATGCTCCATCCACGTGTTCATTTCCTGGAAGCCGCCGTTATTGAAAATGTCCGGCGTATCGCCACCCGCAAACTTCGCTTTGAGCGCCGCACCGTAATCCGCGCCTCCGCCTACGGTCTGGATGTCCAGCTTCACGCCGGGATGCGTTTTTTCGTATTCCGCTTTGACTTTGTTCAACGCTTCCGCGATTTCGACTTTAAATTGAAAGATTTTAATCGTTTTCGTTCCGCCCTCGGCCGCATTGCCGCCTTCCGCGATTTTACCGGAATCGCCGCTTCCGCAGCCTGCGAGCACGGTGGACATCGCGAATACGGAAACGAGTGCGAGTGTAGAAAGCTTTTTCATAGTGAAACCTCCCTTTATGGTCTTACGTCTTTCTGGGTGACCTCTTCATTATATAGACCGGATAGAGCCGTTAACACGGAGGCTGTTGATCTGTTGAGTGGAACAAATTGACCTCACATGCTTTGTCCGATCCTCACTCAGCCTTTAACCGATCCGGCCGTAATTCCTTCGATAATATAGCGCTGCATGGCCAGGAAGAAAATGATGATCGGCGTAATGCCGAGCACGAGCGCCGGCAGAGCCAGATCCCACTGCTTCATATACTGGCCGAAGAACGAGAACGTGGCCAGCGGAATGGTCCGCAGGGATTGATCTTGCAGAACGAGCGACGGCAGCAGATAGTCGTTCCACGTCCAGAGAGCATTGAGAATGATGACGGTTACGAACATCGGCTTAAGCAGCGGCAGCACGATGCGCCAGAACACGCCGTAAGGAGACGTTCCGTCCACGACAGCCGACTCCTCGATCTCCAAAGGAATCGATTTCACGAATCCGTGGAAGAGGAAGATGGCCATCGGCGCCCCGAATCCCAGGTAGCAGATGATCAGGCCCCACAGGCTGTCCATCAGGCCTACGCCGGAGAGGACCTTCACGAGCGGAATCATGATCGACTGGAATGGGATGACCATCGCGGCCACGAACATGCCGAACAGGATTTGGTTGATGCGGCTTTTATACCGCACCAGCCGGTAAGCCGCCATGGCGCTGATGAGCGCGATGCCGATGTTGCTGATCACGGTCACGATCAGAGAGTTCCAGAAGACGGTCGGGAATTTGGTGATGCTCCAGGCCCGCTTGTAATTCTCGAAGTGAAACGATTCCGGCCAGCTGGCGGCATTGGAAAGCAGGTCGCCGAAGCTTTTCACGGAGTTCACGAGAAGGAAGTAAAACGGGACAAGGAATAGAAGAGCGAGGACAAACGTTACGATTTCGGCGGCAAACACACGCCCGGAGTAACGGTTCTGTGCTTCCATTTACGCTTCGACCTCCTTGCTTTTCGTGAAACGGACCTGCAGCCAGGTAATGACCGCGACGACGATGAAGAACACCAGCGCCTTGGCTGTTCCGAGACCGTACCGGTTGTTCTGGAACGCTTCGCTGTAAATATTCATCGCAACGGATTCGGTCGAGCGGAAAGGTCCGCCTTTCGTCAGCGACAAGTTAAGATCGAACATTTTGAACGTCCACGAGATGGCGAGGAACAGGCAGACGGTAACGGCCGACATGATAAGCGGAATCATAATGGAACGCAGGACTTGTCCCTGCGTAGCTCCGTCGATCTGCGCCGCTTCGATGACGTCTCTGGGCACGTTGCTGAAAGCCGCGATGTAAATGACCATCAGATACCCGGCTGTCTGCCAGACGAACACGATGACAATGCCCCAGAAGGCAGTGGTGGCATCCCCGAGCCACGGAAGGTTGAAGAAGCCGATTCCCGTCATTTCGCCGATAGCGGAGAATCCTTTTACAAAAATAAATTGCCAGATAAAACCGAGAAGAAGCCCGCCGATTACGTTCGGCATAAAGAAAATCGTTCTCAGGAAATTCCGGGTCTTCAGCGGTCTCGTCAGCAGATACGCCAGAACGAATCCGACCAGGTTGGACAGCACGACGCCCACGATCGTAAACCGGACGGTAAACCAGAACGCACTCCAGAAATCTTGATCCCCGGTAAAGATTCTTTTAAAATTATCAAAGCCTACCCAACTGACTTCGCCGGACACCCCGTTCCAGTTCGTGAACGAGTAGTACATGCCGAGCAGGAAAGGGATGATAAGGATCAGGGTAAAGAACAGGACCGCAGGTCCGAGAAAAAATAATTGCTGACCCCATTGCGATGAACGCTTATGCATCTGTCTTCCTCCTTTTTCTACGGAAGGTTGTGTATTTAGTATAGGGCGCTCCACCCGCTCCCCACTACCGCACGAGGTGAACCGTTAGGTGGAATATATTGATCTGAGGAGTCTGCCCGATGAACAAAAGCAGCATTCGTACACGCCTCATCCTGCTCATGCTGGTCGCAACCGTCATTCCGATCGTGATCTCCATGATCGTCACGTACTTCTACACCACCCGTTCGGTCGGAACCAAGCTGATTCAGGAGAACGCGAATCTGATTTACCAGGGCAAAACGAATGTACAGGCGTACATGGACACGCTGAACCGCAACTCGCTTTCCCTCTATAACGATCCGAACATTCTTCTGATGCTCCGGCGGAATGTGCATGATTATACGAACGAGGCCCAGACCTATACCCTGCTGCAAAATCTGACTCACTCCGTGGACGGCATTTACCAGATCTATTTCTATATGGCAAAAACCCGCAGATCTACGCTGCTCATCGGGGACATCCCGAAGCGCGGCTACGATACGGATAATTTCAGCGAGCCTTATACGACCGGCAACCTCTCTTCCGTCGTGGAGCCTACGCACATGAGTTCCATATACGGCCTGGGGCAAAGTCCACCTTATTATGACCCCCGCCCCGTCATAACATTACACCGGGCCATCTACAACGTCCCGACGACGGAATGGCTGGGAACTTTGTCCATCGATATCAAACTGGAGGCGATTCAGGACATTGCCGACCAGCTTTTCAACAAGCGGCATGAACGTCTATACCTGCTCGACCAGTCGGGCGTGGTCGTTTATTCCGGAGACAACGACCTGATCGGCAAGCCCCTTGCCAGTGCCTGGACGGGCCCGGTTCTGGATTCGCAGGAAACGCGCGGCCAGCTGGAAATGAACAAGTCGGTTTATTTGTACGAAAAAATGGACACCCCTTACATGAAGTGGACGCTCGTGAAGGAAATCCCGCACAGCTATTTGTATGAAGGGGCGCGGAGCCTGACCCAGATCAATATCATCATCGCGGCGGTTTCCCTGCTGCTTGTCATTGCGGCCACTTTGTTCGTGACGATCCGCATTACCGCTCCGATCAAAAAACTGATCGGAACGATCAACCAGATCCAGGCCGGTAATCTGACGGCCCGCGTAGACGGCGAAGGCCAAGACGAAATCGGCATCCTGGTCCGCCGGTTCCGCACGATGATGGAGACGATCAACAACCTGATTCTGCGGGAGTATAGGCTGAACATCGCCAATAAAACGAACCAGTTGAAGGCGCTGCAGGCCCAGATCAACCCGCATTTCATGAACAACGCGCTGCAGTCCATCGGTACGCTGGCTCTCCAGCATAACGTTCCGCGCATCTACGCGCTGATCAACTCGCTGGCGAAAATGATGCGCTACAGCATGAACACGAACCAGGAAGCCGTCCCTCTCTCCATGGAAATCGGCCATGTGAAAGCGTATCTGGAGCTCCAGAAGGAGCGGTTCGAGGGCAAATTCAACACGGACTTCGAGCTGGACGAAGCCGTCCTCGGGATAGAGGTTCCGAAGATGATCATTCAACCGCTGGTCGAAAATTATTTCAAGCACGGCTTCGATCCGAAGCTCGGACCCGGCCAACTGACAGTGCGGGCCCGGCTTGAACCCGGCGGTGGGACGAGACCCGACGGGGTCCCTCCCGAACCGGACGGAGAAGCGGGGCCAGAAGGGATCGGCGCAGAGAGCGGACCCGCAGCCGGCGCCGCTCTGAGAAACGCGCCGGAATCCCGGACGGACGAAGATTCCGCGGCAATGGCGGCTCAGGTTTCGGCCGCTCCCGGCGGCGGAACCTTCGCTCAGCCCGTCCTCTTCGTGGAAGTCGAGGACAACGGACGCGGCATCCCGGAGGACAAGCTCACGGAACTGCAAGCCGGACTTGCCGTTATGCGCGAGGAGACCGGGATGGACGAAGAAGGCGGAATCGGGATCGGCAGCGTGAGGACGAGACTGCGCCTTTACTTCGATCCGCGAGCTTCGCTGACACTTGAAAATACGGACCCGCACGGCGTCCGGATTACGATGCGCATTCCGCTCGGGGAGGATACAACAACATGATCGCATTACTCGTAGACGATGAGAAACACGTCCGCAATGCCCTGCGGATGCTAATCAAATGGGAAGAACACGGCATCACAGAGGTATTCGAGGCGGAAAACGGAGAAGAAGCCATCGAAGTGATCGGGCGCGAGAAGCCCCGGATCATCATCACGGATATGATGATGCCGGTAAGGGGCGGCGTGGAGCTGCTCCAATGGCTGCAGGCCAACGAGCCCTCCGCCAAATCGATCGTAATCAGCGGCCACGATGATTTCGCCCTCGTCCGCCATACGATCCAATACGGCGGAACCGACTATATCCTGAAGCCGATCGATCCGGATCAGGTCAACGAGGCGCTGGCCAAGGCGGTGGCCAGCTGGAAGAAAGAAGAGCATGAACGGTCCCGGAGCGTGGAGCGGAACATCGAGATGAACCGTATCAAGCCGGTCTACTGGGACCGGCAGTTGTCCGGGCTGCTCGACGAGCCCGCCCAGAATCCGGGCGCCGTCCGGGATCTCCAGGCCGAATGGGGGCTTTCGGCGGGAACGGACATGTGCCGCATCGCCATCCTCAGCATGGTCACGATGGAGACGAAGCTGAAGAACAAATTCGGCCGCAACACGGACCTGCTCTTCTTCTCGCTGATCAACATCTGCAACGAGTTTCTGCACTGCCGCAGCCGCGGAGCCGCCTTCCGCTACTGGAGCTCCAACGAGATCGTGCTCCTGGTCTGGGGCGAGCCGGACAAAGTCCCCACCCTGCTCGGGGATATCAACGAAGGCATCCGGACCGCCCTGCACAGCCGGCTCGACTTCGGGCTAAGCGGGCTGCACGCCTTCCCGGACGGCCTCCCGGCGGCTTACCGCGAAGCCCGCGACGCGCTGCGCCAGCGCAATCTGCTCAGCCGCGCCGGCTGGATTCACGAGGCTGTCCGGCCCGAAGGGATTCAGCCCAGGCGGCTGCGGTTCAGCGACTTCGAGGATGTGATCCGGACGGCGATCCGCAGCGGCAGCGCCGAAGAGATCACCTCCGCCGTGCAGGCGTGGTTCGACGGCGTGCGCAGCCTGAGCGCCATTACACTCGAGCAGATCGAGCAGTGGCGCCGCGAGGCGGACACCATGCGGGGCCGGTGGATCGAGGACTTCTTCCCGGACGGTCCCGAAGAGCTGCTCGCGGAGGTGCGCTCGGAGGCCGGGAACGGGCAGACCATCGTCCCGCTGAACGAGCAGGGCACGCTCTCGCTTGCCGACTGGCAGCAGGAGCTGACGCATTCGTTCGTCCAGCTTTCGAAGCATCTGCTGAAAAGGCAGCATCGCGAGAAGAACGTCATCTACGACATTGCGAAATACTTGCAGACGCATTATCATGAGGAAATTTCGCTGCAGGATATCGCCGGCCGTTTCTTCCTCTCCCGCGAATATATATCGCGCAAATTCAAGCAGGAGTTCGGGACGAATCTTTCCGACTATCTGGGCGCTATCCGTATCGACAAAGCGAAGCTGCTCATGATGAATCCCAACCTGCGGATTTCCCAGGTCAGTGAAATGGCCGGCTACAGCGACGAGAAATATTTCAGCAAAGTGTTCAAAAAAGTGACCGGCTGCTCCCCGAATGAATACCGGAAAGCCAATCAGCCGATGATGTAAAGGCTTGTTCACATTTTTGTCATTTTCTTTTGAATGACGATTGGGTATAATTAGGCTAACGTATGTTTACTTGGAGGTGCGATTGGATGTCTCATGCTTTCTGGATCATTATTGCAGTGCTTACCATGTTTATCGTGGCCATCTTCACATCTTCGTACAACGAGGATAAAACCAAAGGCCTGTAAGGTCCGCCCGTAATGCGGACAAATGAAAGCCCTGGATATGAAATGATCCCCACTATAGCCAACAGAATGAATTTCTTGTTCTGTCCGGCTGCGGTGGGGATTTTTTTATGGGAATAAGGAGGCGTGGGAACGATACCGTTCCATGCACAAGAGCGGAGGAAACGGCATGAAAGAAATCATCAGCAAGTCTATGCAAGCACTTAGAGAGGCGACCGGGTTTTCCGGTACAGCCCTTGCGAGAAACAAGGAAGAAATTCTCACTGCCTTCAGCGGCGGCTATGCCAACCGTTCCGAAGGCAGCCTTAACCGGGCAGATACCCGCTTCGGGATAGCATCCGGAAGCAAGCTTTTCACAGCCGTAGCGATCTGCCAACTAGTGGAGAAAGGGCAACTCTCTTTCGATTCCAAGCTGCGGGACTGTCTCCCTTTTGAGTTTAAAAATGTTGATAAAAACATAACCATTCATCATTTGTTGACGCATACTTCAGGAATACCCGATTATTTCGATGAAGAGATCATGGACAATTTCGAAGACTTATGGACTCATTATCCCATGTACCGCGTTAGACGCCCTCAGGACTTCCTCCCCTTATTTGCGGAAAAGAAGATGAAGCATGAGGCGGGTCATGTTTTCCATTACAACAACGGAGGCTATATTGTTTTAGGACTGGTTGTTGAACACCTGAGCGGGCTTCCCTTCAGCGACTATGTAGAGACATTTATTTTTGCCGAAGCGGACATGACGGATTCCGGATACTTTGAAGCCGATTGTTTGCCGGAACGTACGGCAGCCGGCTATATCGATCATGAAGACGGAAGCTGGAAAACCAATGTATTCTCGCTTCCCGCAAAAGGCGGCCCGGACGGCGGGGCTTATGTAACGGCACCGGATATGATGAAATTCTGGGAAAGTTTAATGAAATTTGAATTATTAAACGAAGAAACGACCTCTATGCTGCTGCAGCCCCATATGCATGTAAACAACGATATTTACTACGGATACGGGCTGCGAATGAAACTTCGGCGGCAGGATGTAGAGAAATATATTTTAATGGGGTATGACCCGGGCGTGAACTTCAGGTCGGTTTATTATCCCACAGAGTCACGGTCTATCGTGGTCTGTTCCAACAAATCCGACGGAGCTTTCGAAATGATTGCCGGTATTGAAAAAGAATTAACCTAGCAAAAAGGAGCTGATTTCTCAGCTCCTTTAATTTATTCACTCTTCCCCGGAGTCCAGCCGCCAAGGCCTATGGATAACTTACCACCCGGTGCCGCGCAAAACCGAGATACCGGGTACCCTGAAAATTCAGCTTCCCCATGTCCCCGTCCACAAGTTGGCCGTATTCGGACCCGCTTATACGAAACTCGATCCGGTCGCCGCTCTCCACCTCGAATGTGACGAAGTAGGCCGTGTCCGTGGAGTGGCTGTGCATGGATTCGTTCGAAGCCGAATGATGGTGGGATACCTGCGTGCGCTTCGTGGCGACCCGCGCTTCTACCGTAAGTACCGGTTGTTTGTTGTTGTGGTTCCACTGCAGGATGCTTCTCACCAGGGTAAATCCGATAAACGCCAGAATGGCGATGAAAATAATCGGGAACAACGCCGATATTAGACCGAACATCCCCGGTCCGTCTCCGAACCCTATACCGTCTATGTTTATCACGGCTCTCTCTCCTTCTTTTCCCCATCTGAAAGATCTGCCCTGATTTTACCATATCCTCTTGCTTTTAGGGGGCGAAAAAAAGGCGGGACCATGAAAAAACGCCGTCTCCCGAAGGAAACGGCGCTTTTCAACTCGTGTGTTAAATCTGCCTGGCGAAAAATAGGAAATAAGCCCTAAAACTAGACTCTCGGCTGTTTCATTGCGTTCATTTCGCCCAGACAATTGGAACAGATGTGACGCTCTTTAAATTCGTTGACATGGTCCATCTCTCCGCAGAACACGCATTTAGGGCGGTATCTCTCTAGGATAATATGGTCCCCTTGTACTAAAATTTCGACCGGATCGCCTTCGTTCATTTGATATCTTTTACGCAGCGATTTAGGTAATACGATACGTCCAAGCTGATCCACTTTACGGACAACTCCAGCTGGTTTCATCATTGTGCCACTCACCTCATTTCACCGAAGTATAATCGGCTTTACAATCTATACCCGTTTTTATTCGCCAAATTTCTGCTAATTCCTTCTAACTTCGTTATATTCTTTTTATTCGGGGATACAAAACGGGGAAGATTACAAGATTCCTAAGCACCAGAGCAAAAGAACCTTTGTCCGGCTTGCAAACTAGCCCCGGATACGCCTATACGCCTAGAAGATTTTGGGCAAAAGCCGCCCGGACTCTCTTTCCGCGGACACCGGACTGCTGCTTTAGACTCATACCATCCCGCACCGAATCCCGGACTCCCCGGTTTTCCCGAAATTCGAAATGAACCTTCCGGCCCACCTCCGCCCGTCACGAAATCCCGTTTATCCACACCGGGAAACATCCGGCCTTTCAACTGTCACGACCAACCATCTGCCCCTTCAAACCATTTGTCAAGGAGAGGGAATCGTTGAAACTGGTGAAATTAGGATAAAGCTTAGTTCCTGCCATCCTCCATAAACATATCATACATTACAACTAAATATAGCAGACAAGTATAAAGGAGGGAAAAAAACTAGGGAAGCTAGTTTCCGTTCGCAAGGTCCTTCTTTTCGGAAAGAAGGGAGGTGAAATCAGACATGGATGAATTCCTTATCCCGATAACCGTTCTCACATTTCTCGGCACTCTCTTGTTTATTTTCTGGCGACCGGACATTAACGAAGCCATTCCCGCATCCGTCGGGGCTCTGATTATCCTGCTGAGCGGCAGCGTTTCTCTGGCCGGCCTGGGCAGCATTACCGAAACGATCGGCGGAGCCGCCGTTACGATTATGGCCACCATTGTGATGGCCATCGTTCTCGAAAGCTTCGGTTTTTTTCAATGGGCGGCGGAGAAATTATCGGAGAAAGCGCAAGGCTCCGGCATCCGGCTGTTCTGGTACACGAACCTGTTCTGCTTTCTGATGACGCTCTTCGTCAATAACGACGGCAGCATCCTCATTACGACTCCGATTCTGCTCATGCTGCTCCGCAACCTCAAGCTCAAAAATCATCAGAAAATTCCCTACCTGCTGTCCGGGGCCTTGATCGCAACGGCTTCGAGCGCGCCTATCGGAGTCAGCAATATCGTCAACCTCATCGCGTTAAAAATGGTCGATATGGACCTCTACATGCACACGGCCATGATGTTCATTCCCGCCTCTCTCGGACTCGTTCTGCTGGCTCTGCTGCTGTTCATGAACTTCTACAAGATATTGCCCAAAACCATTCCCGTCCTGAGACCCGGTTCCTGGAAATACACGGCGCCCGGCATCGGTAACCATCCGCTCAAAAGCAGTCCTTCCGACTTGGACGACGGACAGCGGGCCCGGTTTATGCGGAACATTCTCCTCTTCGTATTCGGCGTGCGTCTAAGCTTGTTTGCCGCCTCCTACATCCACTTTCCCGTTCCCGCTATGGCCGTCATCGGTTCCGCTCTCCTGCTGGCCTGGCGGTGGTACCGGCTGAAAATTTCTCCGGCCGACATGATCCGTAAAACACCGTGGAACATTCTTCTGTTCGCTTTCAGTATGTATATCATCATTTACGGACTGCACAATATCGGCTTGACGAACCTGCTGATCCGGCTGCTGGAACCGATAGTAAGCGGAAGCCTGCTTCATGCCAGCGTGCTGATGGGCACCCTCCTGAGCCTGCTCTCCAACATCTTCAACAACCATCCCGCACTGATGATCGGGACGCTTACGTTAACGCATATGGGGCTCGATCCGCTGACGCTCAAAATCTCTTACCTGGCCAGCGTCATCGGCAGCGATATCGGTTCTCTTCTTCTCCCCATAGGAACGCTTGCCACCCTGATGTGGATGCATATTCTGAAAACCGGCAAGGTCGAGCTGACCTGGAGCCAGTATCTGAAAGTGACAATCACGGTCATTCCCGTTACCCTGCTCTTCACGCTGGTCTTTCTCGCTTACTGGATCTCCTGGATTTTTTAAAAGAAAAAAACGATCTTCGAAAATCGAAGACCGTTCATGTAGAAGGAATGCTTACCATAATCTATGTCAACAAGAGCGTTTAAGTTTGGGTGTATTCAGGAGACCCTGAGAAGAGGGCTGGTTCCCTTCTCCTTAGGGTTTTTTGTACCTGTTTACCGGAGTCCCGGAAAATCGTTCTGGCGGAGCGCCTCGAACAGGACGATAGCCGCCGAATTCGACAAGTTCAGCGAGCGGACCGCATCCGACATCGGCATTCTCATGGTCTGGCCGGGATGAGCCTCCAGAATTTCGGGCGGGAGCCCTTTCGTCTCTCGGCCGAAAACGAAAAAATCGCCGTCGCGGAACTCGAAATCCGTATACCGCTTATCCGTTTTCGTGGTGGCAAAAAAGAACCGGCTTCCGGCATATTTCTCTTTGATCTCTTCAAAAGAATCGTGATATTCCAGTTTGACGGAATGCCAGTAGTCGAGCCCTGCCCGTTTCAGTGTTTTGTCGTCCGTTGAAAATCCGAGCGGCCGCACCAGATGCAGGTAAGTTCCTGTCGCTGCGCAGGTCCGGGAAATATTGCCCGTATTCGCCGGAATTTCGGGTTCAACCAATACGATGTGAAAAGCCATGCTGCACGTTCACCTCTTTCCTCTGCTAGTATACCACTTTCCGCTCCGCAATTTTAACACTCGTTTTACGTGTTCTTAATATGACCGTGATACATAGGTGCGATAATAGAGCTAATAACCGAACCCAAAGGAGACCGATTCATGAAGAAAAAAGTGCTAGTCGTAGATGACGAACCTTCGATCTCCATGCTCATCGAGTTCAATCTGAAGCTCGTAGGCTTCGAAGTCCAGTGTGTATATGACGGTGAAGCTGTATTTGACGTCATTGGCCAGTTCCGTCCCGACATTATCGTTCTCGACCTGATGCTGCCCAAAATGGACGGCTTGCAGGTCTGCCGCAAGCTGCGCAGCCAGAACAACCTCGTTCCGATCATTATGCTCACCGCCATGCAGGATTTATCGGATAAAATCGCCGGACTGGATAACGGTGCCGACGATTATATGACCAAGCCTTTCAGTCCGCAGGAGCTGATTTCCCGCATTCAGGCGATCATCCGGCGCATCCAGACCCTTCCCGCCTCGGGCGAAGAAGCTCCGATCACGATCGGCCAGCTCAGCATCCGTCCCGATCAGCGCGAGGTGACCTGCGCGGGCAAGCCGGTTGATCTGACCCCCAAAGAATTCGAGCTGCTTGTGTTCCTCTGCAAGCACAGAGGCAAAGTACTTAGCCGCCAGCAGCTATTGCACGGCGTCTGGGACTACCACTTCCTCGGCGACACCCGTATCGTCGATGTCCACATTTCTCATCTTAGAGATAAAATCGAGGCCAACGCACGGACACCCGAATATATCATGACCATTCGCAACGTCGGCTACAAATTGACCGAACCCGCCATTAAAGAAAGCCTGGCCTAAGGGCCGCCGGAAAAGTAGCGTACAGAAGGAGTAAAAAGGAACGGCGGATGATTCCGCCGTTCCTTTTTTATGGATTTACGGACCTGGTTAGTCGCTTCGCGGGAGGTCCGGGACAAAAGCTCACGCGACTTTCAGGCGCTTGTTCAATCCCTGCAAAGCGAACGTTTAAGACCGTGCAGGATTCTACCGCTCGTGTTCCGGTTTTTGGGGAAAATCGCGCCCAGCCCAGCCTTGTCGCCTCCCAGGATAGCGCCGCGGCTTCTCCCGGCAGGGGCGTATTCCGGCAGCAAAAAAAACGAGGCCCTTTGCGGGGCCCCGTTTTGCGGTCATGATAAAGAAGGATGCCTGTTTGTAAACGGAATAACTACCCGTTGCGTTTACTGAAATCGTTCATGAACTGGGCGAGCGCCTGGCACGACTCGTAAGGAACCGCGTTGTAAGTCGAGGCTCTCAGTCCGCCGACGCTGCGGTGCCCTTTCAGCCCGACAAATCCGTTTGCCTGGGACTCCTTGACGAACAGCTTCTCCAGCTCTTCCGATTGCAGACGGAACGTGATGTTCATTCTCGAACGGCTCTCCACATCGACACATCCTTGATAGAAACCGCCGCTGGCATCGATGGTGTTGTAAATCAGGTCGGTTTTGTCGCGGTTGGTCTTCTCCAGTGCGGCAAGTCCGCCCTGGCGTTTAATCCAGTGCAGCACCAGATTGATCATATACACCGAGTAAGACGGCGGTGTGTTGTAAAGCGAATCGTTCTTCACGTGGGTATCGTAGCTGAACATGGTCGGCAGGTTCGCATTCGCGCGCTCCAGCATATCCTCCCGCAAAATAACGACCGTTACACCCGAAGGACCCAGGTTCTTCTGAGCGCCCGCGTAAATCAGGCCGAACTTCGAGACGTCGACCGGACGGCTGAGAATATCGCTGGACATATCCGCGATGAGCGGAATGCTGCCGGTGTCCGGGTAGCTTTGAACCTGCGAGCCTTCGATGGTTTCGTTCGACGTGACATGCAGATAAGCCGTCTGATCGGACAGGTTGAGCGCACCGAGATCCGGCATGCGCATGAACTTCTGATCTTTCGAGCTCGCCGCAACCGCGGTTTCCCCGAAAAGCTTCGCTTCCTTGATCGCTTTGTCCGCCCACGCGCCGCTTTGAACATAGGCCGCGGTTTGTCCGGCTTGCAGAAAATTCATGGGAATCATGGTGAATTGTGTGCTTGCTCCGCCTTGGAGGAAAAGCACTTTGTAGCCGTCCGGAATGCTGAACAATTCTTTAAGCAGGTTTTGCGTTTCCTTGTTCACCGCTTCATACTCTGCGCTGCGGTGCGAAATTTCCATAATCGACATGCCGATGCCGCGGTAGTCGACAAATTCCTTCTGCGCCTGCTCCAGCACTTCTAGCGGCAAAGCCGCCGGACCGGCGTTAAAATTGTAAGCACGGTTTCCCATTTTTCTCTCCACACCCTCTGCTTCATTTGATTTATCGCTATGATAGCAGTATTCGCCAGCACCATCAAGAGAAAGTTGCATGGATACGGGCCTTTCCGTCAAAATTAAAAGAAGCTTACGCAAAAGGAGCAAATCCGACATGACCGAACCGTTAGAGCGCCTGTTCGTCGCCGTTCCTCTGTCCGGACCCGTCAGGGAAAATCTGAGGAGCTGGACCGGGAGGCTGAGAGATTCAGGAACCACCTTCCACAAATGGGTTCATCCCGAGGATTTCCATATTACGCTGAAGTTTATCGGCGACACGCCTCTGTCTACGCTGCCCGCCCTCTCCCCCTTGCTCCAGCAAGCGGCAGGGGCTCATTCTCCGCTGGAGCTTACCGCGGCGGGAGCGGGAACCTTCGGCCCGAAGGATGCCCCGCGCATCCTCTGGGCCGGGCTGCAGGGCGATTTGGATGCCCTGCAAAGGCTGCAGCGTGATGTGGAGGCGGCCTGCTCGTCGCTCGGCTTCGAGCCGGAAGATCGGCCCTACCGGCCCCACATCACGCTCGCCCGCCGCTATACAGGCGGGCGCAAATGGGCGCGTGAACTGCTGGACGCGCCGGGCGAGTCTCCTTCCGCCTCCTGGAAGGCGGAAGAGATCGTGGTGTACCGGACCCATATGGGCCGGTCACCGATGTATGAACGCGCAGGAGCTTTTGCTCTGCGCGGGTGAAGGAAGGGCCGCCGGTACGTTACAGCGGCCTTTTTGCCGCGGCGGCCCTGCCCTAGCCCGACGCTCCGGCACTGATCTCGCTCCGCTTAACGTTCCCGATCTCCCGCTCGCTAGACGGCGCCATCCGGCGGGCATATGCGCTGCAGCCCCACTCGACCGCATGGCTCGTTTCGCTGAGCACATCCTGCGCTCCTCGCGCGCTCAGCCTCCTATCGGGCTCCCTCGCCCGGTTCGCCCTTGCGCCACAGCTCCGCTCCCTCGCACCCGCTCGTTCGACTGCGCTACCCGGCGGCCCTGCCTGCTCCGCTCCCCGGCATCCCGCTCGCTCGAAGGCGCCCGCCCGGGCCCTGCCCCGTTCGCCCATGCGTCACAACCCCGCTCCCCCCCGTTCAGCTTGTCATCGCGGCCCCCTCCCTTCCCTCCCGCATGAAAACCGCCGCCGGAGACATCCTGACAGGGCAGCGCACGCGTTCCCAAAACTGTCGAATTTATGTCCGCGAATTTGTGTTACGCTCATAATTAGCAAGGACTAACGGTCTACCCCGTGCCGATCCTTGAACCAAGGAGGCATTCGAATGAACTCAACTAACGACATCGCGGAAAAAGCCCGCGCCTTCCTCTATACCTGCTACAGCGAATGGGGTTACAGCGAAAAGGAAGCCGAAGAACGATGGCTCGAAGTCCGCGCCCAAATCGAAGAAACCGGCACTTACGTACATAGGCCGGAAGAACTGGAATACGGCGCCAAGTTAGCCTGGCGCAACAGCAACCGCTGCATCGGCCGTCTGTTCTGGAACACGCTCAGCGTATTTGACGGCCGTCATATCGGCACCTTCGAAGAAGTACGCGACGCTCTTCTTACTCATATCCGTTTTGCCACGAATGACGGTAAAATCCGTCCGGCCATCACCGTTCTCCCCCCCGCCGGGAAAGACGGCAGCTGTCCCGTTCGCATCTGGAACCACCAGCTCATCCGTTACGCCGGTTACGAGACGGAGAACGGGCCGGTCGGCGACCCGAACTCCATCCCCTTTACACAGATTTGCCGGGAGCTCGGCTGGGAGGGCGAAGGAACGCAATTTGATCTGCTTCCGCTGGTCATCCAAATCGGCGACGACGCTCCCCGGTGGTTCGAGCTTCCCCGCGACCTCGTGCTGGAGGTTCCCCTCCGTCATCCCGATCTGCCAGGGTTCGAGGAGTTGCGGCTGAAATGGTACGCCGTTCCTATTATCGCCGACATGCGGCTGGAAATCGGCGGCATCTCTTATCCCGCCGCCCCTTTTAACGGCTGGTACATGGAAACCGAAATCGGAGCCCGCAATCTGGCTGACGAGACCAGATACAACCTGCTTCCGCGGACGGCTTCCCTCATGGGGCTCGATACCGGTTCGAATGCGACCTTTTGGAAGGATCGCGCGCTGATCGAGCTGAATGCCGCCGTGTATCATTCCTACCGCAGCGCCGGCGTCTCCATTGTCGATCATCATACGGCAGCCCAGCAATTTCAGCTGTTCGAGCAGCAGGAAGTGCAGGCGAGGCGGGAAGTAACCGGAGACTGGACGTGGCTGATTCCTCCGGTATCCCCGGCGACCACGCCTATTTTTCACAGTAAGTATGAGAACACCTGGAAATCCCCGAACTTCTATTACCAGGATAAGCCCTACGGGAAATGACCGGGGCCCGCGGCCGATTTACGTCCGATTAAGCCCGTTTAAAATACCGCCCAGACCGTTATCAAATGCCGGTATTCTTTGAGAGAGCCGTGACTGCAGCTGATTCGCTCCGCAAGAGCCTGTGCTTCGTGCACGGGCTTTTTTGCATGCATTCCCTCTTTAGATGGAGATTCCTTCATTTATAGGAACGCAATTACAATTTATGGTAAAATGATGACTCTAAGAAAGGGATGCATTGCGACTGTAAACATTTTCATTTTAATATATAAATAGGGAAAAATAGAAAGAAAGGAATGGATTCGATAGAAGAATGGGTAGACAAATTTTAATCTTTTATTCCTTTTAAAAATAACCGATACGGTTACTTTGACGAGCGCCTCCCCTGCCAAAACTATTACGCAAAGCGACGACGGCGGGTATATGAATGAACAAGAAACGCTTATGTCCAGATGGGATATCGATGGAAACTCACAAAATCAGGCTCCCGTATCCTTCAACGGAAAAATCAGGGTCGCTTACTGGTGTACGGACTATACATACAACATTAACATTACCAATTCCAGCGGCCTTCCGAATGTTTATACCCTGTATGGGAGCAGAACCAGCGGCGCATTTATCAATTATAAAATAAGTACAGTGACTAACCGTCATGTAGACAAAGGGAATGGTATCGTTATTAACCATACACCGGCTTATACGCTTCATACTATCGTTCAGCCTTCAAATAATCTGCCTTTATCTCTGGACTTTGTAGCCCAGTAAATCATAAACGCAAGCATTGTTGAACTACTTACAAGCCCCTTATGAATGAAAGCACCTGGGATGATCAATAGTAAGCCCCCTATACAAGCCCGAACCGCAGATGGTGGTACCGAGCCTTTATATAGAAGATATTTTGAGCGGCCGCAAACCGAGCATGTGATCCGCGGTCCCCGCGAAGGCTTCATTTGACGCCTTGATATGGTAGAAACCTCCAAGCCACTGGAAATGGGAGCCTTCATGTCCGTCAAGCAGATAAATCCCGGCGGCTACTCCCCGCCGGTGAATGTGCCGGGAAAGCGGCTGGCACAAGGAAAAGACATTTACAGTGTGGCTGGGGATCGTACAGCTGGCGCTTGTCCTTTTATCGCTGGCCGCTCATTATTTCCTCAAGTATTCCGTCCGGTAAATCCGCGGCAGCGTACAGGCACAACAACCCTTCCCTTCTAATAAACTGCTTGCAGGAGATTCGTTTGATGAAGGGGATTGTATATGGCCAAAATGGTACCGTCCCGCAAAGCGCGGCAAGCATCAACACTTCCGGCGGGACTGCTCCGGGTGGATCCGCGATCTTCCAAGAGCAAGACCCCGCCCATCGGCGGCTCAACGGGACCCGAGAAAGCAACACGGTCCATCCAGGATGCCGCCGAAAACCCGCAGCGCCGTTCCGTAGAGACCGGCCGTATCGACGGGCTGACCGAAGAAGAACTTCTTGAGGCACAAATTCATGCGAAAGCAGGCGGCTCCAACCCGCTGATCGGCGTACTCGTCAAAACGCTTCAGCCCTCCTCCCCCAACCTGTTCGGGGGGATCACGACTTTTTGCAAAGAGCTGGACGAAGCGAGCAAGGAGCAGGGAGCCCGCGTGTTTTTCTTCTCCGTTGACGGCATAAAGCCGGGAAGCCCGCAAATAACCGGCTGGCACTATGCCTCCGGAGACTGGAAAAAGGATACTTTCCCGATGCCTTCCGTTATTTATAATCGGCTCACCTCGCGAATTCTGGAAAACCGGCCGAAGGTCCAGCAATTTTTCCAGGTCGCCAAAGCAAGCTACGGCGCCAAAGTGTTTAACGAGAAATATTTGAACAAAACGGAAGTTTTTCAGGCTTTAAAAGACGAGGCGGCGTGCAAAAGCTTTCTTCCCGAGTCGTATCTCTTCAAAAATTATGCCATGCTGCAGTCTATGTGCAAAAAGCATGCCACGGTCTTCCTCAAGCCCGTGCTGGGAAGCCTCGGCAAAGGCATTCTGCGCGTCTCTGCCTTGGGCGACGGTTCTTACAGCTGTGAAATCCCTACGCTGAACGGCACGAACCGGAAAGTGTACCCGAGTCTGCTGAAGCTGTTCAACGCCCAGGCCGGGAAGCTGAAAACGAGCCGCTACCAGATCCAGCAAGGTCTTCAGCTCGTCCAGGCCGACGGCCGCCCCGTCGATTTCCGCGCCCTGGTCCAGAAGGACCAGCGGGGAGAATGGGCGATCACGTCCGTCGTCGCCCGGATTGCGGGGGCCAATCATTTCGTTTCCAACCTGGCCCGCGGAGGATCGCTCAGCACGGTCAAAGAGGCGCTCGCCCGCACCTCTCTGCCGGCGGCGGACCACAAGAAGATCTCGACGCAGATCCGTAAAGCGGCCCTTGCCGTAGCGGAAGGCATCCAGACTCATATCCCCGCCTTGTTCGGCGAGCTCGGGGTCGATCTGGCTGTCGATACCGACGGGCGGGTGTGGCTGCTGGAGATCAATTCAAAGCCTTCTAAGAACGACAATACCCCGCTGGACGGCGGCAATAAAATCAGGCCGTCCGTCCGCAGGGTCATCCGCTATTCTAAATACTTGGCGAATCATTAGTGCAAACGCAAAAAAACCCGAGATAACCGGAGAATAACAGAGAGAAGTAGAATGAACGGCTTCTCATCCGCCCAATAGCATCCTTTTCGGCTATTTCTAATAGTTTTCTAATTAAACGGCGCAAACCCAGACGAGGTCTGGGTTTGCGCTTTTTTATCCAATTAGCCCCATCTTTGTGTGTGCTATACTGAGACACATCACGAGATGGAGGTACAAGACATTGAAAAAACAACTAGGAACGAAATTCATCATCGCAAGTCTGAGCGCCACAATTGCCCTCTCGGGAGGACTTACTGCTCTTCCTCAGCAAACGCACGCTGCCGTTTCTTCTTCCGCATTCAAAGCGAAAGGCGATAAAATTCTCACACTCGGCAAGAAATATCTCGGCAGACCTTACAAATTCGGTGCCAAAACAGGCAACACAAGCTCCTTTGACTGCTCTTCTTTCGTTCAATATGTATATCAGCAGAACGGCATCAAGCTTTCCCGCGGTGCCCGCGATCAGTCCAAAAACGGGACAAAGATCAAGCGCAGCGAACTGAAACCGGGAGATCTTGTTTTCTTCTCTACCAGAGCAACAATGAAATACTCCGCCAGCTCCGTTAAACGCATCGGTCACGTCGGGATTTATGCCGGCAATAATAAAGTCCTGCACACTTACGGAGAAGGAGGCGTCAAATACAGCAACATGGGTTCCGGCTGGTGGGACAACCATTACGTGAGCGCAGTAAGAGTCATCAAATAATCTTTACCACCGGAGGATTTAAATCTATGAAAAAAATAGCCAAGCTTGTGCTGGGACTAAGTCTTCTTGCAGGAAGCAGTCTTAGCGCCGGCGCCGCCTTTGCAGAGACGGCTCCAGCAATAACAACTTCATCTACTATTATTACCACAGGAAATCCATATCTGAAACAACTTCCTTATTCCAGCCAAGGAAAAATTTATGGATCCGTGCCTAAAGGCACCAAATTGACTGTGCTTGAAAATACAAACAAGTATTACGTCAAGGTGAAATATAACGGTCAAACCGGCTATATTTCCACCTTATACTTAAAGGCTGTCGGCGGCGCAACTTCTCCGGCTCCGGCTCCTTCTAAACCGGGAACCTCCGGTTCCAGCAGCGCAACCTGGAGCAAGCAGGCGGACAGCATTCTTTCGTTCGCCAAGTCTCTGGAGGGTAAAGTGCAGTACGGTTACGCCAAGAACGACACGAAGAACCTTATCTTCGACTGCTCTTCGTTCACGAAGTATGTGTTTAACAAAGAAGGCATCCATTTGCCTTGGGGCGCAAGGGCGCAGTATAAGCTAGGCACGCCTGTCAGCAAGAGCGAGCTGCGCAAAGGCGATCTCGTCTTCTTCTCCACGACGGCTACGGCCAAGAACAAAGACACCGTCAACAAAATCGGCCATGTGGGCATCTACATCGGCAACAACAAATTCATCCACAACGTGAATAAGAAGGATGATGTCGTCATCGGCGATCTCAACAACACATGGCAGAAAAATCATTACGTCGCATCGGCCCGCATTCTCAAATAATGCGTTACGGCCTTCAAAACCGGGAGCTTGCCTCTCGGTTTATTTGCGTATGCGGACTTCTCTTCCCTACTCGTACATTCATTGTATGACAAAAGGCTCCGGACCGTTCCCCGGCCGGAGAAGGATAGGCGCCGCACCCCCCGTTTCAAACTCACAAACCGCTCCCGCCGGCCATATGATAATACAGTTTAATAAGAAGGGACTGGGAATCGTAATGGCAAAGCCCGTAATCGGCATCCTCACCTGGCGGGAGGGGCACTCCTTCAAGGAACCCGGCTATTTTCGCTCGCTGGTGAGGGAAGGCCAGAAATTAGGCGCCACCGTATTTATCTTCTCTCACAAAGATGCGTTCCCGGATAAAAAACAGGTCCGCGGCTATGTACCGGACGGAAACGGAAGCTGGACCAGCCGTAGCTTCCCCTGGCCGGATGTCGTGATCGACCGTTGCCGAACGGCACAGGAAGGTTACAGCGAATTCCGCAAACAAAAGCATTTTGTGTACGCCAATCATACGTTTACGAACAAAATGAGCGCCACCCGGCTTTTTTCGAACGAGGAAGAACTCAAGAAATGGATACCCGCTACCCTCGATTATAACGCCGAAAACCTCGTGCGCATGTTCAAAAATCACCAGATTGTTTACATCAAACCCGGAAACGGAACCGGCGGCAAAAGCATCGTGAAGATTACACGGGTGAAGGGCGGGTACAGACTGCTCGGGCGGACGAAAGGGTACGCGAAACGCAACGTCCTCTTCCGCAACCTCACCTCGCTCACGAACTGGCTCAACCAGTGGGTCCGCCAGGAGAGGATACGCAAGGGCAGCTTTATGATCCAGCAGGGACTGGATTTGGATCTTCTGCCTGGCCACGTGTCCGACATGCGGCTGCTCATCCAGAAAAACGATAAGGGCAAGTGGGAAGTTACCGGTGAAGGCATGCGCATAGGCGGTGTTAACAATCCCACTTCGAACCTGCACGGAGGCGGCCGCGCGTCCTCCACGGAAGCCGTGCTTCACAAACGTTTCACGCCCGAGAAGACACGCGAGATCATCGCCGAGTGTCACAATCTGGCCCACGGGGTCGTCACCGTCATCGAGAAGCATTTCGGCAGAATGCTGGAATACGGGCTCGATATCGGAATCGATAAGCAGGGCAGCGTGTGGCTGATCGAAGTAAATCCGAAGCCGGGGCGCGAACTGTTCAAGAAGATGGGCCGCAATGATCTGTACCAGCAATCCATCCGCCGGCCGCTGCAGTACGCGCTCTATTTGAACGAACAAGAGCAGAAGCAGGAGCAGAAGCAGGAGCAGAAACAGAAACAGGAGCAAAAACAGGAGCAGAAACAGGAGCAGGAAAAGTAACCGCCGGCCGCCTCGGTCACCGGATCACAAATCCGACGGGGCGCTCCTTCATAAGCGGTCTTGCGGCTAAAGCGCAGAAAAGGGGTGCAGGAGATTCTCCTGCACCCTTTCTATGCGTTTTTTCCGAGCGGCTGCGTTCCTGCTTTCTATACCCTGGTAAGAGGCTTGGATTTAGGGGTATTGTCGCCGCTTCTTCTGCGGATGATGACCCGGTTTGCTTTTTTGTATTTCCATATTTTCCGGTAGATGCTCTTGTCGTCCAGCTTTTTGAAAATAGAAGCGTCCGGCTTGGTGTTCACTTCGAGGATCCAGGGCTTCAGCTCGCTGTCCAGCGCGATATCCACGCCGATCGCCGTTACTTTGGGATAGCCGGTTTCCATGTATTCGGCGATTTCATGTCCAAGCCGGTTCAGCTTTGTCACATAATCCGGCACTTGTTCCTTTTTCAGATACTCTTTCAAAAGCTTCGAAATTTCCGTCGGGGTTCCGCCGCGGTGATAGTTGGTCACAATCTTATCCGGGTGCGCTACACGGCCGATAATGCCGGTGTTTTCCCAATCGCCCCGCAAATTTTTCTGTACCATGATCCGGATGTCGAAAGCCCGGCCCTTGCTCGTCAGAAGATGAATGCCACGCTGAACGAGATGCTTCGTGTCCCCGAAATGCTTGGACATGGTGCGGTACAGCTCATCGTACGTTTCGAATTTCTTTTTTGTCTCATTGATCTGATACCGGTATCGGCCTTTCGGGCTGTATTCCACCTTGAAAATGCCACGGCCGCCCGTCCCGTTGTTAGGCTTGACGTACACCATCCGGTACCGTTTAAGAAAGTCGTACAGATGATCTTTCGTTGCCTGTGCCGTATCCGGCTGAAACTTTTTCAGCTCCGAGTGCCGATTCAGAAATTGGGTTTTACCCAGTTTGGTATTGGGCAGAACGTTTTGTGAATCCATGGCCAGCCTCCCGTATTCTCCATATGCAAATTGACGTGCAAGCGAAATCCGGCAAGTAAACCGGCGATTTTGTTAGATCTATTCATCTGATTTCTATCATACGGCCGCAGAAGCCAAAACGTGCGAATTCCGGGCCGCATGCATACTTAGGCACTGCCCACCCAGACCGTGCGGTTTCGCGGCGCATACGATATCACGTACTCCATTACGAAGGAGGTCATGCGAAAATGTCAGGAGTAGGCGGATACGGCGGAGGTTTTACAAGCACAGGCGCCATTCTGGTTCTGTTCATTCTACTGGTTATCATCAGCAAAGCGTTCATTTACTAATTCAGCCGATCCGGCTAATGCTTGAACGACAAAAAGACCGTTCCCTCCTTGGGGAAACGGTCTTTCTTTCATTGGAAAGCACCGGGCAGACATTATACCGGAAGCAGGCGTCTAAACGAACGAGAGCTTCTCGTACAAGCGCCCGACCGCACTGCGGGCGTCCCCATTCAGCCAGTTCTCCACGACGGTGTAATAAACCGATCTGAAGTCGAGCTCCGCCTTCAAATCTCCCTTATCCAGCTTCGTGAGGCTCGGATTGGCCCCGTAAAGCCCGCCGCTCACCCCGCCTCCCAGCAGAAAAACGGGTCCGGCGGTACCGTGATCCGTTCCGCCGCTGCCGTTCTCCTTCATTCTCCGGCCGAATTCGGAGAACGCCATGACCATAACCTGATCCTGGAGGCCGTGAGCTTCCAGATCCCGGTAGAAGGCGCCGAGCCCCCCGTCCAGCGTGGACAGCATGGCCGCATGGTGCGCCTTCTCGTTGGCATGGTCGTCGAACGGCCCCAGCTGGGTGTAGAAGACCCGAGTGCCGGAGCCGGACGCCATGAGCTGGGCGGCAAGCTGCAAATCCTTGGCGAACGAGGTGTCCGGATAAGGGGCGCCCGCCGTATAACCCGGCCGCAGAGAGCCGATCGCCTCCACGCTGCGGTAAGCTTCGATCCCGCTGGAGCAGGCTACCCGCAGAGGAGCCGTCTGCTTGTTCAGGTTGTACATATCCAAGAAAGCCTTGTTCAGACGGCCCCGGTCCGGATCGGGGGGCTTGCTGGTAAAGATCTTATAGGAGTCCAGCGCGGAAACAACGGGAAGCGAAACGGAGTCGTGCCGGAGAGCCCGCGTTTCCGTCTTCCCCAGCTGGACGGCCCGGAGCGGATTCGCGGTATCCAGGGACGAAAAAGCGTAGCGTCCCAGCCAGCCGTCGCTGATCCGCTTCTCCGGCTCCCCGGTATGCCAGATTTCCATGGAACGGAAATGGGAATGGTCGGGCTTCGGGTAGCCGACACCCTGGACAATCGCAACTTTTCCGCGCTGGTACAGCCCGTGAAGCTGCGCGAGACTCGGGTGCAGGCCAAGCTGGCTGTTGATATCCAGCACCTCGTGCTGCTGGAGACGAAGCCGCGGCCTGGCGTCATGGTAGGCTCCGATTCCGTACGGAATCAGCGTATTGAGGCCGTCGTTGCCGCCGGAAAGCTGGACCACGACGAGGACCCGGTCTTTCGAGCCGGCCGGCGGTCCGGGCTTGAGTATATTTTTACTGTCCGCATACAGCAGGGGGCCTCCGATGCCGATCGCCGCTATCAGTGCCGTTCCCTTGATCAGAAAGTCTCTTCTCGTTAAGTTCATTTTACTAATCCTCCGCTCACTTCATCTGCGCTTCCGGGCTGATGAGCAGAAGCTGCAGCAGGCTCCGTTTGCCGCCGGCCGGTTTTTTCGAGCTCACGATCGTTTCCGCCGCGTACTGCGTCAGCACATTCATCGTGTTCTTGCCGAGCGGAGCCAGCCCTACGCTGCGTCTCCAGCCCTCCACATACGCTTCCGGACCGGTTTGCGCCCCTTGCGGAGCCAAAGACTGGAGCTGATCTTCCGTAACGCGTTTGGCCACCTTCTCGGCGAACTGGTAGCGTGCGATCAGGCGGTTTGTCGCCAGCCATGAAGCTCCTCCCTTCCAGCCGGAGACATCCGGCGGCGCGTACAGCTCCATGCCCATAAGCCCCATGCCTGCACGGAACGCCGCCGTTAAGGGAAGTCCCAGCGTCCTCATCGTGCCCGCTACGTACTCCGCCGGATTTTTGATAAGAGACAGCCGGTAGGCTTCCTCGTAAAATTCGTCGGAAACAAACAAATCGTACAGCACGTCCCCGATCGTCGGCATCTTCGAGATATTGCGGGCGACCCGGTCTATCCAGGCGTCGGGCGGGTTTTCCGCCGCAAAATATTGGAGCAGCTTCGTCGCCAGAAACTTCGGGAGCGCCGCCTGTTTGAAGACGACGCGCACCACATCGGCGGAATCGAAATAACCCGCTTCGCCCAGAAAAACCTTGTGTCCGGCATCGTGCCGCGCTTCCTGATACTGGACGATATCCGTTTTCCGGTTATAGCTCCAACCGGTTAAGGACCTCGCCGCTTCCTTCACGTCCTGTTCGGTATAGTTGCCGATGCCGAGGGTGAACAGCTCCATCATCTCGCGGGCGTAATTCTCGTTGGGACTCCCCTTCTGATTCGTATACGAATCAAGATACAGCATCATGGCCGGGTCTTGGCCGATTTCTTCGGTCAGCTTACGGAAGCCGCCCAGGGCGTGCTGCCGGAACAGGTCGTTCTGCCGCACCATGAGCTTGATATCGCTCACCTTATAATAGGAGGAGGCAAAATGACCGTGCCAGAACAACGTCATTTTCTCCACCAGCGGGGTTGGTGAAGCAATCATGCGGTACAGCCAGTACGTTTGCTGATCGCCCGTTCCCGTGACGATCAGCGGCTTGTCGTCCGCTTTTACTTCCGAGAACACAAGGGCGGAAGCAGCTCCGTCGGCCAGAGGCTGGCCCGAGGTGAGCCTGCGGACCGTCTCTTCCCGGCCTAGCTTCAGACATCTATCCACTTCTCCCGGCGTAGCGGAAAAAGAAGCTCTCCCCAGCAGATGGAGGACTTCCTTTTCGGTCCAGGGTTTCATGTTGTACACCACCTAATTCTTTTACTTCTTATCTACTATACAACCAAAATATGACATTAGAATCAGGAACATGCTAAGAGAATGTTAGGAAAACAAAAACTCCCGAAACATTTGGGAAATGTTCGGGAGTTTTGCCTGCTTGAATGAGGAGAAAGGAGGATCGATTAGCAGCCGAAGTACAGGGAGTACTCGTGCGGGTGGATACGGATCGCAACATCTTTCGCTTCGCCGCGTTTGATGTCGACATAGTTGTTGATGAAATCTTGGGTGAACACGTCGCCTTCCAGCAGGAAGTCGTGATCGGCTTCCAGAGCGTCGAGAGCTTCGTCCAGCGTACCCGGCACACTGCGGATTTCGGACTTGTCTTCGTCGGACAGTTCGTAGATATTTTTATCCAACGGACCGTAGCCGAGCGCACGCGGATCGATTTTCTTCTTGATGCCGTCCAGACCGGCCATCAGCATAGCCGCGAAAGCCAAGTAAGGGTTAGCCGTGGAATCCGGCGTACGGAATTCGATGCGGCAGCCTTTCGGCGTTACGGCCGCAACCGGAATACGGACTGCCGCGGAACGGTTTCCTTTGGAGAACACCAGATTAACCGGTGCTTCGTAACCCGGAACGAGACGTTTGAACGAGTTCGTGGACGGGTTCGTCAGAGCGATCAGAGCCGGTGCATGGTACAGGATACCGCCGATATAGTGCAGAGCCATTTCGCTCAGGTTGGCGTAGCCGTTTTTGTCGAAGAACAAAGGCGTGTCGCCGTCAAAGATGCTTTGGTGAACGTGCATACCCGATCCGTTGTCGCCAAAAAGCGGCTTCGGCATGAAGGTTGCGACTTTTCCGTGCTGTCTCGCCGTGTTGTGGACGATATATTTGTATTTCATGAGATTATCGGCTGTTTTGGTCAGCGTATCGAAACGGAAGTTGATTTCCGCTTGACCGGCTGTCGCCACTTCGTGGTGATGACGTTCGATGCGAAGGCCCGCTTCTTGAAGCAGACGGCACATTTCGCTGCGGATATCCTGCTGGGTATCGACCGGTTGAACCGGCACGTAACCGCCTTTAACGCCGATTTTGAAGCCCAGGTTACCGCCTTCTTCTTTGCGGCCGGTGTTCCAAGCGCCTTCTTCGGAATCAACGGAGTAGTAAGAGGTATTCATCCCGCTTTCGTAACGGACATCGTCAAAAATGAAAAACTCGGACTCGGGAGCAAAGTTCGCCGTCGTGCCTACGCCGGCTGTTTGCAGGAATTCTTCCGCCTTCTGTGCGATGCTGCGCGGATCGCGCTCGTAGCGCTCGCCGTCCGGTGTGTGGATGTTACACATAACGATCAGTGTCGGGTGAGCCGTGAAAGGATCGACATAAACCGACTCCGTATCAGGCATCATGACCATATCCGACTCTTCAATGCCGCGGAAACCATGAATGGAGGAACCGTCAAAGGCAACTCCGTTCTCGAAAGTTTCTTCCTCGACTTCGCAAGCCGGGAGAGAAATGTGGTGCGCCTTACCTAAAAGATCCACAAAACGAAAATCGATCCACTCAATGTTTTTTTCCTTGATAATGTTCAAAACGTCCTGTACTGACATGTGTAAACCCTCCTAATTCCGTACATTCACATTGTTTCCCCTGTGTAATGTTCCAGTTTTCATTCGATCTTTTTTCATATTATATAGCGGCCGAAGAAAAATCGTCAATACTCATGTCAGGTATTTTTTTAAAGGATGTCAGGTAATATTACATCAAAAACAAAAAAACCGGATTTCTCCGGTTTTCAGGCTTTTCGGGGGGGGATTTCGGGGATATTCGTACAACCTGTCGAATTAGACAAGTACGGGTGTTTTGGCGGTATCGAATCTTTTGCCGCAAAGCGGAGCCAGTTTCTCCAGATCCTGAAGCAGCTTGGCGAACTGGTCCGGGAAAAGGGACTGGACGCCGTCTCCGGTCATCGAATTGTCCGGATCCGTATGCATTTCGATGATCAGGCCGTTCGCCCCGGCAGCCACGGAAGCCTTCGTCATCGGCTCGACCAGCTCGCGCCGGCCCGTTCCGTGACTCGGATCGGAGATTACCGGCAGATGACTCAAGCTCTGAAGCACCGGAATCGCCGAAAGATCGAGCGTATTGCGGGTATAAGTCTCGAATGTTCGGATTCCGCGCTCGCAGAGCATCACATTCGGATTGCCTCCCGCAAGGATGTACTCCGCCGCATTAAGGAATTCGTCGTACGTCGAGCTGAAGCCGCGCTTGAGCAGCACCGGCGTCTGGATCGAGCCCAGCTTGCGCAACAGATCGAAGTTCTGCATGTTGCGGGTGCCCACTTGCAGAATGTCGGCGTACTCCGCGCAAACATCCACGTATTCCGGCGTCATGACCTCCGTAATCGTCAGAAGACCGTGCTTGCGACCGGCTTCCGCCATCATGACGAGCCCTTCCACGCCGACGCCCTGGAAGCTGTACGGGCCTGTGCGCGGCTTGAAGGCGCCGCCCCGGAGCACTTGACCGCCCGCCGCCTTGACCAGGCGGGCGATCTCGTCGATTTGCTCGGGAGTCTCGACGGCGCACGGGCCGCCCATGACTACGAGCTGATCTCCGCCGATTTCCACGCCCTTGATGCGGATGACCGTATCCGCCGGATGGAAGTCGCGGCTTGCCAGCTTGTAGGACTTGGAGATTTTGACAACCTGCTCGACCCCCTTCAACTGGCGCAGCTGCTCGGCCAATACCGGATCGGCCTGCCCGATGATGCCGATGACCGTACGGTCTTCTCCGTGCGATACGTGTGCTTTCACTTCATGCTTCTCGATAATGTGTACGATTTCCTGAATACGCGCTTCTTCTACCTTATTTGAAAGAATTACGATCATTCCGTTCACGCTCCTGATAGGTTGGGTATAGTTTTGCCTCGACGCTTCAACGCTTGTTTGCTTTTAAGCTTTTATGCTTTTATCCATTAAAGTATTTCGCTAAAATAATAATAACAGGCTCGACGATTATCCGTCAAGCCTGCATGTGTCCGTTTTTCATATTAAGGCCGGAGAACCTATGGAATGCCAGTGAATGTAAAGCGCTCCAACACGTAGACTTCGCGTCCATGTGCCCGCAGGAAGGTTAATGCGCGTCATCCGAAAACCCGGATGCCCCAGCGTGCTGATGTTCCTTGCGCAATCTGCGCCTGTCCCGGCGCCGGTTGGCATGAAGCCTCAGCAAAAGCATGATCGGGAAGTACATGATCAGGCCAAGAATGCCTCCGACGATCATTCCGCCCACGATCAGCTCCAGGCTTCCTTTCAGGACATTCGCCAAAAAGGCAGGAACGTGGTGAATCAGGTACTCCTTGAAGCCCGGAGGAACGACAAGCGAACCGACCGGTTTGTTAAGCAGGATCGCCATCGGCACGTAGATGATTTTACCGAACACGAACCCGATCAGCGCACCTGCAAAATTGCCCCGCAGCAGCCATACGAGAGGAAAAATAAGAAAAAAAGCGAGACCGACCGTCGGAAGAGTGAACATTTCGACGGCCAGTCCGATGGAAAAGCCGGTGGCGACCATCGAAGGCCCGCCCTTGGCGCGAAGCAGCAGAAGATATTTGTATTTAAACCAGCGACCTGTCTGTTTAAGATCAAACTTTTTCTTTCGGAGTGCCCCTTCACTATACTGCATGGTGCCTCATCCTATCCTGTAAATTAGGCCGGTTATTCGGCGGCAGCCTTTTTTTTGGCCATCGGGATCAGTTTCTTCATATTAACGGTCCGTGTAATGCCCCATGTTGCCGGGTCAGCCGGATCGAACTGCTCCAGATAAGCGATCGCTTCCTTCGTAATGGGAGTCGGCGTGGACGCTCCGGAAGTGACGCCCACCGTACGGACGCCCGTCAGCCAGCTCTTGTCGATTTCGGAAACGTCCGAAACCCGGTACGCTTTGACGCCGGAGATCTCTTCGGACACCTGAGCCAGCCGGTTCGAATTGTTGCTTTTGGGGTCGCCGACCACGATGACGAGATCCGTTTCCTTCGCCTGCTCCGCAACCGCTTCCTGGCGGACCTGCGTCGCCAGACAAATTTCGTTGTGGATTTCAGCCGTCGGGAAGCTCTCCAGCAGCTTCTTCATAATATGCTTGATGTCCCACTGGCTCATCGTCGTCTGATTGGTGATCAGAATTTTGGCCGAAGCGATATGGAGCTCCTCCGCGTCCGCCAGCGTCTCGATCAGATGGACGTGATCGGGTGCGATACCGACGGCGCCTTCCGGCTCGGGATGGCCTTTCTTGCCGATATAAATAATCTCGTATCCTTCCGCCGTTTTCTCGCGGATCAGATCGTGTGTTTTCGTCACATCCGGACAAGTTGCGTCCACAACCGTCAAGCCTTTCTCGCGTGCCTTGCGGCGGACTTCCGGCGAAACGCCGTGTGCCGTAAAGATAACGGTACCGCCCGTGACCTGCTCCAGAATTTCGAGCCGGTTGGGACCGTCCAGCGTAATAACCCCTTCGTCTTCGAAGAAACGGGTTACGTGAGAGTTATGAACAATCATACCGAGTATATAAATCGGCCGCGGCAGATCCAGATTTTTGGCGGTTTGCATTGCAAGCGCCATTGCATCCACCACGCCGTAACAATAGCCCCTTGGGGAAATCTTGACGACTTTCAACGAAAGCACCACCTTTTTTGTCGTTCATACCTTCATTATAGCCGATCAGGAGACGGGAAGAAAGACAGTGGGCAGCCAAATGATAAAGGTCGAACCCTCTCCCTGGCGGGTTTTCACCTCAATGGAGCCCTTATGCTCGTCGATAATCCATTTCGCGATCGACAAGCCGAGCCCGGTGCCCGCCGTCCTTCCTCTGGAAACGTCCGCCCGGTAAAACCGGTCGAAAATGTGCGGAACCTCTTGCTTGTCCATCCCGATTCCCGTATCCGCAATACGCAGACCGATCTGGTCCCCGGAGCGGAGCGCATCCAGCCGGACGCTGCCTTCCTCGGTGTATTTGAAGGCATTTTCGATAAAAATGAACAAAAGCTGCTGGACATAGTCTTTGTTGCCGACCACAACCACATCGGTCAGCGGCTCCAGGTCGCCTACTTCCCACTGCACCTGGCGCGGCAGGAACTGAGCGCGCCGGGCGACTTCCTCCACCAGCGGTCTCAGCTCAAGAGGCTGGCGCTGCATCTCGAAGCCGGCATCCGCCCGTGCCAGCGACAGCATGTCGTTGACGAGCCGGCTCATCCGGTGAGCTTCTCCGGCGATATCCTGCATCGCCTCGATGGACATCTCCATCTGCTCCTTGTCCTGGCCGCCGGCCTGCCCGCTTGTGAGCGTGCGGCTCCACATCTTCTCAAGCAGCTCCACGTTGCCGCGGATGGTCGTCAGCGGAGTCCTCAACTCATGAGAGGCGTCCGAGACGAACCGGCGCTGGGCGCGGTAAGCCTCCTCGAGCTCGCTGTATACAAGCTGGAGCCGCCCAAGCATGCTGTTAATCGTGACGGTGAGCCGCCCGATCTCGTCTTCGGGTCCGTCGTACAGAATTCGCTTGTCTAGGTCCGTGCCCTTCTCGATCTGCTGCGTAGCCACGATCACCTGTTCGATCGGCCGCAGCGCCTTCCTCGCCAGGAACCAGCCGAGCGTTCCGGCGATCAGTACGGTCAGCATGGCGAGAATCGCCAGCGTATATTGGAGCAGGTTGAAGAAGTTCTCGTAGTAGTTGATGGTCGCTCCGACCTGAAGCACACCCCGAGTCAGCTTGTTCCCGGTTACCGGGTCGGTGATGTCGAAACCCCGGCTGACCAGAATAATCGGGTACGATTTGTCCATCACCTTCAAGTTCAGCCGCTCGACCACAAGCGAATCTTTGCCCCGCAGCTTCTGCCCCGCATTGTTTGTGATGGGCAGCGTCAGCTCCAGATTTTTGAGCACGGAAGACCGGTCGTGAATAACGGGGCCTTCCTTATCGTTCAAGCTGGCAAGCTGAAGGAGCGTGTTTTCCGAAAACATGTCTACATTGTCGAGCTCCAGCTTGATCGGAACCCGTCCCCGGATCGAGGGAGCGGCAAGCGGTTTAATCCGCTCGTACGTCTCCGTCCAGGTGCGGTTCAACTGCTTTTCCAGATCGTTATAGATGTAAAAGGAAAGAAATAAATAAAGGCCGAAGCCGAACAGCAGCAGCGTGACCGACAAAATGCCGGAATACCACAGCGTCAGCCGGAGGCGGATAGACATCTAGTTCTCTCCTCTCAGCACATAACCGGCCCCGCGCACGGTTTGAATAATGCGCTTATGGCCGTACTCCTCCGTTTTTTGCCGGAGCAGGGCAATGTACACTTCCAGCACATTCGATTCCCCGCTGTAATCGTAACCCCATATTTTTTCCATGATGATGTCCCGGGAAAGCACCCGCTTCGGGTTCTGCATAAACAGGTGCAGCAGATCGAATTCCTTCGTCGTGAGTTCAATAAGCTGGCTCTCGCGGAACACCTCGCGCGTATCCATATCCAGGGTGATGTTGTCGTAATGCAGCCGGTTCGTCGGCTGCTCGGCGCGTTCATTCCGTCTGCGCAGCAGCACCCGCACGCGGGCCAGCAGCTCTTCCAACGCAAATGGCTTGATGAGGTAGTCGTCCGCTCCCAGATCAAGCCCCTTCACCCGGTCGGTGACTTCGTCTTTGGCCGTCAGCATAAGAATCGGCACGCTGCTTCCGCCTTCGCGGATGCGGCGGCAGACCTCCCACCCGTCCACAACGGGCATCATCACATCCAGGATGACCAGATGAGGCTCCTGCTCGAGCATTTTTTTCAAGCCGTCGTTGCCGTTGTTGGCCGTTACGATCGTATAGCCCTCGAAGGCAAGGCTGCGACGCAGCATGGACGTAATTTTTTCGTCGTCATCTATAACCAGTATCGTTTCACGCATGAATGTTTTCACCCTTCTGTAGATGGATTGGGCTGCAGGCAGCCTCGCGGGACGCTTTTACCCTCTATTGTATCAAATTCGGCGTTGGAGCAAAATCTCGCTCGCTCGTCCTCCGTCCTTGAAGCACAACTTACTGCCGAAAAAAAACAGAGAACGGCATCGCTGCCGTTCTCTGCTCCGCATGGTGCGGCAGTCCGACCGTTACTTCTTCTCGGTCGTTTCCGCTGCGTTCTTGTCTCCGACGGTGATGCTGACTTCTACCCGTTTGCCGTCACGCATCACGCCGATTTTGGCTTTGTCCCCGACTTTCAAGGCCTGGATCTTGGTCGTCACGTCCTGTGAGTTCGTCACTTTCTGATCGTTCACGTCTACGATGACGTCATAAGGACGCATTCCCGCCTGGAAGGCCGGGCTCTTGCGTGTAACCTCGGCTACAATCGCACCTTCGGTGTTTTGCAGCTTCAGCTCGCTTACCCATTCCTTATCCACGTTCTGAAGGCTTACTCCAATGTACGGAGCTTTTTCCTTCGGAATCGTCACGTTGTTTTTCAGGTTATCCAGAACGGTCGAGAAGGTACTTTCCGAAATAGCGAACCCGATCCCCTGCGCCTGAGAGCTTACGGCCGTATTGATCCCGATGACTTCACCGTTCATGTTGAGCAGCGGGCCGCCGGAGTTGCCGGGATTAATGGATGCGTCTGTCTGCAGCAGGTGCTTGTAGTTGCGCGTGCCCTGCTCATCCTGAATCGTGATCGGACGCTCCTTGGCGCTGAGCACGCCGACTGTTACCGTATGGTCGAACCCGTACGGGTTACCGATCGCGACAACCCAGTCGCCTACGTTCAGGCTGTCCGCTTTACCGATCGGCAGAATCGGGAAGTCCTTGTCGCCTTCGATTTTCATCGCGGCCAGGTCAAGATCGTAGCTGTTGCCCAGAAGCTTGGCGACGAACGGCTTATCGTAGCCCTGAACGGTTACGCGGATTTCATCCGCTCCGTCGATTACGTGCTCATTGGTCAGAATGTAGCCGCTTTTCTCGAAAATAAAGCCGGTTCCGCTGCCTGCCAATTGAAGGGCGCCGTCGCTTTTGCCCGAACCGCTGTCCTGCTTGGAGTCTCCCTGGTCACCGAAGAAGAACCGGTAGAAGGGATCGTTCATCTGATTGCGCTGGGAGCTGCTTTTCGTCTTGACGTAAGATTCGATCTTAACGGTCGCCGGACTTGCCTGGGCGAAAATCTGGGCGATGTTGTCCGGACGGGCCGAGTCCAGCGAAACTTTGCTTGCGCTGCCCGCCGCTACCGTCTGAGAGGAATTCGGCTGGGCGCCCGGCAGGGTCATCGGCTGTTTGCCGGTGAACAGGTTCGTTTTGTCCGCCGCAAACATCAGCGTGCTCACGACGACCGCACCGGCCAGGAAAGCCGCAAATCCGCTCCGGAGAGACGAGCGCTTCTTGGCGGGTCCGCTGCCGTTCCAGCCTCCGCCCGGCTTGGATGCGCCGTCTCTGCTGAAGGAGAAGGATCTTACCGGCTTCGGAGGCGTCACTTCCACAGGCGCCGAACCTTCGCCGTTCGAGTAAGCCGTCGTGTCCGATTCGGTGTTGTGCGTTTCCTCGGTCATGCCCGTCTTGTGGGGACCGTAAGAGTAATAGTAGGAAGGCTTCTCCTGCGCCGCCGCTTCTTCCCGTCCGGAGTCGTATCCGGGTTCGTAGCCGGCCTCCCGTCTTTCCAGTTCACGCTCGCGGTCACGGTCGCGGTTTAAATCCGAATCGTTGTTGTGGCCAGGGCCGAAATCTTTTTTATAATCATCCATGGCAATTCCTCCATTTATAAAAGTTAGGAAAAAGAATATAAAAAACGAAGGACGGTTGACATGAAGGCTTGTTTTGTAATCCGTGTTGTTCACCGTCTCTGTACTTTTATAATGGACTTCCTTCCTTAAGCAAACCTTAAAATTCAATAAAATGGAGCTAAAAAAGCCGGCTCTCCGGCCGGCATCGTGTCGATCTGGGTCCATTTAACTAAAACTATGCGGCGGGAACGCTCAGTGCAGCCATTTTTGTTCGACATCCCGCAGAAGTTTTTCCGCTTTCCCGATCCATTCGCTTTCGATCTCGGCATCCGGATCGAGCGGGGTCTGAAACTGGTTCACGAGTGCGGAAACCGTCATCATATGGGCTTCGGGATCGTTGCCTTCATTGTAAACGTGCTTCAGCACGTAAGGCGTCCCGATTTTCACCATCGCGTCGGTTTCGTCCGTATCACCGTCCAGAGTCCCTTCCGTCACTTCAAAAGGGATGCGCAGCCAAACTTTGTGCGCCTCGTCCAGATAACGGTCGAACGAACCGTGATCGTACTCCCAGTTGCCGCCTAATGTAAACTCGAACGTGTGCAAATAGTCCCGGACATTGTCGAATGCTTCTACCGTTTCCTGGAGTGAGGAATTCAAAGCTTTCACAAGGCAACCTCCTCTTCATCGCGCCGTTGAATGAACCCGCGCAGCAATAGGTTGCGTATTTCTGCCTTCTTTTATGAGCGGCTGGAAAAAGCGCAGCGGAGCGGGCCTCGCAGTACGATCGGGAGAGGCAACAAGGACGCTGGACTTGCATTACATCGGGACAGGCAACAAGGACGCTGGACTTGCTGTACGGCCGGGACAGGCAAGGAGCCTCCTGATCGTGTAGGGCCATATAGGATCCGCCCCTACCCGGTTACTTACCCTTGCGGCTGGGCCGCCGCCCGGCGGACCGGCGGCCGTATAGTCCCATCGGCCCGCCGGAAACCCTGCCCGGACAAGCCAAAACACCGGAACCGTCTCCGGGCGGCCGGGTGATACATAGGCTCGCGTTAGGCCCCGGTACCGGCCCAGCCCTTGCGGTGAGCATAAATAGCCAGCTGCGTGCGGTCGTCCAGTTCGCACTTCATGAGCAGGTTGCTCACGTGCGTCTTCACCGTCTTGATGCTGATGTGCAGCGCCTCGGCGATTTCTTTGTTCGATTTGCCGTCGGAAATGAGGGAAAGCACTTCACGCTCGCGCGCCGTCAGCCCCTCGTCTTCCGTCTGAGCCGACCGCTGCCTGAGTCCGCGGGTCAGCGCCAGCGAGACTTCGGGGTTTAAGACCGGCATGCCGGCGGCCGCCCCCTTGATCGCCTGGGCGAGCTGCTCCGAGGAGATCGTTTTGAGCACATAAGAAATCGCGCCCGCTTCAACCGCCTGGACGACCTTGTCTTCTTCCAGGAAACTGGTCAGCATGATGATTTTAATAGAAGGAAAGCTTTGCGTAATCTCCCGGGTAGCTTCAATCCCGTTCATCACCGGCATAGTCAGATCCATCAGAATCACATCCGGAATAACGGCGGCTTCCAGAGCTCCGAGCTTGCGCAGGGCTTCCTCCCCGTTCGATGCTTCCTCCACAACGCTAAGTTCTTCTTCGAGCATAATATACGTGCGCAGACCGACTCTCACCATATCGTGGTCGTCCACGATCATCACTTTCACTTTATCTTTCACAGCGAAGCTTCCCCTTTCGGCTCTTTCACAAATTTCGGTATCCGTACGCGGACGGTCGTCCCGCTGCCCGATCCGCTGAGGACCTCGGCATCCCCGCCCAGCTTCTGCGCGCGTTCGCGCATCGTGGACAAGCCGTGGGAGGCGGACGATATCGCGCTCCGCTCGAAGCCTTTGCCGTTGTCCGCGAGCTGCAGCACATACTGGCGCCCCGAATCGTGCAGCTTCAGCTCGATTTCCGTAGCGGAAGCGTGCTTGACGACGTTGGCCATCCCTTCCTGAATGATCAGGAACAGCTGATGCTCGATCGCCTCGGAAATCGGCTGCTCGGTCTCTACATCGAGGCGGCCCTGAAGCTCATGAGCCCGGCAGTATTCCGGGAACCATTTTTCCAGCGCCTGCTCCAGCGTGCTGCCGTCCAGTTCGATCGGCCGCAGTTGGGAAATGAGCCCCCGCATCTGCTTCTGGGCATGATGCGACATCTGGACCAACTGCTCCATCAACTGGCTGGCGACGTCGGGATTGTGCCCGATCACCTTCGGCAGAGAGGACGCCGACATGTGAATCGCGAAGAGTTCCTGGCTGACGGTATCGTGGAGATCCCTGGCCAGCCTCCGGCGTTCCTCGACCACCGCCGTCTCGACGGAGCCGTGTTCCATCACGGAGCGTTCTTCGCCCATCTCCTGCAGCAGCCGCGTCCGCTCTTCAAGCGCTCCGGCCATCTCGTTAAACGATTTGTAAACGGGATGGAACGAATCAATGGGATCGATCTGTATCCGATCCTTCAAGTTGCCTTTCGCCAGCTGAAGCATGGCGATATGCAGCACATCCACCTTGCGCTGGAAGGCGCGGGAGGCCACGAAACCGACCGCCTGCCCCAGCAGGACGGCAAAAACGGCGAGGCCGAATTTCCACCCGCCGCCTGCCGCTTCCCAGGGCATATAGAGCTGTGCAAAGCCCAGAATGCCGAGAGTCAGAAGGCTGGAGGCCAGAAAATACAGCATAAGCTGCCATTTCATGCTCCACAGCTTTACCATGCGGCCAGCCTCCTAACCCATCTTCTTCACGACGATATCCCCGATGAACATCGATACGTGAAGATTGATTTTTTTGGCGCCTTCCTGGTAATAAGGCGTCCGGTAATTCATCGAGCGCATGATTCCATCCTCGCGCCGCTCCAATACATTCATATCGCCGATAAAAGAAGAGGTGGTTACGCTGATCTCCACGTCGAGATCGCTCGGGATAAATACCTTCACATCGCCGATAAACGCCGAGATGTTGATCCGAGTTTCCCCCATCGGAATGCTCGCTTTTGTCAGATCCAGCGAAGTGTCGCCGATAAAGTGCGAGATGTTAAGAGGCGTCAGCTCCCAGTAATCCTGTCCCATATACACGTCGCCGATAAAACCCGACTTATTCTGCGGAGGGGCGTAGGAATTCACATAGTGGTAGTCCGGCCCGCGCTCATAAGAACTTCCGCCCGGAGGCGGTGGAGGTGGCGGCGGTGGAGCATAGCCGGCATTTCCGCCCGGCTCTCCGGCTTCCGGATAAACGCCTCCGCTTTTCCAGTCGGCTTTCCTGCCGCGTCTTGCCTCGCGCCTGGAGATTTTCTCCTGCCATTTCCGCGCTTTTTCTTCCCATTTGTCCTCCAGTTTACGTTCCCAATCGTTACCCCATTGCCCATTCCCATGCCCATGCCCGTCCCGGCTTCCGCCGTATTCCGAATCGTGACGGCGGGAGCTTCTCCGGCCGAAAATCATTTTGATTCCGAAAACGATCAGGACGACCGGGATGAGAAATTGAAACATTTCTCTGAGAGAGTACGGAGCCCATCCGAGATTTCGGATCTGGAAAATGCCTCCGATCAGAACCAGGATAAGTCCCCAGGCTCCGTCTCCCCGCCTCCCCCCGTTAAAGAGCAGGCTCATCAGACCCGCGTATATCAGAAGCAGCGGCCAAAAGGTGGAAATGAGCTCCCCGATGCTCAAGGAGATAAAGCCGAGCTGTTTCAGAAAAAACAGCAGGCCGAGCGCAATCAGGAGAAAGCCCCCCGCCAATCTTCCCCAAATAGAACTGTTCATGACTTATTCCCCCGTTGAATTTCGTTTTCCTGAATTAAGTGTACCTCTGTCCATCTTTTCTGAAAAGAGACAAAGGGTTGATTCCTCACTCGGTCCCTAGACCGAGAAAAAGCGCCTGCGGAAATCGCAGACGCTTCTTGTGCGGTATTTCTTGTGCGGTATATGTGAATGTTTAGGCTTCAGGTGTATCGACAGGATTGTTTTTGAAAATTTCCTGTACGAGCTGGTTCCAGATCATCTGGGTTACTTTGCCTGTACCTTCTTTGACGACAAAGACATTGACCGTTTTCTTACCCCATTCTTTGTAGATCTGGTCTTTCGTTTCATAATAAAGATCAATTTTTTTGCCTTTAATGGCGCCGCCCGTATCGGCCACGATGCCATATCCGTAACCCGGTATATAAAGAACCGTTCCGATCGGGAACACTCTCGGGTCCGCCGCGATCGTCGACAGGGAATGCTCGTCCCGTTTGACCTTAACGCCGGATTTGGTGATGCCGTAATCCGGATGCCCCGGATTTTTGCCCGTCGATTCGATTCCCGAGTAATAGCCGGTCGCTACCACTTCTACCGCCTTGTACCGGGACAAATCCTGACTGGAATCGGGCATCAGCTTATAGCTGACTTTACGTGTCTGACCGGAAGCGGCTTGAACCTCACCGGTTCCGTTTTGAGACTGGACAGGCTCCTCGGGTGCTTCGGGTGTCTGGCGGGATGCTAATCCCGAAATCGCGGGAGCGATTTTTTTCTCGAGTGCCGCTGTATCTGTTAATCCTATCAGACTTGTTTGATCTTGACCGCACAAGACAAGAGCGATGTTCAACATCATAACCATACTGAACCATTTGGTCGGATTGCTTGAATCAGGCAACATTTGTTCGATACCTCCCCCTACTATAAGAGTTTGTCCAATTTTAAAAGAGTTTAAACATCCGCCAATCTTTGCAAAGTCAGGTTTTCCCTGGAAGCTGGATTTTATTCGCGCTTAAATTCCTAGTTATTTACAGTGTTTAACTTGCGGGGGGCCGGGTAAATAGGTTGGGAAATAAACTCCCATCAAAAACATATAAGGAAAGGCGGATGGTCGAATGGACGTAAGAAATTGGGGCGAATGGAACTTCCTCATGATGAACGGAAATTCCATTTGGAGGCTCATAGGGGCCGTTCTTGTTCTGATCATTGGTTTATGGATAGCAGGCGCTGCTTCGAAAGCCGTCTATAAAGGACTTCTAAAAGCGAATGTGGATGCCCGCGGAAGGAAGTTTTTCCCGCCGGACAGCTCTATCAGCCGGATTGTGTCCAAGATAGTCAAGTATTTCATTATTCTCGTCACGCTGCTCGTTGTGCTTGAACTTCTTAATTTCACGAATGTGCTGAATCCGTTCGTCGGTTTCATCGCCATTATCACTTCTTACATACCTCATCTGCTGGCTGCGGCACTGCTTGCGGCAGTCGCCCATATTCTCGGCTCCATGCTGAAAAGTGTGGTTTCCGGCTTCTTCGGTTCCCACACGATCAAAAGCAGAATGCCGAATCTGGTGCATTACCGTGAAGTGGCCGGCAACATCGCCTACGCCATTGTGATTCTGCTCTTCGCACCGAGCATTCTGGCTTCGCTTCAGATTCCGGCCATTTCCGTGCCGATCAGCGCGGTCATCAATATGGTCATCGGCTATCTGCCTCTGCTTGCGGGTGCGATCCTGCTTATCGTACTCGGCCATTATGTGGCCAAGTTCGTGGCTAAACTCGCCTCTACCCTCACATCCTCGCTGAATCTGCAGCGCTGGATCGGGACCGGCATGAACGTGTCCCAATTCGTTTACAGCATCGTGTATTTCCTGATTCTGTTCCCGATTGCGGTACAAGCGCTTAACCTGCTGCAAATCGAATCCATCCGGGTTCCGGCTCAAGGCATTCTGAATCTTGTCATGGCGTGGATTCCGAAGATTCTCATTGCGGCGTTCCTGCTCTACATCGGCTACATTCTGGCCAAAATCGTCCGCAATCTCATCATTACGCTGCTTTCGCCGATGGATATCGACAGCAAGCTGAACAGCCTGATGCCGATGTTCCGCCGCCAAGCCGCAGGTGCCGGTGCCGAAATGGGCGTACCGGGGTCTGTTAATCCGGCCGCATCCGCATCCGTTTCCGCTCTGCCTATCACGAAATGGATCGCGACTCTGATCGCCGTCTTCGTATTCGGCTTCTTCCTCGTCGAATCCACGAACGTGCTGGATCTGGAATTCATCTCCGCAACATTCGCCGCTCTGATGGTGATGCTGCCGAAATTTATTCTGATCGTCATCATCGTGCTGATCGGCATTATCCTGGCCGGCTTCGCAGAGAGCATGATTCGTCCGGGCAACCCGCTCAAAGGGTTTGTCCAGCCGGTTATCATCGTTCTGGCCGTCGTGATCGGTCTGACGGAAATCGGACTGGGTTCGGTCATTATCACATCCGGTTACATGGTCGTCATGGTCGCACTCGGCGCCGCCTTTATTATCTCCGTCGGTATCGGCAGCATTCCGGCCGTCAAACGCTTCTGGGATAAGAAGCAAAACAGCAAGGACCACGATAACATCTCCATGTAAGACGTACAGCAAAAAGCACCCTCCGGAATCGTTTCCGAAGGGTGCTTTTTTTGCGGTTGCGGGACGCCAGCCTGGTATCTCACGAATGTGTGTGCGGCGACAACAGTCCCGCAGGTGATCGGCCGCACAGGCGCGCCCGTGCAAGAGAGCCGGCTTGGCGAACTGCGCCCGCTTGAACGGCCGGATAAGCGTTCACGGTGCGCCAGTCCCCTCCGCCGCCGCATTCGCACCGCTTGGGCGGACTTCATCGGCGTCATTCTTGACCAATGTTGTGACCGTAAAGTAAAAAACGTTTCATTACACGAAATGAAGACCCGATTGTTTGTGCGGAGATGGATGAGGTCAGACACTATCAAGGAGGCCATCCCTCAAGTAGATTGATCTACTTTTGGGACAGCCTCTTTTATCTGGTCAAGCCAGACAGCTAATCAAGCATCCTGTTATAACTTAAACTGCGTTATTTTCTCCCGGAGCTCTTCTGCCATGCTAGACAGTACATTTGCAGAAGATGTGATCTCCTCCATAGAAGCTAACTGTTGCTCCGTAGAGGCGGCAATATTCTGCGTTCCGCCTACCACCTCATTGGTGACGTCCAGAATTCGATTCATCGATGATAGAACCTCGGAAACACGAGATGTCATTTCTTCTTGAGCAGCAGAAACCACTTGGATATTCAGCGACACCTCATCAACCGCATCGCGAATTTCACTAAACGATGATCCCGCTTGATTCGCCAAATGGAGTCCCTCATTAACCTCTCTTGTACCATGCTCCATAGACTGGACAGCGTTTTGAATTCCTTCTTGGATACTCTCCACATAGGACGTAATCTGTTGGGCCGAATTGGATGATTGTTCAGCTAACTTTCTTACTTCACCTGCCACCACTGCAAATCCACGTCCATGTTCTCCGGCGCGGGATGCTTCTATGGAAGCATTTAAGGCTAGCATATTCGTCTGATTAGCGATTGTATTAATGACTTCTACAATTCTTCCTATGTGAAGAGCATTATCTACTAAGTATTTCATGGACTCAGCGGATTGGTTCACTGTAAAACTGATAGAATTCATCTGTCTAATAACCGTATCAATCGCTTGATTTCCTTCCGTGGCAAGGTTTGTCGCAATAAACACCTTATCCATGACCACCCGGGAATTGGATTCGATTTGTCCTACTTTTGTCGATATATCGTTTATAGCACGATTAGTTTGATTAATATTTCCCGCCTGTATTTCCGTTCCGGTCGCCAGTTCTTGAACGATTGCGGCTGTTTGCGTAGACGACTTTGTTGAATCTTCGGCGCTGACCGATAATTGTTCCGAGGAACTCGCCACATGTTCGACAGTGACTTGCACTTGCTCCAAGATACTGTGTAACGATTGGGCCATCTCATTGAAACTCTCGGATAATTGTCCCAGTTCATCGTTTGAATGGACAACCACTTTCTGTGTAAGGTCACCTTTGCTGATCTTTTCAACGCCGCTCATTAATTCTTTGATAGGATGCAGTAACTTTTTCAGACTAAAAATTTGTATGATAACTCCAACAACCAAAAACAACAGGGAAGCGATCACTAAAGACCCGATCAATTTGTTCTGTTGTTCTGAAATTACCGATGCATTCACGTCAATCCCAAAGACGGCGACGAGCTGTTGCTGTTGATCGAGGACCGGAACTAATACAGTGAGCCATGATCCTATGTTATCCTTGTAAACAGGGGGAATTACCGGCGTTTTCGTTTGATTCAAGGTTTGGAATGCCTGAATCATCTCAGGCGGCTGTTCAAATAATTCTCCGGGTTTAAGTCCCGTTTCTAATAAATGGGTAGGGATAGATAAGAACCTCGTTTTTGCTCCCTCCACGACATCCGGCTCGAATAGGAACCCTTGCGCTACATTCGCATTTCCAACTGACAATTCATCCAGTAGAGACACAAGTTTTTTCTGAATGGCTGAATCTGAAGAAATACTTGTCTTCTCTTTTTTCAACTCTTCTACTTCAAATCTATTCTTCCATAATGTTGCAATTCCTGTCGCCTGCTCCTCCAGGCTGCCTGTAAGCGCACGGCTCATAATAATGTAACTAATAACGGACATGATCATACATGCCAGCACTATTCCCGAAATAGAAAATATCAAGTTTTTCGAAAAAAAGCTTAAAGCGGTTTTCTTCTTTCTTTCCCCCATAGTTTCGGATCCCTCTCTTTATGTTAGGTAATGGTTTACTAAACAATGTGTAGTATTCTCGAATATGACATAAGATTCCTTTATTCGACAATCTTCTTCTTCTTCTTCTTCTTCTTCTTCTTCTTCTTCTTCTTCTTCGTGGGTGTCCGGGTTTTATTGTTGCGATAACGTATTTACTTCTTCATATGGAGTTGGAATACTCACAACAGAGCCAACCATCGGGATATAAGGGGGTTTCACCTCCCCTTATACTATCCGGCCATTGTAGCCATTCCCTTTCCGCTTTCCGTCCATAGAAACAAAAAAAACCACACCTGATTTCGTTATAGGTGTGGGCTGCCTCGGCAGCGGCTTTAGAACCTTTTTTCAAGGATGGTGCTTCATTTTACCCTTTTGCTATAACCCGACGTTGCACTCAAAATAACCTTATCCGGCCGGTTCGGTCCGAACCGGCCGCCGGCTGCGCACCCGCGCATAGGACCCGGCGCGTGGAATCGGCAGGGCTACTCGCGCACCGTCAGCAGCACGCCGATTCCCGAAGGATCGGTCACGAGCCATCCGTCTTCCCGGGACACGGCGTCCACGCTTCCTTCCCGGAGGCGTGCCAAAATCCGTTCCAGTTCGCCATTATCGGGAAGCACGACGGTAAACCAGCGGATTCCGGCTGCATGGGCGGGTGCGGGCGGCGCCCCTGCGCCTGCCCACGTGTTCAGCCCGATGTGGTGGTGATAGCCGCCAGCCGCCACGAAAAGAGCCGCCGGGCCGAAGCGGAGCGTGATCTCAAACCCGAGCAGGCCGCAGTAGAATGCCTCCGCCGCCCGCAAATCCGTCACATGGAAATGGACGTGACCGATTTTCGTTCCCGCAGGCATTCCGCTCCAGGGCTCCTCTCCGACAAGCTCCAGTAAGCTTTCCCAGTCTACCGGATCGGTCGCCATCACGTAGTGGCCGTTCGCATCCTTTTGCCACGTCTCGCGGGGGCGGTCGGCATAAATTTCAATGCCGTTGCCGTCCGGGTCATCCAGGTAGAGCGCCTCGCTCACGAGATGATCTCCCTGGCCGACCTCGATACCGCTGCGGATCAGACTGCGCAGCGCGAATCCAAGCTCCTTGCGGCCGGGCAGAAGGATCGCGAAGTGATACAGACCCGCATAGCCGCGCTTCGGCATTTTAACGGCTTCGGGTATTTCTTCCAGAATAACGAGAGGCTGCTTGCCGTCCGCCGTCAGTTCGGCGAAAGCTCCGCCCCGTTTCAGCAGTTTAAGTCCGATCACGTCCTGGTAAAACGGAAGAGACCGGGCAAGACTGCCGACTTTAATATGCACAAATCCGATTTCAGTTCGGGGGTCGATAACAGACGTCATAAAGAGTCACCCTTCTTTCAAAATTATTTAGAAAACACAGAAAACGAGACAAAATATACTTAGTTACTTTTTGTAAGTAATTATAGTTTAATTACTCGATAATGTCCAATGCCAAAAAAACAGGGAGAGCCTCTACTGAGGTTCCCCCTGTTTTTACGGTTTTATAGGCGCTATTTCAGAAAACCGGCACTGCGGCCGTTTGCCTCCATAGCGCGTCTATCCGCAGCCTGCTTATCTGGACTTGTTGGCGATATCCTCTTGGATGAGGCCGACCACATGCGCCAGGCTGTGCACGCCCAGGTCGCCTTCGCCGCGTTTGCGGACGGACAAAGTGCCGGCGTTCATTTCGTTCTCTCCTACAACGAGCATATACGGCGTCTTCTCCAGCTGCGCTTCGCGGATCTTGTAGCCGAGCTTCTCGTTGCGGTTGTCCGCTTCGGCGCGAATTCCCGCCGCAAGCAGCTTCTCGGTCACGTCATTGGCATACGCCTCGTAAGACGGCGATACCGGAATGACTTTGGCCTGTACCGGCATCAGCCACGTCGGCAGAGCTCCGGCGTAGTTCTCCAGAAGGAAAGCCGTCATCCGTTCCATTGTGGAAATAATACCGCGGTGGATAACGACCGGGCGATGCTTCTGGCCGTCTTCGCCGATGTATTCGAGCTCGAAACGCTCCGGCAGCAGGAAGTCCAGCTGAACGGTGGAAAGCGTTTCTTCTTTCTTAAGGGCCGTGCGGATCTGAACGTCCAGCTTCGGACCGTAGAAGGCCGCTTCCCCTTCCGCTTCGTAGAACGGCAGGTTCATTTCCTCCACAACCTCGCGGAGCATGCGCTGGGACATTTCCCACATCTCGTCGTTCGGGAAATATTTCTCCGTATCCTTCGGATCCCGGTAGGACAGACGGAAACGGTAATCCTTGATGCCGAAATCTTCGTACACATGACGGATCAGGTTAATGACGCGGGCGAACTCTTCCTTGATCTGATCGGGACGGCAGAAAATATGCGCGTCGTTGAGCGTCATCGCGCGTACGCGGTGCAGGCCGGTCAGAGCGCCGGACATCTCGTAGCGGTGCATGGTGCCAAGCTCCGCAATACGGACCGGCAGATCACGGTAGCTGCGCATGTCGCTCTTGTACACCATCATATGGTGCGGGCAGTTCATCGGACGAAGAACGAGTTCCTCGTTGTCCATGACCATTTTCGGAAACATATCCTCATGATAGTGATCCCAGTGGCCGCTTGTTTTGTACAGCTCCACGTTAGCCAGTACCGGCGTATAGACATGCTGGTAGCCCAGGCGCTCTTCCAGATCGACAATGTAGCGCTCCATAACGCGGCGCACTTTGGCTCCGGCAGGAAGCCAGATCGGCAGTCCCTGGCCGACTTCCTTGGAGAACGTGAACATTTTCAGCTCGCGTCCCAGCTTGCGGTGGTCGCGTTTCTTCGCTTCTTCGAGCAGATGCAGATGCTCGTCCAGCTCCGCCTTCTTAGGGAATGCGGTTCCGTAGATGCGTTGAAGCATCTTGTTCTTGGAATCCCCGCGCCAGTACGCGCCCGCAACGCTCAGCAGCTTGAAGGCCTTGATTTTGCCGGTGGAAGGCAGATGCGGTCCGCGGCAGAGGTCGAAAAATTCGCCTTGATCGTAAATGGTCAGCACGGAGTCTTCCGGCAGGTCGCGGATCAGCTCCAGCTTCAGCGGATCGCCAAGCTCCTCGAAAATCGCGATCGCTTCTTCGCGGCTCACAACACGGCGGACGATCGGCAGGTTTTCCTGGACGATCTTGACCATTTCCTTCTCGATCTTCGTCAGATCTTCCGGCGTCAGCGGATTTTCGATATCGATGTCGTAGTAGAATCCGTCTTCGATGACAGGTCCGATGCCGAGCTTCACCGCCTGCTCTCCATACAGCCGTTTGATCGCCTGAGCCATCAAGTGGGCGGTGCTGTGGCGCAGCACTTCGACTCCCTCTTCGGAATCCAGCGTTACGATTTTAAGCTCGGCATCCTCTTCGATCGGAGAGTTCAAATCGACCTGTCGGCCGTTCACCACGCCGATAACCGCATTTTTTTTCAAGCCCGTGGAAATGGATTCCGCTACCTGCTCAACCGTTGTACCCGGGGCATATTCTTTCACGGAACCGTCGGGAAAAGTTAATTTAATCATGATTCGTCAGCTCCTTAGCTCTATAAATTTCGAAAAAAGAGCGCAAAAAAGCACACACATCCCGAAAGGGACGAGTGCGCTCGACTCGTGGTTCCACCCTAATTCGATTCGCCGCTTAGATTTAATCGGACAAATCCTCATTCAGCATCCGGTAACGGGAATGAATCGGCCAAGCTTACTTCCGGACCGGACGTCTTGCGTCCGCTCTCGTTCGGTTTCCGCTTTGCAGCTCACGAAGGGGTAAACATACCGTAAATCTGCAGGGGATTTCAGCCGGGGCCCCATTCTCTGGCAGCAGTGTTACAAGCTGTTCGTGTCTTCGGTCAAAGCCTTTGATTCCCTAATTATAAGCCTGCCGCGGAATCAGGTCAAGGGGGACGGAGACCCGCTGTCCGAGTTCCCCGCCAGCTTCGTACGGCATATGCCGCAGTAGGAGCAGATAGTGGCACGGGACTCGAATATCTGCATAATCGTCCGGATAACGGGCAGTTCCGGTTCCCGCGTGTGAATATAAATCGTCGCCGGAGATACCGAAATCAGCGTGGAGACGATCATATCTTCGAAGCTGATATCCTTCTCGATCATTTCCAGTGTGAAGGACGCTTCCATCTTACTGGTGTCGATCGGCTGCATATTCTCATCCAGAATCGTAAATTCGGCGCCTTCCTTATGTATCAAATGAGCTGCTGCCGTCTTCGTTTCCTGGATATAGACGAAATACTGGAGCAGAGAAATAAATTCCTGGTACTGCTGGTCCATCGCGTATTCATCCATGGCGTACTCAATGACCTCTTTCAGCTCATCCATGTACTCCTGCAGCCGGAACGTAATGAAACCCGGCAGGTTCACGGTCTGCTCTTCCCGCAGCAGAGCTTTCAAAGGCTCGCTGATCTTGCCCGCCCGGAGCTTCAAGCCGTCAATAGGTCCCCAGTCCAGATAATCGTCCAGGCCGTATTCGCCTGCGGCGGTTTCCCCTTCCTCTTCCCCGTTCAGGAACTGGCGGCAGTAACGGCCGATTTTAACCGCTTCTTCAGGATCTTTATAATGAAAAGTATTTATGAGCAGCTTCCGGATCAGCCTCTCTTCTTCACCCTCCACGATTTGCTCGGCGGCGGCCTCGGCAGCGGCTTCGATAACGGCTTCGGGCTTCGGCTGCTGCTTTTTGCCGCCTGCCGTAAACTCTATCCGAAGTATCGTGCAGTGTTCCAAAGTGTCACGCACGATCCGGACCGGGTTCCCTTCCTGATTTAGAGGCGCTAGGCGGCTTTCGATCCGGCTTTGCAGCGCAGAAATATCAAACACGGCGGAATTGTTAAATACAAACTGTACGAAAGACATGGGCTCACTCCTTCCTGACGCTGATTCCTTCTAAAAGTATATGGTCGGCCGGAGGCGGATATACAACCAACTCTTGACATGTCCAAACGCCGGGCAATTCAGGAAAATAAGGCCGATCTTAAACTTTCCTTAAGAAATTCGGCGCGGTTTTATTAAGAACCATCTCTTATAATAATTCCTATGAAAGCTTGATGATGGAGGTGACGCTCCTTTTGCGAACGGAATTGCCAACCCCTTCTTCCTGTGCTAACGTCACAATATCCGTTTTTATAATGAAATAAAAGGGAAGGCAGGGCCGTTACGCTTACGGCATCCGTTTTCCGGCATATAAAGGAGCGCAAGGTTATGGGAAAAGAGACGATTCTGATCGTAGACAATGAAAAAGATATCGTGGAGCTCATCCGTATATATTTAACCAACGAGGGGTATGAAACGGTTTCGGCCGGGGACGGCCTGGAGGCCCTGGATGTGCTGAAAAGCCGGGAAGTCGATCTCATTATCCTCGACATTATGATGCCCCGTATGGATGGCGTCCAGGCGTGTCTGGAAATCCGCAAGGAGAAAAACATGCCTATCCTGATGCTCTCCGCAAAAAGCGAGGATATGGACAAAATTCTCGGATTAACCGCCGGGGCGGACGATTATTTGACGAAACCGTTTAATCCGCTTGAGCTGATGGCACGGGTGAAATCCCAACTGCGCCGGTATAAAAGATTAAACGCCCCCATGCCATCCGAAACGCTTTCACACCGTATCGAGCTGGAAGATCTCGTCATGAATACGGCTACGCATGAAGTTCATGTAGAGGGGCGGCCGGTCAAGCTGACTCCCAGGGAATTTTCCATCCTGGAGCTTCTGGGGCGCAACCGCGGAATCGTATTCAGTACGGAGCGGATTTATGAAACGGTCTGGAACACTCCGTACTTCGAATCGGACAACACCGTCATGGTGCACATCCGCAAAATCCGGGAAAAAGTGGAGAGCAACCCGAGGCAGCCGAAATACATCAAAACCGTTTGGGGGGTAGGCTACAAAATTGAAACTTAATCGAAACCGGAGATTCGGAAAGCTGTGGGGGCTGCTGGTGCGCGGCATCGTGCGTCCCGTCATTCTGTGCAAACAGAATGTGATGCGCAGCCTGCGAATGCAGCTTATTCTCGCGTTCGCTCTATGCATAGGCGTTGCGACTGCCGCCGGGAGCCTGGTAGCCGAGCTTACCCAATCATCGCGGACGGGAGCGACCGTCTCTTATACACAGGATAAAGAAATACTGCAGAACCAGGTTCACCGCCTTGTGGAACGCCTCGAACAGATTCAAAAGTACGGCGGCGATGCCGACAGGTACCCTGCCGCTAAAGAGGAGTCGGTCCGGAAGGAGTCGCCGGGCTCCGATCCGGAAGTTCAAGATCCAAAGGAGACCGGCGGTATCCGTACCGGAGTGGATCAAGAAGCGGATTCGGGAAATCCCGCCGCTTCAACCCCGCAGGACGGCGCTGTTCCCGTTATCCCGCCGTCTCCAGCGCCTGAGACTGCCATTTCGGGCGGAACGGGCACGAGCAGCAAAGCGTCGCCGGTCCCTGCCGCGCCGGATGATCAGCCGGCTCCGTCCTTTTTTCCCGTAAATTCTGTGGATATTCAGTCTCTGCTGGACGATGAGACCGACAGGCCCGGAAGAAAATCGCTTTACATTATCGACGCATCCGGTAAGGTACTGTACAGAACAAAAGGGAGCGGCGAAAGCCGGTTCGATATCCCGCAGTTGATCGGAAGCGCTATGGGTTCGGAAGAAACGTACCGCGAAAATCACCAGAACCGCGAATTCACGTTCATGTACCCGGTTACCTTGAACGGGGCCCAGGCTTATTTGGTCGCCAAGGCGGTTCCTGAAGCTCATATCTCTTATTACGAGCAGGATACCTCTCTCCCCCTGATTACCGGGATCGCTACCTTCCTGGGACTTTTCTATTGGATCACCCGGCGGAAAATGCAGATTATCGAAGAAATGGCGCAGGGCCTTGTCCAAATGTCCCAAGGCAATCTTGCTCACCGGGTTCCCGAAAGAAGCCATGACGAACTCGGCGTGCTCGCCGGACACATGAACTCCATGGCTTTCGATCTTCAGCATTCTCTGGAAGAAGAGCGCAAATCCCAGCGGCTGAAAAACGAATTGATCACTAATGTTTCTCACGACCTCCGCACGCCGCTTACGCTCATTATCGGTTATCTCCGGCTTTTGAAAGACAAGGATTATAAAGACGAGGAGCAGGCGGCGAACTATATGCAAATCGCTTACGGGCGTGCGGAAAAACTTAAAATTCTCATTGACGATCTGTTCGAATTCAGCCGGATAACGAACGAAGGCGTGCCGCTCGCCAAAAAATCGGTCTGCGTAAACGACCTGATCTATCAGTTGTCGGAAGAATATATCACGATCGCGGAGCAGAACGGCCTCTCCCTTCGCCTCGTTCTCCCGCCTACGCGGCTGTTCGTCTCCATGGATCCCGATCAGATGATCCGCGTCTTCGAAAACCTGCTTACGAATGCGGTTAAATACAGCGCCAAACCCAGCGCCATCGAGGTGATCGTCCAGGAGGAAGGCCAGGAAGTCAAAGTGACGGTGATCAACGAAAGCGATCTTTCGGAATCGGCCGAGCTTGATCGCCTGTTTGACCGGTTTTACCGGATGGATGCCGCGCGTTCTTCCGATACGGGCGGTTCCGGGCTCGGTCTGGCCATTGCACGCAGCATTGTGGAAGCTCATGACGGCCGCATTTGGGCGGAGAATCGCGGCCAATCGATTATGTTCCATGTGAAACTTCGCCGGTATTAATGCAGCCATCGGGCGATTGCGAATCGCGGCAATCGAAGGTGAAAGAAGTATATCCCGAGACAACGAACACGATGCGCCGGTTCCGGTGTCTAGTATCCGAGGCTTCATAATGAGCCGAAGGCAATTCGCAGCTGCAAACCGGATGTGACGGTCCACTGTGTATCCTGTCCTGAACAAGCGACTGCCATCACGGTGCCATTCGTTTGAAAACGAGTTCCCGGTAGGGCTGCGCTGAGAAAAAAATAAACCCGGAAGACCGTTTAGACGGCTTCCGGGTTTATTTGCTGTTTTGAAAATAGAGAACTCTATATTGGATTAGTTTGATTAGTTCTGCATAATGAAGTCTTTTTCAACGACCGTATCCTCGTCGTACACGCGAAGAATCTCATACTTCGTATTGCGCTGGGCAGGAATCTTGCCTGCGGCACGGATCATTTCCAGAGTGGAGGAAATGTTCACTTTATGTGTAGTGCCCGCAGCCGATACGACATTCTCTTCGATCATGGTGCTTCCGAAGTCATTGCAGCCGTAATGCAGCGACTGGCGGCCGATTTCGGGGCCCATCGTTACCCAGGAAGACTGGAAGTTCGGAATGTTGTCGAGCATGATGCGGGAAATGGCCAGCATTTTCAGATACTCTTCCGGCTTTGTTTTCTCTACGCGCAGATTCGTGTTGTCCGGCTGTACCGGCCACAGGATGAAGGCCAGGAAGCCTAGCGAATCGTAGCCGTTCTGAATGCATTTGTCCTGCGCTTCTCTCACGCGGAGCAGGTGCATGGCGCGCTCTTCCATCGTCTCGCCGAAGCCGTAAACCATCGTCGCCGATGTATTCATGCCCAGACGGTGAGCCGTTTCCATGGCATCCATCCAGTCGCGCCAGGAGCCTTTTTTCTTGGAAATTTTCATACGGATGCGGTCATCCAAAATTTCCGCGCCTCCGCCGGGCAGAGAATCCAGTCCTGCGTCGCGCAGCTGACGGATTACTTCTTCAAGCGAAAGGCCGTCCGACACATCTTTCATCTTCCAGATTTCCGCCGGAGAGAAAGAATGCATCGTAATATCGAAGCGCTGCTTGATCTCGCGCAGCAGATCCGTATAGTAGCTGAACGGCAAATCCGGGTTCGTGCCGCCCTGCATCAGAATCTCGGTTCCGCCTACATCCAGCGTCTCCTGGATTTTGCGGAAAATATCCTCATTGGTAAGTACGTATCCTTCCGTAGAACCGGGAGCTCTATAGAATGCACAAAATCTGCAATAAACGTCACAAACGTTCGTGTAGTTGATGTTGCGGCCTACTACAAACGTGGTGATCGGTTCAGGATGGTGCTTCAGCATAATTTGGTTAGCGACATGACCCATTTTCTCGATCTGGTCGGATTCGAGCAGTGTGACACACTCCTCCAGATCAATTCGTCCGCCTGCAAGAGATTTATCCAAAATGCGGTCGATCGGATTCATGGCATTCACTCCTTTCTGACTTCCGCACACGAATTTAGGTATGAATTCGCGGCTCACGGTATACTATGTGAAAAAAGTTACATGTATAGAAAAACATTATCACCATTGTAACATACCGCCCCAAATCCGGCTACGGGAAAAATAGGCCTTCCGGCTATCTTTCGAACTTGTTATCCTGTAAAATTTCCGGTTTGATCGGGCCCCTTCGTTAGGCATCCGTCAAACGCCTCTACTGCCTGACCGTTTTACAGGGACGCGCGGCGGACGATGGTTTTTTGTTCTATTATCTCCTTGATAGCCGTCTTCCCCTCCATCCTTCAGAATAAAAAAAGCAAGCGAAGAGGCCGCCGTCCATCGTGAACAGGTTGGCCTTCTTTCACTTGCTTCCTTCGGGCTCTCAGACAGCCGCTTATCCCTGCAGATGGGATAAAGCCGCGTCCAGGTCCGCTATAATATCGTCGATATCTTCCAGACCGACGGAATAACGCACGAGTCCGTCCGTAATTCCCCGCTCCAGCCGCACCTCGCGTGACATCGCGGCATGGGACATCATCGCCGGATAGGACAAGATGCTCTCGACCGCGCCCAGAGAAACGGCGACCAGCGGGATCTTGACCTCGCCGAGAAGCTTCCTGGCGCGCTCGCCCCCGTTCACGTCGAACGAGACGACGGCGCCGTAGCCGCTCGACTGTTTCTCGTGAATCTCGCGGCCCGGATGCCCCGGCAGCCCCGGATAGTACACGGCCTGGACAGCCGGATGACTGTCCAGCCATTCGGCCAGGCGGCGGGCGTTCTGCTCGGAGCCTTCCATCCGCACTTTGAGCGTCTTCATGCCGCGCATAAGCAGCCAGCTGTCCTGCGGGCCGAGTACGTTGCCGAGGCCGTTCTGGATCTGCTTCATGCGGCGGCCGAGGCTGTCGTTAGCCACAACGGCCAAGCCCGCCAGCACGTCGCTGTGACCGCTCAGGAACTTCGTGGCGCTGTGCAGCACGATATCGACGCCTTGCTCGATCGGACGCTGATAGTACGGCGTCATGAAAGAGTTGTCGAGCATCGTGAGCAGCCCGTTGTCCTTCGCCCACGCGCAGATGACCGCGATATCCGTAATCTTCAGCGTCGGATTGGACGGCGTCTCCAGGAAGACCGCCTTCGTGTTCGGCTTCAACGCCGCCTTGACCTTCTCCGGATCCGTCATATCGACGAACGTCGTCTCGATATTCATCCGGGTCAGAATCGCGGTGAGCAGCCTGTACGTTCCGCCGTACACATCCTCCGTACAGATTACATGGTCGCCGCTCGACAGCAGGAAGAAGGCCGACGAAATGGCCGCCATCCCGGAAGCGAACGCGAATCCCCGCGCTCCGCCTTCCAGCAGAGCGATATAGTCTTCCAGCGCCTGACGGGTCGGATTGCCCGAACGGGAATAATCGAACTCCGGCGGATTATCCAGCGAGAAATGGTGAAAGGTAGATGCCTGATAGATCGGAACGCTGGAAGCGCCCGTCGTTTTATCGATTTCTCCACCGAAGTGGATGATTTTCGTTCCTAGTTTTTTGTCGGTGCTCACGCTTGATTGTCTCCTTCCACCTCTGCCTGTGCCTGTTCCAGCGCCTGCGCCAGGTCGGTAATAAGATCGTCCACATGCTCGATGCCGACCGAAAAACGCAGCAGCCGGTCGTCGACACCTACTTTTTCCCGGATTTCCAGAGGAATATCGGCGTGCGTCTGAACGGCCGGGTACGTCATAAGCGACTCTACTCCGCCCAAGCTTTCCGCGAACGCAATAAGCTTAACGTGCCTCAGAATCGGCTCCACTAAACGCGCATCCGTTACTTTAAAGGAGAAAATTCCCGTGTTACCGGACGACTGCCTGTTCTGGATCGCATAACCCGGATGGGATTCGAGCGCCGGGTAATATACATCCGTTACAAGCGGATGCCACTGCAGATAGCGGGCGATCGTCGTCGCGTTATGCTCGTGCCGCTCCATGCGCAGAGCGAGCGTTTTCATCCCTCTCATAAGCAGCCAGCTGTCCTGCGGACCGAGCACGGCGCCGATGGAATTGTGCAGGAATGCCATTTGTTCGGAAAGCTCCTGCCCCTTGGTCACGATCAAACCGGCCAGCACATCATTGTGGCCGCCCAAATATTTGCTCGCGCTGTGGATGACGATATCCGCGCCAAGCTCGATGGGACGCTGCAGATAAGGAGTGAGCAGCGTATTGTCCACGATGGAGAGAAGCTGTTTGCTCTTGGCCCAGCCGCAGACGAGTTTCAAGTCCGTGACCATCATGAGCGGATTTGTCGGCGTTTCGATCAGAATCGCTTTCGTGTTCGGACGGTAGGCTTCTTCCAGCGCTTCGACGTCATTGGTATCCACATAGGAAGCGCTCACGCCGAAGCGGGACATGATCTGCTCCAGCAGGCGATATGTACCGCCGTACAGGTCCAGAGATACTATCAGATGGTCCCCCTGGCTGAACAGCGTGAAAATGGTCTGCAGCGCCGCCATGCCGGAAGAACAGGCAAAGCCGGCATCTCCGGATTCCAGATCGGCAATCGCGTCCTCCAGCACACTGCGGGTCGGGCTTTTCGTACGGGCATAATCGAATCCGGTACTTTCTCCAAGACGCGGATGGCGGAACGCCGTTGACTGATATACGGGGAAGCTCACCGCTCCGGTCACAGGCTCGGAAACCGAACCGATTTGGGCCAATCGACTTTCGATGTTCATGCGTGGCATCTCTCCTTTAAGGTTTTGTTTCTATACTATAGACAGGCACTAAGCGCGCTGAGTTCACGACCCGCATTAAGATCATACGGCGTTTCCTGGTAAACGTAATAGTTCAGCCAGTTGGAGAACAGAAGATTCGCATGCGCTCTCCACGTGATCATCGGCTTCTTGCTCGGATCATCGTTCGGATAATAATTTTTCGGGATCTCCACGTCCATGCCCTTAATGACATCTCGGTCATACTCCCATTTCAGTGTCAGCGGATCATATTCGGAGTGTCCCGTGACGAAAATTTGCTTGCCGTCTTTCGTCGCCACGATATAAATACCGGCTTCTTCCGACTCCGATAAAATCACGAGCCGCTCATCCTTCTCGATGTCTTCACGGCGCACTTCCGTGTGTCTCGACTGGGGAACGTAGAAAAACTCGTCGAACCCGCGGAGCAGCTTCACGTTCTCTTCCCCAATCGTGTGCGGGAATACACCGAACACTTTTTTGTCCACCGTGTACTTCGGCACGTCGAAATGATGATAAAGTCCGGCCTGGGATGCCCAACATATATGAAGCGTCGAGGTCACATTGTCTATGCTCCAGTCCATGATTTTCTTCAGCTCATCCCAATAATGAACGTCCTCGAACTCCATTTGCTCAACGGGGGCTCCGGTAATGATCATTCCGTCGAATCTTTCGTCTTCGATATCTTCAAACGTTTTATAAAACATCTCCAGGTGCTCGGGAGAAGTGTTTTTGGAGGTGTGGGTTTTAGGATGCAGCAGGACAAATTCGACCTGAAGAGCCGTATTGGACAGGAGGCGCAGCAGTTGGGTTTCCGTCGTTTCCTTCGTCGGCATCAGATTCAGAATCGCAATCCGCAGAGGGCGGATATCTTGATGGTAGGCAACCGTCTCATCCATCGCAAAAATATTTTCCAGGTTCAGTACTTCTTTAGCCGGAAGATTATCAGGTATTTTAATCGGCATCGGTCATTCCTCCTCGAAAGAAATTAAAACAGACCTCTCTCAAAAAGTTGAGAAAGGCCTGTTCATCCCTATGCAACATGCTCCTCTCTCATCTCCCAGAAGCCGCTATTCATACGGCTCCCGCAAGAATTAGCACCGTGCATTGCCCCTCGGGGGTTACAATGTCGGTTGCCGGGTATCATCGGGCCAGTCCCTCCACCTACTCTTGATAAGAAAGTTTATTCAGTTATCTCCTATCTTAATGGTTACCGGGCAAATGTCAAGTGCTTTTTGAAAAGTTGCACATAATAAACTTACAAAGAGAAAACTTATGTCTTTCACACGTTCGCAGCTTCCGGCGCCTTCATGGCGTGGAAAGGCGGTGTTCTCTCCGGCGCCGGCCGCATTCCGAACAAACCCTCCGGCTTCTTGTCCAATCATTTGCCCGCACCTCAAACCCTTCTCCCGCATAGGATAAAAAATCCCCAGGCATCGGGGACTAGCAGGAGAAAAGTACCAGAGTTTGATGCTTGAATCGTGGAAAATGTAGGTATATACTAGACAAGTGTTCGACACGGAATGATAAAGGGGGGAACATACGGATGGACGGGGACCGACCGAGTAGTAGACGCTTTACCCGGTACGATCATAATCGAATAGCAGCGAACCGGGGCCGGCACTCCAGCGTCCGTAGTTTCCCTACGGACCGGAGTGCTGTGCGCCGTTTCGCATAAAGAGGTGAAACGGATGAAAACACGCCTGGTACACAAGGGCGCTTTTACGCTGGTTGAAGACATTCACGAAGCGCTGACACCACCCGAATCCGGCTTTTACTGGATCGATGCGGATGTGGACGATCTGGAGCAGCTGCAGCCGCTCTTCCATCTTCACGATCTGGCCGTAGAGGATTGTCTCAGCGAAGAAGAACAGCGGCCCAAAATCGAAATTTACGACACGCACTATTTTATTGTAATTAACAGCATCCGGTTTGATGATGAAGAAATCTTTCTTCGCGCACTCAATATTTTTCTGGGCAGGCATTTCATCATTACCGTTACGAGACAGAAAATCCAGGAGCTCCGTGCCATCAAACCCTTTCTTTGGGATGAAGAGGTTAACAGCCCGGACCGCTTCCTGTATCATCTGGTTGACCTTGTCGTTGACAACTACGTCATTGTCGGGGACCGGATCGAAGATAAGATCGAGAAGCTTGAAGAAGATATCCTGATGCACACGAAAAAATCCCATTTGAACGAGATCGTCGGTCTCCGCGGGGAAATTTTGTGGCTGAAAAAAATGCTTGTGCCGCAGCGCGACGTCGTGGCGACGCTTAACCGCAAAGAACTGAAACTGATCGATAACCAGCTGCAAAAATATTTCGGCGACATTCACGAAAATGCCGTCAAAATCGTCGACACCTTCGATACGCTCCGCGATCTCATGGGCAACTTACGAGAAGCTTATCAGTCCAGCGTAGCGAACCGTGCGAACGAAATCATGCGTATTTTTACCGCACTGACCACGATCTTTATGCCTCTGACTTTTATCACCGGTATTTTCGGAATGAACTTTAACGATATTCTCGGGCTTCTGACCGTACCTTACGCGGATTTATTCATTTTCGGATTTATGGGTTTACTCGGGCTTTGCATGTTCCTACTCTTCCGTAAAAAAGGGTGGATTTGACTATGCAGAATGACGACGTTGACCTAACAAAGCATCGGCTTCCATTGTTCTTGACCAAGAACGAAATGGAAGCCGATGCTATTTTTGTGCCGTTTTTTATTTTTTAGGGGTGCTGAGTCCGCCGATATGCTGGTCGTATGCCTCAAAAATCTTGGCTGCAATGGGAGCCGCCCCGTAACGGCCGTAACCGCCTTCCGGTATGACAACTGCCACCGCCAGTTTAGGATTTTGAACGGGCGCAAAGGAAATGAGCACCGCATTATCGACCGTTCCGCCCGAAACCTGTTGCGTCGAAGTACCGGTTTTGCGCGCCACGGGAAACGGCAGCTTGTCGATGCCTTCCGCTCCGCTTTTCATCCCGTTAATGACGGTATCCCAATAAACTTTGGGAAGCTCGACTTTATTCAGAACTTCAGGTTCGTAACCTTTGACGACCTTGCCGTCGGCAGGGTCTAGGATTTCTTCGACGAACTGCGGTTTTATCCGCTTACCGCGGCTTCCGAGAGTAGCTGCAAACTGGGTAAGTTGAAGCGTGGTATACTTCCCGTTCTGACCCCATGATGCAAAAACCATCGCCGATTGATAACTGCTCGTTTTGGCGGCCGCATCGATTTCCGACATACCGTCATACTCCCACGGAAGGCCGCTTCCTGTTGTTACCCCGAGTCCAAATTCAGCCACCTGCTTTTCCCAGGCTTCGCCCGATTTGCGCTGATATTTATTATAAAACGGAATTCCAATTTTAGCAGACATGTAGGTGTTCGATGAAACTTCTATCGCCCTTGTGGGAGAAATCATACCTGTATAATGATTATCCGAGTTACGCACCGTACTGTTATCCTTCCCGTAAACAAAAGGAGCGTTATCATTGTAATAACTTCCGGGGGTGATTAAACCTTCCTTTAAACCTATCAAAATACTGAGCGGCTTAATGGTCGACCCCAAATATAAAATTGAAGAAGGGTGGCGCTTCTGCTGGTCATCCGGAAAGTTCGGCGGTGAGTTGCGGATAGTACCGTTGTTGACGAATTGTTTAACTTGCGGATAGATTTTCGGATCCATCCCACCCGTCCACAAATTCGTATCATAGTCCGGCATGGATGCCATAGCGACAATCTTGCCCGTCTCGACTTCCATCGCTACCGCGTAACCTGAACGGGCATACGGGGCGGCAAACCTTGCATAAGCAGATGGAGGGTTATGCAGCCATTTCAGCTGATCCATGATCGCCTGCTGGGCGGCAAGCTGTACGTTGGTATCGATCGTCAGTCGAAGATTCTTCCCTTTCTCGGGTTTTTCCAACGTCCCGTTGCCGACGATTTTTCCGGCCGCGTTTACCGGATAACTTTTCTTGCCGGGCTTTCCGCGGAGTTCGTCCTGATACATCATCTCCAGCCCGTCAAAGCCTACCGTTTCCCGAAGCAGATAACCGTCATCCGTCCGGCTCTTATAAAAATTAAGATTTGCGGTGTCATCGTATTTTTTCAGGTAGCCTACAAGCTGGGCGGCGATCCTCCGTTGGTCGTAGACCCGGATGCTCTCTTCGACAACCTCGACGCCGTGAAGTTCGTCCCGGTGGGAAAGAAGATAAGCAACCTCTTCCTTGTTTAAGTTGGCCTTTATTCTTCTGGGCTCTTTATAAGGCGTTTTGGGTTTAATCTTCTGCTTGTTGATGTCGAAATCCAGGTCCATAGCTTTCATGATATCTTGCATAGTCATCTTCGGCAGATTTTTGTCGCCAAGCTCACCCAGAATCTTCTCGAGCTTTTTGGCCGTCTCAATGATCGGTTCTTGATTTTTGGTGCCGCCCTCGACACGGAAATACAGCGATTCCGTGGAATTGGAAGTGGCAATCGGTACGCCGTCTCTACTCAATATATTGCCGCGTATAGGAGGAATGGCGGTATCCGTATTCATCCCGTTCGTTTTTGCGATCTGGAGTTCGGGCCCTTTAACGAATTGAAGGTAGGACAATTTAACGATAAGCACACAAAACAGGGCGAAAGTTGCGAAGAAAAAAATATTGATCCGTAGTGTAAAATGAATGCGTTTGTCCGCTTCTCTTTTGGCGGGGTCCTGCTCGGTATAAGGCGATTTCATAAGCCAGCCCTCTCTCACAATCTATACGTTCAAGTGTAGCAAAACCACCCTTTATTTACAATTGAACGGAGCCTCCAGACTGGTTACAAAAAGGTTAAGATTTAGGGAGAGGACTGGCGGCGGACGAGTCGGCAGGGTTCACCTTCCTGCTAACACCGGACCGGTCCGGAACACGGGACAAAGTCGTCTGTTTGCGGCTTTCCGGCTAACCGGCTTTCTGCCCGCCGTCCCGCTCCTTCGCCGCTTCCTCCTTCTGCTTACGTGTTTTGAATCTCAGCAGCCGCAGCCATTCATAGACGCCATCGGCTGTCTGGGCATCAGGCAGCTGCTCCCCGTACAAGCCCTGGAGGATCGGCTTCAGGTAGCGGTCTCCCATCTCGGCGAACAGACGTTCCGCCTCGGCCAGCTGCTCGGACGGCACTTTGGCAAGCTCACTCTCAATGCCTGCAAGCACATCGTAGCCATCCCGCTCCAGCTCTTCCAGCAAAGCAACCAGCTCCCGTGAAGTAAAAGATAGCTCGGTCCGGAGCTCTGCCAGGCTGCTTCCGCTTGCCATCGCTTCCAGAAGTCTGCGCTTGCCCGACTGGCGCGCCGCCTCTTTCTGCACCCGGCGTTCCAACTGCCGGTTCATCCAGGCTTCGAACTGCGAACGGTCTGTGGCGCCCGCAACCCAATCCAGCGGAAAATCCGTCTGGCGCTGCTTGTCTCTCGTGATCCGCAATACATCGCCACCGTACTTGGAAGCCCGGTTCTGCCCGAAGCCCGGAATGTGAAGCAATTCCTCCAAAGATTGCGGGCAAAATGCGGCGATCATCTGCAGCATCCGGTTGGACGCCAAAATAAACGGCGAACGGCCTTCTTTAAAAGATTGTTCGCGTCTCCAAGCTCTCAGTTCTTCGTAGAGAGTCTCATCGGCATTAATCTCACCGTAGTACTGAAGAAGCTGAGTCATCTCCGCTTTGGCGGACAAGCCCGCCTGCTCTTCCCCGATTCCCCGGAGCATAGGCTTAAACCCTTCCGCAAGCTTCAGTTGAAGCCCTCTTTTGATAGCACCGACAAGTTCCTCCCAAGAGATTCCTTCATACCAGATATCCTGGACCGGCTTGCCGTTCTCGTTACCTTCATTCCACATGGCCTGCCAGATTCCCGTCTTCTCTCCCGCAAAAAATTGGGCCTGCTTAACTTTCCCTTCTTCCACTTGTTTCTCCAAAGTCGTTAAATAAATGACGTTCATACCTTTCCTCCTCTATTTTGATTGTGAATAAGGCCCGGAAACGCAAAAAGCACCTCTCCATTATGCGTAATAAAACGCAAGCGGAGAGGTGCTTCCTCTGTACACTGAGCTATATCCTAAATCCTACCATACTTGATCCTATTTTACAAGAATCTATCTTTTAAAGAACTCTATTGCTATCCGATCGGCTTTCTTTGGGAAAGGAAAGTAAAATCCCGGTCTTATCGTCCGAACGCTTGAAGCGGTGCACGCTGCGGCATTCGGGGTCGTCTTTCTCGAACGCTTCCAGCTCGTTAACATAAGCTTCCAACCCTGCCGCGATTACCGCCCGGACCCATTCCTCCGGGCTCTTCCGGTGCTCTTCCCGATACGGGTAAATCCCGTCCGTGACGAGCAGCAGGTGCGCCAGCCCCGAGCGGGCGATATTCCCGCCCTCCAAGTGCCGGGCCAGCGCGTCATCGCCGTTGATGACGCTGTAGCCGCCGGGGCGGTTGGCGCGCCTGCGGTTCGCCCGCAGCGCTTCCGTCACTTCCGGCGGCTGGACCCTGCGCTCCCACTCGCCGGGATATTCCCGGCGCCAGAGCGCCAGTGCGCGTTCGTCGTGGGGCTCCACGGAGTCCCGCGTCACCGCGCGCACCACGCCGTCCTCGTAGACGGCGTAAACCATGCAGTCGCCTGATTGCACCCAGGCGACGCGATCCTCGTCCACGCGTACGATGGCGTGGACGGCGCCCCACCGGCTCCCGGTGTCTTCGGAGCGCCCCTGCAGGCGCTCCATTTCCCCGTGCAGCCGCGCATTCGCCTCGAGCGTCGTACGCTCGAGATCGGCTCCGCCGGCGCCGGCGAAGCAGGACGCCACAAGCGCCGACGCGATACGGCCCGCAGTTCGGCCTCGCGCGTCCCGATACGGCGTCAGGCCCGAAACGCCGTCGATCACGCCGAACACGCCTGCTTCAGGCGCCAAGAGAAGCGCATCCTCGTTGCATACTCCCTGTCCCTGCCGGATAACACTTTCCATTTTGAATGAATGCGGCGGCATACTTTTCTCCCCTTTTCCAAACAAGTTTCATGACCGGTCATTCACCGAAGCCTGGACCTTTGTCGGGGCCCCGCCTCATACCGGGGTCCGTTACGCCGGTCCGTTGTCCGATGTACAATTGGTTTATAAACAAAGTCGCTTAAGTGACTCATTCCCTTACTAAAAAAGGAGGCAGCCCGCCATGACAAAAACCGCACACGACCGCCGCGTCCAGAAAAGCGTAAGCATCGTTCTCTCCATCCTTCTCCTGGGCTCCAAATCCGCCCATTTTCCAGAGAAATTATAGAAATACACCTGAGTTTAAAACACCATACCATACCATTCATATATCAACAACGAAACTTCCCGGCACGGGTATATAGTTCGCTGCCGCTGTCCGATTTTGTGGCCAGCTCGCATTTGACCGCTTCTTCAGTTTCGCTTATTCCGAACCTTACCGCTCGGTCTTATCATACCTTATAACACTCGAACCGGGCAAAATTCTTTCCTTCAGACAACATTAAAAAGCGGAATCATCTTTTTTCTCCGTTTTCGGGACCGCTCTTGGACGCCGCGCCCCGCTTCCTATATAATCGGGAGTATTAACCGGTAAATGGAGTGAACGTGATGTCCGAATTTGATTTTTTATATGACCACACCGAAGATACATCCACCCGCTTTGTCTGCTTTGTAGGCTCGTCTCTTCACCGCTTCGATCTGGCGGTCACGAACACCAACCGCTTTTACGGCAAAAAAATGATCACCGATCTGCAATCCGGTAAAACCGCCATTATCGGTCCCGACGATTTGAATGAAGAAGGCTATCTCGAACACGTGTACAAAATTTCGGAGGAAGAAGCCGAGGAGCTTCGCTCTTTCCTTTTCCAGATCGTGGGAAGCGTGAATTTTACGGATATTTGACGCCTCCGGGGGAGAAAATGGGAAAAGACCACAAACCGCGCCTTAACCGGCCGTTTGATCAGGAGGTTTCCCATGGGTGATGAATTTTTGAAAGAAGAAAGCCGGGGCGCTGACCTGTCTACCGTCGAGTCCCAGCGGAACGATACGATCCCCGAAGAATTCCCGGAAGGTCCTTACGGCTCGTCCGTCCTGAGCGAATCGCTCGGTAAAAGCACTCCGTGGCGGGACGACCAGCGTCCTACGAACCGGTTCCGCTACGAAAACCGCGAGCTTCATTACGGTATCGAGCGGGATTATCCCGGCGACGACCAGTCGGAAGAGACACCCGGACCTTAAATCGCTCAAGCCGCGCAAACTCCCAGCGTGCGGTGCCGCGAGGCATGACGGTTGGCAGTAGCTTTCCTCTCGAAACAAAAATCCCCGTACCGGGTCTCAAGGCTTCCGGTTGACGGGGATTGTTTTTTTCGAGCGGATGATCCTAAATAATCAGACTGCTCATGGAAAACGCGACGCCGACATAGACCGCGAACAGCATAATGCCTACCGCCACATTGCCGTCCTTAAGCTGCTCGGACAGTTTGACGCCCGGGGTCAGCAAGTCGAAAACGAAGTAGGTGAGAAGCAGGCAGACGTAACCGATCGCAAACCACATGGCCATATGAAAGATCGAGGAGTTCGTGTAAGCCGCAACGCCGAGAATTATGGCCGTTCCGAAAAATTTCCCGCCCAGCGCCAGAGCTACCGCTTTATTGCCTTTGCGGAGCTCCTCCATGTCGTTAAACGGTGTAATCCAGTTAAAAATGACCATGCCGATAACCTGTAAAGCCACAATGACGATAAAGCTGACTAAAATATTCAAGGCGATCATTCCGCCCACCCCCTGAACTTGGACATGGCCAAATCATAATTCGAGAAATCGTGCACTTCTTCAAGGACGATTTTTACGCGTTTCTTGTCTTTAATCGCCGTATAGCGTTCATCCGAAATCGGCTGTTTCACCTTATGTCCCGAAGGCATGGAGACGACGGCGAAGTCCCGGTGTTTATCCCCGTACTGCGTCTTGTAGACGCCGACGAGATCAACCTCGGTCTGTACTTCTGTCTTGAGCTGGCTCATGTCCGTCTTTGCCGCGCTTTCGGTTTTAAATGTTTTCAGCGGGGTCCAGCCCGAAAGCTTGACATCGTTCTTCCCGTCGGCTCCGGTTTTCATTTCCGCAGTCATAAAGCTCAGCACCCAAACCTGATCTCCTGTCGCGAAATTGCCGTCGTTCGGCAGCATATCGTTGTTCGGCAGCAGCGTCATGTCGCCCCCGATGAGATCCCCTACCTTGGCCTGCTCGACTTTATAATCCCACGGAACTACGCTGGATTCGGTCGTAGCCCCGCCGTTGCCTCCCGTGCTTTTCTTATCGGAGCATGCGCCGATTAGCCCGAAAATCAGGAGAAGGACAAGCGCCGAGAAAATCCCGATCACGATCCGGCTCCGCTTCTTGCCCGATCTGTATCTGCTGTTCATCGCAGGTCTGCTCATTTCTGTTCAACTCCTATCGCCACAAAATGACTCGCATTGCCGGTAATCAAACCTCCTGCACGGCCCAGCAGGCCGCAAGGCTGTCCGTTGATGACAAACATCCCGGTAAGCAGCCGGTATTCTCCATGGGTGAGTGATATTTGCGGCAAATCCGCCCGGGCCTGATACACGTTCGTAAAAAGAGTGCTTGTATCGAAGCCGTCCTCATCCTGGATATCCATTTCGCCCGAAGCGCCGTACATCCGAACGGAGCCTCCTTCGCGGCCGAACATCGATTTGGACACGTAGCTGGTTTCCAAAACCGGCTGATTGTAAGTCGGCAGCATGTAACGTTCAATGGTCCGGTGCTCTTCCGGCGTAAACAACGGGGCCATCATCTCATGGAGACCCCAGATAACGGCCTGCAGTCCCTTGGATTGCAGAATAATCGCGTGAAGAGGATTAAACAGCTGCAAATGGCCGTTCTCAATGGAGTACGCGAGAGCTTCCCCTCCGTCGTCCACACCCATCCACTCTTTCGGATAGAGGGCGAACATGCTCCGGATTTCCCGGTTCTCCCCGTCTTTGAGAATGCCTTCGTCCACCCACAGATCCAGACAATCCACCGGCCGGACTTCAAGTCCGCTGTGACGGATCAGCATATCGACGGTACCCGAATCTTCCAAGTGTTTGCCGTAATCTATGCATGCGGCAGCCTCCGGCATCTCTTCCGACCAGGCTTGGCGGACGAGATCCGGCATTGCCGTATTAGGGCTGTGACCGCCGTACCGGCTGCACATCCACGGAGTGACAACGGATGCCTCCACGTATCCGGTCGGAGTATCCGCATTCAGCTCCAGAAGCTTGATATCCCCTTCCTGGGATATGCTAAAATCGAAGCGGGCATAGCGGCTGAGGAGTCCCTTCGGCCCCGGTTCCAGTCCGTCCAGACCGTCCCAAAGCACCTCCGGAATGCTCAGCATGTCATACAAATCCCGCCGGCCAATAACAAAACGTGCTCCTTTATCGAAAATGTCCCACAAGAGCCTCGACGCTTGGTTCAGCTCTTCGTAAACACACCGGTCCATAAGTACGAGCTGGTCGACCCAGTACTGCTCCTGCTCCAGATCGGCCCATGTAAAACCCATCCGGCCCAGCTCGGCTACATAAGCCTTGCGGTCCTCATGCGGCTGCCCGAGTACCTTGAATGTCCGGCTGTCCATCAGCTTCCGCTGGAGGAGCTGCCCGACGAGCTGAATCCGCCCGACTTGCCGCCGATACTGCCGGACGACGAGGACGAGGATTTGCTCGATGAACCGGAGGATACGGAGCCTGAAGAGCTGGACGTTCCGGATTTCGTGCTTGTGGAGCCGCTGCTCGTCGAGCTCTTGCCAGTGGACGAGCTTTTGCTGGAGCTGTTCCGCGAATTAATCGTCGATTTGCTGTTAAAAGCTCCCGTTGTTTTCGAAGTTTTCGGCTTAACCGTGGAATTCGCTGTTTGTTTGTTTTGAAACTTCGTTGAATCGTAAGTCGGCACCGAGTAAGGCTTCTTAGTCCGGTAATCGTAAGACGGACGCGAGCTGGACCAGCCGCTCGACGAGTAGGAGCCGCCGCTGTTAAAGATCAGATGATACAGCATCAGGTCGGTCCAGTCGAGGCCGTTGTTGTACACGATCGGAGCGGTTGTGCCGACTCCGGCCCCTGTGCCGCCCGTGCCTACGCCTGCGGAAGGAGTCGGAGTCGGGGTCGCTCCCGGTTTATCAAGCTGCTCCGGAAGCGGAATGTTCCAGTCCGCGCTCGGATCGAAATAGGTTTTGACATCTTCGTTGGACCATTCGATGATTTGCGGCTCGCCCGCTTTGCTCTCGGCATAGACCGCCGGAATCAGCAGCAGATTCGCCGCCAGCACGACGCCGAGCGACGTGTTCAGCACACGAAGCGGCTTCGGAGTACGCCTCCTGCGGGAGGCATGCGCCTCCGCCGCTTTGTCCGCGGCAGCCGCACGTGCGGCAAGCACCGCTTCGGGAGAGCCCGCTTCGGGCGCTCCGGCCGTATCCGCTGCAACCGCTTCCGCTGCGCTCTCGCCCGCCGCAGCTTTGAGGTTTGCAGCCGCTTCCGTATCGTTAAGCCCGCCTGCGTTGTTGTTCAGATTGTCGTTCATTGCAAGTCCCTCCAATTCTGACTTCTTACTCACTCGCTTGCTTATTTATGGGCAGTACCAGCACTTCCAGCTTCTGATTCTCTACATCGAGCCTTCCTTCGATCATTTCGTACTCTTTGCCGCCGACTAACAGAAAATTGGCGTGTTCCATCAACGATAACATCGTCGCATTCCAATTACGCTCGTCAATCGTCTTCAATTCGCCGTTTTCCAATTTTTCAATAATCAATACGTTAGCTTCCATTTTTTTCATCCTTTCAAAATGCGGTTAGGAAATTATCATGCTATTTCTAACGTTTGAGCGGCGATTTTGTTTCATTTTTTTCCGAAATGCTGTAAAGAGCTCATTCCCTAACATACCAAAAACATGAAATGGTGGGAACCCTTTTATGACATTTTAGTAAGAAGAACGGACGTAAATGAACAATCAAAAAGCGATCCGCCGGCCGGAGCCGAACGAATCGCCTTTGAATTCCATAAGGGCCGGCAAGCCGGACTCCGTCCTGTACCGGTCTGTTATATATTATCGGCATAGATAAGAGCGTATCGGTCGGATCAAGAACCTGCAGGCGCTATAGCGTTACACGTTCCCTTTCGTTTCCCTACAAAAAAGCCGGCTGGCCGACCAGCTTGGCCAATCCCTTGAACTCCAGCTCCTCGAACTTCGTGAGCACCCGCTCGTGATCGATGGCCCAGCAGCACTCCTCCAGCGCGCAGGCGACCGGAACCTTGAGGAAAATCGTCGCCAGCTCCCTGGACATATGAAGCATATCGAGCTGCGCCTCGATCTTCGCCCGCACGCCTTTCGGAAGCTCGGCCATATTCTCGAGAATCCCTTCGATGGTGCCGTACTGCTGAATCAGCTTCAGCGCCGTTTTCTCTCCGATGCCTTTTACTCCCGGATAGTTGTCGCTGGTGTCGCCCATCAGCCCTTTCATATCAATGATCTGGGCCGCGGTCAGATTCCGCTCCTCCAGGAGCAGGTCCGGCGTGTATACGGCATAATTGCCGTGGCCTTTTTTCATAATAATGACGCTTACGCTGTCGTCCACGAGCTGAAGCAGATCGTGATCCCCGGTCAGGATGAACACATCCGCGGAATCTTTGTACGCATGCGCCAGCGTTCCGATGCAATCGTCCGCTTCATAGCCGCTCATTCCCACGTTCGGTACTCCGAAACTGTCCACAACTTCTTTGACGAGGTCAAACTGGGGAATAAGGTCTTCGGGCGCAGCGGCCCGGTTAGCCTTGTAATCCGTGAACTGCTCGGAACGGAACGTTTTGGCGCCCATATCCCAGCATACGATAACGTGCGACGGAGAAAAGGTCTGGACGGCGTCCCAGAAATACCGCACGAAACCGTATACGGCATTCGTCGGCACCCCCGCGCTCGTCCGTTTAATATATCCGGTCACAGCCGATGCGTAGTAAGCCCGGAACAGCAGGGCCATTCCGTCTACCAGCAGGACTGAAGGTCTGGTTTGTGTCACAAATATCTCTCCCATCATGGGCCGAACCCTGATTCTTCCCCTCTATTATACCACATGGGGCAAGCCTTCCTTTACAAGAAACGGTTGATAGAGTGAACAATTGTTTCCATGTCTTCAGAAAAAGCCCCAGCCCGGCAGCCAGCGCAGCCAGCCGGTGTACGAATCATCCACGACCAGACCCGAAAGCAGCGGATAAAAGACGGCGAACAGCACGGCTGCGCCGGCCAGATAAACATAAATCCACCGTTTTAGCTTCGGCCTGGTCTCGATAAGATGCCGGAGGAAGAAGGTAACCATCAAAATCATAAACGGAACCATGGCGAAATAATGATAAATAAATGTCAGTCTCGGCACAAGCATCCACGGCAGATATTGGGATGCGTACGCAATCAGCAAAAACCGGAGCGGCTTGTTTTTCGTTTTAACGGCAGCCCACAGGGCAAGCAGGACGCAGATAAGCCCCGGCCACCAGACGAGCGGATTCCCGAACGATACGATGCTCGACATGCTGCCGGGCGGAACGAACTCGCCTTTGTAGTACCAGATCGGCCTGAGCATCAGCGGCCATTCCCACCAGCTTGAAGCAAACGGATGGGTCGCTACTAATCCGCTGTGGTAGCTGTACATATGCTGTTGGTACGTGACCACATCGGCGAGCCCATGCCCCGGACCCGGCACCAGCATAAACGGAATGTAGGACGCCGTATAAATGGCAGCCGGAATCATTACGTAGAAGACCACGCAGAAAAGCAGCGTATATATCGTATTCCTGGGGAACTTCCGCACGATATGCCGCCACCGTTTCCGGTCCTCGTCGCTGCTTTCCGCGGTATGAAAACGTTCGAACACGCCCGGAATGTGCGGCTGTGCGGCTTCACCGTAAGCGGCGGATGCGCTTGACGCATCGCCTTCTCTCGCCGATCCTCCCGCGTTCCATACCCCATCCGGCCCCTCCGCCGTGGAAGCCTCACGGCTCCACTCGGCAAGACTGCGGCGTGCCTGTCTGTACTCGCCGAACCGCTCCCAGAGCGATAGGGCGAGCAGCACGGCAAGACCGGCCCCGCCGTAGATCACAATCCACTTGGAGGCGGCGCCGATGCCGAACGTGACGCCCGCAAGTCCGAGCGGAAGCAGCGTTTTGCGCAGCGGTACGTCATAGAAGCTTAGCGTCGTATAGCGGTACATGAAGGCAAACATCAGCATGATAAAAAATACACCGTACACGTCGATGGTAGATATCCGCGTCTGGGCAAAATGCATAAAATCAACGGCGAACAGAATCATCGCCATGGCCGCATACTCCGTCCGGCCGAACAATCGCTTCGCCATCACATACATGAGAGGCAGCATCGCGACGCCGAACAGCGTGCCGACAATGCGCCAGCCGAACGGGTTCATTCCGAACAGGGCGACACCCGCCGAGATCAGAATTTTGCCCAGAGGCGGATGCGTGCTCTCATAAGGCTCGATCCGGTGCAGATGCTCGTAAGCCGTCCGGGCGTGATAGATTTCGTCGAAATATGTACCGTCTTTATAGCCGGGGGCCGCAGGCACGATTGCCTGTTCATCGAATACTTTCCGGTGTTCCCCGGAATTTTGCGTATCGTCTCCCGGCAGAACGCTTACCGGCAGAGGCGTGTCGGACGTGCCGTCGAAGAAGGCCATCTCATGCAGGGCGAACCCGGTGGCAAGCGGCGTGATCTTTACATACCGGGCATCGCGGTCCGTCTTGACGACATTCCAGGTAAATACCTTGGTATAATCCGATTTCACGTCGATCGGCTCGTTCCAGGTGACCCCGTCCATGGAGAATTCGTACCGGAATTCGCCTTCTCCGGCGCCGGCAAAATCATGGATGCGCGTCAGATGCTTCGTCGCGCCGAGATCGGCGACGACGGCCTCCGTCTGACTCGCAGGCTTCCAGAACGTCTGGGGCGCGTCGAACGACCCCAGGTTGACCAGCGCAATCACCGCGTAGATCGCGGTGATGCCGCCCATCAGCCAGCCGTCCTTCTTCGTCAGAAGCGGCTGTCTGGCCGCCACGGCTCCGTCCCGGTCCCACACGACGGAGCCCCGGTTCATGACGCCGGCGAAGAGACCCTTCCCGGCGTCGGCACTGCCTTGGGGCCGGGCGTCCGCTCCGGCGGCTTTTTGCGCCCATGCGCGCGCAGCCTGCCACGCCATCGCGAACAGAATTACGTTCAGCAGGGACATCAGGATGAGAACCGGATCGTGTTTGGGGATGTGGAACACCCCCTTCGCGCTTTTCCAGAGCACATAGCCCACATTCGCGAAATGCGTCACGGAAAAACCGGCGAACAGCATAAGCAGCCTCCGGTCCTTCGTCCGCAAATAAGCGGCCAGCAGCAGGAGCAGTCCGTAGAATAAATATCGTTCGTGCATTTTGGTCATCAGCATAAACGCGCTTGCGGCGAACAGGAAACCCGCGTACAAGCCCGCGCCCTTCCTGCCCATGTTTTTGGCAAAGAACGCCAGAACGAACAGGAGCGACAGCGCAAACAGCAGCGTGCCCCAAGCCCCGTACGTCAGCGAGAAGAGGCGCCCGTCAACCGACTCGAAATTGCCGCCGAGCAGCGCCAGCAGGTTGAAGGCATTCAGCGAAGCGTACGGGTATGAAGCCAGCGTGCCGAAATACAGCTTGGGCAGCCAAAGCACCTCCATCTTCCAGGCGAAAGGCAGGGCCGGCAGCAGAAAGGCAGCCGCTCCGGCGGCTGCGCTGACCGCAAGCTCCCGTCCGAATCCTTTCTGCCGGACCCGCCAGAGAAGAGCCAGCAGGAAGAACGGGCCGAACAGCAGGCCCTGCGGTTTTAGCAGAACCGCCAGTCCCAGGTAAACCGCCGCTGCCGGGAACTTTTTGTCTTCCACGCGCAGCAGGGACAGAAGAACGAAAAGCATAAACAGCGAATCCACCTGGCCCCAGGCCGCCGAATTGATCCATACGGCCGGATTCAGCATATACAGCGAAGCCAGCACGGCGGCAAGCCGTACATTTACGGAACGCAGAGCCAGCCGGTACAGAAGAACCGAAGCCAGCAGATCCGCCAGCATAGGAGGTGTTTTCAGCAGGACCAGAGAGAGTCCCGTTCCCCATTCGATCCCGAACAGATGATGGGCGGCGCCGATAAGGTAAAGAATGTACATATACCCCGGCGGGTAATCCAGAAAATAGCCCGGATCGGTATAAAGATTTCCGAATCCGACCGTAAACGCCCGATCCGCCCAGGCCATAAACGTGCGTACATCGGCTTCGTAGCCAAAAACATTCGGAGCCACGAGAAAGCGGATGAGAACGGCTGCCACCAGCGCCAGAGCGAACATAGCGTGCCGAACATTCGCCTCCTTAGGCATCGTTTCCCCGATTTGCATGCGTTCACTCCTTTACAGCTTTGTAAATCCAACGTATTTCTTCCTATTATGGAGGAACGGTCCCTTGATTGGCAAACACATTTACCTTGGGCCCCTCCGTGCCCCCTGACGACACCGCGTCTCTTGTACCGGCCTCCGTCCGTAAGCATACAAAAAAACCGGATCTTGGGACACCGCCCTGTTCGGGCAGACGTCTTCCAATCCGGTTGTTCGTTAATTCGTCTAAGCCAGCGAGGCCGGCTTTAATCCGTCCGGCTCGATGCCTTCCAGGAAAAAGCTCACGAGCTTGCCGTGCTTGCGCAGTGACTTTTCATGAATGAGATTTAATTTGCCGTTATCGAGCGAACCGAAAATGTAGATCAGTTCCTCGTTGCCGTGCGACCAGTCGAAGCCTTCGAGAATCCTCAGGCATGACGTCCATTCCGGGTTGTATACCCCGTTCTGGAACAAGAACTGGTTGGCATACAACGCAAGGCTCTCCTGCATAACCCGGTTGGCGGAGGTCACCTGGACAAGCCCGGGCTGCTCCGGCATCATCGGCAGAATCGTGTTATAGAACTGGTGCAAAATTTCCACGTACGTAGCCGTCTCCTTGCGGATTTTGCGCTGCAGCTCGTAAGACGACTGCATTTTGCCCGAGAAGAGCATGACCGCCGTCGAATACATCCACGACAGACACGTGAAATTCCGATTGAAAGCCGTCAAATTGCTGCGCTTCTCCACGCCGGCCTCTTTCAGCAGCATGTTGTGATCGACAACTTGCTGGATCACGAGATTGAGCGGATCAACGGAGTCGAACGAATGCCCGAGTTCTTTGCTCACAAGCTGCACCTTCGAGTTGATGTCCCCGAAAAGCTGCTGCTCTTCCACCTCGTTAAGCCCGATGTAGATTTGTACGGCCAGCTCGCTTTCCATCAGACCCAGCCGCCGGGTTTCCATCTGCTCCAGCAGGCCGTTCACTTGAGCGATTTCGTCGGCCAGTTCCTGGTTGTCCGTTTCTTTACGATGGCGAACTCGCAGGGAAGCCAGCTTGCGTTCGGTTCGCTTCACTTCCTTCTGCATCTGTTCATTCACAAACCCAAGGGCCAGGATCCGGTGCTGCCCGTCGATAATGCTGAGCTTGGACCCGTGCCGCAGATACAGCTCCTCGCTCGTGCGGGTAAGCTGGCTCACATCGCGCAGCGACAGCGTTACCGGGCCGAAGAACACCTGGTCGAGCTCGCGCTCCTGGAGATAATTCGAGATTTTACGGCGCTGCATCTTGCTCAGCTTGCGCTGCACGATGGCGTCGATCATCGTATAGTTGAGCAGATCCTGCACCTTAAGGGCCACAGTCGCGAGGCCGAAACGCTCACAGAACGGGTGAATCGTCATTCGCAGGCATAATCCATCCATCAGCCGACATCCTCCTTATCGCTGATCAGGAACAAATGCTGCTCCTGGTAGAACGAGCGGATATACTGATAAGCTTTCATAATCCGCGAACGGCGCGGAAGCCGGTCCTTCTCGTCTCCGCTGAAAATCGCGTTCCAGTCGATATGAGGCAGGATTTTCGTGGCGTATTCCAGCGCATAGCGGTTGAACTTCGCGCTTTTGGTCGCTTCCTCGTGGAAGAAGAGCGCAAGCGCGATTTGAATGTTCTCCGACCAGGCAGGCTCGCCCTTCACCGGCTCAGGCAAATATTTCAGCAGCTGTTGGAAGTAAAAGGAACTGGTCGACAGATGATCCGTTACCTCCTCTTCTTCATAATGGTAGCCGTTGTTGCGGGCGCCGGACTTCATCCGTCCTTCGAACAAGGCAACCAGAATTTCGATCAGAAGGTGATACGTGAAAAGGAATTCCGGCGCTTTTCCGCGCTCGGAAAACATATCGACCGGGATGTGCTGCATCACCGGAGCCTTCTCTACGAGCTGCGAGGCGGTCACGTGATAGAAACGACGCTGGTCCCGGAGAACCGCCAGATTGCCGCCGATTTTGCGCGGAAGCTTGTTAATGTCCGAGAACAGCTGGCGTTCCTGGCGCGCGTCGATGTCCAGATAGATCATCGTCGAAACCGGGAATGCATACAGTCGGCTCAGCTTTTCCGTGATTTCTTCCATCCGGTCGTATTCCCTGCGGTCTTTGGCGCGCGCCATCTGGCTTTGAAGCGTTTCCATCAAACGCTGGAAGGCCGCCAGCCTGTGCTGCCCGTCGACTACATACAATTTCTCAATCGGCTGCAGTTGGAACACATGCTGCTCGGAATCATAGCTTCCGGCCCCTCTTGCGGAGAAAATAACACCCGGGAAATAAATCGGCTGATGGTTATCCAGATAGAGCGAAACATAATCCATCAGCTTGCTGAGATTGCGCGGAATGATAGCACGCTGAACTTCCAGATCCACCTCGTAAATAGAAAAAAGCTTGCTAATAGGCAAAGTTGTCGAAAGCGTCGCTTGTCCAAAAGTTTGGCCGAGCACACCCGGAATTTCCACAAGGGAAGAAGGCTTCTGTTGGGACAGCAGCTCGGACAGCGAAAAGATAGAATCCATAATTAACTCCTTTCAACCCTGTTTCATAGAGGAACCTCTATTACTTTACTCATTCTTGTCATTTTCCCCTTCTTTAAAACGGGTCGTTTGGAAATTTTATGTAATTTTCTATAATTCGCTAACCGACTGCCATATTACGCCGATTCTAGACACGGCTTCCCGAAGGCGCTCTTCCGGCTGGACAAGCGCTATGCGCACATAACCTTCTCCCTCTGCCCCGAAGGCGTCTCCAGGGATCATCGCTACTCCGGCACGCTCTAATATTTCCCGAGAAATATGTCGGGAAGTCCATCCTTGCGGAATCTTCGCCCAGACGAACATCGTGGCTTTGGGCCTGGTTACATGCCAGCCGATCTGTCGCAGGCCGTCCACGAGAACATCCCGTCTCCGTTCGTACACCGCTGAAATAGAGGCTGGAAACGACGTTTCCTCCTCCAGCGCGACGACGGCAGCCTGCTGGACAGGCAGGAAAACGCCGTAGTCGATGTTCGACTTCAGCCGGCGCAGAGCGTCCACCGCTTCCGCATTACCGGCCAGAAAGGCGATCCGGCAGCCGGCCATGTTGAAGCTTTTGGACAAGGAATGAAATTCGACCGCTCTCTTCTTCGCGCCTTCCAGTTCAAGAATACTCATTGGTTTGTAACCGTCGAAGGCGAGCTCCGAATAAGCCAGGTCGTGCACGATCAGCAGATCGTAGCGCTCCGCGAAGGCGAGCGCTTTCTCGTAAAAAGCCCGGTCCGCCGCCTCGGGGATCGGATTGCCGGGATAGCTCAGCAGCAGGAAGGAAGCCTTCTCCGCCGTTTCCGGCGGGATGCTTTCCAGCTGCGGAAGAAACCCGTTCGATTCCCTCAGAGGCATCAGAACGGGTTCAACGCCGGCCAGAACGAGGCTGGCCGCATAAATAGGATAGCCGGGATCGGGCACGAGCGCCGTATCGCCGGGATTGCACAGGGCCATGGCCAGATGGGCCAATCCGTCCTGCGAGCCCATCAAGGCCAGCACCTCGCGCTGCGGGTCAAGCGTGACCCCGAACCGCCGGTGCATCCAGCCCGCGGCGGCCCTGCGGAATTCGGGCGTCCCTTCCGAGCCCGGATAGCCGTAGGCCTGCGGATTTCTCACGGCATCCGCCAAAGCCTCGATCACCCGTGGAGAAGGCGGAAGGTCGGGACTGCCGATTCCAAGGTCGATGACATCGACGCCGCGCTCCTCCGCCTCCCTTCTCCACTGGGCGACCTCGGCGAAAATCGCCGACCCCAGATTGCCTAATCTTGTCGAGCCGTATGCTTTCATCCGGAACGCTTCCCCCTTGCATCTTCTTTTTTAATAAGCGGCCGCGGGCAGTACCCGGTGGACCCAGTTCATCATGGCCAGCAGGTACACGGCGAGCGCGAAATAAGCCGTGCCGAACTTCCAGCGTGAAGCCGTGGGAACCTCGTAATAGGCGTCGTTTTCGAAGGGCTCCAGTTCGACATCGAAGTGCAGCACCAGATGCAGGCCGTCTTCGCGCGTTACCCGTTCGATTTTAACCACCTGTACGCGGCGGACGATAGCCTGCCGGGGAAGAGCGAATTTCGTTTCGAATTCGATCGCGTCCCAGGAGGTGTGCACCATCTGTACGCCCGCCTCGTCTCCGCTCAGCTCGGAATAGGTCGTAAAAGCAAGGTCCCGGCGATGATCCTCTCCCGGAATCATGTATCCTTGCGCCAGCATATGGTGGGCCGTCATGTCAAAACGCGGCTGAAAATGCATAACCTGAGCTTTATCGCGGAATTTGACGAACTTTTTGTACAAATCCCAGGCGAACAAAGCCCAGATGATCAGGAACAGGAAGCTTCGCAGATAAAGGATAACAGCCAGTCCGCCGACCAGACCGACGAGCCACAGCCAGCGGGTCACAGCGGTCGAGATACGCCCCCCGTCCAGCGGATGGATCGGAAGAAGATTGAGCAGGTTCAGAAAAAATCCGGTATACGCGATCGAGATCAGCAGGTTGGATTCGGTGTACACGCCCAGGGCAAAAGCCGCCGTAGCTCCGATCGTTCCGAGCAGCGGTCCTCCGTAGGCGATGTAGGCTTCCGTAACGGCATCCCTGGGATTACGCTTCATGGTAATCAGCGCGCCCAGAAACGGAATGAAAAGAGGCGCCGTGACAGGAAGCCCTTTCTTCTTGGCCGCGAGCACGTGACCGATTTCATGGATAAAAATCATGGCTACCAGACCGATAGCGAACGGCAGCGGAGCAATGATGGCATAACTGGCGATCGTAATCGCGATCGAAATAATTGTCGCTCCGAATTTTCCGAACTTTCCGAACTTCAGTAGAAAAGCCCCGATGGCTCCAAGAACCCAGAGCGGATTTTTTTTAGATGTTTTGGACGATTGCTTTTCCGGCAATTCAGTCACCCCTTTCCGGAAACGGACGGCCCCAGCGGGACTTCTCCGTTACCCCCATGCCTTCTCGAAGTCGGCTTCCTTGAAACCTACGGTAACCCTGCTGCCGTCCGTTACGATCGGCCGCTTGAGCAGTTTGCCGTTGGATGCAAGCAGAGCCAACTGCTCGTCCTCCGTCATGCTTCCTAGCTTGTCTTTCAGTCCCAGCTCTCTGTATACTTCTCCGCCGGTATTGAAAAACTTTTTGAGCTCCAGGCCGCTGTTGCGGACAAGTACGCGGATTTCCTCTGCGGTCGGCGGCTGTTCCATAATCGGAACGGTTACCGGATCAAGCCCTTTGGCGCGCAGCCATTTCAGGGCGCTGCGGCATGTGCTGCATTTGCTGTATTCATAAATCGTTACGGACATAAAACGAGACTTCCTTTCATGGGACATTTGTAGTTGGTTACGGCCTGTGCGGTTCGCGTATCCGAAAAAACCTCCTGCCGAGGCGGCGGGGAGGCTGGTTTTAAAAATCTCGGCCTGCTTGCCGTATGCTTTTATACGCAGAGCTGCCGGAAAAGTTCCACCGGTCCGCCACGCCGGCAGGCGGCAAGGCCCGCTTGGCGCGGAGAGCCTATTCGCAGGCGTCGAGAACCGCCTGCATGTCCGCCGGCAGCGGAGCGGTGAACTCCACCCGCTCCCGCGTGCCCGGGTGGACGAAGCCCAGCCGGTACGCGTGCAGCGCCTGCCGGGCGAGCGCCGGGCCCGCCCCGCCTTCTTCCGCCGGTGAAGGGGCCGCGGAGGGCGCTGGCGCCGCCGGCACTCCGGCGGCACAGTCCGCTCCGGCGTCCCCGGGTGCGGCTGTTCCGGTGGCACGCTCTGCTCCGGCGTCCTCGTGCGCTGCTTCCCACGCGGCACCGCGCGCACCTTTCTCAGCGCTTTCCGCTTCAGCGGTCGCGGCTTCTCCCGCGGGGCTTCCTTCACCCGCACGTTCCAGAGCATCCGCCTCCGGGCCGTACATCTTGTCACCGAGGAGCGGGTGTCCGAGGTGCTTCATATGGACGCGGATTTGATGCGTCCGCCCGGTTTCCAGCATCAGCCGCACCAGGGTGATGCCGTCATAGCGCCGCGACACCTCGTAGTGAGTGACGGCGCGGTAACCGGACGGCGTCACGATACGGACGTGCGGCTGCTCCGGATCGCGGTCGATCGGGGCGTCGATCGTCCCCCGGTCCCGCTCCACCGTGCCGTGTACAATGGCCAGGTACTCCTTCGTTATGCTGTGAGCGATCATCTGCTCCGAAATCTGCTGGTGCACATACGGATTTTTGGCAATCGCAAGCACGCCCGAGGTTTCCTGGTCCAGCCGATGAACCGGCCGGAAGCGGACGTTCTCCCCCCGCTCCTTCCAGTGATGCACGGCGGCGTTGGCCACCGTGTTCAAATAATGCCCGTGCGTCGGATGCACAATCATCCCGGACTCTTTATTGACGATGAGCAGGTGCTCGTCCTCGTACAATATTTCGAGCGGAAGGTCCTGAGGCAAAATATCCTCCGACTCTTCCTCCTGCATCCGGATTTCGATCACATCTCCGTTCTTCACTTTGATGCTGATGTATTCGCGCTTGCCGTTGACGGTAATGCCCTGCTCCGTCAGCTTAAGCCTGGAGAGCAGTTTCCGCGAAAGACCCATCCGGTTTTGCAAAATCGTCTTCAGATAAAAACCCTCCTCATCGGGAGGGACCACATACGTTAAAGGACGGTAATAATTCATCATTTTTTCCGTCGGAACACCTCGGCGCTGCGGACGTACTCTACGTCCGTCTGACCTTCCCTGAAGTTGGCCGTGCGGGCAATCGTAAAGAACAGATCCGACAGGCGGTTCAGGTAACGGCGTACCTCCACGTTGATCTCCTGGGTGCGGGCCAGCGTCACGACACGTCTTTCGGCACGGCGGCATACCGTCCGGCAAATGTGAAGCGCAGCGGAACTCCGGCTTCCCCCCGGCAGAATGAACCGTGTAATATCGGGCGTCTCGGCATCGTATTTGTCGATCCATGTCTCCAGATTGTCCACCATGTCCGCCGTCACTTTAAAAGGCCTTAGCTCCGTTTTGAGCAGAGCCAGATCCGAGCCGCAGTCAAACAGCTCATGCTGGACCGTAAGCAGGTCCTCCAGCAGATCGGCAAACTTCTCCGGGTCCATAAAGCTCATGGCCTGCCCCAGATAACAGTTCAGCTCGTCTACCGTTCCGTACGCTTCCACCCGTTCGTCGTCTTTATCGACTCGTCCGCCGATGACACCCGTTTTGCCGGCGTCCCCTGTTCTCGTATAAATTTTCACCTGTATTCCTCCTCACGCTAAATTTCTTTCTTAATCAGGGAAAAAAATCAACATCCCCCGTTTTCGCTCCATTAGCTCCGAAAGTCTCTTTTTTATTATCATAGCTTTCCCGGACAGGCAGTGCAAATAGAATCGGTCGGTTAGCCGATCTCTCCGGAAACTTGTCCGGACGCGTTTATTCAGCGGTTAATCCCGCCATCTTGTACAAGAGACCCATGTCAATATGTTTGCGGACGTGATCCGCGAGCCGGTCGAACGCTTCCTCCCGCTTTTCCCGGAAACGCAGTTCGGCGGGAAGAGGTTCCCAGCCTTTGCTTTGACGGGCCTCGTTCAGCCAGCATCTGCGGAAATCGTCATTATGCAGAATGCCGTGCAGATACGTTCCCCAGACCCGTCCTTCGAAAGCCGAAGCTCCCTCCGGATGCAAATCGTCCGCCGCAACGGCTTCATTTCCGGGATCCGCCAAGGAAGCGCGAAGGCGAAACGGCCGTTCCGACGTTCCGTCCGTCATCCTCGTCACGCCCATATGAATTTCATAGCCGTCGACCGGCAGGTCCGGCTTTTGACGGAAGAGCCCGCAGCTGCCTTCGGCACGCACCGTTTTTTTCTCCGGCGTGAATTCGGTCGCTACCGGCAGAAGGCCCAGCCCTTCCCGGTCCCCCCTGTAATCGGATTCCGTTCCGAGCGGGTCCGAAAGCGCAGCGCCCAGCATCTGGTATCCCCCGCATATTCCGGCAACCCGACCTTCGCGGTCCGCATGACGGACGATTTTGTCGGCCAGACCGCTTTCCCGCAGAAAAAGAAGGTCGCTCATCGTATTTTTGCTCCCCGGCACAAGGACGATATCCGGATTTCCCCATTCGGCGGCGCTGCCGACGTAACGCACGGACACATCCGGCTCTTCGTGGAGCGGATCGATATCCGTGAAATTAGAAATCCGGGGCAGCCGGACGACCGCGATATCAAGCACATCGGGCCGCTGAGCGTCCTGCTGTGCGGCCGGAGCCGGTTCCAGCCTTCTTTTGGAATCCAGCGAAGCGGAATCTTCGTCTTCAATCCCCAGCTTCGGATAGTAAGGGACGACGCCGAGTACGGGTTTACCCGTCCGCTCCTCCAGCCAGTCCAGTCCCGGCTTCAGCAGGCTGACGTCGCCCCGGAATTTGTTGATGACAAATCCCTTTACCCGGTCCCGCTCCTCGGGCTCCAGCAGCTCCAGCGTCCCGACAATGGACGCAAACACCCCGCCCCGGTCGATATCCGCCACGAGAATCACGGGGGCGTCGGCCCACTTGGCCATCCGCATATTCACGATATCCCGGTCTTTCAGGTTGATTTCCGCCGGGCTTCCCGCTCCTTCAAGCACAACGAGGTCAACCGTTTGACGCAGCCGGTCCAATGCGTCGCGCACGACTCTCTCCGCCAGAGGCAGGTAAGATTCGCGGTAGGCTCTGGCGTCCATGTCTTGATAAGGCTTGCCGTGCACCACGACCTGGGAGCGCATATCCTGAGACGGCTTCAGCAAAATCGGGTTCATATCGGTTGTGGCCGGTATGCGGCACGCATCGGCCTGCACCCCCTGAGCCCGCCCGATTTCTTTGCCGTCCGGCGTCACGTAGGAGTTCAGCGACATGTTCTGCGACTTGAACGGCGCCACACGAAGGCCGTCCTGCACGAAAATACGGCACAAAGCCGCCGTTAAAATGCTTTTGCCGACATCCGAAGCCGTCCCCTGCACCATAAGAGTCTTGGCCGGCATCCCGGCCGGGCTCTTCAGGCTGTGCGCCGGTTGATTCTCGCTGCGGTCAGCCGGAGCCTTGTCGCCGCGTCCTTTTAATGTTGTGGAATTCGTCATGTTCATCGGCCGCCCCTTTCAAGGAAGATTTCACCGGCTTGAGCCGCTTCCAGCACTTCGGACAAAGCGTCCAGCATACGTTCGTTATCGCTGCGGAGTTTGACCGCCGTGCGGAAATACCGCGTGCCTAGCCCTTCGAAAAGTGAAGCATCCCGGATGAGAACCCCCCGTCTGCCCATTTCTTCCTGAAGGATGCGGACATCTATCGAACTGCTTTCCGGGAGGGCGCACAGCATATAATTCGTGTCGCTCGGTGTCACTTCGAGCCCGAGACCCGCAAGCTTGGCGGCAAGCCAGGGACTTTCTTTCTGCAGCCAGGAGACGGTTTCCGCATGGAAAACTTCATCTTCCAGGACGGCGCATCCGATAAGCTGGGCGAAATAATTCACGCTCCACGGTACCTGCAGACGGGACATCCGGCTGATCACATCCGGATGAGCGACGATAAAACCGAGCCGGGCTCCCGGGATCGCGTAAAACTTCGTCATGGAACGAATCACGGCGACATGCCTGGATTCGGCCGCAAGCCGCAGAAGCGTCACGTTTTTTTCGTCGGGCATGAAATCGAGGAACGCCTCGTCCAGAATGAGCGGATGCCCGCTGCCGGCCAAGTCGTTCAACAGTTCCCTGGGGATGAGCCTCCCCGTCGGATTGTTCGGCTGTCCCAGAAACAACAGATCCGACCGCTTCACCGCTTCTTCGGCATCCGCCTTCTGCAGCCGGAAGCCATGCTCCGCACTCAGCGGAATACTATGGATACGGCCTCTCGTTTTAAGCACCGCATCCTCGTATTCGCTGAAAGACGGACGCGCAAGCGCCGTCACCTCGGGCCGGAGGACACGCACGATAAGATCGATCAATTCGGCGGCGCCGTTGCCCACCAGCACGGATTCTGCGGGAACTCCGTATTTGGCCGCAATTTTTCCTGTAAGCTCCCTGACGGCCGGGTCGGGATACCGGACAATATTTTTCCAGCCTGACCGCAGCACTTCCTCCACGGCTTGAGGCGGACCGAACGGATTCATATTCGAGCTGAAATCGAGAAACTGTTCCCGGCCGCGCCCGAACTTCTCCTCCGCCGTCCACACATCCCCGCCGTGTCCGTATCGCTCCAGCATAGTGATCCCCCACCTTTTTTTTCATTTCCTATCCGTTTATATGCAAAAAGGCCGGGAGTCCGATCAACGAATCCATCCCGCCTCTTTTCGTTCCTACCGGAAAATCCGCTTGCTCCGCACGCTCCTTACAGCCTTAGGGACAAACAGCGCTTTTTTAAGCGTTCCCGCATATCTAGGCCAAATTCAGCACGAAAGCGGCGGCAAGAAGCAGCAGAACTTCCAGCAGTTCATTTAAAGCCCCGTAGGTATCCCCCGTCAGACCGCCGAGCTTTTTGGCCATCCAGGCCGCCAAGACTCCTCCAAGCGCAAAGGTGACCACAAGGAGCATCAGCCCCCACAATAAAGGCCCCGCCCCTTCCAAAACATGCAAAGAAGGTTTGAGCGGAAGCTTACCGCCCGTTTCATAGAAAAGCGCGGCCGCTCCCGCACTCAGAAGGAAAGCGAGTCCCGCACCCAGAAGGGCGAAGGGCTTTTTTTCTCCTTCAAAAAAACCGCCCAGGCCGCCCCCGCTCCGCGCATACGGCCATAAAGCCACGGCTGCGGCCATGAAAGTCCGGCTCCAGACCGGAACAAGCAGAAGTATCCAGCTCCTGGCAAGAGCACCGCCCGTCAGAAGCTGAACCATCACGCTCCACTTGAGAAGCACGACCGCGACACATACGATGACGCCCATGGCTCCGACACGGCTGTCTTTCATAATTTCCAGCATCCGTTCCCGGGAGCGGTGGCTGAGCAGTCCGTCCGCCGTATCCATCAGCCCGTCCAGATGCAGTGCTCCCGTCAGCCCGATCCACAGGCACAGAAGAAGCGCGGCCGCCGGAAGAGGGGGAAGCGCCTTCTCTAGCACCCAGCCGGAACCGGCAAGAAGCAGGCCCAAGATCATACCGACCACCGGGTAAAAAGCGAGGCTTCGCCGCAGAACGGCGGGCGTCCACTCGATCCTTACCGGAGCCGGCAGCCGGGTAAGAAACTGGATCGCCGTAACCAGTCCAAGCAGCCACAGCTTTAATTCAGCAGCCAAATTGCGCATACTACCCCTCCTGCCAGCCAGCCGGCCGCCCCGTAAAGCAGCCGGACCGTTCCGTCGATATCACCGCGGCTCCGCGGCCTCAGAGGCCAACCCATGCGTGCGCGCTCGCTGACCACGGTTCCGTATGTATTGCGTCCGCCCAGCTCGATGCCGAGCGCCCCGGCAACCGCCGACTCCGGAATCCCGCTGTTCGGGCTCGGATGAAGCCGGGCGAACCGGCCTATCGAGCGGGCCGCCCGGGAAGCGCTCATCCGCGGCTGTACGGCCGCGGCCAGAATCAGCAGGATTCCCGTCAGTCTCGCCGGAATCCAATTCATCACGTCGTCCCATCGCGCGGAGGCCCAGCCGAAATGAATATATCGCTCGTTCTTGTAGCCGACCATGGAGTCCAGCGTATTCGCCGCCCGGTACAGCATCGCCAGAGGCGCTCCGCCGATAAGGGCGTAGAACAGCGGCGAAACGACTCCGTCGACGGTGTTCTCGGCGACTGTTTCCACGACGGCGCGCGTCAGCTCGCCCTCGTCCAGGTGCTTCGTGTCGCGCCCGACGATATAGCCGGTATATGTGCGCGCGGCGGCCAAATCTCCGGCGGCAAGGGGCACCGCTACCAGCCGAGCGGCGTCTTTTAAGCCTTTGACGGCTATCGTCGTCGAAATGAACCACGTCGTCACCGCGTATCCCAGCCACGGATGAATCGCCGCGGCTGCGGCCGTTGCGGCCGTCATAACGGCAAATGCGGCCAGCATGACGGCTGCGGCCAAGACAATTCCCCGCCGCTTCAAGGAGCGCGGTGACAGAGCGGCCGCTTGTCCGTCTGCCTTGTCCGCCTTAGCGCCGGTCTCAAGCGGCACGCCGTCTCCAGACCCGGTCTCGGCTCCCGCCTCGGCCGGGACTCCTCCGGCGCATTCTGACGCGCTCTCCCGCGATGCGGGCTCCTTTCTCAGCTTCCGTTCCAGAAAGCTGATCAGACTCCCGATGCGGATCACCGGATGCGTCGGCCACTTCGGGTCGCCGATCACTAGGTCGACGGCAATGGCCGCCAGCATCATCCATAAGATTTCTTTTAGCGAATAAAAAATCATGAGTTCCCTCTATTCAAACCGGTAAGCCCGGCTTTTCAGCTCGACCGGTATCCCGGCGGTCACCAGAAAAACCCGGCCGCAAACTTGTGCCAGCCGCTGATTCATCCGGCCGGCCAGATCTCGGTACAGACGCCCGAGGGGATACTCGGGCACAATGCCGCTCCCCACTTCGTTCGTGACGAGAACGAGCGGTCCCTCGTAAGCCTCAACCGTCCGGACAAGCTCATCCACGGCGGAATTCACCTGTTCCGCCGCATCCGGCGAAGACTCCGCCTGCAGCAGGTGATTGGAAAGCCACAGCGTCAGGCAGTCCACCAGGACGACGCCCGGGCCCCTGCTGCCGCTGCACGCTTTCAGTACGGCGGACAGCTCCACCGGCTCTTCCGCCGTAATCCAAGGGAAGCCGGACTGCTCGCGCTGCGTGCGGTGCAGAGCGATACGCTGCCGCATCTCCTCGTCCCAGATCTGGGCCGTAGCGAGATAAGTCCCGTGAGAGGCCAGCCGCGAGGACAGCTGCTCGGCAAACGAGCTTTTGCCGCTTCTGGCGCCGCCTGTCACGAGGACAGCTCCCGTTCCCGGGGTAAGATCATGTGCCAGATCCATCAGCCCCGCGACACTCCGGCGCTTTCGAAGGAAGCCATCTCGCGCATGATTTTGCCCGCCGCATCCATGAGCGTGAAGCAGAGCGCAGCCCCGGTCCCTTCTCCCAGTCTCATATCCATATGAAGCATGGGGCTGAGCCCGACCGCTTCCAGCATCCGTCCGTGGCCCTGCTCGTGTGACTGATGAGAGGCGATCATATACGGCTGGGACTCCGGAGCCAGCCGTGAAGCAACCAGCGCGGCGGCCGAAGAGATGAAACCGTCGATCACGACCGGACAAGCGTTCTTGGCCGCACCGAGTATGACTCCGGTCAGACCCGCGATTTCGAGGCCGCCGACTTTCGCCAGCACATCGAGCGCATCGTCCGCATCCGGCTTGTTGACCTCGATGGCTCTGCGGATAACTTCCTGCTTGTGCAGCCAGCGGGCATCGTCGATGCCCGTTCCGCGTCCTACCGCGTCTTCTACGGCGACGCCCCCGAGCACGCTCAGCAGCGCGGAACTGGCCGTGGTGTTGCCGATCCCCATCTCCCCGGTCGCCAGAACCCGCACCCCGCGTCCGGCCAGTCCGTCTGCGACTTCAATTCCGGCGCGGATGGCCTGGAGAGCCTCTTCCCGGGTCATGGCGGCTTCCCGGGCCATATTGGCCGTGCCATTCCGGACTTTGCGGGAGAGGAGGTCCGGATGCTCCAGGTCGGCGTTGACGCCGATATCGACGCACACGACTTCCGCTCCCGCATGCCGGGCCAGCACATTGACGGCCGCGCCGCCCTGCAGGAAGTTCATCACCATCTGGCGGGTCACTTCCTGCGGAAACGCGCTGACGCCTTCTTCGCAGACGCCGTGGTCGGCCGCCATGACGACGATGGCCTTGCGGCTCATATCGGGCGTAACTTCTCCGGCAATCCCCGCAAGCCGGCGTGCCATATCCTCCAGTTTGCCGAGGCTTCCCGGCGGTTTGGTCAGATTATCGAGATGAACGGATGCCGCATCCATCGCTTCCTGACTGAGAGGGCGAATGGCGCGGATTACATCCTGAAGTTCGTTCATGTTTGTTCCTCCTCGGTATGTAGTGTATGTCGGTATGTATGTAAACCGCCCCCTGCGGGCGGTCAGGATTCATGCGTTTTAATCTCCCCGTCGCAGCAGGATTTGAGGAATGCCGTGATCCGGATGCTCCAGGACGATCGGTTCCGTCCCGTAGACGTCCCGGATCAGCTCGCTTCTCATAATCTCCTCCGGCGTACCGATCGATACGCCTTCTCCCTCATGAACGACGAGAAGCCGTTCGCAGTAAAGAGCGGCCAGGTTCAGATCGTGAAGGACGGCGACCACCGTCAGTCCTACTTCACGCTGCCACTGCCGCACGTAGTCCATCAGCTGCATCTGGTAGCCGATGTCCAGATAAGTCGTGGGCTCGTCGAGCAGCAGGAGGCGGGGTTCCTGAGCCATCACCTTGGCCAGCGCCACGCGCTGCTTCTGGCCTCCGCTCAAGTTCTCCACTGTCCGGTCGGCCAGCGACTCCAGATCGAGCCGCCGCATAATCCGGTCGACTAGTGCGGCGGCGTCCTCCCGGTCTTCTCCGAGCCAGTTCTGGAAAGGGAACCTGCCCATTTCGACCACCTCACGGACGGTGAAACCGAGCGGAGGCAGCGCATCCTGCTGAAGCACGGCAAGCCAGCGGGCGAGCTCCTTACGGGAGTAGCCCGCGACTTCCTTCCCCTGGAGAAGAATACGGCCCTCCGTAAGAGGGTCAACGCCGGAAACAAGCCTCAGCAGGGTCGATTTCCCGCTTCCGTTGGGCCCGATAATGCCGAAAAATTCGCCGGGCTTCACCTCGAAACGGATATCTTTGAGCACGCGGGTTCCGCCGAAACTTTTGCCCGCACCCTGCACTTCGATGATCGGTTTCATCAGCTTCTCCCCCATTTTTTCTGTTTGCGCAGCAGATATGCGAAGAACGGCGCACCCAGAAACGCGGTGATGACGCCCAGAGGGATCTCCGTCGGGCTTAGAAGCGTCCGTGCCAGCGTGTCGGCCCACAAGACGTAGATGGCTCCGCCTACGGCGGAAAGCGGCACGATCAGCCGGTAATCCGGGCCGGCGATAAGACGGATCAGATGAGGCACGATCAGTCCGACAAACCCGATTACGCCGGATACGGAAACGGCGGCAGCCGTCACTAGTGTAGCGGTGATCAGAACGACTAGCTTCGTCCGCTCGACATGGATGCCCAGATGGGCGGCCTGACGTTCCCCGAGCGCCAGCAGGTTGAGTGTCCGCGCATAGCTGTAAAGCACAACGAAGGTTACGATAAAATAAGGGAGGAGAACGGTTGTATACGACCAGCCTTTCATGGCTAGGCTTCCCATCAGCCAGAAAATGATTTCGTTAACGACTTGCTTGGACATCGACACGAGAAAAGAAACCACGGAGCCGAGAAACGCTTGCATCACGACGCCGGAGAGCAGCAGCGTCTCCATACGGATTTTGCCGTCGGTCTGGGCCAGACGCAATACGATCCAGAGCGAAACGGCGCCTGTGGCAAAACCGACGACCGGTATCGTCCACGTCCCGAAAAACGTCGTTTGCAGACCGAAGTAAATGACGAACGCCGCGCCGACGCTCGTTCCGCTGCTTACCCCAAGCGTATACGGGTCCGCAAGCGGATTGCGCAGGACGCCTTGAAAAGCGGCTCCCGCTATGGAAAGGGAGGCTCCGACAAGGATGGCCAGCATCACGCGCGGCAGCCTTACCTTCATAATAATCTGCTCCGAGGATACGGGCCAGTCCGGCGTGATTCGGTCTCCGATCCAAGGCAGCTTGCTCCCCAGAATCGAAGCGATCTGACTCACCGGCAGATGGGCCGAGCCCAGCGAAAGACTCAGCACAATAGAAAGAAGAAGGAGTAAAACTCCTACTCCTCCCCAAAGTCCCCATCTAGGTTTCATTTATTTCACCAGGTCCGGATAAATGGCTTTAGCCATTTGCAGGAGTCCCTCTGTCAGACGCGGTCCCGGACGGGTCAGCGTATTCTGGTCGAGACCGATCACCTGGTTGTTTTTAACGGCATTGATTTCGTTCCACCCGCTGCGTCCGCGAATGAGTTCTTCAAGACTTTTCTTCGTTTTGTCATCCACGACGTCTTTGGCGAATAAAATAACGTCCGGATTCTGCTGGATGATTTTCTCCTCGCTGATCTGCTTCCAGCCCGTAATGTCGGAAGCGACATTGACACCGCCTGCCAGTGTGATGAGCTCATCCATGAATTCGCCCTTGCCGACTGTCCAGCCCGGTGAGAATTCGATATAGACTTTTTTCTTCTTGTCCGCCGCTACGGTTTTGACGGCATCCGTTACTTTCTGACGGTCTTCTTTCATTTTCGCGGCGACTTTTTCCGCCTGTTCCTGATGGTCGGTAATCTGGCCGTAGAGCTGAATATTTTTCATGACGTCGTCAAGTGTCTTAGGCTCCACTTTGAATACGTTGATGCCCATGGCGCGCAGCTTTTCGACCGATTCTTTTTTCATGGAAACGCCTGTAAAAACAACGTCGGCTCCCGACGCGATAACCGATTCCTGGTTAGGCTGCGTAATTCCGCCCATTTTCGGCTTATTTTTCGCTTCCGCCGGATAATCGTCAAAATCGGACACGCCGACGATCTTATCGCCCAGGCCGATCGCAAAAAGAGCTTCCGTCTCGGCCGGTGAAACCGACACGATTTTCTCGGGCGCTTTCTCGAACGTAAATTCCTTGCCAGTCGCATCGGTCACTTTCAGAGGATACTGCGTTTTCTTCGCGTTCGTTTGCGGAGCGGTGCTTGCCGCCGGAGAGGCCGAGCCCGCCGTTCCGTTATCCGTACTTTTGCTGCCGCAAGCTGCCAGACCGACGGCCAGCGTCAAAACAAGCAGCAGCAGAGCGTATTTATAACCCTTGGCTGTTCTTCGTTCGTTGTTCATGTTCTTTACTCCCTTACTGGTTTAGTTTGACTTGAGGTTGTCCCACGATGTTCGCGCATGTCAACAAAAAATCCCCTCTATCCGGAGATAGAGGGGATAACTTTCAGAATCACGAGTGAAACGGCCGTCAGTCGGACGTCCTTTCCGGTTTCGCGCGATCCTCTCCTCGAAGGATATTGTGCTGCAAACCGGCAGGCAGGTCTCCTGACTTACGGATGGTTAACCGTCTTGCCTTCCCATCCGCGTGCGGACAGTGGCATCGTAAGACGAACTCCGTATTACAGTGGCGGGACCGTGCCGGATTTGCACCGGCTTCCCTTTTCACCCTGGGCTTTGGCTCCGCTGGGAGACGCCGCTTCGGGACCTGACGGTAAACGTATGAGGTTGGGCCTTCAAGTTCATCCCCCATTATAGGCCAAGCGGCGCCGGAAAGACAAGGACTTTAGTCACCACACCGCGTGCAGCTCCCGGCACGGCCGGCACGTCACGATTTGGCGGCGATCTTCTTGAGCACCTCGAACGACTGCTCGGGATTGCGGCTGTTCACCGCCATGAAAGCGACGAGCCCTTTGCCTTCCAAGCCGTTATCCTTCATCCACTTGGAATACTGGAGCGGAATGCCGTACAGATGCGTCTCCTTCTTGGGCTCTTCGGGCGGATTCTTTTTCTTGCCGCCAGGTTCAATCGTCGCCTCGAGCACGCCCTCCGGATAGTCCTCCTGCTTGAAATGCTCTTCCAGCGGCAAAAATGCCCCTTCGGCCGCATAAATCTTAAACTGCTCTTCCGGGATGATCAGGATACCGTGATTGCCGTACCCCATTTCGACGATCATCTTCTCATTGGAAAAAAGCGGGGACGTACTCAAATAGATCGACGGCTTGTCCCCCACAAGCGCTTTCAACGAATTTTCAAGCTTAAAAGCGGCATCGACCGGTATGCCTTCACGGGCCATCATAAAGATGGAAACATCCGCTTTGGGCTGGGCCTTCCCGCACCCGGAAACCAAGACGGTGAATAATAAAAGCAGTACCGCAGCCGGAAACCAGCGTTTCTGTGTCATCGTAACCCCTCCGTTGCCTGATAGCTGTGCAAACGCTGCAAAAAAGCCGGCATTTACCGGCTCTTCTGGACTAAATTCATATATTCGTTAATCTTATGATCAAGAAGCATACTCATTTCAATTACAGACTCGGAAGTCATAGCCTCACCGGACTGGACCATCTGCTCCAGTCTGTTCCGCATAAACTGAATTTCTTCTTCCAGGTGAAAGAGGGAGGCTAATTTGACAGGTCGTTTCGATAACCAGCGTTGATCGGAAACGTCATGGCTGTACCAACCCGAGTTGTCGGCCAGACGATATTCTAAATAAGCCATACATATCCCTCCTTTACCCTAAAGATATCAGTTTTTTCCGATTCTGAAAACTATTTTTTGGGACAAGTCTTTACAAATTTTTCACAAAAGACCCAATACGGTCCAAAGCCTCGTTCAGCTGTGAAACGGAAGTCGCATAGGAGCACCGGACGAAGCCTTCTCCGCCGTTGCCGAACACCTGTCCCGGCACGGCCGCCACCTTCACTTCGGTCAGAAGGCGCTGAGCGAACTCTTCCGAGCTGAGGCCTGTCGAAGCGATGGAAGGGAACGCGTAGAACGCGCCCTGAGGCTCGTGGCAGTCGAGACCGATCTGCCGGAAGCCTTGAACCACCAGGCGCCGGCGCTGGTTGTAGGACTCGATCATCCGGTCTTTCTCCTCCAGTCCGTTGCGGAGCGCCTCAAGAGCGGCAATCTGACCCATGATCGGAGCGCACATCACCGTGTACTGATGGATCTTCAGCATAGCGGAGATCAGGTCCGGATGCCCGCACATGTAGCCGACTCTCCAGCCCGTCATGGCAAAAGCCTTTGCGAAGCCGCTGACGAGAATCGTGCGGTCCCGCATGCCGGGCAGCGATGCGAAGCTCACATGCTTGCTTCCGTACGTGAGCTCCGCATAAATTTCATCGGCGATGACGATCAGATCGTTCTCTTCCACGATCCGGGCGATCGGCTCCCAATCCTCGTACGTCATGATGCCGCCGGTCGGGTTGCTCGGATAGCTCAGAACGAGAACCTTGGATTTCGGCGACAGACTTGCGCGGAGCGCCTCGGGCTTCAGCTTGAAGCTGTCCTTCGCGAAGGTCTCGATGCCGACCGGGATTCCCCCGCCGATCGTAACGATCGGACTGTAAGCGATGTAACAGGGCTCGGGAACGAGAATTTCATCGCCCGGCGTAATCAGCGCGCGCAGCGCAAGGTCAATCGCCTCGCTGCCGCCAACGGTTACGACGACCTCGTTCGAAGGTTCGTATTTTACGGCGAAATGCGTATATAAATACTCGGCGATCGCTTCGCGAAGCTCAGGGAGGCCCGCATTCGGCGTATAGTTCGTCCGGCCTCTTTCCAGGGAATACACGCATGCCTCGCGGACATGCCAAGGCGTCACAAAATCCGGCTCCCCGACGCCCAGAGAAATAATATCCTTGCTTCCGCTTACCAAATCAAAAAAACGCCGGATGCCCGAAGGAGGAATGTCCCGGACCAGCGGTGACAAATAGCCCTGCATGGATTTCGGTTTTCGTCCGATTTCTTCCTGGTTTATCATCGTCATCGTCCTTTATGGTGAGACCAGCATCCGATGATCATCCTCACGGTCATCGAAAATGATTCCATCCTGTTTGTATTTTTTCAGAATAAAATGAGTTTTGGTTGACAATACCCGGTCCAGTGTCGACAGCTTGCTGGAAACGAAAGAAGACACTTCTCTCAGCGTACGGCCCTCGATCTCCACAAGCAGATCGTAAGCTCCGGACATCAGATAAACCGACTTCACTTCCGGATATAAATAAATGCGTTCCGCAATCGCGTCGAATCCGGTTCCCCGTTCAGGCGTGATCTGCACTTCGATCAGCGCGTTCACCTTGTCGCTGTCCACTTTGCTCCAATTGAGCACGGTGGCGTACTTCACGATGATGTGCTCGTCTTCCATCTGGCGGATGGCCGCCGTCGCCTCTTCTTCCGTAATTCCCAGCATGGTCGCGATAAGCGCCGGAGAACGGCGGGAATCCTCTTTCAGAATATCCAGAATCTTGTGCTTCAAATCGTCCATCGTCAAGCCTCCTACTAAGAATCATCATGAATAAGGTCCAATGAAATCAAGCATCGGATCGGGAAAATCGTTATCTTCCATATTACACGCAGCCCCCGCCGAATTCAATAAAAAACGGAAGCGCAAAAAAGCCGCAAGCACGTGCTCCTTGCAGCTTCCTTTACTTGCCCCGGCACGCGGTGCGGCATCGCCCGACGGCGGTGAACCGCAAGGCCAACCGCTGCGGCCTGCCGAAGCTTCCGTCACGCAGCTCTCTGCCCGAAAATCCTTTCTGCGTAAGCAATCTGCCTATGCATGGGCTTCCGGGGCAGCCAGACGTGCTTTGTTGTGCTTGTAGGACAGCCCGCCGTCCTGACGGCTGCATTCCGCTCAGCCTACTGTACGGCTGTAGGCCGACTGCTTGCCGCGAAGCAGACGCAGCATGGCCGATTCGATCCCTCTCTTGCGGTAGGAAGGCAGAATAAGAACCGAAAGGGATACTTCGTTCTCCCACTCTACGTCTCCGGTACAAAACGCGATTCCAACCAGCTTCTGATCCTCGTAAGCGGAAATAAACCGGCCGTTCGCGATCTGTTTCAGATTTTTACGATCGACCTTCTGTGAAGTTAATTCTGTATAGGATTGTATAAAGGGATTCAAGACCCATGGTTTAGGCATTTCACCGGACAACGAAATCATTAATGTAGGCCACCTTTCTACGGACAAGTGAATATGTGATAATTATACATGATACTGTATTTTTATTCAATGACTTGCTCTCATATTCCGCACTTTCCGCCAAGAAACCTATTCCCCTCCTTCAGAAACGTCCGCAATACGCGCAAGGCCAAAACACTCCGGCCATTCCGCACTAACGCCTGCGGGTGTCGAGACGAAACTTTCCGTTCTTTATATGTATCCTTCACAAATTTGGTGAGCATTTTCGCATACTCACATGCATATGGGCTTTCGGTTTGATTTTATTTACAAATTCTCAATCATCTTCCTCTATTCTCCAAGTTGACAAAAAATGGATACCGTTATACATTTGATTCGTAAGGTGTCCTTATTAATTAAAGGGATGATTGATTTTTCATTCCTGTTTCATCCAATCTTACCGGGAGGGATCTTCAATGAATATGTTGAAAAAAAGCACGCTTGCGGCAGCACTTCTGCTTTCCGCACTGTCCTATGCGGGGGTATCCTCCGTTTCCGCTTCCAGCAATAATATAGCGGCGGGCAAAATTCCCGTATCAAACACGGCCCTTGCCAACCCGGCTCTATCCACGGACGGCAAAAGCGATGACAGTACACGGTTTACGGAAGCGGGGACCGGCAGCACCTACATCCAGCTGGATTTCGGCGCAAGCTACAAGATCGACCGGATTGCACTGTGGCAGTATTACCTTGATCAGCGGACGTACAAGGATGTGATCGTCCAAGTATCGGACAGCGCGGCTTTTACGAAAGCCACTACCGTTTTCAACAATGACGCGGACGGCTCCTCCGGCCTGGGAAAAGGAACCGATGCCGAGTATGCGAGCACGGCGGACGGTAAAACCATTCACTTCAACCCCGTAAATGCCCGCTACTTAAGAATCTACTCCAACGGAAGCTCTGCCAATGCCTACAACCATTTTGTCGAAGTTCAGGCATGGACAGCCGATACCGCCTACCGGACGAACAACGTCGTCTTCACCACCCCCGATTGGGTGCTTTATCCCCAAACGGACAGCACGATTCAAACCGTTATCGGGCAAATGAAAACGTATCAGACGAAGTTTCAAATGATCGACATCGGTTTTTTCGATAAAGATTACGACAGCAAAACGTACGATGACGATGAACAGCTTCCGATGGACGGCACGATGAGACCCGCCTCCTATGCTCAGCTCGGCAGATGGGTTCAAATGTCCCGGCAGCTCGCTCCCGAAATGAAACTGATCGGTTCGGTGAACGGAAATTCCATTCTCCATGTGCAGGGGCTGCCTTGGCAGGAAAAATTTGCGGATAAACCCGCAAAATTGCATACCCCTTCCGTCTCCAAATCCGTAATGCACGACAACATCGCGAAGCATTGTAAACTAATGGTCGAGAAGTACGGCCTCGACGGAATCAACCTGGATTTCGAACCGCTGAAAGCGGGCGCCGCCAGCCAAGATTACAGAGAGCTTATCCAAAAAGTGAGAACGGCGATCGGACCTTCCAAGCATTTGTCCATCGACGGGAACCCGTTCGCTTCCAGCATGCCCGCCGGTGAAATTACGCAGTTCGGTGCTCTGCTTGATATGATCGTCGTCATGGACTATGACACGACCGATCCGAGCGGTCCGGCTCCCTACCCCGCAAACGAGTCCACCTCGGATGCGTCTTCCTACAAGCTGGCCATCAAGGACAGCGTCAAACGGTTCAGCAGCGCGCTTCCGGCCAACTGTGCCCTGGTTCCGCTCGGGCCGGGCGTGTACGAAAACACGGCATCGCACCTTCCTCACGAAAACGCGGCCAATCATTCGATAGCCGTTAATCAGGCCATTCAAGAAGGAGCCCGCGTTGCCGGTTCGGGAGTCTGGTGGTTTGACGGGGCCAGAAACAGCACTGCGGAAACCGCGGACTTTGTCTCCCGCTGGATCAACGGGACTCCTTAACGTTAGAAACCGTCGCCGGTATAAAACGGCGAGCGGCCAAAAAAAGAGCCTTCCCTGAACTTTGGGAAAGCTCTTTTCATGCGGACACCGATTGCGCGCCCTATTCGGCACGTGCTGTATGAGAACGCCCCGGATCGACTGTTGATAATCAAGTGTCCGACCTTGTATCGGTCTGAACGAGCCTCTTACGCGGAAATTTATCCTCGCGGAATGACGCAGTGATGTGATAAGGCCGTATGCGCCGCCATCCCGCGTTTTATTCGCCGAAGATGCCCATACTGAGGTAACGCTCGCCCGTATCGGGCGCGATGCACAGGACGCGCTTGCCGGGACCCAGCTTGCGGGCCACCTGGATGGCCGTCCACACGGTCGCGCCAGCGGACGGACCGACGAGGATGCCTTCCTTGGCCGCGAGCTCGCGGGTGGTGCGCAGCGCATCCTCGTCCTCTACCCGGACGATCTCATCGTAGACGTCCGTGTTCAAAATCTTCGGCACGAAGCCCGGCGACGTGCCGACCAGCTTGTGCGGGCCGGGCTCTCCGCCCGACAGCACCGGCGATCCGGCGGGCTCGACTACGTAGATCTCGATGCCCGGGATCCGCTCGCGGAGCACCTCGCCCGTGCCCGTGATCGTCCCGCCCGTGCCGGACGAAGCGACGAACGCGTCGAGCCTGCCGCCCGTCTGCTCGAGAATCTCCAAGGCGGTAGTCACCCGGTGAATGTCCGGGTTCGCCTTGTTCTCGAACTGCTGCGGAATGAAGCTGCCGGGAATGCCGCGCTGAAGCTCCAGCGCTTTGGCAATGGCACCCGGCATACGTTCCGCCGCAGGCGTCAGCACCACATCCGCTCCGTAGGCCTTGAGCAGAGTGATCCGCTCCTTGGTCATGTTATCCGGCATGACCAAAATCGCTTTATACCCCTTCGCGGCCGCGTTCATCGCCAGTCCGATGCCGGTGTTGCCGCTCGTCGGCTCGATGATCGTCGCGCCGGGCTTCAGCAGGCCGTCTTGCTCGGCCTGCGCTATCAAATTATAAGCCGCGCGGTCTTTTACGCTCCCGCTCGGATTGAAATATTCCAGCTTAACATAGACTTCCGCATGCTCTTCGCTTGTCAGGCGGTTAAGCCGTACGGCAGGCGTGTCTCCAATCAGTTCCGCGATGCTGTTTACCAATTTCCCGCTCATTACCGGTCTCCTCCCCGAAGCACGATTGTTCCTTTTTCCAACACATTGGGTTCCAAACATATACCCACTATTTTTATAGGAATGGACAGCTCTGTCAAGAGTTTTCTGGGTTCAGAACCTTTCTCATGAAGAGCCAGCTCAGGAAAGGCGCGCTTCCGATCACAAGCAGCAGCGTATTGATTACCATCGGAGAGGTGCTTTGAGAAATAACGGCAATAAACAGCAGCGTACCCAGAACACGCCCGGCATTCAGTGCCAGCTCCCTCAAAATGACGAACTCCTCCCGGTGTTTCACGCTCTCCTCGTCTTTTCCGATCAGATCAAATACGGACGACGTCATGGGAATCGTAAACAGCGGCAGAAAAAGGGACGTCCCGATTCCGAATACGAGCAAAGTCATATAATTCACTTTCCAGAAAAAAGGGAATATAGCCGCGATCACCATTAGGACCCCGATGAGCATCCCTCTGCTTCTGTATTTGGGTTTCAGCACACGGCCCACCAGCCAGAAACTGACGAAGGAAACTCCCGAAGTAACCAAGGCGTAGCTTCCGAGCTTTTGCTCGCTCGTCGTAGCGATATACACCAGCAGCGAAATCATAAACCCGAATACGCCTTCGCGGAAACCTTGCGCCATCAAAGCGGCACACACCGGCCGCCACGGAGTATCGCCCTGCCGCAAATGACGGAAACCGTACGTCCAGCCGTAAGTGCCTTCGATCTTCCGCTTTTTCAGGAAAAAGCTCACCGCCACGCCGAGAACAAAAATACCGAGCGAGATCGAGAAGATAACCCGGTAACCGCTCGTACCCGTCATATGAACGATGATGAGTCCGGAAATCCAAGGGGCCAGCATCCCGACGCCCGCTCCCAGCAAGCCCGCCCAACCGTTGAATTTGTCCCGTGTCTCCCTGCTCGTAACCTCGAAGTAGACGATGTTGAACGCCAGCCAGAAAAAACCCGAAGCCATCCCCTGAACCGCACCGAGCAGAAAAATGTAATTCACGCTGGACAGACCGAGCATTAGAACGAGCAGGTAAAAAACCGCCGACATGACAACGCCCGCACGGAGGCAGTTCATTTTGTTATGTTCTTTCACCCACTTGCCCGCCACCCAGAAGGTGAGCGCCATCGCAAGCTGATGCGTGAGTGTAAACCATCCGATCATGGCAAAATCGCTTTTGGCTTTCCACAGGTAAATACTGACGAACGTCCCGGACAAGGCGTTGGCGGCCGCGAAAAGCATATTTTCTATAAGCAGCAGGGCGGACTGGGCATCCAGTCTTCCAATGGTAGGTTTCTTCTTCTTCCCCGCGGAAGCTGCGGTATCCGCTTCATGTTCCCAGGGCTGCGCTTCGGCCGATTCCTCGGCTGTTCCGAGCCAGCCTGCCAGCCGGGAGCGGCCCCGGTATTTGTCCTGCTGCATCCTCAAATCCCTTCCTTTCGAAGCCTGATCTTCCTTATCCTGTCCAAAAGAAGGTCTCTTCAAAGAAGCAAACAGGTTCCGTTTTTTTCCTGTTTTCCTTGCCAGGAGACCCCGCTCATGCGTGAACGCCGCACCGCTCCAGCCCAAGCCGCGGCATGGCGGCTGACCGCAGTCATGAAGCCGAACACAGCTCCGTGAGCCTCATGCGAAGCGGAAAAACAAACCGCTGCCGTCCCAAGGACGGCAGCGGTTTACAATGGATCTCTTTAGTTGTCCGTTCCCTCTTTGGACGGATTCAAAACGGCCAGAAGCTTTTCCCGGTCTTCTTCCGCCAAAAAGGTCTCGACCTTGAAACAGGACGGGCAGACAAATACATTCAATTTGTAGCCGGGATTCAGGAAAGGCCTGCCGACCGGTCCCGGTATGACGGGAGTATAGCCTGTACCCGCAGTTACCTGCGTGCCACCGTGGAGCATAAGTTCCCGGCAGGCGGAGCACTCCGGCGCTTCCTCCTGGGTATCCAGCACATTCTGGACGGCTTCGGCGTATTGATTGGTGTAGCTGCCGTCTTCTTCCCAGTCCAGGAAATCATCCGGACTGGCCGCCGGTTCCGCTTCGTTAGCCGGCTCTTCCCCGTCTTCTTCATCCGCACCAAGCCGGATACTGCGGTAATCGCTCAGTTCGTTATAGCAGTGCGGACATTCTTCTTCCAGTCCGATCTCCGGATCCCATACGATTTCCGTCTGACACCACGGACATACGGTTTTCAGTTCTTCCTCGTTCACGCCAGTTCACCTCCGACAGGTCAATGATTCATCAAATACCAGACGCCCAGCCCCATAAACAATACGGCCAGAGCAAATAAAATTCCCCATAAATATTTCATCTTTCGCTTTCCTTTCCGCCATCGCCAAGCGCCCGAAGAGCCGGATTCGAATGCCGCCCTTTAAGGCACGCACGCTCCGACGACATACGAAATGGAGACGGATATCATCAGCGACAGCAGTCCCACCGCGCGGTTGTCTTTCTGGATTTCTTCGTCGATTTTAAAATACGGCGTCAAAAATTCAAAAATAAAATAAGCGGCCATCAATAGAAGGAAGCCGTATCCGGCCCAAATGAGAGAGCGGATAAGCGAATCGTTGTTTTCGATAGCAAACCGGAACAGATTGCAGATCCCGAATATTTTACCGCCCGTAGCCATAGCTACAGAGACATTCCCGCGCTTGATCTCTTCCCAGTCGTTATACTTCGTTACAATCTCGAAAATGGTAAGAAATACGATAACGGCCACGACCGCCACAGAGAAGTACGCTAGCGCTCCAAGGTAAGGATTGCTGACCAACTGATTCACCTCTTCGTACAAATGTATGCCTCCTCCGTCGCAAGGAATGGTAAACAAGGGAAGAGACTGAGAAAATTCTCAGTCTCCGCGTTAGGCATACCGCCATTATATCATGCTTATTGTTTTTTTTCAGCCAGCTTCGCTTTCATGGCCGCAAGCTCGTCGTCGATTCCGTCGTTCTTGCCGAGCTGGTCGAGTTCGTCGTCCAGGCTCTTGCCTTTGGAGCGGAGTTCGCCGCTCGCTTGCGCTTCGGCTTCAAGCTGCAGCACCTTCTCGGACATGCGGTCGAAGCCTTTCGCCGCGTTGTCGGTTCCGAAACCGGACATCGCCTGGTTGATGTGCTTCTGGGCTTTCGCCGCTTCGGCACGGGCGATCAGAAGGTCTTTCTTGTTTTTCATTTTCGAAAATTCGTCTTTCATTTCGGCGAGCTGATTACGAAGCTGATCGGCATTCGTTTTGGCGATGTCGTACTGGCGCTTCATTTCGTCGAAACGGGTCTGGTGCTCTTTCTTGTCTTCCAACGCGCGGCGGGCGAGGTCTTCATTGCCCTGCTCCAGAGCTTTCATCGCCTGCTCCGTACGCTTGCCGACCATTTCTTCCGCTTCTTCGTACTGCTGCTTGAATTTCTTCTCGATCGCGATCTGCTTGGCTACCGCCACTTCCGCTTCCTGAATGTCCTGCTCCATGTCTCTGAGGAACTGGTTCAGCATTTTTACCGGATCTTCCGCTTTATCGAGTAAATCGTTCATCGAAGCCATCGTCAAGTCTCTAAGTCTTTTAAAAATTCCCATTTGGAATTCCCTCCCGCTTTCGTTTGAATTGTGCTTTTAAAACTTTCATACTTTTTCATACGGGGGACCTGCAAGAACGTTTCAATCATTTCCAAATATTTTTACGGAACTTCCATCCCGTTAGTTCAGTTCAACCACCGTTACGCCGTTGCCGCCCTCGTTATAGGCTCCGATCCGGAAGCTTTTGACATGCTTGTGCTTGCGCAGATAGTCCTGGATGCCCGTCCGCAGCACGCCCGTTCCTTTGCCGTGGATGACGTACACCTGGGCAAAGTTGTTTAGGAACGATTCGTCCAGGAACCGGTCAAGCTCCATGATGCCTTCTTCCACGTTCGTTCCGCGAAGATCGACCTCCATGCGGATATTATCGTCCCGAGTTCTTTTAACCGTGGCGGCCACCTGCTGAACCGGCTTCTTCTGAGGCGAAGCCTTGATCACTTCCAGGTCGGTCTTGTTCACCTTCATCTTCATAATGCCGAGCTGCACCGTCACTTCCGACGGATTCACGATTTCCACGACGTGGCCTTTCTGGCCAAGGCTCACTACGCGCACCTCGTCACCCGGCTCGACCTCCGCCTTGCTCCGCTCGGGGCGCTTAGCTCCCGGCTTGCGGAGCTTCGGCTCGGCCTCGTCGAGGCGTCGGCGGGCGGCGATCAGCTTGTGATCCTTGATCGCGCCGGCCTCTTCCTTCGCCAGACGCCGCAGATCGGCGATGATCTCTTCCGCTTCGCGGCGGGCCTTGGCGATCGCGTCCTGCGCTTCGCGCTCGGCTTTGAGCAGCACCTTGTCGCGCTGCTCCTCCAGCTTGGCGCGCTCCGCGGAGAGCGCCGCCCGCAGCTCTTCGTTCTCGCGCCGAATCTGCTCGGCGCTGTGGCGCTCCGCTTCGGCGGTCAGCCGGTTCTCCTCCAGCGAGGCGATCATCGACTCGACGCGCTGGTCCTCGTCGCTGACCTGTCCGCGCGCCTTGTCGATAATCGCGCGCGGAAGACCGAGGCGCTCCGCGATCGCGAACGCGTTGCTTCGGCCGGGAACCCCGACGAGCAGGCGGTAAGTCGGGCTCAGCGTCTGCACGTCGAACTCCATGCTGGCGTTGATCACGCCGCGGCGCTCGTAGGCGTACGCCTTCAGCTCGCTGTAGTGGGTCGTCGCGATCATGCGGCAGCCCATCCGGTGGATGTTCTCCAGCAGCGAGATGGCAAGCGCGGAGCCCTCGGCCGGATCGGTGCCGGCGCCCAGCTCATCGAGGAGCACGAGGCTCTTCGGCGTCATATCCCGGAGGATGCCGATAATATTCGTCATATGGCTGGAGAAAGTACTGAGGCTCTGCTCGATGCTCTGCTCGTCGCCGATATCGGCGAAGATGCCGTCGAAGACGCACAGCTCGCTGCCTTCCTCCGCCGGAACGAACAGGCCGGACATCGCCATAAGGCTGAGCAGGCCGACGGTTTTTAAGGAAACCGTCTTACCGCCGGTGTTCGGACCCGTCACGATAATCGTCGTGAAGCTCCCGCCGAGTTCCAGATCGATCGGAACGACTTTGTCGAGCGGGATCAGCGGATGACGCGCCTTTTTCAGCTTAAGAAAGCCCCGGTCGTTCAGCTCCGGCAGCGTCGCTTTCATTTCACGGGCAAGTCCGGCCTTGGCAAACGTAAAGTCCAGCTGAGCAAGCAGCTCGACGTCCGAGAGGAGATCTTCCTCGATTTCCGCAACCTGGGCCGTCAGCATCCGGAGAATTTTCTCCACTTCGGCTTCTTCCTTGAATTTCAGCTCGCGGAGCCGGTTGTTCAGGGTAACGACGGCTTCCGGTTCGATAAACAGGGTAGCTCCCGAAGCGGACTGATCATGAATCATGCCCCCGAACGAAGAGCGGTATTCCTGTTTAACGGGAATGACATAGCGGTCTCCCCGCATAGTGACCAGCGCATCCTGCAGCATCTTCTGCACGGATGGGTTGCGGATCATCTGCTCCAGCTTCTCGCGTACACGCGCTTCGCCCGTACGCAGCTCGCTGCGCACCCGGGAAAGCTCGCCGCTCGCGCTGTCCATCACCGCCGCGTTGTCGTCGATGCAGCTTTTGATCCGATCCTCCGTCTCCTTGTTGTCGCTCAGCAGCTCGGCCCAGCTCAAAAGCATCGGAACCGGATGCTGTTCATCCATCGTCTCCAGGAATTTGCGAAGCCGTCGGCCCCCGTAGATCGTAGTCGCGATATCAAGAAGCTCGCTCGGGTTGAGCATTCCGCCCACTCTGGCCCGGTGAACGGCCGCACGGATATCGCGGATGCCCCCGAAAGGAGCCCCGCCCTTAAGACGGTCCACAGCGAAAGCTTCGTCCGTCGCCTGCAGGCGCAGCTTCACTTCTTCGAAATCCCCCGAAGGTTTTACCTCCGCCGCTTTAGCCGTTCCCAGCGAGGTGGCCGCGTGGCTGCTCAGTTTATGTGTGATTTTATGAAATTCCATGGTCTTAAACGTTTTGGTATTCAAAGCATTCTCCCTCATCACATCTAATATGATCTCTTTATTATATCCAATCCGGGACGGCGAAGCTATGGAGAGTTCTTTTATAACCTCCGGTTCATGCGAAAGCGCGAAGGCGGGCATGCTAAAAGACGCGCATCCTGCCATGATACGCGGCGGCACGTTTACGTCTTTCGGTCCTCGGGCCGCAAGAAGAAGAGAACCCGTTCAAACGGGGAATCAAGCGCCGACCGCTGCGTTGCGCCGTTCCGTCAACAAATCAAGGAGGTGCCTTTCCGATGCGATTTCTCGGTCATGTGATCAGATTTATCGTTTCCGCACTGATTTTGATGGTTGTCAGCTGGATCGTTCCCGGTTTTTCAGTGGGCGGGTTCGTAAGCGCCCTGCTGCTGGCCATCGTCATTGCTGTGCTGGCCTGGATTATCGAAAGCATCTTCGGCAGGCAGATTACGCCGTTCGGACGGGGAATCGTGGGCTTCCTGACAAGCGCGCTTGTCATCTGGCTGTCCCAGTTCATCGTTACGGGCGTACGCGCCTCCATCATCGGTGCAATCCTTGCCGCTCTTGTCGTCGGAATTGTCGATCTGTTTATTCCGGTCTCTCCGTTTGACAGAAAAGACAGCCGACACAAAAGCACGCACTGACCGGCGGGATGCCGCGGCCGGATTCTCGCTCTCCCGAGCGGAATCCGGTCTTTTTCATCTTCCTCTTTCCTCCTTTACCCCGACCATTTCCTCACATCCTAATCGACGATTTGTCATAAAGGGTTCACTTGTTAGCCGCTGACTTCCCCGCCTTCCGGGTGTATGATGAGGGTGTATGAAACAAAGGGAGGGAATTTTATGAAAAAAACAGCAGCACTGCTGATGGCTCTGGTCCTTGTATTCGCTCTGGCCGCCTGCGGCAAAAAGACGGATACTACGGCTACGGACGCTAACGCGACGGCAAGCCAGGAAATTACGCTTCAAGCTTCCAATTGGAAATTCGATCAGCCTGAATATAAAGTCAAAAAAGGCGAGCCCCTGAAAATCAACCTGGAAATCAAAGAAGGCGTTCACGGCGTATCGATTCCCGATTTGAAGGTCAGTCTCGACAACAACAGCAAGAGCAAAGTCATTACTCCGGAAAAAGCCGGCACTTACAATATTCTCTGCAGCATTCCCTGCGGAAGCGGCCACTCCACAATGACGGCCAAGCTCGTTGTAGAATAAAATAAGCCCGCCGGTCATTTCCGGCGAGTCTAAATAAAGGCTTGCGGTTACGTATCGTTCGATACGTCCGCAAGCCTTTTTGGTTTGGCCGCAAAGCAGGTGCAGCGGGCCCTGGAAAGCTGTTAGATTGACTTCCGTCATGCGGCGCCGCAACACGTGAACGCTTTTCCGGCAAGAAAGGACATACCTGTCACAGTCTGTCCCCGCTCACCAGCCTATGCGCCGGGGCCCGGATGGTCTCCTCTCCTTCTGCGCAGCAGGGTAAAAATACCGAATGCGGCGAGAGGCGGCAGAATCGACACGTAATACAGCCCGCTTTCGGTCAGTTCGACAGAAGTGAGATGCCATTCCCTAGCGGCCAGATAGCCGAGGGCGAGAGTCAGCATCGTCAGGCTGAGCTGCAGCGGAATGAGCGGCATCCCGATTTTTTTACGGAATTCCCCAAGCCCCTTCAAAGCCCCCATCCGGAGCAGCAGCCTTACCGGAATGCTCAGCAGCGTCTGGGCGAAAATAAGCAGCAGAGCCAGGCTGAGCAGATCCTCGGACTGTTGGAACCAGACACTGTCGGGCAGGAACGTCCCCGCACTGAGTAGAGCCGCATAGACGCACACGAACATAATCAGCAGCGGCAGCAGGAAAAAGAACGTCACGGCCAAAGCCGTTATGACCGACTGCAGGAGAGCGGCACCCTCCGCTTTTTGTTTTCTACGAATCCATACATAAAACCAACCGAGACATGCTGCAGCCATGATACAAGCTGTGGTCACAACGCTGCCGGCGGCTAACGTCTGTTCCATACGGTTTCTCCCTCCCTTGCTCCACAATCGCATCGTCGTCGCTCGCCGTGACGGAAGCAGGCTTAGGCGGGATAGCCGCGTGCATCTGCGTAGTCTTGCTTGTACGAGGAGTACCGGTGCAAATTCCAGCAACCGCGCTTCACGCCGACCGGATTCGCTGGAGAGCCGATTATAATGAATAAAAAACCTCCCTTACGGGAGGAAGGATCCTTGAACTTACATGCTCTGCTGCCATAATTTCCGGGCCCATTCCATTACGTCATTCAGGATATAAGGAGCAAACCGGGACTGACCGAGCTTGTCTTGAACATAATCGGACGGCAGGATCGTCATGATATGAACCGCAACCGCGGCAATCACAAAAGCTTCTATCCCTCCGAGCAGCGCCCCCGTCACCCGGTTAACGGTATGCAAACCAGGCAGCCGGGCAATCAGGTTGAGCATTCTCCCCCCGATTCCAAGGGCAAGCTTGACCAGAAAGAACAGCAGGGCAAAAGAGAGGGCATTCGCGATATAACGCTCCAAATTCAGCCCTTTTACCAAAAACTCATATTTATCATAACCGGAAAAAGAAGAAAGGGAAAGCCATTGCAGTAAATACGTGGCAACGGGCTCGTAAAAACGGACGGCGACGTACAGGGCGATAAACAATCCGGCAATTGAAACCAGCTGAGAGATCAATCCCCGCGCGTAGCCCAGAACAAGTCCTCCGGCGATAAGCACGAGGATAGACCAATCCAGCACATTCCAGGAAGGAAGAGTCATTATTTCTTCGGTTCTTCCATCACAAGCTGAATCCATTCGTTATACTCCGTTTGAAGCTTCGCATACTCGTCCTGGAGCTTGCGGTGTTCTTCCTGCAGTTCGTCCCAGCGTCCCTTCGTCTGTTCATGCAGACGGCTCATTTCTTTGAGGCCCTGCTCCGCCTGGAGGTGAGCCTGCTCCAATTCCTCCAGCTGATGCCGGAGAAGTCCGCTCCGCTTAGCTTCCGTTTCCAGTTCTTCGGTAATCCGGGCCACTTCCTGGCGAAGCTGTTCGGTCTCTCCGCGCAGGCCGCCCAGTTCTCCAAGGCTGGCTCGCTCGTGATCAGCCTGCTCGTCCATAAGCTGGCGGTACGCGTCCAGCTCTTCCTGCAGAGAGCGGCGCTCCTGCATCGAGCCGTCGAGCTCCCGGCGGATAGCCTGCTCCTGGAGCACCTGCTCGTGAGCCATCTGCTGGGTAGCGGCTACTTCGCGGAGGGCGGCCGTCAGCTCGGCATTGAGCGCCTCTCCGGATGCCTTCACCCGGTTAAGTTCCTCGCGCAGCTTCGCCTCTCTCTCGGCCGCATCTTCCCGGCCGGCAAGCGCCTCGTGCAGCTGTCCGGCAAGCTCTTCCGCTTTGCGCCGCGCTTCGGCGGACTTGTCGCACTCGGCGGCCAGCTCGCGTACCGCAGCTTCGCGGGCGGCTTCCAATACGGCTGCCGTCTCCTGCAGCTTGGCCGCCGCCGCGCCCTGGCCCTGCTCCAAATCTTCGAGGAGCGCTTCGGCGTCCTGACGTGCCCGGTTCAGCTCGCCCCGGATCGTTTCTTCGCGTTTGAGGGCCGCTTCCAGCTGAGCGGCAAGTTCCGCTGCCGCAAGCCGCTCTTGGGCCGAACGGCCGCGTTCGGACGCAAGCTCCTTGTCGGCCTTTTCCCGAGCGGCGGCTACCTGGCTCAGCATGAGTTCGCCCTGCTTGAGCGTTTCGGTCAGCTCTTCCTTAAGGGAAGCCTCCAGCTTGGCGCGGTCCTCACGGGCGCGGTCCACTTCCGCACGCGCTTCCTCCAGCGCCTTCTCCGCTTCACGCAGCCGCTCAGCCGCGGCGCTCTGCCCCTGCTCCAGGTCCTCCAGCAGCGCCTCGGCGTCCTGACGCGCCTGCCCCAGCTCCGCGCGCAGCGCTTCTTCGCGCTCTTCGGAGGCTTTCAGCCGGGCCGCCATTTCCTCCCGCAAGGAGGCTGCGCGGGCTTCCGCTTCCCGCTCCGCGGCTTTCGCGGCGTTTGCGGCACTCGCGGCGGCTGCCGCTTCCTGCTGTGCGGCGCGCAGGGCTTCGGATACTTTCCGCAGCTCCTCATCCGCTGCGGATTTATCCTGCTCGAGGTCTTCGAGCAGGGCTTCGGCGTCCTGCCGCGCCTGTGTCAGCTCCGCACGGAGCGTATCGACAAGCTTCGCGGCCGATTCGCGCGTCTGTTCGGCTTCCTGCCGGGCCGCTTCAAGCGCTTCGGAGGTTTCGCGCAGCTTGGCCAGGGCAGCGGCCTTCTCCATCTCGGCCGCTTCCCGCGCCGCTTTGTCCCGCTCCGCGGCTCCCGCCGTTTCCAGCAGCTCCCGCTCGGCTCTTTCGCGTTCCGCGGCAAGTTCGCGCTGGCGGGCGGCTTCGCCTTCCCGCTGTGCGGAAGCCAGCTTCTCGGACGCTTCCTTGTGAGCTTCCTCCAGCTTCTCCGCCGCCTCTAGCTCCGCAAACTCGAGCTGTTCGGCAAAATCTTTCCGGGCGGCGGCCAATTCTTCCGCCGCCTCGCTGCGGGAAGCCGCCAGCTCCCCGGCTTCCTGCCGGACGGCCGCAAGCGCCTGCTCCGTCTCGCGAAGGCGGACTTCCGCGGCTTCCTTCTCGCGCTGGACCGCCAGACGTGCCTCGGTCTCCCGTTCGGCCGCTTCCATCGCTTCCAGCAGCTCCTGCTCCGCTTTCCCCCGCTCTTCGGCAAACTCCCGGCGAAGCGCTTCCTGCGCGGCCTCTGCCTCACGGCGTGCCGCTTCCAGCTGAACGGCAATTTCCTTGCGGGCAGACTCCAACTCCTCGGACCTGCGCTCCGCCGCCTGAAGCTTCTCCGCGGCAGCGCTCTGCGCAGACTCCCGTTCTGCCGCCGCTTCCTTGCGCAGAGCTTCCATCTGCTCTTCCGCCTCCAACTGAGCCAGCTCCGCTTTCTCGCGCTCTTCTTCCAGCTCCCGGCGAAGCGCTTCCTGCGCGGCCTCGGCCTCACGGCGTGCCGCTTCCAGCTTGTCCGCCGCCTCCCTACGGGCGGCCTCAGCCTCCTCGGCCCTGCGCTCCGCTGCCAAAAGCTTCTCCGCAGCAGCGTTCTCCACGGCTTTCAGTTCGGCCGCCGCTTCTTTGCGCACGGCTTCCAGGCGCTCTTCCGCCTCCAGCTGTGCCAGCTCCAGCTCATCCGCGCTTTCCCGCTTCAGAGCTTCCAGCTGTGCCGCAGCGGCTTCCTTCTGCGCTTCGAGTTCGGCCGCTTTACGCTCCGCGGCTTGCAGTGCTTCGGACGCTTCGCGCAGCTTGGCTTCCGTGTCGACTTTCTCGCGCTGCACCGCTAAACGCGCTTCTGTTTCCCTCTCAGCCGCTTCCATCGCTTCCAGCAGCTCCTGCTCGGCCTTCTCCCGCTCGGCAGCCAGTTCCTGCCGGAACGCTTCACGCGCGGCCTCGGCCTCACGCTGCGCTTCCGCCAGCTTGTCCGCCGCTTCCTTGCGGGCCGCTTCCAGCTCCTGCGCTTCGCGCGCGGCGGCTTGGAGTTTCTCGCCGGCTTCGCGCCGCGCTTCCTCCAGCACCGCTGCCGACTCCCGTCTTGCGATGTCGAGCTGTTCTTCCGCTTCAAGCTGCGCCAACTCCAGCTCTTCGGCTCCTTGACGCCTCAAAGCTTCAAATCGCTCGGCGGTTTCGCGCTCCAGCGCTTCCAGACGCGCGGAAGCTTCTTCCTTCTCCGCTTCCAGCCCGGACGCTCTCAGGTCCAATGCCCGCAGAGCCTCGGACGCTTCGCGCAGTTTGGCTTCGGCGGCCTCTTGGCCCCGCTGGGCCTCCTTGCGGGCCTCGCTTTCCTGTTCCGCCGCTTCCATCGCTTCCAGCAGCTCTTGCTCGGCCCGCTCACGCGCCGCCTCCAGCTCCTGCCGGAAAGCCTCGCGCGCGGCCGCAGCTTCACGCTGGGCTTCTTCCAGCTTGGCTGCCGCCTCCTTGCGGGCGGCCTCCACTTCTTCGGCCTCGCGTACGGCCGCCAGAAGCTTGGCAGCCGCTTCGTTCTCGGCTTCCGACAGCTTCGCTGCCGCTTCACGTCGTGCGGTCTCCAGCTTTTCCTCGGCTTCCAGCTGGGCCAGCTCCAGCTCCTCGGCGCTTTGCCGTTTCATAGCTTCCAGCTGCGCGTCGGTCTCTTTCCGCGCCGCTTCCAGATCGGCCGCTTCCCTGCGCAAAGCTTCCAGCTGCTCTTCCGCTTCAAGCTGCGCCAGCTCCAACTGCTCGGCAGACTCCTTCCGCAGAGCTTCGAGCTTCTCCGCAGCTTCCATCCGGGCCGTCGTCAGGCTCTCCTCCGCTTCCCGCCGCGCCGTTTCCAGCGCTTCTTCGGCATTTCGCAGTCTCGTTTCCGCCGCCGCTTTCTCGTTCTCTGCCGCTTCTCGCACCGCTTTGGATTCAAGGCGTGCCGCTTTGAGCGCTTCCGTAGATTCACGGAGCTCTTCTTCCGCCGAAGCCTTGTTCGCCTCCAGTTCTTCCAGAAGCGCCTCCGCGTCTTTACGGGACTTTTCCAGCTCGTCGCGAATTTCTTCCAGCTGATCGGCCGCTTCCCGCAGACTCTGCTCGCGCTGTGCGGTTTGTTCTTTACTTTCGGCCAGCTCGCGCTGCATATGCTCCCCGCGCTGTTTCATCAGCGCAAGTTCGGTGCGCTGCGTCTGCTCGCGCTCCCCGGCTTCGCGGAGCTGCTCCTTCAAGCTCTCCGCCGCGGCTTTTTCAAGCTCCGCTTCCTCCAGAAGCGCTTCGGCGTCCCGCTGGGCCTGCTGGAGCTCGCTGCGCAGCATTTTTTCCCGCTCGGCCGCCTGCTGAGCATCGGCGTTCAGCCGCTCTTCTCTTTCCCGGCTTTCGTCCGCCTCCAGTTTTGCCAGTTCGAGCGCATCCTTCAACTGGCGGAGCTGTTCCTCCGTGTTCTTCTGCTCGCGGGCAAGCTTCTCCAGCTCGGCTGCGGCCTGCTGCCGGTTCTCTTCGGCGGCGGCTTTTTCAAACTCCAGCTCCTCCAAAAACGCTTCGCCATCCTGCTTCGCCTGATCCGCTTCTTTCCGGACCGCGGCTTCTCTTTCAGCCGATTCCGCCAGTTCCTGCCGCAATTGTTCCATCTGCCCGGTCTGCTGCTGCTCCCGCTCTTTGGACGCCTGCAGATCGCGCTGAACTTGCTCGCTGCGCTGTTTGACCAGCTGAAGCTCGGCCCGCAGGGTCTGTTCCCTCTCAGCGGCTTCCTGGATTTGCAGAAGCGCGGCCGCCGATTCTTCTCTCGCCTGACCGGCCGCCGTTTTTTCCTGTTCCAACTGCTCAAGCAGCGAGTCGGCATCGCGCTTCGCCTGCCCGATTTTGCTTTCAAGCGTCTTGATTTGCGACGCCGCCTGCTCCAGCTCCTTTTTCCACTGATCGGCCTTGCGGGCTTCTTTCTCCATCTGCTGCTTAAGAGACGCCTGCTCCCGCTGGAGCTTCTCGGTACTTTGTCTGGCCTGCTGAAGCTCCGCCTTGAGCTGTTCTTCCCGCTTCGCTCCCTGCTGGGCCTTTTCCTTCGCCGCGTTCAGCTCCCGCTGATTCTGCTCCGCGCGCTGCTTCGTCTGCTCCAGGGATGCAGTCAGCTCCTGCTGGCGCTTGGCGGCCTTAGCTCCCTGCTCCCGGGCTTCCGCCAGTTCCGCTTTGCGCAGCTGCTCTTCCTGATGGGCTCTTTCGAGCTGCCCGCGTGCCGTTTCCACCGCGGCGTCGGCTTTGGAAAGCGCCCGCTGCAAATCGTTCAGCCGACTTTCCGTCTCGCTGAACCTCTGTTCGACTTTGGCTTTCTCATCCGTCAGATTGACGGCCGCCAGCACCGCGATTTTGTAGGTATCGAGTCTCGGATAGCTTTCGGCGATCTGCACCATCTGGTCATTGACTTCCGCCGCCACTTTGCGCACGTAGCCGGGACTGTTGCTGGCTTTCAGCTTATATTCATTTCCATATATATCAACGATGATTTTCGTTTTTTCTTCCGAATTCATGAGATATCCTCCTTCGGTTTAAACACTCGAATCCGGCCGCCTGCATGGCGGTTCCGGTTGAAGACATCGGATTTTTCCATTTGTTTCCTTGTTTTATAGAAAAAAGCCGGTCCATCGAAAAAGAATTCGATGCGACCGGCCCTATTTCCTTCCGTAGCCTTGATATTTCAGCGAAAGATCACTTACGGAGCTCGGCTCCGAACGCCGATTCCAATGCCTTCACGACACGCGCATGCGTTTCTGTGACTTCTTCGTCCTGAAGCGTGCGCTCGGGATGACGATACACCAGCGCCAGAGCGATGCTCTTTTTGCCTTCGCCCAGACGTTCTCCCGTGTAAACATCGAAAACGCGGATGGATTCCAGCAGCTCCGCCGCCGTTTCCGCCGCCAGCCGTTCGAGATCGCCTACCGGAACAGCCGTGTCCACGACGAGCGCCATATCGCGCCCTACCGACGGGTAGCGGGGAAGTATGCGGTAGTCCACTTCAAAATCGGCATGCTGGAGAAGCGGATCAAGCTCGGCTTCCAGCACGTAGGTATCTTCGAGATCCCGCTTCTTCTGAAGCGTCGGATGCAGCTGCCCCATGTATCCGATGGACCGGCGCTCTCCTTCCGGAGTGAGCAGGAATAGCTCCGCCGTGCGTCCCGGGTGGAAGCCTTCTTTTTGTGCGGACCTAAACTCGATGTTTACGCCCAGGTAAGAAAGGACCCGTTCCAGCACGCCCTTCAAATCGTAGAAGTCGGCTTTGCGGGCTTTTTGCCCCCAGTGAGCGCCGCTCCAGTTTCCGGTCATCGCGATGCTCAGCAGACGCTTTTCCTGCGGCTGTGCGGTCAAGGCCGTCTCCTTGGACAGGAATACCGTACCCGTTTCGAAAATCGCGACATCGTCGTTGTTCCGGTTGCGGTTATAGCTCACCACCTCAAGCAGATGAGGCACAAGCGACGTGCGCAGGGCGCTGCGGTCCTCACTCATCGGCATCGCAAGCGGGATCGGCGCGTATTCCGGATAAAGGCCCGGATAATCTGCGGCATTTTCCCGCTGTCCCAGCGTGTACGTGATCACTTCGTGCAGACCGCTTCCCGCAAGCAGACGGCGGATGGTCCGGCGCAGGGACTGTTCGCGCGTCAAAGAGCCGGGGGTCGTTACGCCGGTCATCAGCGTCGTCGGGATGTTGTCGTAGCCGTACAGACGCGCGACCTCTTCGATGAGATCAACGTCTCGGGTGATATCCCCGCGACGGCCCGGCACGTGAACGATGAGAGAGTCTTCTTCAAGCAGTCCGTATTCGAGACCGAGACGGTCGAAAATTTCTTTTACCTGCTGCAGCGAAAGATCCGTTCCAAGGTACGTATTGACACGTTCCAGCTTCAACGGAATCTTGACGCCGGAGAAGGTTTGAACGGTCTCCTGCACAATGCCTTGGGCGACCTGGCCTCCGGCGCAAAGCACAAGGAGAGCCGCCGCACGGTCAAGTGCAGGAATGACCGCTTCCGGGTTGACTTCCTTCTCGAAACGGAGGCTCGCCTCCGAACGCAGACCGAGCTGGCGGGACGTTTTACGGACAGACGGGCCGGCAAACCGTGCCGACTCCAGCAAAATCGAAGTGGTGCTTTCCGTCACTTCGGAATTGGCGCCACCCATAACGCCCGCAATCGCGATAGGTTTGAGGGCGTCGGTTATGAGCAGCATGTGCGGCTCCAGCGTGCGCTCCACATCGTCCAGGGTAACCAGCTTCTCCCCTTCCTTCGCAAGGCGGACCTCGATTTTGCCGCCCGCGACCTGATCCGCGTCAAACGCGTGCAGCGGCTGGCCGTATTCCAGCATCACGTAATTCGTCACGTCTACGATGTTATTGATGGGACGGATGCCCGCCGCCATCAGGCGGTTCTGGAGCCAGAGCGGAGACGTGCCGACGCGGACGCCCTCAATGAGGCGCGCCGCGTAATGCGTGCACTGTTCGGGAGCGGCGATCGAAACGGAGATTTTGTCTTCCGCTTTGACGGCACTGAAATCCACATTAACGTTGCGCCCTTCTTCCGGCAGCTTCACCGGACGTCCGAGAATGGCCCCGATTTCATACGCGGTGCCGATCATGCTCAGGCAGTCCGAACGGTTCGGCGTCAGCTCGAGTTCCAGGACATTGTCGCTTAGAGCCAGCACGTCCACGATCGGCTTTCCGATTTCGGTATTTTCCGGAAGAACCAGGATACCTTCCTGAATTTCCTTCGGCAGCAGTTTATCGTTCATGCCCAGCTCTTTGGCGGAGCAGATCATGCCCTGGGATTCCACGCCGCGAAGCTTGGCGCGCTTGATTTTGAAATCTCCGGGAAGTACGGCGCCGATAACGGCAACCGGGACCTTTTGTCCGGCATCCACATTTTTGGCTCCGCAGACGATCTGCAGGTCTTCACCCGTTCCGACATCGACCGTACAAACGTTAAGTTTGTCCGCATCGGGATGTTTCGTCTTCGATTTGACAAAGCCGACGACAACGCCCGACACGCCTTTGTTCAGCGATTCGACAATGTCGACTTCGATACCGCTCCGTGTCATTTTATCTGCAAGGTCTTCAGCCGTGAAGCCCTGTACATCTACATATTCCGACAGCCATTGATAAGATACTTTCATCGTCTTCTCCTCCTTCTCTCCGGTTTATAGGTGGACGAACTGCTTCAGGAAGCGCAGGTCGTTCGTATAGAAATTACGGATATCCTCTACCCCGTATTTAAGCATCGCTACGCGCTCGGGCCCCATGCCGAAGGCGAACCCGCTGTATTCGTTCGGATCGTACCCGGACATTTCGAGCACTTTCGGGTGAACCATGCCGGAACCCAGAATTTCGATCCAGCCGGTTTGCTTGCAGGTCCGGCAGCCTACGCCGCCGCACATCATGCAGGACACGTCGACTTCCGCGCTCGGCTCGGTGAACGGGAAGAAGCTCGGACGCAGGCGGATTTGAGTCTGCGGGCCGTACAGCTCGCGCACGAACTGCAGCAGCGTTCCTTTCAGATCGCTCATCCGGATGTTCTTGTCGATGACAAGCCCCTCGATTTGCGTGAACTGGTGGGAGTGCGTCGCATCGTCGTCATCGCGCCGGTACACTTTACCCGGAGAAATGATTTTGACCGGCACGGCTCCTTTGCGGCCTTCCATCGTCCGGACCTGAACAGGGGACGTATGCGTGCGGAGCAGGAGCTCCTCGGTGATGTAGAACGAATCCTGCATATCGCGCGCCGGGTGGTCCTTCGGCAGATTCAACGCTTCGAAGTTATAGTAATCGCGCTCCACTTCCGGCCCTTCCACGACGGTGAATCCCATCCCGATGAAAATGTCCTGGATCTCTTCGACGATCTTGTTCAGCGGATGAACGGCTCCCTGTACGGACGGACGGCCCGGCAGCGAAACGTCGATCGTTTCGGCGCGGAGGCGGTTTTCCGTCTCCTGGCGGTCGTATTCTTCCTGCTTCGCCGCGATCACTTCTTCGATCGCACCGCGGACGTCATTGGCCACCTGGCCGATAACGGGGCGCTCCTCCGCGCTTAACGCGCCCATGCCGCGCAAAATTTCGGTCAGCGGCCCTTTTTTGCCCAAATACTTGATTCTGAGCTCATTCAGCTCCTGCTGGCTGCCGACGGCGGCCAATTCCTGCAGCGCTTGTACTTTTAACGCTTCCAAACGTTCTCTCATGTGTAATCCCTCCTTTAGATCTGGCAACCCTTGACGGTTTCCGGACAACAAAAAAAGCTTCTCCGCCCGGTAAGGGACGAAAAAGCCGTGGTACCACCCTTGTTAGACCGCCTGCTGCGCAAAATGCCTTCCCGGAAGGTCATTTGCCTCTGACGTGTCTCACTCTTCGAAATAACGGTTCGTAGCCGGTACTCTCTACTGACTGGCCGCAGGCCACGGTTCAAGAGACTGCTCGGGAGCGAACTTCGGCAGCCTGGTTCCACGGGGACGCTCTCAATCTCCGGCGTCTCCTCCCTGTCAGGAAGCACTGCGTACTTTTCTCCTTCATTGCACTTGCTATGGAATTGATGCTGCGTTTAACTATGCCACCTATTATATGAAAATCGGCGCGGCGTTGCAAGCCCATTCAATGCCCGCTTCCCTTGCAAAAAAAAAAAGAACATACGGCGGTTACGTAAGAAGCTTGAGTCCTACGGCCGCCGAAATAATCATGGCGATAAACAGGATGCGGCGCCAGTCTTTGGACTCGCCGAACATAAACATGCCCAGCAGTGTGCCTCCGCATGTGCCGATTCCCGTCCACACCGCGTAAGCCGTGCCCATCGGGATGGATTCCATGGCAAAGGACAGCAGCGAAAAGCTGATGCCGAAGCCGAAGAAAAGCAGCGCGTAAGCCCAAATCGTCTTCTTCTGCGCGATTTTGTTCATGGCGAGTACGCCGAAAATTTCCGAACATCCCGCCAATATCAGTGCGGCCCATGCCATCAGGAATTCGCTCCTTTCGCCGGTTCTTCCGGTTCTTTCGTCGTGATTTTAAGCCCGACCACACCGCCGAGCAGAATCAGGATAAAGACAATCTTCAGCCAGCTGATCGGCTCTCCGAACACGATCGTTTCCGTAAGGACCGTTCCCGCCGTGCCGATCCCCGTAAATACCGCGTACACCGTTCCTACGGGCAGACGGCTTGTCGCCATCAGCAGCACCCAGAAGCTGAGCAGGATCGCGGCTACGGTCAATATCCAGGTAAACGCGTCATGCGCATGTTTCAGACCCGAAACCCAGCCGATTTCCAGCAGTCCCGCCGCCAGTACATATAACCAGTTCCGATTCATAATCGAATTGTGCCTCCTTCTTTCCCCGTATGCTTATGAAGGCTCATGAATGGGAGATTCCCCGCCAGTAGACGTCCCACGAAGCCTCCAGCCTTTTATTATAGCTTTCGGCCGTACCGTACAGCAGTTCCACAATCACCCCGTCCATCAGACAAAGAAAGGCGGCCGCTGCTTTGTCCGGGTCCACGCCGATAGCGGCGCGGTCCGCGGTAAACACGGACGTAAGCCGTTCCTCCATCCGGGACAAGTACGTATAAGAAAGATCTATCGTTTCCCTGTACAACGAAGACGGCGGAAAGTACATCATCCGGATCCAGAATTTCGTCGAACCGTTATGCTCGTACTTGCTGCGCGTATGGGATAAAAGCTTATACAGCTTGCAGTCCAGCGCTTCGCCGCCGGCTTCCAGATGCGAAGCTGCAAATTCCAGCTCGCCTCGGGACGCATCCTGCAGCAGACTGAGAAACAATTCCTCTTTGCCTTTAAAGTGTGCGTAGATGGAAGGCGTTTTAATCCCTACGGCTTCCGCGATATTCGCCATGGAGGTGCCTTCGTAGCCTTGGGCGGCAAACAAATCGAGTGCGGCCGCTTTGATCCGCTCGGGGGTATTCATGAGCCTCATTCTCCTAACTAACATTAGTTAGGTATAGTATGTCACATTTTCGCTTTCGGATCAAGCGGCATTTTGACTTTGCCTTCATTTTCCCTTTAAATGAAAGAGAATATACCGTACGGATTCCGGATCCGACACGGTCAAATACGCACGCGGGAGGTTGAAAAGATGAAATACCGCACACTCGGCAAAACGGGATTAAAAGTGTCCGTGATCGGCGTCGGCACATGGCAGTTCGGCGGCGAATGGGGACAGGATTTTACGCAGGACGAAGTGGACGCTGTCCTGGATAAGGCAAAGGAGCTCGGGATCAACCTCATCGATACGGCGGAATGCTACGGCGATCATTTGTCGGAATCGTTTATCGGCGATTATTTGAGCCGCCGGGGCCGTGAAGGCTGGGTCGTGGCGACCAAGTTCGGCCACCATTACCATGACCGGTTTAAACGGGACGAGCGTTTTTCGGCGGAAGATATGATCGGGCAGCTGGACGCCTCTCTGAAAGCGTTGGGATTAGACTACGTCGACTTGTACCAGTTCCATTCGGGAACGGATTCCGTGTTCGACAACGACGCCCTGTGGACGGCGCTGGACAAACAGAAGCAGGCGGGCAAAATTCTTCACATCGGCACTTCCATCGCGAAGAACGACAACCTTCATCAGGTAGCCGCCTCCACGCAGGTCGGCTCGGAAGCGATTCAGGTCGTGTACAACCGTCTCGACCGCGCTCCGGAAGAGAGCGTGTTCCAGTCGTGCCTGCAGCAGAACCTCGGCGTACTTGCCCGCGTTCCCCTCGCCAGCGGCTATCTCAGCGGCAAGTACAAGCCGGGCGCCACTTTCGCCGCCACGGACACGCGCCACCGGCACGACCCCGCCGAGACACAGCGCAAGCTCGAGGAGGTACAGCGCATCCGCGAGCACGAAGTGCCGGAAGCGATGGACATGGCGACGTGGGCCCTCGCGTGGTGCTTGAAGCATGACGCGGTCAGCGCCGTCATCCCGGGCTGCAAAAACGTCGCTCAAGTCGAAAGCAACGCGAAAGCGGCGCAGTATCTGAGCGACAACCACCCGCAAGCATGGACGGAAGAAGCGGAAGCTTCCGGCGCATGATTGCACACGCAAAAAGCCTATCCGGATTTTTAACGGATAGGCTTTTTTGCGTTGCCGTGCGGCTGCCCGGCTACCCTTGCGGCATGGCTGGGCGCCCTACGGAGCCTTGCGGTACGGCATAGGTACACTGCCGCACTGGCCCGTCAACGTCCGAAATAATCAATCCGCATCGCTTCCCGCACTTCCCGCATCGTTTCGCGACCGATGCCGCGCGCTTTGGCTGTGCCGGATTGGAGAATTTCGTCCACTTCGGCAGGCTTCGCCCCGTAATAAGCCCTGCGCTCCCGCATCGGCTCCAGCAGGACGTGCAACCCTTCCGCCAGCTTCTCTTTGCAAGCGGAACAGCCTATGCTTCCCCGCTCGCAGCTTTCCTTTATTTCCGGGGCATCCTCGGCCCGAAACGCTTCGTGGTAGGAGAAGACCGGGCAAATCCCGGGATGTCCCGGATCGTCTTTGCGGATTCTGGAAGGATCCGTTTTGGCCCGCTTCAGCTTATCCGCTATCTCTTCCGCAGAGGCATCGAGTTGTATGCCGTTACCCAGGCTCTTGCTCATTTTGCCGTTCCCGTCCAGGCCGATCAGGCGCGGCGTATGACCGACCAGCGCCCGGGGTTCTTCGAACACCGGCCGGTAGAGCGAGTTGAATCTGCGGACGATTTTGCGGGTCTGCTCGATATGAGGAACCTGGTCGTCGCCCACCGGGACTAGCGTTGCCTTGCAGAACGTGATGTCCGCCGCCTGGCTGACCGGATAACCAAGGAAGCCGTAGTACAAATCGTCGTACCCCCGCTGCTCCGCCTCGCTTTTGGTCGTCGGGTTATGCCTCAGCGAGCTGACGGTGACGAACATCGAGTAAAACACCGTCAGTTCGGCGATTTCCGGAATGAGCGACTGCACGCAGAGCACTGCCTTCTCCGGATCGATTCCGGCCGCCAAGTAGTCCAGCGCGACAAGCCGCAGATGTTTTCTTACCAGATCCGGGTCCTCAAAATGAGTCGTCAACGCCTGCACATCCGCCAGCAGCAGAAACGTTTCCATCTGATGCTGCAACTCCACCCGCTTTTTCAAACTTCCGGCGTAATGACCGAGGTGCAGCTTCCCGGTGATGCGGTCTCCCGTTAATATTCGTTCCATATTCGTTGCTCCTTTGAGTGTTGGTTTTAATGTTTTTGCGCAAATGGTTCCGCACTGCTTCCGTCCTGCTTTCCGGACGCCACCACCAACCGTCTTCCACGGCCATCACCCCCTTTATGTGAAATAAAATGTTTTCGAAGATTAAGGCCCGAAACGTAAACCGGACAACAAAAAAACTCCGTCCTTAAAAAAGGACGAAGTTTCTCTTCGCGGTACCACCTTTGTTCGTTTGCCTGGACAAACGCGCTCTAACGTACGGAAAGCGGGCTGCTTTCGATACGGGGTCCAAGGATAACGGCCGGACCGGATGCCGCCGGCTCCTACTTGCCCGCAAAGGGGTTCGGACCGGCACTCGGAAGCCCATTCGGCGTCTGCCTGACACTGATTCTCACCTGCCATCAGCTCTCTGAAGTCCTGCCTGACGCTTACTCTTCTTCTTCATCGTGATCGATATGCTTTCGGCTTGCTTTCCATCAGTTTATCAGGCGGTGTCGAGGAAGGCAATTGTTTGCGCCGGAATTGTTTACCTGGTTTCGTTTGCGGGTTATAAGTCTTAACGAAGAACATTCAGATTGGGGGAGAGTCTCTTGAAAACAAAACTCGGCCTGCTTGCCGCCGTTTCGTGTCTGGCCTTGACCGCATGCGGCGACTATAAGGAGCAAGCATCCCCGCTCAAACAGGGCGGCGCCGCAGACCGGTCCTCCGCCGCCAAAGCCCCGCGTTATGCCGCGCCTCCCGCTCAGGAATACTCCAAAGAAGATACCGTTCAAATCGGGGATGCGAAAATTAAAGTAAGCAAAGTGGAAAAATTTACGGAGCAGGGTCCCGAGACACCTAACCTGCCGGACGGCGAATTTGTCGTGGTCACGCTGAATATCGAAAATTCCGGCACCAAAGAGCTCGCATACAACCCCTACAGCTTTGAAATGGCCAACAGCCGGGGAATGACCAGCGACAAAGTCCTTGCTTCCTTCTCGGGGGAAACCGGCCTCAAATACGGCGAACTGGCTCCGGGCGGCACAGTTTCGGGCACTCTGGTGTTCGAGCAGCCCAAGGGCGATCCCAGGCTCCAGCTTCTTCACAAAGAAAATGCGGGGCCGGACAAAGCGGTAAAAATCAATCTGCAATAAATTTGCGATAAAAGCCCGAAAAAGAAAATGCCCTGTCCCGGCGCCGGAACAGGGCATTCAATTTTTTCAGGAACGGCTATATCCCGTTTTCCGCAAGTCTGTCCTTCGTAAGCATCTCTTGCGCAGGAGGGACTCTTCAAGTCACCCGGGCCCGGCCTTCAGATGAACCTGGCCCTTATAGCGCTCCGTTCCCGCCTGTACAGTCTTCGGTTTTCTAGAATTTCGCCCCTGCCTGCTTTTCTACCGCGTCTTTGAGCATCATGTACACATCGCCGTCGCTTAACTTCTCTTTATTGGCGATGATGCCGAGGGTCGCTTTGCTGAGCAGCCCGCCGCTTTCCAGCGCGGCCTGCGCTTCCGAGGCTTCTACCTTCAGCCCCGCGGCCAGCGCGATCGTGTAGCTCGCCTGCTGCAGAGTCAGCGTTTTCTTCGCAGGCTCCTCCACCCCTTTTACGGCGGCGGAAGGATCTCCCGGGAAAGAAGCGGCAAACATCCGTCTTACGCTGTTCATCTGGTTGACTATCCGCTGCGCGTTCGACGGATTATCCAGCTCCTTAAAGCCCACGTTGGCATAAGAGCCGTAAGCGATGCCCATAGATACCGCCGCCTTCAGGCCGGGATACGCCTTATGCTTCATAAACGCCGCTTCGTCCAGCTTGTAAGGCTTGAGGTCCATCCCCTGGTCGTTCAGCCGCTTCTGCAGCTCGGCGATCAGGGATTTGGATTCCGCCATGGCGCGGAAGGTCGCACCCTTCTCCGCGGCCAGCTTGGCCGCCGCTCCTGCCGCTTCGCCCTCGGCCATGCCGACGGGGATGACGCGGGCGCTGCCGTGTGCCAGCGTGTCGTAGCTGGCACTCCGGCCGACGACGAGAAGGCCGTCTACGTTCTGCGGTACGATGCTGCGGAACGGAACCGCGTACTTCGTCGGATGAACGACGACCGCGCCGTTATCGTTAGGCGACGTTCTTTGGATATCCGCCGGATAAGATCCGAAGGCGATCCGGTCCCACTGGTCGCGGTTTTCCAGCAAATCCACGACGCTGAGCCTGTACAGCCCCTCCATGTGGCGGGTTTCACGCACATACAGCTCGGGAGCGATGCTGTCCAGCTCGACGTTCTTAAATTCATCGAACGTCTTCAAATATTTGACGACATTCGGAATTTCCTTGGCGGCGATCTCCAGCCCTTCCTGCTGGGATTTCGCATTCAAGCCGTCGATATTGAAAATATGGAGCGCATTGATCAGCACCGTACCGTCAAGCTGTCTGCCGATATTGAGTCCGCGCATCTTCATCCGTTCTTTATTCAGCGGCACATAGCCCGCCATCTCTTTGCCGTATCCCCAAGCGGACATTTTGTCCAGGCCCGTATCCTTATCATTGTCGCCGTTCAGCCTTTTGGCGACCTTGCTCCACACATCGTCCGTGACATTTTTGAGCCGGAATACGGCCGTGACGGCCATCCGGGCTTTTTTATCCCCGATATCTTCCCGTCCGATCGTAAAAGCCACTCCCGCAGCCGCGGCGAAATCCGCATCCTGGGTCGCGTCGATCACGGTTTTGGTGCCGATGGTCTGTTTCGTCCCATCTTGTTTAGTCACGGTGATTCCGGTTACGGTTTGAGCGGTTCCTTCTTGCTTAAGAACCGGCTCCACGCTGTAGCCGTCCATCGAGACGTCGATATTTTTCTCATCCTGCACCAGCTTGTTGAACGCGTTGGCCGCCGTCGTTACGTCAAAGGAATGCCCTTCGATTTTCTCGTACCATTCTTTGAAAATGCCCTGGTTGAAATACTCCGGCTCTGTGCCGGGCAGAGTCGACACGGTTTTGTCCCAGTTCATGTCGATGCTGTTCAGCCAGCCTTCCGTCATAAGACCGCCCAGAACCGTACGCTTGCGGGGTTCGATCAGCAGGGTCTTCAGCCCGCTGCGGGACGCGGACACGGCCGCGCTGACGCCTTCGGGGTCCGTGCCGACCACAACAATGTCATAGCTGTCTTGCAGCTTGTCGGCCGATACGACTTTGGTCAGCTCCTGCTTGGCCGGAAGCGGTCCCCCGACAGCGGCCTTCCACTTGGAGGAATAATAATACCAGCCCCCTCCGGCACCCACCAGAAGAACTAGAACAAGAACGAGTAAAAGACTTTTTTTACCTGTAAAAAGTGAACGCAACATTTTGCACCTCGTAAATTTCATTTTCATTTTCATTTCATTCGTTTGCATGTTTCGTTTCTTTATTCAACCGGCTTCAAAACCGCGGCCCTCTGTGTACGCCTGCCCTTCCACCACATAATCGCACGCCGGCCCAGGACACAATCCAGAATGATGATCAAGGGCATCATCGTGACGTTGTAGCGGTAATCCGCCACGAAGCCGAGACGGATCAGGCTCATCGTGATAATCACGAGAGCCAGCAGCGTGACGGTCTCCCTCCAGCGCCTCAGTGCGGCCAGAACGGCTATGGCGCCGGACAGCGCAAGCGTGCGGTGAAGCAGGTTCGCGTTAAGCGGAATTACCGCATAATACGGCTCATGGCCGCCGCCGCGGTATACGCTCTGGTATACGTACTGCATTTTTCCGATCGTATACCACTTGATAAACAGCCCCGGCTGCGTCGTGAAACCGGCTTTCAACCGGGCTATGGCCAGCTCTTTCTCCGTTTTGCCCGCAGGATCGACCAGACTCTCGTCGTTAAACGTATTGTACGGATACGTTCCCGCCCTGAACGGATTTTCCTGGGTCGCCGTCGCGACCCATTGATGCAGCGTAACCGCATTGCGAATCCACCAGGGCGCAAGCAGCAGCACAACGGCCGCGGCGGAGCAGGCAAACTGCCGGATCGTCCGCTTTCTCGCTTCTTTGTCCCGCAGCCACTGGAACGCGAAAGCCACGGCAATCAGCGGCAGAAATTCGGGGCGTACAAGCACGGTCAGACCGAGCCAGATTCCCGCGGCCGCAGCCCGTCCGTAAGAAGGCGTTTCGAAAACCCGGATCTGAGCAAGCAGATATCCCATCAAGAGGAAAATGGCCAGCACCTCGGTCAGAATGGCCCCGTTGGCCCAGACGAACGGCGGATATACGGCCGCGATCAGAAGCGCAATGAGTGCCGTCAGCTCGCCGGAAAACCTTCTCGCAATCCGGTAGACGAACCCCAAAGCGCCCAGACTCAGCAGCGCCTGTATGTACCGGACCCAGGGAAGCGGGTCGTGCTCCTTATAATCCGCCATCTCATATACTGCCGCCAAAAAAAGCGGATAACCGGGGGTCACGAGCGCGTTCGGGGTCTCGCCGTTATAGGCGTATACTCCCGTCTCCAGCAGTTGTCTGACCATCGTATCGTAATTCAGCGAGTCGTGGGGCATCTCGTGGTCGACCGAACGGAGAAAATCGATCCTCACATATGCCGCCAGCAGAAAAATTACCGCCAATGCGCCCCATACCCATTTTTTACGGTTCATGATTCCGCTCCTTTCGGCGTTCTCGTGATTTCTAGTATACAAGAGAGATTTTAAGGTTCGGTTTAGGACCGCTTACCGTCCGCTTAAAGCATTCTTAAGAAAACTTAAGGATTTCCCTGCCGATAGAAAAAAAAGAAGGCCGCTAATGATCGGCCTTCCTTAGCTGTCTGTTCCCGGTTGTCCTGAAGGCTGCAGAGGAAGCCGCGTTTCGAAAACCGTCTGCTTCCGGTGGCTGCGCGCCGCTATTTCGCCGCCGTGCATTTCGATGATGCTCTTGGCGATAGCCAGCCCCAGGCCGGTTCCGCCCGTACGGGACGATCTTGACTTCTCCGCCCGGTAAAACCGTTCGAAGATATACGGCAGGTCTGATTCCGGAATGGGCTCTCCGTAATTGACAATCTCCACGACAGCCTCCTGCCCGCTGCGGCTGATTTTGATATCGACAACCTTGCCTTCGCTGCCGTACCGGATCGCATTGGAGATCAGATTTTCGTAGGCTCGGACCAACTGCCTGCCGTCCGCCCGGATATAAAGCGTGTCGTCCTCCGCAGTCACCCGGCACGTCATGTCCGCTTTCGTTAAAATCGGGACGAACTCCTCCGCCAGCTGCTTCAGAAAGCCGTAGATGTTCACTTTCTTCATTTCAAGCTCGATGCCTTCGCCGGGCAGCGACGTATATTCGAACAAGTAGTCGATGAGCTTGTTCAAATTTTTCGTTTTCTCAAAAGCGATGCGCGTATAATATCTTAACTCGACTTCATCCTTGTACCGATCCGTCTCAATCAGTTCCAGATAGCCCAAAATCGACGTCAGAGGGGTACGGAGATCGTGCGAAACGCCCGTGATCAGCTCGTTTTTCGTCCGTTCCGCTTTTCTTTCCTCTTCGATAGACTTTTTCAGCTTCCGGGTCATGACGTTGATCGTTTCCGCAACCTCGCCAAGCTCGTCGGAAGAACGGGCCACGATTTCATAGTCGAGATTGCCTTTCGCGATTTCCTGCACGCCCTGTGTGATCTCTTCCAAATACCCGATAATCTTGCGGCTGAAAATAAAAAAATAAACAAGAAACAGCCCGCCCCCGACCACGACTATCACGGGCGTAGAGCCGATGTTGTTGACGACCCAGCGGAGGGGTCCCGAGTAATAGCTGAGACCGATGATCGATTTCACTATCCGATAGGCGAGAAGCACGGTTCCCGCAGCGAACACAATGCTGAGAATAAAGACGAAAATAAACTGCCAGCGCACGGTGTGGATAAATTTGTTTTTCAAGTTTGTTCACTCCAGTCTTGCCCCTGAGAGCCGAACTTATTCGATGGTGTAGCCGATTCCCCAGACCGTTTTGATCATTTGCGGACGGCTCGGGTCCTTTTCGATTTTTTCACGGATTTTGCGGATATGAACCATGACGGTATTGTTCGATTCAAAAAAAGGCTCGTCCCATACGGCTTCGTAAATTTGCTCCATGCTCAGCACTTGTCCCCTGTTCCGGGCCAGTACATGAAGAATGGCAAACTCTCTGGGCGTCAGTCTGACCTCGCTGCCCTCCACATATACTTTATGGGTTCCCAGATTAATGAGCAGGTCTTCGATGAGAATTTCATTCTCGTTTTTGGCCTGGTGGCCGTTGAGCTGCCGGTACCTGCGGAGCTGCGATTTGACCCGTGCCAGCATTTCCAGCGGACTGAACGGTTTGATCACATAATCGTCGGCCCCTATGCTCAGCCCCGTGATTTTGTCGATCTCCTGACTTTTGGCCGACAGCATGATGATCGGCATATGCTTTTCTTCCCGTATTTTCATGCAGGCCTCGATCCCGTCCATCCGGGGCATCATGACGTCGAGAATGATGAGATCGACTTCATTTTCGTTCAAAAGCTCGAGAGCCTCGGCACCGTCGGAAGCTTTCAACAGCCGGTAGCCTTCATTTTTCAAATAAATTTCGAGAAGATTGGTGATTTCGGTTTCGTCGTCGACAAGCAGGATCGTTCCCCCGTACATAACAGTACCTCCAACACGGCTAACGGTTTGACCAACCGCCCGTTTTCTGTCTTTATCCATAATGATACCATATCCTATTTTGTGGAATTTCTTAAACTATTTTAAGATAAGCGTCTGCAGCACAGTAAAAAAACCCCGCCCGGAGGACGGAGTTTTCGCTTGGCGCTGCCGGAGCTTCGCCAGTCATGTTTACTTGATGTCGTAGAACTTGTACAGATCGTCGAGAAGCAGATTAGCCGCTTTAACGCCGCCCGCGGTGTTCCAGGTTACGTCGTTCACCTTCTGGGCTTTGCCGTTCTTCACCACGTTCAGGTTCTGCCAGAGCGGGTCCTTGGTAATCGCTTCTTCCTGCTTCGTACCGTTGCCGTCGCCGGTTTCATACGTGAAGTAGAACAGACGGTCGGAATCCACTTCCGGCACGCGCTCTTTCGTAATTTCCTCCACGAATGTATCCTTGGCTTTTACAGGCGTACGGGCAATGCCGATCTGCTTGAAAATAATGCCGGTAAACGTATCGTCGAGATAGATGCGGGTTTTGCCGGCCATAAAACGCACGACGGAAACTTTCTCTTTCAGTTTGTCGCCCGCTTTGGATTTGAAGTCTTCAATGCGCTTGTCGAAGTCGGCGATCAATTTCTCGCCGTCCGCTTTTTTGTTCACCGCCTCGGCGTAGAGGCTGAAGTTGTTCTTCCACTCGCCGCGCAGCGTTTCGGAGAACACGGTCGGCGCGATCGCGCTGAGCTGCGTGTAGACCTTCTCCTGGCGCATTTTGTTGCCGATGATCAGATCCGGTTTCAGGCTGATAATCGTTTCCATGCTCGGCTGCTGCTCGTCGCCTACGACGGTTACGCCTTCCATATCGGCCTTGATGTGGTCGTACCATGGGTTACCGGTGAACGATTTAACCGCTCCGACCGGCTTGATGCCCAGAGCCAGCAAGGCTTCCGTTCCTTCATTCGTCAGAATGACGACGCGTTTCGGCGCAGCCGGCACTTCGGTCTCGCCCATGGCATGTTTAACCTTGATCGTTTGTTTCGCTGTATCTCCGGGCGCGGGCGATGCCGCTCCCCCATCCGAAGCCTGGTTGCCTTTGCCGCATCCTGCCAAAGCAAGCGCCATCGCAAGGACAATCAGACACAATACGTAAGATTTGCGTGCTGCTGATTTCATTCGTTTTATTCTCTCCTGTCCGCTCTTGGTGATAATGATTATCATTCACAAGGAATAATACCTTTTTACAGCGAGGTTGTCAACCTGAAAACTCTCGTTTTTCCGCTAAAACGATTCCGTATACCCGTGTAAAAATCTTCCTTTGCCTGCCGCGCTCTCTCGCTTAAAGGAAGGGTTCCTTGTATAATTCCACTAGAAAGACCGTACGGAACTGAACACTCCGGCAAAAACCGCGCCAAATGAACGGACCGTTAAAGCAGCTCGGCATATCGTGCCGTCCTTCCTTTGGCCCTTGCCCGGATAGAGCCCCGCATACGGCCCTAACCGACGGCGCGATTCCATACCTTTAAAGGAGAGTCGATATCTCTTGACCATGCTTCTCCTCGCCTGTTTGTTCACTCTGATTATTCACGCGGCCGAAACGTCCGCCTACGCCTTCCGGCTGGCCGGAATCCGGACCGCCAAACTGGCTGTCGCCCTTTCCCTGGCGGGAATGATCGTCCTGATCTCGCGGACCTCGAACATGGTACAAGGCCTGATGATCTCCGGCATCGCCGATAAGGCGGGACAAACCGATCCCCATCTGGCGCTGGCCCCGTTCCGCTTCGTCCTGATGTCGGCATCGGTCGGAACGGCCCTGGCGATCGTGCTGTTTCCGACGCTCGTCTCCTTGTCGGCGCGGATGATCGCCCATTTCGAAGTCACGGGGTCCATTCCGCTTCTGCTGAAAGCTACGGCCAACGTGCACGGCATCAAGCAGGCCCGCAAGCACCTGCGCCCGCCCCGCCTGCAGATGCTCTCCCGCCTGCGGATCGGCGGGGTGCCCAAACGCCTCGTGCTGCTCAATGTCGTCGTTACGGCCATCTATACGGTCGGCGTCCTGTCGGCCCTGTACGCGTCGGCCTTCAGCCCCGACAACAAGTCGCAGGCCACCATGTCCTCCGCCCTCATCAACGGCATCGCCACCATCATTATGACGCTGCTGATCGACCCGAAGGTCGGGCTGCTGACGGACCGGGCGATGCACGGCAAAGCCAGCCAGGAGGCCGTAAACAAAATGTTCGGCCTCCTCATGCTCTCCCGTCTGGCCGGAACGATTCTGGCACAGGTGCTCCTCGTCCCCGCCACTTCGTTCATTCTGTGGGCGCTCACGCTGTTCTGAGGGGGGAACATGCGGCCGCAAGCCTCCGATTTGCTACCGGAGGTTCTTTCACGTATGATGAGGAAAAATCCGCCTTTCAGGGCTATGACGGGACGGTGTTACCTCCATGATCGGCCCCTCCGCAGGAACTGAACGCATCATCGCCCTCGATATCATCCGCGGCTTCGCTCTGCTCGGTATCTTCCTGGTCAATGTGCCGACCTTAAGCGGAAGCGAATTTGCGGTCTACCACGGCGCGGACAGATGGCTCCGGCTGCTGTTCGATTTGTTCGTTCAAGGAAAGTTTTATCTGATATTCTCCTTCTTGTTCGGGCTCGGATTTTACATCTTCATGTCGCGCGCCGAACAAAAGGGATACGGGCCCGGCCTGTTCCGCAGACGCCTGTTCGTGCTGCTGCTGATCGGCTTCCTGCATCTGGCGCTTCTGTGGAGAGGAGACATTCTGACTCTTTACGCCATCACAGGCTTCCTGCTCCCCGCTTTTTACCGGATGAGAACGGAAACCGTCCGCACGTGGGGACTCCTCCTCGTACTCGGCTACCTGCTGCTCATTCTCGGCCTGCCCGCCCTTATCGTGGTGCTGGTCGCGTACGCGAGGGGAGGAATCGACCCCTCGCTGGGAGGCCCCCTATACACGCAAGCCGAAGCCGCCGCAAGCCTCCATGCCTTCCGGACGCTGTCCTGGCCCGACTGGCTGGCCTGGCACTGGCGCAGCGAAGTGTGGGACTCGCTGTCCAGTCAGCTCTCCCTGCTGCCCGTCGTCCTCGGCATGTTCCTGCTGGGGCTTGCCGCCGGTAAGAGCGGCCTGCTCCGTGACGCAAGCGCCCACCGGGAGCAGTGGCGCAGGATCCGCAGCCGGGGCCTCGCGGCCAGCATCCCGCTTTTGGCTGCCATCGCCGCCATTTACGCTATCGGGGCGGAAACCGAGCTGAGCCTCGTGACGTTCTTCCTCGTCTACATGAGCGGGTTCACGCTGGCGTTTGTCTACATCGCTTCCCTTGTCCTGCTGCTCCAAAATCCGATTTGGCAGCGGCGGCTCCGCTTCCTCCAGCCTTACGGCCGGATGGCGCTGACCAATTATTTGACACAGACGGTCCTCTGCGTCGTTCTGTTCCTCGGCTTCCGCCTGTACGGTCAAGTCAGCCTATGGCAGGGCACCCTGCTCTGCCTCGTCATTTACCCGCTGCAGATCGCCTTTTCGGCATTCTGGCTGAAAAGATTCCGCTACGGGCCCGCCGAATGGGTCTGGAGAAAATGGACCTACGGCCGCCTGTCGCCGGGACGCGAGGAAACCCGGTGAACGAATCGCCGGGAAACTCCGGAAAGCTCCGGAAAGATCCGGGGAGATCCGGGAAGCTCCGGGAGCTCCTGGCGGCTCTGAGTGGCTCCGGGGCCGATACTAAATCACCGGGCCCGCCGCGCTTGCGGCTCAAACCCGCTGGCCCGGTGGCCGGTCCAACGGCAGCAGATGCAAGGCCGCCACAGAACGGTTTAGGTCCCGGATCATGACGGCGCTCAGCCTCCGTCACCCTGTCCGGGCCGCCGCCACGGGTCACGTTCACGCTCCGGCCCCGCCGCTTCCCCGGCCTCCGCAGCCGCAAAAAAACAGCCCCTTATGCAGGCAAGCATAAGGGGCTGTTTTCGCTGTTTAATAAAGCCTGAATTCTTTCTTGTAAACCGCCTCGTCGTCGTTGGAGTCCATAATCCGGACTTCCAGCGTACACTTGCCGGGAAGCGGCAGGTAAGGTCCCTGGGTGTAATAGGTGTACATGTTGTACCCCTCCAGCCAGTTCTCTTCCTGATTCTCCTGAAGCTCCAGCGGAATCTGGATAGGAGCCAGCGTGGCCTCCTCCTCTTCCTTCGGCTCGTACTGGGCGTTCATCTGCACATGCTTGGGCGGTCCCATCGTATCCAGCACCCAGACCGTCACCTTGAACGTGTTGGTCCCCGGTGCTTTCGGTGACACTTCGGCCGTCATATGGACGCTTTTGCCCATCTCGTGCCAGTTCAGCGGCTCATTGGGGGGAGCCGGAGACAAGTAAGTCAGGACGCCGACCACGGCCAATATAATCAGCATAAAGCTGAAATCGACCTTATAGAGCTTGGCTGTCGCCCTATCCCGCTTGTTCTTCAAGGTATAGCGCAGGAAGGCGGCCGTTCCTACAACAAGCACGACGACGCCAACCTTCACGAGCATAAGAATACCCCACTGGGTATAAAAAATCATGTCCAGACTCGGCAGGAACAACAGCGCCAGCACAACACCGCTTACGGTAAGCGCGATAATCGACCAAAGCGCCGCTCCGGAGAAGCGCCCCAGGAAGGAGGTAAACTCCTCCCGTCTGTTCCGGTACACCGCAGCCGCCGCCGTCAAGCCGCCTACCCAGACGGCCGCCGCCGCCAGATGGATAAAATCGGCGGCTATGCTTGCCCAGACAGGCGGGAACGTTACCGCATGGCCGGATAGGGATTTAACCGCGAGCAGAGCGGCCGCCCAGACGTAATCCAGCCAGGCCGCTCGTCCCAACAGCACAAAGCCCGCCAGAGACAAGCCAAGCGAAACCAGCCAGGATATGCCGATTCCCGTGCCCGTCAGCAGACTGCCGAGCTGGGAAAGTTCTCCGTCGCCGAGGAGGGCCTCCACATGTGTAAGAATGACAAAAAGCAGAGCGACCAGGTAAAAACGCTGCAGATTCAGCGTCCATTTCGCGGAAACGTCCTCCGGCAGCCTGCGGCCGGATCCGGAGCGCCTCCAAAGCAGCCAGCCGGTCAGCGCGAGCATCGCCGCATACCATAGACCGCGCGCCGCATATTGGATCAGCCCGTCTACGCCCGTGCTGCCGAGATTATGGTTGTGCCCGGCAGACGTACCGTCCGTATTGGCGTTCCCGGCTGCGGGCGCCGCTTTGCCGACCGTGAGCGGATAACTGCCGCCCACCGGGTGGCCGTCACCGGAGATGACGTGGTAAGACACCACGTAAAGCCCGTCGTCCAGCTTGGGCAGTTGCAAAAAGATCCCCGTCCGGTCTTTCGTCATCGCCGCCGCATTGTCCGTAACCTTCGCGCCGGACTGATCGAGAACGCGTATATAGTAGACGCCTTCTTCAAGCGCCTCGTTAAAGGTCAGCTTGATCTGTTCCGGCGCCTGCGCGAGCGTACTGTTCGGAGCGGGATCCGTCCCGGTCAGAATCGCATGCGCAAACGCCTCCCGGGGAAACAATCCTCCCAGGATGACGAGCAGGCACAGCAGGCCAGCCGCTATAAAGGCCCGCCTAGCCGGCTTCACTACCTTTTCCTTCATGTTCAGTCCATTCGCCCCCCGCAATTTTGTGAGTCACGCTTCCCGGAACTAACTGTCTCCGGGAAGCGGTTTGCGGCCCGTGTATCCGTCATGCCGGCTATGATAATAACCGATGCGTTCCTCTCCGCTGCGCCAGCAGAGGAGGACTTCCTCGCCTTCCAGAATGGACGGAAAATCCACCAGGCCGGAATCAATGTCCTTAAGCTCGATTCCTTGATGATAAAAGTGCTGAATCATTCCGCGGGCTTCGATCTGCAGAAATTCCAGATCGCATTCCAGCTCGAAGAGCGGATCGTACGGCTCATTCCCGCCCAGCTTGCGGACCGCTTGTCTTTTTTCACGGAGCTCCGTGTACTTGTCCTCGAACTTCTTCTTGATTTCCTTAAGACCGGAAATCTGGTCCTGCACCGAAGGCAGCAGGGCATTGGCTTCCTCTACCGTAAAATATCGTTTGGCCATTTACTCACCCCCTAAGATGAGTGTACCAGAAACAGGTTCCCCGAATCGAATGTCTTGAGCCGTCAGCCTCTCCAGTATACGCGATGAAAAAGGAGGAAAAAGAAAACTCAGATGACAATTCCATGAATGAAGGGCGAAGTCCTGCTTCTGCGTCTGTCTCTGTGCTGTACTTTCAACGAGTATTTCAATAAAATCATGTCAAACCCTATTTTCCATAGAAAGGCGGCCCCGCTATGAGCTTGTCCAGCCAGAAATTTTATGTGGTGGATGTATTCGCCGAAAGTAAATATGCGGGAAATCCTCTCGCCGTCATCGTTTGTCCCGAGCCGCTGTCCGCCCCGGACATGCAGAGCATTGCCCGTGAAATGAATTATTCCGAGACCACGTTCCTCCAGCCGGAGCCGGATGCGGACGGAAGCTACCGGGTCCGTATCTTTACGCCGAACAGCGAGCTGCCGTTCGCCGGTCATCCTTGTCTGGGGACCGCCTGGATCGTCCGTCACCTGTACAGTCACGATGCACAAGAAATTACCCTGAAAGTTCCCGCCGGAAACATTCCGGTCACGTTCGGCAGCGATGGCGTCCTGTGGATGGAGCAGCTTCAGCCTTCTTTCGGAAGCCTTGTTTCCGCTTCCGCCGCAGCAGCGGTAATCGGACTGGCAACGGAGGAAATCGACGAGCGTTACCCTGCCCAAGTGGTATCGACCGGCATCCCCTTCCTCCTCATTCCCGTGAAAACCATCGCTTCCGTGCGCAGCGCGGTTTACCGCTCCGAAGCGGCGGCCGCGCTCCCCGCCGAGGCCGCCGTTCCCGTCATGCCGTTCTGCCCGGAGACTTACGACAACGCGAACGGGATCAACGCCCGCGTGTTCGTCGATGAGCTCGGAGTGCCGGAGGATCCGGCTACGGGCAGCGCTAACGGCTGCCTGGCCGCTTACCTGGCGCGTTACCGCTATTTCGGCGGCCCCTCCGTCGAAACGTCTGTCGAGCAGGGTTATGAGATCGGCCGCCCGTCCTTGCTATATTTGCGGGGGAGCGAAAATGACGGCCGCTTCGCCATACATGTCGGCGGACGCGTATTTTTTACGGCGCAGGGACAGCTCGTGTAAAGCGGTCTTAGCATCTGAGCCCAACCGGGCAATTCGGTCCCCGGCTCACCTTTCAAAATTAAAAAAACATTTCGGCCTGCCGCAGGCTGAAATGTTTTTTTAATTAAATGAAGCCGGTAAACGCGCCTCAATCCAGCAGCCGTTTCACGTTCATCTCCAGCTCGACCATCGAGAAGGGCTTCGTCATGTATTCGTAAACGCCGAGCTTTTGCAGCGTGTCCACGTTCTCTTCTTTTTTTCGACCGGAAAGCATAAGCACCTTGCACATGTCTCCCGTCACGGGCGGTTCGGCTTTAAGACGCTCCAGCAGCTCGATTCCGCTCATTTTGGGCATGATGCCATCCAAAATGCACAAATCTATGCCGCCCTCGCGGAGTCGCTCGTAGGCGGCTTCTCCGTCTGCCGCCTCTTCGATATCGAGAGGCAGGTGCTGGAGACCCGAGACGACGATGGCGCGCAAAATTTTATCGTCATCCACGACGAGCAGCTTGGGACGGCGCCGGAGGCTCCCTCCGATGCCGGCCGGGGCAGCTTCCGTCTCCTCCTCGATATAGATCCGGTCTTTGCCGTCCTGTTTCGCCCGGTACATCGCCCGGTCGGCTCTCAGAATCCATTCGTCGTTGGACAGATCCGGATTCCAGGACGACACGCCCGCAGAGAACGTAATCCAGTAGTCCTCCCCTTCGTCGGACACGATCGGCTGAAGATGCGCCATCTCGAGCAGCGCGCGCAGCGACTCCGCCGCCGCTTCCGCTCCCGTCCCCGGCATGACCACGACAAACTCTTCTCCTCCGAAACGGAAAACAAGGTCCGTCGAGCGCATCCGGGTCTGCAGCAGATGGGCGAGGCCTTGAAGAACCAGATCCCCCGTGTGGTGACCGTGCCGGTCGTTGATCCGCTTGAAATTATCGATATCGATAAAGGCGAGCGAGATGGCGGACGGATAGCGCTGCACCCTCTCCAGCTCCAGCTGAATCTGGTGATCGAAGTACCTCCGGTTGAACACCGCCGTTAGAGGATCGCGGAAGGCCAGCTCTTCGAAATTTTTGGTTCTTTTCACAATCCCGTAAATGCGTGCGGCCAGCTCTTCATATTGAAAAGGCTTCGTTACGTAATCATCCGCACCCAGATGAAAACAGCGCACTTTATCGCTTAAATCATCACGGCCGGACAACACGATCAGAGGGACCCATTTCAAAGTCGGATCTTCCTTGAGAAAATCGAAAAGCTCATAGCCCGACTGCGGGTACATCATAAGATCCAGCGTAATCAAATCGTAGGACTGCCGCCGCAAAAGCAGCTTCGCGGACGGCACGTCGCTCGCTTCGTCCACTATGTAGCCGTCCAGTTCAAGCCGCCGCACCAGATACGTGCGCAGCACATCGTCATCGTCTATGATCAACAGGCGCCTTTTGCCGCCCATATTGTGTACGATCCCGTTTTCCTTCTGTTCGTCCAACTCGAGCTCGATCACCGAAACATCGTGTTCCATCAGCAGATGACGGATATATTCGCTCGTATGCTTGACGCTTTCATTGACCAGAGGGGTGAAATCCGCCGTCAACGCCGCAGAAGGATGAAGGGACTGCGTCCATTCCCACACGCGGACAAGTTCCTCGGCGATTTTGCCGATCCTCCCGAACTGGAACATGGGGGCGCTCCCTTTCAGCATGTGAACGATCCGGTACATGTCCTGGAGATCCTTCATCTCGGGAGAGGAAGCTATAATCACCAGCAGGTCATCCATCTGTGCGATTTGGTGGGCCAATTCCTTCATGAACAGCCTGCGCCCCTGCTTCAGCAGCCGTTCGTCTCTTCCCTTGGCATCTGCGCCATGCCCCCGGGAGCTCGGTTGATTCATGGTTGAGATTCACTCCGTTCGTAATCGAGTAATCGCTGTCACGCGCCGCCTATAAGAGCCTCCACGGTATCGACCAGTTGCAGAGGGCTAAACGGTTTGACAATATAAGTGCTGACACCGGCCGCAGTCGCTTTCTCGCGGTCCTTGTCCTGAGCCTTGGCGGTCAGCAGGATAACGGGCACTTCCCGGTTGATTCCGCCTTCCGAGCGCAGCCATTGGCACACCTCGACCCCGGTTTTCTCCGGCATCATGTAATCCAGAATGACCAGATCGTAACGCTCCTTAACGAGCTCGGCAACCGCTTCTTTGCCGTCCATAACCTCCGTGATGGCGTATCCTTCGTCCGAAAGCGTCTCTGTCAATAAAAACCGGAGCGCGGCTTCGTCGTCTGCAAGCAAAATGCGGTATGGATTCAAGCCCATTCCTCCCGTTCGTCTTCGGTCTGTTTCTACACCGATAGGGTTCGATTAAAATTCCCGAAATCCTTCCATAAACCATCCACCGCAACTTTTTATCTATAATAGCACATGGGCCCGACCCGGGTAAAAAAATTGCCAGCCTCTGGGGAAGAAGCCGGAAGACACAGAAAAACGGCGGCCTTAGAGGTCGCCGTTTTATGGTGTCGCGGCAGCTTCTTTCAGCCGCTCGCGTGTTTTTCCAATGATCTTGCGTATGCTGTCTTCCGATAGATGAAACGTCTGAATCAGCTCCAGCACGGTTGAACCGTTTTGGTATAACCGGAATATTTCGCGGTTGCGCCGTTCTATGATGAGGCGGGTTCCGTTATTTTCTCCCCAGCCTGCGCGTTTCTTCTCTTTCTTCGGAACGTAAATGATCTCTCCCTGAATGTAATTCTGCAGCTCTTTAAGCAAGCTGGCCGGAAGAATATCCTTGCCGTTCTTGTAACTCATCGGATGAAAACCTCCTCGAATTGGTCGTGTATGATCCGTACCGCATCGTCAAACGTAGAGGGTCTTCATCTTCCGCACCTGCTATCATTCATAAGGAAAGATATACACGATAGGTATCGTGCCGCAGCTTGTATGTATATACAAACAGGTGAACGGTACTTCCATGATGATAGCAGTTAGAAAATGAGCACCTCTACGGTGACTTTCACTCTTACTGTTTGAACAAACTTCATGGAAAACATCTCCTTTCACCTAGTTTTTTTGGGTTTACTATTTCCAATTATATGGAGTCGGCCCGTTTTTGTCACGCATATTCACATATCTTTCAGGAAAATAAAAACCGGGGGCGCTGCCGCCCCCGGTTCGACACGGGCTTCCGCTTACGCAGAAGCCACCTCCATTGTCGTGTTCATTGTTCCGAATCACTCCTTTCCTGATAGAGTGGAGCCGGCCGGCTGCATCTCTATTAACGCACACCTGCGGGACCGTTCTCAAGGGGAAGATTCGTTATAATCGTTCTTTCCAAAAATTCCTTGGCGGCGTTCCGCTTCGGCGGGAACAGGATCGGATTTCGCAACGGGGCTCGGATTAGATGCGGTCCGAATCCTGCTGCGTCATCTTCAGAAGATCAGCCAAAGCGCGGACTTCCGCTTTGATCCTAAGCCGGCGGAACACCGGATCGAGTGCGCCGGCCAGTCGGTCACAGAATCGGTCCTCGGGACCGGGCTCAGGCGGTTCGGCAAATTGAACTGCACATCCCGCCTCAACCCGGAGACAACGGGCCGCATTCTGACTTCGAAAGGACACCTGCACCGGCTCTCTAAGATGGCCTCGGACAAGCGGCCGCAGCGAATCGTCCGCTGACTCCAGACGCCAGCGCTATCAGTCCGGGGAGCCTGCCCAGCCGAGCGGCGCTGTCCGCAGGACAAGCATCAACCGCGTGTGACTGGCCCCTCGTTATGCGGTGCCTCTGCGCTCGCTGCGACTGGCCGCCCGTCATGCGATGCCTCTCCGCGCACTGAAACTCGCACGGTGCCGCTTATGCTCCCCACGGCGGGCGGACCGCTACGCCCGCCTCGTCCAGCGCCGCCCGGACCGAGCGGGCGATGGCCGCCGCGTGCGGGCCGTCCCCGTGCACGCAGACCGTCTCCGCGGTCAGCGGCACGGTCTCGCCGCGCGCACCGGTCACGGCGCCCTCGCGCACGAGGCGCAGCACCTGGGCGGCCGCCTGCGCCGGATCGCTCAGCAGCGCTCCCGGCTCCGTCCGGGGCGTCAGGGTGCCGTCCGGCCGGTACGTCCGGTCGGCGAACGCCTCGGCCGCTACGCGCAGCCCATGCGCCTTCCCGGCGCGGAGCAGTTCGCTGCCCGGAGGCCCGAGCAGCACGAGACCGCCGCCGCTGACGCGCAGCGCCGCCCGGGCGACCGCATCGGCCAGATCGCAGCGTGCGGCCGCCATGTGGTACAGAGCGCCATGGGGCTTCACATGGCGGAGAGTGCCGCCTTCGGCCTGTACGAAGGCTTGAAGGGCCCCGAGCTGATACAAGGTCAGCTCGTAGACTTCTTCGGCGCCGACCGCCATCTCCCGGCGGCCGAAGCCGGCCAGGTCGGGCAGCCCGGGATGCGCGCCGACGGCGGCGCCTTTCTCCAGGCAAAGCGCCACTGTCCGGCGCATGACGCCGGGATCTCCCGCGTGAAACCCGCAGGCGATATTCGCCGAGGACACGCTTTCCAGCAGCTCCTCGTCCCGGCCGAACCGGTAAGCGCCGTAGCTTTCACCCATGTCGCAGTTCAAATCGATCGTGAACATGTCTTATCTCCCCATCCTTGCGCATACTCCGGTCTGAAGCAGCCTCAGGTTCATTTCCTGGCGCATAAGCTCCGCCTGCGCCTCATGCAGGGTCACTTCCGCGAAACGCACGGACGCGCCGGGAGCAAGCTGGCCCAGAACCGGCAGATCCGCGCTGATGACATGCCCGATTCGCGGATACCCGCCGGTCGTCTGGCTGTCAGCGGCCAGCACGATCGGCTGTCCGTCCGGCGGAACCTGGATGGTCCCGGGCGCCGTGCTTTCCGATACAAGCTCGCCCGGAACGGACAGCTCCAGGGCAGGGCCTTGCAGCCGGCAGCCCATGCGGTCCGATTGGGGCTGCACGCGGTAAACATTCGCGGTCAGGGCGTCCAGACCGCCCTTAAATCGGCCGCTCTCACTTCCGCGGACGACACGAAGAACCGCGGGGTCCCCCGCCGTCCCGCCAGGTCTTACGGCCAAGGAAGCCTCCCACGGGGCGGCCTGAACTTCCCTGCCTTCAGCGGAAGCCTGGAGCCGGAGCTCTGCCATCATCCGTTCCGCCGCGGGAGACGGCCTTCCCGCTTGAAGTTCATCGCCGGCTTGAAGCGGCCGCCCCTCCAACCCGCCCAGTCCGGCGCGGGTATAGGTGCTCCGGCTGCCCAGCACAAGCGGAACGTCGACGCCTCCCGCAAGGGCAAGATAGCCGCGGCATCCGCTGCGTGTGCTGCCCAGCGCAAGCAGCGTCCCCGCCCGCATATAGACGGGCCGCCAGCCGGGAACGGGTTCCCCGCCGGCGTATACCGCAAGCTCCGGCCCGCACCACGCGGCGAGCGTATCTTGAAGCAGCAGCAGCCGGGGGCCCTGCAGCGTCCATTCTAGCACGGCCGCATGCCGGGGATTACCCGCGAGAATGTTGGCCGCCTGCATCGACAAGGCGTCCATCGCCCCGCCGGCGACAAAACCGAAGCGGCGGAAACCGAAGCGCCCCGTATCCTGCACGGTCGTATACAGCCCGGGTTTTTCGACAAGCAGGCTCATCCGCGGTTCCCCTCCTTAGAAATATCCGTTTCTTCTCGGCACAGCCGCCCGTATTCCGCTTCCTCTACAGGCACGAAGCGGACCGTATCCCCCGCCTGCAGAAGCACGGGAGGATTTTCCCGCGTCCGCAGCAGATCAAGCGGCGTACGGCCGATAATATGCCAGCCCCCCGGAGAAGGAAGCGGATAGATTCCGGTCTGGCTGCCTCCGATTCCCACCGATCCGGCCGGAATGGCGAGTCTGGGATTAGCTCTCCGGCCAAGAGCCAGTGAAGAAGGAAGTCCTCCCAAATAAGGGAATCCGGGCACGAAGCCGATCATATAGACCCGGTACACGCTTCCGCTGTGCAGCCGGACTACCTGCTCCGGGCTCATGGCAAGCGCACGTGCGGTATCCTCCAGGTCCGGACCGAAGGAGCCTCCATAACATACCGGAATAAAAATTTCCCGCGAAGGAGAAGCTGGGAGAACCGAATGCTCCGCAGCACCCGTTTTCAGAACACGCTCCAGATGCCTGCAGATCCACGTGTAAACGACAGGCTCTCCGCCTGCCAGCATAGCCTCGGTTTCTTCCAGCTCCGAAGGAGAAAAATGCCTTCCGGCGGCTACCGCCGCCTCTACGACGGAGTACCAGACCGTGACCGTTGTATAGGTAGGTACGATTTCGACTAGTCCCGGAAACGGGCTGCGGCTTATCGCTTCCGCCGCCTCCAGAACACGCCGGTGTATGTCTTCGGATATGCTTTCACCCAGACGGAGTACAACCGCTTGGTCTCCAAGCGGCTCGAAAACGATTGCAGAACTGCATTTAGGCTCCACTTTTTGCGTCTCCCCGTTTCAAAATATCCCCTGCCGTGTATTATTTAGTAGACATGAAAAAAAGACCTCTGGCGGGAGATCTTTTTTCGAAAGACGAAGGAATCAACGGACTCCTTATATTTGATATTGTAATGGACCTTTGGGATGCGATTCGATCAACCGATCAAACATATTTGTAAGTCGCTAAGACAATTAAACCACACCAAATAAGCATTGTCAACCATGTATTTCCGAGGCGCTGTCCGGACGCTCATACAAATCCAGCTTTTCTTTGAGCGCGTAATTTTCCTGCAGCAGGCGTTTGATAAACGCTTTGTCCCTCTCTTTTTTGTCGAGAAGATCCTTATATTTTTTGAACATACCCAGAGAGACCATCACTTTTTCTTCAATCTCGTCCATCTCTTCGCGGATGTTTGCCAGGCAGCTCCCCGTAATGCGCGACTTGCTGACAGTCATAATATTGGCCAGCAGTACGTAACCGGTAAGCTGCTTTTCTTTGCCCGCTTCCAAATACGTATAGCTGCCCTTGAGTTCTACGGATACGCTCGGAATGCCCGCTGTGTGCGTAATAGGCGCGATGATCGTGTTCCCGGAATGTTTGTTGCCGACGTCGTTTTGTAAAATGATGCACGGACGCTCTTTCTCTTCTTCGCTTCCGATGCCTTTTCCCAAATTGCATTTGTAGACTTCGCCGCGGCGCAGGGCACGCGTTTTCGCTTTATCGGACAAAGAGTCCAGATAGATTTTCGTTTTAAGCCACTCCAAGTAATCCTGAATGCGGGTAAGATCCGTTTTCAAAGGGCCACCTCCGTTGTAATTGCTGCGGTTTGCCATGAACAAAATTCCCCTTTCGTGCTGTGTAAGAAATATTCTGTTTTAAGGTAAACTGGGTAACGGATGAACCTGCCGGACATGGATACTGCCTCTGCCCGAGAAACCATTCCGGATTTCATTCGTTATACTCATGTATAAACCCTTTTTTACGAAACATTAAAACAGTCCAGTTGATCTTTCACTACCCGAAAAAGGAGCTCTTGAAACCGCCGTGACTTGGGAATCTATAAAAAGTGTGCTGACCGAAGAGAAGATTGCGCTGTTTTTGTCTCATTATAACTCTCTCGGTCCTTTGCCCGGTATATTGCTGACGTTTATCGAAGCGTTCATTCCTGTTCTTCCGCTATTCGTGATTGTCATGGGAAATGCCGCGTCCTACGGGCTCGGCTTCGGCTTCCTGTACTCTTGGCTCGGCACGAGTCTGGGCGCGATCTGCCTGTTCCTGCTGTTCCGCAGACTGTCCAATACCGCATTTATGCAGAAGCTGACCCGTTCGCCCAAATTGCGCAACGGGATGAATTGGATTCATAACCACGGATTCGGCACGATCTTCCTGCTGAGCTGCTTCCCGTTTACGCCTTCTTCGCTGGTCGTAGTGGCGGCGGCCCTGTCCCGGGTCGAGAAAATGATTTTTCTGCCGGCTATCGTTGCGGGGAAAGCGGTGATGGTGTTTACCATGGCGTTCGTCGGGTACGACATCATGTCTTTTATCCGCCAGCCCTGGAAGTTCCTGATCGTCCTGGTCGTGATCGGCCTGCTTTGGCTGCTCGGCAAAAAATTCGAAACCCGTATGCACCGGGCGTAAAGGCCTCCGCTTATGGCGGAAGAGCCCCGTTCCGCAGTCGCTTACTTGAGAGCTCCTCGCCGAGGGGCTTTTTTATTTGGGCATGGCTTCAAAAAAAGCGCATCAACCGGATTAGAAACAACCGGGCATGGAGTAAATCATTGACAGTGTGCTCCGCCTGTCCCATCTTTATTCGCCGCTGCCGCCAAGGGACGGCCCGTTCTCCGCAATCCGCGAGTAGCCGGCAGGGCCTCGGGTCACCGTTACGAACGGATTCTCTCCTGCAGAAAGGCCAGACGGAAAATCTGCTTCGGACGCCCTTTGGAAACGCCGCGTTCTTCGCCGATGACGTCGACAAGCCCGGCGTCCTGCCAGGCCAGCAGGAAGCGGTGGGTGCTGCGCACCGTCACGTCCAAAACGGCCGCAAGCTCCTGCGCCGTGTAATCCAGCTTGCCGAACCGGGTCACATACGCGACCAGCCGGCTCAGGTAAGCGGGCGTCATCCCCGCCCTGCCCGCTTCCTTGATCAGTTCGGCATCGAGCAGGGACAGGTCGAAGCGGTTGGGCTCCGTCATCTCCAGCGGACCGATGACACTGCGGTCCTCGCGCACGATGAACGTGATGTTGCCTCCCGCATCTTTGGAGCGACGCAGGGCAAGGCGCGCATGCGTACCCGCTTCGTTGGCGGAACGGCCGAAGCCGATGCCGATGCTCAGCGTGAGGTCGTGCATGAGCGACAAATCTTTGGCCAGCGGAATGGATTTGTAGCCGCCCGTCTCCCGCTCGAATATCCCTCTCGTCGTCATGAACAGAAACTCGTCCCCGCCGAGCGTGTTCAGATACCCGTCGAGATGTTCGACGTAGTCCAGCACGATCCGGTGAAGGTCCAGCTTCATCCGCTGCACTTCGTGCTCGGAGCCCGATCTGGCGGCCAGCCGCTCAAACCCGTCGATGTTGATGAACCCGATGACGATCTGGCCCTCTTTGCTCCGGCGCGTTTCCGTGGAGAGCAGCGCGCGCTGCAGCGAAATCGTCATATCGTGCTCGGTCGGGGCGATCCATTCGCTGCGCAGCCCTTCCTTCGTCAGAGCCTCCGCAACCGCCTTCATTCCTGTCAGGGCGACCGTTTCCCTCGATGCCCCTGCCCGGTGGAAGTCGATCAGCTCCTGCGGGGTGCCGTCGCTCTGTCCCCCGTAGCAGACCACGTCCATACCGTTCTCCCCGAGTTCCCTCAGTGCCTTGGCGACGACAGGCTCCGTCAGTCCGTCCACGGTCAGTTTTCCGGGAGAGCCGGTATGTCCGGCCAGATAGAGCGCGCGGTACAAGCCGGTGCCCGTCAGCGGCACATAGTGCGCCGGAATCCGGAACGTGACGCTCTGCTTAGCCAGGCGGAATGTGTCCGGGTCCGTAAAAAGCAGCACCTCGGCCTGCTCGCCGAGACGCTGAACGTCCGGAAGCCCGTTCGGCTCCCCTTCCCATTTTAAAGACAAAGGATGAAAAGAAGGAAACGCTTTGATCGTCTCCTCCGCTTTATCCAGGAGCTCTTCCGGACCGATCAGTCCGATCATAATTTCGTCCCGGCTGGGGGGTCGTTTTATTTCCATGCTGCACATCCTCCTTGTCCCTGGCCGGATTTCCGCTGCGATAAGCACGTACTCGGCGATTGTGTATTGTAGGCGTTTACATTCTTTCTCTATTTTAAAGAAAGACTTCATTTAAAGACAAATCTTTAAATTGTCTTTAATTAAATTTAATGTTCTTTCTTTTTAAAAAATGGTGTGACGAATATCACAAAGGACTTGTCATATCTTAATAGAGAGGTGAGTTTATTTATGTTTGATATACTCATATACCAAAAGCAGAAAGTTAAAGTCATCTGCGGCAATGATACCATTACCGGCGTCATTTCCAATCATTACGAACAGTTTGGTCTGATTAAGATGAATAACGTTCTTCTTCCGATCGAACACATTCTCATGATTGAAGTTGTGGAGGAAGAGAGCGATCCGTTCTGTTATGCGGTCCTGCCCGCTCAATCGATTAATAAAGGAGCTTCCTTACGGGAAATGCTCTATTGACTGACCCGCAGCCGGCCCTTTGACCCGAGGGGCCGGTTTTGCTTTGCCCGAAGGCATGTTTTTCGTCCGGAAAAGGACGCTAAACCCATTAGACGAAAGTTTCTCCAAAAAGTCGCGGTGTGCGAAGAGGAAAAATTCTCTCGCCTTGTTGCTCCCCACGCGTTACGGTATATTGGGTACATCGTTATACCAAGAACCATTATTTATGCAAAGGACGGGCTGATATGTCGCTTAAAACCCTCAAATGGCTGGCCGCTTTGACCCCTGCCCTGTTTATCGGAGGATTCGAGTTTATCCGGCATGAATTCATGCTGAGCTATATGTCCATGGAAACCGGAAACTGGTACATTACGTTCCTTACTCTCCTCGTCTCCTACATATTCGCCACCTGGATGTTCCGCAGCATCGAGCGTACCAACAACCGGCTGGCCCGCGAAACATCCAAACGCGCCGTTTATGAAGAACGCGAACGGCTGGCCAGGGAATTGCACGACAATCTCGCCCAGACGCTGTTTTTTATCAACGTGAAACTGAAGCAGGGTAAAACCGAAGAAGCCAAAGCCGCCGTCTCCGAAATCGATCATCATCTCCGTCAGGCGATTTTCAATCTCCGTACCCTGCCCGAGGAAGGAACCTCCTTCTCGCTGCGCATCGGCAAATGGCTGCAGGACTGGGAGGTGCTGACCGGCATTGAAACCGTCCAAAATCTGCGGGCGACCGACAAAGTTCTCACGGCTGCCGAAGAAGTGCAGATTTTCGCCATCGTCCAGGAAGCTTTCACCAATATCCGCAAGCATTCCCGCGCGACCCAGGCTTCCATCGATCTGGAAACGAGCGGCGCGGAATGGTCGCTCAAAATCGCCGACAACGGAGTCGGATTCTCGGAAGACGAACCCCAGCGGCACCGTTACGGCCTGACCATGATGCGCAAGCGGGCCGCCGAGCTTGGAGCCTCGTGGGAACTTCAGTCTTCGCCGGAAAACGGCACGGAGCTGTCCGTCACATCAGCAAGGAGGAAACCCCATGTCAAAGACCTGTTATCGCGTTCTCATCGCGGATGATCACCCGCTTGCCCGCCAGGCTATCCAGAGCTTGCTGGAGGACGATCCTTCATTCACCGTCGTCGGCGAAGCCTATAACGGCGAGGAAGCGATCGCCCTCTGCGGCAACCTGCAGCCGGATGTGGTGCTCATGGACATCCACATGAGACCCGTGAACGGCCTGGAGGCGACCCGCCAGATCAAACAGCGCTACCCTCACATCCGCATCGTGATCCTGACGGTGTCGGACGATGTGGCCGATCTGTTCACGGCCGTCCAGTTCGGCGCACAAGGCTATCTGCTCAAAAATATGGACCCTGACGAATGGCTCAGCTACCTGCACGCCCTGCTCGACGACAATTCCCAGGTGGCCCGCCAGATGGCGGACCGTCTCATGCGGCGCTTCCGTCCGTCGGGGACACCGGCCGCTTCCGGCCAGCCCCTGCCGCAGCTCACGGCCCGCGAACATGAAATCGTCCTCTATGTCGCGGAAGGCTACAACAACCGGCAAATCGCGGAAAAGCTGCTCATTTCGGAAAACACCGTTAAAAACCACATGAAAAATATTTTCGAAAAACTCGGCATGGATAACCGCGTCCAGCTTACCGCTTACGCCGTGAAACACGGTATGTCACGAAAAGATCATAACTAGGAGGCAAAAATAGCCCAGTTGAGTCATACTTTCTCCCGCCCGCATTGGGTACAGTAGAAGTACTACAAGATTGCGAGAGAAAGGGAGTTAATCATGAACAAGCTTAAAATCCAAGCGGCCGCCGTTGTAGCCGGTTTGATGCTCTTTGCCGGCGTGGCCAGCGCCCACGTTACCGTTAATCCTGCCGAAGCGACGGCGGGTTCCTATCAGAAATTTACGGTTCGCGTACCGACGGAAAAAGATATTCCGACTACCAAAATCGAAGTGAAATTCCCGATCGACGCCGTATCCGTCTCGCGTTTCGAGCCGAAACCGGGCTGGAAATACGAAATTGCCAAAGACGGAGCGGATAAAATCACGGGTGTGACCTGGACCGCGGAGAACGGCGGCCTGACCAAAACCGAATTCGGTGAATTCAACATGCAGGGCAAGGTGGCCGACAACGCCACTTCCATCGTCTGGAAGGCTTATCAGACTTACCAGGACGGCAGCGTAGTGGAGTGGACCGGCGCCGAAGGCTCGGACAAACCCGCTTCCGTAACGAAGGTAACCGCCAAACCGGCCGGCGGGGCGACGGACAGCCACGGCCATACAAGCACGGCGCCGGGCAGCGCCACGGCGGCTCCCGCCCAGCAGGCGGGCGCTTCCGCGAGCAATACGCCGCTCTATCTGTCGATTGCCGCTGTGGTACTGAGCGCGGCTTCCCTGCTGCTCAGCCTGTTCAGAAAGCGCGCCTAAGCGAAGTTACCTTCCGTTTCCGTCCCGCTGGATCAGCCGGGCGGAAACGGGAAAAAGCTGCGGGAATGACGATTCCACAGCTTTTTTTGTTCACTTGAAAAGACCTGAACCGCTCTTTACGGCGGTTCAGGTCTTTTTTGCGGCGTGACGGCGCGGAGCGACGAAGGTTACGCAAGCGGCCTCAGGCTGCTCTGAGACGCTGGAGGCGGCCAGAGCAGCCTGAGGCGAGGCAAGAGACGCTGGAGACGGCGGGAAGCGGCCTCGGGCGACGGCGGGTCGCCACACGAGGCGAGACGCCCCGGGGCGACGGATACGGCGCGACGCCTTAGAGGCGAGGCTCCGCCTACAGCCCGACCCGCTGTCCCGTCCGGCGGCTCTCGTTCGCCGCTTCGATGAAGCGGATCACTTCCAGCGTCTCCCGCATGCCGACGGCCGGCTCACCCCCGCGGAACAGCTCCATGACGCGCTCGAGCAGGCACGCGTAGACGGGCTTCGCGTCCGCGGAGATATCGACCGCTCGGCTCCCCCCTTCGCGGTGCACCACCGCTCCGAACGCGGGACTGCCCGCGCGGCTGCCGCGCACGGTCCCGATGCGGCCGTCGGCCCAGACGCCGACGACCACCTCGTGCGTCTCCCCGGCTGCCGCCGTGACGTGCACGCAGCCCGGGCCAAGTGCGGCGTACAGCATCTCCACCATGTGGATGCCGTACCAGAACAGGCCGGGCTGCGTCGGCTCCAGCGCCAGCGGGCCGAAGCAGTCGGCTCCGGTGACCGCCCCCTTCTCCGAGCCGCGAAGCGCTTCCGTCAAGCCTTCGGCGAAGCGGAGAGACGAGCTGCTTAGGAACGGGACGCCATGCCGCTCGGCCAGGGCGGCTATTTCGCCGGCATCCCGGGAGCTGACGGCCAGCGGCTTGTCGACGAAGACCGGCTTGCCGTAAGAGGCAATCTGCCGGAACTGTTCGGCGTGCACCCGGCCGTCCGCCGATTCGAGCAGGATGGCGTCGCATGCCGCCGCAACGGCCGCGGGAGAATCGGCGATTTCCACGCCGTATTCAGCTTGGAGCTTCTCGGTGAACCCCCTCACGCGGGAGCGGCTCAGCTCGAAGTCTTCCGAGCCGCCCGGATAGGCGATCACGACCCGTCCGCCCGGCACATGCCAGGGATGCTCCGAGTCGTTGAGCAGTTTCGTAAATTCGACGGCATGGGAGGTATCCAGTCCGATCATGCCGATCCGTAAACTTGGTTGCTGCATCCTTAACGCCCCCGTTCAGCTTTCCCGGCTTATGTAAGCCGCTGGGTTAGTCGTGTAGCCGTTTTGGTAAGGGTCTCCGGCAAAGAAGACCGGGCAGCCGCAGGAGCTTGAATAACCGGCCTGCGGTCCGCCTCGTTTACCGTCCTTCTGAACCCCCTGCGTACCCGTATCCCCCGTTACCGTGCCGGACTACAAATACCATTTTGACGTATACGTATCTCCTTTTGATTTCGATTCCGGCACCGGCACCGGCATTTTGGCTGTCACTAAGTCTTCGCCCGATCGTACACACGGAACGTGTAGTCATACGGATTTTTCTCGTCCCGGACACCGGGCTCGTCGGAAACAAGCGTCCATTCCCCGGGATCGATCTCCGGAAAGAAGGTATCGGCTTCGAAGGTATCGTCGATAAACGTCACATACAGCTTGTCAACGTGAGGCCAGAACAGCAGGAACACTTCCGTCCCGCCGATCACGAAAACCTCCCCTTCCGTGTAGCTTTCCAGCACTTCTTCCACCGTATGGACGACCTTGCATCCTTCGGCTTCGAAACCGTTCTGCCTCGTCAGGACAATATTTTCCCGGTTCGGCAGCGGACGCCCGATTGAATCGTATGTCTTCCGCCCCATCAGGATCGGATGACCGGTCGTCATTTTTTTGAAATATTTCAAATCCGCAGGCAGATGCCACGGCAGTCGGTTGTCGATCCCGATCGCGTTGTTGCGGTCCATGGCAAAAATAAAGGAAATACTCACTTGTTCAACACCTCTTCCTGCAATCCATGAGGACCTTGCGGCCGTTCTAGGATCACTCTATTTTCCGTCCGTATCCGGTCCGAAACGTGCTCTGCGGACACTCTACGCAATCAGATCGCGATCGGGGCCTTAATGCCGGGATGCGACTGATAGCCGACAAACTCGAAATCTTCAAAAGCGTAATCGAAAATAGAATCCGGCTTGCGCTTGATTTCAAGCTTGGGCAGCGGAAACGGCTCTCTCGCAAGCTGCTTCTCCACCTGCTCCAGGTGGTTCAAATAGATATGCACGTCCCCGCCGGTCCATACAAGGTCCCCGACTTCGAGATCGCACTGCTGCGCGACCATATGCGTAAGAAGGGCGTAAGAAGCCAGATTGAACGGCAGACCGAGGAACGTATCGACCGAACGCATCTGGAACATGCACGACAGCTTGCCGTCCGCCACGTAGAACTGGAACGCATAGTGACAGGGCGGCAGCGCCATCTGATCTACCTCTGCGACATTCCAGGCGCTTACGAGATGCCTGCGAGAATCCGGGTTGGTTTTAATCTGGTCGATCACCTGGGTAATCTGGTCGATAGCCCGGCCGTCCGGTGCCTGCCAAGTGCGCCACTGGGCGCCGTACACCCGGCCCAAATTACCGTCCTCGTCGGCCCACTCGTCCCAAATGGTGACGCCATTGTCGTGTAGATAGTGAATGTTGGTTTCACCTTTCAAAAACCACAAAAGCTCGTGAATGATCGAGCGCATATGGAGTTTTTTGGTCGTTAAAAGCGGAAAGCCCTCCGCCAGATTCATCCGCATCTGACGCCCGAACACGGAGATGGTTCCGGTTCCCGTGCGGTCTTCTTTGCGGGTTCCGTTTTCCTTGATATCCTTAAGCAGTTCCAAATACTTATTCATTTCCAAGCGCACCTCAAATCATCGGTTTTCCTTTTTTCCGGCTAAAGTCTGTCCTTAGTATATCAGCTTCAGCATCCCCGGAAAATAAAAAAGAACTTCTTCTTGTTCAGAAAAAGTTCCCTGCTCCCCGCTTCACTCCGGCAAACCCGAAAGAGAAGCGCCCCCTATACGGTTGGAACGCTTCCTTTATAAAACCGCCGGCAGTGCTGATACGACAGAACCGTCTAGACCTCGGCCCAGATCCGTTTCACGTTATCCATGGCGATTTTGGAGCCTTGTTTGCATTCTTCCATGCCTTCGAATTCGATGGACAGATAGCCGTCGAAACCGGAACGCTTCACCAGACGCAGCACTTCCCACATGTCGATATCGCCCTGCCCGGCAATAGCTCCCCGGAGATAGTTGCCCGCCGTGGTCTTGAACCAGCCTTCTCCCGGATTCCGGTATGAAGGGCGGAGATAGAAATCTTTGATATGTACAATGGAGGCGAACGGCAGGTTTTTCTGCACGGAAGCGACCGGATTTTCATCCGCACACATGAAGTTGCCGATATCCAGCGTCGTTTTAAAGTTCGGGCGGTCCACGCCTTGAACGACGGTAAGCACCCGGTCGCTCGCCTGCACCAGATAGCCGTGATTTTCGATGCTGGTCGTAATCCCGTACTGCGCAGCGTAATCCGCGATTGTCCGGCACGCTTCGATCATGCGGTCCAGATTCGCGTTGAACGTACGGATGGAAACGTCTTCATGGCGGGCCACATCATGGCGCATCAGCTTGACGCCCAGCTCGGCTGCTACATCGACTTCACGCTTCACCCGGGAAATTTCATCCTGGTAAGCGTCCTCATTTTCCGTCAGGAAGTTGGCTCCGATCGCATAATTGGAAAGCTCGATGCCTGCGGCCTGCGCTTTTTCCTTGATGCTTTTCACAAGCTGGGGTTCCCGGGTAAAATCGATCTCCAGCGGAACGACTTCCATATGCTCGCCGCCGTTAGCCGCAATCCAATCCAACGCACTGACATAGTCCAACTCCCCGGCTCTGATGGCACGGTACAAACTGTAAGAGCTTAATCCGATTTTCAAAATGGGCCGCCTCGTTTCTCTGTAAGGGTTATAAGTATACCTGTATCATAGAAAACCGCTCCGCAAGAAGCAAGCTCCCACATTCTTCATATACGAGCGTAAACGCCGCCCAGCCCCCCTTTTCCGTAAAAATAGCCCCAAATAATCCCTCTTGCTGCCAAAAACGCACCCCCGTCGGGCATCGTGTGACCGAGTTCGCTGTTTCCTTTAAAAGAGACGGAGGTAATACAGGGTACGGTAAAAAAGTCGTCCGGAATCTTCATACGAATCCGGCATCCAGGCGAAGGAGGGAAACACGATGAATAGCGGGACAAAAAAAGAACACGACCTGCGCCGCCTGGCCGGATTCATCTTTTTGCTGCATGGAATCATCCTTTGCCTCTGCGGCCTGTTCAGCGGGGCTCCGGCCCTGTGGAACCCGTTTATGTGGTGGGGAAGCGTGATGCTTCTCTTCAGTGCCACCTTCCGGTTCTGGTCCGGGTTCGAGCCGCAGGGCGAAGAAGAAACGTTTTGAGGGCCGCTTATGCACTATGACTGGTCCTCCATTTCCCGGACGGTCGGCTTTTACCGCAGGCATCAAGTCATTCCGTCTAACGAAGAGATCGAAGACACCTGGCAGAGAGCCCAGGATGGCAGCCGGGAGGCCGCCATCCGGTTCCTGGACTGGAGGCGTCACTGCCTGCTGGCCAGAACGGACGAGCAGCGCGCCGCCATGGTCCTCATTATGGACTATTCGTACAAGCTGTTTAACGACGGCTCTACATCCTGAAAGAGAAACCGGCCGACCCGGATATCCCCCCGTCAGCCGGTTTTTCCCGTGCCGCAAAAAGCGGAAAACGCGGACAATCGCGAAAAAATCCCCGGCTTCCATTAAGGAAACCGGGGATTTTCCGTGCGCGCTACCGGAGCGATTACTGCATGCCGGAAGCTTGCATTTTTTGCGTGAATTGTTCGATCGTCAGCGTATCGGTAGGCAGAGGCTGCAGGTTAGCCTTCTTGTTGATATTGCTGTACTCGGTTTTGATTTTCGTACCGATCTTGAACGTGCCCTGCTTCTCATCGGTGACGTCCAGGTTGGCGTTAATCTCCTGATAAGCCGGGAATTTATCTTTATTGATGGCCGTCAAAATGTTGAAATCGTTGATTTTCAGCACTTTTTTCAGTTCATCGATCGCCTTCTGGGTATCTTCCTTGCTCGATCCGGCGGCAAGTTCTTTCTTCGCCTTCTCGATTTCGGCCGGATCGACTTGAAGCATGTCTTTATACTTGTCGCTGGATACGAGATCAAGAAGCTGCGGAGCTACCTTCTCGACAATCGTTTTGATGGCCGGTTCCAGGTTCTCGTTCGTAATCTGGAATTTCACGACCTGCTTCGCGTCTACGCTCTCGGGCAGTCCGGCGTTTTTCTTGTCGACATCGACAAAGTACGTTTTTTCGTCAAAGTTGGTCGTAAAGATTTTCATCGCGTCTTGACCGAACTCCTGCTGTTTCTTCACGTCGATGGCATTTACGTTCACTTTGCCTTCCGTCGTCTGGTTCAGCTCGTTGACATCCATCACGATATATTTACCGACGGCGTCTTTCGGAATAGGCAGAAGCGGAATGTTCGGAACTTTTACATACATCTTGTCTTTGGTCATGACCATAGGAAGGGAAATCTTCATCGGCATGTCGCCTTTGAGGTTGGCCTCCAGCGTCATTTCCAGCTGCATAGGATCGGCCTGGTAAACACCTTTAGCCGTAACATCCAGGTTTTTCAGGAAATTAGCACCCATTGCCAAGCTCGGGTCCGCTTTAAGCGCGGATTCCGGGAAATCCAGGTTCAAGGTCATGTTCATGTTAAAATCCGAGCTGTTCATGGTTGAAGCAGTGGTAAAGGATTCCTCCAATGCCGTTTTCGGTGATTCTTTCTTTCCACACCCCGCCAATACTACAGTAAAAGTCAACAGCAATGCGAGTACAGACATCCATACTTTGTTCTTCACACGATTTCTCCTCTCTCTCTCCCACACGATAATAAGAAACATGAACGATTATAATACAGCTTTCAAAGGAAGCAAAGACAAAAATTTGTATAAAGGAGGAAATTGAAGAAATCCTGCCCTATTTGGAGTTAACCCGAATTGGAAAGATGTGAAACGCCAAGAACGGTTTATTTTGGAAATTGGCGCCGTATGCGGAGGTTAGAACCGGATGAATATCCGGGTCACATGGTTTTTCGCGGTGTATGGACCCTTGGCCCGGACTAAATCGAACCTTTCCCGCAAAAAGAGCGAACATAGAGCATATGCGCTTAGGGAGGGGGTAAAACCGATGGTTACAAAACGGAAGAATTGAAAAGAGCAAAGAAGGCGTCCGCTCCGTCACATGCGGCTTATCCCCGACAATTGCTGTTGGCCTTCTCTCTCTTACGGATAACGCATGAAACGAAAATGCCCGTACCCCGGACGGCAGAGTCGGACTCCCGGGCGGGAACCGCCGGGTATCCCGAATTCAATCCTCGTCGGGATTTTCCCATTTTCTGGAGTACGCTTTATTGGTGATCCAAATCGTTGCCCATAAAATCAGTCCCGCCAAAGCCAGGCCGATAATCAGAGATGCGACCATCATAGCTGCTGCCCCCCTTCTTGTTACCCCCATTGTAGCGAATGAAATGAGAAGATGATAGTGTTTTCACCGCTTAGTCACAATTGCCCGCGTTGGGTTTTTCAATCCGCTTAAGGTATAATAAAAAATGTTGTATTCCGGGCGCGTCCCGCATAAGGATGCGCCTTTTTTTAATTCAAGGAGGAACTACCATGACCCCGAAAAAAAGAATCACCCGGCTTCTGATCCTGGCTTCCGCCGTCGCTCTCTTCGCCGGCTGCGAGAACAGCAAGGAAACGGGCGGAAATTCCCCGTCCGCCACGGCAACCCCGGGTACGTCAGCGGTAACTTCGCCTTCCGCAAATCCGTCCGCAGCACCGGGAAGCACGAGCCAGCCGACGACATCGCCGACATCGGCTCCTACTTCCAAAGGAACCGGAACGGGCAAAGGAACGGATGGCGCAGAGCAGGTTGCCGCTAAGCCGGAAAGCATGACCGTGCTGGTTAACAAACAATTCAAGCTTCCGGACACCTACAAACCTTCCGATCTGGTATACCCGGATGTGAATTTTGTATTCGCCGAAAAAATCGAAAAGCGCATGATGCGCAAAGAAGCGGCCGGCGCGCTGGAGAACATGTTCGACGCGGCCAAGAAAGACGGAACGCCGCTGGCCGGCGTATCCGCTTACCGCTCCCACTCCACGCAGACGACCCTGTTCAACCGTTACGTACAAAAAGACGGCGAGGCAGCGGCCAAGACATACAGCGCCGTACCGGGGCACAGCGAGCATGAAACGGGTCTGGCCATAGACGTTGCGGGCAGCACAGGCAAATGTGCGGCCGAAGACTGCTTCGGCGGAACGCCCGAAGCCAAGTGGCTGGAAGACCATGCCCACGAGTACGGGTTTATCATCCGCTATCCGAAGGGGAAAGAATCCGTTACCGGCTATCAGTACGAACCGTGGCACCTGCGTTATGTAGGTACCCAGATGGCCAAAGATATCAAGACGAAAAACACGACGATGGAAGAATATCTGAATGCCGTACCGGTAACGAAGTAACGCCGGATTCACCGAACGGACTATGCAGCCTGCCGAGTCATAACGAGAAATGCCGCCCCTTTTTTTAAGGGACGGCATTTTTTTGCGGTCAGGCGGCGGCGGGCAAGCGGCGGCCTGACGGCGCTAGATTTTGCGGGAGATTGAAACGTCTCCGGCCTTTAGCGCATAGCAGCATAAAAGAAAGCGCACACGGCGGCAAAGCCATGGACTGCCGCCGCCGGCAGGCAAGCCGCAGGTCCGTCCCGGCAGAGACGGCTAGCAGTCTTCCACCACAAGCGCATAGACAATGCCCGGACCGTGCACGCCGATGGTCAGGTCATTCTCAATATCCGCCGAACGGCTCGGGCCGGATACGAAGTGGATTCCGGCCGGCCTCGCTTCGGCCGCCAGCCCGTCCAGCGGACGGAGCACCTCGCCGAGGCGCATCTTCATCCGGCTGGCGGGAACCACCGCGACGAGGACGGCCGGAAGCAGGCTGACGCTCCTGCCTTTGCGGGGCGAGGACATCAGCACGACCGTGCCGGTATGAGCCGCGGCGCAGTCGGCCGCCACAAGCCCGATGTCGGCTCCGGCAGCGTCTGCCAGCACGGCCTCCTTCTCCGCGTCCGAGGCATGCTCCGTGTTCCAGACGGTCACACGGTCGAGTCCCTCTGCCGTCTCCAGCACGGCCGCTATCGCGTCCAGTTCCGGCTGGTCCTGGCGGATGACCCGCCTCGCCTCCAGGTCACGGATCAGCTTCCGTACGAAAGCGGCCGCTTCCTCCATGGAGGCCAGCTTCTCGGCATGGCCGCCCGCCTTGCGCCAGTTATCCATAAAGAGGCGGATGCGCCCCTCTTCGTCGGAATCTACGTCGTTCCAGAAGTCAGGCGCTCCCTGGAACGGTCTTGCCGGGCGCTCCGTTATCCGGGAACGCCCCAGCCGGGCAGCTATTCCGCCGAAGAATGCCTCCTGCTTCCGCCTGGACTCGGCTTCCAGCCTGTTCAGGAACTCGGCGTCGGATTTACTCATGACGGCCGCCCCCTTTCCGGCGGGCGTCCAAAATCCGCTCCATGCGGCTCTTCACGGCCGCGTCCATCTCCGGCAGGCTTCCGGCGGCTTCTTCCGCGAGGCTTTGCCATTCCTCGCGGAATGTCTTCGGCGGAAGCGCCGGGGCATAGCGGTGCGTGTTCCAGCCCTTGAGCGGACCGATTCTCGCTTTGATCACGCCGCCGCGGGCCACAAACCGCTGGCCGAATCTGCCCAGCGCCGCAACCCGCCGCAGGCGCCTGGACTCGGCCATGATATAGCCGAAAGCGGACATTCCCGCCTTTTCCGCCGCATCACCATGGCCCTTCTCGACCTTGCGGCTTCGCAAATAAACCAGCATGTCGTGCAGCGGGATTTTGACCGGACATGCCTCGTAACAGGCGCCGCACAAAGTGGAGGCCCCGGCGATATCGTCCCACTCGGCCGTGTTCCGGTTAAGCGCCGGGGTGAGGACGGCCCCGATCGGACCGCTGTAAGTGCCGCCGTACGCATGCCCGCCGATGTGCCGGTAGACCGGGCAGGCATTGAGACAGGCGCCGCAGCGGATGCAGTTCAGCAGTTCCTGGAAATCCGGGTCTCCGAGCTGAAGCGAGCGCCCGTTGTCCAGGATGATGACGTGCATCTCCTCCGGACCGTCTCCGTCCGGATCTCTTCTCGGCCCGGAGATGACCGACATGTACACGGTCAGCTTCTGGCCGGTGGCCGAGCGAGGCAGCAGCGTCGCCATGACCTCCAGATCGTCCAGTGTGGGAATGATCCGCTCCATTCCCATGAAGGTGATCTGCGTCTTGGGGACGGTGCTGACCATTCGGCCGTTGCCTTCGTTCTCGAAGAGAACGATGGAGCCGGTCTCGGCGACGGCGAAATTGCAGCCGGTCATTCCGATGTCCGCCTCCAGGAACTTCTCCCGCAGCTTCCGGCGCACGAAGCCGGCGAGCACGCCCGTATCGGGCGGGAGCGTCTCGCCCGCCTCTTCCGACAGCAGCTCCGCGATCTGGTAGCGGTTTTTGTGGATCGCGGGAATGATGATGTGGGACGGCGCTTCCCCGGCAAGCTGGATAATGTACTCGCCGAGGTCCGTCTCTACGGCTTCAATGCCGAGCTCTTCGAGAGCCCGGTTGATGTGAATTTCTTCGGATACCATGGATTTGGACTTTACGACGCTCTCCGCTTTTTTGTGCCGGGCGATTTCCATCGTAATCGACACCGCCTCCTCCGCCGTGTCCGCAAAATGCACGTGGACGCCCTGCGCCCGCGCATTTTCAACAAACGCGCCGAGGTAATAATCGAGATGGGCGATCGTATGCAGGCGGATCTGCCGTCCCCGCTCCCGCCACTCTTCCCAGTTTCCCTGCTCGGCGGCCGCGTTCAATTTGCCGGTTTTCAGACGCTCGGTCGTGAACTTGACGGCTTTCCGCAAGAAATCGTTGTTCAGCGCGATTTTCGCCCGGTCTTTTACGCTGCCTCCACCGCTAGACATGCTCATCGGCCCGTCTCACTCCCTCCTCCAAAAGTTCCGCCAGATGCATGACCTTAACCGGTCTGCCTCTATGCTGGAGGTTCCCGGATATATTCATGAGGCAGCCCATATCGAGACCGACGAGCACCTCCGCTTCCGTTTCCAGGACATGATCGGATTTCTCCGCCACCATCGCGCCCGATATATCGCTCATTTTGACGGCAAACGTGCCTCCGAACCCGCAGCAGTCCTCCGCATGAGGCAGCGGTATAAGCTCAAGGCCGCGCACATGTTCCAGAAGGGAGGCCGGTTCGTCCTTGATGCCAAGCAGCCGCGTGCCGTGGCAGGACGGATGATAGGTGACTTTGCGGGGAAACACCGCACCGAGATCCGTAACGCCCAGCACGCCGACGAGAAATTGCGTAAACTCGTACGTTTTTTCCCGCAGGGCCTCCGCTTTGGCAAGCAGCGCCGGATCGTCTTGAAACAGCTTCGGATAATAGTGCCGGACCATCCCCGTGCACGACCCGGAAGGCGACAGGACAAAATCGCTGTCGTCAAACGCTTCCAGCAGAGTCCGGGCGGACTTCCGCGCATCGTCCCAGTAGCCGCTGTTAAAAGCCGGCTGTCCGCAGCAGGTCTGCACCTCCGGAAAATGGACCTGGATGCCGTACCGGGCGAGCAGCCGCACCATCGCCTGCCCGACCCGGGGATACACGAGGTCGCTCAAACAGGTGATAAATAAGGAAACCTTCAAGATGAATCGCCCCTTTCGGTTGAAAGCGCTCTCTTTTAAATAGAAGAAACGCGTCTTGGTGATTGTAAAAAAAGCCCGTTCCGGTCCGCGAACAAGATGGAGGAACGGGCAGGGCGGATACGGAGGCTCAGGACAGCCGGGTCACCTTTACGCCTTTCTCGCGCAGAGCTTCCAAGCTATCCGCGCTCGTCGACGAATCGGTGATGACATGCCCGATCTGCTCCCATGAAGCGACGTGGGCAAACGACTGCAGGCCGAACTTGCTGTGGTCCGCCAGCAAAAAAACTTCGTCGGAAATGGCGACCATTTTGGCTTTGACCAGCGCCTGCAGCTCGCTCGATTCGGAAATACCGCGCGCCGCATGCACGCCTTTGCATGACAGGAACGCTTTATCGACATGGTACGTATCCAGAGAGCGCTCGGCCAGCGGACCGGCGTAGGAAAGCGACTGCGGAAGAAGACGGCCTCCGGTGGAAACGACCTGAATTTTCTCCTTGGAGCTGAGCTCCACGGCAACTTGGATGGAGTTGGTCAGCACCGTCAGCGGTTCGTCGGGCAAAATTTGCGCCATGTACCATGCCGTCGTGCTCGCATCGAGAATGATCCGGTCGTTCTCCCGGATATGCTTGACGGCTTCTCTGGCGATGCTCCGCTTGAGGTCCGCGTGCACCGTTTCCCGTTCTTTGAACGGGATCTCGGGCTGGGATTCTCCCACGCGGACCGCTCCGCCGTGACTGCGCATCAGCCGGCCTTCGCTCTCCAGCTTGTCGAGATCGCGCCGGATCGTTTCCTCGGTGACTCCGCAAAGCTCGCTGAGCTCCGTCACCCGTATGCTTCCTCTTTCATTGACCAGTGCGGTAATTTTCTGCCATCTTTCCGCTACAAGCATCGTGCATCCTCATTTCATTGTTCCATACTTGCGGAGGTGGGACCGCTGCTCTGCTGCGGTACGGACGGATGCAGCCAGGGTCCGGGCCCCGCTTCTGTTTCTTTTATTGTACAATATCGCGTGATTGCGCGGGAAGGGACTGGACGAACGGCCTTCGGGCGGCCCATGACGGAGGCGGGCCGAGACGGGCACGACGCTGCCGTCTGCAAACGAGTCGGCATATGCCGGTACGACGAGCTGCACCAGCCGGCACAACGTCCCGGCCGTTTGCGGCGAGGCAGCATCATCCGGAGCAGTGGTCGGCCGTTTGCGGCTAGGCAGCATCAGCCTGTGCGGCGGTCGTCCGTTTGCGGCAAACCTGCATCACCCCGGTACAACGCTCCGTCCCTCCGCCACGAGGCGGCTAGGCGGGCTCGCCGCGCCTCTCCCCGGCTATCGCGTAAACGCCGCCGGAACGCCGCCGTCCACGGTCAGCATGCAGCCGGTCGTCTTCTCCGATTTCGACGAGGCGAAGTAGGCGATCGCTTCCGCGATATCCTGCGGATAAACGTTCACGAGCAGCGTCGTCCGCTGGCGGTAATACTCCTCCAGTTGATCCGGCTCGATGCCGTAAGCCGCGGCGCGTTCGCTGCGCCAGCCGGAATTCCAGATGGCAGAGCCTTGGAGGACGGCGTCCGGCAGCACCGAATTAACGCGTATGCCGTAGGCACCTCCCTCGGCGGCAATGCAGCGCGCCAGGTGGATTTCGGCGGCTTTGGCGGTGCTGTAGGCGGATGCGTTCTTGCCCGCGTAAACGGAATTTTTCGAGCCGACGAATACCATGCTGCCGCCCGTTCCCTGGACCTTCATGATCTTGAACGCTTCCCTCGCCACGAGAAAATAGCCCGTTCCCAGCACATTCATGTTCAAGTTCCATTCTTTCAGGGATGTATCTTCAAAAGGACTCGATGTCGCCAGCCCGGCGTTGTTCACAAGGATATCCACCCCGCCGAAGGCAAGAATGGTTTCCTTGTACGCTTCCGCGACCTGTTCTTCGCGCGTAACGTCCATGGCGGCGGCAATGACGCGTCCTTGCCCGTACTGCCGGTTAAGCTCCGCCGCCAGTGTCTGCGCCCCCTCCAGATTCAGGTCGGCCAGCACGACGTGAGCGCCGCCCTTCAGCAGCTCGCGGGCGGCCGCGCCGCCGATGCCCCCCGCTCCGCCGGTGATGAACGCCACTTTCCGGGAGAATTCGGCTTCCGCCGGGGCGAGAGTCAGCTTGTACAGCTCCAGCGGCCAATATTCGACGTTATAGGACTCGTTTTCACTCAGCGAAACGAAAGTCCCGAGCGCCGTCGCGCCCCTCATCACGGCGATGGCACGGTGGTAAAGGGCTCCGCTCACTTGAGCCATTGCCCGGGTTTTGCCCGTATTCACCATCCCGAGGCCGGGGATCAGAATCACTCTCGGCGCCGCTTCGAACATCACGTCTCCCTCGTTCTTGTTGCGTTCGAAGTAGGCCCCGTACGCTTCCTTGTAAGCGGCGATGCCGTCCTTCAGCGCTTCGATAAGAGCCGGAACATCAGCTTCGGCGGGGTTCCAATCCACATAAAGCGGCTTCATCTTCGTATGAACGAGATGATCCGGACAGGCGGCCCCCACCTGGGAAAGCGTCTGCGCCTCACGGCTGTTCACGAAAGCCAGCACATCTTCTCCGGCATCGGCCGTCAGCAGCATCTTCCGCTCTCCGCCGACTGCTCCGCGGATGACCGGCAGCACCTGTGCCAGAATCTCTCTGCGCGCGGTATCCGCCAGCGCTTCGCACTTCGCGCCGCCGAACAGCGCAGCGCGTTTCACGCGCGCTTCAATAAAGTTTTCCGCCTCCGAGATAATCTCGATCGTCTTCTTGTAACAGGCCGCCGACGTCTCTCCCCAGGTGACGAGTCCGTGCTTCTCCATCAGGACAAGCTCGGCGGCCGGGTTGCCGCGCACGCCTTCGGCGATCATTTTCGAAAGGGTGAAGCCGGGACGCACATAGGGCACCCAGACAAACCGGTCGCCGTATATTTCGCGCGCCAGCTCTTTGCCGTTATCCGCGCAGCAGAGGGCGATGATGGCATCGGGATGCGTATGATCCACATGTTTAAAAGGAAGAAACGCATGCAGCAGCGTTTCAATCGAAGCCCGCGGGTGCCGGCTGTCTACCATGCAGTGTCCCAGATAGGCGACCATTTCTTCGTCGTTCATTTCTTCCCGCTCCATAAGCGGACGAATATCGTCCAGGCGCAGACCCGTGAAATTTTCCGCTTTCATGGACGCAAGGTCCGAGCCGCTGCCTTTTACCCACATAACCTCGATTTCCCGCCCGCGAAAATCGGTGACTGTCGTTTTGGCCGAGGTGTTGCCGCCGCCCCAGTTGGCGACCGTACGGTCAAACCCGAGCAGGTTCGAGCGATATACCAGTTCGTCCAGTCCTTTCTTAACGCCTACCGCGATTTCCGCATCCCATAAATTTGCCGTCATTTTGTGCTCCTCCTCAGAAATTGAACGAGTATTGGTTTGTTTTGTTTCTATTTGTTTTCTTTTATTAAATCGTAACATATCTTTATTTATTTTTGAATATTTATTTTTATGTTTGTTTTTCTTTGAATAAATAAAAAAAGACAAAAACGGGAGGGCCCGTCCTGTCCTTGTCTTTTTCATATGGGGTTGTCTGTATGCTTATCGGGCTTTGGCCTGCGGTTTAGCGGAAGTAGTCCCAGAAGTCCCAGTACTTAAAATACTTGGTGCGCAGAAAGTACCTCGACGGCAAATGGTCGGCGGGGAGACGGTCGCGCTTCTCCAGGTTCTGTTCATCGCTTCGTTCCTTGTGCTGCGGCTGAGTTTCAGTACGGCTTGGCATCCGATGTTCCGGCTGCTTTTCAACCTGATTTGCGGTCCGGTTTACCGGCTTTTCTTTGGTACATTCCGTTCCTTCATTAGAAAAGGCTTCCGGTTGGAGGTTGGCGCAGTGTCTGCCGCAGCCTGTCCCCTCTCCGCCCTTGAAAGCCCCCCTGCATGTCCCGTTCCGGCACATGGAGCTCACCTCTTTTGTAAAATTAATTCCCCGGTCATCGTTCCGTTTTCTATCCTTTATTTAAGAGTTGGCCGGTAGACTCGGCTCCGGCACCGTTTTGCGGGCAGCCCACAGCCGGTATGGAATGATAAGGGCGAGACACACAAGGAACAGCGCGTAAAACTGCGGATTCGGGATCCGGTTGATGCGGAAGACGGCGTCCAGCAGGGCCACGAAAAAGGCAAACGCAATGCGGGCGCTCCTTGTCGCAGGCGTGGACTTGGGATCCGTGATCATGAAGAAGGCAAACAGCTGAAGGGAGGCGCCCATGAGGGGCCCAAGGGCCGCAAACAAAGGCGCTCCGAAGAAGAAATGCCGTACGAACGCAAACAGCGTAAAGCTTCCCAGAAAAGCCAGCACCGCATCGAGCCGGTTGGCAATGTAGCACACCACAATGCCCAGGCACAAGATCAGAATCATGACGCCGATGCCGTTCGTCCACTGCTTGGGGGTACTCACCGCATATTGAGGCAGAGAGTAGAGCATGATGACCATCGCCACGTTGTTGGGGTTGAAAATATGCCCGCCTTTGAAGCGGATGGCATATTTCAGCGCGATCGCGATGACGGATGTGAGCGCGTAAGGCCACAGCAGGTTGGAGCTGAGCAGAAGAGAGATGCCGATTCCCGTGATCAGTGCGCTGAGCGGAAACATCCACGTTTTATTTTTCAGCCGGTTCAGAATAATTTCCGTCCCCGTGGTACAAACGACTGCCGCAAGAACCGCATCCCACTTCTGGAAAAAGCCCAAATACACTTGCCCGGCTATCGCAAAGCTGCTCAGGAACGCCAGAATAAAGTATCTCGGATCAATCCGATAATCCCGCCAGGATACGACTGAACGCAGATGCGTATTCATTTCGTTGCGCATGAAATTCCTCCGTTAATTCGAAATGGTTGAAATCTGAAACCGCCTGTAAGGGGCGAACCGGGCCGACTTCCGGTTGATGCTTTTCCATTCCACCTTGTAGTTCCCTACCGTTCCCTGCTCGTGTTCGCCCAGCAGTCCCTTGAGCTTGTTTTCCGCCTCCGTTTTGCGCAGCGCCGCCGCCCTTTCTTCCTCCGCCCCCTGCCGGTATTGCCCGATCCACCGTTCCGCTTCTTCCGTCAAGGGCACGGACGAGTTCTTGCTCGTCACCGGGGGATACAGCCGGTTCAGCAAATCGGACGAAGCGTCCGTTCCGTCGAAGGACGGCAGCCTTCTTCTCAGGACATGCTCGTTCCAAAATACGGCTTCCCGGTCGATAAGCCGGTTGATCCGTTCTTCGCTGCGCTCCAGACGCACCGTACGGAACTTGTTGCCGCCGATCAGAACGGCTACCCACCAGTGGTCCGCGCCCGTAACGGCCATATAGTGCTGGCACTGAAAATCAATCTTCGCGGGAACCCGGCCGTTCTCCCATTCTTCTTTGCTGAATTCGCCGGCTGATTTGCATAAAAGGCCCGCACGAGAGCCGATCACCCAACGGTCCAGGCCGGCCAGCATAAAAGAGTGCTCCGGGTGCTGAAAAATCGAGTTTCTTCTCATCACCCTGTGCCCGGTCCGATCCGTAAATTCCCGTGCGATAAAATCTTTGAGCTTACTGCCGAGCTTCATCGCTTCCTTCTCTTCCGCAGGAGGCAGCTCTCCGGTTTTATCCAGGTAAACTTCCAGCGCCGTTTTCCATTTGTCCGCTCCGCAGACGGCTCCCGCATCACTGCCGCCGATTCCTTGTCTCCGCCAGGCCAGCCATTCCTCACAAGAAATATCCCGGGTATTCACAAGCTTCTTGGCACGCATATCATCTCTCCTTTACACCGGCAGCTCCTGCTGCGACGACGAACTAATTTTCCTTAAGCAGACTCCGTACCGTATCCATCCATCTCAAGTAATAACCCGCTTCCGTATCGTCATGCCCCATCAGCTTCACGGCCTCGTGGACACATTCCGTAAATCCGGTGACTTTGAGTATGACGGGATAGGTGTATCTCTCCAATTGTTCATCCCAGTAAACGGGGTCCTGCAGGCGGCGCGCTTCCCAGCCGAAAGCAAGCCCCTGCCGGAAAGAAGCCCGGTATTGTACGGGAATCTGTTTATCCGCATGGGCCGCAAACGCAAGCTGGTCGAAAAAACTGTAGGCTGCGGCTAACCCTACTCCACTATATGCATCGTTTCTGAATTCAGCAGGCAAATTTTCCAGTTCGGCAGCCGTTTTCTGTAAATCGAATTCCGTTAAAAACCATAAACACCGGCCAAAGCCCTGGTAACAGACGCGCTGATAGGGAATCGGGAAATGTCCAAATTTCTGAATAATCTGTTTATTTTTCTTATAGTGAAACAATGCTGTTTTAAATCCGGCTCCGTCGAACACAATGGGCGCATATCTGGGGTCCAGCTGCTTTATCCAGCGCTTGTATGCCCGGTACCGGAAACCGTACCGGATAGTGAGGTACCATCCGAGTCCCACGTAGTACTGGTACAAATACCCGGGCGAAAGCTGATGAATGTACCCTTCAAAACGCCTGCCTCTGGACGGGAATAAAGCGGATTTCACGCCGAGTCCCATGCCGGCCCCTTCGTAAGCGAACCCTTTGTAGAACGGCTCAAAACGGTTCTCCAGCCTGGCACGCAGCTTGGACATCACCAATACCGGTTTCAACGCCCAGTTGCTGCCGGACAAGAACGCTCTTAAAATCTGCGGGAATTTGCGGTCGTAATGGACATGGCCCGTGAGCGGAAATTTGGCGACCATCTTCGGGATGCTGCGTTGAAAAACTTTCAGATAAATGAAGGGAGCAAGAACGGCTAGGCATGCCCCTATTCCGGATGCGACTGCAATGACCTGCATGGATCCATCTCCTCCGCTTTCCTTGTGGCTAAAACGGTTGACGCGTCTGTAAAAAGCAGCGTCTTGCTTGTTTTTTTCATTTCCCTCCTTTTTCTTCTTATTGCGAAGCGGCTTTGCTCAATCTATAGACGGACGGGTTCATCCCCACCTTCCTTTTGAAAATTCTGCCGAAATGAGTCAAATCGTTATAGCCTACCGAGAAACAGACATCTGTTACGGGCTCGCCCCTTTTCAAAAGAAGCTTCGCTTTCTGGATGCGTTTATTCATCACATATTCTTTGAAGCCCGTGCCCACATACTTCTGGAACATCCGGGAATAGTGGCACCGGCTGACATAAATTTGCGAAGCGACTTTCTCGAGATTCAGATCGTTCTCGCATATGTTTTCGTCGATGTAGGCCAGCGATTCCGCGAAAAGCCGGTTATCATGGGAAACTTCTTCATTCTGAGCCACCATATCAATAAGAGATATCAAGGAAGATAAGCTGATTTTATCGGCACCGGCTAACGCGAGCAGAGGACTGTTGATTCTCAGCTCGTTCACGTTCCAAGTTTTCGGAAAAGACGGCTCGAATGTAAGAAACACGATTAGTTTATAGTGCGCCTGCTTGACCAACTGGAGTGCGGAGTTAAAATCGACAAACTCGGTCAACTTCACTTTTTTGGAAAGAAGAAGCAAATCCGCCAGGTAATCTTTACATTTCTCGGCTTTATGTACAAAGACCAGCAAATCCACTTTGTTCGTCCCCCTCTTAATAATTGGTATTTTTTTTGAATAATATAGTTAGGAATTATAAAATGGTTCATTAAGAGCTTCTGTAATAAATTTTACCAATAAAATTTTGTCGGTGATCTGCTTGAATTGTCACCTATCCGTCTTTTTTTGTCATGAAGTTTCACATCCTTAGAAAAAGTCAGATATAAACATTCAAATTTCATTTGGGGGAAACTGGTAAAACAAATTATATACGCTTATGCGTACGAATACAAGAAACAATTCGAAAATGCGTATATTCGATTATTTATAAGACAGGAATAAAGAGCTATTTTCTCGAACTAATGTTTGATATACTATTAGAACATATGTTTGTTGATTGTTCTGGAATATGCCGAATTGGGGGCTTGCAAATGAATGAAATTAATCATCGCATCAAGGAGCTGCGGTTAAAGCACAACTTGACCATGGCCAAGATGGCCGCTATGATCGGAGTTTCTCCGGGAAACATCAGTGATTGGGAAAATGGCAAAAAAAAATCGACCCCTACTGCTAGAGCATTGATCTCCATTTCCAAACAATTCAACGTTTCCCTTGATTGGCTGATGACAGGTACGATTCCCGATCTTCCTTCGAACTTCATAACCTTTCCATCTTCCGACAAAAGCCATCCCCACATAGATGCCTTGTATGACGTCGCCGAACAGCTTCAGGAGGAAGATTTTGTCCTCCTCCAGACGATGGCCACTCATCTTGCAAGCAAGAACCGGGCTCAGATGCAGGGTGATTTGTACCGGTCCGGGAAGGTGAAAACGGCTTCCATCCAACCGGGCGGCGAACTCCGTGAAGCTTCGCTCTCCGCGGAGTATTACGTCCGGCTTCCCCTGATCGGTAAAGTTACGGCGGGCAGTCCGATCCTGGCTGCGGAGAATATCGAAGAGTATTTCAGCGTCCCCAAAAATCTGGTGGGCCAGGGAAAACATTTCATCCTGCGGATTCAAGGGGAAAGCATGATCAACAAAGGAATCGAGAACGGCGATCTGGTGCTCGTCCGTCAACAGTTATCGGCGGACAACGGGGAAGTGATCGTCGCGTTGATCGACGGTGAAGAAGCGACGGTGAAAACCTTCTTCAAAGAATCCAACCGGGTCAGGCTTCAGCCCGCCAACGATCGCTTTCAGCCTCTCTATCCGGTTAACGTCAGCATATTGGGCAAAGTCGTCAGCGTGCTGCGGGACGCCGAATAAACCGGCCGGGACGTCAACAAACGCCGTACAGCCGGCAACAAACGAGGAGTCACGACGACCTCCGCCATCGTATCCTAGTTTCATAACGGATGAATGGAGGGCTCGTCTTGCCGTCGTTGGATCGATTTGAAGTCGGACTGCCGGACCGTCAGGCAGAGGAACCCAGTCAAGTTACGGAGTGCGCATTCGACAGATGCCGCAGCCCGATTTACGCCGGAGAGAAGAATTGGGACTTCGACCGGGACTGGTTCTGCAGCGCAGCCTGCATCGCCAAACATTTGGGCGCCGAGAAACGCTATGTCGAGTAGCCGCCCAGAAAAAGTCCGGGGGACAACGGAAGCTCCAAACGGAGCCGCCTCCCCGGACTTTTTGGCGTGTACACAGCCGGCAAAACAGCGGCTTCCCCTCTTCCGTGTGGGAAAGTCCGCTGCCTTGCCGCTGCGTCTTTAGACGGGAATGCTCGTTTCCCCCGCTTTTTTGGCCAACAGCCTGTAGGGCACCCCGAGCAGGAGCGTGACCAGAAATGAAGCGTAAAACTGCGAATTCGTTATGTGATTCACACGGAGCCAGGCATCCGTAAACGCGATCATAAAGGCGAACAGGATTCTCGCTTTCCGGGTGGGCGGCGTCGTTTTGGGATCCGTAATCATAAAGAAGGAAAAAAGCTGAAAGGATGCCCCCATCATCGGACCGAAGGCGTACAGGGCCGGTTCTCCGAAAAATCCGACTCTTATAAAAGCAAAAAAGGAAAATCCTCCTATAAAAGCCAGCACGGAGTCCAGCCTTTTCGCTTTATAGGCCGCGAAGAGACCGAGAATCATAATAAGGCTCATAACCTCGATCCCGTTGGTCCATTGTTTGGGAGTACTCACGGCATAGGCGGGCAGAGCGATCAGCATGATCACCATCGCGACATTGTTCGGGTTGAAAATATGGGTGCCCCGTAGCCTTACGAACTGCTTGATCGTGACAGCCAGAGCGGCCGTCAGGACATAGGGCCATACGGCATAGGAGCTGAGCAGCAGACTGATGCCGATGCCCGTAATCAGGGCGCTCAAGGGGAACGTCCACTTTTTCTTCAGCCAGCCGACCAGAATAAACTCAAGAGCGACCGCTGTAAGAACAGAGGCGAAAAAAGAGTCCCATCTCTGAAAAAAACCGAGAAAAAGCTGGCCTGCGGCGACAAAGGACAACAAAAACGCCAAAATGTACAGTCTCGGATCTTTGCTCATCTAGTCCTTCTTTTCGGTCAGCCGCAAAATCTGGTTTTTGGGAACATCCCGGAACTGCTCCACTCTTCCGCTGGGCCAGCGCACCGTGATCTTGTCCGCTTTGTCCGCCTTGCCGAGACCGAAGTGCAGACGCGGATCGCTCTGGCCGCCGAAGCTGTTGGCGCCGTCTTTTTCCATGACCGTTTCGACTCCGTTCACTTCAAAAGTCACTCTAGCCCCTATCGCGTCCCGGCTGCTCGGAGCCGTACCCGTCAGATCCAGCTTGATCCAATTGTTCTGATTGGTGACGGTATTCTCGTAAACTCTGGCCGGGCCGCCCTGATTGGCGAACACAAGGTCAAGCTTGCCTTTGTTCCGGATATCCACCGCCGAGATCCCGCGTCCGTCCTCTACGAAGTCAAGCCCCACCTGCCCCGCTATATCCGTGAATTTATTTCCCTGCGGGTAGAAAAGAAATTTGTTCTCATAGCCGGAAAGACTCTTGTCGACGAAAGCCGGCCAGTTCTTCGTATCCTCGACGATGTTGCCCGGTGTCGTTGCGAGTGTCCCGAGATCGAACCAGTAATCTTTCTTCTTGCTGGCGGAGACAAACCCCGTCTGTACGACCAGACTCGAATTGCCGCTGTTGTCGAGATCCATAAAGCGGGCTCCCCAGGAGAAACCGGCCAAATTGACGCCCATTTCTTTCCCGCGGTCGATAAACTGGCCGTCCTTCTCGTGCCACAGCTGATTGCCTTCCAGGATATACTGGGATTTGCTGACGTTGCTGACGTACATGGCGGGCTTGCCGTCGTGGAAAATATCCGCGAAATCGACGTTCATTCCTTTGAAGGTATCGTCTCCGATTCCCCTCGGCTGGACCACGGCCGTAAATTTCTTGCCCTTCTCGTTCAGATACAAAGTATCGGGTCCGAAATCGTTGGCGTTATAGATGTCCGGCCAGCCGTCGTTGTTCACGTCCCACGTTCCGGAAGCGAGGGTCCAGCCTGTATCGCCCACCCCGAGCTCCTCGGTGACGTCCGTGAAAGTTCCATCCCCGTTATTTCGGTACAGCACGTTCCGGCCGCCGTTGCGCGCCCTCTCGAAATCGTTATGCATAATCTTCGTCGTCGTCAGATTCCACAAGTCGTTCTTCTCATGAAAATAACAGGACAGGTACAAATCCAGGTTGCCGTCCTTGTTGTAATCGAGGACGATCGCCTTGTTGACGTAGCCTTTGTACCCGACGCCCGCCTGATCCGTGACTTCCGTAAAGGTCCCATTCCCGTTGTTATGAAAGAGGCGGCTTTTGCCCCAGGAACCGACGAACAGGCTCGGATACCCGCTGTTATCGTAATCGAACCAGACGGCCGCCTCCGAGATTCCGTCCTTGTTTACATCCGCAAGCCCGGCGGACTCGGCGGTTTCGGTAAAGGTGCCGTCTCCGTTGTTGCGGAACAGGGCATTCTTGGAGCCTTTGGCCGAGTTTACGAAGTAAAGGTCCATAAACCCGTCTCCGTCATAGTCGGCCGTAAATACGCCCGCTCCGGTCGAAGCCATCCAAGGCATAATGTTCGCCACTTTGGAGTCGAACGTCGGCTTGCTGTGGGTGAATTTGACACCCGAGGCCTGTGTGGTCTCCTTCAACGTAAAGCCGAAATCCGTCCGGCTCTGCCCGGCGCCGCAGCCGGTGGCAGTTAGTAGCAGCGCCGACACGGCAAGCAGCATTTTGCTCAAAGGTTTAACCTGCATGTACTCTCCATCTCCCCATCCGTTCATAATGAGATCCTGCTTAGCTTTGTCCGGCTCTACCCGTAATAAAGGTCAGAATATCTTCCAGTGTCGCGATGCTTCCGAGATCGTCCTCCGTCATTCTCACGCCGAATTCTCTTTCCAGGGTCACCACGAGTTCCAGGACAGCCAGAGAATCGATTCCGATTTCAGGCAGGGGTTTTCGCAGGAAAGCGTCGGCGTCCAGCTCCTCCACAGGCTCCGTAGAATCCAGAAGACTCACCGTTACTTCGATAATGCGGGATTTCACAGCTTTAACGTTCATGACAGTTCTCCTTTTCAAAGTAGTCCTCCGTCCACAACCAGCACGGTACCGTTAATATAAGAAGCCGCATCCGAGAGAAGGAAAAGAACGGCGGAGGCCGCCTCTTCGGGCGTTCCCAGTCTTCTCAGCGGGATATCCTTTTCCAGGTTCCGCCTGCGGCGGGCGGGAATGGATTCCAGCATATCGGTTCCGATAAACCCCGGTGCAACGGCGTTTACCCGTATGCCCAGCGGCCCCGCTTCCTTGGCAAGCGCTTTGGTCAACCCGATAACGCCTGCCTTGGAGGCGGCATAATTGGTTTGTCCGGCCGCTCCGGCAATTCCGGTCACGGAGGAGAGGTTCACTATGCTGCCCCCGGAAGCGGCAAGGGGACGAATCAGATTTTTCAAGATGACATGCAGGGAAGTAAGGTTCACCTGCAGGACGGTGTCCCACTGCTCATCGGTCATCCGGTACATGGGCGTATCCTGCAGAATGCCGGCGTTGTTGACGACACCGTGCACGGGCCCCTCCTCAAGCAGCTTGCCGACCATCCTTGCGACGGCAAGCTTGTCAGTAAAATCCGCCTGCACGCAAGAGACGCGCGATAAGTCCCTCCCCGTCTCATCCAGAAGCGATTCGGCCGCCTGCCGGTCCTTCGAGTAGGTGAAGACTACGCGAGCGCCTGCCGAGGCCAGCTGCTTAACGACGGCCCTGCCGATACCCCGCGACCCTCCGGTCACCAGAATCGTTTTTCCTGTAAAACTGTACGTCGTCGTTGCCATAGTTCCTCCTAGTCCGGCTTATTGAACAGAACGGCCGCGTGGAATCCACCGTAAGCGGGTACCGATTTTAAGGCGGAAGCCGTTTTTTTGTACGCGGTTTGCGTTTGAACGGGCAGCTGTAGCCTCGGATCGGCTTGTTCGTAGTTCAATGTACGAAGCAGAATCTCTCTCTTCATGCAGTGCAGAAGAAGCACGGTTTCGATCATGGCGCTCGCTCCCAGCAAATGCCCGAAGTACCCCTTGAAGGAGGTTACGGCCGGAACAGGCCGGTCCAGACGGCTGAAGGAACGATGGATTTCGTTCGCTTCGTACCGGTCCCACAGGGTACTGCCTGAACCGTGCGGAACGATAACGTCGATTTCCGGTGCCGTCCCGTGCCCGGCGGCTTCCGTGATGACCGACGCATAGGAGTGCCTCGAAACATCCGGAAGCGTCATATGCCAGTGTTCCTGGATGAACGCCCCTCCGCGGTAAACCGCCAGGGGCTCCGCCGGCCTTCCTGCGGCATGCTCGGCCGATTCGAGAATGAGCGTGCCCGCACCGTCCCCGAGAATGGAACCGTCCCTATGCAGATCAAACGGTCTGACTTTCATCTGTCTGGAAACAAACCCCTTCTCCTGCAGCCACAAATACTCCGATGCGTGCGCGTAGTCCGAACAGGCGACGATAACGAGATCGGCGCTGCCGCTCGCAATGAGCATCCTCCCCAGCTCCAGGGCATACAAACCCGAGGCGCAGGCATTGTTTACGACATAGCCCGGCCCGTTCACCCCCAGCAGCTGCGCCAGGTAAAACAGATAGGGAAAGGTCTGGATATTAAAAAATTCACGACGGAATTCATTGAAAAGCGGGACTTTTTCCGCGCGGTCCGTCTGTGGAGCGGCGTCCTGATAACGGATAAATTTATCCGTCAGCTTCACGGCGCCCAGATTCTCGTGGCCGATAACGAGCCCGATTCTGCTGCCTCCCGTTATCCGGAAAGAGGCATCGTCCAGCGCCTGCCGGATGGACAGAAGCAGCATGCAGAAATCCCGGTCGTCTTGCAGATGATTTTCCGAGAGCCACCGCACGCTCTTCTCTTCCAGCCAATCGGACAGGTCGAAATCCGGGAGAGAGAAGACCGGATACTCCAGGCCGGTGCCGTCCGGAAAATGATAGGAGCGCCGGGACGGCTCCGGCACCGAACCGGACAGCGCCGCTTTCCATACGTCGTGATTGGTCATGCCCAGGGAACACAACATGTTCGTTCCCGTAACCAGAACGCTAGTGTTTTTCACGGTTATCTCCTCTTAACGACGCGGATTTGCGCGGATTTAAAACTCGACGGCAATCAGGCCCTCTTGGCCGGCATCCGCATAAAGCACGGACGTTCCGGACGGGAGGCCGCCGCTTCCGAGCTTGACGGCCAGCGCCGCCAGAAGCTGCTCGTCCGTCACGCGGATTGCGGTCGCATCCGGCAGATCCGTTCCGCTTTCTATGCGCAGCTTAAGGCCGTTCCCGCCGGTAGGCCGCCGGGACAACACCAAAGCCACGACGGACTCCCGGGCGGCCTGGTACCGGATAGTTCCCTCGAAGACGGCGGGCGGCAGCAGCCTTACGGTGCACACCGCCACATGGGAAGCACGGCCCGCCTTCAGCATGTCGGCCGCATACTGCAGCGACTTCACCGACGAGAAGTCCCCGCCCGATATCGTTACATTGGGCCCGCCGAGCCCGAAATAAATGGAGGCCTGGCCGGCTATTACATTCAATACGGTTTCCGGAAACAGCCCCGGATTCGTGTTGTTCACCCCGTACGTTTCCGCCTCCTGCTGCAGCCGGTCGATGGCCTCCAGATTCGCGTCGTTGGTTCCGACAACCACTCCGATGTCGTTTCTCTTCCCACCCGCAGCATCCTCGGGAATCGAGGCCATTTGCAGTGCCTTGCGGATGGCCAGGCAGGCCAGCCGGACGGCTCTGGAATGCCTTTTCAACCCTTTAAGACCTCGTGACGCTTCCTCCTCCGGTTCGTCCTCAATCCGCGAAGACAAAGCCTCGCTTCCGGGGTCTTCAGCCGACGGTCGGCTTTCCGGGCGTTCTACAATCGCGGCGAAGCTGGGAGCCATATAATAACCGCACCCGCTTAAATAAATGAACTGCGGCACTGTGCCACCCCCTTTAATCCAAGTTTTCCCGCCCCTGCCCATGAACCGCGGACAGTACGATCGAGGAGTTCACCCCTCCGAACGCGTAGGAGTTCGACATAACGGTACGGTACCGGCCGGGTGCGGGCTCCTTCATGAGAACCGGGACCGGGCACGCCGGATCGGGCTGCTCCAGATGAAGCGTCGGCGGAGCCACCCCTTCTTCCAGGCATTTCACGCTCATCACCGCTTCAATCGCGCTTGCCGCGCCCAGCGTATGGCCGATGTGGCCTTTAATCGAGCTTGCGGCCGGGAGCCGCGCCTCCCGGAAGACGGCCGACAGAGCGGCCGCTTCCATCTTGTCGTTCGCCTGTGTGCCCGTTCCGTGCAGGCTCACATAATCGACGGCGGACGCCGGGACCGCCGCCATCTTCAAAGCGGCCCGCATGGCCCGCACGGCGCCTTCCCCTTGCGGATCCGGCTGGGTAATGTGATGAGCGTCGCAGCTCATCCCGTACCCGAGCAGCCCGGCCCGCGGACGTATCCGGCGCGCTTGCGCATGAGCTTGCGATTCGATGACGAGCACGCCCGCCCCTTCCCCGAGGATGAGTCCTTTCCGGCGGACGTCGAAGGGCCGGCAGAGGTCGGGCGCCATGGCGCGCAGGCTGCTGAATCCCGTAAAAGCGACCCAGGACAGCGAATCCGCTCCGCAGGCGATCATCACGTCCGCTCTGCCGGACGCAATCTCGTCCATGGCTCTGGCGATGGCGAAATTACCCGCCGCGCAGGCGTTGGTGAACGTCCATACGGGCCCTCTCAATCCGAGCAGCCGCCCCACCTGCTCCGTTATGACATGCGGCCCTCCGAACGCCTCGCTGCGCTTTCCCTGAATGGCGCCTTCCAGCGGGTCGATATCTCCCATCGTGGTGCCCACGCAAAGCCCGATCCGGTAACGGGAAAGCGCAGGCTGATCGAGCCCCGCATTCCGCAGGGCCTGCTCGATGGCGGGCATCAGTAGCCGGGTCGCTCTTCCCGATTTTCGGAGAGCGTCCGGAGCGTATTCGGAGAGGGGGATGTCGTCGATCTGGCAGCCCATCCGGTTCGTATGCTTCTCCACGTCAAATACCGTGATCGGTTTGACGCCCGTCTCTCCCCGCAGCAGATTTCTCCAGAAGGATGCTTCATCCGTTCCGATCGAAGTTACGACTCCCAAGCCCGTTACAACTGCCGTCTGACCCGCTTGACGGGATCGTTCATCGGGTGCATAGCCTGCTTGGTTCATTTGCCCTGCCCTTCTTTCGCGGGATTCCAAATGGGGCTGAGGTCGCTGATTCCCGGTTCCGGCCGCTGAAACTGATCCATGCCCCGCTCACGCACGACAATCTCGACTGCCTGATCCTTAGAGGCTTGCGCCCGCTCCTTCAGGGCCGGGTCGTCCGGATGGGCTTGATGCCCCTCTTTCCAAATCTTCATACCGTCGCCGACCTCGCCTTTTTTAACCAGTGCATCCCCCAGTGCCGTGTACGCCAGAGTCCACATGTAGAAAGGATGGTCCTGTTCAAACTTCTTCGTAACGGCCAGACAGAAGGACAGATCCTGAATGGACTTATCGATGCGCTGCAAGCCCACCGGCCAGTACAGATTGTTGATTCCGCGGGCATAATGAGCCAGCCAGTCGTAAGGGTCCTTCTCCAGCACCTCATTCATCAATTCAATCGAATGAACGGATATTTGCCCGAGAGAAGCGGTTCCCAGAGACTCGTTCTGCATCTGGTCCACGTAAGCCAGCGCCAGCTGCAGCTTGGCTCTTGCCGGGGGCTGCTCCAACGATTTCATAAACGATACGAAGGCGTCGATCCGGCCCTCTTTGCCCATCGCTATCCGGAGCGCATTGCCGTAGGCCAGGTTATCCGGTTCGGCGGCCACCTTTTTTTTCAATTCGTCCGCGCTTCCCTGCGCCTGGCCGCCGGCTGCGGCTTTTTCTTTCTCGAACGCAAGATTGTACTCCGCAAGCTCCATGCCGTCGGATACCGGGGGAAGCTTATACGGCCGGTTCCAGTAAGTATAAAATTCCGTTAATAGTCCTGCCACAATCAATACGGCAAGCAAAAACTGCCATCTTTTTCTCATACGGTTACCCCTCGCTTTGAATTGGATGGGATCTCCCTTCGGCTTTCATAAAATAAACTGGCTGTAATAATGCTTGCGGTAATCGGAAGGACTCACACCGACCTTCTTGCGGAAGATTCTTCCGAAATGGGTCATATCTCCGTATCCCACGGCATAGCAGGCATCCGTAACGGAGTGTCCTTTTACGAGAAGCTTCTTGGCCTCCCCGATCCGCTGTTCGATCAGATAGTCGCGGAAGGTGATGCCGAATTGTTTTTTAAACACTTTCGAAAACTGCCATTTGCATACGTAGCATTCTTTGGCCACGCTCTCCAGAGAGAGCTCTCCCGTGCCCAGGTTGTCCTGGATATGCTTCAGCACGCGCTCCCAATCCATCTCCGTATCGGGTCCGGTACCCGCGAATGTCTTCCTCGAGAAGACATGGCTCTGGATCGACGCGAGATAGTGAAAGAGGAGCTGGATCACAAACCGCGACTGCTTGTCCGCCTTCGTAAAAACATACACCGGAACGGCAGCGTCCGCGGGCAATTCGCCTTCCTCCACCCGCTCGTTCTCCGTGAGGACGACAAGGGCCTCGCAGCTGCCGCTTACCGCCTCTCTGCGGGCATCTTCCGCCGTACCGACGTGCAGAATCAAGCCGTCGGCCACATAAGCGGCAGCGGGCGTATCGCCGGAATCAAGCGGATCGCTGCCCGCCGTATCCTTGCCGGATTCCTGGTCCCAGAATACGATCATGGTTTAGCCCTCCCGGCTTCCGGCTATAATCGCGCCGCGTACCGGCCCTTCGTTCACCTTGACCCGGATATTCCGGAAGCCGGCGGCTTGCATAACCTCGCACCAGTCCTCCGGCCGGAGAAAACCGAAACAGGACGTATCCCCGTCCGCTCCGCCGACCGGCTTGAAATCGGGCAGCAGCGAGAAAATAAATTCCTGATGCAGCCTGGACCGGTAATGCTCCCTTACACATTCGGACAGCACAATGGTCCCCCCGGGTTTCAGCAGCCGGCGCAGCGCGTCCAGTGATTGAACCAGATCCTCCGCGCAGTGCATGACATTGACGGCATAAATAAAATCGTACGTCTCTGCGCCGCTCTTCACCTCGTTGATATCCAGTGTCACCTGGCGGAGCTTGTGCGGAGGAAGCTCTCCTTCGAGCATCCTGCCCGCTTTCGCGGCGAGCAGTCTGCTCGCGTCCGAGACGGTGTACTCCTCCACGGACTTCGACCGGAGGCGGATTTCCGTCAGCAGAGCGCGCGTTGCCGAACCGAAACCTGTACCTAGCTCCAGGATTCCGGAGGATTCCGCGGGGAGCAGGTCCGCCAGCTCTTCCGCCGCCCACTGGTTGTGGACCGCGTACAAGTCATGCGCATTGTGGAAATACACTTCCCACAGGGCGATGCCTACGCGGTTAAACAGCCTGTGCCGAGGCTGAATTTCTCCCCGGATGGCTCCCAGCCAGATTGTCCCCGCGTATTCGATAAGCTTCAGGGAAGGGGCCACGTGCACGGCCGGGAACGGATTTCCCGGATTCGTCCAGTCTCTGCCTTTGACGGTGAGCGCCAGAACCGCTGCGCCCCCGGGGCCGGTTGTCCTAAGGACGAATTCCTGCTGCTCCAAAAAATGAAGAGCCCAGTCCAGCAGCGGCCTGTTCTCCTCCGAGCAGGCGATCAGAGTATGCAGCCTGCTTTCCTGCACGGGGCCGTTCAGGTCGATGCCCTCCGCCTTCATGGCGTTCAAAATGGTAAAGGCCGTATAATCCGATACATATTCATAGGCCGCATGATAGGTTTCGTTAAACAAAGCCGTCTTAACGGTCGTAACACCACTCACCCCTGTTCCTCCCAGCCTTACGATGTGGTCTCGATCTCAACGATCCGCTGCCGGATCACATGATAATCGATGAAGACGTATAGCAGCGCACCGTTCTCGGTGCGGACGTCATGGGATTCGGCCAGACCCGCCGTAAGAAAATCGCCTTCTTTCATCACTTCGTTCTCGTTTAAAATAAGATCGCCTTTGATCAGGTAGGCGAATTCTCTTCTCGGGTGGTCGTGCATGGGAATAAAGCTTCCGGGATGAAGTTTAACCAGAAAGCACAATCTGCCCTGTTCGTCTTCGTACAGGTAGCTCATTTCGGTGTTTTCGTAGATGCCCGGCTCCCAGTTCATTTCTTCCCATTTAATGAGCTTGTGTTTATTTTCGGTTTCCATCTAGAACCCTCCCTGGATTAATCCGCTTTTTTCTCCAGATGAAGCAGCATCCGCGGACTGGAAGTCGTAAGCGGAGACAGATCGAAGCCTCCGTAAATCCCCTTGGCGTCCAGTCCCGCCTTACCGTGCAGTTGCAGCAGCTCGGCGGCCGTATACAGACGCAGGTTCAACCGGGACGACTTGAGCTCGCCATTGTCAAACCAGGTCATCTCTTCGTTCCACCGGCCGGTCACGCTGTCAAACTCCCGCTGCGACCATACGGGACAGCCGTTCATCATGTCCCACGTCTTTTTCGCGCTGTAAAGAAGCTTGAAATCCCGGTTTTCCGTTTCCTGGAGCAATTGTCCCCCCGGTTTTAGAGCGCGGTAGACACGATGCAGAATATCCTGATTCTCTTCTTCGTTTTCCAGGTAGCCGAATGCCGTGCCGAGATTAAGAACCGCATCGAATGTCTCCGCGAAATCAAGCTCTCTCATATCCAGAGACTTGAATTCGGCTTCGGCTCCGGATGCCCGGGCCCGCCGCCGCGCTTCATCCAGCAGCGTATCCGACGCGTCGATGCCGGTCACTTTGTACCCCCACAGTGCGAGGGGCACGCTGATCCGGCCCTGCCCGCAGCCCAGGTCGAGAATGGACGCGCCTTCCGGCAGATTCAGCAGGGACAGAAGCTGCCCGGTTTCGAAGCGGGTACGCTCTTCATTCAGAATCACTTCCGAGAAAAGGAGATAGTCTTTCCCGAAAAAGTCGTGCCAGTGCTCTCTTGCCACCACTATCCTCACCTCATTCGCCCTAATGCTCTCGTCACCCCATGAACGAGAAAGTCGCATTCTTCCCCGCTGACATTCAGGGGAGGGTACATAAGAAGAATGCCGTTAAAGTAATTGCCCAGAATGCCTTCGTCATGGAGATGCCCGGATAACCGGCGTCCCCACTCGAAATCGACCGGCTCTTTGGTCGCCTTGTCCTTCACAAATTCAAGCGCAAGCATCAGGCCCATTCCCCGGATATCGCCCACATTCGGATGTCCGGCCAGCGTGTCCGCAAAGTCATCCAGAAGCTTCTGGCCGCGCACGGCCGCATGGTCCGGCAGACCTTCCTGCTCGATGATGTCCAGCACCTGCAGTGCCGCCGCGCAGCCCACCGGATGTCCGCACTGCGTCGAGCCGTGAAGCAGGATGCCTCCGTTTCCGAATAAACTCTCATCCAGTTCGCCTGACAACAGCACGGCCCCCATCGGGAAGTAACCGCCGGTCAATCCTTTGGATACGGCAAGAACATCCGGCTCCAGCCCGTATTTCTCGCTCAAAGACCAGTGTCCGGTTCTGCCAAGCCCTGTTGTAACTTCATCCGAAATCACTGCAATGCCGTATTGCCGCGTCAAAGCCCTGACCTGTGAAAAAAACGTCTCCGGCATAAGAACCACTCCGTTCACCGCCTGAATCGGCTCCACAAGAACGGCGGCGACGGTCTCCGGTCCGGCCTCCCGGATCAGACGCTCCAGCTCCTTCAGACAGAAGTCCGCCGCACTTTCGGGAGAAGAAGCCGCCGCCGGAGGCCTATACAAATTAGGCGCCGGAGCGCACAAGCAATCATCCAGGCCTCTTCCGAACATCTCCCGGATGCCCAGATGGGTAACCGAACCGGAGCCGTAGGTGGTTCCGTGAAAATTTCCGTCGAATGAAATAAACTTGTCCCGCTTCGCCTCCCCGCGGGAGATGAAATGCTGCCGGATGAGACGCATTGCCGTTTCCACGGCCCCCGATCCGTCGTTCGTAAAAAACACCTTGGCATACCGGCTGCCGCAGAGGCGGAGCAGTTTGTCCGCCAGAGGCTCGACCAGACCGTGCGTCTGGGCGCAGGTCGACGCGAAGCTTAATCGTTCCATCTGCTCCTTCATCGCCTGGATAACCCGCCAGTTGGAGAGCCCCACCGTGGGAACCGCCGTAGTCGTATACAGATAAGCTTTGCCCTGCGTGTCGTACACCCAGGAACCGTCTCCCCGCTCCAGACAGGTTACCTGCTCGAGCCAGGTGTCCGTCGTAAGCGTGCCGCTGGGAGGCATCCATGTAAACGGATGGACGACCGGATAGCTTTTTTCCATGAACTCACCTCAAAGATTGGATTGGACGGATCAGCTTGCCGCTGGCCGTCTTCGGAAGCTCCTCCTTCATTTCGATCACATCCGGCCATAAGCGGGAATCTTTGATCTCGTGAACGATCGTCGAACGGATTTGTGTCATCAGGACCCCCTTCTCACAGGTGATCCAGGCATGGACTCTCGTCCGGTCTTCGGAATGATCCGCAAAAACGAGCGCTTCCTTGATTCCCCGGAGCTTCATCAGCTCGCTTTCGATCTCGCTCGGGTCCATATTGACGCCTCCGCGGATGATCAGGGAATCGGCTCTTCCGAGAATATAGATATCGCCTTCCCGGATCACGGCCCGGTCGCCCGTCCTCAGCCAGCCTTCCGTGATTTTCAGAGAGGTCGCGGCCGGGTCGCCGTAGTAGCCCTTCATGACGTGGGGTCCCCGCACGTACAGGACGCCTTCCTCGCCGTCCGCGGCAGCCCTTCCCTCCGCGTCCTCCACCCGCACCTTCACCTCGACGCCTGCCAATGGCCTGCCGACGCAGCCCTTCCGGTTCAGGAAGGCGCCCGCCTCGGTCAGACAACTGATCCGGGGCGAAGCCTCGGTAAGCCCGTAAGCGTTCCAGACGGCCGCACCCGGAAACGCTTCGGCAATGAGCTCCGCCTGCCTGCCGGTCAGGCACTCCCCGCTCAGCATGAGGCAGCGGAGGCTGCCGAAATCGAACCGTTTCCGGAAACGGGCGAAGGTGGCGGCAACGGTCGGCGTTGTGCCGAGAATCGTGATGCCGTCCCGCTGGAGGCTCTTCATCGTGCTCAGCGGATTCGTATCCGGGGGCCGGAAATAGATGGCCGCTCCCCGGAATAAGGACGGCAGCAGCTCGCCGGTAAAGGCCGAAGCGTAAGTAAGCGGCCGGAACAGATAGAGTCTGTCCTCCCGAGCCGGCTTGAAGTAGCCCAGGATGCTGCCGACGTTCGACCAAATGTTGCCGTAGGTCAGCATGACGCCTTTGGGCCGGCCGGTCGTTCCCGACGTGTACAGGACGACCGCGACGTCCCGCAGCTCTTCCCTGGGCGCGGCCGTTACCGGCTGAAGCCCGGAGTGAAGCCCGCCGTCTTCGTCTATATGTGCCGGTGTGATATACAGGTCCGGAGCGATCCAGCTCAGCACATTTTCGGTCAAGCCGGGATTTTTGGCGGGATCGACCGGAACGAGGGTTACCTTCTGCCGGAGAGCCGCCAAGAACAGCGGGATCGCTCGCCAGCCGATGGAAACGTCGACCGCGATGGCCCGCTGTCCGCGGATCGGGTCCGCCGCAAGGCCGGCTATCTCCAGCATCCTCGCATGACGCTGCGCAAGCTCTGTTATCCGGCTGTAGGAGACTTCATGAGTTCCATCCACTGCGCATAGGCCACAATGGTCATGTAGCTGACGGAAAAATAACTTTGCATCCATCCCCGCTCCTCCCCGTTTAGTTGGAATTCGTGCCCAGAAACAACCTTTTCACGCTGTGAGATTTGTTGACGGGCCTGAATATGTTGTCGCCGGCCGAATTGAGAAGTTCTCTGTTCTGCACAAAAAGACTTCTGACGCTTTCGCCGACGAAATGCATCACGAGAGAATTCCTGAACCCGTACCGGGTCCGGTTCGCATGGGAGCCGTGGACCGTGTAGCCGTTAAACACCACCACGTCTCCGGGCTTGGTGGTCAGATCGACCTCCGTGTGACGATCGGGAACCGGAACCGACTGCCCGTACGTGGAACGGCTGCCCGGAGCCCGGGGTTTCAGCAGTCCCAGGCGGTGACTGCCCGGAACCATCCGAAGCCCGCCGTTTTCCGGGGACGCCCCGTCGAGGGACACCCAGAAAGCGCAGCCCGGAGCAGGCTCGGCCCCGATATCGTAATTGTCCTGGTGCAGGGGCAACTGCTTGGCCCCCGGACATTTATAAAACCCCGTCGTTCCGACAAGCAGCGCATTCTCGCCGAGCAGCCGGGCAGCCGTGCCGAAGGCTCTGGAATCGAGCGAGAACCGTCTGAGCGCCTCATGGCTCTGATGCACATTCCTCAAGGGCGGGAATAAGCTTTCCAGCGGAAATACCAGGCTTTGCAGAATCGTGCGGCTGCGGATGCCCTGCGTCCATACTTCTTTCAAGGCCCGCTTGATCTCCACTGCTTCGTCCGGCGAAAACACCCCGGGAATGACCGCGAATCCCTTTTCCCTGTAGTGCTCCATCATTTCGCCTGTCATAATTTCCTTCCTCAATGTGCCCCTCCTTCCGTTTAGCGGGGTAGGTTCCCCTTCTCTCTTTAAGCATAGAAGGTCGAAGGGAGAGTTACTCGGCTTTATTGGCGACTCTGCGCTACTTGGCGATAATTCCGTTCACGTAGTCTTGAATGTGTTTGGGAGTCGACAGTTCGTCCAGGTTCAGCTGATCGTCCAGAACGTCGATATTGAACATCATTTCGAACTCAATCAGAATTTCAACGACCTTAACGGAATCTATTCCTTTTTCCAGAAAATTGGTATCCATCTCCACGCTATCGAGCTCGCCGATTTTCTGAATGACTTCCAGTGCCGCTTCTCCGGTCAACATGCGCTTCATCCTTTACGAATTATTTTGCAGAACTTGTTCGATGGCGCGGACGGCCGTTTCGTTCGGGTTGTCCCGCTCCATAAGCGCCGCCAGTTCTTTGGCCCGCGGCGTGTACGGGTTCCCCTCCGCCAGCAGACTGTGCAGCGCCTGCCCGATCCGCCCGCGTTCCGCTTCCTCCGGACCGACTGTCAGGGCGATTCCGAGGCGCTCGCATGTCCGGGCCAGAAGATGCTGGTCGGACGCGAGAGGAATCACAACCATGGGAACGCCGTACCTCATGACGGACTGTACGGTGCCGCAGCCTCCGTGCGTAATGACGGCGTCCGCAAGGGGCAGCAGGAGATCGTGATTCGGATAAGCCGTTATCCAGCGGACATGGGAAGGCAGAGGCCGCTCCCCTTCGTACGGCTTATGTTCCGCAACGATCAGATTAAATGAATTCTCCTCCGACAAACTCACGGCCGCGCGGATATAGCGGTTCATGACCTCCCTGGAATCATGCCGTTCCGTCGAAGAAGCGCAGACGAGAACGGTGGGACGCCCGGGGTACGGGTTCGGGTTCGGGTTCGGCTCTATCCGGGACGCCGCACTTATGCGGCTGCTGTGGTCTCCGGTCTCAAGCGTGCAGCTCCCGGTAAACACGGACTGCTCCGGAATACCGCCTTCCTCCGAGTACAGCACGGCATGGACGTTGACCAGATGAAGCCGGGGAGACAGCCCCGCCAGATCTCCCCGCGTTCTCCTGTCATCCGTGAGCAGAGGGAGTCCCAGTCTCAGTCTGACCCCGTTCAGTTCCCGGGCGTAGCTCTTCCTCATCCGGTTAAAGACGGTTTTGCTGCCGGGGAGCGCTTCTTCGGGATAAGGAACCGTCGTTTGCAGGCTGATCCAGGGGATCCCTCTTTTCTCCGCCGCATAAGCGGGGGCGGCCTGGGAGGAATCGCAAATCACCCAGTCGACTTCCCTGCCGGAAAGCAGCGCGTCCATTTCCAGAGCCTGCTCATAGATAAACATCTCCGGAAATTTCCCCCATTCCGCCGGCAGGAAGGCCAGTCCCGCACGCACGGCCAGCTCCTCATTGGCCGGGTGAGTAACCAGCGTGACCTCATGCCCCTTCTTCTTAAGCTGCTGTCCGATGGCCAAGGCCGGAACTACGTGTCCCAGTACCCTCTGGACCGCGATAAACAGGTGAGCCATCCGCTTCCCTCCCGCTCAAGGATTTAACGGTTCCAATTCCGGCACGACGAAATAACCGTTTTTACGGATCAATACATCGTCAAAATAAAGTTCGCCGCCTCCGTAAGCTTCCAACTGGCATAAAACGAGGTCCCAATGTAAGCCCGATGTGTTCCCGTTATCGGCCATCTCGTACGCTTGTCCCAAGGCAAGATGAATGCTTCCCGCCATCTTTTCGTCGAACAGCAGGCTGCGCATGGGCCGGCGGATATGGGGATTCAGCCCGATGCCGAATTCACCCGGGCGGGAAGCTCCCTCGTCCGTCTTTAAAATGCCGGTCAGCGCTTCGGTATCGTCCGCCGACCATTCGGTCACTTGGCCCTGCCGGAACGTGAGCGCGACGGAATCGAACGTTTTGCCCATGCAGCTTGTAGGCACATTGAACGTGATCCGGCCTTCCGCCGAGCCGGCCACCGGCGCCGTAAACAGCTCCCCGTCGGGAAGATTGTAGCGGCCGTCGCACAGGAAAGAGGGCATGCCTTTCACGGAGAAAGACAAATCCGTCCCGGGCGAGACGATACGGATACGGCCGGTCCGCCCGAGCAGCTTCCGGAGCGGTTCCGCCTTTTCTTGGAGCGCCCCGTAATCCATCAGGCAGGACGAGGCATAGATTTGCCGGAGCTTCGCGGTTCCGATGCCCGCCTGCTGGGCCATTCCCCGGGTAGGATAGCGGAGCAGCACCCATTTGGGCTTGGATGCCATCGTCATCGTCAAAGGCTGAAGATAATGCTTCACGTAGTAGCCGTAGCGCGTCTGATCCGCATCTTCCATCTCGAAGATGTTTTCTTCCGAATGAATCCCGATATACGCGTCCATGGCTTCGACAAGGCCCAGGTCATGCTCCGCCCATTGGCGGATCTGCTCCTCGGAAGCTCCCTCCAGCAGCCATTTAAGTTCCTCTACACCCGTCGTCTGCAAAAAAGGCACCGCTCCGGCCTCATAGATGCGCGCGATCAGGCTTTCGGTCAAGTCCGCCGCGTCTCCGCGGACTTTGACCATCACTTTTTCCCCCGGACGAAGCCTCAGGGAATGGCTCACAATCGTGTCCGCAATCCGTTTGAACTCCTCTTTCATGGTTCACCTCATACCAGATGTCGTAGCTCCCGGTAAAACCCCTTTTCGCTTTCAAGGGCTTGCCCGAGGTAATCGGTAAGTTTGGCCGAGTAGTCTTTGTCCGGCTGCCTTTTCCACTTAGCCAGAACTCCCATAACCAGCGACCATGATTTGCAGACGTAAACGAGCTCCTCCACCCAGCCGGGGGCTATGTACCGGTCCGGTACGGTGCCGTTCTCCACGGCCGTTTTCCACAGTTCCCTCAACCGGCGGAAATAGTGGACGTCGAACTCCAGCGTTTCCAGCACGGGGATCAGGGCTTCCGGCGGACTTTCCGCAACCGCCTTTACGAAGTTCTCCAGATTCTTAAGTCCCTGCTGATCGACCATGTTCTGTACCGAAGCCTGAACCAGCGAGAGGAATTCTTCCTCCCAAGTCTTCGCGTACCCCGGCCGGCGCCCCAGTATCGCGACACCGCCCTTCTCCGAGTCCGCATGAGCGCTCATCAGCGTTTCCCAGGGAATTTTGCCGATATACCCGTTAAAAAAAGCCGGAGCCCCTTCGTCATCGACCAGGGTCGCCCCCGCCTCGTCATAATCAACCAGCAGCGACCAATGAACGATATCGTGCTTCCCGTAATACGAGGAAAAAACGGCCGCCTTCGCGTTGTAAAACAGCAGACAATAGCCTTCGTGATCGAAGACGGAATCAATTAGAGGATACAGCCCCTCCGTGTTCAAAGGAGAATATTTCGTCAGCCTCCAGCCTCTCCCCGGCTCGGGCTCCCTGCGCCTCAGCATGAGCCCGTTCGACTCGCAGTCGAAGGCGTTCAGGAAAACGGGCGTAAGCTGCCGCTCTCCTTTCCATTTAAGCACCTCCATCATGCAGAGCTGTCTGCAGTCAAGCGTGCGCTGGGATAATCCTTCGCCGTCCGGGAACCGCCAGTCGGTTTTTTGGGACAGGATGGTTTGCGCTATTGTTTTCCGGGTTTCTTCCATTAAAATTTCTCACTCTCCCCGTTATCGCCCCGTACAATGGAGGCCGCCTCGGCTAACCATTGGTCCATTGCCGCGGGATGCTGGTAAAAATACCGGTACCCCCGCATCCTGTGCATAGTGACATGGTCCAATTCCTCTGCCATTATCCGGGCGTCGTCATCCTCACTACTGCACATAATGTGCAGAGGTCCGCCGTATTCTCTGACTAGACGGGCCGTATCCAGCTCAAGAAGCTCGTCCAGCATGCCGGCGGAAATACACTGCCCGTGCAAATAAAGCATGTGGGCTCCCCAGGCCATAAAAAAGTCATACGGCTCCCGGTTAAAGTCGCTCAGCGTATAATAGTCGAAGCCCGGCACAAGAAGCTGGGCGTCGAGCTTTCCTTCACGCACGAGAGCCTGAAGAGCCTCCCGCCCGAACAAAACTTCCTTCCCGGGGAATTTCCGGAAGGGAGGCGCCAGCAGTACAGGAATGCAGACGGGAGCAGCATCCCCTTTCTTCAGCAGCGCGGCTGCCGTCTGGAGGGCTATGATCCCGCCGAGGGCGTTGCCGATCAGGAAAATCCTCTCCGCCGGGCGCTCTTCCAGAACCTCGGCAAGCACTTCGAGCGCATCCCGCTTCATGCCGGACACCGTCGTGTCCCCCAGTTCGCCGAAGCTGTCCCCGTGGCCGCGGTAGTCGAATTGAACGACCCTTACTCCGCTCCGGGCTAAATACTTGCGCAGGTTAGAGAAGAAATAGTTTTTTTCGCTCATCGCCTGGCCCAATCCAGCGAACATCATAACGAGATCGTTCCCGGGGCCGTTAAGTTCTTCCACGAGTCCGTAGATGCCCCGGTCACGGCCGAATCTTCTTTGCTTCCACATGATTTACCCTCCCCTAACCAGACGCTCCGAACGGAGCCAGGAAGTCGTGTGTTCCATCAGCGTCTCCTCCAGCGGCCTTGATGTAAACAGATGACCCGCTTCCGGAACTCCGACTACCCGGTTCCGCGGGGATTGCCTGTAAATCGCCGACCGGCGGGATTCCGACAGTTCCATTTCCTCCAGGATGAGAGGATCGTCGTCTCCGTAGATGAGGACGGAAGAACCCCTATAAGATTTCAGGGCGCCTTCGGTGTCCATGCTCTGCAAATCCCGGTAAAAATCCATCCCGACCCATAGGCCGGCCCACGGCATAACCAGCCTGCCCGCTTCCGGATGCCGGATAAAACGGGGATGTTTTCCGCTCGGATAATTTCCTCCGAATTCGAAAAACAGCGGACTCCACAGGACAAGCCTCTCTACCACGCATCCCAGTGCGGCCATCAAGGCGATCCTGGCTCCATCGCTGAATCCCAGGAAGACGGCATCCTTCTCCAGCAGATCCGGATGATTGCAGACAAACTCATAGGCTTTCCGCACATTCGAGATTTTACCGGAGGTCGTCATGTCGAAATAATGCCCGTCGCTCAGACCGATTCCGTAATAATCGAAACGCAGAAAAGCGATCCCCTGCTGCGCCAATCTCCGGGCAAATTTTACGGCGAGCCGGTGCACCTCGTACCTTTCGCCGTTTTTGCCCGGACAGTAGATGATCACCGGACAAGGTCTGAGGTGCTCGGGCGGCAGGTGCAGGACTCCCGCCAGTTTTCCCTGGTCGTAGAGCTCCACCAGCCTTTCATCTCCGTTCATCCTTTTCCCCCTCCTCCCGCAGCAGCTTCATTTTGCAGTGAATCACGGTGCGGCTGCCGACCTTGCCGACAGCCGCCAGCTCGCTTCCTTCGGCTGTAAAGCCGACGTCAAATCTCACGGAATCCCCCGGAACGACCGGACTGAGGAAACGCGAGGCGACCTCGCCGAACAGGCAGGATTTTAGCCTTCCGGGCGATTGCCGCCGCAGCAGAAGCTCGGCCGATTGAAGAATGCATTCCACCATCAGCATACCGGGATACACACTGTATGAAGGGAAATGTCCGATCAAATAGAAATCACTACTGGAAATATTCTTCAAAGTTGAGATGGCCCTATCGCTTTCTCCGATAATCCGGTCCACCATGGTCCAAGGTTTTGCATCATGCAAATAAGCCTCTGCCGGCATACGATGGTCCCCGCCTATTATGAATTTGATGTCGCGGCAACAGCTACGCTAAGTTCGGCCGATACCGCCGTTGTTCCGTCCGACCGGTACAAAGTGCCGGTAAAGATCGCTTTTTTGCTTAAAATACGGACGGGTTCTACCTTGTAAGTAATGGGTTCCTGCCAGGATACCGGTTGGAGCAGTTTGGCCTTGATCGCTCCCAGCAGGGGAACTTCATCTTCCTCCAGAGGCACCGTCTCCAGTTGGGTCAAGATGACGCACGCTTGGGCAAGCCCCTCGATCAGCAGGGTTGGCGGAATGGTGTCCGTGTTGCCGAAGTAAATCTTCAGCGGCAGCGGGCTGCATCCGGCTACAAGAAATTTACCGGGCGAATAGTCCTTCACCTCGTCCAGAACCCGGAGGGGAAACTGATGGGGCAGCATCGTCAGCAAATGACGGTAGTCCGGGCGGGAGCTCATAAACAGCCTTCAAGCGCCCAAACGATGTCCCTGACCTGCGTACTGCCGCTGATTTCCAGCGCTTCGTCCGGCCACTGGACCCCGAAATGCTCCTCGATAAGCACGACAAGTTCCATAAACCTCAGCGAATCGAATCCCATATCGAAAAGCCGTTTTTCTTCGCTAATCTCTTCGACCGGCAGCATACCGCAGCCTTGATCGCTTAAAAACAGACGTATTTGATCTTTCGCGGACACGTTGCTTCCCCCTCCAAACTTTCCGTTGCTTTCATTGTAAAGGTCCCGCCGCCGCTTCTCTCTGCTTCGTTTGCACACAATTCTTCCTTTATTGAGCCGCAGATTCAGCCGCAGACCGGGCAGGCCGTTCCCTCCTGTACAGAACCGGATTAAGCGGGCTGTCCGCACGCTCTCCCGGCTTTCGCCCCGGAAAGTACGTCTCCAGATGCTTCCGGCGTGCCTCGTTATCCTCCGGGTCGGCTATAACCGCATCCTCTGCTATATACGTGATCGTCAGGACTTCACGCATGGAGTCCGTAGGATTCGCCAGCGCGCTGTGAGGTGTCCATCCGGAATGAAACGTCGCGTGCCCCGCCTTCATTCCCTTATAATCCGTCTCCGGCAGCCCTCTGCGGACCGCATCCAGCAGAATGTTGCCGGAATGCTTCATCCGCTCGATCTCATGCGCACCGGAAATGAACCGCAGCGAGCCCATCTCGTCCGGGATATCGGTCAGAGGCAGCCAGAGGGTAATGAGCTTGTCCGGCTTGAATCGGAGCATGTACGCGCCATCCTGATGCCATGGCGTAGGGCCGCCTCCCGGCTCCTTGTAAAAAATCTGATCCAGGTACAGCCGCACCCCGTCCGCTTCCAGCAGATCGGCGGCCATCCGGGCGAATTTGCGGGCAAAGACGAATTTCTTCACGGCCTCGTCCCTCTGCCATAAATTAATCAGCTGGAGAAAAGCTTTGCCGAAATCGTCCCGTTCCTCCAGCGGCCGGTCTTCCTGCACGCAGGTCCGAACCAGCTCCCTCACCAGGGGGCGCAGGGCCGCCACGTCTTCTTCCGCGGCGACCCGTCCGGCATAAACATGACCCTTGCTGCGGTATTCTTCTATCTGTCCGGGAGACAGCTCGATCTCCTCGTGCAAATTTGCCGTGAAAAGAGAATCTTCCACCTGGTTTCCTCCTCTTAAAAAAGCCTGTGGTAAAGCAGGGGCGTCAGCGGGCCTTCGGCCGGCTGTCCCGCCCCGGTTCCGGCGAAGAGGCGTTTGAGGTGCGGGGCTCTGCCGGATTTGTCTTCGGGATCCAGGATTCTCGCCCCGTCTGCAAAATACGTCACCGTCATCACCTCGCGAGTGAAGGCCCCGCCGTTCCCCGGAGCGCTGTGCAGCAGACGCCCCGCATGAAACGTGGCGTCGCCGGTCCTCAGCGGTCCGTAGGTCTCTTCCGGGAGTCCCGCTCTTTTCGCTTCCAGCAGCGGATTTTTGGATGCTCCTCCCGGAAGAAGATGCGAGCCGGACAGGTAGGTCACCGGCCCGCCGGGCTCCGGCAGATCCACCAGGGGCATCCACATGGTGATGACCTGCGCGGGATCGAGCTCAAGCATATAAGCCTCGGTCTGATGCCAAGGCGTTATGCTCGCACCCGGCTCGATAAAGTTCGCCTGGTCCAGGTACAGCCGGACTCCCGTAACGCCCATGAGATCCGCCGCCAGCTTGGCGAACCGGCGCGCAAATACGAACTGCCGGACACGCGTGTCTTCCTCCCAGAGGTTCATATACAGCTGCTTATGCGGCCGGACGCTCCGGTCTCCCGCGTAGCCCTCCACCGCCGAGATGATATGCGGACGGTAGGCGCTGATTTCATGGATGAAGGCCGCCTGCCTGATGCAGACGTGCCCTTTCGCCCGGAACTGTGCAATCAGGCCCTCCGGCAGTGCGTAGCTGTCGCTTAGAGGCGGCAAGTCATCGTGAACGGCTCCGTTCATTCCGCATCCTCCTCCGCTTGATGAACCAGCTTGACCACATCCCGGTAGGGCCGGTAAAACAACAGCGGAAGCCGCCGTCCCTGCGCCTTGCCGCCCGGCTCCAAGCCTTGGAATAGGCTTTGAAGCTGCGGATTCCTGCCGGCGCTGTCCCCGGGATCCGTAATCCGGGCGTCTTCGGCAAACCAGGTCACAATGAGCATCTCTCTCGTGATGTCCGTATCGTTGCCGTAAGCGCCGTGAAGCGTCCAGCCGGTATGGAAGGAAGCATCGCCCGCCCGCATCGGACCGCACGGCTTCTCCGAGAGCCCCAGCCGCATGGCTGCGAGGAGCGGATTTTTGGCGCCCCGGAGCTTCTCGTGAAGATGCGAACCGGCAACGTAGGAGAGCGGCCCCCTTTCTCCCGGAATATCGGTTAGCTGCATCCACATCGAAATGACGGAATCGGGGTCCAGCTCAAGCATGAACTGATTGGCCTGGTGCAGAGGCATTGCGCCCGCCCCCGGTTTTTTAAAGAAAACCTGGTCGAAATACAGCCTGACTCCGTCCACACCAAGAAGATCCGCCGCAATCCGGGAAAATCTCCGGGCGAATACAAACGCCTTCACGGCGGCATCCTTCTCCCAGACATTCATCACCTGCAGCCTGAGCCCGTCGTCCAGCCGGGCGATCTCGCGCCGGCACGCTTCCCGGATCCCGCCGATATCTTCCTCCGAGGCCAACTGTCTCAGGAGCAGATGCCCGTCCCTGCGGAACCCGTCGATGTCCTCCCGCGACACGCTCAATTCCTGCTCCAGCGCATCAAAACCATGCGTGTTCTCCATCTTATCCCTTCCTTTCCGTCTGGCCGCCGGACTCTGCAAACCGGTCGAATACGAGCGGCGTCCAAGGGCTGACGGCTGTATCTCCGGGCTTCATTCCGGGGAAAATCCGTCTCAGGTGATAGGCCCTCGCCTCGGTATCCGGTTCAACGATTTGCAGGTTGTCCGCAACGTAAATAATCGTGGCGACCTCCCTCACGATGGAGGTCCGGTTGGCCGCCGCATAATGCAGGGTCAAGCCCGAATGGAAGGTCGCGTCTCCGGCGGGCATCGCCCCGTAGTGCACCTCGGCCAGCCCTTTCCGGTAAGCCTGCAGAAGCAGATTCGTATGCTTATCGGAAGGCAGCTCGTGCGAGCCCGACATAAAACGCATCGATCCGAGCTCCGCCGGCAGATCGACAAGCGGCATCCACATGGTCATCGTCATGTCCGGGTCCATCTGCAGCATGTAGGGACTATCCTGGTGCCAGGGAATCGCTCCTCCTCCCGGCTCCAGAAAAATAGCCGAATCGTGGTACAGCCGCAGTCTGTCCACGCCCATCAAGTCGGCGGCGATTTGGGCAAAACGGCGGGCGAAGGTGAAGGTTCTCACCTTGGAACTTCTCTCCCACATGTTCATCACGGTCGGAAAGGCCCGTTCCACTCCGTAAAACTCCCGTTCGTCCGGCGGATAGGAATCGGCCGTGAAAGAAGGGTAAATTTCCGTAACCGCCCGGCGGTAAGTTTTTACTTCCTCGGCCGAACAGACTTTTTCCAGGTAAGCATGCCCGTCCCTGCGATAGCGGCTAATCTGCTCGCCGGTAAGAGTGTACTCCCTGTCCAGTCCGGCTGCCGCACTCCGGTCATCCCCGATCATTTTCACTCACGCTCCTTCGTTTCATTCAGCTCCGGTGTCCTCGGACTCTACTCTCCGGTTTCCCGCTCTCCGCTTTCCCGGCCCTCCGCTCCGGACCAGATCGCTCCGGAAGCCGACCGGCTTTTCGCGATAAGCTCGCGCCTGTTTTTAATTTCCTCCAGGGAGAGGCTCTCCTTATTCAAACCGGTAAACTGCTCTTCTACAGACAGCCAGACTGTCGTTTCATGCTGTTTGCCGCTGCGGCTGAACCTTACCGATACGGGCCCCTTTTTACCGGAATAAGACGAGATGACACGGACAAAATCGCCGTAGGTCGCCGTTCCCCGTCCCCCGATGTCGAGGATGACATCGTTTGCGCGGAGCCCCGCTTTCTGTGCGGGACTGTTCGGGAATACTTCCAGCAAATAATTTCCGCCCCCCGCGGATACTCCCGTTTCCCGGCTCTGTTCCTTGTTCACCGTGCAGTTGGTTACGCCGAGCCGCGGATAACTGAATAATTCCGTCCGCAGATCCAGGCCTAGTTCCAGCACCGACTTCAAATTCATCAAAGACCGCCGCCAGCCCATTTCCAGACACTCGCGCAGCCACTGCCCGTACGTGTCGTCGGCAAATCCCTGCACCTGCAGACTCAATTTGACAAACCCGTCCAATGCTTCAAGGTCAAAAGCCGTGTTCACGTAGAACGTCTCCGCTTTTCCGTCGGGTGCCAGGGATTGATAAGCGTCCGACAGGACGAAACGGTGGTTAGGTACGCTTTCCACAACGACAGACTGGTTCTCGATGTCGCCGTAATTAAGCGTGTAGACATCTCCCGCCTGCGGCAGGGAGGGATCGCCCGTTGTCGAGGAGGAGTAGGTGAGATACGTATTAGTTCCTCCCGTCGTGGCGATCGACCGCCATACTTGCTCCGGGGTAGCTTCCAGATAGGTGACATTCCGTGTACGGTCCGTTGGACATTCAATCATGACTTTGGCCTCCAGATAAAAGTGAAATGACGGCTTCCGCCTGCATGCCGATTTTCTTGACCAGACTCGGGAAAGTCGCCAGCATCTTCAGCGCGCCGGCCGACGTTTCCGTAAAGGGGTCGCCTGCAATATCCAGCGTGGCCAGCGAATGCCGATACTGCGGATAAATCCGGTCGTTGCGCTGCTCTTCATAGCTACGCATCGCTTCTTCCCACTCTTTCTCCCCCGTGAAAAAAGCATGCAGCTCTTCCGCCAGGATTTCCGCCGTGCATACGGCATTGTCGATTCCGACGCCGGCTACCGGGTGCAGAAAAGCCCCGGCATCCCCCGCCAGCGCCCATCCGCAGCCGTAAGCTTTACGGATAAAGCTTTTACCCGGGGGAATTCCTCGGACGCTTCCTTCCATTCCGCTCTCCGCCAATCTCGGCGCCAGGGTACGGATTTCCAGCAGCCTTTCCATGAATTCCCCTCGTCCCGGGCGGGTCATCCGCTCCTGTTCCTCGGGGGGATACATGATGGCTGCGCAGTGCATCAAGCCGTCGATCGGATTGCACAGGACGACGGACGAACCCTTCCAGTACCATTCGACCGCCGGAACGGGCAGCCGATGCACACCGGACAAATATGCGTAAGCAACCCCGTGCAGCGGCCGTTCCGTTTCTGTCTCCAGAGGAGCCTGCACCCCTTTGGCTACCGCCGAATATCGGCCGTCCGCACCGATTACGGCTTTTCCGGCGAAACGCTGAAGCCGACCGTCCTTCCTCCGGCATTCGATGCCTGCAGCTCGTCCGTTCTCCAGTAAAATCTTCGTCACTCTGGTGTTAAGCCGCACTTCAACGTGCCGGTGCCGGGCTGCGCTTTGCAGAAGCAGAGGGTCCAGCAGCTCTCTGCGGAGTCCCAGGGCCCTTTTCGTTACCGTAATATCCGATTCGAAAACAGTCCCTTCCAAATCCACCCGCATCCGCGTTAAGGAAGGCGCTCCGGCGGACTCCATTTTCCCGAGAATTCCGAGCCTCTCGTACACGTCGCTCTCGCCCAGGATGTGAGTTGAAGTTGTCGCGTTCGGGTACGGAAATTGATCGACCAGCAGAACCGAGTGTCCGCGCCTGCCCAGAAAGGAAGCGAGCGAAGCTCCGGCGCATCTCGCGCCCACGATAATCACGTCGTACATCGCATTCTCCTTCTCGTACGGCAATTTTCAAGTAAGAAAGAGGGGCCCGTGTTAATGACCCCTCCCGTGACCGCTCGATTAGTTAGATTGCAGGCATCCGTATACGGTTCCCACTTGATTGTCTTCGCTGTCAAACAGCGGAGTGACACTGTCCGAATAGAACGTGGCGTTTTTCGGAGGCAGGCCTTTCAGGGTGCCTTTCATGTGAATCGCCTGCTTGTTGTGGAATTCGCCTTCCGGAGTTTCGATCACCCAGTACAGCCAAGACTCGCCTTGAACGCCGTCCGCCATTTTTTTGTTGAACGGGATTGTGGCTTGGGCTTTCATGGCAGCGCCTTGACCGTGCAGACCACCGCGGACGCGGATGGTTTGTCCCGGCCAGATCACGCTCGAAGTCGCGACAAGATCGACGTTTTTAATGCCCAGTTCTACATTGATGCCCGATTTCAGGCTGAATTCGGAATCGTTGACGGTGAACTCGGTCGGCGCTACCTGAGTGAATTGAAGCTCTTCGGAACGTCCGTCCAGCAACTCCAGGTACGTTTTACTGTTGGAGTTCTCCAGTGTCATGGTCACTTGCTTGGCATTCTTTTTGAACGATGCGGTTTTCATGCTTTTGCCTCCTTGAGTGGCTGTTTTTTTGTTTCCCCGGGGTACTTTTACTATCTCATATCCCCCAGCCGGTTACTCTGCTTTTGACCATGACCTCTTCGTCTTCTGTTGGCGTACGTTCCGTCCGGTTCACCCTTTGCTGTCCAGGCATTTCCGAATTAGGTTCCGGATCGTCTCCACACTGGTAAAATTCTCGAGAAGAATCTCCTCGTCTTCGATCACGATGTTGAAAGCTTCCTCCAGCAAAACCACAAGCCGGATAAAACTCATGGAGTCGATTCCCGTTTCGAGAAGTTTGGTGGTCGGCTCAATCTCGATCTGCTGGGGCAAAATCTGTTTCACATGTTCAATAATCACAGCTTCCATGGCTGTTTGGTCCATGCTTACACCTCGACGATTCAGATTTTCATTTCAAATGGGACAGCGTGAGAAACTCCATCAGCATGGCGGAAGCCCGTTTTTCAAGCTCGTACAGGGTCTGAAAGTTGTCCGCAAGCTGATGCAGGTATACGGATGCTTTCGTCCGTTGGTATTTGATGCTCGTCCACTTGGCCCGGTCCATCTCCGTTTTGGCCTTGATATACAAATTTTTCAGCAGGTCGAGCTGACTGGAATCCGTCCCCGCCTGAAGATAAACAATCCTTTGCAGCATCAGGCTTTTGTGGAGAATCATTTTGTGAACGATAATGTTCCAGTAAATGAATTCCTTTGCCTGAAGAGGCCTTCCCTCCGCAAGCTGCCGGAAATAAACGGACAGAACCTCGTTGACGTGATGGCCCATCGCAAACGTCTCATCCAGCGAACCGTTCCCCCGAACCCTGCCCCTCTCCAGGGCAAAGTACATGTTCCGGGTATCGGGACGGGACGGGAGCGCATCTTTGAGCCGGATAACCGACGCGGGAAACCCGTAGAAAGCAAACCAGCGCTGGGCATGCATATCTTCATCGGCCAATCTGGCCATTTCCCGGCCGAACAGGCCGTAGGGAACCTCCGAGCTTCCGTATCCTTTGCCGTTCACGTCGAAGGCGAGAAAGTGAAAAACCCCGCGCTCATCGTCGAAGCCGTACACGAGCGCTTCATGAAACATATCCTGCTTGTTGTAATAGCGGGAGCAGGGGATATTTCTCCAGTTAAAATACACGATCATATAGCGGCCTTCGCCCAGCGTTTTCCGTGCCGTCTCCACCCAATCCTCACAGCGGACAAGAGGCGTTTCCTCGAGAACTTCCGAGTAGACGTCGAGATGCTCTTCAAAGCGGACGACAGGAAACAGATCGGCCCCCGTCGATTTGAGGGTCAGGTTCATAAAATGACTGTGGTACCAGGGCAGCGTCCGGTCATGCGCAAGCAGAAGGCTCAGCCGGATGTTGTGATAGCATTCGGTCTCGAAACCCGGCGACTCCACGACAGGAAGAAAGTGTCTCGTATCCATCTTTACAGGTGCTCCCTGATGAGCTGCGGCCAGGTTCCGGCTTTATATCCGTGCGTTTCGGCCAAAGCCTGTACCCAGCGGTCCACCCCGAAGGCCGCGCAGCCCGAATGAAGGGGAGCGGCTTCCACGGCTTCCACAGTCTCACCGGCCTCACCGGCTTCGCTGGCTTCTCCCGCTTCCCCGGTTATGCCGAACGCTTTGCAAAGCACGTCGCCGCATACATTGAAAGACGCGACCGCATAATCGCTTGCGCTCTCTCCGCCAGGTGCAAAACTCAGCTCGAATTTCGATTCCGCAGCGAGCTGGAACAGCCGGCGGTCCGTATCCTCGGGCAGGAAGAAGGGATCCGACGCTGTCTCCACATATCCCTCCAGCCCCAATTGTTCAAAAAGGCGCCACGTGTCCTCCAGCAGCTTCAGCCGCATATCCCTTACCTCCTGCGCCCCGCCGATGTACACGATCTCGAACATCCCGAACTCACGCAGCCGGGAATCGTCTATCCGGCTGGCGTGCTCGTGTCTGAAGCACGGTCCGTAAGCGGAGTAGAGCGCGAGGTTCGGGCCGGATGAAACCGCCCCCGCCGCCCCCGTACCGCTTCCGCTCGCCGCAGGGCTGCCGCTTCGCTTCCCGCTCCGTTCCTCGTACACGTGGTAACAGATGCAGGGCTGCAGGTACATGCCGCTCGGCTGCAAAAGCTTATGCAGCGGTGCGTTGTCCTCGAGCCGGGAACGAATCTCCTGCATCGTATCGAATTGATGCCGGAATTCCCCTACGGCATAAACATTCTGCGGGAAATTCCGGATATATCCGCTCTTCTGCAGGACGGATTCTGGCATCATCGCCGGGTATCTGCGGAGAGCCGCCCCGTACGTATGCGCACGGCTCCGCAGAAGCTTCACAAGCGCCTGCTCCAGTAAAACATGAGCCTCCTTGGCGCTTTCACTATCCCGTTCCCGGGAGGATGACGCTCCGGTCCCCGTTTTCGCGCGACCGGCTGCCTGCCCGTCCCTGCGGTTATCTTTCAGCTTCCGGTAGGGAAGCTTCCGGCGGCCGGACAAGGAAGCGCACAAGGCTTCCAGCCGGCCGGCCACCTCTTCTTCGTCCGCACCGTCGTACTCGATCGTCAAAGCCCGTTCATCCCAGCTGACGTTCGTAATGCGATCGGACAGATAATAGATTTTTTCCATAAGCTGAATCAGATCTCCGGCCTGCTCCACCTTTTCGAGCGGTACTCGAATGAGCATCCTGTCACCTTCTTTCTCCACGCCTCTTTCTACCTCCACCCGGCAAAATAATCCGCTTCCTGAATGGAAAACACCGATTCCTGGCCTTCGGTAATTTTCGTATCCGTATTGATCCTTCTGCGCACTCTGGCGCCCGTTTTATCCATCAGATTGTTAAAATTAAGCGCAAGCTTCTCCACGCTCACCCCGGTAAAATGAACGAGCAGCGACCTGCGGAAGCGGTGTCTGGACAAGTTGTCGGAAGAGCCGTGGACAACATTCCCGTTGAAAAAAATAACATCCCCCGGATTCGTGGCCACCTCCGCCATCTCCGCCGTTTCGTAAGCCTTGAGCCACTGGCCTTCATCGGAAAAATACCGGCGGACGTCGGAAGTGTCGCCTTCGGGTACCTGCAGGTCCAACGAGTGGGTACCGGGCACGAAAGTCATGCCCCCGTTGCCCTCATCGGAAAAATCCAGCGAAATCCATGCGGCATAAGTCGTTCCCGGCGATACGCCGAAAGCGTAATTATCCTGATGCAGGGGAAGACCTCTCGTCGAAGGAGATTTGAAATAATAGCTGGTCGAAATAATGAGCGCCTCTTCACCGATGAGCTGCTCCAGATAAGCGAACAACTGGGGTTTGAGAGTTAACCGCTTAATGATTTCATTCTTCCGGTGGTAATCCCGGAGACGTGGATACAGACTTTCGAGCGGACGGTTTCCGTTCTGGATAATTTGCCCGGAAGCCGTGAGCTGCACCCAATGCAGTTCAAACTGACGGATTAATTCGCTGACTTCCTCCGGTGTATACACATCGCTCAGGACGAGATAGCCCTCGCTTGCGAACGTGGTAAGCTTGTCTTCCGGCAGCTTCTCATGCATCGGTCACTCCCCCTTTCTGCCCAAGTTGGCGCCCGCGTTCATCCGCTTGCGCACCCGCTGGCCTTCTTTGTTCATCAGATAATTGAAATTAAGCGTCGTCTTCTCGGCACCGGCCCCGGCGAAATGACTGATAATCGAATGACGGAAAAGAACCTCGCTCGCATTGTCCGCCGAATCGTGGACCAAATTTCCGTGATAAATCACGACATCCCCCGGCTCTGTCCGCAGCTCGATAAGTTCATGTTCTTCGGGAACGGTCAGCGTCTGAACATAGCCGCCGAAGGTATCCTCGGCCGTTGTGTACACTTTCTCCGGAACCTGGAGGTCCAGCGCATGGGTCTTCCTTACAATCCTCATGCCTCCGTTGGACACATCCGCCGGATCGAGGCCCGCCCATATCGCATAACAGGTGCCCGGCAGAACGCCGATCCCGTAGTTATCCTGGTGAAACGGCATGCCCGCCGAACCCGGAGGCTTGAAATAAAAGTTTGTCGATACCAGAAGGGCTTCTTCCCCGGCCAGTTCTTCCAGGGCGGCTATCGCCTTCTCTTTAAAAACAAATTCGCGCACAGGGGCATGATCTTTATGCAGATCCTTCATGCGCGGGAACAGGCTCGTTAACGGCTTCTCCGGGTCCTGTACGATTTTCTTGTCGAGAATCGAATCGAGCCAAGCCCTGTGGTACTCCTCCTTCAAAACGTTCACTTCTTCCGGCGAATACACGCCTTTAAGCACCAGATAGCCTTCCTCGGCAAAAAATTGTTTCTCCTGCACGCTTAACGAGTACGCAGTCATAAACAGCCTCCTTCGAATGTATTGAATGACTAGGCTTCAGGATCGCGAATTCCACGTTCTCCCGGCCTCGCCCGGTGCAGCTGAACCTCCCGGATCAGCCGGCGGGCCTGCTTCGGATCGGTGATGTCATACCGGGAAATCCCGCCTCTTTCGATCCGTTCCATATAAAATTTCAGGATCTCCAGGGGAATTCGATGAGGATTGTGCCTCAGCAACGCATCCTCTCTCTCTTCGGGACTCATCGGGCTGAAATTAATTTTCCGCGGAAAAGGGGCGGCCCCCGCCCGGGTTTGATAGCTGCCGTGGTTAACCAGCTGAAGGCGCCTGCCGTTGATATACGCCACTTCAATGCCTTTCATCAGAGCGAAATGCAGCGCTTCCCCGACTTCCTGGATGATCGGTTCTCCTCTGTCGTTCAGGGAAGTATTGCACAGGACGGGAACACCGGTCGCTTCTTTAAAAGCGCGGAGCAGCCTGTACAAATTCCGGGTGGGGGGAACGTCATCCACCGTCTGCACCCTTGCCGTGCCGTCCAGATGAGTGACGGCCGGAATAAGCTCCCGCTTTCCCGCCTTTACGCGGAAAGTGTGCAGCATATAGGGCGAAGGGCAGCCTTCCTCGAACCACTCCCCTACCTCACCGGCAAGAATAACGGGCGCGACCGGGCGCCACCATTCTCTTTGCTTGACGGCATTTAGCGCATCCTTCGCCGCCGGCGTCCTCGGATCCCCGAGAAGAGAACGGGCGCCAAGCGCTCTGGGCCCCATTTCCGCCGGTCCGTCGAACCACACGACAGGCGCGTGGCACAGGTCTTGCGCCGCCCGGCTTTCTTCCAGCGGGGTCACGCCGCCGATGTAATCGGTGAAGGTGCCGGACTGAAGGACTTCCTCCAGCGAGCACCCGGCTGCGCCATGGTAGGCATGACCGAGCCTGAACCGGATGCGCGCCGGGAACATTTTACGGTAAAACGCATACAGGCCCATGCCGAGCGACAGGCCCGAATCGTTCACGCAGGGCGGCGCGATCATGCCTTTAAACCGGTACTTGCGCATGAGATGGCTGTTCGTCGGGCAATTCAGCGCATAACCACCCGCCAGAGCGAGATAGGTCTCTTCCGGATTGACGCCGTATGATTCGAGAATATTTTCCACATTCCGCTCCATTATGGCGATCGATGCCGCCTGCACCTGCTTCATCACGGCGGAAATCTTGTTCTCCCTCTCCGTGAAGCGGGGATCGAAGCCCGTACAAGCGGGGTCTGTCTGCGAGTCCCTTTCCCAAAGCTGGTCCGCAGCTTCGATGAGAGGCCGTAAATAATCGTGCTCCCAGATGTTGAAATTCCGGTTATAGGCCGGCGGAAGCTCCAGAGAAACCGGCTTCACGGTGCTTTCGGAAGCATAGGCAAGCGCCATCAGCGTGCCTTCTCTCAGGTTGTAATACGTGCTGGACCAATCCCACAGCGGACCGGGGGATTGCACCGGAAACAGTTCCAGCTCTCCCCTGCGCACCAGACAGCCGGCAAAAAACGGCTTGCTCCCCGCCTCCCTGTCCACCACGTCATCCGGGATGCCGTCGACGGCCAGCCCGAGTACGTTCCCTTCATAGAACAGCCGGCTGTCCGCCATTACGGCCGAGAACAGATGAGAGATGCTGTGGTAGGACAAGTCCGGGTAATCGTCCAAGGAGTGGTAATCCGAACACGTAGCCAGACCGGGCGTTCCCCATACTTCCGTCATGTCTTCGAAGGACAGGCCGAGCGCGCCGAGCAATTCGTTGACGACGCCTACGGCATGCTCACGGCTGTAGAAAGACTGCCTGTGCTGCTTATGCCCCGTAAATCTCTCCAGCTCCCAATAGCGGATCAGCCGGATATCTTCGCCCTCCTTGCGGAACAGGGCCATATTGGGGTCGTGCCGGATACAAGTCCCCGTCAAATAATCCAGGGGGCCGATATGAAAATAGGTTGAAAGATAATAACCGTCCTGCATGCTTTCACCTCGCCACATGAACTTATTTCCATTCTAACAACGCCGTGGAACGGACAATCTGAACTTCTTGCTCGTTAATCGGACAATCTTTCCCGTTTCGTTTTTACAGCGTCAACCGGACAAGAAAACCTGAGGCCCGGAACGGACCGAATTCTATAATAGAAAAAAAGTAAACGCGCACAAGGAGGTATTCAGTTGGAATCCGAATCCGCAAGCAAAGTCCTGCCGGATTTATCGTCCGGCTATACGCTGACCCCGGAGCAGATCCGTTATTTCAGAGACAACGGGCATATTTATTTGAAGCAGGTTCTCACCCCCGGGGAAATTCTGGCCTACCGGCCCCGCATTCTGGAAGCCATCCGGGATTATAGGACCAATACGATCCCCTCCTCGGGTCCGGACGATGCCGGCACGGTCAATTTGCGTCTCCGCCACCCGGATGTCGGGCGCTTCGCCGCTTCCCGCCGGCTTGCCAAAATCGCCGCCGACCTGATGGGCGTGGAAGGCGTCCGGATTTACCGGGACTCCGCCTTCTTCAAACAGCCCGGTGCGGCCGCAACGCCCATGCACCAGGATAACAACTACATGCTGCTCGACACGGACCGTTCCATTACAGCCTGGATTCCTCTCCGGGAGGTTACCGCTTCCATGGGTTCGCTTCACTTTATTTCGCGATCCCATACGCTCGACAATCGCGGAAAAACCGCTAAGCAGAATCTGAAAGCGGCGTATAGACTCGGGCTGGAGGAGATGACTTACGGTGGAATCGGACTTGGAGACGTGACCTTTCACGCGGGCTGGACGCTTCACAATGCTCCGCCCAACGAAACGCAGGATACGCGCGAAGCCATGACGATGATGTATTACGAGGATGGAGCCGTGATCGTCAACCCGTTCGAGTCCGATCCTACCGGACACCTCAACCAATACTTCGGGGGACAGAAGACGGGCGAGACGGCGGACACCCCCTATAACCCGCTCGTGTATAAAAAAGACAGCTAAGAGGCGGTCCCCAAAGTCATACGATGATTCTTTTCAACGACCGCCTTTAACCCGGATCCGGAATTCAAAAAGAAGCTTCCAAGCCCGCTGCGCGATGCGGGCTTGGAAGCTTCTTTGTTCTGGTTTCGGGACTTCTTCTTCGGAGCTGCCTGTCGGGAGAAGCCCCGAAGGAGAAGTCCCGTCGGGAGAAGCTCCTTGACGGAGGAGAACAACCGTTTCAGACGATACCCCGGGCGATTTTTCCGTACAGCTCTTCAATCCCTTCTTTCAGCGAATACGAAGCTTTCCAGCCCAGCATCCCGCTGATCTTATCCGTATTGATCCGGTAAGACCTCGAATCGGCGGGCCCCTCCCGTCTGATCTCGACCGGAATCGGCAGTACGGCCGCAACAAGTTCGGCCAGATCCCGGATCCGGATGTTCTGCCCGCCGGAGCCGATGTTGAATATCTGGGCGGACACCTTCTCCGCAGGAGCTTCCAGCAGACGGCAGACGGCCCCGACGGCATCCTTCAGATGGACGAACGGCCTCCACTGCCCGCCCCCGCCCTGGAGAGTGATCGTCCCGGTCCGCCACGCCTCCCGGACCATCGCGTTGACGGCGAGGTCGAATCTCATTCGCGGAGAGTAGCCGTAAAGGATGGCCGGACGCGCTACGGTGACATCAAACCCTTCCCTGCCGAGAAGAAGAATATCCCGCTCCGATTGGCAGGCCGCTTTGGCATAAGTCGTCAGCGGGTTAGGGACCGCCGTCTCATCCGCTCCGCCCGGGTCGTCCCGGAATCCGTATACGCCGCAGGTGGACATGAACAGATACCGCCCGGCTCCCGCTTCCCTGGATCTCTTCGCGGTCCGGTAACGCGTAAACTGGTTGATGTCGAGCGTCTCGTGCGGAGTCATTTCCCCCCGGCGGTCATGGGAGATGGCAGCCAGATCGATCACGGCATCTATGCCTTCAAGTCCTTCGCCGCCCCATGTTCGGGTGTCCGCATAAATCCGGCTTACGCCGGAATGAATAAAATGCCTGTCCTGGCCCCGGGCATACTTGTCCAGAGCCCGGACTTCATACCCCCGCTTGGCCAGCTCGGGCACAAGGGCGCACCCGATATACCCTCCTGCTCCGGTAACAAGGACTTTGCGCACGGATGTCCTCATAGAGAGCTCCCACAGATGCGTTCGGCCGCTTTCCGGCTCATTCCCTGACCGGTCAGCTTTTTTAAAGCCTCTTCCTTCACATGTTCCGGAGATATGCCCAGCCGTTTGATATCCCGTTCCAGCATTCTGCGGTAAACGGAGTAAGATTTGGGCAGACGCCGTTCGAATTGGCTGACTATGGTATGGTCCAGCAGCAGAACTCTTTCATAGATTTCGTTGTACCGGGCCCGTTCTTCTCCGTTGACCACTTCATAGCCGGGGTCCGCAAAAGAACGGTAGTAAGAAACGGAGCCGATATGCACGATTTCGTCCGACAAAGCGGTCTCGTCTTCATCCAGACCCCTTACGCGATGAATGGGATAGCCTCGGGAATGTGCCAGGAGCTGGTACAGAACCAGGGTGTCCAGATGGCGGCTGACGAATCCGTCCTTCTTCATGATTTGGGCGGGAAATACCGGCGTCCCGTCCCCGTTTTCCGGAAGGATTCGGGCCAGTGCACTTTTATGCGCTTCGTCCAGCACGTGGAACGTATCGTACCTTTTAAAAGAGGAAGAGACGGGCGGCGCATCGAGCAGAAACGGACGCGGCGACCACGGCAAACTCCCGCCGTCCAGTTCCCGGATAACCTTCCGGTTAAGAAACAGGAAGAACGTCCGAAGAATTCGAAAATCAAAACGTGCCGGGGGAACCGCTCTTTTTCCGTACTCATACGACCACACGCAGTTCATCGAGGCCGAACGCGGTACGCGGGCCATCTCGTCAAACAGCCGGTCATTCAAAACGAAGCAGTCGATATCCAGCCATCCGAAGTCCTCCCTGTTTACGGCCGCCAGGTAATGCCAGACGATCCCCTCGTCCACTTTTTCCCCGAAATAAAAGAAAGGGCGCCGGATCTCTTGCCGGACCCATATTTGCTCTTCTTCGGTAAGCCCCGCCCCGATTAAGACGACCGGAACCGAGGCCGGAACGAATTCAAGCGATTTGACCGCCCAGTGAAGAAGTCCTGTCGTGAAGAACAGATAATACACGCCGTTCTTGTCGGGAATGCTTTCGTAAAAACGGCGGAACTCTTGCAGCAGCTTGTCGTCCAAATGCTTCACGGCTTTACCTCCCCTTCCGTTCTTTTCCGCTTATACAGCTTGTTCCCCATCAGGAGAACATCCAACTCCGCTTTCAGGAAGCAGCGGACGGCCTCCGCCGGAGTCTCCACCACCGGCTCTCCATCGAGATTGAACGAGGTGTTAAGGAGCAGGGAGCAGCCGGTTATGCGCTTGTATTCCGCCAGAAGTGCGGCCATTTCCGCATTTAATCCGGGAGAGATGGCATGCAGCTGCGCCGTTCCTTCCACCGTCAGGCCCGCCCGGTTTGCCTTGTCCGCAAGGTCTGACGGGTTTGCCGGGTTTGTCGGGTTTGTCGGGCTTGCCGGGTCTGCCGGGTCTGCCGGGTCTGCCCGGACACTCCCCGGATCGCAAAGCTTGCCGGATGCGGCCGCCCCGGATGCATACGCTTGAAATCGGCCTTCTCCCTCCGGCGGGACCGCCTTGTCGGCATCCTCTTCCAGCCGAATGCAGCCGAAGGGGCGGAAAGCTTCCCGCTTTTTGGCCGAGTTCAGCCGCGAAATGTTCCCGGGAAACCGGGTATCCGCAAGGATGCTCCTGTTTCCCAGCGCCGTGGGTCCGAACTCCGCGCCTCCCCGGAAGACGGCGACCAGATTCCCTTCGGAAAGCAGCCGGGCCGCCTGTCCGTTGACATTTTCGGCCTTCACTTCCTCCAGGAAATCCTCGGCCTTGCGCACGGCGGCTTCCATAGCTTCCGCCGGATACGGCTTCCCCAGGTAAGGGGATGCCGGGACAAGCGCCTCTCTCCGGTGTCCGCCCAGCACATGATGCCCGTACAGCGCGCTGCCCGCAGCCGCTCCGGCATCGCCTGCAGCCGGCGGCAGATACAGCCGCTTGAAGGGAGTCTCCCGCAGCAGCCTGTTTACGGCCGCATGATTCAGAAATACGCTGCCGGCCAGGCACAGGTTGTCCGAGCCCGTCCGCTTATGCAAATACCGGCACGCATGGATCAATATCCGCTCCAGATGAACCTGCACGGCATAAGCCGCATCCGCCTTCGCCCGGAACAGCGCGCTGCCGGTTTCCGCCCGGCCGAGCTCCGCACGGATAAGACTCCGGAGCTCGCCCAGCTGTCCGAGAGTCTGGCTGAAACCGCCCTCGTCATCCAGGGAGTAGAAGGCTTGGAACGTCTCCACCAGCCGGTCGGTTCCATACGCGGAGACGGCCAGCGTCTTATCGTCGTACATCGGCCCGAATCCGATCTCTTCCGTCACGGCCAAATAAAAGAGGCCGGCGGAGTTGGACACGTTGCGGAAATCGTCGCTTTCCCGGCCCGTCACCTTACGGATTTCCCGGATTTCCGTACCTTCGGCCGCATAGTAAGTAACGGTCTCCACAATCTTGTTCTCCCGGTCCAGGTAACTGCCCCGGCCATCGGCCACCAGTACCGCCGCATCGGCGTAGGGAGACGGATAGAACGCGCTCGCCGCATGAGCGAGATGATGATTCATCAGCCGGATTCCCGGAACATACCGGGCGTAATACCGGCTTTCGATATTGTCCGCGCCAATGATCAGATCGACTTCTTTTTCGGTCACGCCCGCATAATCCAGACAGTACCGGGCCGCTTTGCAGCGGAAGGTCGAAGCATCGACGAAAGCCTGTTTGGAGCGGGACAGCCGCTCTTCCTCGATCGCGCAAACGACTTTCCCGTTATGCAGCAGACAAGCGGAAAAATCGTGGATGGAGCCTCCCAATCCCAGTATGAGCATCGTTATTCACGCCTTTACGCCAGTTTAGATCGTGCGGAACAATTTCTTATGCCGCTGCACCAGCCGGACCTCCCTGCACAGCCGCTCGGCATCTTCCCGGCTGCGGATGTCGTAAATACCTGCCGGTTCCTGCTCGTTGGGGTCCCGGTAATGGTAAAGCACGTCGCGGGGAACGTCCCACGGGTTCAGCTCCTTCCACGCCGCCTCCTTTTCCCGGTCGCTCAGGGCGTCCATCGGGATCCGGCGGGGATACGGGCCTTCATGGGCTTGGGCATAGCCGGCATGATTCCGCAGCCGGATGCGCATCCCGTTGATATAAGCCACCGGTATGCCTTTGCGGAGGGCGAAATTGAGCGCCTCATGGATCGTGTTGACGATCGGCTCGCCCCGGTCGTTCAGCGACGTGTTGCAAACAACGGGGACGCCGGTCTGCTTGCGGAATTCGCCGATGACCCCGTACAGCCGGGGATTCTCCAGACGGCCGATGCTCTGCACACGGGCGCTGCCGTCCAGATGCAGCACCCCCGGAATGAGAGGGGCCTTGTCCGGCCTCGCCTTGAACGTATGCAGCATAAACCGCGACGGATAATCCGTCTCGAACCATTCGGCCGTCTCCTCCTCCAGAATGATCGGCGCTACCGGCCTCCACCACTCCCGCTGCTTGACCTCGTTCACCATGCGCTTAGATACTTCCGTCCGCGGATCTCCCAGAAGAGAGCGGTGCCCCAGCGCGCGGGGGCCGATCTCCGACTCGCCGTCGAACCACAGAATGAGGCCCCGCTGAATATCTTGCGCCGCCTGTTGGTCGGTCATCGGCCCGGCCCGCTCGATAAACGGGGCATAAGCTTCGCTCGCCAGAATGTCCGGAAGGGAAAAGTCGGATTCCCCGAAATAGGCGTGAGCCAGCTGAAAATCGAAGGCTTCTCCCCGGAGCTTTTTGTGGAAAGCATAAAGCCCCATCCCGAGCGAAAGCCCCGAATCCCCGACGCAAGGAGGCGCGATAAATCCGGCAAACCCGTATTTATTCATCAGGTGTCTGTTCGTCGGACAGTTCAGAGCGAAGCCGCCCGCCAGCGCCAGATAAGTTTCCGACGGATCGATGGAGTACGCCTGCAGGCTGCGGTCGATATTGGCATCCATGACCTCCATCGAAACCTGCTGGATGATTTTCATGATCATGCTGATTTTGTTCTCCCGCCGGGAGAAACGGGGATCGAATCCGTTGAACAACCGGCCGGCATCCTCGTCGGTCAACTGCTCGACCCGGTTGACGAGGTCACGGATGCAGGTCGATTCCCACATGTCGTGCCGCCCGTCGAGCACGGGAAAGCCGTCCGTCCTCTCCCGGTAAATTTCGCTCGTGCTTGCCGAAGCGAGCGCCATGAGCGTGCCCTCCCGCATCCGGAAATAAAACTTGGCCCAGCCCCAGAGCATTCCCGGCGATTCTGCCGGAAACAGGTTAACCCGGCCTTCGTTTATATAGCCTCCGGTGAAGAAATATTTCTCCGTCCGTTCCCTCGTGTCCACGACCCCGTCGGGACCGCCGTCAACGGCAAAACCGAGAATGCGCTTGTTGTAAAACAGCTCCGAATCCGCCATAACCGCAGAGAACAGATGGGAAATACTGTGATAAGAAAGATCCCGGTATTCCTGAACACTGTGATAATCATCCGTCGTCTGCAAGCCGGGAGTTCCCCATATTTCCACCATGTCCCGGAGGGACAGGCCGAGCGGCCGCAAAAGCTCGCTCAGAACATGCCTCGCCTGCTCCGCACTATAGAAGGAGACGTAATGTTCCTTAATTCCCGTCACCCGCTCCAGCTCCCACAGCCGGATCAGCTTCACCGTCCTGCCGCTCTTCTGAAACAAGGCCGCGTTCTGGTCGTGACGGATGATCGTTCCCAGCAAATGATCCAGGGGATCAATGTGCAAATAAGCGGACAAATAATAGCCGTCCCGCATGCTATCCCTCCGTTTCCGATTCCGGTCCGAAAAACTCCTCCTCCAGCATAAGGCAGAGGGTATGGTACATCTTCACGTGGTCCTCCTGGATTTCATCCGTTACGGAGGACGGGGAGGCGAGCACCACATCGCTGCAGACGCGTATCCGGCCCTCGCCCGCTCCCGTCAGCGCAACGGTCGCGAGCCCCAGCGTCCGGGCGACTTCCATGGCCCGCGCCACGTTGGCCGCCTGCCCGGAAGTGCTGATGCCCAGGAGCACATCGCCCGGATTCCCGTAGCCCAGAACCTGCTGGGCGAAAACGGCATCCGCCGCCATATCATTCAGAACGGCCGTGACGAGGGCGGTCTGGCTGACAAGCGAGATGGCGGGCAGCCCGAGCTGAAGCCGGTCCAGACAGGCCGGCACCGGCTGACCCGGAAGGCCCGCCGTATCCGGCAGCCGCCCTTTCAGCCGTCTCAGGGCCGCGGCTTCCGGAGGACGCTTCAAGCGGAAGCCCTTCATCAGCTCGCCGACAATGTGCTCGGCATCCGAAGCGCTGCCGCCGTTCCCGCATACGAGAAGCTTGCCTCCGCTCCGGAAGCAGCCCTTCATCACGGCAAATGCCTGCTCCAGCGCAGGGCGGCTGCCTTCAAGACGGCCCTGCTTCCGGACCAGCGTGTCCAGATGGCGTTTTACCGCTTTTTTCACGGCCGTCACCTCCTTCCTTACGCTTCCTATAGATCGTCCCGTTCAGGACCAGGTAATCCAGATCAATCCGCAGGAAACAGGAGATGGCGTCGTGCGGCGTCTCGACTATCGGCTCTCCGTTGTCGTTGAACGAAGTGTTTAACAGCACGGGTGTGCCGGTCACGTTCTCAAAATGAACGAGCAGCTCATGGAAGCGGGGATTCAGCCTGCGCGAAACGGTTTGGACCCTGCCGGTCCGGTCTTCATGACACACCGCCGCCGTCTCCTCCCCTTTGCCCGGCAGGAAAGGCGGAACCAGCAGCATATAGTAAGAAGGGCAGCCGAGGTCAAAAAAATCGGCCTGTCTCTCCTCCAGAACGGCGGGCGCGAACGGACGGAAATGCTCCCGGTGCTTGATGCGGGCATTGATCGTATCCTTTATGTCCGCCTGCCGGGGGTCCGCCAAAATGCTGCGGTTGCCGAGCGCTCTCGGACCGATTTCCGAACGGCCCTGAAACCAGCCGACAATGTGGCCTTCGGCGAGCAGCTCGGCGGTTTTCATAGAGACATCGGCGGCCTCCACTCGTTCGATGCGGTCCGCAAAGGCCCCGGCCGCCTTCGCGCACTCGTCCGGGCCGTAGCTTTTGCCCTGATAAGGCGAGAAAGGAATGTTCACTGCCGTGCGCGGCCGGCCGCCGAGTACGTGGAAGCCGTACAGCGCGCTCCCGATTGCGGTACCCGCGTCCCCTGCCGCCGGCTGGACGAAAATATGCTCGAACGGCGTCTGACGCAATATTTCGTAGTTGGCGACGCTGTTGAGGAATACCCCTCCGGCCAGACACAGATTCCGGCTGCCCGTTACGTTGTACAGATACCGGCTGGCCTTCACAAGGATGCGTTCCATATGATGCTGGACCGCATAAGCCAAATCCGCCTTGGCCTGAAACTTCTCCGGGCCTTCCGCGCCTTCCAGGGTGAGGCGGATATACGTCCGGAGCTCTTTTACCTGATCCAGAGTCTGGCGGAAATTCCCTTCGTCATCCATCGAATAGAAGCTGCCGAAAGCGCCGGTATGCCGTGCGGTGCCGTAGGGCGACAGCCCCATCGTTTTGCCTTCCTGCAGCAGCCCGAAGCCGATCTCCGTCGTGACCCGTTCATAGAACCCCCCGATCGAGTTGGACATGTCCGCATCCGTCAGACCGGTTTCGGAATCGTGGACGGCATGAAAATCCAGCGTGTCCGTTCCCGACACTTTCTTGATTTCGTTAAGCTCCGCGCCGCTTCCAAAATAGTAGCTGACTGTCTCCCGCTCGGCCGGAAAACCCGTGAAGCTGCCTCTTCCGTCCGCCACCAGCACGGCCGCGCTTTGGTACGAAGACGGATAAAATCCGCTTGCCGCATGGGCAAGATGATGATTGATCAATTGAATGTTATCCGCGTACTTCATATAGTAGACGGGGTCGATCAGATCGTTCCCTACAATCAGATCGAGCGATCCGGCATCCAGCCCCTCCGCCTGCAGACAATAATCGGCGGCTCTGCACCGGAACACTTTTCCCCCGAGACCCAGACAATGCTTGACCCGCGCAAGCCTTTCTTCTTCCATCATGCAGCGGACTTCGCCATCGCGGACCAGACAGGCCGAATAATCGTGAATAGAGCCGCCCAAGCCCAGTATGTTCATGAAAACCTCCTTTCGTCCCGCAAAATAGAGCGCAGCCTGGAGGAGGAAGCTTTCTTATCCTCGCCGGCAATCTTGATTTCACAGCCGATTTCACGGGCGGCCGCCATTTCGGGAAACGTTTTGTCTTTATAATCCCAGCCTTTGACAAAGAAATCGGGACGGATGGCTCTCAGCGATTCGCAGCAGTCGTCCTCCCCGAAAATAAACACATAGTCCACGACCTCAAGAGCGGCTAGGATGCCGGCCCTCTGCCCCGCTTCGAAAACCGGCGGACGGCTTTTGATTCTGCGGACGGAAGCGTCCGAATTCACGGCTACGACGAGAATATCCCCCATGCCGCGCGCGGCCTGCAAATAATCCAGGTGCCCGATATGAAAAATATCAAAGCAGCCTCCGGCCATGACGACGGTCTTAGTCTTCTCTCCGCTTTTTACCGCCCGTGCCCGTGCAAGCTCCGTTTTCAATTCCGGCAAATCTGTCAGCTTGTTCCTCATCGTTTATCGGACCCTTCTGCCGGATTTATGTATCCAATACGAAACGAGCCGGTGATAGGACAAAGAGCGGGACGGGACGTGAACCGGACACATCGGACAATAGGAAAAGCCCGTAAACCGGTAGGCAAACCGACGAAGCTCTCCAAGCAGCACGACCCCTCCGACATCGAAAGGCGTCTTCCATACCTCCTCCGCGCTCCGGTAACAAACCGAATCGGACAAAACCTCCTCATCGTCGGTGACGATCAGGACGGATTTATTCTCCGCGTTCCCTTCTGTCGTCTCCGTCTCGGTCAGCAGCAGAAAATCGGCAAGCCCTTCGTTAGCGGAAGCTGTTGAAACGGAATAGCCGTACTCCCGGATCGTCCGGGCCAGTTCCAGACGCAGACTTTCGAGGTCCATCCCCTCCCTCGTCCGGTCCCAGATATATACGATTCTACTCATCGCCCGATCACCCCGATCACCCACTCTATCCCTTGTCCTTCCAGCGTGTCCTCCGCCGTATGAAGCTCCTTGCCGAGCGAAAGTCTTCCATCCAAAATATCCGTGAGCCTGGCAAATGCCAGCTCCGCCGGGATATCCGCGATATCCGCGCTCCGGGGGACGAGGCTGTAATTGGCTCTCAGCGTCCGGAAGCTGACGTGGGACTCGTCAGGCGTGAAAGGAAACTGCAGATGGGGAAAGCTTCTGCCCCAGAGCGTGATATGAGGCACGCCGAGAAAGCCCGCCATGTGCCCGCAGACACTGTCGATTCCGACTACCGCGTCGAGTCCCGCAATTGCGGCAAACAACCGCTCCACCGGCAGCCCGCTCCAATCGCTGCACCCTTCCGCCGGATAAGGAAGCGGCGTCAAATTGACCAGCGCGAGTCCCCGCTCCCGGCACAGGGCGATAAACCGCCCGGCTCTGGCTGCGGGCCAGGAGCGCTTCGCATCCCCGGTGTGGAACTGGATGCCCACGACCTTGCATCCCGCCGCCCGCAGCCCCGCCAGCTCTTCAGCCTGTTCGGCAGGCAGAGGCGGATAGAAGACGGGAACCGGTTCCGCAAGCGCATAGGGCCGGTTAAAGCCGAGCGCCGCGCCGAACAGCCCGCTTATGTGCCGCAATGGCGGCGCAGAAACGGAAACCGGCAGAAGAATGGCTTTGCGGTACAGGGAGGACCGCAGCACCGCTTCGTACACGGCCGGGCTTTCCGGACTCCGGTAAATGCGGCAGCCCTGCAGGAAAGTCCCGAAGAACGACGCCAGCTTCTCCTTGGCTATGAGATGGACCTCATGCCCGAGACGGGCTTCCCTGTCTATAAACTTCCGCAGCAGGGGAAGCAGGATGACGCCGTCGCCGTATCCGAGAAACCAGTCGGCTATAACGGCCTTCGGTTTGGGCTTGCCGCGAACCGCAGTGCCGACGTCCAGCTTCTCGGCCGGTTCGGCCGCCCGGAAGTAGAACGGGAAACAGAACCGGTCTCTGTAGACGTACAGCTCCGCAGGCTCATACTGCTTGGGAATGTCCCCGATCAGGTGGGCGTAATCCGCTGCGGCCTCCGCTGCGGCTCCCATTCCGGTTCCGGTTCCGGTCTTGGGCGCATGAAAGGCGAAAGCCGTCACGATCCGGCCGGAGTCCGCTGCTGCGGAAAGATTTGCGCCGGAATCGGACTCGTTCTCTGCGCCGCCGCGCTCTCCTTGCAAATACCGCACAAGAGCCTCCAGCCCGTTCCGGTTACTCACGGCCCGTACTGTAAATCCTCCCGCCCGGAACAAGGGGAGATCCGCCATACGCAGACGGATGACAGTCAGATCGGGCGTTTTCTCCGACAGGAGCCTCATTACGTCTTCCTCCCGTTCGGCGGCTGTCCATACGAGAATTTTGCTGCGGGACGCCCGGAGGTAGTCCCTTCTATTTTTCACCTGCTGCCGAAAAGCTTCGTCCGCCATAACTCCACCTCCTCACGGGCGCTGGCCGTCCCGTTGTTTCATTTGCCCGATAAATGCGGTCAATTCCCGGGTGCTCACCGTCGAAGTGTACGCCTTGGCAACCGAAACGGCGGCGGACGCATTGCTCAACATAAAGCTTTCCTCCAGCGACAGCCCGCGGGCAATCCCTGCCGCAAAAGCCGCCAGAAAAGAGTCTCCCGCGCCCACCTCGCAAACCGGTTCTTTGCAATAGGCAGGAGCATGGCGGATTTCTTCTGGGGTAACCAGAAAGCTGCCCTCCTCCGCCGCCTTCAGAACCAGGGCGCCGATCTCCCATTCGGCCAGCTTTCCTTGGGCGTACCGCGCCGCCTCCGCCGGATTTTCATAGCTGCACGAGGTCAGCTTGTTGAACTCGGCGAGGTTCGGGAACAGCACGGAGGCGTGCGCGTAGCGTGCTATGTTTTCCCCCGCCGGATCGACGAGAACCGGGACGCCTTTGTCCGCCGCCCGGCGGATATAACCGGCGATCAGGGAATCCGGCAGTACGCCTTTGCCCAGGTCCGACAGCACGGCGCAGTTGACGGCGGGCAAGCTGTCCGCATGCTTCAGCAGAAGCCCCGCAACGGAGACGGACAACGGCGTATTGTCCTCCCTGTCCACACGGAAATGCAGCCCTTTTCCGTCCGACAGCCGGGTTTTCAGCGTCGTTAGTCTGCCGTGCTCGGCGATCAGACCGCCGGTATCAATCCGGTCCCCCGCCAGGCTGCGCAGCCTGTCCGCTTCCGTGTCCGTGCCCAGCGCGCCGAGAACAGCCGCTTTCCCGCCCAATGCGGCGATGTTCAAGGCGACGTTCAGGGCATTTCCCGGAAAATATAGGCCGGGTCCTTTACGCAGGACGACGCAGTGTTCATTGGGAGAATAATCCCGGGCACAGGCCGTGTATTCATCGAGCAGGATATCGCCGAGAACAATCGTAATCCCGGGCGGCTTGCGTCCCAGGCGGTTCAGCAGCTTCTCTTTGCAGCTCGGTTCCAATCCATCACCTTCTTTTCTGTTCGGAAAAACCCGCTTCTTGCAGCCGAAGCCCAACCGGTGTTCTTCTATACGTCCAGTGTAAGAAGCACGGAGGCGGAGCACTCGGCTTTTTAAGGACGATTCACCGGGAAAGTGCCGCCGGTTTCATCCAACAGCGCTCTGAATTCCTCCGAAGCGAGGGTCAGCTCCCGGAAGGTGCCCTGGGCTTCAATTTCCCCATCCTTCATAACGATAATATGGTCGGCCCGCCGCAGTGCCTCTCTCCGGTGAGAAACGACAAGGCAGGTCGCTTCCTCGCGGGCGTTCAGACGCTCCCATAGCCTGCTTTCCGTCTCGGCGTCCAAAGCGCTCGACATGTCGTCGACAACAAGAACCTCGCTGCGGCGGACAAACATCCGGGCGGCGGCGGAACGCTGGATTTGACCGTTCGACAATTTCACGCCGCGGACTCCGACCGCGGTATGAAGCCCGTTTTCCAGCAGGCGCACATCTTCTTCCAGCACGGCGTCATAAACGGCCTGTTCCAATCCCTCTTCAGGCAGGCCGAGCAAAATATTCTCCTTCAGCGTCCCGTTGTACAGCTTCGGCACTTGAGGGGTATAAGCGGTGCGCGGAGGGATAAAAAATTCACCCGGGTTCGCTATCCGCCGGTTATTCCAGCGGATCTCTCCGGCAGCAGCCGGCAGCAGGCCCAGTATCGTTCTGAGCAGCGTCGTTTTACCCGAGCCGACCCGTCCTACGATGACGACAAAAGAGCCGCGGGAGATCTGAAGATCGATCCGCTTGATTCCTTTGGATGTGCCGGGATAGAAATACGTCAGGGATTTCGTCTGAAGCTGTTTGAACTGTCTGGATTCCGAAACGGCCGGCGGCGGGGCAGCCGGGGGCGTTTCCGCCAGATCCAGGGGTTTAAAGTCGATCATCCTGTCCAGGGGCGAGCCCTGCAGCAGCCAGTTCAGCCGCCTTAAATACCCTTTTACCTGTTTAATCTGGGTGATGCTGGTTCCGCTGTACTCAATAAATTTGCTCATATGCAGCAGCAGATGAACGAACAAAGCGTAATCTCCGACGGTAAACTCTCCCGGCCCAAGCAGGCGCGCTCCGGCCAACAGAAGGACGCCCGATCCGATCTGGACCAGATTCGGCAGCAGCGCGTACATAAGCTGGCTCATGACTCTATCGCGGGAAACCTGCTTCCGCCGGTCATCGGAAAGACGTGAGAATTCTTCCACTACACTGTCCTCGGCTCCGGCTACTTTGACCGCCAGCACCGATTGGAATACCTCGCTCATAAAGCCGGACAGTTCCCGCCGTCCGCCGCCCTTCGGCCGGAGCCGGATGTTCATCCGGATGATGCTGATCTGCACGAGAGCAAATACGGCAATCAGCGGAAGAATGACGCCCAGCGTTACCGGAACGTTTACCGCGAATAACACGGCCAGCGCCGTAAGGAAGAAGACCGTTTTGACAACAAGAAGGTTCACGTTCCGTATCGTATCGGCCAGTTGATCCACATCGTCCCGGAACTGGCTGACGGCTTCGCCCGGCGACCCCGGAATAGCTCTTGCTCCCGGCTTGCCGAGTATGTGATTCAGCAGATTTTGGCGGATAAGGCCTTTGATACGGAAATTAAGCGCGGTTTCGGTGCGGGACGCAAACCGGATCGATCCCAGCGTTGCGGCCGCATTGACAGCCAGTAGGACCACGACGAACCAAGTAACGTCGGACGATGCCGAATGACCCGTAAGCTGATCGAAAAACATTTTCATCAGGAGGCCCGCGGCAACCGGAGCCAGGTTAAAGGGAAGCCATTGAAAGATGCCCTTCCAAAACAATCCGGGATGGTAAGCGGCCATCCTCCATAAAAACTGCCTCGTGTTCATATAGTCTCCTTTCCGGATGCTTGTCTTAATAGCCGGGAATAGCGGGAGCCCGGCTGTTCCGTCAAAGCTTGACGGCTCCCCTGCTCCACGATCCGGCCTCCGTCCATCACGAGAATGCGGTCCATGCCGCGCAGCGTGTTCAGCCGGTGCGCGATGACGATGGCCGTTCTGCCTTGCAGGAGCCGGTTTGTGGCCTGCTGCACTTTTTCCTCGGTAGAGGGGTCCAGCCTGGAAGAAGCTTCGTCCAGAATGACCAGCGAAGGATTCCGCAGAAAAATGCGGGCAAGTGCGAGCAGTTGGGCCTCGCCTGCGGATAACCCTTCTCCCTGCGCCAGGATCACCGTATCCAGTCCCGAAGGCAGCGCACGATACCAGCTCCCGAGCCCCAGCTGATCCAATACTTCCACAATTCGTTCGTCCGGGATGTCCGGGGCGAAGAAAGTGACGTTATCCCGGACGCTTCCGCTTAAAATCCGCACCTCCTGCGTCACGAGGCCGACGCGCTCGCGCAGCTGCGCCAGCCGGATACGGCGTATATCCGTTCCCCCGAGCAGAACGGTCCCCTCCGCGGGATCATACAGCCGCAGGAGCAGGCGGATTACGGAAGTTTTACCGCTGCCCGTCCTGCCGACGATGCCGAGCGACTGACCCGCTTGGAGGCTGAACGTAAGGTCCGAAAGGACGCTGCCGGATTCGCCTCCATAGCCGAAACTCACTCCCCGGAAGTCCACGGAGAGCGGACCTTCCCGAAGCGGCGCTTCCTCCTCCGGCTCAGGGTCCCGGATAACCGGAGCCTCGGCCAGCAGCCCGCCGATCCTTTCCAGATGGGCCTCGGCCCGCTGTAAATTGCCGATAAGATCCCGGATCTGATCGATCGGACCCGCAAGAAGGCCCATATAAAACAGCATCATGTACAAGGCCCCCACGGTAATCAGGCCGCCGGTCCATAAATAAGTGCCCAGGGCCAGGACAAGTACGGTTCCCAGACCCAGAATCACGGTGGAAGCCGCCCACATCAGGGAAAAACCGAATCCGGCCTGCATATGCCTCGGGAACCACTGCCGGAGCACCTGCCTGAACTTGTAAACGGCATACGGTTCGGCTCCGCTGGAGCGCGTATCTTCGGTATGGGCCAGCTGGTCCCCTAGGCAGGCGTAGAAATCCGCGCCCGCTTCCCCCACCCGCACCCAGAACGGAAGCGTCCATTCCCTGATCCGGCCGAACGTAAGCAAAGCGGCCGCGACAAATAACGTCATAGCGGACCCCATCCAGCTGTTTTCGTAAAAAAGGACGGCCAGCACGCCAACGATAAGACCGATATTGCCGCACAAAGAAACCGTCAGCATAGAGAAAAAACCGGACAACCCTCTCACGTCGCCGTCTATTCGTTCGATCAGCTCGCCGGCGGGGTGCGTCTGAAAAAAAGAACCGTCCTGCCTCAAACAATGCTCCAGCAGGTCCGCCCTAAGCCGGTTCGCCGCCGTCCAGCCGATCCATTCTCCCGCATAGTCGGCACCGATCGTGGCGAGCAGCTGGACCAAAGCCAGCCCGGCAAACAATACGGCCAGACCTGCCATGCCCGAAGCGGAAGAGGACGGTCCCGTGTCGATCAGCATGCGCAGCACTTGAGGATTGATGAGCTGCAGGCCGATATTCAGGACGACCAGTGCGCAAAGGATCAGGACGGGCCGGCGCAGCGCGGCCAGATAGGTTCTCAGCAGCCTGTAATAGCGAAGTACCGGAACCTTGGGTAACGATAAAAAGGCCACTCGGCTTTTCCTCCTTGGAAGTATGAGATTTCACCGCGGGTTTTACGGCCGCTCCCATAAGCGCCGCATTTCTTCGGAGGATCGCAGAAGTTCATCCAGGGTGCCCTGCTCCCCGATAGCGCCGTCTTTCAGAACGACGATATGATCCGCTCTCTCGAAAGCGGCCCTGCGGTGGGACACGACCAGAAAGGTCGTGTCCCGGAGCTGATCCAGCCGCTTCCACAGCTCGCTTTCCGTCCGGGCGTCCAGGGAGCTGGACAAGTCATCCAGGACAAGGAGGCTGCTCTTCCGGGCAAACATCCGGGCCGCCGCCGTCCGCTGAATCTGTCCCCCGGACAGCTTGACTCCCTTCACGCCGACAATCGTCCGGAGGCCTTTTTCCAACTGACTGACGTCCTTGTCCAGCACAGCTTGATAGACCGCTTCCCCGAGCCGTTCTTCGGCCAAGCCGAGCAGAATGTTTTCCTTCAGGGAACCGTTAAAAAGGCCCGGCACCTGCGGGGTATAAGCGGCCCGCGGCGGCGTGAAAAACCGGTCCGGCTCCTCCACTTTCTCCAGGTTCCAGCGTATTTCACCCGCGTCCGCAGGCAGCAAGCCGAGCAGGGTCCGCAGCAGCGTCGTTTTTCCCGAGCCGTTGCGCCCCGTAACGACCACGAACGATCCCCCGGGAATATGGAGGTCTATATTCCGGATTCCCTTACCCGTGCCGCCGTAAAGGTAAGTCAGCCCTCTGGTCTCCAGCAGCAGCAGCGGGCTTGGGGAAGCCGGGAGCCCGGGAGACGGCGGCGGAACTTCTTCCTTCAGATACAGCGTCCTTCGCGCGAGCAGCGTATCGGGCGGTGCTCCCTGCAGAAGATGGAGAAGCCTGTTTACGGACACGCGCGCCTGCCTGTACGTTTTCAAGAGAGAACCGGCGTACTGGACAAACCCTGTCAAAACTCCGATATAGGCCACAAACAGGGCGAAGTTCCCCACGGTCAGCTCCCCTTTCCCCGAAAAAAAAGCGGCCGCCAGCAGAATAAAACCCGTTCCGGTCTGCATCGTGTTCGTAAAAAAGGCCGAGACAGTCTGGTCCAGCAGCCTTTCTTTCAGAACGGCCCTCATGCGCGTCTCTCCGAGTGACCGGAAGCGGCGGCTTACGAAAGTTTCCGCATTCTGCAGCCGGATCGCCTGGGCCGCGCCGCAAACCTCCCCGATAAAGCCCGATATCCCGCTTTCCGCTTTCCGGGAAGCTTCCCGTCTTTTTTGCAGAGAAGCCGCCGCGAATTGGCCGAGACTCAAAATAAACACAAGCGGTAAAAAAACAAGCAGCGTTATGCCGGGGGAAGCCGACCATAAAATTACGCCGGCCGTCACCGCAAACAGAGCTTTGACGGGCAGCAGGTTGTATAAGCGCAGCAGGTCGGCCAGCTCCTCCACATCGTCCCGGAACGTCGAGACGGCTTCGCCCGTCGTATAAGGAATAGACCGGGCCCCGGGCCGCTTAAGGATATGCTCCAGCAGATTTTGCCGGATCAGTCCCTTGACGCGGAAGTTCAGCTCCGTCTCCGTCCGGGTCCCCCACACGATGGACCCCGCCGAAGCCAGCGCGTTCACGGCCAGCAGCGCGATGACAAACCACACCCCGCCGGGCTCCTCCCCGGTGCCTGCCAGTTTGTCGAAAACCAGCTTGACCAGCAGCCCCGCGATTACGGGCGACAGATTGAACGGCAGCCAGATCGCGGCCCCCTTCCAGAAAAGCCGGGGATGGCAGACGGACAATCCCCACATCAGTCGAAGCGGGCTCATACAGTCCGGTTACGCAGGCTTTGACGCAGCAGCCGCGAATAGCGCGAATCGGGATCTTCCAGCAGGGCCCCCTGCGGACCGTTCTCCGCAATCCGCCCGCTGTCCATCACCAAAATCCGGTCCACATGCCGGAGCGTACTCAGTCTGTGGGCGATAAGGATAGCCGTTCTTCCCCGGAGCAGCTTCCTTACGGCGCGGTCGAGTTTTTCCTCCGTTGCCGGGTCGAGACGGGAAGAAGCTTCATCCAGGATAATCAGCCCGGGGTCCTTGAGAAAAACGCGCGCGAACGCCAGCAGCTGCGCCTCGCCTGCGGACAGTCCGCCTCCTCCGGCTTCGAGCTGCGTATCCAAGCCTTGCGGAAGCGCCTGAAACCAGCTGTCCAGGCTTAATTCGGTAAGCAGGCCGACAATTTTCCCGTCCGGGATGCCGTGATCAAAGAAGGTCAAATTATCCCGGACCGTGCCTTTAAAGATCTGCACATCCTGCGTGACGATGCCCACACGCTCCCTCAGCCCGGCCAGCTTTACGCGGCTTATGTCGGTTCCGCCCAGAGAGACTGTGCCCGACTGCGGGTCGTAAAGGCGCAAAAGCAGCCTCGCTATCGAGGTTTTGCCGCTCCCCGTGCGGCCCACTATGCCGAGCGATTCGCCAGCTTCCAGCTTGAACCCGATCCCGCGCAGCACAGGCTCTCCGGGAGTATAGCCGAATTCGACGCTGCTGAATTCGACGGAAAGCGCGCCTCCCTGCAGGGTCTCTCCTCCTTCCGCGGGGTCGCCAACCGTCGGCCGGATTTCGAACAGCTGCCGGATCCGTTCGATGTTGGCCGAAGCCCGCTGCAGAGCCCCCAGCTCCAGCCGGATGGTATCGATAGGCCCGACCAGCATAACCGTGTACATCATGATCATGTAGACGGTTCCGGGACTTGCCGCACCGGCATGCCACAGCCAAGAGCTGACGCCGAATGTGAGGATGGTGCTTAAACCCAGCAGCAGCATGGAACTCATCCACATGACGGTGAAGGCGCGGCCGGCCTCCATATGAACGGGAAGCCATTGCTGCAGAAGGGTTTTAAACTTCCGCATCACGTACCCCGAAGCTCCGCTCGAGCGGGTATCTTCCGTATTCGTCAGCTGTTCGCCGATAAAACCGAAGAAGGCGGAGGACGTTTCGCCGACACGGACCCAATGCGGAAGCGCATAATCGCGAAGGAGGTAATACACAAGTGCCGCGCCGGCCACAAACAAGGTCATAACGGCTCCGACACTCCAGTGGATGTTGTAAAGAATGATCAGGGTGACGCCTAAAAGCACCAGATTGTTCGTGAACCGGACCACAAATTTATAAAAAAACTCAGCCAGCCCGTTGACCGCTCCGTCTACACGGTCCAGCAGTTCACCGGGGCTGTAACGGTGGAAGAAAGCGATGTCCTGCCCCAGACAGTGCCTCATCAGCCCGCAGCGGAGTTTGTTGGCGGCCGACCAGCCGACATGCTCTCCCACATAGTCCGAAGCCAGTGAAAGAATCTGATAACACACGCCCAGCAGGATGAAAAGGAAAATGAATCTTTCCGCGGGTTCCGGAGAATTCAGGGAATCAAAGTACTTCATTAACAGCCAGGGAATCGTAAGCTGTACGGCGATATTGGCGGCCAACAGCAGCGTTAACAGCGCGAAGCGGCTCTTGTGCTGTTTCAGATAAGGGCCGACCAGGCGAAAATAAGGGAGAATCGGTAGCTTTGTCCACATGTCCGTCTATTTTCTTCCTTTCTTGACTGAATTTCGCGTTTCTCTCTCCAGAACATCCAGAGACAGACGTACGGCTTCACCCGGTGGACAGGAGACTTCATCCATTTCCAAGGTCAGAAAACCCGAGAAGTCATACCCGGCCAGGTCCTGCAAGAGAGAAGGAAGATCAAGCATCCCGCCCCCCAGCTCCGTAAAAACGGTTTTCCGGCTGCCCGGCCGGGATCTCCCCGGAGCGCCCTCTGCAGGACGGGCATCCTTCACATGCAGAGCCGTTATTCTCGGGCCGTACCGCTCAAGCAGGTCCCGCATCGCGATACCGGCTTCATGGAGATGCCCCACATCCGGAACCAGCCCGAGATCGCCCGGTGCCCGCTCCATGACGTAATCGATTTCCTCCCGCGTATAAATGCAGTGGGAAATGTGCGGATGAATGGCCGCGGCTACCCCGTAAAAGCTGTACCGCTTGTGAATTTCGGCCACCATGGCGACCATGCGGAGCCGGTCTTCCTCAGTCCAGCTCCGTTTCAGCCGGATGCCCGGGCCCAGAATCACCCGGCCGATTCCGGCCGTCGCCAGCATTCTCGCCAGCCGGTCATGGTGCAGGTAGATTTCCCGGCGCCGGTTCCAGCCCGCGAAATGCCCGAATTCGAAAACACCGGACACGCTGTGGCCCGTTTCGTTCAGCAGCTCCCGCCATCGGTTGATTTCCCGCTCAAAAGGCAGAAGCAGGCGGCTGCCGATTTCTATATAGGCCACATCCAGCGCGGCCAGCTCCTTCAGAGCGGTCCGATAGGCCTCTCCCCACGGAGTGAGCTGGCATGAAACTTTCGAACGTTGAAAAACCTGTGTCATCTTTCCGCACCTTCATTGTCTTTGTGAGTTTCCGCCGGATAGATTTGCCATCCGGGTTCGCCGTATAGGTTTATTGTAGGTTTCCGCCGCCCCGTCTTCTCGGGTTTCCATGCGTTATGCTGCGGGATTAAACTGTACAGCGGCCAGAAAACGCAAAAAAAACCGGCCCCTTCCGGGTACCGGTTGCTTGACGCGCGTTTTTTAAGCTTCCGCCAATTGTAAAACGCCGATAAAATTATGGTTAATGTCGTAAAATTTCAGAAACTTGGCGAAGCCGCCGTCATTGAAGCTGACGATTCTGACCTGCTCTTCTTCCAGCCTGCGGGCAAGGAGATCGATTTCATTGCTTTTGAAGAATATGACCGGCATGGTCTCTCCGTCTTTGTCAAAATGGGCGGAGGAATACTCGTTAGACTGCCACAGCATTAAATTGGGTCCGTTCTCCAGTTTCAGCATCGCACATTCCCCGTAATTATCAAGCAGTGTGCAGCCGAACATTCTCCCATACCACTCAATGGATTGCTCCAGGTTAGAGACAGGCAGTTGAACATGATCTATTCCGGTCAAAGTTTGGGTCACGGGATCAGCTCCTCGACGATTTTAGGAACACGCTTCCATAATTGGATAAACATATTTACATCTTACCTTTCCGGCTGTCCGAGCGTCAAGAAATAATGAGCGCGCGCTCCACAGCAAAAAAGCCTGTCGGCTGCCTCCGGCGGAGACACTTCAACAGACTGCGGAATAGGGTTTATGCCTTGCAGAGAACTACCTGACCGACCGCATACTCCCCCGAATGGGAGATGCTTATGTATACGTGAAGTCCCAGCCGTTTGCGGTCTTCCTCCGCCTTCCCGTGCAGGGTAAGCTCAGGCTGGCCGGAGGGTTTGTTGACCACTTCCAGATCTTTAAATAAGTACTTCCCGCCCAATCCGGAACCCATCGCTTTCAGGAACGCTTCTTTGACGGCCCACCTTGCCGCCAGATGCTGGACGGGGCAGCTATACCGGCTGCTGTAAGCCCGCTCGCGGTCCGTGAACACTTTCTGAAGGAAGCTCTCCCCCTGCCTCTTCACCGTCTCTTCAAGCTGGGCAATGTTCTGCAAATCCACGCCGATTCCGTAAATCATAGCTCCTCCAGGGCCAGCGCCCTCCGGTTCATAAGCGACATGCACCGCTTGTAGATTTCCCTCGCTCCCCCGTAATTGCGGCTGCGGATCAGCGAAGCGAGTTCCCCGGCCCGTTCTTTATACCCGTCTTCGGCTACATACATGGAAAGCTTATACAAATGATCGGCCGTAAACGTTCCCGGCACCATATACTCCCCCGCTCCCATTTCCTGCACCTTGCGGGCATTGAACTCACGCTCGGTATGCGTCGGCAGGATAAGCGACGGAATCCCCCTCATGATGGCGGACAGGCAGCTTCCGTGCCCCCCGTGGTGGATAAACAACCGGCAGTTCTTCAGCATGTGAGAATTGAAATACGGGATGATCCCGATGTTCCGGGGAAGCCCGGCCTTCAGACGGTCCGGCAGCCCGTCGCCGCTGGCTATAACGACCGGTTCCTTTCTCCCCCCGAATGCCGCCACGACATGGTTCAGCAGCTGCAAACCCGTAGCGCCCGCGGTATCCTGCAGTCTGCCCGGATAGACGAGGACAAACGGCTCTTCCGGAAGACGGGCGCCGGCGGGTCCGGCCGCCGGGTATTCGATAGGCCCCACATAACGAACGCCGTTCGTATAGACGGGGTCCATCTCCGGAATCCCCGGAATAAAGTTGAGCGTCCCCGCATTGAGCTGTTCCATGCCGCGGATGTCCGGCAGGCCCAGCCTGTTCAGTACCCGGTTGACGACAGGCGTTACTCTCGGCAAATTACGGGGAGGGCGTCCCCAGTAGTGCATAGGCTGACCGTCCGGATGGAAGCAGGACTGAGTGACCGAGGCAACCGGGATGCCCAGATAGCGGGCGGCGATTGCCGTGTGGGGACTCATGTCCGCTATAACCAGATCGGCGTTGAATTTCTCCAGCATGCGGATCCGGTGCTGAATCCAAGCCTGGACGAAATCCGGGTCGAGCAGGCCCGCTCCCGCATAGTAATGGTCCAGGTTATAGAAAACCGCCCCCCCGGCTATCATTCTCTCGGCGGAAGGAACGGTCGGATCGTCGTCAGGCAGATGCTTGAAGCCTCTGCTTTCAATAAAAGCCGCGCTGCCTTCCCCGTAAATACTGAAAGCCGCCGTGTGTCCGGAACGCCGGAAGTGCTCGGCTACCGGCAAACACCGGAGCACGGGGCCAAGTCCGCCGCTTAAACCGAAAAAGATCCGTTTCGTCATGCCCCATCACTCTCCCGCTTTCCGTAGTTTTTTGTAAAATAAGCAACCTCGTCCGGCGTTCCCAGCGGAAAGCATTTCGCCGCCTGGTCCGCCACGACGGTAAATCCCCGCGCGATCAGCCGGTTGTACAGCGGAGCCACGTAGGTTTCGCCTTCCGCCGTTCCCAGGCGCACGGCTTCTTCCGCCGACTCCAGAAACAGGCCGGCTTGCCGGAAATAGTACAGCCCCGTCGTCGCCCGGTTTGAAATCACCTGCTTCTCCCTGACCTCCGCAACCCGGTCCCGCCCGTCTGTCCGCACATAACTGTATGCGGGACTCGTGGAGGCAAACACGGAAATAATCCCGTCGGCCTCGTTTCCGATCGTGGAGATCGTTCTGCCTATGGAGGATTCCGTATACGTATCGCAATTGTAAATGAGAAGGGGCAGCTCCGGATCGAGGCACGCTTCCGCGCTTAGTACAGTCTCCGCCTGTCCCCCCGTAGCTTCCGGCAGAGAACGGATAACGGGATTCCCGCAGCAGCTTTTAATGACTGCTTCCAATTCTCCCTGCTCCAGATGATCCCGCAGACAGACGAACAAGATTTTATTCCGGGGAAAATGCGGCGTTAAACTTTCCAGCGCCCATTGCAGCATCGGCTTTCCCGCAACGGGTATGAGCATCTTCGGAACGGATATGCCCGCATCCCGGAAGCGCTGTCCCCGGCCCGCCATCGGAATCACGATTTGGACGGGCCTCATCCGATGTTCAGCCGTTCCAGAACCTCGTCCCAGCTGCGGTAAGCCAGGGCCAGATCATCCACATACACGTCGCCGTAAGGCTTGCCGAAAACAATTTCGTCGTAGGGAATTTCGTAGCGTTCCAGCCAGTCCAGCGTCAGGCTGCCGACCCGGGCAAGAACCTCCCCGACATTGCCCTGGCATGTTTTCATATGACGGGCCGTGTGGATAATGATCCGGTGCCCTTCATCTTTCAGCCTGCGCAAAGCATCGACGGAACCCGGTAAAGGCGTAACATCGGCATACGACTCGCCTTCTTTTTTCAATGTGCAAATAGTTCCGTCCAAATCCAATACGATCCGCATAGTATTCCTCCATTCTTTGCCTACGGCAATCGTACCAGAGCGGGCCGGACAAGAATCAGATTCCGTTGCGGGATATTAGGCGGTTGTTGATTCATCCTTGCGGACGCGATCGGACGGTTCGGCCTTCCGCCGGTCGAGCCACTGCTGCAGAAGGGCCGTATTGTCGGCTTCCTTCTGCTTCACCCGCTCCATTCGGGCCAATACCCGTTCTTCGAAGGCCTCGAATTGATTGCCCGTCGCCGCCCGCATAAGCAAATTAGCCGCCACCATCCAGCTTTGATCGGCTTCCAGATAAGATTCGGCGAGCGCGTGCTCCCCAATAGCTTTAAGAAAATGGTGATGGTGATACCGGGAGTTGGCGATCTCCCTGAATCCTTCATATAAATAACTGGCCGCCTTAAACTTGACGGAGTCTTCTTCGATTGTCTTCAGGCTTTTTATTTTCCCGCAAATGGGCACGAAAGCGGCGAGACCCGAATAACTGCCGGACGGACAATCGTAGGTTGCGGCTCCCTGCATATTCGTCAGGTTGTCTTGGATCACGCTTTTGCAGAATGCCGGCGTAGGCTCCCCGGGCGCGGGCTCGTCCGTTTTTTTCAGAAACCATACATACAACCGTTTATAAAACACGCTGTCCAGAGAAGCGTCGAATACGGCCTGCAGTTCGGACTCTTCGAGAAAGCCGTGATATTCATAATAATGATCGCAGATTTCGAATGCGCCCTCCCGGTAACCGGTAACCTCCAAGGCGTGCGGAAAATGGGTCCTTCTATAAAACCCGCTGTACGGCAAATAAAAAATATCGGATTCGATGATCGCACTCTTCCCGCTGGCAAGAGTCTCTTTCAAAGTCCGCATATAATCGTTTCCCGCAGAGGATCCCGTCTTATGGAGCCGTGCCCCGAATAGCCCGTACACAAAATCGTCCAGCAGCCGGTAATAGGGGCTGATTTGAAACTCATCCTCATCCTCCGTATCGTGATAAAACAATCCGGCCTGGTTGAACAAATAAATCAGACGGGCATCTTCAACGGGAAGCCGCTTCAGCAGAGCGGCAATATTGACGTAGAAACAATTCAACCGGGTTTCTTTGTATAACGTAAAAGTCATCCGTCGGTCCATCCTCCTCCGTTAAGCTGTAAATCGGGGTTTTTCCTTGGCCTCGTACCGGCCTCGTAAATGAGAGAAAGAGATAAGCCGGGTTACAGCTTATCTCTTCCGGTCATCGGAGACTGCCCTTGCGGGCTCGTCTCACCGAAATTTGTTCAGGTACCTAGGCTACACATTTGGCGCACAGTGGCGATACGCCCGAAACCGTATATTCTCCCGGTTCCTGCAAGCGCAGGTCGGACGCCTTCTTCGCTGTCTGCAAGCTTGAATAAGTGTCTTCGGACGCGGATATCGCCCGGTTCTGCTGAACGTCTGCAGACGCCGTGTGCGCCTGGACAATCGCGGGCTGCCCGGCGCTGACGTCCAGGGCCGTGCCCATGACGGGAGACACCAGTACAGCAGTCGCAATAAGAAACTTAGTCGTCGTTTCCTTCATTCCATCCACCCTCCTTTCTTCTAAGAATGCCGGCTCTCTTTCAGTATAAGAGTTATCCCGGCCGGGTCCTCGGCTGTATCCCTCCCTTTTATTAGGAAAATATCACCTGTCCCCCGGTGTTGATTCGCTTTCGAGCGTCAGGCCGAACACATGCATGCAAGGATTGTCTTCAAACGTAATCCGATTGATCTCGGCCGGACGGTCTAGTTCAACCCTGTCATACCAGAGCCTGGCGGATCTGTGCGTAAGAGGGCCATCCATCGTATGTAGGCAGGACGTTTCGATTACACACTCGTTACGAGGGAAAGGAACCTCCGAAATAAAATGGGACAACAGGATCTTCTGCTTCGAGACCTCCTGCCCGTCCAGCATCAAATACACATAGTCCGCCATATTGGCATCGCTCGAGGTGCCGAGAAGATGAATGTTGGTCACCCGCTGCCGGGGGAACTGGATGGACTGTCCTTCCGTTACGATATTATCGAAAGATTGCCGCTTAAAGAGAACGAACGGTATTTCTTTAAATTCGAAAGGAGCGTTAAACTGAAAGGCATCCTCCGGAAAGGAAGCCCTTGCCGAGCTTAAATAGCCCTCGTGATAGTTATGGCTGCCTGTCGTTCCGCAGTTATTCAAGCAGGACCTCAGATCCAGACAGGTAAACATCCGTTGATTCATGTACTCCCTCCATATCCGCATCAGGTGCAAAAGAGAAAAGAGAGATAAGCCTTTTCCCCGCTTATCTCTCTTTGTCCGGCTCGCTTAAGCCAATGTCTTCTTAAACACATTGATCGTAAAAGAAGGTTCCGCCTCGGCTAATTCAACGATACCGGCGGAAGCGTGCGGCTGAGTCTCAGCCGTTGTTTCCGCCGCGGCAGGGCTGAATTGCGGAGAAGCCGCCACAGTGACAGGGCTACCTTCGGAAATCACCGGAGGCTGACTCTGGACAGCCACGGTCTGGGCGCTTACGTTCAGGGCGGTGGCCGCCGCAGGAGCCGCCAGAATAGCGGTGGCGATGATAAATTTAGACGTCATCTCTTTCATTCGATTCACCTCCTTTGCTCGGATGGACTACTTCTTCAGTATAGAAAAATTGCGCCCCGCTCTCTCGGCTTTACCGGGTGACTTCAACCTGCGGAAGTTTCGTAAACCGCGAGCCTTCCCGGCCCCGGCCTGCCTGAAATGCAGAAGAGATAAGCGTCGGACGCTTATCTCTTCTGGGATTTACGCCGGAGTTTTCGTCACAACTGACGGGGAGAAATTGCCGCCTCCGCCAAACTCCCGCAAAGTTTCCCGGAACTCCGTCTTCGCGTCGGAAACTCCGGCTTGGGACAATGTGCCCGATGGCGCCGCCTGTACAGCCTGCGCAGCCTGGCCGGCCGGTTGAACCGCCGGCTGGGCCTGAACCGCAGCGGTTTGAGCGCTTGCCTGCAGGGCTGTTCCTGCCGCAGGCGAAACGAGAATCGCAGTTGCTATCACAAATTTTGCTGCCGTCTGATTCATTCTTGTCACTCTCCTTTTTCTGTGGGTTCCTTTTCAGTATAGAAGAATGAGCGCCCGAATCCTCGGCTTAACAAGGGGTTTCTAATCGGCAAAAATTTCATACAGCAGGCGGGTTGCCACAGCGTACAAAGCCAGCTGGCGCTCCGGGCTCTCCCTGTGAAGAGGCAGCATCGAAAGGAACAGCAGCGCCTCGATCTTGGCGACATCCCGGAGACGACCGCCCAAATACCGGTCCCAGTCGCGGAGAAGCCGGAGCTGTCCGTCCGTAAACGGGATTTCCAGCCGGATGTCATTGCCCGCCGTTTGCAGAGAATAACGCCCGTGAACAATATGCTCGTACCCGTTCAAGCTGTGTCTGATTTTCGCCAGGTCGTACCGCCGGTCGCCGTAGATCCCCGGAATGCCGAAGCTGCCCCGGGGATCTACCAGTTTGACGGCCTGTTTGTCCGGCGCATAGAGCACATTGGAGAAGCAGAGGTCACCGTGCAGAACGGCGATAGCCGGATTACCGAGCAGGGACCGGAAATCTTCGAGATGGCTTTCGAAAATCCGGAAGGGGCAGAGCACCATCGTTCCGTTCAACCGGTAATAGCCCTGGTTGTAAAACCGTCTGGCCCGCTCGTTGCCGTTCAAAAAGGCCGCCATGCGGGTTTGAGTCTTGCCGATGTACATCTCGTGCAAACAGGCTGGGTCCAGCTCGGCGGGGAAGGCGGCAAACCGGCCGAAGAGCTGGTCCAGCCGGGCAAAGACGCCCGCCCACCCTTCTTGATCCAGCCGCCCGCTCATGTACAGCTCCGATAAAGTCGGAGCCTGGATGTACTCCAAATGCAGATACACACGATCTTGCAGCGAGTAGCCCAGAATACCGGGGATATACGTTTGTAATGCCTCCGGCAGATTCAGGTACCAGTTGATCTCGTCGCGGAGTTTCTTGTCGTGGCGGCTCGTTTTGCGGACGGACCGCCCGCCCGGCCCGATCGTGAGCCGGTTGAAATAACGGGAGCGAATCGGCTCCGTTTCCATAAATCCTCCCCCTTTCCCGTTATCCGCAGGACGGCGCTTCCCGCCTTTGTCCCCGGTAAACCGAAGGGTTTATCCCGACCAGCCTTTTGAAGACCCGGCCGAAATGCGTTAAATCTCCATAGCCGACGGCATAGCATACATCCGTGACCGGCACTCCTTTTTGCAGCATGGCCTTCGCCTTCTGAATCCGTTTGTTCATCACGTATTCCTTGAAGCCGAAGCCGAAATATTCTTTAAACATCCTGGAGTAATGACACCGGCTGACGAAAATACTCGATGCCACTTTCTCCAAAGACAGGTCGTTTTCGCATAAATTTTGTTCGATATATTCAAGAGACTGATATAGAAGCGGCGAAATTTCCGGCTTGCCCGGCAAAGCGGCGGACGGCTTGGATAAAAGCCCCACCGAATCGAGAAAAGAATAAAACACGAAAAGATCGCGTTTGTTCACTTTAAGCAGCACCATAATCGGGCTTTGCAGCTGAAGCTCCTCGATTTTCCATTCCTCCGGGAGCGATTCGTCGAAAGACAAGAAAACGAATAGCTTGTGCGCTTTTTCCTGCCGACGAAGCGAGCTTGCGACTGCTTTAAAATCCGATTCGGCAATGATAGACATATGGGAAAACAACCTCTGTACTCGTTCGAACTCGTCTTCCTTAAGCTGATGGCTGATAATAAGTAGCACGTCCACTGGCACCCATTCCCCCTACACGTAATGGTTTCGGTGCCGTCATGGTATCAAACCGCAAGAAAGAAAGATCAGGTTCTCTTGCAGGACATTAGGATTTTTTTGACTATTCTAGATTTATATGAAAAATATTTCTTTTAAGCGGATTGATAATCGCGCAAAATATCGTATATCGCATCCAGCCCGTGACGAAGAAAGCCGGCGATAGCCGGCAAAGGCCGTTCTTCCTCCCCCATGCGGCGGAAGTGGCGGAGTATCCGCTGGTTATACGGAAACGGCAAACGAGAGGCGTTTCTGCACGCCTCCGGCGCCTCCAGACGGAACCATTCGTCAAGCCCCTCCAGCTTCTCCGGCGTGAGCGTCCCCTTTAGTTCCTCCGACAAGCGATCCAACTGCCGGATCAGGTTCTCGGCTGCCGTCCCCATTTCCGTCCCTCCGTTCCATGGCCATCACTTTAAGTCCGGGCTTGAACGCCTTGTCCGCAGCGGACAGGGGCAGCCTGCGGTAATAGTCCAGCTCCTCGGGCGTGAGCGTATACGTCTTGACCTGGCTGTTAACCGGTTCGGACGAATCCCGTTCCATACGGGAAACGACCGTCCTCTTCTGGATATGAATCGTTGCCATACCGGCATCCTCCTTAAGATACGAAAATTAGCCTTGCAGCTGACGGATCAGAAAAAACGGGTTCAGCTCGTGGAAGGTGGCCCCGGCCAGCAACTCCCGCCAGCTTGCAGAGGCTCCCGGACGGAACACTTCCTTCCGCAGATGCTGCAGCGCTTCTTGCCCGTGCCATTCCTTGAAGCGGGCCTGAAGCGTGTGCTGAAACTGGGAGGCGGCCGCCTCGCCGAGCAGGTAATTGTAGTAATAGACCGGGAGCGTCGACAGATGCGCCTTGGCCGCCCAGTACGGATAATCCCACTCGGCCGGCCGGGGAATGCCCTGCACGTCTTCCACGAGATCCCACCATAGGCCGTTTAACGGCCGATCGGGATTTGCGTATAATTGCTTCTCGAATTCCACCAGAGTCAGTGTCCAATACAGCCTGACCAGCGTTTCTTTCCGCAGCCGTTCTTGACCGGACCGGACATCGGCCTCAGGCTGCCCGCCGAACAGCCCCTGCCTCCACTCCGCATCCCACGCCAGTCTTTCCATCAGCAGGGCGGCGCCCTCGCTCAGGAAGGGATGGGCCGGCTGACGCAGCAGAAACGGAAGCGAAGGATCGAGCTCCTTCTCGAAAAGGGCATGCCCCGTTTCATGGAGCAGCACCGCAAGCCCCTTCGTGTCCGGGGACAGGTTGCAGCACATGCGGATATCCCGGCTCCGGTCCAGGTTCAGGCAGCAGTTCGCCTGGCCTTTGCCCGGACGCTCCGCCAGATCCGCCCTGCGGATGACGGCGCTCAGATCGAAGCCGCGTTCCAGCAGCCACCCGGACACCTTGTCCGCCATTTCATCCGTGCCCGCCGCAAGCGGCTCCTCCACCGCAAAATGCGTCTGGAAAAACGGATGCGTATAATGCCAGGAGCGGACCTCGCCTCGCGCGATGTGAAACCGGTCGGCCAATTCCAGGTCGATCCCGCATTTCACCTCCCGGTAGGCTAAATCCAAACCGCCGCGGATTTGCCCGATCAGCTCCGTCAGCTTGTCGAGCCCGATCCCGGCGGTCTCTAGCTTCATCGCGAAGTAATCGTCGTAGCCGAGCCGCCGGGCAGCCCGGTTGCGGAGCTTGACCAGCTCCAGAAGCTTGGGCGCGGTGAGCTCGCCCAGCCGCATTCCCGCCTGCCAGATCTGCTTGCGCTGCCGGCCGTCCTTGAGCCTGCGCATCAGGACCAGTACCGCATGCTCCGACAGCAGAGCGCCGCCCGCTTCCGCGCGGAACGTGCCGATTGTGTAATGCAGGTCGTTCCACAGCGAAGCGGCGGTCTGCCTTTCGTCCGCCTCCATCCGGTACTCCGCCATTTCAGCCTTCAATACATGCAGCTGGCGCTCCTGGTCTGCGGACAGGCCCGGACGGTTCAGCCAATATTCGGCCCGCTCGCGCAGGGCCGGAGAGGCAAGCGCCTCCTGATAAGCCTTCTCATCTTGTTCGCACTGCTTGACGTAGCGGAATTCGCCCGTCGTGATCACTTTCCAGAGCGAATTCATCATCGGGACGTATAAACCGGCCAGCTCGCGGTTCGCTTTTCTCAAAAAAGAGTCGGCGTCAGTCTGCAAACGTTGTTGTGACAATCGTCCTTCCCCCGTTTCGGTTTGGTTCATGCCTTGAAATTGAGAATCCGGACGTATTCGTCGGAAGTGTTTTTTCCCGCGCTGCCGAGCATACCCGTTGAGGCCAGGTTCTCAAGCTGGATCCGGCTGATTCTGCCCATCATAAAATCATAGAAAGCCCCTACGACCGGGTGAGGATGCTTGCGGAAAAACGTGTCGTGGCTCTGCCGGATAAAGTCCGCATAAGAGGCGCCCCGCCGCGGATGCGCCAGATGCACATTTACCGCTTCCTTGCAGTACGCGAAGGGAATCTGCCGGCGGTGGGCCCGGTAGCCCAGTTCCAGATGCTCGAAGCCCCACTCGCGGAACGAGTCGTCGAAGCCCCCCAGATCCCGGAACAGCTCCAGAGGAAGGGACATATTCCCGCTCAAGGCGGCTATCCACGGAACGGGCGAAGCCGTCGACCCGCTGCCGGTAAACAGCCGGTAAACGAGCCGGCAGTACTGCGGAATGCGGTCATATTTCTGCTCCCAATAGCGGGCCAGCACCAGATCCCGGTTATGCTCCGCATCCGGGACGTAGAGCTCCCGGACCTGCCCCACCACGAAGTGGTTCCCGTGCTTCCGGCGGGCTTGTTCATGCGCTTCGATGAATCCCGGCCTCGGTATCCGGTCGGCATCGCAGAACAGGACGCATCCTTCGTCCAGAAGCTTCGCTCCGGCATTACGGGCAGCCGCCCTGCCGCTGCGGGGGATGCGCACGTAAGTGAGATTCAGTTGCCCCCTGTAAGCTTCCGCAACGGCATGGACCGGCTCTTCGGACCCGTCGTCTACGACGATAACCGGACACCGGTTATAAGGGGGCGCCTGCCTGGTTAACCCGTGCAAAGTCAAAGATAAGGCGTAGGCTTGATTGTAAACCGGGATAACCACATTCATTTTTGTCATCCAAACACCACCTCCGGACCTGTCGGCCGAAATAAAACGTGCGCTTGCCGCATTATAGAACGCTTTTCTTCTCGGCCGCTCGGCTTTTTATTCCGGCAGAATGCCGATAAAAACCGATCATTTGTTCGCAAAATAAGGTAGGATCAGGGTATCAGTATCATGCGGAGGAGGACTGCTTTCAGGATGAATGCGGACAGAGGAAAAACCGTCAATTCGGTTTATATCGACGCTTCTGCGGACGAGATCTGGTGGTATGTGGCGACAGCGGAGGGCTGGAAACATTTTTTGAGCGACATCGCGACTTATTCGGGGGCACAGCCTGATATCGCCCAAGGGGACGAGCTCACCCTCGTAATCGGAGAATTAACGAATCGCGCCGTCTGCACCGAATGCGTTAAACCGGAGCTTATCCGGTTCGACGAGCGCTACACGTCCATTTTGCCGGACGGCTCCCTCTGGGAATACAACTTAAGAACCTCCTTCGCTTTCGAGCCGATCGACGGGGGCATTTGTACCAAGGTGACCGTAACCGTTGAAGGCTACACGGAGGATGAAAGGATGCAATGGGTCAGGGAATGCGGGGAAACGGGATGGAGACAATCTCTATTTCATCTGAAAAATACTATCGAGCTTGGCCTGGACCTGCGCAACTCGATTTTTAATTATCCCCGCCTGGGGGTCATGAATTATACGGCAACCGCCGCACAGCTGGAAGAGCAAGGGCTTGCCGCGTCCGGCGTACGGGGGAACTTCATCGGAACCGTGTACCCGAACAGTCCGGCCCACCGGGCCGGTTTGCGCAGCGGGATTATCGTGACGACCCTCGGAGGAATGCCGGTTCCGACGTATTACGATTTTGTAAAGGCGCTCTCCCGCTTTTACGGAACGAACACGCCCGCCGACATTGTTTTCTACGAACGGGGAGAACGGCATGCCGTAACGGCGGATCTAACTTACGACGACCAATTTACCGGCATGATCGATCCGAACGAAATTTCATTGGATGAAATCAGCGTACGGCGGCGCAAGCTTTCTGCCGTTAAAGAGCAGGAATAAGCAAAGGGCAGTATACGGCGGCGACCGTGTACCGCCCTTTTTTTTGCGGATGTTCCCCTTATGACTCCGGATAGGGGCCGTGCAAGGGTGCGGCAAATTCTTCTGTTCGTATACACTCCCCTAACATTCGGCTCGTACAATAGAAGCAGACCAGCCGCTTTTTCCACCAAACGAATAAGGAGTTCCTACGATGCCTTTCAACAAAACGAGACCGACCTCCCTGTTCCTAACGACGCTGATCAGTTTTCTCGTCATTATAGGATTGTTTGCCGCGTTCGACCTGGCGGCCTTCGCTTATTTCAAGACCAAATATCACGGCGAAATTATCGCTCACAACCAGTCCATGCTCAAAAATACGGCCGAAAAATACAGCACGCATTTGTCCCGGATCAAAACGCTTCTTTTCAATACGTATAACGACCCCGGCGTGATCGCTTTCAACCGGCATCTGCAGGGCGCCACGGATGAAGAGCTCCGTTATCTGGAGGCGAAAAGCATCGTTACCCGGCTCCGTACGGATACCGCAAACCCGCATCTGTTTCTCGACAACCTCGTGGTGTATTTCCTGCCGCACGGCGTCACGCTCGATAAGGACGGCAGCAGCAGTGCGGAAGACCAGTACGACCGGCTGTACAAAAGCGCCGCTTACCCGCTCGGCTTCTGGGAAAACCGCCTGAAATCGGCGGATGCGTTCTCCCTGCTGCCCGCAGCGGATTTCAAGACGGTCTGGAATTCGCCTGCCGAGAAGAACCTGCTGCCCGTCAGTTTTCATCTGAGCGGCAGCAGCTACCTCGTTACGGCTTATCTCGACGTGAATAAGACGCGGCAAGATTTTCTTGGCGAGGGTGGAGACGGGCGTCTCTTTTACGTGCTGAATGGCGATGGAAGCGTTCTTTTCGGGACGGGGGAAAGCGGAGATCCGGCGGGGCTTCCCGCATTCGAAGAAAATAGCGGAACCGCCGTTGCGGACGGAATGGTTTATTTCCGCTATACAGGCGACGACGGGCTGACGTATATCACCGGCGTTCCCAATGCCAGCGTGGCCTCCCAGCTCCGGAAGCTGAACTGGACGCTGCTGGCGATTTTCCTTCTGTCGCTCGGCATCGCCCTTGCCGTCTCCCTGCTGAGCAGCCGCCGGATCAACCGGCCCGTCAAACAGCTGGTTTCCGCGTTTATGAGCGGAAGCGGCGGCGGCGGCGAGCCCAGCGCGATCCGGGAGTTCGCGTTCATCCAGGAGAAGATCGCCGATCTGCTCAAGGAAAAGGCCGAAATCCGCAGCGAGCTCCACAGCCGGCAGTCGCTTCTTACGAAGTACAGCTACATTAACAAGCTGAGAAGCATTCATACGGATATTCACGAATGGCAGGATTTTATCGCGAGCGACGAAAGCTTCCAGATTATCGTCTATGAACTCCGGTTCCGGCAGGCGAAACCGGGCGAGGGACCCGCCCCGCACGAGCGGCTTGCCTCCTATTACCGTGAGCATCTCGACGTGCTTCTGAGAGAACACAGTCCCGGTTCGCATACGTTCCAGATGGAGAAGAACCAGATTTTAACGGTCATCAGCGGCGCATTGGCTCCGGACACGCTTCAGGCCATGCTCGGGGATATCCGGCAGCTGTTCGATTCCGACAAGGAGCAGTGCCTGGCGGCCGTGGCGATCAGTTCGCGGTTCGAGCACGCTTCCCAGTTCAACGATGCCTACCGGCAGGCGCTGGAAAGAGCGGGACAGGCCACCCTGGCGGAGGAGACGCAGTTCATCCTTGAAACGCGGTCCGGCCTTCAGGCTTGCGCGCTTGGCCCCGCCCGGGAGCAGGAGCTGAACGCCTGCCTTCAGGCGGGGGACGACAAGGGCGCCCTGGAGCTGATCGGCCGGCAGCTTGCCGAAATGCGCGAGTCGGGGGCGGGCGTCGTCCAGTTCAGGCAGCTTGCGGATTCCATCGCGGCCAAGATATGGAAGCTCATGGACATCTACAAAATCGGGCAGGATGCCGCCTGGCCCGTCAAACCGCTGATCCGGCGGATCAAGGAGTGCTGCACCTTCGAGGACTATGTCGAAGGCTACCGGGAGCTGTTCTTCTCCACGGCCGCGCTTATCTACGAGAAGAAAGATACGGAAGATCCCGTGATCCGGTTCGTCATGGACGCTCTCCGGGACGGCTACGGGGATGAGCTCTCCCTCGAAAATCTTGCGGACCGCCTCCAGATGTCGAGCGCCTATTTATCGGTCTACATCAAGGAAAAAACGGGAGCGAATTTCAGCGATCATCTGAACGCCATCCGGGTTTCCAAAGCGCAGGAGCTGCTGACAGGAACTCAGCTCAACATTGTGGAAGTCGGTCTGCGCATCGGCTACCGGAACATCACCTCATTCAACCGCATGTTCAAAAAGTGGACGGGGCAGACGCCGGGCGAATACCGCAGAGCCGCCAAACTGACGGCCGCCGAATAAAAAAAGCGCCCCTCATGGGCGCTTTTTGCGTATGCGATACGTTTCGTTCGTGACTTGCGTATGCGTTTGCATTTGCGTTCGCGGCTTGCGTTCGCTTACGTCAATATCCTTCAATTTGGAGGGCTTCCGTCAATTTTTCCGCCGCTTCACGCGTGCGTTCGAAAGCTTCGGTCGCTTCATGATCTGCCACATTGGCTGCTTTGATGGCTTCCAAAGCCTTCAGCGTAGCTTCCGCCGCTCTCGATGCGGCTTCGCGGCTGGCATGAATCAGCTTGGATAAGGAGCCCGATTCCGTGTTTTCCCTCACGATTTCCGCCATAAGAGCGGCATGTTCCGCCGCGGCGGTAGCTTCGAAACCTATCCGAACCGCCGTTTGCCGGAGTTCGTAGGCCCAGCCGTTTGCCCTGTTCGAAATTTCCCGTGCTTCATTCATCAATTCGACATAGGCGGCAATCTTTTCATTTAAGGTCATCCGGTCCCACTCCTAACGGGCGAAATACAAAGCTTATACTCCTTCTATAATAAGCTATTTAGGCGCAGGTTCAAACCCCGGCCCGCAGTGCCGGTCTCCTCGGGGTTATTCCGCTGTCCCCCGGGCTGCGGCATTCTCTCCAAATAAAAAAGGACAAGCCCGGGCTTGTCCTTTTTCTTATTCTTTCCCGTCGCGCTCCGGCCGACCGGCTTCGTCTGAAGCGGGTTCCCGGGGTTTTTTCGGAATCAGCTCGAAGATCTTGCCGGTTTCCATCGCCTCGATCAGCCTCAGCAGCCACTTGTAATAGTCTATGGCGTGCGCGATTTTCGCTTCGTCCGCTTCCAGCACGGCCTGGAGCTCCGGACTCTCTTCATATTCCTTCTTCATATGCCGCAGTTCGACGAGCGATTTGTTGAGGGCATTCATATTCCCCTCCACCGCTTTACGCCATTTAATGGAGAAAAAATCGCTGAAATTCTGGTACCAGTCCGGTTCCACTTCGTACAGGTCTTTGCGTGTGCCTTTTCCCCATACCTTATCGATCATCTTCAAATCCATCAGCGTCCGGACGCCGGTACTCATGGAAGTCTTGCTCATCCCCATCGTTTTGCTGAGTTCATCCAGTGTGACGGGGCCGTTATTGAAATACATATAACCATATAAGTGCCCGATAGACAAGGTAATGCCGTATAAATCCATATTTTTGCCAATGGAATCAATAACCCGTTCACGGTTTTTTTGAATTTTCTGGCTCTGCTCTGTCGTAAAGCCGCTGAGATCGTTCATGATTTCCCTCCTGAGGAACAAGCTGCTGCTTCTAAACCTCTAAATTGTATTGTAATCAAAGTCCCCTCGATAAGTAAAGAAAACACGAAAGAAGGAATACGGCGTTATACGGAGCATACTTAACGTATTGTACGTAAAGTTAAAACTGTACAAACATTTATAAGCTTATATGGACTTTGACGGTCAAAAAAGAATGCCGTTACACTGAAACAAGTCAGCAAGCCAGTCAAAAGACCCAGGAAAGGAGGTCCACATGCCTATCATTGAGGTAAAACAACTTACCAAAGTATTCGGATCGGACCCCAAGAGAGCTTTGACCCTGCTGGATCAAGGCCGCACCAAAGAACAGATTTTGAAAGAACACAGACTGACCGTGGGGGTCAATAAAGCGGAGTTTTCGATTGAACAAGGAGAAATCTTCGTCATTATGGGACTGTCGGGAAGCGGCAAATCGACGCTCGTCCGTCTGTTAAACCGGCTCATCGAGCCGACGGGAGGCCAGGTTCTTTTTAACGGAACCGATGTGCTTAAAATGAACCCCGAGCAGCTCCGCCAATTCAGGCGGAAAAATATCGGGATGGTTTTTCAGAAATTCGCTCTTTTCCCGCACAGGACCGTACTTGAAAATGCGGAATACGGACTTGAAATTCAGGGTGTCGAACGTAAAAAAAGAACTGACATGGCACGCACCGCTCTGAAGGCTGTCGGACTCGAAGGCTGGGAAGACAGCCGTCCGGACCAGCTCAGCGGCGGTATGCAGCAGCGCGTGGGCCTTGCCCGCGTACTGGCCAACGACCCTGAAATCCTGCTTATGGATGAAGCGTTCAGCGCATTGGACCCGCTCATCCGCAAGGATATGCAGCTCGAACTGTTGGAGCTCCAATCCAGATTGAAGAAAACGATCGTCTTCATTACACATGATTTGGATGAAGCGCTGCGCATCGGAGACCGGATCGCCCTTATGAAAGACGGCACCATCGTCCAGATCGGCACGCCTGAGGAAATTCTGATTCAGCCGGCCAACAAATACGTGGAACGTTTCGTCGAAGACGTGGATTTGTCCAAAGTCCTTACGGCGGCCCATGTTATGAAAAAGCCGGAAACGATCTCCCTCGAAAGGGGGCCGCGGGTAGCCCTTCAGCTTATGCGCGACAGCGGCGTGTCCAGCTTGTATCTGACGAGCAAAGGGATGAAGCTGCTCGGTATCGTGACCGCGGAAGATGCCCTTCAGGCTCTCAAAGAAGGCAAGTCGCTGGAGCAGGTCATGCAGCGCTCTATTCCGACTGTTTCACCCGGAACACTTCTAAACGACTTGTTCGAAATGATGTCCGAAACCCGGCTTCCCGTTGCCGTCGTCGACGAGGAAGACCGGCTGAAAGGCATCGTCATTAAAGGAGCGGTACTTTCGGCCCTGGCCGGAAATGCGGAACCGGAAGCGGGTGGCGTGCGATGAACCTCCCTAAACTTCCGCTCGGCAGCTGGGTCGAATTCCTTGAAAGCTGGCTCACCGATCACTTCGGGCCGCTTTTCGGCGCCATCAAAGCGGTCATCGCCGCTATGGTCGGCTCCATCGAGACCGCTCTGACCGCGCTTCCCGCGCTCGTTCTGATCGTCCTGATCACGGCGCTTGCCTACTGGATCGGCCGCTGGCGGATCGCGATTTTCGCGTTTATCGGCCTGCTGCTGATCGACAACCTGGGCTTCTGGGAGCTGTCCATGCAGTCGCTTGCGCTGGTCCTGACGGCGTCCATCCTGTCCATCGTGATCGGGGTGCCGATCGGTATTCTCTGCGCACGGCATACGCTGCTGCAAAATATCGTGACGCCCGTGCTCGACTTCATGCAGACGATGCCCGCCTTCGTCTACCTGCTTCCCGCCGTGTCGTTCTTCTCCCTCGGCGTCGTGCCGGGCGTAATCGCTTCGATTATTTTCGCGATTCCGCCTACGATCCGCCTGACCAACCTCGGTATCCGGCAAGTGCCGGAAGAGCTGGTAGAGGCGGCCGACGCCTTCGGCTCGACACCGGCCCAGAAACTGGTCAAGCTGCAGCTGCCCCTCGCGATGCCGACGATCATGGCCGGCGTGAACCAGACCATCATGCTGTCCTTGTCCATGGTCGTCATCTCCTCGATGATCGGGGCGCAGGGGGTCGGCGCTTACGTGTACCGGGCCGTCACGCAGGCCAAGACTGGCGTCGGCTTCGAAGCCGGTATCGCCATCGTCATCATGGCTATCCTGCTGGATCGTTTGACCCAGAATGTGTTTAAAAAGAAAAAATCGAAATAAGGGGTGTCATCGTTATTTTTAAAAAATGGAGTTTGTTGTTGTCCGTCGTTCTCGCCGTTGCACTGGTCGCCGGTTGTTCCACCGGGGGCGCCAAAGGCAAATCCGTCAAGCTGGCGTACGTAGCTTGGGATTCGGAGATTGCCAGCACGAACGTCGCCAAATACGTACTGGAGAGCAAACTGGGCTACAAAGTCGAAATGCTCCAGGTTGACGCCGGGCCGATGTGGGCCGGTATCGCCGACGGAAGCGCGGATGCCATGGTTGCCGCCTGGCTTCCCGGCACTCACGCCTCCTATCTGGAGAAGTATAAATCCAGCGTAGACGATCTAGGCGCCAACCTGAAAGGCACGAAGACGGGACTTGCCGTTCCCGCTTACATGAAGATCGACTCGATCGAGGATCTCAAGAAAGCCGATGTCGCCGCGTCGCTGAACAACCAGATCATCGGAATCGAACCCGGAGCGGGCATTATGATGTCCTCGGAAAAAGCGGTCGCCGACTACGGCCTCTCCGGCTACAAGCTGGTCGAAAGCTCTTCGGCCGCCATGGCGCAGGAGCTGCAAAAGGCGTATAAAGAGCAAAAGCCGATCGTCGTAACCGGCTGGACGCCGCACTGGATGTTCGCCAAAATGGAGCTGAAATATCTGGCCGATCCCAAAGGCGTTTACGGCGGCGAAGAAGAAATTCGCACCCTTGCCCGCAAAGGATTGAAAGAAGACCAGCCGAACGCCTACAAGTTCCTGGACCAGTTCGAATGGACCCCGGACGATATGGCTAAGGTGATGGTCGCTATCCAGGAAGGCAAGTCGCCGGAAGATGCGGCCAAGGAATGGGCCGATGCGAATGCCGACAAAGTGAACGCCTGGATCAAGGGCATCGAATAAAACCCTGGTTCCAAGGAGGCGAACTATGTGCTGCCCCCGGCAAAATCTTATAAAACCAGCTTGTATCTGAGCTATGCCTGGAATTACAAGGCAGCCTTCCGCGAGCTGGTTGCACTGCTGCAAACCTACCGGGAACGGGGCTTCCGCTTCGAAACCTTTCTGCTGCCGGAAGATCACCCGTCCGCCATTGCGGGAAACGAGCGTTCCCTATACGAGGCTGTGCGCGGCAAAATGAAATACTGTCACGCCGTGCTGATTCCGGCCGATGCACGCCCCGCCTACAGCAGGTGGGTCAACAAAGAAATCATCGCAAGCACAAGCGAAATGAACAAGCCGCTTATCGCCGTCCGGACCCCGGAACCGGGAGAGCCTTCCCTGATCGTGAAGCAGAATGCCGACCGGATCGTCGGCTGGGATGCGGAAGCGATCGTGCAGGCGATCCTGGAACTGTCCGCGAAATAGGCGCGTAATCCGAACACCACTGTCCTCCGGGGCAGTGGTGTTTTTTGCGTGTAATTTTTTCGGCCACAGTGCGTGTTCGTTAGGGGCTTATCCGCATCTGGTATTCACCCTATCCAGAACGGGAATAGCTACCCTAGTCGACCCTAGTCGACTGAAGAGACGCATGAGCCGCTTTTCCGTACCGTGCGAAGCTCCCAGCGCGCAGTGCTCGGCGTCACATGACGGTTTAATGGGATTGCAGCTTGGAACATGACCCGGCATCGTTTCGCTGCCTTGATAGCAAGGAGTACGAGAACAGAACGTCGAATAAAAAGAAATCAAAATTGAACAGAGGTGTTCCTTCATGACAGATAGCGCACTACATCCTAAGGTTAATGAATTTTTAAGCAAGGCTAAAAAGTGGAAAGAAGAATACGAGAAGCTGAGAACTATCGTTCTTGACTGTGAGCTGACCGAAGATTTTAAGTGGATGCATCCTTGTTACACGTTTCAGAATAAAAACATCGTTTTAATCCATGGATTTAAAGAATACTGTGCGCTTCTGTTTCACAAAGGTTCCTTGTTAAAAGATGCCGATGGTATCCTAATCCAACAAACGGTGAATGTACAGGCGGGGCGCCAGATTCGGTTCACCAACGTTCAAGAAATCGTTGAGATGGAAACCATCTTGAAAGCCTATATTCATGAAGCCATTGAAGTTGAAAAAGCCGGTTTGGAAGTGAATTTTAAAAAGAATACCGACTACGTCATTCCTGAAGAACTTCAAACTAAATTCGATGAAATGCCTGCCTTGAAAACTGCTTTTGAAGCATTGACGCCGGGACGGCAAAGAGCCTACATGTTTTATTTTTCCGAACCCAAACAATCCAAAACCCGCGTATCGAGGATCGAAAAATATAAGCAGCAAATTCTGGGTGGAAAGGGACTAAATGATTAGTTTGGCGTTCATTCGAACTCCTTTACGGATCAACTCAGCCAAAACAAAAAAAGCGGCCTCTCCAAAACCGGATGAGGCCGCCTTTTTGCCGCTAAGCGCGTGCTCGATTTTTTATTCGTAGGGTTAAAATAGCTTACTCGTTCTCAAGCTTTTACCTTGACCCGGCAGGGGCCCCACGGGCACAGGGTTCGATTTCACGGTATAGCGGACGGGCTCGCTCATGCGGCCCAGCTTGTTTTTCGCCGTAATCTCGATCGGATTATCGCCCGGGATGAGCTGAACCTGCTGGGAAACGCTGCCGGTGCCGGCAAGCTGCCCGTTGATATAAATCTCCGGGCTCGGATCGTTGCCGTCCTCCGCTTTAGCCGTCACGGTGACCTTGGCGGCTTTCACCGTTAGTGGCGGCTGCTCCGCTTTCAGCAGGGGCCGCGGGACCAGGGTCACCTTTTTGCTCACGGTTTCGGAAGTTTTGCCCGACTTGCTCACTGCCTTGAAAACAAGGGGATTCTCCCCTTCGTTCAGTTTCATGTCGATGCTCCCGTTCTCGATCACCTTGTCGTTGACATACAGCTTTGTATTTTTATCGGGCTCTTTCAGCGAGGCTTTGACCGTTACCGTTTCTTTGCCGGTTTTCTCCTCGAGGTCTGCCACGATAACGACCGGAGTCGGAGCCATCCACCCCGATACCGGCTTCCAGAGCACGGCGATTATGGCGATGAACAGCACCAGAAAAATGGAGCCTCTGAGCACGATTTTCCGCTTATTCTTGGCCCAGATCCGGGCCCATTTGCCGGACTGCCGCAGTCTGACGGTGTCGAACAAAGCCGCGAACGAAGGATTCCCGGTCTCAAGCAGCTTCCGGGACACCGCCTTATTGCGGAAAGCCTGCGGAGCATGTACATCGAACGCACGGCTGAGCGCCGCTTTGTAATACGGATGAATGGCGCCCTTCCCGTCCTGGAAACGGATATCCTCCGCGGACCAGGCGGCGAAATCCGTAAACGTGTCCGTTCCTTGCCCGGCCGAGGCCACAAAATTCAGCAGCCGTTCGTAATCGTAGCCGGGCTGCTGATCCGGACTTCCGCCGCTTCCCGGTTTATGGAAAGCCGTCACAAGCTGCCCGAAACGGGCGGGTGTGACCTCGTTTTGCATCAGCTTCTGCAGAAGGAGCTGCGCCCGGTCCAAATCGACGGGGTCCAGACGGGCCATTACATCTTCCGCTTCGGACTGTTTCTTCCCGTCCAGCGTCAGCACTTTGTAAGCCGCTTGTAAGACGCGGAGAACTCCCTCCTGATCGCGCGACGCCTGGCCTTTCAGGTCCGGATTGAACGGATCGAGCAGGAACCCGAGGCTCTGGATATCTTCGATGCCGAGGCCGCTCGGCTTCAAGTCATCCACCAGCTCCAAATGCACGGCAAGTTTCATCCACCGGCTGAATTGCCTCACGCCGTGCCGCTTCTCTCCGGCCGAATTTTGTCTCAATTGTTCAAAATAATCGGTTAACGTCCGGGCCAGAGCGACTTTCTTCCTGAGATCCGTCCGCATAAGTTTGCGCAGCGGATCGTAAGCTTCCCGGGAGAACATCTCTTCTCCCATCAGTTCCTCGCTGTGCGACTGCCAGAATCCGATCTCACCGGTAAAAGCCTGAACCGACTTGACCCGCTTCATCCGATAGCGGATGTAGCCTTCGCCTAAGGCAGGGCGACTCTTCATCAGCCCGCCGAACACGGCGGCGAAGACAGCCGGGCGGGCGGCCAGCAGGTCCAGCAGCGGGGCGGCGCTCTCGATACTATCACCCGCGCCGGAATCCGCGGTACGCGAGACGAAGATGCCGAGGCAGCGGACGATCAGGGCTTTCACCTGCGGATCGGCAAACTTCTCGTAACCCATCACGGCTTCCACGTAATCCGCCCCCGCTATACGTTCCCGGTCCGACGCCTCACGGGTGAGAAGACCGACGAACAGCTCCTTCAGCCGCGGCTTGCGGGGGGATGATTCGGTCGTAAGGAACGAGAGAATCCCGTTCATGGCGGCGGCCCGGTCCTGCTCGTACAGCTCCGTGCGGCCGCGTTCGATCTCATACAGGACGCACAGCCGGGAATAGGCTGCGGCGCTCAGCACGGTCTGGGTATCCAGCCCGGCAACCGCTTCGTCGCAGAAGTCGAAGTACCTCCGGAGCTCAGCCGGATCGTTGCGGTGAGTCCACACGTAATCCAGATACGCGTGGTCCTGGGCGGGCAGTTCCGTGTTCAGGAACCGGCCGCCGGCGAAATCGAAAATGTAATCTTTTTCGATTTTGCGGTCAGGCAGGCGGATGCTCCCCTTTTCCGTGAACACGACGTGCAGATGCTGCTTCGCTTCCGGCTCGCTGTTGAAGGTCATAAAGCCGAGCTGCCGTCGTACCGCGTAAGGAAGACTTCGGTACACGATTTCCAGCAGGCGCTTGGCGTAGATGGCGCTCTCGGATATGTCCGTGTTCAGGGAGATGAACACTTTCTTCTTGTTCGCCACCGAGGCAAGCACCGCGAAGACGAGCTGGCGAAACAGCTCCCGGTCGATCCCGAGCGTCTCCAGCAGTTTGTCTCCTTCGCCGGTGCGGACTTCCCCCTCGAACGGAATATCCTCCAGCTCGGGGATTTCCTTGCCGGACCGGATGTCGTAGCGGCTTTGGAAGCCGCGGATGCCGAAAATCCGGCGTGGTTCGCGGATGAACGCCTCTTTGCGCTCCTTCGGAATCACATACTGGTGCGTGAAGGAAGCGCTGCGCTGTCCCGTGAAGTCCGTCGCCACGTAGACGCTGCGACCGATCACGAAATCCCCGTTCTCCGCATGGTAAGCGACGACCGACTCCGGATACAGCCCGGAGTTTTCTTCCCCGCGCTCCAGGAGTTCCTGCGGCGCCTTATAGACGCAGTAAGGATGCAGCGCGGATTTGATAAAGGAATGGTCCAGCCCGGGTGACTTGGCCACCGTATCGAACCCTTCGCTTGTACGGAAGACCCCCTCGCGGTCCCTGGTAAACAGCTGCTGTTGAATGTTTTTCTGCATCACGTCGCATCTCTCCTCGCGATATAGCCCAGCTTGTGCAGCAGCCAGATAAACGGCTCGTCGACCCGGGTCGGATTAATGACGCCGGAGATCTGCTTGTTCACGGGATTGGTGCCCAGCGCGGAAACCGCGAAGTAAGCCGTATTCGCAAAATACACATCGACCGCGTCTTTGAACGGACGGTCTACCTTTTCTATAAAACGGCCGATTTCGCCGTTAATGTTCTCAAACTCGGATGCATCGAGATACCCCTGGTGGACGACATTGCGGAATACGTTGCTGTTCGGCTGGATGTACTCACTGTCTTCTTCTTTCAAATACTGGAGCATATCGCTCTTTGTGAGAACGATCGCCGTTGGAATATCTGTCTTGGAGTTGCTCTGGTGGGCGATAAAATTCTCGAACAGCGAAATAACCACTTCGCGCGGCTCGTCGTACCGGTTGGCGAATTCGCCCTGCTCCCCGCCGACATTGATCTGGATCTTGTCCCGGATGCTCCGGATTTGCAGAGGGTCGACGAGAAACAGAATGCCTGACGAATTTTTGATATGAGACGCATAAATATCGAGATATTCCCTCTGAACCATGCCCTCGCCCGCCACGTCGAAAAAGACGATCGTCAGCGGTGCCTCGCGCTCATCCTTGAAAACAAACTGGAAAATAAACGGCTCCTGCTGTTCGTTCGGGTTGGTCGATTGCAGCATGCTTCCCCGTTCGAAGATCGGCTCGTGGTAGTGCTGCCGGAATTTGCGGGAAATTTCCGCGCTCAGCGGCATACAGGCGGCGTTAAAATTCGAAGCCGTCGTATGCTGGAGCGTATGGATCAGCGAGGTCATATAGACGGACTTGCCGACCTGCGAAGCGCCCACGATCGAAATAATATTGCTCGGCACTTTACCGGCCGAAATCGGCAGCTCGTTGTGACAGTACGGGCACAGGCGCCGTCTGGTCGTTTCCCCGTAACGGTCGGTTACGGCGACGAGCACATTCTGTACATACGTCTTGTACGAGTCGGGAATCGTCGAAGGCAGAATAACGGCCTCCATGTCCACCTCGGACAAATTGAACTTGCGCCTCCAGCTGTTCAGACGCTCATCCTCCTGGAGCATGAAATCATCGTCGTTGTCTTTGATATGACTGGCCCGGAACACGACATCATCCGGTTCGAATTTATTAAAACAATACGGGCAGACGATGCTGTAATAAGGCGGCCGCTCTTTCTCGGGCGGCTTTTTTTCGAAAAGACTTTTCAGATACCCTAGCATGTGCGCCTCTCCTCATTCCTGGATTAGTTCATAAACATCCCCATAACGGGAATCGGTGAAAAAAAGCCGCAGAAAATCGTGCTTGCCGATTTCGATCTCCGGAAGAATCTGCGTGCCCGCCTCGAAATCCCGGCGGAAAGGATAAGCGGTGCCGTCCTGCCGTCCCGCCGGATGGCCGCCTTCCTTCTTCACGTAACAGAGCGCTTCCTGCGGCACCGGAATTTCGCAAAACAATTGAATTTTTGCGGACTTGTATTTGCCGAACAACCGGCCTCCGTATTTAATCGAATACCGGATCCGGGCTTTGCCTGCGCTGACGCGAATGGCGTTGTCCGTGCCGGTCTGGCGGTAAGGCGTCACGCGGCCCTCCTTCATCCCGCACGGGAAAATGCGGTACCCCCGCATTCCGATATACTCCATGCGCTCGCGATACCCGCCTGCCGCCTTGTACTCTTCCCGCGTGTACAGCTTGAGCTGATGCGGAGCCAGCTGCTCGGGCGGCTGTTCGCTTCCGCTCTCGAAGCCGTACACATAGACCGCGCCGATTTCTTTGGGCCACTGCCATGTCAGCAGGCACTCCCCATCACGCGCCGGCTGCGAAGCCAGCTTCGTAATCCGGTTCTCTTCGTTGATTTCTTCCCATTGCATGCCAATCGCCTCACTTGATCACTAGCCTACTTGTTAAATGCCGTGCGCCGACGCTGCGGCCTTCCCCTGCTCACGGGCCCTGAAGCGCTGATTTTCGCCTCACCCTGCCTGCAGGAAGCCCCGTTCAGCGGAACTTCTTGCCGACCGGCGCGCTGTCTTTTCTGCCGTAGCTTCCCTCTTCGAGCCGGGCCCGCTGATAATTTTTGCGCAGACCCGAATGGGAATCGTTCGTGCTGACCGGGATGATCAGTGCCCCCAGCGATAAGACGAAGGCAAGCACGATGTCCGCCACCGCCCGGTAAAAGAACGGAATGTTCGTTCCGGGCATTCCGGTTTCCAGCACAAGTCCGGCCAGAAGGCCCGCGAGCGTACCGCCGATGGCGAAGCTGAGCGCAAGATGCCGGTTGTCGAAAATGATGCCCAGCGAAAGGCCGATCAGCGTTCCGATCAGCAGAATAAACGCCACCCGCAGGAATGCGTGGAACCCGTCCGAAGCGGCGGCCCCAAGGCGTTCGCCCGCAAGATGCCAAGGCTGCTGGGCCGTGTAGATCTGCTCGAACGCATCCGTGATGCGGTCCGCGCTCTTCACGTCGTGGAAGGAGCCGCTCGTCTGCTCGGCGATGCGCTGGAGCAGTTGGATGCCTTCCACCTGGGAGTCGTCGATGCCGACCGTATGAACGCTGATCCCCGCCTTAACGAACGGAGACAGCACCTCGGTCGTATTCACATCGCTGTACCCGTCCGAGATCAGGATAACGGAAGAGGAGCTGTCCGCCGCCCCATCCTTCTTCAGCTGATCCATGACCGTCGTTAAAGCCCGGCCGATATCCGTCTGGCCCGTCGGCTCGCCGATCTTGTCCAGCCTGCCGCGGATCTCTTCCCGGCCGGAGCCGGCAAGCTTCGTCAGCGGCGCGATAAGCTGCGTTTCCTCATTAAACGTAAATACCGCCGCGCTGTTTTTGCCATCCATCCGTCCGATGAGAGACTTGGCCGCCTGAAGGCTCTGTTTCTGCGGATCGTTCTGCGACATGCTGTCCGATTTGTCGATGACCAGTACATAATTTTGCGGCGCCTTCTTCGTGCCGAGCACCTGAAAGCCGTACAGGACCTGAAACAGCGCCCCCGCTATAAACAGCATCACGAGCGTGGCCGGTACGAGAAACTTCCATCCGTCGCCCGCGTAGCGCAGTCGCCAGTTTCTTCCGTTCAGCTGCGGCGAGATCATTTCCGCCACAAGGCAGAACAGGCCCACAAACAAGGCAAGCTGCCCGAAATAGACCCCCATCAGCACCGTTTCATGCCAAATTCCTTCCCAGCGGCTCAAAATAAATTCGCCGACAATAAACCCGGCAAATCCTCCGATTACGCTGAATAAGGTCAGCAGCGGATTCCATTTTCTCTGTTTCACAGGTCTCCCCCTCTTTTCTTTATTGCCCTACGAGCAGAGTGTTGTCACTAACCGGTCCTTATGAAAACTTCATGCTGTGTCCGTTCCTGTTTCGGGCAATTCCATGCTGTGAAAACGATAGCCGTTCTCCGTATACGTCTCGTAATAGCGCCTGCCGTTCCGGTACACCATCAGATCCTCCAGCCTGAATCCGCCCATAAGCCGGAGCTTTTCGATCCCGCCCGGTTTCTTCTCGTGCACGCAGCCGAGCTTGTACGTCCGACTGCCGCCGTCAACCGCAAACACATATTGGATAAATTCACTCCGCGAATCGCCGAAAAAGTACTTTTCTTCATGACGGTTGCGGTGGGTGGAATGATACACATCGATCCGGATCGAGGCTTCGTTTTCAAGTGTCGTATAAAGATCACGGAAAAGGTCTTCCTTCGAAAGCACATCCCGGTTGTCGTAACTGGCGGCGACATTGGCCCGCTCCAGCAGCTCGGCTTCAAACGTCTGATGAAAAAGGGGATGAACGAGTACGTCCCGGCGGGCCGTGCCCATCAGCTTCCGGAGCCACTGCCCGGCATCCCGGTCGATTTCCACGGAAACGTTCCCCAGGAAGCGTTCATCGAAATAAAACCGGCTCTCTCTCCGTCCTTCCATCTCCGTCAAAATCTGCTTCACCACGTGCTCGTAATACTCGTTGATATTACGGCCCAGATAGTCGCTTGCCGCCGTAATTCCGCTGCGGCTCGTATCGCGCAGAAGCTTCTCCAGGCTGTCCATCTGCCGGACGGCCGCTCCAGCCCGCTCCCTCAGCTCCTCGAGCTTGTCGAGGTAAGCCGACATCAGCTTCTGCTTCAGTTCCAGAACGAGCAGGTCGCGTCTTAGGCCGTAGGCCTCATCCAGCAGGTGGCGGATCAGATTCTTGACCGAGGCCTTGTCGGACTTCCAGCCGAACAGCGAGCCTTTGCCTATCGGCTGCCGGTCCACGCGCTCGCCGTAAAAGGTCTCCAGCTCGCCCCGGAGCTGCTCGGCCCGGTTTCCCGCGTCCCTCAGCTGCTGCCTCAGCTCGCCCGGCAGGCTCCGGTTTCCGGCGCCGCCTTCCTCCGCTAGCCAGCCGTACAGAGCGTAGTACCCGTAAGCGGGATCGTCTACGACGCGCTCCTTCAGGGTGCGCTCCAGCCTCTTGGCGAAGCCGCGTTCCGCGAAGGCCGTCTCCGCTCTCTGCCGGACGTTCATGTCGAAAAACCGGCGGGCGCTGTCCTGAAACAACGCAAGCTCCGCCTCTTTTAAGGACATGGACTTCAGCTCCCCGTAAGAAACCGGGTCGTGCATGAGCCCGTACATCTCCTCTACGGCCTGCTCGCGTCCCGGCACGACCGATTCGATCTCGCGGTTCCACAGCTGGGGCTCCATCGAGATCAGATCGGGCAGGAGGCGAGCGCCTCCCTGGACGTTATCCTCCATCTTCTCCCGCACATGGCGGTAAAGGTGATAAAGGACAGTCAGGGCAATCGCCGAATTCGGACGGCTGACTCTGGAATACCCGGCCGATACGTAGCCGACGCCTTCTTCTCCGGGCGGCGCTATATTTTGCTTAAAATGCTGATGGTTGTATGTGCCCTGCTTGGAAGAATCGCCTTCGTTCTCGGCTTTGATATGCCGGTATTTCAGCAAATTCAGCGAGCTGATCGTTTCGTAGCTGCCTTTCATTCCGCTCTCGGTAAAAATGCCCCGCTCATCCTTGTCGCTCAAGAGATAGACGGTGTCGAAAAGCGGGGAAGGGCCGTGCTGGGCGGGAAGGGTAATGCCTTCGCCCGTCACTTGAAGCGGGCTTGAGAAGGTATAGTCTCTGCTCTGCAGCACGTCCAGCTCCCTGAGGAAGCTGAAGCTCATGGAAGCGCGGAGAGCGAATTCCTCCCCGACCTGCTTCTCTTCAAGCAGTCCGTACAGGTCCACGATGACGGAGCGGAAATGCTCGCCGAAGATCGTCTCCATCAGCGCGGTCAGCTCCGGCAGCAGCACGTTGCAGGGGTCGTCGAGCCTGGTGACGACCGCGATGTTCAGCCTTTGGAGATTCGAATACAGTCTGCCGAATTCGGAAATCCGGCTGTTCATTCTGCGCAGCAGAACGTTCAGCTCCAGCAGCTTTTCCCGGTTGGACCGGAAGCTGTCGTGGAGGTCCGGCCTTGCCTTGCGCGGGTTATTTCCTGGGACAGGCAGTGTCCAGGTGTAGATATTGCCGGCTTCGGGGCCGCCGGGATCACTCCGCTCCGGACGGCTTCTCTCGCTGCCGGACTGCTCCCTGTAGTCAGGGGCGGCATGCCCGGAACGCTCCCTATAGTCAGAGACGGCATGTCCGGAACGCTCCGCCGCACCCGCCGCATCAGCCTGCCGCCAATCCTGCGGCGCCCCGCTCTCATGCTCGGCATGCTGCTTGCCGGATTCTTCACCGGATCGTTCCGTTCCGACATGGAGATAAACGACCCCCGTGCTGTTGTTCCACCTGCGGTTGTTGATTTCCGCCATGGTTTGCAGGGCTTCCGCCGATGTATCGCCCAGGAACAGAAAAACGAGCGGATGGTGAATGCTGCGCTGCTCATCTCCGTCCAAACCCGTGCTGTCCGTTTCCGCGGCATATTCGTTTGCGAACGCCACCAATTTCTCCCGCATGGTTTCCTCACTCCTATCCTTAGGCGTTATGGCAGAGAAGGACGGTCCGTGTGAACACGCCGTCCCGTCTGCATCCTTTTTTCCACGGAATAACCGCGTATTTCCCGCTAAGTTGTCTGCTGCTTTTTACGTGATGATTTCGGTTGAATTTCCGCAGCTTTGTCTCTGCTTGATTCTAAGCTTCACTGCGTTACTTCAAACTCTTCACCATGTCGTTTACTTTGCCGGCCACCAGCTTATAGAACTGGTACATGTCTTCCCCGGCCGCATATTCGGCACGGTCGTAGTCAAGCGCCGACTTGGCTTCCTGGTAAGAGGCCGCCATGCCGCGCAGCGTTTCCACCAGTCCCGAGATATCTTCGGAAGCGATCATCTCCTGGCTGCGTCTGGACGATTTGCGCTGCAGCAGGCCGAGCCGCTTGGCGTCGAGGCCGCGCATCTTGCTGTAGATCTCGTATTCGACGAACTTGTTCGTCTGCATGAGATTCACGAACGGCTCCCAAGGATCTTCATCCGCATCGTGGTCGTAGACGTACAGGGCGCCCTTCTTGGCGATCGTGGACGTGTACATCGCTTCGATATACTGCGCGACGAATTTTTCCTCGTCCTGGTAGGCGCTGAGGGCCTGCTCCAGCTCACCGATTTTGCGGACAATGCTGTCGTACTTGCGCACCTCTTCCCTTACCTGCTTGAGCAGTTCAGGAGAGCGGATGAGATTTTCCTTCGCAAGCTCTTCGTTGACACTGCCGAAGATATCTTTGCTTCGGTCCGCCTCCAAACCGGTCTGAAGAAGGGCCTTCAGATCGTTGACGCAGCGCTGAAGTTCGCCGAAGTTCGGACGCTGCGAATTCAGCTGGAGATTGTAAGCCGAGATGAACGCTTCGGCATCGAACGGCTTCGTCAGCACGCATTCGTAGCGGTTGATCGTTCCGCTGTCTTCGCCTTTCAGGCGGACGGAGCGGTACTCCACGGCACGGTCGAACAAGCTGCGGACGCTCGCGTTGTAGGACTTGACGCGTCCGTTCTCATATGTCTCGCCCCAGGATTTCTCGGGAATCGGAGACGGCAGATACGTCCAGTTCACGCGGTCCGTCTGCACGAGGTGGCGGCCGATGCCTTCCGGCTCGAGAATGGTTCTCTCGTAGCTTTCTTCATATACTTTAAGCGGCGTATACAGGAAAAGCGGAATTCCGTTCTGGGTATTGAGCCAGAAAATCCGGTTCTTCACTTCGCTCTCCTTAATCGTAAAGCGCGAGTTCGCAATCGCGTTATCCTGGAAGTTGCGGATGCCCTTGAAAATGTTCGGGGCCTGGACCGGAACCGAGACGAATCCCCAGGACGGGAAGTTGAAATGGCCCGAGCTGTTCGTCAGATGGAACACCGGCTTCGCTTCCTCGTACAAACGGCTTGCGATGCGGCCTTCCACCAGCTTTTCGATGGAATCTTCGTGGCCGTACTTGATGACGAGATACTCTTCCATCGATTTCGTAATCAGCTCTCCGAAGTGATCCGTCAGGAACTCGGAAACGGAGCCGATGACATCGACTTCCTGCTCCTTGATCCACTGATTGGATTTCTCAAGCAGCTCGTTCGTGAAATCGCGGATCAGTTCGTCCGCGTTGCGGTCTTCCGTCACCTGACCGATCAGCTTCGCAATATCGGGAACGCTGACTACGTTCCAGTAGTACGTGCGGTTGCCCTTGTGGTCGATTTCCTCGTCGCCTCTTGTGAGGATATCGCCGTTTTTCTCGAAAATTTTGTTAAGTTCGGAAAGAAGCTCGGTAAACACGAGATAAATGCGGGAGTTTTCCTGGTTGATCAGGTTGTACAGATCTTCGTAAAACTCGATCATCTGTTCCATCCGCTCGCGGTCGGCGTGCAGGAGGTATTCCTGAATTTTCGCTTCGATATAAGCGTCTTTCTTCCGGTCCTTGGAAATGAATGCGCTCCGCGCTTCGGTCATTTTCTGCTCGGAATTTTCCTCGGCCGCCTGGATATCCCGCGGAATGCGGTACAGGCTTTCCTTCAGCGACTCGATATAGGAAGAAATGAGCTTCAGCAGGCAGAAGCCTTTGTCCTGCAAAATAATCCGGGACACGTAGAACGGCCCCTGCTCCGGATTACGGAATATTTTCGTCACCTGCTCGGAGAAGGCTTCCTTCACCTGTCCCGGCAGCTGCTTGCGGGATTTAATGTATTCCTCTCGCGCCCGGGACAAGAAGCTCTGCTCCAGCTCGGTATCGATGTTGACGACCTGCTGCTTGATCACGTTCGAATAGCTGAGCCGCTCGCTGTTCTGGTAGCCCGGGATCGGCTCCGGCACCCGTTTGTCGAACTCGCGGTGCAGCGAATCGGGATCGAGGCCCAGCTTGTGCGCGAGCTTCTCGACTTCTTCCTGCGACGGGCCGGCGTCGAACATTTTTTCCATCCGCTTGAATACTTCGTACGCCAAGTAAGTGGTCATTTCCTCGATCGGCAGCACCGCCGAAGAAGCTCCCAGAATGTTGTACTGGTAGTTGGCGGCATATGCCTTCGGCATCTGGTTGATGTTCGTGCGGATGTTGCTGATATAATCGTGAATGGCAAATTCTTCGCCGGACTGCTTGTCCTCGCTTGCCATAAAGTTGGTGATATTCTCCGCCGTTACGTTCATGCAGTAGTCATACGCGTTTTCCAGCAGCTTGCCTTCCAGATTGGTCGCCGAAATGAGGTGCGCCAGGTTGAAAGGGGGCATCGGCGAATTGACCGTCAGGATATTCGCGTACTGCTGCTTGAAGCGTTCCGTACGCTCGTCGACGTTCATCCAGTAGTCGAGCTCCTTGAGCGCCGCGTAGCCGTTCTTCTTGATATACTCGCGCGAATGCTCGGTCAGGCTCTTGTTCGCCAAGTTCACGTCCGGCGTGAACAGATACCCGAGCAGACTGATCTTGTCCACACCCGCTGAGCCGTAATCGCGCTCCAGAATGCCACGGACAATGTACGAAATGTCGAGGAAGCAGCCGCTTCCCGTACCGCCGGACAGCCCGGTCAGAACGAACACCATCAGCTTCTTGTTCGTGCCGATGGACAAAGTTTTGATCTTGCGCTCCAGCGTCTGCACAACCTGCACGATCTTCGTGAACAGAAGCAGACGTCCCGCCTGGCGGACGCCCGAAGCGCCGTTGATGCCGTCGGTGATCGTCAGCTCCGGCGACAGCCATTCCTTGATGTACGGCTCCAGGATGCTGCGGTTCTGCAGCACGCTGCCGATCTCGGCATTGGACAGGAGCACGAATTCCGTCAGCGGATCGAGTCCGATACCCTTGTATTTCTTGTTGCGGTCGTGCTCGTTCGTTTCAATCGCGAGAAATTCGACGTTGTTCGGCTTTTCTTTCTTTTTCTTCGTAAAAGGATCTTCCGGCAGCTTGAATCGCCGGTTGATCTGGTATTTCAGGCGCAGCAGCGCATCGATGCCCGTACCGCCAAGACCGATGACGAGCATCGGGTTGTCGATCGTATCGACGCGGATTTTATCGCTGATAATTCCGCCGCCGAGAGAGACGTCGAGCTGCTGGATATGTTCCCTGACTGTTGCTTTCATATCAAAAGGCCCCCCATGAGTGCATGTTTTTATTGGTTTTAAGCATGGTTGATTGCGGGATTTTTATTTCAGATATTCCAGCGATACGGACTTCTGGATGTTCGGAACCGTCACGCGGATGCGGTCGTTTTTCTTAACCTCTTTGCCTTTCGAGGCATCGAAGACCCGGCCGCCTTTCTCGATGGTGCAAGCGGACTCGTTAAACAGAAGAAGCGTGTCGTTCGGACCCGGCTTGAAGACGATGCCTTTGGTTTCCGCAAATTCCGGCGCAAGGGAGAGCAGCTGATGCAGCTGAACCTTGCCTTTGAAGCCGCTGAGCTTCTTGTACTGCGGACTTGTCCGCTCGCCTGTCTCTTCGTCCTTGATCTCCACGACCAGCTGACCGAAAAAGCCCTTGTTCGCTTTCTTCCAGAAAGCGAGTCCGAACAGGGCGGCCGCCAGCAGAACAACCAGTCCGGCGATCCACGAGCCGGTTTTCACCCAATTGACGCCTTTATCGCCGGATGCCTCTCCCGAAGAGGAGGCGCCGCCGCTCTTGGCGGAAACGGAGGCAGGTGCGGATTCGCGCGTGAAGTTGGCGCTTTCCACCTTCACCTTCACCTCGTAAGCGTGGGAGTCGGCGACCTTCCAGCTGCCTTCGATGCCTTTGTCCGTAAGCGTCAAAGGCGCTTCGGACATCTGCTTCGTGTCCAGGTCGGTGACGACCAGCGAAGCCTTGGCATTCTTGTACAGCTCGGCGTCGGCCGCCTTCTGGCCTCCCGATTCCAGGTGAGCCTTGATGGCGATACTGTCGCCGGCTTTGGCCGTTTTGGGGAGCTGCGCGTCCAGCACGACCTGCACATCGTAGTTGTACACGAGGTTGATGTCGATTTTTTCCTGCGGAACCCCTTTTATCTTAAGCGTCCAGTCGCCCTGCGCGGGATTCAATATTTTGATCAGCGAATAGGCGTTTGACGAAGTATAGACGATTTTGTCGGACGGAATGTTTTGCTCCTTGCCTTTGGGATCGAGCAGCTTGGCCTCCACCGGCTTGCCGGACATAATAGAGATGTTCGCTTCGAGGACGCTTCCGTTGGGGATCGTCACTTTCACGTCCTGAAACTGGCCGTTTGCCGTAAAGCCCTTGAGCGGAACGACTTTCAGCTTCAAATGGCTGGCGTAAATTTCGCTCAAAATTTTCGGCAGATCTTCCGCCGAGCTGGTGACGAACAGCTTGCCGCCCGTTTCCTTGGAAACCGACTCCAGCTTGTCCTTGTTCAGCTTGCCGTCGGCGTTCAGCCCGATGGTGTAAACCGGGATGCCCTTGTCTTTGGCTTTCTGCACGGCCGCGCCGAGCACTTTGTCCGAATCCGCCTGCGTTTTGCCGGGATTCAGGGAATTGTTGCCGTCCGTCAGCAGCACAATCAGGGGCACATGGCCCTGTTCCGCGCCGGATTCCAACACCTTCACCGCTTCGCTCAGCCCCACCGCGATGTCCGTATACGGCCCGCGCGACAGCTGGTCGATAAAGGTCTTCAAATCTTTCTTGTCGTCGGCATTGTTGATCTTGAGCAGCGCCTTCTCTCTCAAAATCTGGTCCGTATAAGCGACCACGCCGATCTTGTCTCCCTGTACGGAAGCCATGTCCACAAACATTTTCATCGCTTCGTAGCTGACTTTATTGACGTCGCTTTCGTTCATAGAAGTGCTGACGTCCGCAGCGAGAACGGCGTCGATCTTCGTATCGGTAGCGGCATCCGCCGCGAAGACTCCGCCCGGCACCGCCATGACAAGCAGCAGCAATGCCAGAGCCATATGAGCGTATCGTTGTAATTTCATCACGGGATGGTTTCCTCCAAAGCTTTAAGTTTACGCACGGCGGCAGGGGTTCAGCGCCGGCCGCGCTTCTTTTGTAGTAAAATGTAAAAGGTGGTAGAATGTTTGAACATCTCATTCACATCTTAACTTTTTCAAGAAGCTAATTCCACTTTTACGGGGGTCCGGATCCTAAAAATCCGGCAAATTTATGAAATTGTCCGATAGGAGAATGTTATGCTGACGATGATTGTTCTTGCCCTCCTGGTCCTCTTCGTCCTAATCCGCTGGCTGACGTGGATCTCCGCGAACCGCGCGGCCTTGACTACAGAGAGCACCGACCGGGAATTTATGACCGAACTGAACGAAGGTGATCCCTCATGAGCGGCAAAATTCCGGTAGAGCTCCGCAAAGCCCGTCAAACCGTACATACTTATGAACGATTAAAACAGTGCACGCGTTGCGGCACTTATTCCGTGCTCTGGCACGATAACTGCCTTTCATGCGGAGCCGGGCGGAAATTCCTGTCCATCGGGGACATCGTCTCCTCCGTGCTCAGACGCAATATCCAGCGGGATGCCCTCATTCTGGCCGCGATCGCCTGCGCCGCCTTCTATTTCGCCCGCTCTTTCGAGGAGATGGCCTTGGCGGCCGGAGCGGGAGTTCTGCTCATCGCGGTCTACGCGCTCCTGCGCAGAAGATACGCCGAGGCGCTTATGAACGCCACTCTGCGCAAGCTGCTGCTCGGCGAAAACCGGGCGATCCGCAAAGGCATCCTGCTGGACGTCGATGACGCCGCTTCCGATATGGAGGACGGGGATTTCAAGTCCGCTTACGAGAAGCTGAGGGAAATCGGAGCCCTCATTACCGGCAGCCATATCCGCAACCTCAAGGTGTACTGCCTGAACCGGTTTATTCTGCGCAGCGATATGGAGCTGGAACTGGGCACGCTCATTCCCGATGAGTTCGAGCCCGGCTTCATTACTTATCTGTACGAAGCGGCCAAGGTCAATCCGGGCCTGGTGCAGCGCGACACCCTCGATTATGTGCAGAAACACCGCGTCCAGATCGGCGGGATGCTGGAAGGGCGGGCGACGCTCGCCCTGGTTGCCGCCGCCGCGCTGCGCGTGAAGGAATACGCATTCGAGTACGCTTCCCTCCTTTACGACTTCGTGGACGAGCTGCCCCGCGAGCGGCTGCTGCGGCTGTGCCGCCTGATGAAGGAGAACCCGGACCGGGCTCCCGAGCTGCGGCAGAAAGCACTGGAAACGGCCGCCCGCAAATACGGGGCCGATCCCGAGTTTGAGGGCTGCATATGAAAGGACTGCACGTCATGCTAGGTTCTACGTACCACCGGTCCATCCGTTACAGAAACGGAGCCATTCTTCTGCTGACCCTCATGCTTGGCCTCGCGGGATACAAAGGGTACAGCGTCTGGCACAAGACCGACCTGTACGCCAGAGCCGCCGCCGAACAAGCGGCAGGCCGCGATATCGAGGCGGAGGACCTCTACATGAAAGCCTTGGGAATCTCTTCTTTCGATTATAAAAACGACGAAATCGGAGCCGCCCTGCATGCCCTGCGTCCCGTTACCGAGCTGAAGCGGCTGTTCGCAACGCTGGCTTCCGAAATCGGCGTTACAAGCGGGGGCACGCAGGAGCATGCCCGGCTGCTGCAGGCTTACGAAACCTATCAGGCCAAGAAAACGGAAGCAGGCACCGCCGACGAATCCGCCAAAAAACGCTTCAGCGAGCTGACGGACGCTTACAAGTTGGACGAGCAGTTTGCCGCCGCCTTGGCGGGAGCGAGGAAGTCGCTTACGGCCGGGCTTCAGCAGGGAACCGGCGCCTCGGCGCAGGACGGCGAATCCGCCATGTCTCTGCTGCTTCAGCTCCCGGCTTCCGTCTATAAAGACGAGAAAACCAAACGAAAAGATTTGAACGCCCTTTTCCAAAAATATGATACGGCCCGGCTCCAGACGATTTTAAATCAGAAATCTTTCGAAGAAGCGCTCGGGGAAATCGTCCGGATCCGCCAATTTTACTCGGAACGCAAAGTCGAGGCCGCCTGGGTGCTTCCTAAAGCGGAAACCTATGTGCAGAGCACGCTGACCCGGCTGCTGGACGCGAATGACGTACCCGGCTTTCTGACTCATGCGAAAGCGTTCCAGAATCGGAAGGAGCTCTCCGGTTCTTCCTCCAAAGTAAATGCCTTTATTCAATCGTCCGTGCGGAAGCAAACGGCCAATGCGGAGCAGCTTGCTTCCGCAGGCAAGTTTGCGGACGCGATCGCGCTGTACAAAGCGCTCGGGGACTACAAGGATACGGGCAAAGAAATCCGCCAGACCGAGATCCGGTGGATGGCGGCCGAGCCCGGCGTCCTTCTGGCGAAGGCGAAGGAGAACGTCCGGTTCGTGCAGACCGCCGGAGCCAAGGGGCTCTGGGGGGCCGAGGCGATCGCCGCCGGCGTAACCGACCGCGGGACGCTGGTGACCGCGCGCCTGCAGGCCGACGGCTCGGTCGTCTCGACGGAAGGCGAGATCGGCGGCGGGCTGGCCGTCAAGGCGGTCTCCTTCGCGGAGGGTCTGAGCGCGGGCAAGCTCCCGGTCGTGATGCTGGAGAGCCAGTCCCGCACCCGCAAGGCCCGGTACACCGCTTACGAAGTGGACGCCTCCAGCCTGAACGTGCTGCTCGACGTGGAGGCCGACGGCTATAAGCTGCAGAGTGCGGGCGCGCTCCTCGTGAGCAATCCCGCCGGAGCGGGCAGCGGACAGGAAGCGGTCTACAAGCTTCAGGGAAGGCAGTACGCACTGGCCGAAGTTCCGCAGCAGGTGCCGGACCCTTCCCTCGAAGCGAAGGACATCCAGCTGTCCGAGCTCCCGCAGCAGCAGGCGGAAACGGTTGTCCGCCTGCCTCTCGCGATTACCCGGACCGGCAGCGGAATGGCCGTGTCGGAGATGGACGGCCTGTATGTCCTGCTGACCGGCAAGTTCTCCTGGAAGCCCGGCAATGCGGTCGTTACGGGCACCTATGCCGGGGAGACGAAAATTCTCCAGGGAGACCGCTCCGTGCCGGCTTACAAAATCAATGTGAGCCATATCGAACAGTGATTCCGGGTTTATGCTGAACCATGATGGCTCGGAACCGGCCGGATTTATATCATTTGAACTTCTTTATCCATGTTAAAACAACGGCAAAGGACATTCCCCCGTCTAAAGACGGGGAAATGTCCTTTTGTTTGTTTATCGAGCTGAAAGCTGTCCGCCTAAAGCCAGCCAGACTTCGCCGGCGGCCCAAAGTACGGAATTCCGTACAGACCTATCACTTTCCGGCCGAAAGGCATGGCCTAGCCGGACAGCTCCGTACGGTTTCTATTCCATCTTACTCACACCTGCCGTTGTATGACTGCATCAGAGCCCTGCCCCCGCCCTACTTCCATTGGAAGGTCGGCTTCAGGCTCTTGATCCCGTCGGACAGATCATGAAATTCCGCACCCGACTTGGCGTCTCCCAGGCTGTACTGCACATCGGAAGGATAGCAGATGTATACATGACGGTCCCCTTTGACGCCCAGATATACAGTGCGGATCAGTTCACTAGTTTGTTCGTAATCTTCCTTGGAACCTACGCTCACCGAAAAAAGAAGACCGCCGGCGTCTCTGCTCGCGCGATGAATGAACCGGACGGATTCCCCGTCCTCTTCGATGTCGATTTTGCCTTCCCACTCCGCCGGAAGATGGAGCGAAAATCCGTACGTCTTGTTGGCATAAGCCACCGTATTTAGCTTGCTCAAATCATACACCTCCAAACTGCCGGGGCTGGGCCGCAGACGGCTCTGGCTCCCCTTCAGCCGCTGCACGAAAGTAACGGCCTCGGCCCGGCTAAGCGTGTCGTCTTTGCCGAAGCCTTCCGGGGTCCGCCCTTCTTTGCCTTCGGCCAGCCCGACATCCAGCACATACCGGACGGAATCGTCCACGCTGTAATGTCTGCCCGATGCGCTTGCAAGAAGCTGGGCCGCCCTGCCTCTCGTCAGCGCTTTCCGCGCCGAAGCGTTCCGGTCGATGACCGACGTTTGAACGACCGGCCATCCCAAACGGCTCGCATAGTCCACATAAGGCGAAGCCCAGTCGGAGCTGTCCGGGTCCGGCTTGAAATCTCCAGGCCGGTAAGCCCGGATCAGTATGGCCAGAAACTCGTTCTGCACCACCGCCTGGGCAGGCTTAAAGGTCCCGTCCGGGTAACCGTCGACGAGTTTATCGCCGACCGCCCATTCGATAACATCCCTGCCCCAGAAATCGCCGGGAACGTCTTTGAACGCGCTCCCTTCGCCGTAAGATACGGAAGCATACACACCCGATAAACTGAAGGCCAACAACGCGGCCGCAGCCGCTTTGCCCCCTTTTTTCATAGCACCGGTCACTCTCCAATCCCGTCAACGTGTAAACAAATAAAAAAGACCGGACTCCCTTCCAGAAGTCCGGCCGCTTTCGCCTGATTCGGATGAAATGGAAGACTATTCCATGCTACCAAATTCAGGCGTTCTTTTAAAGTTACAACATCCTCCGCTTTCGTAACCATTTGCGGATATCCTTCCGGCTGCGATAAGGCCGAAAGACGTTATTACGGATAGTGCCGGGAGACAGAATAAGACCTCCTGGAAGACAGCGATCCGAACAGCACCGCGATCAGGTAGGCGGCAAAAATCATAAAGATAAATACGATCGGATACATGTATCTCGAAAATTGGACGAACGGAATATGGACCCCGATCACATACGCGACCGTCAGTGCCGCCACTAGAATATCTCCCCTGCGCTTGATCAAAGCCGCTATAAAACCCGCGACTCCCAGCACGCACAAAATAATATGGAGAGCCAGAACGAAATTGTAAGACATCCCCCAGAAGTCCAGCCAGTAGAACGTCTGCTCGAAAGCCAGAATCGTTTTATCGAACAAATACCATTTGATCGTTTCGAACGGCTTCGTTTTCAGGCTGTATAAAATAATGTGGCCGACTTTCTCCGTGGAATCGTCGTAGACGTCCGGCGAATATTGCGGATACTCTTTGAAAAATCCCGGAGAAGGCTCGCCCGGAAGCACCCCCATCAGCATCGGATTGCCCGACGAATCCGTAAACGGGATAAACTTGCCGAATTGGACATAGTTCCGGACCCACCATGGACTTAACAGCAGGCAGGCGGTCAGCACGATCGTAGCCGTGTACAGAACCATCTTTTTGAACGGGACCCGGCGGATCAGCCAGGTGACGCCGATTATGAGCGGAAACAAAATGAATTGAGGCTTAAAATACGCGCATAGGGCCAGAAGAACCCCGATTCCTATGTATTTGCCGACAGACGGCTTCTGAAGCGCGTACAGTGTCATGCACATCAACAGCAGGAAAATGATCTGGAAGATCCCCTCCGACAAGATAACTCCGCTGGTATAATAATTCGGCGGATACAGGGCGGCGATGATACAGGCGATCAGCGCGACCCGGGAATTGAACATATGCCGGGCAATAACGAACAGCAGATAAACGGAAGCCGCCTGCAGAACACATTGAAAGAGCCTGACGGCGATCGCCGTATTTTCGTAATCCCCGAATATCCACATAAAGAAAGACAGCATCACGGGAAAGCCCGGCATAATGAATAAGGTCGGGTTCGGGTAGCTTTTGTAGACCAGCGTCCCTTCCTCCACAAGCACCTTCGCCGCATACATATATTTGACGTCGTCATTGTCCATCTTTTCGTAAGTGCCCAGTAAAAAATCGTCTCCGTAATAAAGCGCCGTGAAAGCGGAAACCACCAGCACAATGGCCATGAGCGCATATAAAATGCGTTTTGTTCTCAGGCTCTCTTCCTTTAAAGTAAACATTTTCCTATTCTCCCTTCCTCAAAGGATCATCATACACTATCTTGGAGGAAGGGTTCAATAGTTTCCTTTCTTTCCAGACGCGCCCATCTAGAGGACGTCGGATGTTTCTATTTTACGGATGGACCAGAACGCGATCAGCACACCGGCGGCCGCAAAAACAAGCGGAAAGATATATCCGGCACTCAGCGAGAACCCCATGTTGTTCGAATCGGTGATGGTCACCAGGATGACGGCGGAAACAATCGTCGCGGGAACCGATTTCTTCATCATGCCGAACAGAAGCGGAATCAGGCAAATCCCTGCCGCCGACACGGCGTTCAGCAGCAGACGCAGAACGTGATCCACGATTATCGGGGCGGTTAACGTTTCGGGCACCATATTCAGCGAAGCGTCCGCCAGCAGAAAAACGCCGGTTACAAACAAGCCGGAGAGGAAAACCGTGGCGAAGGTCCAGAGACTGACCAGCAGCAGCTTGGCTGCCATGATCTTTTTCCGGCGGACCGGGTAGGTGAACAGAATGTTGACCGTTTTGGCATTATATTCCCCGATCACAAGCTTGGCCAGAATGACGGAGGCAAAAATAATGAAGGTGATCTTGACGAACCCGATGATGACACCGAACGCCATCGTATAGTCCTGATAAGCATCAATGACGTTGTCTACCCGTTCCGCCACATGAATCACGCCGATAAGCAGCAGAATCACGACGTTGGCGATCACAATGCCCGGGAGATATCCGCCGAATTTATATTTTTTAAGCTCCAGTTTCATCAATTTAAGCATGGACGCCGCCTCCGTGAATGGCTTGCAGGAAATAGTCTTCGAGCGAGCTCGCCTTCTTGTTCAGGGCCTCGATTTCAACTCCGTTTAGAAGCAGACCTTTGGAAATTTCCGCCTGCGAAACTCCCCGTTCGTAAATGCGCACCGTTTGCTCGCCGACGACTTTGTAGTTGCGCATACCGAGCTTGCTTTCCAGCACATAGACCGCTTTGTTGAGGTCCGGCGTAACCACTTCGATATATTCGGTATGTCTGCCTCTTACCTCGTCCATCGGTACCTGTTCAATCAGCTTGCCTTCGCTGATGACGCCGACCGTATCGGCGATTTGTTCGATCTCGCCCAGAATGTGACTGGAGATCAGCAGGGTGATGCCGTATTCCTTGCTCAGCATCTTGAAAAGGCTTCTCAATTCCTTGATGCCGACGGGATCCAGACCGTTGATCGGCTCATCGAGCAGCAGCAGTTCCGGACGGGTCGTGATGGCCCGCGCGATACCGAGCCGCTGCCTCATGCCCAGCGAGAAGTCTTTGACCGGCTTGCGGTCGATATTTTTCAGCTGAACCAGGTCCAGCGCCTCCCCGATGGCGGCTTTATTATGGAAGCCCATGTACTCGCAATGGAGCTCCAGATTTTCCAGCGCGGTCAGCCTGTCGTAAAACACCGGATACTCGATAATGCTGCCCATCCGTTTCAGAATCTCGTAAGAGTTTTCCGTTAATTTTTCACCGAAAATTTCAATTTCGCCGCCGGTCGGTTTAATCAGGTTCGTCATCATTTTCATCACGGTCGTTTTGCCCGCTCCGTTCAATCCGAGAAACCCGTAAATTTCCCCCTGCCGGATCGTCATATCGACGTCCGAAATCACTTCTTTGCCGTCAAACACTTTCGTCAGCCGCGTCGTTTTTAGCAGTGTGCCCATTCCATTGTCCCCTTTCGTATCTCCTCTTTCTGATTTTTAGTTTAGCTTCCGATTTTCTCTTTTTTATTACTCGATTCTTACAAAAATCTTACGTCCTCCCGTAAGCCGTTTTTTTGAGCTTTACGGTGAATGACGTTTTCATGTAAGGCCTGCTGGTCAGCGTAATAACGCCGCCGAGCTTCTCTACCAGCCGCTTCGTAATCGTCAGCCCGAGGCCGCTTCCCTGATAAAGGGGATTGCGGGAATCCTCCAGCGTATACATGCGCTCGAAAACCCGGTCCTGATGAAGCTCGCTGATCCCTTTGCCCCGGTCCCACACCTCGACATAGGCATGCTCCTCGTCCTCGCGCAGAGTGAGGCCCAGCATGTTCCCGTCGCTGCCGTATTGGGAGGCGTTGGAGATGAGGTTGTTCAAAATGCGTACCAGCGCCTCTTCGTTCCCCAGCACGTAAACCGGAGTCTCCGGCATCGCGATTACAACCTCCACACCCTTGGAGGTCAGCGGTTCATAGAAAGCGAGGATCGTCTGCGAGCACACTTCGTTGAGAAGAATCCGGTCCAGAGGAATATCCCGGTCCCCGGACTCCAGCCGGGCCAGATCGAAAAACTGATTGATCAGGGCGAGTACTTCCCCAGCCTTGCCATGGACTTTCCCCATCAGCCGTTTCCGTTCTTCGTCAGGCGTGGATGGGTTTTGAATGAGCGTTTCCATATAACCGAGCACGACGGTCAGGGGCGTTTTGAGATCGTGGGAAATGTTGGCGAGCATTTTGCGCATCGAATCTTCGGTTTTGTTGTAGGTGGCCGTTATTCGCTGATTGATCTCCACAAGCCCGTTCAGTCCGTTCAGCAGAGCGATCAGCTGCTTGTCGTCCGTCAGATGCAGCAGTTTCCCACGGGCGGCGTCTCCGTTTAAAAACTCGTCCAGCCGGTCCGTTATGTAGGCGAGGCTTTCGTCCCGCTTTTTCTTGCTTCTGTACTGTACGAAGTGAAAAACGAGAGAGACGGCAAGCAGGGCGAGCAGCAATCCCGTCCACCCGGTCATTCCCCGAATTCTCCCAGCTTATAGCCGATTCCCCAGAGCGTCTTGATGTAGACCGGATTCGACGGATCGTCTTCGATCTTTTCCCTCAGCCGTCGCATATGGACGTTGATGACATTTTCATCCCCGAAATAGTCGTCTTCCCATACCGAGCTGTAAATTTGCGCTTTCGTAAAAACCCGTTTGGGGTGAACGGCAAACAGTTTTAATAGATGAAACTCCTTGGCTGTCAGCTTCAGCTCCGTTCCTTTTTTGCTTACCGAAAAATTATCGAGGTCGATGACCAGCTCGTGAACGCGCAGTAATTCCGCCGGGGCCGGTATCTGTTCCACGGGTGCCGCCGCATACTGCGTCGCCCTGCGGATCGCCGCTTTGATCCGGGCGGCCAGCTCGATCATGGAGAACGGCTTGGCGATATAATCGTCTGCGCCGAAGCCGAGGCCGAGCGCCTTATCGACGTCGCCGTCCTTGGCGGACGTAATCAGAACGGGTACGAGGCTTCTCTGCCGTATCTGCTGAAGGAAGTCCATGCCGCTCAGTTTCGGCAGCATCAGATCCAGCAAAACCAGATCGAACGGCTGACCGGCAAATTTGCGGACCGCTTCTTCCCCGTCGTAGGCGCGCACGACTACAAACCCTTCCTTCGTCAAATAATCGCTTACCATATCGCTGATTTCGGTATCGTCTTCCACAAGCAGCAGTGTATTTTGCATGTTCATCCCGTCCATTCCTGCAATCTGTTTCGGTTGAATCATATCATGTTTCGGAAAAGCCCGGTAGAAAGTTCCAGAAGTTTTACGGCAAAATAAAACCTGCCTCGTCGTCAGAAGACGCCGGGCAGGTTGTTAAAGCAAAGCTATGTTTCTTAGGGAAGATGCTCCTCCCAATCCTTCGCTCCGGCGAATGCGCGAACGCGGGACATGAGGGCACATACTAAATCCGCAAAGGGAGGGGCGCTTCTCCCATTATCTCAGTTCCTTACTATATAACTCCCTGAGGCAGGAAGGATTTCTCGTGTTACCTTTGTTACCCCGTTACCCCTGTTACTTTCGTGTTACTCGTGTTCCCTGTGTTACCCTTGCGCGTTAACCGTTACCCGCCTTTCCGCATTAACGGATGGCGCCTCCCAGCTTATTCAGCAGGTTGGCGATCACCTGCACGCTTTCGGCGCGCGTGGCGGTGCCTTCAGGCACGAATCCGTCGGCCGTGCGCCCGTTCACCAGACCCAGGCGCGAGGCGGCGTCGACGGCTTCCCGCACCCATGCGGGGGAATCCTCCACGTCGGCGAAACGGACGGAATCGTCACCGGATGCCTTCGCTCCGGCCGCAGCCTCGTACGCCCGCACGATCATCGCCGCCATTTCCTGGCGCTTGATGACCGCTTCCGGCGCGAATTTGCCGGCGCCGACGCCGCTTACAAGTCCGGCCTTGGAAGCTGCGGCAACGGCGCCCGCGTACCAGTCCTTTCCGGACACGTCGGAGAAGTCCGGAATCCCCTCCGCTTGGAGATTCAGCAGACGGACGAGCATGGCCGTAAACTCGGCCCGCGTCACTTCCCGCTCGGGAGCAAACGTGTTCTCGGTCATTCCCTCAATCAGGTGCCGGGCCGTCAGCTCCATGATAACCCCGGCAGCCCAGTGGTCTGCGGGCACATCGGCATAGGCTTTGCCGTATTCCAGCACGGCGTACGTGCTGAAATGGCTCACATCGGCCGATAGCTTGCCCAGACGCCAAGTACCGCCGACGTACTTCAGGGCGCCGCTGCCGGCGATATGATAAATGCCCGCAAGCGCTTCGTTCACGTTCGCACCGACCGGGAGCTCAATCGTGACCGGCTTCGCAAACGTCGTCAGCTCGCTAGTTTTGCCGTCCTTCGTCGTGACGGTCAGATGCAGCTCCAGCACGTCGCTTCCCGCCGCAAGCCGTGCGCCGGAAGCAGCCGATGCGCTGCCGAGCAGCCTGCGGGCCTCTTCGCCGGCGATCCGGACAGCGCTCAGCTTCAGCGTGCTGCCCTCCCGCTCGGCGGCCGGCACCAGCTCGCCCAGCTCGTGCAGGACGGCTGCGGGAAGCGTCACCGCCACGTTGCCCGCTTGGACGCGGACGGCGGTGCCGCCCAAGAGCGCACCGGCATTCCCCGGCAGCGTCAGCTCTTCAAACGGCGCGGACGTCACGAACGTGACCCCGCCTTGGGCTTTCATCGCCGCCAGCTCTGCTGCGGTGGCGGCAAGCTTCCCGGCGGAGCCGGGCTGCGGCTTCACGGGCGGCTCTACCGGAGGCACGGTTGGGCTTACGCCGCCGCCGTTATCTCCGCCGGAACCTCCTCCGCTGCCGCCGTCACTGCCTCCGCTGCCGGAAGCCTTCACCGTCAGCTCGTACTGCGCGGTGAATCCGCCGTAGACGGCGGACAGGACGGTCGTCCCTTCCGTCAAGGCCTTCACCGCTCCATGCGGGTCGATCTGCGCCACAGACGGCCGGCTGCTGCTGTAAGTCACGCCGTCCAGCAGATCGAACCGGCTGTTGTCCGTGTATACCGCCCGGGTTACCGTCTGATCGGTTTCCCCGACTTTAAGCGAACCCTTGCCGGACAGCTCAATGGAAGCGAGCTGCCCCGACGGAAGCCGGTCCACCGTCACGGTCGTATCTCCGTACACGTCGGGCGCCGTGACACTCGCCGCCCGGATCACCGCCGTACCGAGACCCGCCGCTTTTACCAGTCCATCGGCCGTAACGGTTACGGCGCCCGCCGGACTCGAGCTGTATACGGCCCATGTCACGCTCTTGTCCGTCGCCTCATCCGGTTTCACGGCAGCGGTAAGTTTTACGCTTTCCCCCACGGCAAGCTTAAGATCTTGCTGTTCAATGTCTACGGATGCCGGAGGCACCGATTTTTTATACAGGCTGAATTCGTCCACGATCCGGCCGCCGACCGTTTTCGTCACAAATTTCAGCTCGTCGCCGTTAATCTCGACGGAAGCATACATTTGCGTCTGCTCTTCGTCGATTACCCGCTGCCAGTCCCGTTTGGTGACCGGATAAAATTTCGGGCCGCTGGAACCGGCAACTACATAGGTCGTTCCCTGTCCGTCCGCCACGATTTTGTTATTTTTCATCGGGAAGGTTCTCAAATAAATATGATCGTGCCCGTTCAGCACGAGGTCCACCTTGTTCTCCTCAAGGACAGGAGCCCATAAATTCCGGATTTCGGCGGTATCGTAAATACTTCCGTACGGACCCCGGTGGAAAATGGCGACCTTCCACTTCTTGTTCGTTTTGGCCAGATCCCGCTTCAGCCATTCTTTCTGCTCTTCATACTGGTATTCGCTGTTCAGTACCACAAAGTGAACGTCCTTGTAGTCATAGGAAAAGCTGCTGCCCTTCAGGCTGTCCAGTCCGGTGCCCGGCTGGTTGAAGTGTGCCAGGAAATCGCTGTTTTCTCTCGTTCCCATCACTTCGTGATTGCCGATCGTGCCCACGAGCGTCGTATTCAAAAACGCATCCTGGGCCGCCCCGAACCACATGTTCCATTCTTTCTCGTTAAAGCCTTTGTCGACCATATCCCCCGCATGAACCATGAATTCCGCATCGGGGTTGTCGGCGACCGCTTTTCTCACCGTATTGCCCCATAGATTAAAGCCTGCCTGATCGCCTGCCTGGGAATCCGCGAAATACAAGAATTTCGTCTGGTCGCCCGCAAGTTCCGCCGTCTTGAACGTCCCCTGCTTGCTCGTATGGCCTTTACCGTCTCCTACGCGGTACACGTAAGAGGTTCCCGGCTCCAGACCGTCCGCAACCGCTTTATGAATGCGGATCGTCCCGATGTCCAGCGTGCCGTACAAGCTGCTGTCTCCCGTAATCCGTTTCACATTGCTTCCCTGAAAATCCGTAAATTCCGACTGCTTGACGAGTTCGACCACAGTCGGTTCGGTTCCGGGATTCGTATGCCAGATAAACGCGCGCGATGCGGCCGGGTCCGGGCCCATGTTCACGCCGATGTTATAAGGCGTCTCGCTCCCTCCGAGGGGAGACACCGTAAAGACGGAAACCGCGCTGTAGGAATTCCCTTTCGCCGCTTGCAGCTTGTAGCTTTTGACGGCGGCCGTCAGCGCCCCGGTCTTAAGCTTGCCCTGGGCGTCCGTCGTTCCGGCGGGGGAGCCGTCCGCGAGCACCGTGGCACCTTCGACGGCGGCTCCACGCCCGTCTTTCACGGCGAACTCCGTCTCGTACCCCTGAACGTGGCCGTATTCGTTCCATTCCAGCTTCAGCTGATTCTTGATCTCCGAAGAGAGAGGCAAGCCGAAGAAGGAGAAGCTGGTATCCCCCGTATTCGCAAATGACACGGAGCCGGACTTAAAAGCGATGAGATTCGTACCGGCCGCATCCTTGCGGATATCGTACTGAATTTGGCCGATGATATCCTGATCCGTCAGGGAGGCCGTCTGAAGGTCTTTCATTTTCAGGCTGACAAGGCCCGCTACGCCGTCAATGTCGGCTGTCAGCTGCGTTCCGCTGAGCTTCGGGCCGCGGACAAGACGGATGTTTTCCGCTTTTCCCGGATCGAAGGCGAAGTCGATATGCCCGTTTTTGATACTTCCGGTCTTGAGTCCTTTGATGTCAATGGAGTACGTACTGCCCGCATACACTTCTTTAGGCGTGTCGTACACCATTTTGGCCGAGCCCGTGTCTACGTTGAACGTCCATTCCTTGGTCGTCTGGTTGCCCGACAGGTCGCGGACCGAAACCTTCGCCTGATGAATCCCGTCGGCTAGAGGCGTACCCGGCGTGTAATAGATCCGGCCCTCCGGCGGATACAGCGTATGCTGCACCAAGGCCCCGTCAAGATAGAAACGGATCTTGTCCGGGTCGATCAGGGTCGTGCCGGGATGCTTGGCGGGATCGTAGCCGTAGTCCTCGCCGTACACTTTGATCGTCGGCAGATTGGTTTTAATCGTTTCGCCTTCGGCCGGCGAGAAATTTTTCAGGACAGGCGGGTCCATATCGTCCTGCGCAGGCCCGTAAAGCGCCCGGATCTGGTCGACGTAAATGGCCCCGGCATCCTTCTTGGCCGAAGAGGTTTCCATATAGCGGACCGGCATATCCATCGTCAGCGGGAGGGTTCTTCCTTTCGGCACGACGGCCTCCAGGTACTTCCACCCTTTGAAATCGACCCCGACCGTCTGGTCGACAAAATCAAGCGCCACGGCACCTTTGCCGTCGCGCATTTGTGCACGAAGCCAGTGTTTGTTCCCGTCCCCGTACACCCACATGCTGATTTTCTCGGGGTATCCCGGAATCTGAATCGGCTGGGCACCGCTTTTTACCTGCAGATAAGCACCTGAGGTCCCGGGCATCCCGGTGAAATCGTAGGCCAGCTTCAGCGAGTTTTTGCCGAAACGTACGAACTCTTCATTCGTTTCGATGCTTACCTTCGTGCTCTTGAACTGAGCGCCCGAACTCAGATTGTAGCGGTCCAGGCTGTTCTCGAAGTCTTCCAGAATAACCGGAGGAACACCGACATGCACATCCAGAGATGTTTCTATATTCTTGTATTTGGCATAAATCTTTCCGGTTTTCTCTGTTTCGGCCGTGGCGGTGAACACCCCGGCGGCGTCAATCGAACCAATGGGCCCCTCGGTGCGCCACTGAATCCGGCTGTTGTCCGCCTGAACGACCTGTCCGTCACGCAGGGCGGTTATTTTCAGCGTCTCCGAATTGCCGGCCGAGAACGTTTTGACGGCATCGGCAAATTTAAGTTCGGTCAAATCTTCCACCACTTCCACCTTTCCGGTTCCCGTCAACCCGCCCGAGGCGGCCGTGACGACGGCTTCGCCCGCCTTGCCGCCGGCCGTAAACGTACCGTCCGGGGCAAACGTCCCGACTGCCGGATCGATACTCCACTGAGCAGTCCCGTTAAAAGACGCGGGATGCAGATTGGCATCCACGGCAGCCGCCTTGAACGCAGCGGACGAGCCGGTCAGGACACGCTCCGTTTGCGGCTGGACGACCAGTTTGTCCGCAGCGCCTTCCGGCGCCTTGTTGACGAGCAGGAGGCCGTTGGCGGTTTTGCGTTCTCCTCCGTCGGAGGGCGTGTTCAGAATTTTCCGCGTTGTCTCGCCGGGCATCCGCGCCACGAAGGTGGAGGATCCGCCCCCGTCGAGGTTCAGCGCATTGACGGCGCCGAGGTCTTTCATCAGACGGCCCAGCTCCGTCAAATCCACGCCTTCGCTGAAGCCCGGCTGACGGCCGTCGATTTCCAGCAGGATGACGGAACCGTCCGCTTTCGTCCCCACGGCCGTTCTCGGATGCGCCGCCGGATCGCTGTGCGGCTGGGCGGCCCCGTCCTTGACGAGCAGCCCCGAACCGCCGATAGCCACCCGGACGTCTTTCCATTCGCCTTCCAGCGTAAAGCTGGCGGTAACATCATCCCCCGGCTTTAAAGCAGCCAGCGTATCCCGGAACTTGCCCGAGGCCGACAGAACCACCTGATTTTTGGCCATCGGGGTATTCCCTTTATTTTTATGAACTTCGGATACTTTCATCACGAGCGTCTGGCCGCTCTGCACGGCTCCGCCGGTCACATCGAGCACAACCTCGTCCCCGAGGTCGTTGGTCATCGTCGACGTATGAAACTCGGGTGTGTAAAGAACGAGCGACTCCGTCCCCCGCAGCCGGTTGATTTCCGTAAGGGAGCTGCTTTGCCCTCCGAACGCAAGAGTCCGGTCCAGCTTCGGGCTCGGCCCGTAAAGGCTCGTTCCGTCGGCTTTTATGCCGAAGGCGTACCAGCCCCCCGGGGGACTTGCAAGAATTTCGCCGTCTCCCATGAACAGTCCCGTCGGAATTCCCGTGGACATATCGTAAAAATCCCCGTTAACGGCCGCAATGACCCGATTGCCCGCCCGGTCCGCATCGGCGGCCATCTGGCTGACGCCCTGCATGCCGTAAACTTTGCCTCCCGTTTTGCCCGCCTGCAGCTCCAACGCCGCGTTTTTGGGATCGAACTCCACAAAATGGAGCTTTTCCGGCCCCCGGTCCAGCTTCATATTCATCCATTGATACGTGGCGCCGGGCCCGATTTCCACCACCCGCTTGTCCACGATTTGTCCTGCCGAAGCTGTCGTTCCGGGCACCGCCGCCAATCCCTGTCCTGCAGGCAGCAGCAAGGAACACAGCATCATTCCGCTGAGAAAAGATGCCAGTCTCCGTCTGTTTTTTGCCATTGTCGTCACATACCTCCCAAGCTGATTCAAAGTTTGTCGTCATTTCCGCATTCATGCTGTTAAGCAATGGGCCATGTCAGGAAAGTATACGGTTGTCTTGTAAACTCCACCCCCTATCTTTATAAAGATTTTATGAACCGGACGCACTTTCATTCATGATTTAGAAATGCCCCCACCTTTTTCTATTATCAGGGAAAGAAAGCGCTTTTTGAAGTATTATTTTATTATTTAATTTAAATATGGCAAAAAATTTTGTTATATTCTTGTTTTATCGGGAATAAAAAAGACACCGGAACCGTCCTCGCAGAACAGTTCCGATGCCTTTTGCTTTTATAAAAAGAACTCACGTTTCCGGCGGCTTAAACGGGCCCGCCCACAAGCTCCAGTCTGACGCCGGCAGGATTGCAGCCCTCTTCGTCGTAGAAAAGAACCTCGTTGCGCTTCTCCAGCAGGCTGACCGGAATCTTGTAGGATTCCTGGGGACCGATCTGCCAGTAACGGCCCAGGCAAAATCCGTTGACCCACAAAATCCCCTTGCTGAGCCCGTCGAGCGTGATTTTCAGCTTGGCTCCTTCCGGCGCACCGGTCTGCACCGGATCGTCGGAGCTGCCTGTGTGCTTCAGACTGACGCCGCCGCTGTCTTCCGGCCATTCGAACGAAGCTTTAAACCAGCGTGGAAGCTTGTCCCGGTCGGGGACCGTCTCCCCTGACGGTGCTGCCGCCGCCTTCGGCTTCGGCTCCAGTGGGGACCAGTCCGTCACACCGGCCGGATCGGCCGCGCCTGCCGTCATCCAGCGCGAAATACGGGAAGCGGAAGCATACAGATAGAGCTTCATTTTCGGAATGTGAGTAATCCCTTCCGCATCGAACTCCAGCTCGTTGCTGCCTTCCCGGAACAGACTGCCGATGTCCGCCACCCCGTACGGGGCATCGTTGCGGTTCCATGCCGTCTCGTTGCAGAGCTGGGGTACGACCTGCCGCCCGTTCACGCGCAGCCTGGACAAACCGTACCCGACGATGACGCCGCAGTCGAATTCGTTGCCGGTATGCAGCGTCCGGTACAAGCCGATCCGGCCTTCGATTTCCGGCAGCACCCGCAAAGAATGGACGCGTCCGGCGCCGTCAACCTGCCAGCCCTCCGTCAAATCGGCAGTAACTCCGCCCAGGCTCGGCATTGCGCTCAGCCCTTTCGGCTCGGCAAGTGTCTGGGTAAAATTGTAGCGGCCCATATTCTGCACAAGAATCCGCAGGCGGTTGACTCCCTGCCGAAGCGGAATATCCAGCGCCGCCGCTCCGATCTCGGTCGTCTGTCCGGCGTACCGGCCGTTTACGTAGATCCTGGCCGGGTCTTCGATACGCGGCAGCGTGAGCGTACGAAGCGCTTCCTCTGCGGAGTCGATCTCGGCCTCGTAAGCCAGGTACCCGCTGAACCGGCCGAAGGAAGTAAAGTCGAGCGGAGCTTCGGCTTCGCGGGAATCCCCCTTCGCGGCATCCTGCTCGGCGGCCTGCTGCCAGTCCGTCAGGGCCGGGGCCGTTCCCCGGGTGGCCGGGATAGAGGCCGCTTCCGCTTCCACAGCGGTACGGTCCGTCACGGTAATGCGGGCGAGTTCCGTCCCGCCGTGCCGGACCGTGATGGTCTGCGGCCGTTTCCCGTGGAACAGCGTAAAGACGAGGCGGCCTTCTTCGTCCGTCTGAACGCGCTGCGGCAGCGGACAGTCCGCTTCCAGTCCGCGGAGGCCGCCCGCGGAAAGGACGAGCGCGGACTGCTGGCCCGCCTCGTGGTACACGGCGCCTCTGCCGCGGTCGAAGCCGGTCGTGAAGCCGGTCATCGCCTCCAGGGTGACCGGCTCGCCGGACCCGGTGCTGCCGATTTCCACGCCGCATACGACCGGCAGGATGGCTCCCGCTTCCACCGTGTAAGGGAGCGGGGAGACCGGCTTCGCGGCCGGGCCGGAAGCGGCGGCCGCGGTGTCATGCCGATCGGACGCCTGTAGCGCCCCGCCTTGCAAGGAATCGTTGTCTCCCGAAAGAGGACAGCCGATGCCGAACTTTTGAAGGTCGAGCATCCCGTTCAGACGCTCCGTATCGTCGTTATGAATAAACAGAATCGTGCCCTGCGGGCCGGATTTCTTTTTGACGCCCGAATGTTTGCCCAGCGGAATAAAGGCTGTGCTGCCGGCGTTTTCGGTCAGAAGAGGCTCCATCCAGCGCACGAAATCATGGACGAGCTTCAGCGCTTTGTACTTGGCCGTGGGCCTCAAATATTCGTCGAGCGCAGCGTCGTAATCGTAGGAGGTGGTCATAAACGTGTGCTCCCCGATCGTTCTGCCGCCCCAATGCCCGAAATTCGTACCGCCGAAAAACATGTAATAGTTAATTGCCGTAAACCCTTCGCGGATCAGCTCGTACGTCTTGCGTTCCACCTGGGACGCGGTTTTCTGATTGGCCCGCGGTCCGCCCCACTGCTCGAACCAGCCGATCCAGAACTCCAGGACTCCTTTGGGCTGGTCGGCGAAACGCTCTTCCAGCGTACGGGCGTGCTCCTCGGCATGAGACCAGAAATTGCGGAACTCGACCGCTCCGTCTACAGCCCCGTAGCAGGTAACCAGGGGAACGTCGATCCCCCGTTCTTTCAGCCCGTCCCGCAAATATTCCATGTACGCTTTATCCGGCTTGCCGAGCGCCTGGAATTCGTTTTCCACCTGAACCATAATAACGGTGCCCGAGTTCGAAAAAAGACGGGGCAGAACGACCGGTACGAGACGGTCCCAGTACAGGTCCACATAGTGCAGAAATTCCCGGTGGAATTTCCGGTACTGCATATCCGGCTTCCGCTCCAGCCAGTAGGGCAGCCCGCCCATATCCCATTCCGCGCAAATGTACGGTCCCGGCCGAACGATGACGTACAGGCCGCGCTCGGCGCAGAGGTCCAGGAACGCTCCAAGATCCTTGTCTCCGCTGAAATCCCACTGCCCTTCCTCTTCTTCGTGCCAGTTCCAGGGGACATAGGTTTCGATGCAATTGCAACCGCCCTCCTTGGATTTGTCGAGCACTTCCGCCCATTCCGCTCTCGGCAGCCGGAAGTAATGGACGGCGGCGGATAAAATAAATACCCGTCTGCCGTCGATGATCCAGCTGTTGCGGTCGTATTGTACACGGGTCATGCGCATATAACCTCCTTATGCGAAAATGTCTCCTGGAAGGAGACATTTTCATATCAATTTAAATATTTTTTTCATTTTTTTATAAATATAAAGAAAGAATATTCCACTTAATTGTTTTACGCTACCTTACGTTGGTAGTTTCGATGCCTTCCGGCGTTTTTTTAATGAGCACCACTTCGCCGAAAATCTGAACGCCTTCCACGACGTAAGACATAATGCTCGTCGAGGGCGTCTGGTGGCAGATCACCACAACATGCTGCTCTCCCGAACTCTTCCATGTCAGACGGCAGGCTTCGGCCGAAGAGTCGGGAACCTTGGCTCCGTTATAGGTGAATACGTCCACCTGCTCCACGACCGGAACCTCCGTCTCTCCGGGACGGACCGGGTAAAGCACCTGCATCATAGAAGCCGGGCCTGTCGAGCCGCAGGAGAAGGTTACGGCCGGAGCCGGCGTCATCTCGTTATACCGGTAGGACACGTAGGCGTCCTCCGTCCGGACGAGCAGCGGGCCGCGTCCGGCTGCGCCGATGCCCGCGGGAACCGCTCCCTCGCCGGGAGTAGGGACGATGGAGGCTGTGCCGTCCTCATCCGCTTCCGCTCGCGGCGCTGTGCCGGCGGCCGCATGTGGCTGTGCGCCTGCCCCGCCGGCGTCTGTACACGCCTGTGCCGGAGCTCCGGCCGTCGTTTGGCCGGCCGTTATCCCCGCTTGATCGCTGCAACCGTTGCCTTGCTCGTCTGCCGCCTCACCTGCCGAAGCTCCGGCGCTGTCTCCGCCGGTCCCCGGTTCCGCTGCCGACAGAAGAGGCGTCCGCGTAACCGGCAGCACGTGCAGGCCCGCGGCTCCGTCCTGCGTCGTAAAGCAGACTCCCCGCTCTTCGATGCGCACCTGTCCGGGCGCGAAATGAAACCGCTGCTCGAAACGGTGCGCGTCCCCGCAGCGGAAGCTGTCGGCCAGCAGCCAGTAGTCCGGCTTGACGAAGATCAGGCGGCGCTTGGGGATAACGGGGTCGGCCAGATGAAGATAGCCGTCGTGGCTGCCTTCCGCATAGTCGGCCGCAGGTCCCGATGACCACCGGGTTCCCAGCGGAGCCGCAATACGGCCGTAGTCCCACGTGTCGAGGTACTCCGTGAATTCTTTGCCGTCCACGAGAGTCGTGTTGTGGGCGGCTCCCTGCTTGAAATACCGGCGGAACTCATCACCGCCGCAATACGTGTAGCGGCCGGGGTCCATCAGCAAATCCCGGCCGTACGCGCAGAGATCGACATGCAGCAGATCCGCATGGCCGTGACCGCCGCCCATCGGCCCGCAGTTCATGCTGGCGAACCGGGCGTCCGGCCCCCAATCCGAGCGCATGACATACTGTCCGGCTTCTTCGAACGCGCGGGACGCGGCTTCCGGCCGTACCGGCGCCAAGCGCTCGTAAGCTTCCGCCTTATGCAGGCCGTACAGCCACAAATTGGCCAGGTCCACGCGGGCGTGTCCGGCGTATTTCAGCTCCGCATCGCCGAACTGGATAGCGCCCGCGGTCAGAGCGTCACGCATATCGTTGTCGTCGCTGTCGCCTTTCATCAGCTGCCTGCCGCCCGGTTTCACGGAATATAGATTCGCCTTCGCCATGCGCCTCACGGCCGAGATCCATTCGGGATACAGCCCGATGCCGTTATTTTCAGCGAGATGCAGCACGTGCATATATTGAAAGAAAACTTCGTTATGGTAGAGCGGAGACTGCTCCCAATGCATGCCGTCCCGGCCAATCTGAAGGGCCGCCGTCTGCCGCAGCCGGTCGGCGCTTACTTCCAGCCAGAACGCCACATTGCGGAACTCCGGCATAAATACGGCGAGCGCAAAGAGGCCCGCGTTTTCAAGCACCCCCCAGTTGCTGAGGCGCCTCCAGGGATCGAAAGCTCCGGCAATGTACTCGCCGTGCTCATGCAGCGAAACCAGCATCCGGCCGAACAGCTCCGCCGTAAATCCCGGATAATCCCGGAAACACTCGTACGCCCGGATCCAGTTGATGCAGCGGAGCCCCGCCTCGATCGTCCGCCACGCCAGAGTGGCGGACGCTTCCGCCGGACCGGCGGGCACGGGATTGCGGCGCAGCCAGTCGTCCAGCTGCATGCAGAACGCTTCCGCGTACTTGCTCTCTCCCGTGACCAGGTACGCCTGCCCCAGATCGACCCAGTACGCATGCCGGTTCAGCATGTAAGCCCACTCCACATCGCCTGCGGGCACATGCTGCCAGTCGATGTCCTCCGCGAATGTGACCGGAACGCAGGTCGGCTCCATGTCCCATTCCCCGCGGAAGAGGAAAGTCTTTGCGGCGACGCGTTCGGCCGAGGCCAGCACTTCCCGCATGTCTTCCCCGTAATGATTACGGACATGGCCCACAAGCCGTTCTCGTTCTTCATTGCGGATAAACAGCACCGGAGAGGTGCGTGTACCGTAATGCCGTTTCAGCGTATCATAGGCTTCGTTCCGTCTCTCTCCGCCCGGCTCCAAGAGCGCGGCGGCAGCGGCCAGCTCCGGCCGTCCGGCATTCAACCCTTCTCCTATCCGGCGGCTCTTCATCCTAAGGTCCGCTCCTTGCGGTCATACCAGTAACCGGGAATATTCCGTTCCATGCGCATCAGGGCTTCCAGATAGTAGTAGTCGCCCCACACCATATAGTCGTCGAGGCCGAGATTTCCGCGTACGTGATAGGACCCGTGCTTAAGCAGCCCTTCCGCTTCGGGTTCTCCGGCCGTCGAATAATTTTTCACGAGAGAAGCAAGCGAACGTTCCAGCAGATCCGCGAACTCGGCCCGGTCCGGATCATCCGGCTCCAGGAGTCCGATCAGCTCATGCAGGCCCGCGGCAACGATGGCGGATGCCGAGCTGTCCCGCGGCGTCTCCCGCGTTACCTCCGCATAGAAATCCCAGTAAGCCACGGAGTCCTCCGGCAGTTGGGAGGCGAAGTAGCGCGCCATCCGCTTGGATGTTTCCAGATACGCCGCATTGCCGGTATACCGGTACGATAGGGCAAATCCGTACACGCCCCATGCCTGGCCGCGGCTCCATGTGGAACCGTTCGTAAAGCCCTGATGAGTCGCGCCTCCGATCGGCTCCCCCGTAACCGGCTCGAAAAAGAACGTATGGTAAGAGCTGTCGTCTCCGCGCACGAGGAACCGTCTGCTTTTATCCGCCTGAATAACGGCGGTTTTGCGGTATTTTTCGTCTCCCGTATGCTCGTAAGCCCAATAAAGCAGCGGCAGGTTAAGCAGGCAATCGATAATGATGCGGCCGCCCTCCGTTTCGTCACCCATCGGCCCCCAAGCCTGAATAAACTGCCCCTTGTCGTTCCAGCGTTCGAGCAGCTTGTCGGCCGCCTCCAGCGTCAAACTTTTGGCGTCCTCGTTCCCGAGTAGGATCCACTCCGCTTTGGAGGAAAGCGAGTACAGAAATCCGATATCGTGATGGGCCAGCACCTTGTTCTCTTCCATCCGCTTTTTCATGCCGCGCACGGTACTCTGCGCCGCTTCCAGAAATACTTCGTCCTTCGTATATTCGTAACAGAGCCAGAGCATGCCCGGCCAGAATCCGCATGTCCAATCGTCGTTATCCCGGAGCTCGTAGCTGCCGCCGTCGCTTACGTGCGGGAACTTGTCGCCAAACTTCCCGATATTCCGGCGCGTTTTGAGCACCGCATCTTCAATTGCCGCCTTCCACATGGCCAATCCCCTTTCCCGTCTGAAAACCTGTCCTTTAACAATCTGAGTGTGATGCGTCCATTGTAACGGGCGCCGCCCTTCCGACACAGGTGTGATTTTGGCAGGGATGTGCACTATTTTGACCTGGGGGCCCGCAGGCCCGTGCGCACGGAAATCCGGGGCAATGCCCGCAGCCCTGTTACGACAACACTGCCGGTTGCGAAGCATGCTCCGCAGGTCTCTTACAAGCCCACGGCCGGCCCCTTTTCACCTAAAAAAAGAGCATCGGGTTATCTCTCCCGATACTCTCGCGGCGTCCGGCCGGTGTACTTTTTAAACACTTTGGAAAAATAAGTCCGGTCCGAATAGCCGAGCTTGGCGGCAATCAGTTCTACCGGGTCTTCCGACATCTGAAGCGCCTTGCAGGCGATTTTAACTTTGTACCGGTGCGCGTAATCGGTGAAGCTTTCTCCCGTCAGGCGTTTGAAATACCGGGAGAAATAGCTCGGATTCATGAACAGGTGTTCCGCCACGTCGATGGAGCTCACGTTCTCACCCAGGTGCCGGTAAATGTAATCGTCGATCACCTGCAGTTTCGGTTCTTTCACGGCCGGCGCGGCTCCCGTATCGGCTCCGATCATGAGCCGCTGAATCATCCAGCCGAAGACGGCGAGCGCATCATCGACGTGCAGAGCCGTCTGCAGATACGGAATCCATTCGTCTTCCTCCGTGTCCGCGCCCGGCCGGGCCTGCTGAATAAACAGCTGGCGGGCCTTCCGGACGCACAGCCGGTTCAGCTCCTCGGGATCGGCCAGCTTGCCGCAAGCCGTCCGGCGGATGCGCTCGATCGCCCCCTCCAGCAGCGCGTGGTCGCGATGGGCGGCAGCCGCCCCGATGTCTTCGAGCTCCTGCCCGAACAACCCCTCCGCGGGAAGATAGTACACCTCCGACCCGTCGTCGAACTTCGGCGGCGCATACCCCGAGTCCGCGTAGTAGAAGCGGTACCGGTTCTTCACCATGCTCCGGAAGGTAGGGCCGGCCGAAGACAGCTCCAGCCTTGCCGGGCTGGATAAAAACCGCAGGCCCACATGCAGGAACCGGTCGCACTTATCCCGCAGATCGGCCGTGTAATCGTGCAGGTACTGCTTTTCGTTAAACGTCAGCCCGGGCCGGTAATTGAGCAGAATGACGAGAAAATCGCCGGTGTTGAACACCGTAACGCCTTCGTACGTCTGGGCCACCTCGCAAGCGATGTTGTAAACGCCGTAGCGCAAAAGCGGCATGTCCCGGCTTGCGTATTTTTCGGGAAGACCCGCGAGGGACAAGTGCCCCAGCAGCAGCGCGTAAGCCGGATGCTTCCATTCCACTCCGAGGCGCTCGGCGTATCCGAGCAGGCCGTCCGCATCCGTTCCCTTGGTTAGCCGCTGGAACAGCGATTCCTTCAGCAAGTCCCGGTTACGGTTCACGTCCTCCCGGTAAGACACCTGCTCCAGGCTGACGACGGACTGCTGAATCCGTCCCACGGACTGCTTCAGACTTCGGAGAAGCTGGTCTTCCGTCAGCTCGTCCTTAATGAGATAATCGTCGGCGTTAAGCAGCAGCGCTTGCTTGGCATAATGAAAATCCTCGTGGCAGGTCAGAAAAATAATCCGGACCCCCGGCTTGATACTCGAGAACTCGGCGGCCAGCTCCAGCCCGTTCATCTGCGGCAGGCCGATATCGGTCACGACAATGTCGGGCAGCAGCTCCTTGAACATCTGCAGCGCCCGCACGCTGGAGTAGGTTTCTCCGGCTACGTGAAGACCGCAGGCTTCCCAGTCAATCAGCTTGTGCAAATATTTCAGCATCGGCACATCGTCGTCAATCAGCATGACGTTATACATGGCTCTCCCCCTCTGAAGGTTGAATCGGGAATGACAGCCTTACGGCCACGCCCCCGCTTTCGCTGCGCTCCATTTCCATCTCCGCCGACATGCCGTAGGTCAGCCGCATACGCTGCAGCACGTTAAGCAGGCCGACCCGGCGGTACGAGGACTGCTGGTCCGGGTCTTTGTTCAGCACGGCCTGCAGCTCCCGGAGCTGCCCGTCCGTCATCCCCTTGCCGTTATCGGAGATGCAGATCACGATCCGGTCCTCCATGCGTTCTGCCGTGAGCGCAATCAGACCGCCCTCCTCCTTGTCAACGAAGCCGTGCACCACCGCGTTCTCGACGATCGGCTGGAGCAGCAGCATCGGCATCGGCTGTCTCTCGAGCTCGGCCGGAATTTGGACGGCAAGCTCCAGCGCGAGATCGTTGCGCATGTTCATGATTTCCAGGTAATGCTTCAAAAGCACGCTCTCGCTGCGCAGCGTAGAGGGCTCGTTCACTCTCATATAAGCGCGGAGCAGACTGCTCAGCGAATCGATCATCCGTCCGTGCAGTCTATCGTCCGACACATACAGGCTGCATTTGATCGAATTCAGCGTATTGAGAAGAAAATGCGGCCGGATCTGGGCGAACAGGGCCTGCAGCTCCAGCACGCGCTTCTGCTCCTGCTCGGTCTCGATACTGGCGATAAGCCCGTTGATCTCGTCGAGCATCGAGTTGAAGGAGCGGCCGAGATCGCTGATTTCGTCTCTGCCTTTATCCGGGAAGCGGATGCTCCGGTTCCCTTCGCCGAACTGGTGCGCAATCCGCTGAAGCTTGCGGATCGGGCGGTGTAGGCTGCGCGCCAGGAAGAAGGACAGCATCAGGAACATGATGATAAATACCGCTACGGCCATGGCGCTGACAAAGAACGTTTTCGTAATTTGTCCCGTGGCCGTTTTCTCCGGCGTCTCGTACACCAGCTTCCAGTTGCCTTGGGCAATAACGGCCTCGCTGCGGATATTCCGCTCTCCCTGTTTTCTCGGAAGCTCCGGCTCCGTAAAAGCAAGGGAGGAATTGCCCGCGATGAGCTGCCCGTTTTTCTCGAAAAGCGTAAACTGGCCGGAAGTTGAAGACGAGAAGTACGGATCGAAGTAGGTGCTGGAAATGCCGATCATCAGCGTTCCGAGCAGGCCTCCGGTTTCCGAGTCCCGGATGACCCTCGACAAATAGTAGTACGTGTCCTTACCCGGACCCGATCCCGCGACCGTTCCGAGCCATTGGATGCTGGTCGGGTTGTCCAGCACAATCCGCGGCTTTACCGTCTTCCAGTCGCTCTCCATCTCCGGCAGCGTCTGCCCGCTCCCCACATCCATATACGGCACGATAAAGCCCGTATCGTTAACCAGGAACAGCCGCACATACTTGTTCAAGGCGTTAATCGACACCTGATCGTAGCTGTTGCGGATTTTGGTGTACTTATTGAAATCGTCAAAGGTATGAATACCGGTCATTCCTTGAATCTCTCGGAGATTGTCCCGGATCTCCACATTTTGCACGTAGAAATGCGAAGCGAAGGAGATATCGTCCAGCAGTTTCTCGACATCCTTGGTCATAAGCTGCAAAATCGACTGGTTGGCCGCTTCCATTTTATCCATGGTGGTCCGTTTGATCGTGATGTAAGCGAGCGAAGATACGGTCACGAACGGCAGCAGGATGAAGATCAGGAACGAGAATTGTATTTTGCGGTAAAACGAGCTCTGCAGCATGGCGCTCCTCCTCTGTCCGGACCTTCGCAAGCGCTTTCGTACCGGGTGTTTTTCTCACTATACCAAGAACGCCCGAAAACGGGCTACGGCAAAAACCCCCAGTTCAGGAGGTCTTTGCCGCAGAATCGTCCTTGAATTACTTTTTATTTTTCTCGATGACCTTGTTCGCTTCGTCTACCATCCATTTCTGAACGTCTTCCACTTTCTTGTTGTCCAGAATGAACATGCTGAATCCGTCGGTCAGGATTTTGTCCAGAGCAGCCGCGTAAGAAATGCTGTTCTTGGATGGCGGCAGGGCCTTAATGCCTGCACCGAATAGCGTGTACATCAGGGAATCCACATCGTACAGGTCCTTGTTCTGGCCGATCAGACGTTCCGCAAGCGGCTTGGCATCGCCTTTCTTCCAGCCCGGAAGCTCGGCGCGCGCGTCCGTCAGGTTCGTGGACATGAAGCGCATGAACTGGTAGGCTTCCTGTTTATGCTCGGAGCTTGCACCTACGGACATGTAGTTGCCCCCCATGAACATATCGGTCGAATCGCCTTTCTTTTGAACCGGTACCGGCGCGATGGCCGTTTTGAACGTATGCGGGAATTTTTGCGTATCCCCGATTTCGCTGATCATCCAGGAACCGGACAGCAGCATAGCCGCTTTCTGGTTAAAGAATTCCGCGCGGTAGTTCAGCTTCGCGCCGATGACGTCCGCGTAAGGTTTCGCCGTCTTATCTTCCTTCTCCATCGCGCGGCGGAGATTGAAGAAATACGTGTAGGTCGGGCTGTCGAAGTTCGTTTTGCCTTCTTCCGTCAGGAACGGATGCTGCATGTAAATTTGCGCGTCCGGATTGGCGTACACCGGCCAGTTGTGGAAGTAAGCGCCGTAGCGTTTTTCCGTGCCTTCGCCTTTGTTCAGCTTCTTGGCGTATTCGCGGAATTCGTCCCATGTCCAGCCCAGTTTCGGAACCGGCAGACCCGCTTCGTCCAGAGCGTCTTTATTCAGAAGCACGAAGTTTGTCGTGATGTTGTTTTGGATGCCGTAATATTTGCCTTCAAACTTCGGATTGACGAAATATTCTTCTTCCGGCTTCACGTTGTCTTTGGCGTAGAACTCATCCAGCGGAGCCAGCACTTTGTTGGCTACACGCGTATCCAGCTCGCTGATGCTCGGAAACATGACGACATCGACTTTCTCGCCGGATGTCAGCAGGACGTCGAGCTTTTTGAGAGACTCCAGCGAGTTACCCGGCACCAGAGAAATATGCTGAACCTTGATGTTCGGATATTTTTCCTGGAATTGATCGATATATTTCTTGGTCGATTGCGCCTGGGTTTCGTTATCCCAGTTGTAATACTTGATGGTGACCGGTTTGCCGGAGCTGTCTTTGCCTGCGGAGCCTTCTTCGGACTTGCCGCAGCCGCTGAGAACCGTAATGGCCAACATGACGCAGATAAGTACCCATGCCGTCGCCTTTTTCATTGTGTTGTTCCCCCTCAACCTGTGTGTTATTTCCTCTACAATCGGTATTATAGCCCCCATGCCGGGCAAACGTTGTGCAACAATTTGACTACTTCTGTGAACAATTTTGACTCTGTGCACGATTTTGGGGCGTCCCGCGCTATCCTTTCACACCGCCGAGGGCGATACCCTTGATCACGTGTTTTTGCAGGGCGATAAAAATAACCAGAAGCGGGATAATGGCCGATAAAGAAGCCATCATGAGTACCGCGAAGTTGTCCGCATAATCGTCCTTGAAGAGCTGAATGCCGAGCGTAATCGGATAAAGCTCCTTGTCCAGCAGGAAAATAAGCGGCATCTGGTAGTCGTTCCACGTCCAGATGAATTTGATGATCGCGACCGTGGCGAGAATCGGCTTGCAGAGCGGCAGCATAATCTGCCAGTAGATGCGGAAGTAACCCGCGCCGTCGATTTTGGCGGCTTCGATGAAGTCGCTGTGTATGCTCATCATAAACTGCCGCAGCAAGAATGTGAAATAGATCGAGAACATCATCATCAGGATCAGCGCCAGATGCGTATCGTACAAGCCAAGCCAGCGGATCAGCAGGAAGCGGGGAATCAGCGTTGCCTGCTCCGGCACGATCATAAAGGTCAGAAGCAGCGTAAACGCGATATTGCGTCCCCGGAAGTTCAGCTTCGTGAACGAGAACGCGGCCATCGAGGAGATGATCAGCGTCAGGACGGTAACGATCACGGACAGCTTGATGGAGTTAAAATAAAACAGGTGAAACGGGACATTGCCGGTCCAGACGGCTTTGAAGTTCCCCACCGCGTTCCATGCCTGCGGAATCCACTGGATCGGGAAGACCATGACGTCCTTCTCGTATTTCATGGCCGCCGAGGTCATCCACAAGAGCGGAATGAGGAAGCACAGGGAGAACAAGCCGATAATCACGGTGTTAAACAATTTCCAGAAATCAAATTTGCGCAAACTCATACGTGCTTCCTCCTATCCGTAGTGAACCTGGCGCTTCTGAATCTGCCAGGAAACCAGAGTGATAATGCCGACAATGGCGAACAGCAGCCACGAAATCGAAGAAGCGTAGCCCATCCGGAAGTTGCGGAAACCTTCTTCGTAAATCCGGTAGACCAGCACCGTGGAGGCGTTATTGGGTCCGCCGCTCGTCAGGAAGGCGATCAGATCGAATACCTTGAACGAGCCCATCAGCAGCGTGATAAAAAGAAACGTATTCGTCGGGCCGAGCATCGGCATCGTGATTTTGTAAAACTTCTGCAGGGAGCTGGCTCCGTCGATGCTGGCGGCTTCGTACATATCGTCCGGGATGCCTGATAGGCCCGCCATATAAATAATGATCTGGTAGCCCAGTCCCGCCCAGATGGCGATAATCGCGATGGACAGCAGGGCATACTTCGGATCGGCCAGCCACATCGGCGGATTGTCGATCCCCATGCTTTTCAGAAAGCCGTTAATCGGTCCCAGCGAAGGGTGGTACAAAGCGCTCCAGACAGCGCCGACCGCGATAATCGACGAAATGTAAGGAATAAAAAACGCCACTTTAAAATAGCTCTGCGCGTACACTTTCGTGTGAATCAGCACCGCGAGCACCAGCGACAGCGCCATGCCGACCGGTACCGTTAGGACGGTGTAGATCAAGTTGTTTTTAATCGCGGCAAGAACCTTGTCGTCCTGAAACATTTCCACATAGTTTTGCAGACCGACGAATTTAACGGAAGACATCCCGCCCAGAAGGTTCCAGTCGCACAAGCTCATATAAAGGGAAAATAAGACCGGGAATAAATACAGCAGCACAATGCCGATCAGCTCCGGGGACAGAAACAGCCAGCCTATCGTCGCCTCTTTCCTCCGGTGGTTCCAAAACGGCTTCTTGGGAGCCGACGCGGCCGCCCTGCTCACATTCGAGCTGTCCAGTTTCATACTTAAGCACCTCTCTACCTTGATGGTACCTTCACTATACGATGGCCGGACGGACGGGACCGATTCGGATTCTGACCAAAATGTGCACTATTTTGACTTTGCTTTCGGGGGAGCAAAGCGGTTTATCGCGATGCGCCATCGCGGTTTTGTATTCCCAGACCGTTGAAAAGTACGACAAAAAAAGCCTGCAGTCCCTTCCGGATTCGGAAAGGAGCCGCAGGCTCGCCCGCGGTCAAAAGACCGCGCTTTTTTTTGTGCTGCGTTTAACCGCAGCGGCGGAAGCGGAAGAGCGGAACGGCTTATACAGAGCCGTGTGGACGACCACCGTCATGTGTCGCCAAGCACCGCGCGACGGGAGCCTCGCGCGGTGCGGAAAGACATTGCCGTTTTCCAAAGAATCAGGATTACGGCCTTACAGCTCGCCGCTTGTCACTAGCCGTCCGCTATCCAGTCCCACAGCCGGATTACTTCTCGTCCGCCGGGAACACAAGCCCGATTTGCCTGCGGGCTTCGTCCATAATTTCCATGGCGGTCAGCGAAACCTCATGGGAATTAACCGCGGATTCCGTCTTGCCTTCCCGGATCAGGTCGATAAATTCCTGAACCTCGTAATACATGTTCCGCGCGATCTGAGGCTGCGTAAGATCCTCCACAGAGCCGTCCCTGTAGCGGATTTCGACTTTTTCCGGCTGGCTGATCTTGTCGATCACCATCGTGCCGTTCTCGCCCTGAATCTCCGAGGACTGATAGGAATGCGTAATTTTCGAGTGCATGATAACGGCGTCCATCTCTCCGTACTTGAGCAGCACGCTGCCCTCTCCGTCCACACACGATTCCAGCAGCATGCCACCCGCCTTTACGGCATCCGGCTTACCGAACAGCTGAACGGCCGGATGCACGCAGTACACCCCGAGATCCATCATCGAACCGTTGGAAAAGACGGGATTGAACGCGTTCAGGACGGTGCCCTGCTTGTATGCGTCATAGCGCGAAGAATACTGGCAGTAGCTGCCGAAATACCGGCGCACCGGACCGATTTTGTGGAGATTGTCCCGGATGGCCTTAAAGTTCGGAAGCAGCGTGGATTTCAAAGCTTCCATCAGCAGCACTTTGTTCTCCTTCGCCGCCCCGATCATCGCGCGGAGTTCCCGCGTATTCGAAGCGATAGGCTTCTCGCACAGCACATGCTTTCCGCCCTTCATCAGCACGATGGCCTGTTCGGCGTGAAAAGAATTGGGGCTGGCGATATAAACCGCATCGAATTCGCCGCTTTGCGCCATGTCCGCCAGGTCCGTATATATGTGCGGGATATCGAATTTGTCCGCAAATTGCCGTGCGCGCTCCGCCGTGCGGGAATAAACCCCGGTGAGCCGGAAGTCTTCCGATTCCCGGCCGGCATGAATAAGCTCTTCCGTAATCCAGTTCGTTCCTACAACTGCAAATCTGATCATCCTCGTCTTCCTTTCTGTTAAACCGTTATGTATGGTTTCTAGTTTATCATGGCCTGTACTATCGGCAAAATAACGGCGGCGCTGGTCAACATGGTTACACGGAAGCGCTTTTTATGTATACGGTCCGGGCCGTACGCGGCCGGTGCCGTTGTGAGGCTTCACTCCCGCCGAATCCAACGGCTTCGCTCCCTCTTTTTCAGGTGGAAAACGTTTCCGGCCGATTTCGCATTGGCGGCAGCCGGGAGCAGAGGCCAGAAGCACCCGAGAGAACGGGAGCGCCCCCTCTCTACAGCTTTTTCGCTTCCGTCACCCTCAGCCGCCCGTCTGCCGTAAACCATAGAGGCGCGCTCAGCAAACCGAGCAGCATGGCGGTCAGCGCCGCGGCCGAGGACAGCACGAACATGATCAGAATCTGATAGCGCACCGCCTCCACCGGGTCGGCTCCCGCCGCGATCATCCCGGTCATCATGCCCGGAAGCTGGACGAGTCCCGTCGTCTTCATGCCGTCGAGTGTCGGAATCATGCCGGAGCGGACCGACCGCTTGATCGACGCGTGAATCGCCTGCTTCGCGGTGGCGCCCAAAGCAAGCAGAGCTTCGATCTCTCCGCGGGCCGCCTCCATTTCCCTTTTCATCGCATTCAGAAAAAGACCCGCCACAATCATCGAACTGCCGATGGTAATCCCGCTGATCGGGATAATGAACTGCGGAATCGCTTCGATGATGCCGAACCCGAGCAGCAGCGCCATCGTCACAGCCTCGGTGCAAGCCAGAGCTAAGGCGATCCGGGTTTTGATGCCGGGAATCTCCTTAGCCCGTTTGCCCACGTTCCAGGTGGCGACCGCGATCATAGCCGCCACGATCACGACCATAAACAGCGGGTGCTTGGCATCGAACACCATATGCAGCACATACCCGACAAACAGGAGCTGCACGGCGGAGCGGATCGTGCCGACGATAATTTCTTTCTCCAGCCCCAGCTTCTGTCTCATGGACAGCAAAATCGTCACGGCCACGAACACCAGTGTGCTGACCAGCGCAAGATTGGACATCAGTCTTCCTCCCCTTCCCGGTCCGGGCGGGAGATAAAACGGCGCGCCTGTTCGGTCGAAGGCTCCCGGAAAAATTCCCCGGCCCGCGCCGATTCCATCAGCCGTCCTTCGTCCATAAACCATACCGCATCGCTTACCTGGGCCGCCTGTTCCAGATCATGAGTAATCCAGACGAGAGATGTGCCCGCGCTCCGCGACCAGTCCGTGAGCAGGCGCTCGGCCGCCCTTTTGCTGCCGGGATCAAGCGAAGCCGTCACTTCGTCGAGCAGCATCACTTCCGGCTGAAGGAGCATAGCCCGGACGAGAGCCGTCCGCTGCTTTTCGCCGCCGGACAAATCTCCGCCCTGCTTCGACCAGTCCAGACCTTCCAGACCGAGCGCAGCCATGTACCGCTCTGCGAGCCCGCGGTCGAACGGGGTTCCGTGCAGCCTGCTCACCGTCTGCAAATTTTCTTCCACGCTGCCCGGCAGCATAACCGGCTGCTGGGCGACGTAGCAGATTTTTTTGCGCCACTCCTGCGGCTTCCATTCTTCCGCGCTTTTACCGTGAAGCCGGAGGTCACCTTCATCCGGCCGGTCGAGACGGGCCAGGATGCGAAGCAGCGTCGTTTTCCCCTGCCCCGACGTCCCGATCACCGCAACGCGCTCGCCTTCCCCCACCTCCGCCGAGATGTCCCGGAACAAATAATCGGAGGGACGGTCGTGTCTTTTTTTTGAAATGCCGTGCAAAATCAGCCTCGTACCCACTATGTAACACTCCCTGCCGCAAACGCCTCAAGCATCCGCTAGTCGTTCCTCCCATTATAGCCCGGGACGGGACGGACGAACATACACGGAGGGAAAGCAATCGTTCCGGGGGGCCTCTTTCCTATTCCTTGGAAGACGTAGAACGTTTTTTAAAAGAAACTTGCGGAGCCGTCCGGGTTGACAGGGAGGAACGCAAGGAAAGCTTTGTGAGCTTGCCGGGCGAGCCCGACCGAGTCCTGGATCTGTACAAAATAGAGGACCGGGATGTCTTATCGGGATTGAAAGACGGGGAAGAGAAGTCTCGCCATTGGGAGTTTCAGACTCTGTATGAAACACTTCCCATGCACCCGGATGAACATAAAAAAAGAGCGCAGATTCAAAAAAGCATTCAGCGAGGCTCCCTCCTCATAGACTATATATAAACAAGTAGGCCCCATCCAATTGGACAGGGCTTTTATTTATTACCTAATGTATGGAGCGTTGACCTAATCCTCTGTAGTTCCTCCAGCCGCCCAATACCCAGCCGGAAAAGCAACCAGGAGTGTGGCAATATAGCGAATAGTCATGTTTGAATCATAGTAAAAGTCAAGTCTTGTTGCAATCGTAATGACTGCAAGAACAAAAGGGACAGTCAGAAGTATTCGTTGGGTGCGAGTTTTCATAACGTCACCACCGTTTTGCTTCTTATTTTTTTAATCGTAGTAGTCTTTAGTAGTCATCACCGTTAAATATTACCAATAATTTACATGTGAGTCAAAGGTAAAAATATAGCCGCATTCGCAGAAGAAAACTACAAACAACGTGACAACTATTTTCATGAGTTGCTTGGTGAATCCATGACAATGACCTTACACCCAGAAGTAAATCCCGAGCAAAACAAAAGCTGCGGACCTTTCCGGTATTCCGGCAAAGACCGCAGCTTTTTACCTTTTCGATCACCGTTTCTCCGGTTGAGCGGAAGTCAGCCTTTCAACTACAGGGTTTCGTCCGGCGAATGTCCCTACTGCGCTCTGTATCCAAGAGCACGTATCCGCCAGAGCTTTCCGCCAAACACTTACCCGCTCTAGATTCTCGCAACGCGCACAGTTCTTTTGCGGGGTGTGGTGTCGCAGCCAACGGAGGTATTTCCTTCGGCCGTCTAAAGCGGCCCGCGGCGACTTGGCTGCGGCTGTTACCGCCTGTCATCGCCAACTGTCGCCCCTAGCCGTCACCGCTAGCTGTCGCCACCGCCACCGCTTACTCCGGCCGCTCCAGCGAGAAGATCTCGCCGAGCTTGCTGTAGCTGCTTCCGGCGAGTCTGCTGACCGGACGGAGCGCGGCCGGGTCGATGCGCCCTCCGCTGTACAGCTCGTCGGCGATATGGAAGCGGACCACGCGGCCGATCAGCAGATCGCACGCCGGCGCCGACTCGATGCCGCCGAGCGGAATCGACCGCTCCAGCACGCACTCCATGCGGATCTTCGCTTCGGATACGCCGGGCACGGCGATTTTGCCGCTTTCGACGAGCGTCAGTCCCGCAAGCTCGATCTCGCTCTCATCCGGCGGCAGCCCGGCCGCCGTTGCGTTGATCGCGTCGATGTACGATTCGTCGCTGATGTGAACGACGAACGCGCCCAGATCGTGTGCGTTGCGCGCCGTATCCTTCGGCTCTCCGTTCTTCCGCTGAACGGAGACGGAAATCAGCGGCGGGTTGGCCGCCACGATGTTGAAGTAACTGAACGGCGCCGCGTTGACGACGCCTTCTTTGGACAGCGTCGTCACGAACGCGACCGGCCGGGGAATGATGCTCCCGATCAGCAGCTTATACGTCTCGCGCTCGCTCTGGCTTTCCGGATCGATCTCAATCATACTCACTCTTTCCTTTCTCTCCCGCCTCCGCTCCTGCGAGGGCGGGGTGCTGTGATGCCTATAAGGCAGTTCTGTCAGGCGGGATACTGTGACGCCGGCGAGGCAGTTCCATTAGGCGGCGCTTCCCGTCCTGTAGGTTTACGCCGCGACCCGGATCCGCCTCGCGCTCAGCCTCAACCTTTAAAATGATCCGCAAACCACTCCGCCGCGGCATTGACTTCCGATCCTGTCAACTGGTGCCCGTAGTTCTCCCAGTGAACGTCCACTTCGGCGCCCGCCGATTCCAGCAGATCCTTCAGCTCCTTCGTCTCGCCCGGCGTGCAGAGCGGATCATTCTTGCCCGCTCCGATAAAGACGGGCAGACCCGCGGAATCCGGCAGCTCGATACCTCTGCGGGGCACCATCGGATGATGAAGGATTGCCCCTTTTAAAGCCTGCTTGTAATGGAAAAGCAGGCTGCCCGCAATGTTCGCCCCGTTGGAGTAACCCACGGCAACGAGATTGCCGCGGTCGAATCCGTACTGTTCCGCCGCCGCGTTCAGAAACCCGTAAAGCTCCTCCGTACGGAATACGAGATCTTCTTCGTCGAATATGCCCTCCGCCAGCCTGCGGAAAAAGCGCGGCATCCCGTTTTCGAGAACGTTGCCCCGGACACTCAGCACCGAGGATTCCGGCGAGATGCGCTCGGCCAGCGGAAGCAGATCATGCTCGGTTCCTCCCGTCCCGTGGAAAAGGACCAGGACAGGCGCCGCCGGATTGCTTCCTTCACGGTACACATGCTTCATCGTCATTGTTTATCCGCCTCCAATACACGGACTTCGATAGGAGGAAGTCCTTTCTGAATAGTCGCCCGGTGAGGTTCATACCATTCCGGCAGCACAAGCTCTTCGCCCAGCGCTTCAAACGGTTCGTCGCGCGTAAAGCCCGGAGGATCCGTCGCGATCTCGAACAAGATTCCGCCCGCCTCGCGGAAGTAAATCGCGTTAAAATACTGGCGGTCGATAACCGGTGTCGGCTGGAATCCGTTCGTCTGGACATAGTCTCTCCAGTCCTCGTGGTCTTCGAAGTCTTTGGCCCGCCAGGCGATATGATGGACCGTGCCCGCTCCGCCGGCGCCTTGAGGCACCACGTCCTTTTTGATATCCACCACGTTGCCGATGTCGCCTTCCGATACGAAACGGACCAGGCCGTCTTCCTCGGCGGTTCTTATCAGCCCCATCACATGCTCAACGGTATGCATCGTGCTTTCCGGGTTCAGGCTGTACAGCACCGCGCCGCCGAAGCCTTTGATCGCTTTGTCCGCGGGCACGCCGCCGAACGACCATTTGCTGTCCGCTCCTTCCGCCCGCTCCACCAGCTCAAGCTCCAGACCGTCCTTATCCTGGAATTGGATATACGTTTCCGAGAAACGCTTCGTCTCCCGGTAAGGAATATCCAGCTTCTGCAGCCGCTCTTTCCAGAAAGGCAGCGCCCCCTGCGGAACCGCAAAGGTCACGATGCCGACCTGACCGCCCCCGATGCGGCCTTTGCGCGACGTTGCCCAAGGGAAGAACGTAATGGCCGTGCCCGGGCTTCCCGATTCATTTCCGAAATACAGATGATACACTTCCGGCGCGTCGAAGTTGATCGTTTTTTTCACGAGTCTCAGACCGAGCACACCGGCGTAAAAATCAACGTTCGCCTGCGCGTCTTTTACAAATGCGGTAATATGATGAATGCCTGCTGTTTTTTTCGTCATGATTGAGCACCTCTTCGATTTTAATATAGGTTGGCTTTACAGGAGAAAATTAGTCGGGAGCTTTCTCAGAAAGAGTCCCTGCTTACGAATTCGCCGACCGGCTTGCGGTAGCCCCGCGGCCTTTGGCCGGAAACGTCTTCCTTGCCTATGGTAATGAGCAGAGCCGGTACATACCGGTCCGGGATATTCAGCGCTTCGCGCATCGCGTCGGCATCGAAACCGATCATCGGACAGGTGTCCCACCCTTTGTCTTTGGCGGCCAGCATGAAGGTCATCGCCGACAAGCTCGCGTTGCGGATCGCTTCGTCGCGTTTGAACGCATCGCCTCTGTCCTCGTAAAACGCCGTGACCGCTTCGATCGTCTGATCATACTCCTGCTTGTTGATCACGCCCAGATTCAGCAGCCCTTCGTTGATCTTGCCGGCATCGTGATGGGCGTCCATATGACCGAGCACCAGAATCGCGGCCGACGCCATTTTTACCTTGTATTGCTTGTTAGCGGCCTCATACACCCGCTCCTTTACCGCGGGATCCTTCACGACCACGTAATGCGCATGCTGCAAATTAAAAGCCGACGGCGTATATTTGACCAGGCTGAAAATCGCATCCAGTTCTTGATCCGGCAGCTCGACACCCTGCGCGAATTTGGTGGCCGATCTGCGTTCTTTTAATACCGTTTCGAAATCATTCATGAAAAATCTCTCCTTTATTTCGGCAGTGGTAGGGTTTTGCGTCTATATCAACCGTCAAGCGGAAGCTTGCGGGACATGTGTTTTCGCCCCCAACGGGGCTTTCTTGCAAAAAGATTGCGAACGAACTCTCGCTTACGGCAGGTCGATCAGCATAAGCCGGGCTCCCGACTCCGTATGCAGGTCGAGCCGCTCCTGCTCCGTAATGCGCGCCGCGTCCCTGCGGGAGAGCTTGTAAGCGCCGTCCGCCGCGACGGAGCCTTCGATGACGAAGACGTACATCCGTCTTCCCGGCTTCTGGCTGAAAGTCAGCGTATGTCCCGGCTCCAGCTCGGCCAGGTAGAGCGTAAGATCCTGATGAATGCGGGCCGGCTTCATCCCGTCACCGTCAGCACCTGCGGCGGTTTCCCGCTGCCGCCCCGATACGACGGGGACCCATTCGTTACGCCGGGTGCCCAGATCGTAAGAAGCCTGCTCATAGGAAGGGGCCAGCCCTTCTTCATCCGGGGTAAACCAGAGCTGGAGCAGCTCCACTTCTTCCGAAGCCGAAGGATTCGTCTCGGAATGCTCGATGCCGGTCCCCGCGGTCATCCGCTGGACTTCTCCCGCACGCGTGACCGTTTTGTTGCCCAGCGTGTCTTCGTGCTGAAGCTCGCCCCGGAGCACTACCGTCACGATCTCCATTTCCTCATGCTTGTGGAAATTGAATCCTTTTAAAGGCTGCACCCGGTCATCGTTGAACACCCTCAGCGGCCCGAATTCCGTATTTCCCGGATCGAAATAACCGCCGAATGAAAAACTGTGGCTCGTGTAAAGCCAGCCGAAATTCCTCGTAATGCGTGCCAGCGCCTCGTGAACTTTGATCATGACAACCGCTCCCTTGTCCGGAATGTACCGGAAATCTTAAATTTGATTATCTTAATATTAAGATACCTATCAAAAAAAATTTCAGCTTTGCTTCTGCGCCGCCGTACCGAGCTTTTTGATCAGCCCGATCGCCAGCTTCTTCTCTTCGGCCGTCAACCCGCCCATGCTCGCTCTCACAACCTCGGCATGCTCGGGAAAAATATCGTTAAACAGCTCCGTACCCTGCTCCGTAATCTCCGCATAAGTTACCCGGCGGTCACTCGCACACGAAACGCGCCTCAGAAGCTCTTTTTTCTCCAGTTTGTCGATGTTATAGGTGATGCTTCCGCTGGTCACGAGAATCTTGTCTCCGATCTGCTGAAGCGGAAATTTTCCTTTATGGTACAAAAGCTCCAGTATGGCGAACTCCGAAGGAGACAAGCCGTGTCTTTTCATATCCTTGACCGAGCGGTCCATAATGACCTTCTGGGCTTTCGAAAGGACGACAAACAATTTAAGCGATAAGTCGATGTCTTCATTCACTAAGGTGCTGTCCTGCTCTTTCATGCGGTTCACCACCGTTCCGTCAATATCTCAAATTTAAATATCTTTAATTTAAGATAAATATACACCCCTTTGGAGGAGGTGTCAAGCGAATCCGGAATGCATTTTTTTTTTTTACCCGCGGAAAAGTTGCACAAGCGGCTACTCCGAAGAAGGTCCCAGCGGGATGCGGTACTGCGAGCATTCTTCCACGATATGCTCCCCTTGCGAATAAATCCAGCGGAAACGGAACTGACTGCCGCCGTAGCCGGTTTTCTCGCGGATATCGGGCACGACCACCGTCTCCATATTGTCCAGCAGCGTCCGCTGCATATCCGTCAGCCTCTGCTCGTTTGCCTTCCGGCGCTCCTCCGCTTCCTCTTCGGACGGCGAAGTCTGGAGGTAGTACTCGCGGCCGATCTCTTCGGCGCTCCAATCCGGCGGCAGAGGCGCACCCGAACCGCGGAATATTTCCTTCACCGTTTCAATCCAATCGTTGTAAAGATCCATGTCTACTTTCAAAATCGGGTCCTCCGTTCTTCCGGCTAACCGGTTGTCTCTTAGATTTTACCCTATTTCGGGGCATTTTGGACAGAGAGCGGGACGCAGCCTTCAAATAGCATCCGGTTAAGCCATCCGGCAAAGGGAGGAGCTGAACTAACCGAACATCCGGCTGCGAAAAGATTTCAGGCTCTAATCCGCATTCATTCCAAGACCGGCTTGTATCCCATAAAAAGAACCCTTCCCGGCGGAAAGGTTGCCGAAAAAAACGAACAAAAAAAAGATGCCCGGGATGGGCATCTTACTTCGGTCGATTACGGCGTCCACCAGTTGCCGGACACCATAATCATGCTGAGCACGCGGATGCTGTTGTCGTAATAGTAGCTGTCGGAGGTCGGGGAGTTCACGATATCGCTCCACACCTTGTTCAGCCACGTCTGGTTAGACGAATCTACCATCGCACTGACGGCAAAAGGCGCGGTGAACGCGATCGCATGATCCGCCTCGAGCACCTTGCCGTTAAGCTCGTAACCCGAGGCGATCTTGGCCGGGTTGCCTCCGGTTGCGGACTGGATCCAGCTGTTCATTTTGCGGACCTGGCTCAATGCCCGGGTATCCCCGCTTACGAGGTAATCCGTTGCGATCCGCCAAGGCGTCCGGCAGGAGTTCCAGCTGTAGTCGTTATCGGTCGTTTCCTCCAGATAACCTTCCGGTGCCGGCGCGTAAGTGCCGTTCGATTTGCGCACGATGAAATCCGGAAGCAGCCCCGTATTCGGGGAGTTGTTTTGGAACACCGTATTGATTACGTTGTAAGTCGTGTCCGTCACTTTATCCCAGTTCGCATTGCCCGAGGCGGCCTTGAACGCCTTGAGATGATTCAGCATAAAATCGGACGCGCGTGTGCCCGGACCGAATTCGGGATCGCTGTCGGAGGCCCAATCGCCCATCTTCAGATGGAAATATTTCGCGTGCACTTCACGCTTCATGATGGCGTTGATAATTTTTACGGCTTCGCTCTTGTAGTTGACCGTTCCCGAGCTGCCCCACTGCTTGTCGGCAAGCAGCAGCGCATACGCGATATCCATATCGCCGTCCGTAGCCGCATCGCTGCCCGAGGTGTCCACGATGTTGCCCGACGAATCCTTCGCCTGCTGCCACGCCATCAGAGCCGGATCGATTGAACTCGGGTGAGCTTTATAGAAGCGGTACAAGCCGTCGAAATACGTCTGGGCATTGGCGTCGTGACCCGCCATATAAGCAGTGATCAGCATGCCGTACCCGTGGCCTTCCGAGCAGGAAACGACGTCCTTCGGTTTCGTTACGATTTTTTCTTTATTATAAAACACGTAGTACTGGTTTGAAATCTTCGGATGCTTGACGAGGTACCTCGATTTCCATTCGTCATATTTCGTTTTGACCTGCTGATCGAGCTGGGCCTGGGTATAATTGTTCGGTTTGATCGTGCCGGACGTATACGAGACATGCTGAGGGAACGGTTTTAGGGCGGCTGCTGCGGCTACGTTAGCGGCCTGACTTTGTACCAGGGTATCTTCCGAAGCGGCTGCGGCCGGTACACCTTGAGCTCCCGCCATAACCGGAGCGGCCACCAGACTGCATAACAAACAAGCGGATGCGGTGAATCCCAGTAATGTTTTCTTCATCGTTCATTCTCCTCTCTGATTTGCACTGCGTATGAATCGGACCAGCAAAATCCCCGCCCTTACGTGCGGGCCACCACCTCCCGGAACGCATCGGCCAGACCACACTCCACAGTCCGGTACTTAAAGTTAAAGCGCTTTAACTTTTGGCCGTAAAAAAACAGCTGTGCTTACCTGACCCAACAAATTCGTGAACGAAATTGCGTTTTTCAGAGTAATACGGCAGCTGCAGCGCTTTGATCTTATCTAAAACTATAAGCGCTTTCAATTTCCTTGTCAACCATAATTTAGGTTTTCAGCGTGCGTAGCATGGCTACCGATTATCGGGGCTGTGGATAGCAGGTGGGAGCCTGGCGAATTATCTACAGATGGCTGTTTCTATGCCTACCCGGTTGCAGATCAAACGCAAGGACCAAAAGAAGAAAACAAAGAAGACGAAACAGGGAAAAATCCTTTCGTTCGGTGGCGGATGTAGCCCCGCGGGAGACGAACCGGAACCAAAGTGAAACTAAATGCTTAATATTCTCAACGACCCGCTCTAAGTTAATACCATCCCCACTACTTCATTGGAAGTTGTTCCTTAACATTAGGTTCGACGTGCTTATACTCGTAGTTTTGATCAATGAAACGAGTAACACTTAATTGGAATACTTTATCTTCTCCTTTTGAAGGAAGAATGGAGTAATACTTTCTTGACCCATATTAGTAAGTTACATTCGGTTCATCAGTAAATATAACCGCAACTTGATATACAGCCTGAATTGATATCTTGCCATCAATTTTTTGGATTTGATGTTCTTCGTATCCTTTGGAAGTTAGATAACTTCGTACTTCATTTTCTAATTTTTCAACTCTCAAGTTCATAAAGACAATAATAGATCCTATAAATACAATTAATAAGCTAACTACTAGTAGAATAGTTCTTTTTATAATCCTAATCATAATCCCCGCAAGTATTGAGAATGATTTACATAGATGGATCCCTTCTAATCCTATCTAAAATAATTGGCGCTTTCTCTTAGTTCAGGATGTAAAAACTCAACTAACATGATAAGATCATTTCTTAGCGAACTCACTGAACCGAATAAAATCGGTAATTCCAGCACTTGTTTTTGTTTTACTGCATTTAAATTGTTCCATTCGGGTCGTTCTTGTATTTTTTTATACAGACCGGCACTTTGTTTCTCTAAATGCCCTGATATTAAGATATGGCTGGGATTTGCCATGATTATATCATCCGGCTTAATAGGAATATTATAAGGATTCATCCTTGAATCGTTACGAGTAATATTATTTCCACCCGCTAACTTAAGCATTTCATCTTCAAGAGTTATTGGTCCTAGTGCATAATATTGCTTAATTTCTCCAAATTCTATAGAAATATTATGTTCCCAATAAACTGTTTTTCTTTGTAATGGAGCTACTGCCTTCTCAACTAACTCAACCGTAGAACGTAACTGCTCGGATGCCCTGGATGCTTCTGACTGATGATTTAATATATTTCCGATAGTAATCATTTCATCGGTAATTTTCTTAAGTGTCGATTGATCGGAAACATAAGTATGAATGCCCAAGCTAAGCAGATATCGGGCATTTTTGCAGTCACTCTCTAATAGGTATCCCTGGGACATTATAATTACAAGATCAGGTTTAAGTTCGGCTGCTATTCTTCTCTCTGTTTCATGATCAGCTCCTCCTATGCCTTTACCTTCAAACAGGATATACTCACCAGTCCCTCCAATCTCCTCGATGAATTCCTTTTCCCATTGACTCTGAATAACAATCCGTTCCGGCTTTTTGGCGAGATTAATCTCTAAACCGCAAGCATCCGACACTTTTATTGGATAATGGGTCTTAGGTGAAGGGGTATCTGAACTGACCGCACTATCGTACGATGAACACCCCGCCAATAAGCAAATAAGCAGCAATGTAATTAAATATCTTACGCAGTTAAGAAACCTTTCTGAAATCTGTAAAAATTCGAAAGCTACACTCTCCTTTCCTACTATAAATTCAAAGAAAATTTCTTTATCATTATACTGTATATGTAAATTTAATTAAATATTAACTTTAATTCTTTCTTTTTCCTCTGGAAATAAAATTTTCGTATGCCATTTCAAATAAAAGCGCTTTCAATTTTCTTTCACCCGTAAAATCGGGTTTTATTCGGGACTTCTTTTGTGAATCGGCCGGACCTAGAAAAGTAATCAAGTTCCTCTAATTTTTACCCTCCGGAAGATCTCCCAAAGATACCGCTTCGATGACGTCGGTAAAGGAGATTCCGTAACAACTCGTGGCTATATAAGCGGATTCGTTAAACGCCTCCGCTTTATGAGCGTATCTCTTGGCTTGTCCTTTGTAACCCAAGGAATCGTAAAGCTTTGAAGTTTTATTGTATTCGATAGCCTGATTAAGAAGCCGGACACACAATTGCAGCGCATTCTCCAATTCTTTCAAACCTCCAATAAATGGGATTTACAACAAGTTCATCATACATGATTTGTATAGTTATGTCTATACAAAATAACCGGAGAAGAGCCGACATAGGCTCATCCTTCATGGAATTCATAAAGCTCCTCCATATGGCAGTCAAGAGTGAAAGCGACTGTGGCGGCCGCATCGAAAGACATCTTCTCCCGATCGTTGACCCAGTTGGAGATTTGATGCCTCGAATAGCCCGTCCTCCGTGCCAATTCAGCCTGTTTCATCCCGGCCCTTTGAAGCAGCAGCCTAAGTCGGCAGTTCCCGCGGGTGTATGCCAACCTTTATTTCTCCCCTCGGTAATTCATGATGTTGGGTTCATTGTATCATTCACGTCATTAATAAGTAAGCGTTCCGACGGCATTTCGGCAAAGATAACAGGTAACGAATCGCAGCAAAAAAAAGAAAAACCCTTCCGTTAACCGAAGGGTTTAAAGAATCGCAGACGGCCTTATCTGTCCCCGAGCAGCCGCTCATGGAGAAAATCGACGACATGCATGACCTTCATGCTGCCGTCCCCGTGACGCTCGTTGCCCAGCTTCATTTGAAGCAGGCAGCCGGGATTGCTCGTCAGCAGATAACGGGCGTCCGTGGCGTTGGCGTGGACCATTTTGTGATCCAAAATCTGATTGGCCATTTCCGGCTGGGTCAGATTATAGATTCCCGCCGAACCGCAGCAGCGGTCGGCTTCGAACATCTCCACGTACTCGACGCCCGCCACCTGCCGCATAAGCTTGCGCGGAGCGTCGGAGGAGCGCATCACATTGCGCAGATGGCAGGAATCCTGGTACGTGATGCGCACGGAAGGCGGGGCCGCCGCGGACGCGGTTGCGGCGCAGGCCGCCTGCGCGGACGCGTCGTCGATGGCCGCGAGCTCGGCGCCGATGTCCGCCGGAGCGGCCGTCGTGCCGCCGGCGGATGCCGGGCCGCCCGGCGCGGCTTCGGCGGTGCGCGCTGCGGTAGCGTCAGCAGCCGTCTGCCCCGCTGCAGTTGCGGCCTGCACCTCGACTGCTCCGGTGGCATCGCTGCCGCCGGAAGCCGCGCAGGCACCCGCTGCCGCCGCGCCTAGGCCGCCCCCCGCGAGAGCCCAGCCCTGCTCGGCGAATTTCGGCACCCGGCCGAAGTTGACGAGCAGGTCGCTGACGTCCTTGACGCGGGCGGCAAACCACGCCGCGTCGTCCTTCCACTGCGCATCCTCGTGCAGCAGATGGTCGTACTCCGTCAGGATGGCACCGCATCCGCCCGCGTTGGAGACGATATAATCCACGCCGGCTTCCCGGAAGGCGCGGATGTTGCCGCGGGCCAGCGAGCGTGCCCCGTCCGCCTCCCCGCTGTGCGCATGAAGCGCGCCGCAGCAGTTCTGCGTGTCCGGGATCACCACTTCGAAGCCCGCTTGCGTGAGCAGCTCAACCGTATGAACGTTCGTATCCGTGAACATGACATCCATCAGGCAGCCCCGGAAAAGCCCCACGGTCGCGATCTTGGCCCCGACAGCCGCATGACGGCTGCCGATCCGCTCGATCACGCCGCGCGAGGACGACTCCGGCAAAACCTGTTCCATTTCCCTCATATGATCAGGGAACAGCTTCATGATGCCGCTGCCCCGCGTGATTTTCTGCAGCCCCGAACGCTGGTAAAATCCCAGCGCGCCGCCGAGCAGCTTCATCCGGTTCTGCTTCGGAAATACCGCCTTGAACGCCGTGCGGCGGGCAAGCTTCACCCAGCCGCGGTGACTGTCCGTGTGATCCTCGATCGCATCGCGCGCCTGCTCGATAAGCTGCCCGTACTTCACGTCAGCGGGGCAGGCCGGTTCGCAGGCCCGGCATCCGAGGCAGTGGTTCATCTGCTCTTCGAAGGCGGCATCCGGCGCCATAATCCCGTCCGCGACTGCCTTCATAAGCGCGATACGTCCGCGCGGGGACTCTGCCTCGATGCCCGTTTCGCGGAACGTCGGGCAGGCAGGAAGACAGAAGCCGCAGCGCATGCAGTTGGTCAGCTGGTCCTCGTCCAGGCGGAGCTTCAGCTTCTGTGCCAGCGGATTGCTCGTGGTGCATGCTGCATTCTCAGCCACGGTCGATCACCACCCTTTTGCGTGATTCTTTGGCGAAAACTTTGCCGGGATTGAGCAGGTTAAGCGGATCGAACGCCTGCTTGATCCCCTTCATGACCTCAATGCCCGCCGCGCCTACTTTCCACTCCAGGAAAGGAGCTTTGACGAGGCCGACTCCGTGTTCCCCGGTAATCGTCCCCCCGAGCTCGATCGCCGCTTCGAAAATTTCCTCGAAAGCCGCCTCTACCCGGTGAACCTCCTCCGGATCGCGCGCATCCGTCGTCGCCGTCGGATGAAGGTTTCCGTCGCCCGCATGCCCGAACGTACAGATGGTGACGTTATGCTTCTTGGCGATCCGGTTAATCTCCATCACCATGTCGGCGATTTTGGAGCGGGGCACCGTCGCATCCTCCAATATCGTCGTCGGACGCAGCCTTGCAAGCGCAGTGAACGCGCTGCGCCTTGCCGTCAGCAGCTTCAGCGCTTCCTCTTCGTTCGCCGCCACGGCGATGCGGGCCGCGTTTTCGCTGCGGCAGATGTTCTCGATCAGCGCGATATCCCGCTCCACCGTGGCGGGGTCGCCATCCTGCTCGATCAGAAGAATCGCTTCCATATCGAGAGGCAGCCCCAGCTTAGCGAAATCATCGACCACCCGGATCGTCGGATTGTCGAGAAATTCAAGCGTTGCGGGTATGATCCGGTTCTCGATAATTTTCGAAACGGTGCGCGCCGCGCCGTACAAATCTTTGTACATCGCCAGCATCGTCTTTTTCGCCTTCGGCGGCGGAATCAGCTTCAAAGTCGCTTCCGTAATGACGGCCAGCGTCCCTTCCGATCCGACGAGCAGCTTCGTAAGGTCATAACCGGCCACGTCTTTCATCAACTTGCCGCCGGTGCGGATAATTTCCCCGTTCGGAAGCACCGCTTCCAGGCCGATGACATAATCCTTCGTCGTTCCGTATTTCAGCCCGCGCAGCCCGCCCGAGCACTCGGCGATGTTGCCTCCGATCGTGGAGATCGACATGGAGCTCGGGTCCGGCGGGTAAAAAAGCCCCAAAGACTCCACATGGGTGATAAACTGTTTCGTATTCAAACCCGGCTGCACGACAGCGGTCAAATTTTCCAGATCGACCTCCAGAATGCGGTTCATCCGGTGCATCACCATCACGACTCCGCCCTGTACCGGCACGGTTCCCCCGCACAAATTCGTCCCCGAACCGCGGCTGATAAGCGGTACCCGGTGCTCGTTCAGCACCTTCATAATTTCCGACACCTGCATTGTATCGGCCGGATAAATCACGCCGTCGGGCAGCGACTGGAGCATCGGCGTCCCGTCGTAGGAATGGGTCACGAGCGACTGGGGATCGTCTTTGAACCCTTCCGCGCCTGCAATGGCGATCAATTTTTGTCTGACTTGTTCGTTCAGCAAATTCAGCACCCCTTTTTTAAAATCGGTCCGCCCCTGAAAACGTCTTCATTTCCATGCGATTGCTAATAGTGACGCATTTAAAAGTTGAAATAAATTTCATTAATAGATCAGGTCATCTGATGACTTTCTTTACAATTAAGTATACACTAAAATAAATCAACCGGAAGCCGGAAATTAAAATTTTTAATACGGGGGCTTATCAGATGAATGTAAATACGAACGGACGGCCGCTTAAAAGTCACGAATGGGTGTTGAACGATCTCCGGAAGCAGCTGGAGGAAGGACGGCTCTCCGTCGGCGACCGCCTCTCTTCCGTTGTGGAACTGGCCGCACAGTACGGCGTGGGCCGTTCCACGATCCGCGAAGCGCTGAGCGTCCTGAAGGCGATGGGCCTGCTCGATATCCGGCAGGGCGGCGGCACCTTCGTCAAGGCGCTTCCCTCCGAGCCCCCGCACCCGGGCCTGCTGCACCCGGAATGGGTCGGCCGGGCCGAGTCGCTGCGGCACATCCTCGAGGTCAGACGAGTGCTGGAGACCGGCTGCGCCTCTCTTGCCGCCGTCAGCCGGACGGAGGCCGATCTCGCCGCACTCTCGGACACCCTCCGCAGCATGGAGGAGCATCTCGGCGACGAAGCTCTGAGCGAGCAGGCGGATGTCCGCTTCCATGAGCAGATCGCGGCCGCCACGCACAATCCCGTGCTGGCCGATCTGATGGCGTCGCTTTCGCAGAAGCTGCACGACAGCATGAAAGACACGCGTGCGCTCTGGTTTTACGCCGAGCGTTCGTCGGCGGAGCGTCTGCTGCGCGAGCATCAGGCCATTTTCGACGCCATCCGCTCCAGGCAGCCGCAGGAGGCTTCCGCACGAATGGAGCAGCACATCACCAAAGTGGAGCAGGTTCTCGGTGAAAAAGGCGCCGATGTTCCGTCCCGGTAAACTTCCCCGACGGCCGACCTTGGCCGCAATCCACGATTTTTCATCGGATTGTGTAGTCACGGCCGGCAGCTCGTCACGCTCTTGGCCCGGAGGCCCTAGGTTCTAGTCCCGTCCGCAGCCTGTCACGGCTCACTCCGCATCCCCGGGCTTACTCCGCATCCGCAGGTTCCCTCCGCTTTGGCGGCAGCATATAGCCCGGCAGGCGGACAGCCCGTCACACCCTCCCGCAAGCTGAATAGGATGCTGTAAGCAACCTTCGGGAGGGATTGTCGTGCCTACCATCAGCCTTTGCATGATCGTGAAGAACGAAGAAGACCATATCGGGCGCTGTCTTGCGTCCGTGGCGGATCTCGCGGACGAGATCGTCATCGTGGATACGGGCTCCACGGACCGGACGGTCCCCATCGTGCGGGAATATACGGATCGGATTTATCACTTCCTATGGGTCGACGATTTCGCCGCCGCCCGCAATTATTCGTTCAGCCTGGCCGAAAAAGAGTATATCCTCTGGCTGGACGCGGACGACGTATTCGAGGAGCCGGACCGGATCAAGCTCGCCTCGCTCAAGCAAACCCTGGAATCCTCCGTAGACGCGGTTAATATGGTTTACAACCTCGCTTTTGACGAATTCGGCCAAGTATCCGCCAGCATCCGGCGCAACCGGCTCGTCAAGAGAAGCTGCGGCTTCCTCTGGCACGGGCCCGTACATGAATATCTGGAGGTCCGCGGGAATGTCCGGACGACGGATATCGCTGTCACCCACCGGGCCCTGCATCACGACAGCGGCCGCAATTTACGCATCTACGAAAACCGGCTGGCGCAGGGAGAAGCCTTCTCGCCGCGGGACTTGTTTTATTTCGCGAATGAATTGAAAGACCACAAACTGTACAACCGGGCCATCCATTACTACGAGGAATTTCTCGGAACCGGAAACGGCTGGGTCGAGGACAACATCTCCGCATGCGGCAGGCTGGCGGACTGTTTTCACGCGCTCGGGGACGAGAAGCGGGAGCTGGACAGCGTGTTTCGCTCATTCCTCTACGCAAGCCCCCGTGCGGAGTTTTGCTGCCGTTTGGGCTATGCTTTTTTGCAGAAAAAGCAGTACCGCACCGCCGCATACTGGTACGAGGCCGCTTTGCAGGCGGGAAAGCTTGCCGATTCGTGGGCGCTGACCCATGTCGCCTGCTCGACCTGGCTCCCGCATCTGCAGCTTTGCGTCTGCTACGACCGGCTCGGCGAGCACGAACTGGCACACCGGCACAATGAGGCCGTGCTGGAGTATCGTCCCGGCGACCGCCAGGCTTTGGCCAACAAGACTTATCTCGAAGATGTGCTGGCCGGAAAAAAAGAAACCCCCGCGGATTGAAGTGCACCGCGGGGGTTTTGTTTGCAGCAATCGGCCGGAAGCCGGAAGCCCAGCCGGTTCTCCAGCTCTGGGCGCGGTCTTTTCACACCTGCGCGGAACGCCTAGCGTTTTCCGCACCGCGCGAAGCTCCCAGCGCGCGGTACTCGGCGTCACATGACGGTGGTCAACCACCGCGGTATGGCGCCGCCGGAGGGCGGTCAGCCCTCCGATTTCTTCGGTAAATCGAAAACACCCGAGCCGGTTAGCCCCGATCCGATGGTTTCCTCTGCGGGCGTTAGCCCAGCACCGGCGGCTTTCTCCGCGGGCGGAGCTGCTCGAAGGCGTAAGCCAGCTTGATGAGCACGGGCTCCGCGAAAGCTCCTCCCGTGAACATCACGCCGAAAGGCATCCCGCTCTGCAAGTAGCCCCCCGGCACGGCGATGGAAGGATACCCGGCTTTGGCCGCGATATCGTCGCCCGCCGTGTTCGGGAACAGAAGCGCATCGAGCTGATGCTTCTCCATCGCGTAGTCGATCCCTTCCGTACGGGACAAGCGGAGATCGGCCAGCCGGTGCAGCAGATATTCGGGTTCGGTCAGCCTGCCCGATGTAGCTTCCGACCGGATCAGCACCCCCTGCCCGTACTTCAGCGCTTCGTCCGCGTGAGCCTCGTTAAAGGCGATCAGCTCCTGCAGCGTATGCACGGGCAATCCTGCCGGAAGTCTGCCCAGATACGCGTTGATATCCGCCTTAAACTCGTAAAAGAGCACCTCCGAGCGGTGCCGGGACAGCTCCTCCAGCGAAGGGATCTCCACCGGATCGACGATGACCGCGCCCGCCTCCCGGATTTCCTCCAGGAGGCTTTCGAAAAGCTCCCGCTCTTCGTCGGTGAGCGGGTCCAGGTGCTCGCTGCGCGGAATGCCGATCCTCGCGCCTTTCAAGCCGTCCTTGTCCAGATGGACGGTAAAGTCCGGCTCTTCCAGGCCGGCCGCGCTGCCTGTCGCCGCATCCTGCGGGTCGTACCCGCAGAGCACGCTCAGCAGCGCGGTGGCGTCCGCCACCGTCCGGGCCATCGGTCCGGCGGTGTCCTGGCTGTGCGCGAGCGGAATGATCCCGCTGCGCGAAATGCGGCCCAGCGTCGGCTTGATGCCGACGACGGAGTTGTGGACCGCCGGGCTGAGAATGGAGCCCGACGTCTCGGTTCCGACGGCCGCCGTTGTGACGTCGATGGCCACGGAGGCGCCGCTTCCCGTGCTCGATCCACCGGCGTACAGGTCCGCCCCGTACGGGTTCAGCACCTGGCCTCCGCGGGAGCTGTAGCCGGAAATCATATCATCGGCCATGAAATTGGCCCACTCCGTCATGTTCGCTTTGCCGAGGATAATCGCCCCGGCTTCTCTCAGCTTTTTGACAAGGAAGGCGTCTTCCCCAGCGTAATGATTCTTGAGCGCAATGGAACCCGCGCTTGTGTGCATGTTATCCGCCGTCTGAATGTTGTCCTTGAGCAGGACGGGAATGCCGTGAAGCGGTCCGCGGACTTGTCCGAGCCGCCTTTGGGCGTCTGCCGCCTCCGCCAGATGCAGGGCGTCCGGATTCAGCTCCAGGACCGAATTAATGACCGGCCCCTGCCGGTCGAACGCCGCGATCCGTTCCATATAATACCGGACCAGTTGGAATGACGTGCATTCCCCCTGCTCCATAGCCTGCTGCAGCTCCGCAATGGTTGCTTCCGTAAATAAACTCATGATGGCTCTTCCTCTCTTTTTCATCCTGAATACAAGCCCGTCTGTCTGTTTCCCGGTATTCCTCATAATTTCATTATCCCAAAGGGCGGAGCATACCTGCAAGAGTAAGATTCGTTATAGAAAAAAAGGCCCCCGTGCCGGCAGCTTGACCGCGGCGCAGAAACCTTTTTGCGGAAATGTTTGGTTATCCCTCCAGAAAAGCGGCTATTTCGTCCTGCAGGCCTCCCAGCCTATTCCGGAGATTTTGGAGGATTCTTTCATCGGAGATCCGGGAGTAGAGATGGAATGCCCGCTTGTACTGTCCCGCCGCCATAAACATCTCCCCGAGCAGTTGGATGACGTGATCGCTCCTCGGATGCAGCAGGGAATACGGATGCTCCAGCTGCTTCAGCCGGTTCAGTCCCGATTCGGCCCGGGTCACCAGAGTCCCCGTCCCGTCCGTATACTCATGCAACAGCAGATAGTACAGCCCGTCGGTGCATTCGGGATAGAGCACGTTGATTTCCTCCGCCAGGGCATTCAGCGGCTCGTTATATTGAGGCTGGCTGTCCAGTATACCGGCCAGCAGCAGCAGGCTGCGCAGATGAAAATGATCCGGCTCGGTACGCGTTCCTCTGAGCTGGAGTCCTTTGCGGATTCCTTCCACGACTTCATGGTCGGGATATCCCGCTTCCTGCTTCTCCCGTGCCAGAAAGTAATGCCACCGGATGTTATCCGGTTCTCTAGACACCATCTGCTCCTCCAGCCGGATATTCCGCTCGTGCTTGTTCTTCGCCCTCATCACCTGAGGCTCGTATCCGTCATGCGACAGGATGAAATCCGTCATCAGATGCCGCAGGTCCCCGCCTCTTTCGTCCATCTCCCTGCGAAGGTCCTCATGAATGACGCCATAGTAGCGAAGCCCGTCTTCCCGGCGGTATACCCTGCGGGTCAGCGTCAATTCCTGACCGTCATGGTTAACGATTTTTGGGGAGACGACAAGCGCTTCGGCCGGGCAATCATAGAACAGCTGCAAAAAAGCCCTAAGCTCCGCTCCATCGCCGATCAAAGCTTCATCCGCGTCCAGCTGGAAGATCCAGTCTCCGGCCGCCAAATCGTGCAGCCGGTTGCGGATTTCGGCAAAATCGTCCTGCCATTCCGCAAATTCCATCCGGACGTGCGGGAAGCTGCTGCGGATCACGTCGACAGTGCCGTCGGTCGAGCCCGTATCCAAGACGATGATCTCGTCGGCAAGCCCCCGCACACTGTCCAGGCAGCGCGCGATGCACCGTTCTTCATTGAAGACGGGAATGACGACCGATATCGACGCCCCGCCCGGCCGGAGCAGGGTATCCGGCAGTTCCCCGTATTCGGTTTCGCTCAGCGCGGCTATTTCTTCCCGCATGCGAGGCGGCTCTTCCCCGATAAGCGAGACAAGTTCATCCGAACACTCCCTCACCTTAGCCAGCAGCGCAATCCGCTCTTCGATCCGGCGGAGCAGGTTCTCCGACCGCCCCTCCGTGCCGGACAGCGGTTCGGACCGGACGGGCCCGGAGGGCGCTGTCCCAGACTCCGCTTGGGCATGTTCCTCTCCGAATGCTTGCTCCGGCCCCGGGTTCAAGGACTTTTCCGCAGAGTTGCCGAGCTCTTTATGTAAGTTTTCAAAGAATGGAAGATTGTATCTGTACTTGACAAGCCAATCCCGATCCGCGTTAGCCATCCGCTCACCCCTCTGCGCTATTGAAGCCTTATGCTTCTATCATTTCCCCGCCTATCGAAATGAAAACAGGGCCGGTTAAACCGGCCCCGCCCCGTTTCCTGATTTAGCAGTTGCTGTTTTTAGCCGGATAAGACGAGCAGCCCTTGGTCGGTTTGCTGTTGCGTCCGGTCACATCGCCGAGTCCGCAGCCGAGCGGATTCGAGAATAGGCCCCGCACGAAATCAGCTGTCCAGCGCGCATGGTCCCTCCAGTCGCCGCCGTTGACGTTCATCATTTCGGTTTCATCCAGCTTGGTGAAAGAGTGGTTACTTTTGAGTGTTTTCATTGTAAGTTCTCCTTTCCGAAGTAGGTTGAATATCCTCGTCTTTATTTAACCTGCAGTTTCAAAATTCAATCGTTATTAGGGAATATTATCCATTTAATTTGCGATTTCAACTATTAAAAACGTGTTATTAATCTCTCTTATACGGGTTATTTAAAGGTAAGAACCTGTTCTAGGAAGGCGTGATTGTGTTGAGTTTTAACCGAAAACCGGTTTGTATCCGGCAGCACGACCGGAAAGATTGCGCTCCCGCCTGCCTGGCTGCCGTGGCCCGCTATTACGGCCTGAAAATGCCGCTCTCCCTGATCCGCGAAGCTTGCGGCACGGATCATACGGGGACGAACGCCTACGGCATCGTGCAGGGGGCCGAGAAGCTCGGCTTCACCGCCGAAGCGGTAAAAGGCGATGCCCCGGCTCTATTCGCCGGGTTCGAACTTCCGGCTATCGCGCATGTGATCGACAGGGAAGTTCAGCATTATGTCGTGATCTACAAGATTACCGGGGATAAGGTCCTTGCAGCCGATCCGGCCGAAGGCATGCGGACTTACAAAACGGAGGAGTTCCTGAACCTGTGGACGGGCGTGCTTATTCTGCTGACACCGGGCGAACGCTTCAAACCCGGCAGCCGGGTAACGGGCGCAGCGAAGCGCTTCTTCCCCCTGCTCCGCAGCAACCGGAAGCTTCTCGCGCCGATTCTTGCCGCCTCGCTTCTCGTAACGGCGATCGGCATGGCCGGCGCTTTTTATTTTCAAATTCTGCTCGATACGATTATGGCCGAAAAGCTTCAAGGCACACTCACGCTCGTCTCGGTCGGCGTTATTGTCCTCTATGCGGTCCAGACCCTGCTCGACTTCGTGAGAAATCATCTGTTCCTGTATCTCGCCCAGCGCATCGACCGCAGTCTTGTGCTGGAATATTACAATCACGTCATTTCGCTGCCGATGAGCTTTTTCAGTTCGCGCAAAACCGGCGAAATCACTTCCAGGCTGACCGACGCCTCCAACGTCCGGGACGCGCTCTCCGAAGCCTCTCTTCATATCGCGGTCGATTCCCTGACGCTGCTGATAGCGGCTGCCGTCCTTTATAACCAGAATCCGCTTCTATTCGGCCTTACGCTGCTGCTCGTACCGGTGTACGTGCTGATTATGGCGGGCTTCCGCGGATTGTTTGACCGGTACAACCGGAAGATGATGAACGAAAATGCCGAGCTGACTTCCTATGTCATCGAATCCATTAAAGGGATCGAGACCATCAAAGCATCTACCGCACAAAAGGAGGTTAAAGAAACCGCACGGGTGAAATACGAGGCGTTTCTGGCTACGGCGTTTAAGTACGGCCTGATGAACAACGTCCAGTCGGCGTTGAAAACGGCCCTCCAGCTTATGAGCGGAGTCGCCCTGCTGTGGATCGGCGCCAGGCAGGTGCTGCAGGGGCAGATCACGGCCGGCCAGCTCATTACCTTCAACGTGCTCCTAGCCTATTTTCTAAGCCCGCTTCAGCGGCTGATCGATCTTCAGCCCGTGCTCCAATCGGCCTATGTCGCCGCTTCCAGGCTGGGTGAATACATGGATTTAGCGCCGGAAAAAGAGCTTTCGCCGGATGAAGCTGCCTTCTCCAAGGATGCCCTTGACCTGCGGGGAGATCTTCTGATCCGCCATCTTTCTTATCGTTACGGTAGCCGGCCCCTTACGTTAAACGATGTGAATTTGACGATACGCGAAGGTTCCTCGACGGCGCTGGTCGGACCGAGCGGCTCCGGCAAAACGAGCCTGCTGAAGCTGCTGATGAAGTTTTTCGAAGCGGAGCAGGGAAGCATTGAGATTGGCGGACACGATCTGCGCGATATCCCCGCCGGTGTCCTTCGCAGCAGGATCGCGTATGTGCCGCAGGAAACGTTTTTCTACCACGGCACGGTGTACGACAACTTGTGTCTGGGACTCGATCCCAAGCCTTCCCTGGAAGAAGTCGCGGAAGTTTGCAAGCAGGCGCAAATTCACGACTTTATCGCCTCGCTTCCCCAGCATTACGACACGGTGCTGGAGGAAAACGGCTCCAACTTGTCGGGAGGCCAGCGCCAGAGGCTTTCGGTAGCGAGGGCTCTCATGAAGAAGCCCCACCTGCTTCTGATGGACGAAGCGACGAGCAGCCTGGACGCCGTCACCGAGAAGGCCGTTTCCTCGCTTGTCGCCGGCCTCGGCATCACGACGGTGATGATCTCTCACCGGCTAAGCGGAGTGCGGCACTGCGACCGGATCTGCGTCATGGACGGGGGCCGTATCGTCGAGACCGGCAGCCATGACGAACTTATGCGGCGGGGCGGCGCTTACAGCGCCTTGTGGAACAGCCAGTTTGCGGAAGCGCAGGCCGTTTTGTAAGAGCTGCGCTGGAGATCCGGCCTTGCTGCCGGGTCTTTTTGGCCTGCTCTCTGATGCGGCGGCCTCTTTCCGGCCAAACTAACCGGGCGGCCCGGGCGGCCCGGAGCCCGGTCACTGGTTCGGAGTTTTGCGCCACCCGCAGAACCGGTTTCCCCGAACCAGCGAAAGCATCGTTCCGGTCCCGTATACAAAAACCGGATTTCCGGACCCGGAAGCTCCTCGCTCCGGGATTAATCCGGCTTATCCACTTGCGGATAGCGGAATATTTTCAAAAAAATATTTGAAAACGAAATCAAATACGTATATATTCTTACATAACGAAATATTTTTAGTTACTTATCCGACAATATGTTTTCAAAAAAAGAAAAATGAGGAGACGATCCGAAAAATGAATATCCAAGAGCCGCCGGGAACCAAATCCGCGGGGATCGACGAAACCGACCGCAAAATTATTCAGGCCTTGAACGCCAACGGCCGCATTTCCTATACCGACCTGGCCAAAGATATCGGACTATCGCGTGTCGCCGTGCAGGGACGGATTCAAGCTCTGATGGAAACGGGAGTGATCGAAAGATTTACCGCGGTCATCAATCCCGAGAAAATCGGAATCGGGGTTTCCGCCTTTTTTAACGTGGAGGTAGAGCCCAAGTTTCTGCACCAAGTGGCCGACGAGCTGGCGGAGGAACCTGTAGTAACGAGCCTCTATCATATGACCGGTCCGAGCAAACTGCATATGCACGGGCTTTTTACGGATCACCATGAAATGGAATTGTTCCTCAAAGAAAAGCTGTACCCGCTGCCGGGCATTACGAGTGTGGACTGCCAGGTGCTCATCACCCGGTTCAAAAGCCGCATGGGAATGAGGTTGTAAGATGGATCAGGCTTCCCGCGGGCAAAAGCCTTACTACGAGCTGACCTCGGCGATGGTCAAAACCGGCATTCTCGGCTACGGCGGAGGTCCCTCCGTCATTCCTCTGATCCGGTATGAAGCCGTCAATCATTACGGCTGGATGGAGGACGAGGAATTCGGCGAGATTCTGGCCCTGGCCAACGCCCTTCCCGGCCCGATCGCGACGAAGATCGCCGCCTATCTCGGCTATCGGCAGAAAGGCACACTAGGCGCTGTCGTCGCCGTCATCGCGCATATTTTGCCTTCGTCGCTGGCGATGATCGCGCTGCTTTCCGCGGTCGGCTACTTGAGCAGCTCCACCGTCGTGCAGGGGATGATCGCCGCCGTCGTCCCGGTCGTTGCCGTGATGATCGGCCTGATGGCCTACGAGTTCGCCGAACGGGCCGTTAAAGGGCTCGGCAAGCCGGCGGGCTTCGGATTTTTCGCGCTGTCGCTGGTGATGCTCGAAGTCATTCAGATCCACGCGGCGATTGTCATCATCGTCTTCCTGGCTTACGGCGCTTTTCATTTCAAAGCCGTCCGCTGGCTGCGGGGCAAGCTGGGCAAACGCGGCACAACGGATGACGGAAAAGAGGACGGTTCATGATGGAAGAGTGGCTGAACCTGTTCATCGGTTTTTTCGTCGCCAACGTCCTCGGTTACGGAGGAGGGCCGTCCTCCATTCCCCTCGTGTACCAGGAGGTTGTCACGCACTATCACTGGGCGGACGACCGCCAGTTTTCCAACATCCTCGCGCTGGGCAACACGCTGCCCGGACCGATCGCGACGAAATTCGCCGCCTATGTCGGCTACGACGCCGCCGGCTGGATCGGACTGACCGTCGCCATAGCCGCCACTGTCGTTCCTTCGGCGGTTGCCCTGATCGTGCTTCTGAAGCTCCTTCAGAAGCACCGGCAGTCCTCCGTCGTGAAAGGCATGACGCTGCTCGTCCAGCCGGTCATCGCCGTCATGATGGTCGTGCTGACTTGGCAGATGGCGGAAGGCTCCGTCCAATCCATCGGCATCTGGCAGTCGCTCGGCATTGCCGCCGTCGCGTATTGGGCCATGCAAAGGCGCAAAATTCATCCGGCGTTCGTGATCATTGCCGCGTTCGTCTACGGCGGCGTGGTGATCGGGCATTTCGGGATCTGAGGGGCGGCTATTTCCGTTCAAACAATTGTCTGGCTGTATAAACGTTTCGATTCCATACGAGAAGCGAAGCACATGTCAGTTCCGTTCATGCTTGAAGGCAGCGCAAAACCCCCGGTATTTTTCATACCGGGGGTTACGTTTTTGCCTGCATGCCTGCCGGACCGATAGCCGGGTCCGGCTCCGGGTACAGCTGAAGGTACACCTAACATGTAACTTCCGCCCTCTTCCTAAGAAGGCTTCTTATCCACGAAGCTTCCCCCCTGATACGGGGTTTCGTCTTCCTTGATCTTCTCGCGCCGCTGCCGGGCTTCCTCCATCAGAACGGCGGAATCGTCCTGCGGAGCGTACCCGATCAGCTCTTTTAAATACCCGATATCGTAATAATTGCCTGTATTCGCCGACGTTCCGTAGAGGACGAGGTACTTCATCGACGCATCCGCTTCTATGCAGCGCTCGGCAAGCTGCACCATGTCCCGGGACGAAATCCAGATGTGAGCCGAACGTTCGGAATGAGGGCGGTCATCGCCGGGAAAATTGCCGATCCGCATATTGAAAGAAGAAATGCCGTACTTATCCGCATACAAGCGCCCGAGCAGTTCGATAGTACACTTGCTGAGTCCGTAAAAGCTGTCCGGCCGGTAAGGGTCCGTAACCTCCACATCCTCCCCGACCTTGTAAAACCCCGTCGCATGATTGGAGCTGGCGAAAACGACCCGCTTCACTCCGTTTTTGCGGGCGGCTTCATAGACCTGGTAAGCGCCCGTCACGTTCACCGGCAGCACTTTCCCCAGGAAATCCTCGTCGTCCTTAGCCCAGGCGATATGCAGAATCGTATCCACGCCTTTCGTCAGCTGCTCCAGACGGTCCGCATCCGTCACATCCAACCGGACGACTCCGGCTGTTTCATCGGCTTCCAGATCGGCCCCCGTGATGTCGTAACGATCCAAGCTGTCCAGCCCTTCCAGCAGAACGCTGCTGATTCTTCCCGACGCTCCCGTGATGAGAATTTTCCTTCTCACAGCCTTCTCCCCTTCCGAAAAACGTTTACGGGGCGGCTCCCCCGGCGGAAAGCGCCATTCACGGGAGTTTTCCCGCCCGTTATGTGTAGATCTTACCCCCGATGCAAGCACCGTAATCCCTTAAAGACCGTTTATCTCTAACGGCACAACAGATTTCAGTTGAACAAAAATAATGTCTTAGACTGACGGGGCATCATAACTAATGGGCAGGATAACGCACCTGTAAGTATCGTGTATGATAAATGGGATTAAATTGAATAAATAAATTCTGATATACTATTGATATTAGAGGTACTGTGTTGTACGATGTATATGCAGGAGGTAGACGGGAAAGGCGGAACAGATATGTCGTATATATAAAAAACAAACCCGTTAATAAGAGTATTTCAAGGAAAAGAAGTAATTTCTGTGTGAAAAAGAGGAGAGAAATGCCTTATGAAAATACGTAGTCAAATTACAGTTGCAAGTCTGGCCCTTTTAATAACTGGAAGTTCCCTGCTATACACATCGCCAACCTCAATTGTAAAAGCAGAGCCCGCTCAAAATGTATCTAGTTCGTTACAAACAAGCACTCAACGAGATCATAAATCCGTCAAGCAAGCAATGCGGGATACATTGCAACTTGGATTCCCGGGAATACTTGCTATAAGTTCTAAGGATGGAAAAACGTGGGGTTATGCCGCTGGGGTAGCGAATCTGAGCACCAAGAAACCAATGAAAACAGATTTTCGCTTTCGCATTGGGAGCGTGACGAAGACGTTCACCGCAACGGTTGTACTTCAATTAGCTGGAGAGAACCGCTTGAATCTAGACGACTCCATCGAAAAATGGTTGCCTGGTGTCATTCAAGGAAACGGATATGATGGTAAACAGATTACCATCCGACAGATATTGAACCATACAAGTGGTATCGCCGAATACTCAAGATCCAAAGACGCAGATTTTATGGATATAAAAAAATCGTATACGGCTGAAGAAATAGTGAAGATGGGGATTTCTCTGCCCCCAGACTTTGCCCCAGGAAAAGGCTGGTCTTATTCAAACACAGGATACGTATTACTGGGTATTCTTATTGAAAAAGTAACCGGAAACAGCTACGCGGAAGAGATTGAAAATCGGATTATTGAACCGCTTGAATTGTCGGATACATTCCTTCCTGGGAATTCAAGCGTTATTCCAGGCAACAAGCATGCTCGGGGATATTCCCAACCAGACGAAGCAAGTGAGATAAAAGACGTTACTTATTATAACCCCAGTGCAGGCAGCTCGGCTGGAGATATGATTTCTACTGCTGACGACTTAAATAAATTCTTCTCTTCCTTGCTCGGTGGCAAGTTGCTGAAGGAACAGCAACTAAAACAAATGCTTACTACAGTTCCTACAGGAAGAGCAGGAATGGATGGATATGGTCTTGGGATCTTTGAATTTAAGCTTCCAAACGATGTCTCGATATGGGGACACACAGGTGGCATTCTAGGGTTTTCTACTATTGCTGGAGGTACACTTGGAGGCAAGCATACGTTGGCCGTCAGTTTGAACAGTTTGGGTAGAGATAACAGTCCTAATCCTTTTAAAAATATTTTACTTGCTGAATTTAGCAAGTAGGCAAAAAGGAAAAACGGAATTTAACCCAACGCTATTAAGCTAATCAAACAAAATCCTCTCTAAAGAGAAAATACGCCATTCTTTCTGTGAAATCATAGGAAAGGATGGCGTTTTTTATGAATCTATCGATTCAACACTCATGAGCCCAGAAAGACTTAACCAATACACTTCTTTATTTTCAACGTATGATTTAAGATTATCTGTACCTAGTGTATGGAGCCATTAAAAAAGAAAAATACCCCAACTACGCGGAATAAAAAAATATGATATACTATTGATAATTGATGTACTGTGTTGTACGATGTATATGCAGGAGGTACAAACATGAATGTAGAAGATTGGAAATCACAAATTAAGCGAGGAACACTCGATTTTTGTATTCTTTTGCTAATAAAGCAACGACCCTACTATGGGTATGAAATCATTAGTAAGTTAGAGCAGTATCCTATTGTTGCTGCAAAAGAAAATACAATTTATCCTCTGCTAAGAAGATTATTGAAAGAAGAGTATATTTCTTCATCTTGGCAAGAAAGTACAGAGGGCTTGCCACCAAGAAAATATTATACCCTTACAGAAAAAGGTAACGAATACTTAAACGCTATGTCCTTAGAATGGGATAATTTATTAACAGCTATATCAGAAATTAAAGGAGCGTTAAATCATGGATAAAATTATGAATGACTATCTTGTAAAAATTGAAAAGTATTTGAAATCTATGTCCGATTCCGAGCGTATTGACATTGTAAAAGAAATCAAAAGTGTAATGCTTGAATTGCAAAATAATGGTTTGTCTTCCGAGCAAATCATCGAACGGTTAGGAAACCCGAAAGAATTAGCGAAAGCATACTTAGGTGAAGCCATTTCAAAGAATAGTACATTTAGTTGGCGTAAATTCGGCGCTGTATTTGCATTTTGCAGCAGCTTTGCAGGCGTCAGCGGTATGTTTCTTTTGCCGATTATCAGTACTCTTTCCATTGCTTTAATGATTAGTGGAGTTATTACACCGATAGGTGGAATTATTAAATTTGTCGGGTATCTTATGGGATATGATATTGCCGGAATAACAATGGAAATTGGAGCATTTACACCAAGCCCAATGCAGTTCTTGCCAGTTTCTATTTTGATTGGTGTGTTGATGTTTTTGTTGGGGAAAGTGTTATGGAAACTTACTATTAAATATATACACGCAATTAGTCTGAAAAAGAAAACATTGTAATAATAAAAAGAACGGGGCGCGGCGGTCATTCATAGACCAACCGCACCCCGTTTTTTTACTATGGGTATATCATGCAGTAGAACGCTGATTCTGAGAGAAAAGGTACAAACCCATCCCCACAGGAAGATGCGCTTTGTCGCCTTCAACAGCCTACAGCAGCCTTCTGTCCGGCCGCACGGCTCAAGTTTCTTTTCTGAAATGCTTCATCAGAAATTTCACGAACGCTTCGTCACGGACCAGCCACGCGGCATAGTGCCGTTTAATAAAACGCTCGGCTTCCTCATACGTTTCGTACGAAGCGTCGACTTCTTCTCCGTTAATCTCCATCTTCCACTTTCCGTCAAAGGGATAGAGGAAAAACCGCGTGTCGCTGCGCCCTTCATACAGCGTTCCGAAGCTGCTGTTCTTCACGTTGTAGTAGTTGCGGAAAGCGTCCGTGCGGATCGGCTCGACGGAGAACGGCTCGGCCACGTAGGCCGGGTAAACCTCATCGGTCAGCGGACAGCCGGAAGCCTTCGCATGACCGCCGCCGCCGTAGCGTCCGGCCACCTGGGAAACATCCACGTGATCGTGGATGGTCCGGAAGCTGACGCGCTTGCCGCCCATATTCAGAATCGCGATGTAGTCCAGATGCGGGTACTCCTTGCCCAGCTCGTTGCCCAGTTCGGAATGGTACGATTCCGCATGGACAATGCCTACGCAGTAATCGTGAATGAACGTCTGGATGATTTCCCGTCGTTTTCTACGGATATAGCGCTCGATCTTGCTCTCTTCCATATCCAGAATTTTTTCTTCGAAATCATCGAAAGCGAACGGCTCGCTTCCCAGAAGACGGGGCACCATCTTCTCCTCGAATTCGTCAATGGACACGAGGTAGAACAAATCGTTCAGCCGCTTGGCCTGCCCGTTGCCGTTCGCCTCCCATTCCCAGGTGTCGTACTGGCGGACCAATTCGACGAATTCATCCAGCGCCGGAGTCGCTTTCAAAAACCCGCTGCGCAGCAGATGCTCGTAAAACAGGGACGTCGCGGAAGCGAGCCTCCCGTCGGCGTACGCCACCGTAACCGCCGCCCATGGATACGTATTGAAGTGCAGCGCCGTCTTATGGTGGTCGATCATGCTCATTTTGCCGCCGGCTTGCGCGTATTCGTTCAGCTCCTGCTCGTTCTGTTCATTAACCGACAAGTCTGTTATATAGAGGTACTCGTTCTTGATTTTTCCCTGCCGGGCAAGTTCCAGAAACTTCTGAACCTGAACGTTCAGCCCTTCCACGGAGTTGTACCGGACCTCGGCTTCTTCACCGAACGCACATTTGGCAAGAATGCCGCAGCCCACTCCGTCCAGGTCGTTATGTGTATACAAATGAATCATCGGACTCTGACTCCTTGCCGTTAATTTCCCGTCCTTCGCCGGGCGGGCTTTAATCCCTGCTAATTTTTCCACAGAACGGCCGAACTATGCAACCCTCTTTCTTTCACTTCATCAAAAAAAGGCACTTCCTCCGGTGAGATACCGCGCCTCGCGCGAGTACCTGACCGGGAAAATGCCCTGCCGGAACGGCTTTATTCAATCGGATGTTATTCGTTCAGTTGACCGGCTCCTTGCCGGATAAATCCCGCCATTTCACGACGAACTCGCTGTGAAACGCTTCGCCCTTGTATTCGCTGTGCTCTTCCAGAGCATTCCCGCATTCGCAGGAAATCTGATCGGCGCCGTAATTGTCCGTGCCGAATACGATCCGCTCATCCCGGTAAGCACGCTGGCCGGGCACCACTTTATGTTCTTCCCCGCAGTTCAGACAGCGGATGACAAACCCTGCAGTCATTGCCTTTCATCTCCCCTGCTCTTATGATTCGTCCAGAAAATCCTTCAACCGTTTGCTGCGGCTCGGATGTCTAAGCTTGCGCAGGGCCTTCGCCTCGATCTGGCGGATCCTTTCGCGGGTGACGCCGAATACCTGACCGACTTCTTCCAGCGTGCGGGTACGACCGTCGTCGAGACCGAAGCGCAGACGCAGCACGTTCTCCTCCCGCTCGCTCAGCGTGTCGAGCACGTCCTCCAGCTGCACCTTGAGCAGCTCGAACGCGGCGGCGTCGGCCGGAGCCATCGCATCCTGGTCCTCGATGAAATCTCCCAGATTCGTGTCGCTTTCTTCGCCGACAGGTGTTTCAAGCGACACCGGCTCCTGGGCGATCTTCATAATCTCGCGCACCTTCTCTACGCTGAGCTCCATCTCCTTGGCAATCTCCTCGGGAGCCGGCTCACGGCCGAGATCCTGGAGAAGCTCCCGGGATACCCGGCTCAGCTTGTTGATCGTTTCCACCATATGAACGGGGATACGGATCGTGCGCGCCTGGTCGGCGATGGAACGGGTGATGGCCTGACGAATCCACCAGGTCGCATAGGTGCTGAATTTATATCCCTTGGTATAGTCGAATTTCTCGACGGCCTTCATCAATCCCATATTGCCTTCCTGGATCAGATCGAGGAACAGCATGCCCCGGCCCGCGTATCTTCTCGCAATGCTGACGACCAGACGCAGATTCGCTTCCGCCAGAATACGCTTCGCTTCCTCGTCTCCCTGTTCGATACGTTTGGCGATATTGACTTCCTCCTCAGCCGAAAGAAGCCCGACACGTCCGATTTCTTTCAGGTACATACGTACGGGATCATCCATACGGATGCCATGCGGCAAAGACAGGTCATCCTGCTGCCCGCCCTGCTCCGCCTCCCGGGAGTCGTCTTTCCCCGGTTTCATAAACGGATCTAGTACCGGTTGGAATTGTCCTGCCTCTGTTCCTGTGTGTTGATCTTTTGTCATATGCTCAGCCCCCTGCTTCCCGAAACCGGAATCACGTCCAGTGCATTGTTGTTCTTTTCGTCTGCACCCGCCAAAACTCCGGGTAATGACCGCAACTGCAACCGCTATAATTATGAGTATTGACACCAAGATGAAATTATGATATATTGTAAATATCTAGCTTAAAAATAAGTACTTGTGATTTTATCACAACTTTCCTTTAAATTCAAGCCCTTTTTCACATTCCGTGGAAAAGGGTTTTTCTATTTTTTTCTTCTGGTAAATCTACCGAAAAAAGAATCGGCCTTTCCGCTTTTTGTGATAAAATGATTCATATTGTATAGCAGATAAAGAAGGATGAGTATTTTGCGAGAATTGATCTTCCCCTCCAAACAGACCGGTGATTCGCTGCTGTTCGCCCAGTCCCATCACGGACACTTGTTTCACCGGATCAAACTGGTCTCCATACTGCTGATAGCCGTCTATCCGTATTACTTCTACGCGGATTTCTTCCTTTACCGAGACGTTCCTGACGAGGCTTACCGGTACGGCTCTATCGGCATTCACCTGCTGGGTATGCTGATCTCGGTCCTGTTCCTCGTCCTGTACCGCCTGCTCCGGAATCAGGCTGCCGCTGCGCGGACGATCTGGCCGCCCCTCCTTGTCACTACCTATACGGCCCTCTATCTATTTATCGGCATGCTCTCTTCGATCAACAGTCAAAGCCTGACCGGAAACGTAGACGCCTATATCATCATTCTGCTGAGCGCGGCCATAATCCTTCCCATCCACCCCAAGAATTTTTTGGTTATTCTATTAATTAACCATCCGGTGTTCCTAGTCCTTCTTTCTATGGCAAACAAAGACAAGTACTCTCTGCTTACGAAAGAAATCAATACGACCGCTACGGCGGCGATCGCTTTTTTTGTCGCCCTGACCTTGTATAACCTGAGAAAAAAAGATTTCACCAATACCCGGAAGCTTCAAGAGAACGAAATCCGTTTCCGGAAGCTGTTCTCCGTCAATCCGTATCCGCTCGTTCTTTCCCGGATCCGGGACAATACCATCGTGCAGCTCAACGCCGAAGCCGCAGAGTTTTTTCAAATTCCGCTGGACAGCGGTACGCCCGCCGATGCCTCCATTACTTATCCCGGCGCCGCGGAGAAGGAAGAGATCATCCATGAGTTGCTGCAAAAAGACAGCATCAAGAACCGCATCTGCCAGCTCCCCGTATCGCCTCATTGCCAGAAATGGGTGATGATCAACTATGAGCTCATTATATACGACAACGAGACGTGCGTACTCGCGGGTATTACGGATATTACGGAGCTAAAAAAAGCCGAGGCCGAGCTGGCGCGCTACGCGTCCCTCGACGCCCTGACAGGGGCGCTGAACAGAGGTCATGGAATGGCGCTTCTCCAGCAGGAGCTTGTCCAGTGCAGAGAGCAGGGCGGCGAACTGGTTGTCTGCTTCGTCGATATCAACAATTTGAAGGAAGTCAACGACCGTTACGGTCACGCCGAAGGAGACTCTCTCATTAACAAGGCGTGCGAAGTGCTGCAGAGAAATCTGGAGCCGGAAGATTATTTGTTCCGATACGGAGGAGACGAATTCGTCCTTGTATTCCATACTCCGCCCGATGCCGCGGACCTCATCTGGAGCCGCATCCGCGAAGATCTGCTTACGCTTAGCCGGGAACCGGACAGTCCCTTTCCCGTTTCGGTCAGCCACGGTTTCTTTCATATCGGGACCGGCACGGATATGTCCGCCGCCGAAGTGATCGAAGCCGCGGATAAAGAAATGTATATCGAGAAGCACTCGTACAAGAAAAATACGTCTTCGGATTCCGATGCGACTTAATCGCATCCCGTCTCCGCTTTCGTAATTTTCGCGAATTCATTACGAAAAACACGAACAAAAGTGTGGCGGCGCAATATTTTTAATAAAAATTACCACGGGTTTTTAAAAAAATGAGGATACAACCTAAGGGGAAACCTCGGGAAGCAATCCTCATTTTTTATGGCCTCATACCGAGACGCGCTACTGCGCAGTTTGATCCTATTGTCGCAAAATTTAAATTTGTTGTGTTCTTTCTACCGACTCAACAGTTTACTTATATCCTTGTCCCAAATTAATATCTGTATATCTTCAAATTGCAATTCTTTTACAGGGTATCCAAACGTGTTAATAGCGGTTGTTTTATTAACTGCACCCCAGTCCGAAGAATCGAACATAATAAAGTTTGCTGGGGAATCATACCAATCTTGGTCAGATAGAAAACGAAAAGGTGTTATTTTTGCATCTGGTGTTGTTATCACCTGTCGAACTTTTACTTTTTCATGGCTATAGACTGTAATTGGAGTTGATAACCAATATGATGCATATCCATCAGTTAAGCCCTGATTTTGCAAGTACACCTGTAATTTATCCATTTTATTTGGATTTCTTTGAAACGAAAACGGGGTGAACATACTTAAAGCAAAAAGTCCTACGATACTAGCGACGTAAATATTTTTATTTGGCTTCCAATCAAATGTATTGAACCACCTACCAATCAATACACCACCGAAAAACACAACTGGGATCAAGTATCTTGTAGTATCCGTACCCAGATTCATGTTGCTGAACAAATATGCTGCAAAAGTTACTGCCATTGAAGTCGCTAGAAGTTGATTGATATAGTCAGTTTCAATTCTTCTTATCATTCGGTTTAAGGTTTGACCAAATACTAAAAGAACCAGTATCATCCCAATAAAATGAACAATCAGTATTACAGTTTGAAGAGATCCGATAGGACGTCCAAAAAAGTTAGCATTGAATAATTCTAGCAAACCAAATAACGTGGAATAAATGTTACGCCCCATATCTTCAAAATCAGCAAACATTGATTCCCCTGTCCCAGGAATAATAAATCCTCCCAAAACAGAAATCAGCTTCAACACAGCTTTTGCTAAAACCCAAGACACACATACGATTATGGGCGATACTATTTCCCTTTTCCACTGTGTGGGAGTAACATATATTCGGTACGCCCCCAACAATATGATGGGCGCGCCTAGGATCCACAAAATTACAGTATCCCCAAGCAGTGTCCAAAAAAAGAGAATACCAAAAAACAAATAAAATACTTTTCTTTGTTCATGCTTGGCAAATTGCAAAAATTTAATACAAATAAAGCACAGACCTACCGCGGCAATATGGATAGGGCCTGCGAGTGTTAGGCCGCCAAGTAAACCTACCGGAATCCCAATAAAACAAAATGTCAGCACTGGCCCTCTGACCCGTTTACCATCATAGACAACCCACAAAGCTGCCGCTACTGTCAGGACGCAAATTATTGATGGTACAATGTAAAGTAGCCGATGTGTAAAGCCAAATATCATAATGCCAACCACGTAAAACGGTATTTCAGTAGTGTAATAAGACACTGTCGACAAATTCCAACCGGACAGAAAAATATTTCCCTCATAAATTGATTTCGCTTCTAGAATAATTGCGGCGTAATCCGAGTTAGCAGGAGTCTGAATCGCATGAAGCAAGTAATACAGAAACATTGCAATGCTGAATAAAACTAACAACAAAACGCGTCTTTTTAACATCCAAGTATCTCCTATATAATAATTTATATGGTTGATTCTATCACTGTGCAATAGTAATTAGCCACCCTTTTATTTGATCCAGAACCTAAAGCCTGCCAAAGAATAAAAAACGTTTCCTTGTCCTACAAGGCTCTAGCGTTTTTTTTTAGAAATTGATCTTGTTTCCCCATCTCTCAACGTTTTTGATAAACAGTTTCCGGCTCTGTCCCACCTAATCCCTTGATATACCTTGGTTCTCCGCGTTTCCCCGGTTTTTTTGATTTTTTTCTCTTCGTCATTTATTCTGATAGGTCACAAAAAGGACCCGCGGCTGCAGGTCCTTTTTGTCTACATGCTATCAGTTGACCGTCACGTAGACTTTGGTCGATTTCTTCGCATACGTAACCGTAATCGTGGCCTTGCCTTTGCCGGTTGCCCGGATGATGCCGTCTTTCACGTCCGCTACACGGATGTTGGAAGATTTCCACAACGCCTCGACCGACGCGTCCTGCTCGGACAGATCCTCGAACGTTGCCGTAGCCTTCACCTTCGCCGTAGCTCCCGCTTTCAGCTCCACGGTAACCTTGTCGGTTTGCAGGTATTTCAATTTGTCTACATCGACGGGAATCGAAATGCTTTTACCGCCGAACGTTGCGGAAACGGTTGTGCTTCCCGCGCTGACGCCCGTCACTTTCCCTGCGCTCACATCGGCAATTTTGTAGTTGCTGGATTTCCAGAGGACGCTCGAAGTGACGTCTTTCTTGCTGCCGTCCGACAGGGTAGCCGTCACCTTGATTTGGACGCTCGATCCGGATTTGGTCGACACGAAGCGCTTGTCCACTTCCAAGGAAGAAACAACGCCGATTTCGACCGGAATCGTAACCGTCTTGCCGCCGTACTTCGCGGTAATCGTAGCTTTGCCGCGGGAGACCGGAGTCACGAGACCATTATCCACCGTGGCGACTGCCGCGCTGCTGGAGGTCCATTCCGCTTCTTTCGTCACGTCTTTCGGCGTTCCGCTGCCATCCGTGCTCGTAAGAGTGATCAGTTTGTTCTCGCCGAGATCGAAATTCAGGAACGACGGATTCGCCGTCAGCTTGTCCGCCATATCGACTTGAACCTTGAATGTAACCGTCTTGTTATTGAAAGTGGCCGTAATGGTAGACTCGCCGGAAGCGACACCCGTTACCAGACCGGCATCTACGGTCGCCGCCTTCTCATTGGAGCTCGTCCAGGCCGCTTCTTTCGTCACATCTTCTTTGGTGCCGTCCGAATATGTCGCCGTCAGGTCCAGCACCTGAGTACCGGCCTTTTTCAATGAAATGGTGGTCTTGCTGCCGGTGGTCAACGTTTTCAGCACACCTACGGACACTTGAACGACAGCCGTTCTCGTACCATACTTAGCCGTCACTGTTGCGGCACCTGTACCTACGCCGGTAATCACGCCTTTGCGTACTTCCGCGATGTCCGCAGCGCTGGAGGTCCAGTCGGCTTTCTCCGTTACGTCTTCCACCTTGCCGTCACTGTAGATCGCGTTCAGCGTTACCTTCTCGTAGCTGCCTACTTGGAAGTTAACGGCCTTCACGCTTGCTTTGATCGTGTTCGGAATATCGACCGACACTTTAACAGTGACGGTTTTGCCGCCGTACGTCGCGGTAACGTTAGCTTCTCCCGCTTTCCGCGCGGTCACTTTGCCGTCCGTCACGCTGACAACATTTTCGTTGTCTACGGTCCATTTGGCTTCATCCGCCACGTCTTCCTTCGTATCGTCGGCATAGGTCGCCCATAGGACGATCTGCTCCTCTTTGCCGGTTTGCAGGAAAAGCGGCTCTTTCTCGGCTTCCAGACGTTTCGGAACATCCACGTCTACGACGACCGAGACGGTTTTCGTGCCGTACTTGGCCGTAACGGTCACTTCGCCCGTAGCATTCGCGAACAGCTTGCCTTTGACGACGCTGACGATATTTTCGTCGCTGGAAGTCCAGTCCGCGCGGGCCGTAATATCATCGGAGCTTCCGTCGGCATAAGTCGCTTTCAGGCTCAGCTGCTCCGTGCCGTTTTTCTTAAGCAGAACCGTTTCCTTGCCCAGATCCAGCTTGATGGCATTGTCCACGTCTACCTTGATAGTCGCCGACTTTGTGCCGTAGCTTGCTTTGATCGTAGCTTTACCCGGTCCATATCCGGTTACTTTGCCTTTCAGGACATCCGCCACATTCGGGTTGTCGGATTCCCACTCGGCGATGTCGGAAACATCCTCGGAAGTGCCGTCGGGATAAGTCGCGATTAACGTGATCGCTTCCGAGTCTTTCAGAAGCATGGAAATCTGCGATTTGTCGGGATCTACCCGTTTCGCGATTTCGATGCTGACCGGTACGGAAACCGTCTGGTTGTTATATTTAGCGGATACGATCGCCGTACCCGAGCTTTGACCTGTGACGAGACCGTTGACTACCGTAGCCACGGAACCGTTGTCGATGTTCCATTCGGCCTTCTTCGTTACGTCTTCGTTCGTACCGTCGTCATAGTAGGCCGTCAGTTTGATTTGTTCGGATTTGCCTTTGCGCAAATCAATCGTTTGTACGTCTTTAATAAGAGAACGGACATGCTTGCTTACCGTCACGTTGACGATAACCGTTTTCCCTTTATGAGTGGCCGTAATGACGGCTTTGCCTTCTTTCTTCGCCGTAACCGATCCCGCATACACGGATGCGATATCCGGAGAACCCGAGGTCCAGTCGGTTTTAACCGTGACGTTCTCGGTCGCGCCGCTGTCGTAAACCGCGGTTGCCGTAAGGGAAGCGGTGCCGCCTACCTCCAGCGAAAGTTCGTTTTTGTTCAGCACCAGGCTGGTAACTTCCAACGCCATTGCGCTCATTGCGCCGAAGCTGCTCGATACCAGAGTTAAGGTAAGGAATAAAGCCAATATCCTCATTGCCCGCATCATTTCATCTCCTAGTCTTTGTTCTTGTTGGACAGCCGTGTGGATACTTGCTTAAACAAGGCGTCCTTCCGCAGCTGTTCAAAAAGCTGGACCTTCTTTTCATGCCGAACCCGAACTGTAATTTCGACGTCCTTGTCGGTACCGAAAAATGTGATCCCCCTTTTAGGTCAATGGCGTTCGCCCGGCAGAAACGGTAACTTCCGATTAAGCGTTTAATTAACGCTCGGCTGGCGATTTACCCATTTGTTGGAATCACCACTTCTAATATATCGACAAAAGGCCACAAAATGTTTAGCCTTAATCTCCATAAAAAACACCCATGCAGAAAATTTCCGTCCTTCTCCTTGTTCGGCCAAAATAAAAAGAGATTCATAAAATGAATCTCTTCAGATTGTCGAGAAACCCCATCTTTTTGAGATGTGGGTTTCTCTTTCTTTACCTAAAGCTGTTTGGCACACAAAAAAACAGAGGGTTACCCCCTCTTTTCCAGGCGATCC
>NZ_JCAUAT010000003.1:0-901478 GCF_059692095.1 Paenibacillus sp. JT31N7
GACGATGGCGGAAGGGAACCACGCGTACCCATCCCGAACACGACCGTTAAGCCTTCCAGCGCCGATGGTACTTGGACCGAAGGGTCCTGGGAGAGTAGGACGTTGCCAAGCACACAAGAGTCTTTTTGAACGTAACCGTTCAAGAGGGCTCTTTTTGTTTGTAGATTTGATTTTACCGGTGTCACATATGGGGTGATGGGCAGCAGAGTGTTATCATCGCCAAGTTGCTAGAATAAGCATAACGGTTTTATTAACATGATGTGTAATATCAAAAACTGCAGTTTTACGAAGGCAAGACAGCTGTCCTTGGCTGTCTTTACGAAAAGAACCCTGTTGAAAATTCTCAACATGGTTCTTTTGCATTAAATGGATTCGTGTGTGAAAAAAGGCTTCAAAGCGATAAACGCCGTGGAAACTCGTTGCAGCTTGGATGGCCTTTTAATGAAATTCGATGTTTAAGGTGTGCCTTTGGTCGGCGGCTTAAGATAGTCAAGAAAAATAGCTTTTAGGATAGTTAACTGCGTCTCGGGCGGGAGCTTGGCTTCCAACATAACGATGCTTTTTTGCATGGAAAGCTTCTTGGAGAAAATGCCGAAAGCATGAATGATGCTGGAGAGCGTATCCTGAATAGTGATGTCGGTACGGATAGAACCGTCGGTATGCCCTGTTTTGATGATTTCGGTAAGAACGGCGCTGAATTTACGGATAACCGCGTTGTAAAACTCGATGTCCGCTATAGGATCGGAGGATTGGGCCGCATAACTCTCGAAAGCTTCGATAAACCGGGTGTTCCGCAAATGCTGCGGCTCAATGAACGAAATAAAATGATCGAACAGTTTATCCAGTTTCTCCATGCAAGTGCAGGGCAAATCGGCTACGGATTGAAAAATCGAGATTTGGGACTCGATAATTTTCACGGCAACCGCTACGATGAGCTTATCCTTTTTGGGAAAATAGCGGAAAACAGTGGCGATTCCGATATTGTCTTCGTCTGCAATTTCCTGCATGGTAGCTTTTTCGAGACCTTTGCGTATAAAAACTCTTTCGGCGGCATCGATCAGGCTGTTTTTTCTGATTTGCTTGCCGTCGCGGCGTTCTTGTTCCAATCTGGTTTTGGGAGGCATCGAAGCTCACGTCCTTTCAATCCCGGTTCGGCTGATTGCCATCCTAGCAAACCTTCCCTCAATTGTCAATACTGTTGAATTTCAATTCCAATGAAATGCTGTTGAGAGTTAATTTCAAGAGTGATATAATAACATTCATGATGATAGTATAACTATCATTTAATGATCATGCTCTGGATCAAGGGGAATGGATAATATGACAACATCAGCAAAGATCGCAGTAGTGACAGGAGCAGGCAGCGGAATCGGCAGAGCAAGCAGCTTGAAGCTGGCTGAAGACGGCGCAAAAATCGTGGCGGTAGACCTTAACAAGGAAACCGGTGAAGAAACGGTTCGTCTCATTCAAGAGCAGGGCGGAGAAGCCTTTTTTGTTCAAGCTAACGTGGCTGTAAGCGAAGATGTACAGAATTATGTAAATAAGGCGGTAGAAACATACGGCCGCATCGATATTTTCTTTAATAACGCGGGTATTATTCAAAAGTTCAGTCCGCTGACGGAAGTCCAGGAAGATGAATATGATCGCATTATGAACGTGAACGTAAAAGGAGTATTTCTCGGTCTGAAATAGGTGCTGCAGGTGATGGAAAAGCAGGGCAGCGGCGTGGTCATTAACACGGCTTCTACAGCCGGCATCAGGAGCGAGCACAGTGTGAACGTTTATTCGGCCAGCAAGCATGCGGTTGTCGGATTAACGAAAGCTGCGGCTCTTGAGTATGTCAAAAAAGGCATCCGCGTAAATGCGATTTGTCCCGGTGGAGTTGAGACCGCATTGACGAACAGCGTGACCGAAATGTTCAAAGCGACCGGATATTTACCGGACGAGGTTTCCACTATGCGTATGGGCCGTTACGCGCAGCCGGAAGAACTGGCCGGGGCAGTCGCTTTCTTGGCATCGGATAAGTCCAGCTATATGACGGGTTCCATTCTGGTAGTCGATGGCGGTTTGACTCTGTAACAGCAGCATAAGGGTAAAAAAAGAAGAAGGCAGGGCGTCCGAGGACGTTCCTGCCTTTTTTGGTGCCTAGCTCGTGCGATATTTTGCAGGCGAGAGACCGTTGTGCTTTTTGAACAGTTGACAAAAGTAAGAGAAGTTAGAAAATCCGATTCGATGGCCGATTTCGCGGACGGATAAATTTGTCGTTTTGAGAAGAAAGGAGGCTTGCTGCAGCCTTTTAGCGGTCAGATAGCTGGTTAAGGTGCTCCCGGTCTCCCTGTGAAACAGATAGGAGACATGATTGGGAGTCAGATGCACGTGCCCGGCCAAATCGGTTAAACGGAATTCCGAGGCGTAGTTGGTTTCAATCCAAGCGAGTATGGCAGCCACGGAGGGAGAAAAGCGAAGGGCGGAACCGACCCTGCCTGCGGCAGATTGCTTTTCAAAAAGAGACTGAATCCGTTGGAGGAGGGAGAGTGTATCCAGCAGAACTTTTTCGGATTGGACGGGGGAGCTCTGGTTCACCGCGGTGTCACCTTTATAAAAATGAAAAAGAGCATCCATAGCTTCCGTATCCGGCACGTCCACCCACTGATGCCCGAAAGGATGCTTCCAGATATGCAGCAAGAAACTGTTTAATGACGGGTAAGGCTCGGTATACCGGAGCAAAACGGCCGGATCGAACAGCAGCATGGAACGGATGTATGGTTGTTGTTCGGTAATGCTCATCCGAATCGTATGAAGCTGGAAGGGTTTGAAAAAAAGAAGCGTGCCCGGCTTCATCTCGAACAGCTCCTGCCCGATCATGACCCTTCCGCTGCCGCGGTGGACATATAAAATTTCGATTCCCTGATGGGCGTGGAAAATATCGCGAAAGCTTTCCGAACGGTTCAGACAAAGAGAAAGCTGCACGGGATGCCGTCCAAGATCGGCATAATTATCAAGTCTCATGGTGATCGACCTCAATGAATTCGTAATATGACAACATTATATCATAATATTCCCAAAACTAGCCCAACCGGTGTTTGCTACGATAGAAGAATCATAATACTAACGGAGTCTGCAGCGGCTGGAGTGAGATGCCGGACAGATGGCCTGGAAGGTAGGGGTAACGGTGAATCAGGAAGAATTATGGGGCAGTTTGTATAAAAAGGTGACCGCTATGGCCAAAAAAATGGGAGATAAATCACCACATGTGGCTTTTGACGGGGTATACGACGATATGAGGATCGATTGGTGGACTTCCGGATTCTGGCCGGGAATGTTGTGGATTATGCATGAAATGACGGGGGATCTGTCACTCTGGGAGAAAGCCTGGAACTGGGATGCGAGATTGGAGCAGTGCATGGTGAACGACTCGAACCTTCACCATGACGTCGGATTTCAGTTTCTTCCGACGGCCGTGATCAAATACAAGCTTACGGGAGATGCGGATGCACGCAGAAGAGGGATTCAGGCGGCGAATTTCTTGGCGGGGCGGTTTAATCTGGCCGGGCGTTTTCTGCGAGCTTGGAATCAGGATAAAACCGGCTGGGCCATCATTGACTCCTGCATGAATTTATCGCTCCTCTTCTGGGCGGCGGAAGAAATCCAAGATCCCCGCTTTCGTCATATAGCGGCGGCTCATGCGGATACCGTGCTGGAGCATTTTATCCGGGAAGACGGATCGGTCAGACACATTGTCAGCTTCGATCCGGAGACGGGGGCTTTCCTGGAAGCGCTGGGAGGGCAGGGACATTCGCCTGAATCGGGATGGAGCCGCGGTCAGGCGTGGGCTCTTTACGGCATGGCGAATGTGTACCGGTACACCGGCGATATCCGTTACCTTCATGCGGCAAAAAGAGTCGCCCACTATTTTCTGGCTTCCCTGCCGGAGGATGCCGTGCCCCACTGGGATTTCCGTACCGGGAATGCGGAAGGGGAGCCAAGAGATACTTCGGCGGGAGCCTGCGCGGCGTCCGGGCTGCTTGAAATCGCAAAGCATGTGTCTGTTTCTGAAAGATCCCTGTATGAACGGGCAGCGGTGAGGATCATGGCGGCTTTGGCAGGTTCGTACGCTTCATGGGATGACGAGAGCGAAGCGATCCTTCGGGAAGGCACGGGAAATAAGCCTGCCGGCCAGAACGTCGACGTAGGTTTGATCTACGGCGATTACTTTTTTGTCGAGGCGGCCGCAAAGCTGAACGGATGGCAGGGAAGCATTTTTTAAAGAGTGAAAGGAACGAAATATAGCCAGACAAAGCAGAAAGTCACTACAGGCCGTTCATAAAGCGGATAACGGATTTTTATTAACGGAACCCTATCCATGTAGTTAGGGAACCGACTCCTTGGGACAGCCATACAACTATCGAAAGAGGGAGATGCCGTAAGTTCATAAAGGCCATTTCAAATGGATTAACCGGGAAAAGGAGTCTTTGCAACGCAGCAGTACAGATAATGGAGGATTGTTTACCTAATGTTTACCTCCTTCTCGTTTCGGGTAATAAAAAGTGTCCAATTATTGATCAAAATTTGAAAATTGTTTGAACAAATTTTAAAGATTGTGCTATAATAGACACAAATAGACCCTTACTGCACGAAAGGGAAGTGATTTCAATGACAACCAAAACATTAACTGTACCGCAAAGACAAAAAAACGAACGCGAAGTTGGTCGCTTATTTTCTTTTATGAATATTATGGCATGGAGCGCGCTTGTAATCGGCGTTGTTATGAGCTTGTGGAACGTGTTCCACTTTAGCGACAAGAACCTTACGTTGATGGTCGGTATCGGCTTTATGGTTGGCAGCGTGTTCATTTACACGATCGGCACGGCGATTCATCTGGTGCACGAGCGTAAATTCGAACAGCAGGAGAACGGAGAAGTAACCGAATAAACGGAATGAACGAGAAGTCCTCCGGACCCGAAAGGGTGGAGGGCTTCTTTTTATTGCCCTCAAATATGACCGTGTAAGAGAAACGGCGCCTAATGAACCGGATCGGGCTGTTAGAAGATGGCCGTTTCGGGTAATGAACCTAAAGGTGTGTCTACGAATCGACATAATCGAACAGGTTTTGCGTTCACAATTAGAGCCGGATGGATGCGAGATTTCATCCAAGTTTTGGTGAAAACGTAGATCTGATAAGGTTTTCTGCCTATTCATTACAAAAAAACGTCGAAACGTTGAACTTTCTATTACGGAATTTCAACGGTTCGATGACACCTTTGTTAACAGGGCAGATGTTCGATTCCGTTTCTGTTATGTTTATCACATACATGAAAGAACGAACGATCTCCGCATCTTCTGATGGCGGGGGCGTTAGTCAGGAGATGAGGATAATTGAAGAAGGGGAACTTATTCCGGCGTTTTAGCGCAGTATTCATGCTGGTCTTGATGACGGTCGTTTCCGCAGGCTGTAAAAGTCCGATCGTATTGGATCCGAAAGGTCCCGTCGGTCAGCAGCAGATGGATTTGATCGTGATTTCGACTCTGCTCTGCCTGGTCATCATCGTACCCGTACTCGTGATTACCTTTGTAATCGTATGGCGCTACCGTGACAAGCCGGACAGAAAGGCGAAATATACGCCTAACTGGGAGCACAGCACCAAGCTCGAAACCATTTGGTGGGGGATCCCGATTCTGATTATTGTGGTACTGGGTATCATAACGGTCCGTTACACGCATGCGTTGGAGCCTTCCAAACCGCTTGCGGCCGAGAAAGAGGTTAAGCCGATCACGATCCAAGTTACGTCTTTGGACTGGAAATGGCTTTTCAAGTATCCGGAGCAAGGTATCGCGACAGTTAACTATGTTCAGTTTCCGGAAGATGTGCCGGTCCGTTTTGAACTGACTTCCGACGCACCGATGAACTCCTTCTGGATTCCGCAGCTTGGCGGACAGATTTACACCATGTCCGGGATGGCCATGAAGCTGAGCCTGATGGCCGACGAGCCTGGCGAATATATGGGATCGGGCGCTAACTTCAGCGGTAAAGATTTCGGTAAGATGAGATTCGTCGCGAAAGCAACGACTCAGGCCGACTTCGATTCCTGGGTCAAAGAAATCAAAGGAAGCTCTCCGGAGCTTACACTGGACGGCTACAAGAAACTTGCGGAGCCCGGCGTATCCGAAGTTCAATCTTTCTCCAAATTCCCGGAAGGGCTGTTTGAGAAGATTGTAACAAGATATTCCCCGTCCCATAACCATGGAGGCTTCGGTGCACCTGCACCTGCCAAACCATCCGCCGGAACCGAGTCGGGTACTTCCGACAAAGCCGCCGGCAGCAGTTCAACGGAAGGCTCGGGCGCAGTGAAGCAAGAAGCTTCCGCAGCTCACACGGGCCATGAATAGAGAGGAAAGGGGGAACATCCATCATGTTGGATAAAATCAAAGATTTCGCGTCCACGTTCTTCGTAACCGGCGATCCGCTGATCTACGGCGCTGACGTGAGTATCGCTCTGGCGACAATCGCCATTATCTTTGTACTTACTTATTTTAAAAAATGGACATGGCTGTGGCGCGAATGGCTGACTACGGTTGACCACAAGCGTGTCGGTATCATGTATATCATCGCTTCGATATTGATGCTGTTCCGCGGCGGCGTCGATGCGCTGCTTATGCGAACGCAGCTGGCGATGCCGGATATGGAGTTCCTGCAGCCGGAGCACTATAACCAAATTTTCACCACGCACGGTGTAATCATGATTTTGTTTATGGCGATGCCGCTTATGTTCGGCTTGTTCAATATCGCCGTACCGCTTCAAATCGGGGCGCGCGACGTTGCGTTCCCGTTCCTGAACGCGCTCAGCTTCTGGCTGTTCTTTTTCGGCGCGATGCTGTTCAACATGTCTTTCGTTATCGGAGGCTCGCCTGATGCGGGCTGGCTGGCCTATCCGCCGTTGTCGGAGCTTTCCCACAGTCCGGGGGTCGGGCAGAACTTCTACATCTGGGGGATTCAGATTTCCGGTATCGGGAGTTTGATGACGGGTATTAACTTTATCGTGACCATCCTGAAAATGCGCGCACCGGGCATGAAGCTCATGAAAATGCCGATGTTCTCCTGGTCCGTGCTTTCCAGCTGTATCGCGATCATTTTCGCCTTTCCGATCCTGACCGTGACGCTGGCCCTGTTGTTCCTGGACCGTTTCATGGGCGCGCACTTCTTCACGCTGGACGGCGGGGGCAACCCGATGATGTACATCAACCTCATCTGGATGTGGGGTCACCCTGAGGTTTACATTGTCGTTCTGCCTGCATTCGGTATATTCTCCGAAGTCGTCTCGACTTTCGCGAAGAAAAAATTGTTCGGGTACAAATCCATGGTGTTCGCCATGATGATTATCAGCGTTCTCTCGTTCTTTACCTGGGCGCATCACTTCTTCACGATGGGTTCGGGGGCCAATGTCAATGCCTTCTTTGCCATAACGACGATGATTATCGCGATCCCGACGGGCGTGAAGGTGTTTAACTGGCTGTTCACCATGTACCGGGGTAAAATCAGGTTCGATACGCCGATGCTGTGGACAATCGGATTTATTCCGTGCTTTATCGTGGGCGGGATGACAGGGGTGCTGCTTTCCGTAGCGCCGGCCGACTTCCAGTTCCACAACAGCTACTTCCTGATTGCCCACTTCCACCAGGTGCTCATCGGTGGTGTCGCATTCGGATATTTCGCCGGTCTTTACTACTGGTGGCCGAAGATTTTCGGTTTCAAGCTGAATGAGAAGCTCGGTAAATGGGCATTCTGGCTTTGGAATATCGGTTTCTATGTCTGCTTCATGCCGCAGTATTTCCTCGGTCTGGACGGCATGACACGGCGGCTCAGCACGTATGGTTGGGATTCGGGCTGGTACGGCTTGAATCTGACTTCCACTATCGGGGGCTTCCTGATGGGGGTCGGTTTCATTTTCCAAGTGTGGCAAATCGCCCACAGCATCAAATTCATGGAGCGCGACACAACAGGCGATCCTTGGAACGGACGTACGCTGGAATGGTCCATTCCTTCGCCGGCTCCGCTTTATAACTTTGCGACAATTCCTACGGCAAGCGTGCAGGATCCTTGGTGGGAAGAGAAGCAGCGTCTGGAACAGGGCGGCAAACCGGCGCCTAAGGCGAAGCTTGAACCGATTCACATGCCGAAGAACTCGGCGATTCCGTTCATCAAATCGCTTTGCTGGTTCATCGCGGGCTTCGGGTTCGTGTTCGGCTGGATGTTCTTCGCCATCCCGGGCTTGATCGGAGTGGCGGTATGTATGCTCGCGCATTCCTTCAACTATGATACAGATTACTATATTCCGGTGGATGAGATTGAACGCACGGAAGCCGCGGCAAGGGGGTCGGTCTAATTGGCACAAGCAAGCAGTCACAATAAAGCGATGTCTCACCAGCACGATCACAGCCATGATGATGGCCATCATGACCTTGAATCGCTGCGGATGTTCGGCTTCTGGATCTTCCTGATCACCGACGTTATCCTGTTTGGTACGCTGTTCGCTACGTACATCGTTCTGCACGGCAACACAAACGGCGGTCCGACTCCGGCAGAGCTGTTCGAAATGCCGGGTATTATCGCGGAGACGTTCATCCTCCTCACGTCCAGCTTTACAAGCGGTCTGGCCGTGCTGGCGATGAACAAAGGCAACCGTAAAGGCCTGATCGGCTGGCTGGCCGTAACGGCACTTTTGGGTGCTTCCTTTATCACGCTGGAAGTAACCGAGTTTGTAAAAATGGTTCATGAAGGCGCGACGATCTCCACGAGCGGTTTCTTGTCCGGGTTCTTCACCCTGGTCGGAACGCATGGAATTCACGTATCCGTCGGTCTGGTATGGATGATTGCTTTGATGATTCAGCTGAGCCGTCACGGCATCAACACGGTAACACGCCGCAAAGTGAACGTTATCAGCTTGTACTGGCACTTTCTGGACGTGGTCTGGATCTTCGTCTTCACGTTCGTTTACTTGATGGGGGTGATGTAAGATGGCACAACATACGACCCATTCGGGCGGAGCGCATGACCATGAACACCATGAATCGCATGGTTCTCTGAAGTCTTACGTCATCGGTTTCCTGCTGTCGATCGTGCTGACGATTATTCCGCTGGTCGTGATCCTGAACAAAATGGTAACGGGCAAGGCGGCCATTCTGGTCCTGCTTATTACCGCCGTTCTCCAGTTCGCCGTGCAGCTGCTGTTCTTCATGCACTTGACGGACGAAAAGGGGCCGCGTTACAACCTGATGACTTTGATTCTCGGTCTCGTGATTTTGACGACGATCGTAGCAGGTTCCATCTGGATTATGACTTACAACACCGTCGCTCACTGAGCGAGGTATGAAAGAGCTTTCCCGTTCATGCGGGGAAGCTCTTTTTTTATGGGCGCTAGTAAGATAATGGTTATTCCGTAAAGGAGCACGAGAGAAGTAGAAGCAATAGGTAAAGCGATTCATAGGAATGACGCGGCGGCTTCCGATGGGAACGCTGAACGTAACAGTGACCTTGACAACACGTTGAAGATCCTGTATAAATAAATCTAATTATTCAAACGACAATGATGGGAACATTTAGGAACGGGATTGGCATTCAGACGGAGAGTCGCAGCGAGCCGGAGAAGGTGAGAGCCGGTACGGATGTCTGATTGGCCGCGGGCCCGGGAGATGGTCTTCCGAACGGAAGTAGGAAGATCCGGCTGAGCGCCGTTATCGGTCAAAAGAGGTCCGGTTTTTTCGCATAGGCTATGCGGCAGCCGGGCACTTAGAGTGGTACCGCGGGAACTTACGAGCTCTCGTCTCTTCATAGAGACGGGGCTTTTTTGCGTTTCATCGACAAAAATAGGAGGCTGAGAATATGATTTCCACACAGTTATGCGGCGAAATCGAAAGAGGGGTACGGAAGCTGCTGGACGAAGCCGGAACGCCGTGGCCGGCAGGGCTTAAAGTGCTGGTGGATAAGCCCGCCCATCCCGAGCACGGGGAGTACAGCACGAACGTCGCCATGCTTTTGGCCAAAACGTTAAAAAAACCACCCATGGAGATCGCGGAAAGGCTAAAAAGAGAGCTGCAGCAGGCCGGGATTGCGGGAGGGATTTTTTCGAAGGTGGAGGCTGCTCCACCGGGATTTTTAAATGTTAGTATGGACTGGAATGTCTGGATGAACCGCCACAGGGAGTATTCGGTTTATAAGGGAGATGCGGGAAAGGGGAAGGTGGTGATCGAGCACACGTCGATCAATCCCAACAAATCCGCCCATATCGGACATTTGCGCAATTCCTGCATCGGAGATACCCTGGCGCGTCTGTTATCGAGAGCCGGCCGCGAAGTCGAAATTCACAATTACATCGATGATCTGGGCAACCAGTTAGCCGATACGGTAGTCGGTATTCTTCATACGAAGACGGAAGGGAAACATCTCCGTTTCGGTGATTTTTGCTGGGATACGTATGCGAAGGTGAACAAAACGTACAAAGAGCACCCCGGCTTGCAGGAAGAGAGAACGAGGGTGCTGCACGAGCTGGAGGAAGGTGCATCTGCCACGGCTTGGATCGGACGTTTAACGGCGGAGAAGATTGTGCGGGAACAGCTTCACGAGATGAAGGCGTTCGGCATCGGCTATGACGTGCTCGTATGGGAAAGCCGCATTGTAGCCGAAGGGCTGTGGGAAGCTGCTTTTAAACATCTCCAGGCTACCGAAGCCTTTTATAAAGTGGAAGAAGGCAAGCTCGCCGGCTGCTGGGTTCTGCGGCACGGAGGAGAGCGCAGCGGAGAATCGGAGGGGTCCCAAAGCCCAGACCCGGAAGCGCATCAGGCGGACAAGGTGCTCGTCCGGTCGAACGGGATTCTGACTTATACGGCGAAAGATATCGCGTACCATTTGTGGAAGTTCGGTTTATTTACCCAAGATTTTACGTATATGCCCTATGCGGAAGGCGTCTGGTCCACCGATTCGCAAGGACACGCGATGCCGTTCGGCCGTGGAGAAACGGTGATCAACGTGATCGATTACCGGCAGGAATATCCGCAGGCGATGGTCAAGCTGGCGCTGGAGGCGCTCGGTTACAAGGAGCAGGCGGCCAGGCTGCTGCATGTCAGCTACGGAGTCGTTTCGTTAAGCCCCGAAACGGCAGGCAGTCTGGGTGTCGATACTACCGCGGGTAAAGGCTCGTATGCCATGTCGGGACGCCAGGGAGTAGGCATCAAGGTGGCCGAGCTGCTCCAGGTGATGGAGGAGGGCATCGAATCCAAACGCTCCCGGCAGGAGGGGCTTTCCAGCCGGGAGATTGCAGCCGCGGCCATCCGATATTACCTGCTGAAGTATCATCTTCAGACGGAAGTCGTTTTCGATCTGCGTCAGGCGACGGAAGTAAGCGGAAACTCGGGCGTGTATCTGCTGTACGCTTACGCCCGTGCCGGAAGTGTGCTGGAGAAGGCAGGCGCAGGTCAGAAGGGGGGCGGGCAAGCGTTCAAGGAGCCTCCGGTGCCTTCCGTTGACAGTACGGGGCTGGAACCCCCGGAGCGTCAGCTGCTGAAGCAGATCGCGTACTGGACTGAAGTGATGGATGCCGCCGTCCGGCAGCTGGCTCCGAATCTGATCTGCAGCTATGCTTTCGAGCTGTCGCTGCTGTTCAACAATTTCTACGGAGCTTGTCCGATAGTGAAGGGTCCGGCCGATCGGGTGGAGCTGAGGGTTTGGCTGACCTGGAAATTCCGTGAAACGTTAGGCGAGGCGCTCGATGTGCTCGGATTGCCGGCTCCTGAACGGATGTAATTCTTCCGGCGAGCACGGAATGCCGGACCTTGTCCGCAGGTTCAAGCTCCGTTAAAGCGGGGGAGCTGCCTTACGGACAAGGAGAGTGCGGCTAGCTGTGAACGGGCGCAAAACGAATTCGATCAAAGAAAGCGGTTCTAACCTGTCCGGTGACGACGTGCGTGAGGGATTGGCAACCACCCGGCCCTGCCCGTACGGGGCCGTCCTAGCTTAGGCGGCTTCTTTGTTTACGGCAAGCTTAAGCAGCGCATGAGTGTCGGTATAGACGCCGCCGGAGCTTGACCGGAGTACGACGGTAATGAGGTTCTTCCCGTCGAGATCCGCCGATGAGACGAGACAGTACCCGGCTTCGTCGGTGAAGCCTGTTTTGACGCCGTTAACGCCTTTGAAGTAGTAGGCGCCGTCTTCCTGGAGAAGCTGGTTCCGGTTGACGAAGGTTTGCTTATGTCCGGCCGAAGCGACCGTATGCCGGGGCTGATCGACAATGCCGCGGAACACTTTGTTCTTCATGGCTTCGCGGGCAAGCAATGCCATATCGCCCGCAGTCGTGTAATGCTTGGGATCGTGCAGCCCGTGCGGGTTGGTGAAATGGGAGCGCTTCGCGCCGACCGCGGAGGCCTTCTTGTTCATCAGGCCGGCGAAATAGTCGATGCCCTCTTCCGCGGAGAGCTTCCGGCCGCTATCCTTCTCCGCAATGTAGCGGGCGACGGTTCTTGCCGCGTCGTTGCCGGAAGGAAGCATCATTGCGGCGATAAGATCCTCGAGCGAAAGGCGCTGGCCTTCCCACAGTCCGGCGGTGCTTTCTCCCGATGTTTTCAGCCGGATCTCGTCGCCGACGGTGATGAGGTCCTTGGGGCTGCCTTTCTCGAGGGCGATCATGGCGCTCACGATTTTGGTGGTGCTGGCGGGATAAAGGCGCGAGTCCTTCTGCTTCTCGAAGAGGACCTTGCCGGTATCCGCGTCCATGAGTACGGCGGCTTCTCCTTCGACGGAGGAGGTTAAAGGGCTCCCGCTTCCGCCAAAGAGTCCTGTGCGCAGTGTGGATAGTGCGGAAGCCGCACGAGGTTTGATGACATGTAAGGGATCCGAAACCAGGGTCAGGGCGAATACGGCGGCCGTGAGTCCCAGCAGGGTTGATTTTAGTTTCATAGGGTAGTGCTCCTTTCAGGTTTGAGGCGGTAACGGCTCTCTTTCTATATTGGACCCTAACGTTTAATAAACCGATAAGAAAACCTTACGAAATAATTACGTTTCTCTGTGATTTTAGACAGATTTTGAGAGTTCCGGGAACAGCCGTTATTCTGGGGATAAAAAAGGCGATCCCCCCGGCGGGAGATCGCGTCTAAAATGAACCGGAACCGACGGAGGAAGGGGGAGGGCTTTCGGGATTCAGCGTCCTCAGGCGTACCGTGAATACCGTCTCCTCCGGATCGCTGTAAGCCTCGATCGTTCCGCCGTGGAGATCGATAATCTGCTTGGCGATGGCGAGTCCGATTCCCGAGCCCCCGAGATGCTTCGTACGGGACTTCTCGACGCGGTAGAACCGCTCGAAAATCCGCGGAAGATCGGGTGCGGGGATCGATTCTCCGTAATTGGTTACGGACAGGACAATTTCGCTGCCTTCGATCCGTCCCGTGACGTCGAGATAGGCCCCGTCATGCCCGTACTTGATGGCATTGGTGATCAGATTTTCAAACACCCGGCGCAGTTTGTTGCCGTCCGCTAGCACGTAGAGACGTGGCTGCTCGAATGTCATCCGCGTGTCCATGTCCGCCTCCTTGAGCTGCAGCTGAAAAGCGGAGAAAATCTGATGCAGCATTTCGACCAGATCGATTTTGACGAGCTGCAGTTTCATTTCTTTGTTCCGGAGCCGCGTGTACTCGAACAAATCCTGAACGAGCTGGTTCAGCCGCTGGGATTCCTCGTAAGCCATCCCGATGTAGTGGCGGAGCTCCACCTCGTCCCGGTACCTGTCCTGATCCACAAGCCCCAGATAACCGGTTATGGAAGTGAGCGGTGTACGGAGATCGTGGGATACGTTCGTGATCAGATCGTTTTTGGCCTGTTCGGCCTGGCGTTCTTCCTCCAGAGAGAGCTTCAGGCGGTCCACAAGCCGGTTAACGTGTACGGCAAGCTGGCCGAGCTCGCCGGAGCCTCCCGCCGGAACGCGGTGATTAAAATCGCCGTCGGTGATTTTTTGCATATTCTCGATAATCTGCGCGAGCGTGCGCTTGTCCCGGTGACGCTGCTCCAGCCGGTAAAAGTAAATGAAAAAGAGAAGGAAGATGATCAGTCCGGCCTGGATATAAGCATCCGGATAGCCGATCCGGTAGTTGATCCAGATCAAAATATTTTCCAGGCTGATCCGCTCCGAAAGATAGGAATAGAAAAGCGTGCGGCCCAGGAGAAAAATAAGAAGCAGCACGATCAGGGATGAACCGAGGCTGTACAGCAGGGCTCTGCTCCAATTAGTTTTCAAGCTTGTAGCCGACCCCCCATATCGTGTGGATAATTTTCTCGCCTTCCATTTCCTTCTCCAGTTTGTCGCGGAGGCGGCTGATATGAACCGTTACGGAGTTTGTGGATTCGAAATATTTTTCTTTCCAGATTTTCTCGAAAATTTCTTCGGAACTGAAAACCCGGCCCGGATGGGTAGCCAGAAGGGACAGAATGCCGAATTCGATCGGCGTCAGCTTCACGAGGCGCCCGTTGGCGGTAACGGTGTGAGTCTGCTTGTCGATCAGCAGAGAACCGATCCGGGTCGTATGCTCTTCGGCGGGAACGGATGCCTGGGCCTGGAAATAAGCCCGTCTCAACAAGGACTTCACACGGGCGATAAGCTCCAGCGGATTGAAGGGCTTTACGACGTAATCGTCCGCCCCGGTCATCAGTCCGGTAATTTTATCGAGATCCCCGTCCTTGGCGCTGATCATCAAGATGGGGGTCATTTGCTTTTCGCGTATTTTCATACAGACCTGGAGTCCGTCCATGCCCGGCATCATAATATCGAGAATCACGAGATGAACCGTCTGCGCGGCCATAATTTCCAGGGCATCCGGACCATTGCTCGCTTTGTAGACCGTATAACCTTCATTTTGCAAATAAATTTCGATTAATTGCGCGATTTTGTCGTCGTCGTCGACGATCAGAATATGCTTGTCCATGTTCGTGTTCATCCTTTGTTTTGCCCGGTTGCCGCGGGCAGGCAGTCATAATGGTTCCATTGTATCATTTGTTGCTTAGGATCTTTTTACAAAAAGGTTAAGAAATTCTTTCAATAAAAAAAGCGGGGATGCCCCCGCGGCTCAAATAAAGGGCCGGTCCCCAAAAGCGGAACACGGCCCCGGTTCTTATTTCGTGAACAGTTTCAAGTAATCGCCGTAGCCTTCTTCTTCCAGTTTGTTTCTCGGAATGAAGCGCAGAGCGGCCGAGTTGATGCAGTAGCGGAGCCCGTTCGGGCCCGGGCCGTCTTCGAATACATGCCCCAGATGGGAATCCGCTTCTTTGCTGCGGACTTCCGTGCGGACCATATGGTGGGTCATATCCACATGCTCCGTTACCTGCTCGCCCTGAAGCGGCTGCGTAAAGGAAGGCCATCCGCAGGACGAATCGAACTTGTCCAGAGAACTGAAAAGCGGCTCGCCGGATACGATATCGACGTACAGCCCTTCTTCTTTGTGATCCCAGAATTCATTGCGGAACGGCGGTTCGGTGCCGCTGTTTTGCGTCACTTCGTACTGCATGGGCGTGAGACGTTTTTTGAGATCCTGATCTTTCGCGTGGTCTTTCCAAGTGTTTTTCAAAAATGCCGCCCTCCCTGATCCGACCGAATACGCTTTATAGCGCAGCGGATTTTTTTTATAATAGCCCTGATGATACTCTTCAGCCGGGTAAAAAGGCTTGGCCGGTAAAATTTCCGTGGCGATCGGTTTGTCGAACCGTCCGCTGCGGGCCAGCTCCGTCTTGGATTTCTCCGCCGCCGCCTTCTGTTCCTCGCTATGATAGAAGATGGCGGTTTGATACGACTGGCCGCGGTCGTTAAATTGGCCGCCCGCGTCCGTCGGGTCGATCTGCTGCCAGAATACCTCAAGCAGGCGCTCGTAGGAGAACACGGCAGGGTCGAATGTGATCTGGACCGCTTCGTAATGGCCGGTCGTATCGGAGCAAACCTGCTCGTACGTCGGGTTCTCCAGGTGACCGCCCGTGTAGCCGGATTCGACCTTGAGAATTCCGGGCTGCTCGTCGAACGGCTTGACCATGCACCAGAAGCAGCCGCCTGCAAATGTCGCCAGCTCGGATGATTTGTTTTCCAAACTCATGGTTTCCCAGCTCCTTTATTTAAACGTTCTTTAATGTCGGTTAGATTCCTGACCTTTCCATTATACCATTTCTCCGCCCGAAAAAAGAAATCCCGCCGCCGGGCACGGGAGCCTGCCGTTTGCCCCGTCTGTCGTATGGCCAGCCGCTCTTTCACGAACGCCGCGAAAGGAGTATAATGGCCCTTGCGTGAACGTATGCAGTCCATTCTGAAACGAAACAGGTGACCTCGATGGAAGCGAATTATTGTATGACGTGCGGAACTCCGCTTGAAACGCGGGATATGGACGGAACGCTGCGCAGGGCCTGTCCGGCCTGCAGCTTTGTCCACTGGGGCAGCTACAGTGCGGGCGTGGGGGCTCTTGTGATGCGGGAAGGAAAACTTTTGCTCGTCCGCAGGGCGCAAGAGCCGGGCAAGGGAAGATGGACCAATCCGGGCGGCTTTATCGAACAGCTTGAGCTGATTCACGAGACGATTGCGCGGGAAGTGCTGGAGGAGACGGGCATCGAGGCTTCCGTTAAGAGAGTGGTGGCGCTCCGGGATATGCCGAAAAGCATTCATAACATTTATATCGCCTTCGCGATGGATTACGTAAGCGGCGAACCCGTACCGGACGATCACGAGGTGGATGCAGCCGGATTTTACAGCTTGGAAGAAATGGAGACGATGAACGTGGCTCCTTTCACACGCTGGCTGGCCGATGTGGCCTGGAACGGGCGGGGCGAAGGGCTGGTTATCGACACAGATCCCGTGGTGCCGCTGGACGGGCACGGACTTTTCCGTGTTTAGCACGGTTTCCCAGCGGAGCGGATACAAAGCATGCAGCCAAGGCAGCAATTGCCGGAAGCTGCTTTTTTTTTCAGCAGAAAAATCTGCATGAAAGCAGCCGCCGGGGGAGGATTTAAATTCTTGATTTCAGCTGGTAAAATTATTCTCCAAAAGTGTTGAAATTCGTAATAAAAATTCCTTGTACAGATGGAAGTTTCCTGTGCTATCTTAGTGCCATAGAAAGATTTGGAAGCGTTTTCCTGGGAAGCGGACGTGACGATTTTCGGCTCCGCATCAAGTCCTCTTTTCTAACGTTCCCCGCATAAGCCACTTCCTAACAGATTTCCGCCTAACGGGACGCTTTCCGAATCTTCCGCCATCATGTATAGGAGGTCATGTTCTTGAAAAAATGGAAACCCTCTTTATTGACCGCATTAACGCTGGGGCTTGCGCTGGGAGCCGTTCCCGCTATGGGAGCTTCATCCGCCGGGGATATCAGCATCGCTTACGGCAGCCGTGTCGCCGTGCAGCAGCAGAAGCCCGTTCTGCAGGGGGATACCCTGACCGTACCCGCTCAGGAGCTGGCCAAGCAGCTTCAACTAAAACTTAGCCCTCTGAAAGAGGATGGAACTTTTACGCTGTCCAAGACAGGCGTCTTCATCGAGCTGAAGCTGGGCTCTAAGGAAGCGCGCGTGAACAACGAGCTCTCTATCCTTCAGACCGCTCCCGTCAAGCAGGGAGACGCGCTTTACGTTCCACTCCGTTTCGTATCGGAGGCGTCTCGCAGCCTGGTGGAGTGGGATCAGGCCAGAAGGATGGCCATCGTCAGCCCTACCTTTAAAGTCGTCGGCTACTTCACCTCCTGGGGGAAATTGAAAGCTTCCGAAATCGACGCGTCCAAGCTGACGCATATCAACTACGCGTTCGCCAATATCGTGGACGGCGAGGTGGCGCTGAGTTCGCCCAAGGAGCAGGAAGAAGCTTACCCCGGAGCGTGCAAAGGAGACGACTGCGCTAAATTTGTAAACGATTTCAAAGAGCTTGCGAAATTAAAGCAGGCGAATCCGCACCTGCAGACGCTGGTGAGCGTCGGCGGATGGACCTGGTCCGGCCGGTTCTCGGACACGGCGCTTACGGAAGCTTCGCGCACCAAATTCGCGGACAGCGCGGTCCGTTTTATCCGGGAGAACGGCTTCGACGGAGTCGATCTCGACTGGGAGTATCCGGTGACGGGAGGCCTGGAAACGAACGTGCGCCGTCCGGAGGACCGCACGAACTTTACCCTGCTGCTGCACACCATCCGTGAAAAGCTGGAAGCAGCCGGACGTGAAGACGGCCGTCATTATTTGCTCACGATCGCATCGGGCGCGAATCCGAACTACGTGAGGGATACGGAGCTCGATAAAGTGGCCGAGGCCATTGATTTCGTGAACATCATGACGTATGACCTGCACGGAAGCTGGGAGCCGACGAGCAACAACAACGCCGCCTTGTACTACGATCCGGCCGATCCGGATCCGAACGCCCACCGCTTCTATGTGGAAGCGGCTGTGAACGGGCACCTGAATGCGGGTGTACCGGCCAAAAAGCTGGTGCTGGGTATTCCATTCTACGGCCGTTCCTGGGGCGGCTGCGAAGCCGTAAACAACGGTCTTTACCAGGCCTGCAAAGGCGGGGATGTCGTGGATTGGACCGAAAAGCCGGAAGGTTTCCAGCGCTACTGGAACGACCGTGCCAAGGTTCCTTACCTCTACAACAAGCAAACCGGCCAGTTTGTCTCCTATGAGGACGAGGAATCGGTCGGCTACAGAGCTGAATTCATCAAGGAAAAAGGCCTCGGCGGAGCTATGTTCTGGGAGCTGAACGGCGACCCGGACGGCAAGCTGCTGCCGCGGTTGGCGGAATCGCTGGACCGGTAAGACAGCGGCCGTCCGACAGCAATCCCGTTCTTTGCTCATGCTCGGATTGCTGAGCGGAGGATGGGATGCGGCAGCCGGCAGTCCGTTATTTGAACGGAAGGCTAGATTTTAGCTGAATACACTCTCTAGAACCGCACGGGAATCTTCGGGTTCATCCGGTGAATTCTAGGGAGTGTATTTTTATGGCGTAAAATGCTAATCGTCACAGGGTCTTACTCTTCATTTCTTTCTGGAGAAAACCTCCTTTTTTACAGGTATGTTCAGCGGATGGGACCGGATTGGTTCCGTGCCGTCTCCCCGTGGTATAATGCGGACATCTTATCTGTTTACCTGTTAAATAAAGGAGTCGGACTCTAGTGAAATCGCGTCTTGTTCTGCTTGTTTTGGCCCTGCTCGTTTATGGGGGGCTTAATATTTACATCGGTTGGCATGGCGAGAGGTTTCTCGACTTCTGGGGAATTTCCGTGCCGGGCGGGTTGTACTGGACTTTACTGGCGGTACTGGCTCTCGCTTACATGCTGGGCCGCTCTCCCTTAGTTCCGGGTCCCCCGGGCAGGCTGCTGAAGGTTATCGGCTCTTATTACTTTGCCGTTCTGGAATTTGCCGTGATTCTCCTTCCGCTGGGAGATTTGGCCGCTTGGCTCTTGAAACTTGCGGGATTTCCGCCCGCCGTATATTTCGGAGGTACGGGAAGCGTCGTGCTCGTGATTCTGATTATCCTGCTTGCCAAAGGATACTGGAATGCCTGGACGCCCATCGTCCGGACGTACCGGGCCCGGGTCGATAAGGGGGCCGGTCAGCTGCGGCAGCTCCGGGTAGCCGTTGCATCCGATATTCACTTGGGTAATATTGTAGGAAAACGGCATTTGGCCCGGCTGGTTAAGACGGTCGACGCGATGAAGCCCGATCTTGTTCTGCTGCCCGGCGACCTTATCGATGACAGCATCGAGCCGTATATCCGCAACGGGATGTCGGAGGTCATGAAGCAGCTTCAGGCGAAATACGGGGTATATGCGGTCTTGGGAAACCACGAATATTACGGGGGCCATATCGAAGAGCACATCCGCCAAATGGAGCGGATCGGTATCCGCGTGCTGCGGGACGAGACGGTTTCCGTGGAGGACGCTTTCCATATCGCGGGGCGCAAAGACAAGACGGCGGAGTCGTTCGAAACCGGCGGCCGTATGGCAGTGGACCAACTGTTATCCGGGCTTGATCATTCGAAGCCGATCCTCCTGATGGACCACCAGCCCTATCATTTCGCCAAGGCCGCCGCTGCCGGAGCTGACGTGCTTTTGTGCGGCCACACGCATCGCGGGCAGTTCGCGCCGAATCACTGGATCACGGGAAGATTGTTCGAGCTGGATTGGGGTTACATGCTAAAGGAGAAGATGCATGTCGTCGTATCGTCCGGTTTCGGCACATGGGGACCGCCCATACGGATCGCCAGCCGTTCGGAGGTTATCGAGCTTATTCTCGATTTTGGGGAGGCGGAATGAAAGAGTTTTCATGATATAATAGTCTGGTAAAAGGCCGCACTGGAACTGACGAGGGGAGAGAGAAGCATGACACACAACCGTGCGTATGAGAGTGATTATCAGGGAATGAAAGCCGTTCGCCTGGAATGGGGCGCCTATGAAGCCGTCATGCTCCCGGATTACGGAGGCAACCTTATCGCGTTTAGGGATACGGATAAAGGCTACCGGTTTCTGCACGAACCGGCTGAGGAAGAGCTGGAATCCTTTAAGGCGAATCCGGGAATCCACGGCATTCCCGTGCTTTTTCCGCCGAACCGTTACGAAGACGGCAAGTTTCCGTGGAACGGCAAAGTGCTCCGGTTTCCGATTAACGAAGAGGCAACGGGCAACCATTTGCACGGATTTCTACATAAGATTCCCTGGCAAGTCGACGAATACGGGACGACGGAAAGCGAAAGCTTCGTAAGCGTGTCCGTCCGGGTGGATGAAGCCCATGAAGTGTACAAGTTTCTGCCGTTCCGCTTTACGATCCGCCTGCGTTATTCGCTCGGCGCGGACGGCTTGGCCCAGCATCTGTTTATCCGCAACGAAGGAGGAGAACGGATGCCTTGTCTGCTTGCTTTTCATACATCGGTTAACGCTCCTTTCGCGCCGGATGCTTCGGCGAAGGATTATCGGGTGAAGCTGACGATCGGCAAGCGCTGGGAAATGAACGACCGCATGCTTCCTACAGGCAGGCAGCAGCCCTTGACGCGGGAAGAAGAGCAGCTTCGGGACGAAGGGATTTATCCCTTCTACGAACCGCTGGACAACCATTATACGGTGTCCGCCCGGAACGGGCGCAACCGCATGGAGCTGACCGATACGAAACACAACGTGACCCTCGTTTACGATGTCGGCACGTCCTACAAGCAGTGGATGATCTGGAACCACTTCGGGGAGGAAGGTTTTTTCTGCCCGGAGCCGCAGGTGAATCTCGTCAACGCGCCGAACAGTCCGCTGCCGGCGGAGGAAATCGGCTTGTTCGGGCTGGAACCCGGAGAAATCTGGGAAGAGACCGGAAGGCTTTATGTGAAATAACGGCCGTTTTTTAACCGAAGCGGCAAAAGAAGACGGCGCTTTCCCATCATCTCCAGAACATGATAAGATGGGAGGCAAGGAGGAGTATATATGACCACACCTAACGAATCCGGCGATCAGCCTATCGAAGCTCAAGCGACAGAAGAAGAGCAGCTGTCTCCCGAAGAACAGGCAGCCAAAGAACAGCAGGAGCAGCAGCAGCAGAACGAAATTATTTTTGCCTGGTTCAAGCACGCCGAACAGGTATTGAAAGAGCAGTTTTCCGACTACGAAGTTGAAGGACAGGTAGGACAGCACCCCGTCTTCGGTCCTTTGTTCGCCTACACGGTCCGTCAAAACGATAACAGCTATTCCTGCGGCTTTTTCCTCAACGAGCTCGTGCATACGTTCCAGAACAAGGAGAATCCGGGTCTATGGATGTCTTCCTTCTTCGTGGACTTGATTCGCAGCTCCGACAATCGTCCGCTTCCGGCCGCTCCTCAGAGCGAAGAAGAAGCGAAAGAGCTGCTGGACAAATATATCGTGCCTCACTGCGCGGAGAGCGTAAGAAGCGAATTTCCGGAAGAACAGATCTACGTCGATCTGGAGATGCACCCGGAAGCGGGGCCTGTTCTGGAAGTGGGCTTCCCGTCCATCAAAGAAGGCAACAATACGTTTGCCCTTCCGCTCCAGTTTCTGATGACGCTTCACTTGCTGAACCGCGATCCGGCCGATCCGCTTGTTCAGGCGCTCTATAAAATCCATGAAGAGCATCAGCAGGAAGCGGAGCGTACGTAACCGATTCCGTCTATCCGATGCTCAACTACCGGGTAACGGTGCCGCTTATCGTGCCGTCCCGGCGAGTGATTTATAAACAAAGACGATTCCCGATGGGAATCGTCTTTGTTTCGTTTCAAAGCTCTACAATCCGGGCTCTTCTTCAAAGTTCAGGTTGACCGGAGCGTCGGGCAGCGCGCTAACCTCCTCCAGATTCGTCACAGGCACCTGCTGGCTGACGGTATCGAACTGGAGGCTGTCGATCCAGACCCGGCCGCTGCCGTTCAGCAGAACGCCGAACGCGATAGCGACACTCTCTTTGGGCACGTCCAGCACCAGGCTGTATCGGCTCCAGCCCGTCGTTCCGCGGATGGGTCTGCCGCTCATGTTGTCAAACCCGAGCACGTCATGATCCTTGCCGTCTATGCGCAGCCACAGGCCGCACCAGACCTTGACCTGCTCCGTTTTGACAAATCCGCTCAGCCGGAGCCGGCTTCCCGAGTAAGCGTCCGCCTTGAACATCTGCATCATGGTCCCGAAGCCGTAGGCCCGTTCTGTAAGCGAACGGAGATAGCCGGACGATTTGCCGTGGTGGACCTCAAGCCGGTCTACCCCCATCACGTAATCTTCCGAATGGGTGCCGGTAAGAAGCCAGCCCCGGGGCTCACCTTGTAAAGCATTCATTTGTTCCGCTTGTTCGGCCATTTCGAATTCACTCTCCTTCTGCATCGTAAGCTTGCGGTAGTAGGAACGATATTGGCCGGGTGTCATGAGGAACATGCGCTTGAAAGAGCGGGTAAACGATTCCTGGGAATCGAAACGGTAATCAAGCGCGATATCGAGAATCCTCCGCTCGGTTCCGAGCAGGCTGCATGCCGCGCTGGACAGCCGGCGCCTGCGGATATAGTCGGCGGGAGGCATGCCTACCTGAGTCTGGAAGATCCGGTGAAAATGATACATGGAAAATGCCGCCCGCTCGGCGAGGATTTCCAGAGTCAACTCTTCCTTCAGATGAGCCTCAATGTAGGAAAGGGTCCGGTTGACCGTTTCCGAATGTAGGGCTGCTTGCACCATAGCCGGGTATCGCCTGCCTTTCCGCTATCAGCTTACCATGGAGAGCCGGACGGGACTTGATCGTTCTTGCGGTTTACAGCTGCTGTCGTTCGGCAACGGTCGAATCGTTATCTACGTACAGGGTGTTCGTGTACTCCACCCGCCCGATTTCACAGCCCGGACCGACCTTCACGTCTCTACCGCGTACGACGGAGGCGGATGTATGCTCCAGGTAGATGACGTCCCCCTCGATGGTTCCGGCTTCCAGGGAGGTGCGTTTGGAACCGAAAAGAGAAGCCAGCGAGTTCAGAAAACCGTTCTTCTTCACCTGGATGGATTCTCCGCCGATTTCTCTGGCCCGGCACGGTCCGAACAGGCGAATGTCGATGATGCCCGCATTCAGCAGACCGCCGACTTCAAAACCGCCGTAGGCTTCGAACTTTTCCGCTTCACAGTCTCCATTGATCTGTACGGAACCGCGAATGACCGCCGTGTCTGCGGTCAAGGAGCCGCCGATGCCGGCCGATCCGTTCACTTTGACATGGCCGGCAGCCACGTCGCCCCGGAATTCCCCGTTTCCGCTGACACTCAGCAATTCGGAACGGACATTTCCCGATACGGAGCCGCTTCCGCGTATGATCACTTCCAGGGCGGCCAAATTTCCGTACACATTGCTGTGACCCGCCGATTTAAAGCTTCTGCATTCCAGGTCCCCGTCTATCCGGCCGTTTCCGTTAATTCTCGTATTCCGGTAACGTCCGCCGTCTGCCGAACCCGATCCCGCGATGGACAAGTCATTCGTTATATTAGGCTGTGCTTCCATGGTCAGGCCTCCCGCCAAATTTTTGTTTTTAACGCTTCAACGGATGCGGAAAGCTGCAGGCGCGCCGCCACTTTCACACCCTTTTCCAGATAAATCTCCCCGGTGCCCTGCTTTAGAAGACAGGTGGACACCCCCATTTTGCGGATAAAAAGGAGCTCCCCGTCGCTGTCGCTCATATTCGGATACTCGTCGGTCATAAGCCGGATAAGGCCGCTTCCTTCCTCCAAGCTGATTTCCCCGGTTTCGAGCAGCGTGTGAAGAAGATAGACGGCGAAAATACGCTCGAAGGTCCACACTTCGGCGTCTCCGCTGAGCCGGACGAAATAGTCCAGCGCCACCTTCGAAACAATGTTATGAAGGATAAGTTCTTCTTTTGTCATGCTCAGGTCGGAGGGGCGTGGGGAAAAACGATCGGCCAGCTCATCCAGCGACAAATCGTCTTTTTGATGCAAAATGTTGTCGATGCGGACGAGAATCTCTTTCTTGGGAAAAAACGTTTCTTGCCCCGTGAAGGTTGATTTTCGGATAAACCATGCTTCCGGTATGAGATTTTTGCGTTTCCAGCGGTAAAGCTGGCCGTACGATATGCCGGTCAATTCGAGCAGATCTTTTTTCGAAATCAATTCCTGTGTCATCTCAACACCTCTTGAAAAAGATTGTAACATAACACTGTTACGCTGTAAATCGCCTTATAGGGTGGGGACCCCGCTTACCTATAAAGTCGTAAAAAAGACGTTGACACTTCAAAAAAACGTGTGCTAAGCTACTTGAAACTCGATAGCATACTAATCCAATCGGAATTATCGAAACGATAGTCTACCGTTCGAACGGAGACGCGCTTTTTTCCTGTCAGGGGAAAGTGCGTCTTCTTTTTTTTCGGATGAGCGGAAGAACATGAAGGGGAGAGAGAAGGAAATGACAACGATATCCGGGTGGCTGAAGCGTTCCGCACGTACAAAGGCATGGCTGGCGGCCCTTATGCTGACCGCTGCGGCCGTTCTGTCCGCATGCTCTTCAGGCGGAGACAAGGAGGCCGCAACAGCACCGAATGAGGCGAAATCCGCCGTACCGGGAGACTCCAAGGTACTCCGGATCGGGTACCAGAAAGGAAATACGCTTAATATTTTGAAAGAGCACGGCAATTTGGAGAAACGGCTGAAAGAGAAGAACATCACCGTGGAATGGAAAGTTTTTGCGGGCGGGAATTTTCTGCTGGAAGCGTTAACGGCGGGCAGCATCGATTTCGGGCATGCGGCAGACGGCTCGGGCGTATTCGCGCAGGCCGGAGGCAAACCGTTTGTCTACGTAGGCTGTGATCTTCCCAATCCGGAAGGGATGGGAATTGTGGTTCATGCGGGTTCGCCGGTAAAAACCGTCGCGGATTTGAAAGGCAAGAAGATCGCGGTGGCGAAGGGCGGGAATCATCATTACCTGGCTGTTCTGGCTATAGAAAAAGCCGGTCTCAAACTGGACGATGTCAAATTCGTATTCGTCAAAGACGCATCGGAAGGGAGAGCCTTGTTTGAAACGAGGCAGGTGGACGCGCTCGGCTCCTGGGATCCCTTCTTTGCCTCGGTCGAGAACGATCTGTCGCCGGTGACGCTGACGGACGGAACGGGATTTTCACCGAACCGGACTTTTTATTACGCCAATGAAGCGTTCGCGAAAGGAAATGCCGAGCTGATCAAAACCATTCTGGAAGAAATCGACGTCTCCGACAAATGGGCCAATACGAACAAGCCGGAGGTCGTCAAGCAGCTGACGGAAGCGCTCGGCATCGACCAAAAGGCGATCGAACGGGCGGTAAACCGCCGAACGTACGGGGTAGAAAATCTGACTCCGGAAATCGTCGGGCCGCAGCAAAAACTGGCCGATACGTTCCACCGGATCGGACTCATCGGGGAGAAAATCGATGTCGCTCCGCTGATGCCCGCCCAGCAGGCGTGGGCAATCGGAAAATGACGGCGGATCATAACTTGAGGGAGATGACGAAATGTCGGTAAGCATTCGGCAAGCGGATACGAGACGAAGAGATACATGGGCGGCCGCGCTGCTTCCCTGGCTGCTTCCGGTGCTTATTCTGGCGGGCTGGCATCTGGCCGCCGTCTACGGGCCCGTTTCCCAGCGCTTGTTCCCGCCTCCTCTTGAGGTGGCGAGGTCGGGTTGGAAGCTTCTTTCCTCGGGCCAGCTTACGTATCATCTGGGCGTCAGTCTGGGGCGCGCGGCAGCAGGCTTTGTCATCGGCGGGGGAATCGGGCTGCTGCTGGGGGCCGCCAACGGATTGTTTGTGACGTCCTACCGGATGTTCGATACGTCGATCCAGATGATCCGGAATATTCCGCACCTTGCGCTGGTACCCCTTGTGATATTATGGATGGGAATCGACGAAGGAGCGAAGGTGTTTCTGGTTGCTCTAGGCGTGCTTTTCCCGGTCTACGTAAATACATTTCACGGAATACGATCCATCGACCGGGGGTATTTAGAAATGGGGGGCGTCTACGGACTCACCTCCTGGCAGCTTTTCCGCCATGTTATTTTGCCGGGGGCGCTTCCTTCCGTTTTTGTGGGGATCCGATACGGGCTCGGAATTATGTGGCTGACGCTGATCGTAGCCGAGACGATCGCAACGGATAAAGGAATCGGGTATTTGGCTTTAAATGCCCGTGAGTTTATGCAGGCGGACATCATCATTTTAAGTATTCTGCTGTACGCGCTGCTGGGCAAGCTGGCGGATGTGATCGCCAAATGGCTGGAGCATACTGTGCTCAAGTGGAATGTAAGCTACCGGAAAGCCTAGAACAACGTAAACGGAGGTGCCGCAATTGAGCGGGTGGAGTCAGTTGGCCGAGGAGGCTTTATATACGGAAGCTTTGGCAGGTGATAAGCGAAGGGCGGTTTCGGGCGAAGGCGCCGGTCAAAGCGGGGAGCGCCTGTTCGGAGCATCTGTCCGGCTGCAGGGCGTTCATAAATCGTTCGGAGGCAAAAAGGTGCTTCACGAACTGGATCTGACGATCTCTCCGGGCCAGTTTATTGCCGTTGCAGGCAGAAGCGGAAGCGGAAAAAGCACGCTGCTGAGACTTCTGGCGGGGCTTGAGAAACCTACCGGGGGTCGGATCGAGATCGACGGGAGGCCCGTATCCGGCATCGGCCGGGATATCACGGTCATGTTCCAGGAGGCGCGCCTGCTCCCGTGGAAAACCGTGCTGGACAACGTGGGGATCGGTTTAAGCGGGAACTGGCGCCCGCGTGCCCTGCACGTACTCGGACAGGTAGGCCTGACGGATCGGGCCGGCGAATGGCCGGGTGTCTTGTCCGGAGGCCAGAAGCAGCGGGTCGCCTTGGCGCGGGCGCTTGTCCGCCAGCCGAAGCTTCTGCTGCTGGATGAGCCGCTGAGCGCCCTGGATGCGCTGACCCGGCTGGAGATGCAGCAGCTGATCGGCACGCTCTGGCAGCGGCACGGCTTCACGACCGTGCTCGTCACGCACGACGTCAGCGAAGCGGTACGTCTGGCGGACCGGATTCTTCTTATCGAAGACGGAAGAATCGCGCTCGATGCCGATAACCCGGCGCCGTGGCCGAGGGACCAGGCCGATCCCGAATTCGCCCGTCTGGAGAAGCGGGTTCTGGAGCGGATCATGCGGACAGGCGGGGTGAACGGCCGATGAACCTGTCTCCGTTCAGCTTCGCCCGAACAGCGGAAGAGCAGGAGCGTCTCGATGAGATCGGCCGGCTGGCCGACACTTTGCGCGAAGGAGCAACCAGAGCGGACGAGGAGAACGGCTTCTCCTACGGGGCTATCGACGCGCTGAAGGAAGTCCGTTATCCTTCGCTGACCGTCCCGGCCGAATATGGAGGAGCCGGAGCATCCTTGTACGGGTTTGTCCTGTTGCAGGAAAGGCTGGCTCAGGGAGATGCGGCCACTGCACTCGGAATCGGCTGGCATCTGGGCATCGTTCTGGAACTGGCGAATCAGCCTGCCTGGCAGGACAAATACGAGGCGCTGTGCAGAGACATCGCCTCACGCAACCTTCTGATTAACCGTGCGGCTACGGAAAAAGGGACGGGGAGCCCGTCGCGCGGAGGCCGTCCGGCCACAACGGCGGCAGAGGTAGAAGGAGGTTACCGTCTGAACGGCCGCAAGACGTTTACGACGCTGGCTCCCGCCCTTGACCTTGTCATTGTGACGGCTTCCCTGGAGCCGGACGGAAGTCACGGCGAGTTTGTTTTTCCCGTCGCGACGGAAGGCGTCCGTATCGAGCCGACGTGGGATATGGTCGGCATGCGGGGAACGGCCAGTCACGACCTGGTGCTGGAGGATGTGCTTGTCCCGCCAGAGGCGAGGGTAAAGCACACCCGCAGCGAACCGAGCAGACCCGGGCCGGCGGCTCATCCGTATCTGCTGCACATTCCCGCCTGCTACCTCGGCATCGCTCTTGCGGCGAGGCGGGAAGCGGTCTCTTTCGCGGCGGATTACCGGCCGAACTCGCTTCCTCACCCGATTCTGGAGCTGCCCCATATCCGGCAGCTGATCGGGGAGATCGAGCTGGAGCTTTCCGCGGCGAGGCATTTCCTCTACGCGGTCGCGCAGCGCTGGGAGAGCGCCCCCGCAAATCCGGGAGCCTTCGCCGCGGACTTGAGCGCCGTCAAGACGTTCGCCGTGCGGACGGCCCTCGCTGTCGTCGACAAGTCGATGCGGATCGCGGGCGCGCACAGCTTGGCGATGACGCACCCGCTTCAGCGGCTGTACCGGGATGTGCGGTTCGGGCTGCACAATCCCCCGATGGACGACGTCACGCTGAAGCAGCTGGCCGACCGGGCGGAGCGCGAGCTGCTGCCTCCGCCTGCGGGAACGGCGGAGGCGTAAGAAGCAGGGCGTGTCATGCCTGCCGCTGCGGAGCGCGGGCTCTCCGAAAGCAGACCCGGCACAGCCGCGTACAAAAGACGCGGCTTTTTTGCATGCTAAGGCAAGCCGCCGCAAGTAGGGTTGGCGCGCTATGGCCATGTCGCGCTTGCCGCAAGCAGGGTCCATTCCGCTCCAGGAGCCGCTCACGGGGGAATGGCTATGTATCCGCGACCGGCGCTCCCTCCCCAAAATGTACGGCGGGCTCCAAGGAGAGCAAACTCGGTTTCGCGTCCTTGCCGCAAGCAAGCCGCCGTTTAGAAGCATGCGGGTTACCGCCCTCATGCGGAGCCAAACACCGCGTGCCGGAAGCAAGCCGACACAAAAGACCCGCAGTCCGCGTTCGTAACCGAACGTGAGGCTGCGGGTCTTTTTATACAAGCGGGGCGGACAGTCAGGACCCGATCGCCTGCATGCCCTGCGAGTGGCGGTACAGCTCCTCGTAGTAGCCTTTCTTGGCGAGCAGCTGCCTGTGGGTGCCTTCCTCCACGATTTCGCCGTGCTTCATGACAATGATCCGGTCGGCGTGCATAATCGTGGACAGCCGATGGGCGATGAGCAAGGCCGTCCTGCCTTCGGAGACGACGGAGAGCGCCTTTTGCACGAGCTGCTCCGTATGGGAGTCGAGGTTGGCCGTAGCTTCGTCGAGTATCAGAATTCTCGGTTTGAACACGAGAATGCGCGCGAACGACAGAAGCTGTCGCTCGCCGGCCGAGAGGCCGCTGCCGCGTTCCGATAGCTTCGTATCATACCCGTCCTTGAGCCGGGTGATGAGCGGATGGGCCCCGACCGCCCTGCAGGCGGCGGTCACCTCTTCGCGGCTGATTTCCTGCCGGAACAGCCGTACGTTGTCGAGGATCGTCCCGGAGTACAGGTACGGCTCCTGCTGGACGAGCCCGATCATCCGGTGAAGCGTATCCTGCGGAATGCGCCGGATATCCGTACCGTCGATCGTGACGCTTCCGGCGTTCACGTCGTAAAAGCGGGTAAGCAGCGATATCAGCGAGCTTTTGCCGGCGCCTGTCGTTCCGACAATCCCGATCATTTCCCCCGGTTTAATGTGCAGGTCCAAATTCCGGAGGACCCTGCTTCCTTCTACATAAGAAAAATCCACGTGATTGTAGTCAATTTTTCCGGCTGTTTTTTTCCAGTCGACTTCGACTTTATCTTCGCCGCCAGGTTCTTTTACATCGGGCTCCGTGGATAAAATGTTCCACAGCCGCTCCATCGAAACGGAGGTCGATTGCAAGGTATTCCACTGCTGGGTAATCTGGTTGATCGGCTGAAAAAACTGGCGGATGTAGGTAATAAAAGCGTAGAGCACACCGAATTCGATACTGCCGCCGAGAAAAGCGAGTCCGCCGAGCCAGACGAGAAGAGCGACGGATATGTTGCCGAAAATATCAAAGGACCGGTTGAACAGCACGTTCGTGCGGATTTCTTTCAAATTGGCTTTCAAGTACTGCCCGTTGCGATCGCTGAAACGTCCGAACTGTTCATCCTGCTGGTTGTAGGTCTGAATCAGGCTCATCCCGGCGAGATTTTCAGCCAGATAAGCGATGAGACGGGACAGCTGCGCCCGCGTCTCCTGGTAAGCTTTTCGCAGCATGGAACGGAAAAGGACGGCGATGAGGGCGATGACCGGCAGAAGAAGCATACTGTACCAGGCGAGTGTAGCATCCAGTTGAAACATGAAAAAGATGATCAGCACCAGAGTCATCCCGTCCCGGACGAGACTGAGGAACACCTGGGTGAAAAACTGGCTGATCGTCTCGGTATCGCTCGATTCGAGCGTGACCAGGCTTCCGATCGGATACCGGTCGAAGAAAGACATCGACAGCTTCGAAATATGAGCGAACAAATTTTTGCGGATACTGGCGACGATGCTTTGTCCGGCATACTGGAGCAGGTTGTTCTGAACGTAGGTAAAAGCAAAGTTCACGACGGACAGCCCCAGGTAAAACAGTCCGATGATCAGAAGGGGCCGCATGGCTCCGCTTCCGCCGAAGAGGTGGTCGTCGATGGCGATTTTGACCAGATACGGCTGCAGCAGCTCGGCGATGATGGCGATCAGCGAGCAGAAGAAAATGCCGATGAACGTCAGCTTGTGCGGCTTGGCGTATGTGAGCGTCGCCTTGAAAGCGGCAAGCCTGCTCGGACTCGGACCGCCTTTCGGTTCGGAGGCTTCGCCGCTCTTAGCGGTGTCCGACGTTTGCGGGGGCTCCGCGGTATTTTGCCCGGCTGAACCGGTAGAAGCTGACTCCCTAGAAGCGTTCGTGTCCGGTGATTTCGGATCAGGCATGCTGGGTCCCCTCCTCTTGAATCTGATAGAGGGAGGCATACAAGCCCGGACGGGCGAGCAGCTCCTTGTGCGTGCCACGCTGTACGATCCGGCCTTCATCGAGGACGACGATTTCGTCCGCATATTTGACCGCACTGATCCGGTGAGCGATGATCAGCGTTGTTTTATCGCGGTGGGCGGCACGGATCTGGCGGACGATGTTCGTTTCCGTCACGGCGTCCACGGCGCTTACGCTGTCATCGAGAATGAGGATGGGCGCCTGCTTCATGAAGCCGCGGGCCAGGCTCGCTCTCTGGCGCTGCCCGCCGGACAAGGTGATGCCGCGTTCGCCGAGCTTCGTTTCGAAGCCGCGCGGCAGCTCCGTGATGCTGCTGTAAATCTGCGCCTCGCGGGCGGCCTGCTGCATTTCGTCGTCCGCCGCATCCCGTCTCGAGAAGGCGATGTTGTCCCGGATCGTCGTGCTGAACAGAAAGCCGTCCTGAGGGACATAGGCGATCTGCGAACGCAGGCTCTCCAGCGTAACCCGGCGGATATCGTGGCCGCCGATATAAATCGTGCCCGCAGGCGGATCGTAAATGCGCAGGAGCAGCTTGACGAGCGTCGTTTTGCCGCTGCCCGTGCGTCCGATGATTCCGAGCGTCCTGCCCGGCTCCACTTTCAGGTCGATGGCTTCCAGAGCACGGCGGTCCGAACCGGGATAACAGAAGGACAATCCGCGGATTTCCAGCTCTCCCGCCCCGTTTTCCAACCGCTCGGCTTTTGCTTCCTCCCGGATATCGGGTTTTACGGCCAGCAGGTCATTGAGCCGCTCCAGCGACGCGCGCGAACGCTGCATCATATTGATCACGTTGCCGATCTGCTGCAGAGGTGTCATCATCATCCGCAGGTAGAAGGTAAGGGATACGAAGCTGCCGAGCGTAATTTGGCCATGCAGCGTCATATAGCCCCCTGCCAGAATGGCGATGATCATCGAGAACGAGCCCATCAGGGGCAGAAGGGACTGAAATAGCGAAGACATCCGGACAAGCCGAAGCTGCTTTTCCCGGATCGCGTCGACGTTCCGGCCGAAACGCTCGTAGGCGATTTCTTCGGCCGCGAATGTTTTGGTCACGCGGATGCCGCCGAACTGTTCTTCGGCCGATTCGGTCATCGTGGCGAGCGATTCCTGCACATCGAGAGAACGGGAGCGGATACGCGGCCCCAGGAACACGACGATGAGCGGAATAAAAGCCATAGGCGCAAGACTCAAGGCTATCAAGCCGAAAGGAATGGAGCTGAAGGACATCATGACAAAAGCCGAGAGAATAAAGAAGATGGCATTGGTGGTCTGGTTGACTCCGTTCGAGATGGATTCCCGGACGGCCGTCACGTCGTTCATGACGTAACTGAGGAGCTTGCCGACACCGTGCCTGGAGAAATAATGCTCGCTGAGCGTGGAGAAATGACGGAACAGCTTTTGCCTCGTTGCGTATTCGAACCGGCGTCCGAGCCGTGCGTTCGTATACTGGCCGATGCCGAAGAGCACGCCGTAAGCCACACCGATTCCGAGAAGCTGCATACTGTAGCTTGCAACCGTGTGGGATGTGGCGACTTTAAGCTGCAGATCGTCCGTAAATTCTCCCAGAACTCGGGGGAAAAACGATTGCACCACGTTAGATAGGATAATAAAGGCGACCCCGACCGAATACAGTCCCAGGTTCGCTTTCACATAGTTCCGAAGCAGCCTCTGACTGCCCATGCCACCACCTCCTCAGGGATACACTCATTTCTTTATTGTAAAGGGCAATGGAAAAAGCGGGCAAGGCAGATAGAGCCTCATATAGGCGGAAATGAGACCGTACGGCGGACAAAACGGGCTGAAAGCGGTTTATTTCCGAGAAAATCGAAAGATTTGGAGAACGTCTCCAATTGAATGGCTAAAGAACGGCTGAAATAAGAGGCGGAACAATAAAAAAGCTCCCGGCAAGGGAGCTTTTACTCTTGTGTATATCTGAAGGGTAGGAAACCGCCGCAAGAGGCGGCGATCTTCGGATATCCGCCTGTTCAGGATCGTACCGCGCGGTCGGCGTTGACCCGTCCGTACACCCAGTACGTGCCTGTGCCGGCAATCGGATCGGCGTTAAGCAGAATTGCGTCGCGGATTTGCGCATTCGTGCGGCCTTGTCCCGCGAGGAGAGCGGCTACACCCGACACGTGGGGAGCCGACATGGAGGTGCCGCTGAGATAGGCGTAGCTGGAGCCGGGGAACGTCGATAGGATCGTCGATCCGGGCGCGGCCACCTGTACCCAGCTTCCGCGGTTGGAGAAGGAGGAGATATTGTCGGCCGAATCCGTGGAAGCTACTGAAATGACTGTTGAATAGGCGGCCGGATAGTTGGGTGTCGTGCTTCCGTCATTCCCGGCCGAAGCCACCATGACCGATCCCTTGCCCCAGGCGTAATCGAGCGCGTATTGGAGAGTCGTCGAACTGTATGGGGAGCCGAGACTCAGATTGATCACCTGGGCGCCGAAGAAAGAGGCGTATATGATTGCGTTGGAAATATTGCTGACCGTCCCGTTGCCGGAGTTGTCAAGGACACGGATAGGCTGGATGGAAGCGAGCGGAGCGACGCCGGCGATTCCGATCCCGTTGTTCGTAACGGCGGCCGCAATGCCCGCCACATGGGTGCCGTGTCCGTTGCCGTCGCTCGGAATCGAATCATTGTCCACGTAATCGTAACCGGGAACCAGATGCGCGGCCAGATCCGGATGAGTCAGCTCGACTCCCGAATCCAGGACTGCGATGACGATGGAACTGCTGCTTTGCGCCACATCCCAAGCCGAAGGCGCCGAAATCTTCTGCGGACCGTACTGATAGAGGCTGAAATAAGGATCGTTGGGGATGGCAAACGCATCCGCATCCGGAGAGGATTGGCCCTTCCCCTGCTTCTTGCCGCCGGAAGGCGTGGAATCGAACGCCTGATACATATAGTTTAATTCGGCGTACTCCAGCACTTCGTGTTTTTCATAGCGTTTGATCGTTTTGAGAAGAGGCTGCTTCGTGAACAATACCTGGTGACCGAGCGTGCTGCATTGTTCCAGCACCTTGCATTTGTATTTCTTATGAAGCTTCAAGACAAGCTCTTCCGGTGTTTCCGGCTTGAACCTTACGATAAGCTGGTGGGGCTGATGGGGTTCTTTCGGCTGTTCTTTTTTACGGAAAAACAAATAAACGACGGCTGCGGCGGCAATAAAAACGAGCGCGGTGATCAAAATCGTCATGGATCATTCCTCCCGGATTCGATTGGAAATCTCTCTATGCTATGAACCGGATGATAGTGAGGATTGGGGGGTTGTCCCTTTACAAAAAAATAATCGCGTAAATTAACAAATTTAATCATGGACGCGTTTACAACTTATGCTTATAATGCGAACAGGGCTTGAGAATCGGAAAATTTTCCCGATCGATTGGATGCTTGAGCCGGAAGGGTGAATCCGTTGTCGACGAACATGCGAAAAATGCTGATCATGAACTTTGTGTCGTCCATCATTTTTATTTACATCGGGATTTTCGTGAACCTGTACATTTGGCAGGCCAATACCAGCATTTTTGAAATTTCCTGGTTCAACATGGTGATGTTTTTCGGCTGGGGATTCTCATTCGTTCTCGGGGCGAAGCTGCTTTATCACTGCACGATCCGCCTGCTGCTCGCCTTGTCCGCCTTCGGGGGTACGGCCGCATTTATTATGCTGACATTTCTGACGCTGGAGAGCCGGATTTTGTGGATCGCCCTGATCGGATTTCCGGTCGGTCTCATGTGGGGGTTTTATACGGTCGCCCAAAATTTAAGCGTTTCTTTTTCGGGTAAAGGAACTGAAATCGCTTCCTTTTTCGCGGCCAACAATCTGATCGCGTCGATATTGTCCATGGTCATTCCTATTGTTTCGGCCCAGTTTATCGGCTGGTTCGGGTATGAGAGCTCGTTCGTCCTGATGTTTGTCTTCCTGATCGTCATGCTGGTTTTCTCGGCTACGATGCCCCGTATCGCACTGCCGAGAATGGAAACGCCCCGGCTGGGCTTCTGGCAGCAGCTTCAGTGGAAGCGAGTTTTCGGCGGCCGGCATTCCGTCTGGCTGATCCTTTCGATTTTGGCTGGAGGCGTATTCCTTCAGTTTCAAAACCTGTTTACGCTTGTTTTCACCTTCACGGTCACCCAGGATAAGCTGCTTATCGCGCTGCTGAATTTGCTGTATACCGGGTCGGCTTTTCTCGGGCTTGTTCTGTACCGCAAGTTCAAATGGAACGACAATTTCTGTCTCTGGCTCGGGGTTCTTCTGCTTTCGGCCGGGTTTGTGATCGCGATGTTTCCCCTTAAACCGCTGCTGATCCTTTCGAATGTGCTTACGGCGTTCGGCATGTTTTTCTTTGCGATGATCTGGAACGCCCAGCAGTTTCAATGTATTGAGGACTACGCTCCGGGCCGGAAAGCGGCCTTTCTCATCTGGCGGGAAACGATGCTGGTCGGGATGCGGATTGTGCTGCTGATATTCATTATGTCTTTGGATAAACTGGAGGGCTGGCTGTATATTTCCATTATCGGAGTCACGCTCGTCAGTCTGATTTCGATTCCGGTCGTACAGGCGAAGGCAGTCAGGCTGATGGCCGACGGCCGCAAAAAAAGAGAGGAGACGGAGCCTCTCGGGGAGGATGGCCATCTGCCTCAGCCGCCTAATTTTCCGGCGTAATTCCCTGCATGGCAGGAACTGAAGAACCGGGTTTGGGACTATTTTCCCAGATCCGGTTTTCTTTTTGCACCACGGATGGTGCAAAAGGTTTGATCTTTTCAGTTGGAAGCGGTTGCGTTATCTTGAGTTTACAGGAACCTTTCCTTTACAAAATGTTTAAGCCATACAGAAACCGTTTTAAATCGGAAGGAGATACCATTGATGGAGAAAGAGTTTTCCGTACAGAATCCGTTAGGTATTCACTCGCGTCCCGCAGGGGCACTTATGAAAAAAGCAAAAGCATTTACATGTGACATCACGATTGCCAAGGGAGACAAGAGCGTCAATGCGAAAAGCATCGTAGGACTGCTTTCCCTGGAAATGCGTTACGGCGATAAAGTAACGGTTAAAGCTTCCGGCGAACAGGAAGAAGAAGCGGTAAATGAGCTGGGAACCATGCTCGAGTCCGTACTTGAATAGGTGACCGGATGATAGTGGAGAGAGAAACGGAAAGCGTGAAGGGCATCGCGGCCGCACCGGGCTATGCGATGGGGAAGGCTCATTTGTGGCAGCCGCAGGCAGAGAAAGCACAGCGCAGAACGCTGGCGGAAGAAGAAACCGCAGCCGAGGTTGCAAGGCTGGAGGAGAAGACACGGGAAGCTCTTGACGAGCTTCAGTGCCTCAAAGAAGAAACCGCTCTCAAACTGGGTGAGGCTCACGCCGAAATCTTCGAGACGCACATGCTGCTGCTCGAAGACGACGATTTCGTCGGAGCGGCGGCCGAAGCCATCCGTTCGGAGCGATTGAACGCCGAAGCGGCCGTAGAAGACGCGGCGAAGGCGCTCGTGGAGCTGTTCGAGAACATGAGCGACGCCTACATGCGCGAACGCGCCTCGGACATCCGCGATGTGGCGGGCCGCCTTCAGCGCCTGCTGCGGGGGGAATCCGCCGGCGACATCGGCGGTGAGGGCGAAGCCGTCGTCCTCTTCGCCCATGACTTGACGCCGTCGGATACGGCGCGGCTCGACCGCAGCCGTATCGCAGGCTTCGTTACGGCGGTGGGCGGCCGGACTTCGCACTCGGCGATCATGGCCCGCTCCCTGGAAATTCCGGCGGTCGTCGGCATGGGCGCGGGAGCGGCACGGGTACAGCCCGGCGACTACGTGATCGTGGACGGGGGCGAAGGCATCGTGCACATCAATCCGGATGCCGGGCTTCTGGAGCTGTACCGGGGCAAGCAGGCCCGGTACGAAGAGCGCCGCTCCCGGCTGGGCGCCTACATCGGACGCCCGACGGAAACCGCGGACGGGCATCATGTCGAGCTGGCCGCGAACATCGGCAGCCCGCAGGACGCCCAGGCCGCCAGAGACGGCGGAGCCGAGGGTGTCGGACTGTACCGGACGGAGTTCCTGTACATGGGGCGAGATACGATGCCGACGGAGGAAGAGCAGTTTCTGGCCTACAAGGTCGTGGCCGAAATGTTCGCCGGCCAGCCGGTCGTCATCCGGACACTGGACATCGGCGGAGATAAGGAACTGCCTTACCTGAGCCTGCCGAAGGAAGCGAACCCGTTCCTGGGCTATCGTGCCATCCGCCTCTGCCTGGACCGGAAGGACCTGTTCCGCACGCAGCTGCGCGCGATACTCCGTGCGAGCGCTTACGGCAATGTGAAGATCATGTATCCCATGATCTCGAACATCGAAGAGCTCCGCCAGGCGAACGCGGTCCTGGCCGATGCGAAAGCCGGGCTGGACGCGGAAGGCGTCAAATACGCGCAGGACATCGAGGTAGGCATTATGATCGAGGTGCCCGCGGCGGGCATGGCGGCCGATCAACTGGCGCGCGAAGCCGACTTCTTCAGCATCGGCACCAACGACCTCGTGCAGTACATGATGGCGGCCGACCGGATGAACGAAACGATCGCGCATTTGAGCGAACCGTTTAATCCGGGCGTGCTCCGGCTGATCCGCCACGTGATCGGGGCGGCGCATGCGAAAGGCCGCTGGGTAGGCATGTGCGGCGAAATGGCCGGCAGTGCCATCGCGATTCCGCTGCTGCTGGGCATGGGGCTGGATGAGTTCAGCATGGGAAGCGGCTCCGTGGCTACGGCGCGGGCGCTGATGCACAAGCTGGACCGGAGCGAGCTGAGCCGTCTGGCGGACGAAGCGCTGGAACTTGATACGGCCGAAGAAATTCGCAAGCACATTATAAGCCGGGTTCCGGCCGTGGCGGAGTGGCTGTAAACTTTTGCCCGGGCCGGCCCGATATACCGATAAGTCTATAAATACCTCCAAGTGAAAAAACGCACGCTTACGAGTGAAATCAGCGGAAACTGTAGATGCAGTACCGCGGCGGGAAGGCCTTGTTTTTCTTCCGTACCGGCGGGCGGGTAGTGGTACAATAGACGTTAACAGGATGAATATGCAGGAGGGGATATCATGACGCTCACAACGCGATCTCGTGCACTGCTCAAAAAAATCGTCTATTCCCACAGTCCGCTCCGCATCAAGGAATGTGCGGAAGAGTTTCAGGTCAGCGAACGAACCGTCAAATACGATCTCGAATCCATCCGGCTTTGGCTGCAGCAGGAGCAGATCGAACTGCTCTCCAAGCCGAGCCGGGGAATCTGGATCGACTGCAGCGATACGGAGCGCATTCATCTGCTGGAAAAGCTGGATGCGGTCGGCGAGCACGTCTTTCTGAACCAGCAGGAACGGATGAGGCACATGCTGATCGATCTTCTGCTGCTGGACGGATACCTCACTATCGGCGAACTCGTCGTCAAGCACGATGTAAGCCGGAACACCGTTCAGGCTGATCTGGCTCTGGCCGATCAGCTGCTCGCCAACTCGGGACTCACGCTTAACCGGACCCGGCACGGAATTCGAGTAAGCGGTTCCGAAATGAGAAGGCATGCCGTCCTGGAGCATGTGATTCAGGACCTGCTGGACGGGAACGACATGTTCCAGATCGTGCAGGGAGTCGTGCAGGAGCGGCGGCCGCACCTTCACTTCAGCAAGCTGCTGGAATGGTTTCTGCAGCCGGTGCGCGACTTGGACCGCGTGTTCGAGGAAGTCGGCTCCCTGGTTCGCGAAATCCGGGAGAAGACGCAGCTCCTGCTGACGGACAATGCGATCATCGGAGTGTTTATCCGGCTCTGCATCGTCATTCAGAGGCAGTGCCCGGCGGAGGAACAGGCTGCGGCCGAATCCGGAGAAAGCGCCGTCACCTTCGATCAGCGGACGCTGGCCGGCTATCATCTGAGCATCTCGGATTTGTTCCGTCAGAAGCTTACGGCACTGTTTACGGAACTGGAGCTTCCTCTATCCGAGGAGAACATCCGCTACATCAGCCTGCCGGCGATCGGTTTGATCCCCCCGCTGCTTAAAGCGAGGGATGAGGAAGGGGCGCAGCTGCCCGACGCTTTTGCCGTGACGAAGAAACTTATCGACAGAGTCAGCGGGTCGGTCCACGTCCGGTTCCGCAAAGATCCGGATCTCATGCAGCATCTTCACGCTCATATCGCAGATAAATTGAACAAATACAGCTACGGAGTCGCGGAACCGAATCCGCTTCTTCAAGAAATACTCAGATCTTACCGGACCATGTTTGAAACCGTGAGGTCCGCCTGCGGAGAAGTATTTTCCCCTTACGGCATTCTGCTGTCGGATTCGGATATCGCCTACATCGTCCTTCACTTTCAAGCCGCTTTCGAACGCAAGCAGGATATCCAGCGGTACCGGGCGCTGGTTGTATGCGGAACGGGCCGGGGGACGTCCAAACTTTTGAAGACGGTCATTGAAAATGAAATCAAGACACTCCAGGTCGCGGCCTTCTGTTCCGTGATGGAGTTCGACAAGCAGGTTGTCGGCGATTTCGATCTGGTGATCAGTATTTTCCCGATTGAAGCGCACGTACCCGTTGTGGTCGTCAATCCGATTCCGGATAAGAACGATTTCAAATCGATCCGGCTTAGGCTTGAGAACTTGGAGAAGCATGGGGGTGCGAAGGGTGCGTCGGCAGGCCGGTCATCGAGCCTGCAGCGGCCCGAGCTTTCCTATCTGGAGCAGAAATTCCAGGATATTATCTGGAAAGGCTTCGAACTGAGCCGGGCAATCCGGACACGTTTCGCTCCGTATCTGAATGAAGAGAGACTCGAAGGCCTGACGCTTCATCTGCTTTTTATGATGAACCGCATCGCATTCGATACGGCTTATATCCAAACGGGCTCCGCTCCTTCAGCCGAAGGGGCGGAAGGCGAGCTGGCGGAGGAATTAAAAATGCTGCTTTCCGAGCATCGCATCCACGCGACGGAAGGCGAAGTAATGGCCATTCTACGGTACTTTGAGAGGAGTGCGTAACCATGAAAGCGGATTTGTTGATCCACGGAGGAACAGTAATCGATCCATCCACAGGAATATCCGGTGCATTTGACGTTGCGGTCAGCGGAGGGAAAATCACAGGTGTTTACAAGCCGGGTACGGCTGCCGTCGAGGCCGGGCAAACGCTCGATGCTTCGGGGAGTTATGTATCGCCGGGTTTCATCGATATGCATACCCACATTTATGAAGGCGTGCCTGCCATGGGCGTAGCCCCTGACCGCGTCGGAATCGACCAAGGGGTAACGGCCGTTGTCGACGCCGGCAGCTCGGGAGCCGCCAATTTCGACGATTTCGTCCGCAGAAGCATCGAGCCGAGCAAAAGCCGCGTTTACGCCTGGCTGAATATCGCGGCGCCCGGCCTCGTCGAAGGACGCTCGGAGCTGGCCGATCTGACGAAGCTTGATCCGAAGGAAGTCCTTGCGGTCATCGAGCGCAACCGGGACCCTATTATCGGGATCAAAGCCCGCATGAGCGGATCGGTCGTGAAAACGAGCGGCATCCGCCCTCTGGAAATTGCCAAGGATACGGCAAGGGAAGCCGGCCTCCCGGTAATGGTCCATATCGGCAACGCCCCTCCCGCATTGGGAGAGGTGCTGGACCTGCTGGAAGCCGGCGACGTTGTCACCCATGCCTTCCACGGCAAAGCGGGCGGCATCCTGAGCCCGGACGGAGGTCTGATTCCGCAGGCGGTCCGTGCGCTTGAACGCGGCGTCCTGTTCGATGTCGGACACGGCAGCTCCAGCTTCAGCTTCGATACGTTAATGAAAGCGAAGGAGCTGGGCATTGATCCGTACTCCATCTCCACGGACTTGTATCTGGAAAATCTGCAGCGCGGACCGGTTTACAGCCTCGCCCTGACGATGACGAAGCTCCTGGCGATGGGCTATTCCCTGGAGCAGGTTGTTGCCTGGTCCACCGTAGCCCCGGCCAAAGCCATTCAGCGCGAAAACGAAATCGGCACTCTCCGCGAAGGCGCCGAAGCGGATATCACCGTATTCCGGCTTGTGCAGGAGCCCGTTTCCCTTACGGATTCGGAAGGCAAGACAGTTCAATACGATCAGCAGCTGCAGCCGCAATATACTTTAAGAGCTGGAGAGATACATCATGTACAACCTGAATGAAGTCCTGGAAGAAATTCCGCAGAAAACGGAAGCTTCTCCCGAAAAGCTCGAAGTGGTAAAAGACCTGTTAACGAAACTTCGTCCGATGTCGCAAGAGATCGGGCTTAGTATCCCGCACACGAAAGCCGTCATTATCGGCATTCATCTTCTCGCTTTCCTGAGAAGAGTCGATCAGGACGAATATTTGCCGGAAATCGAGCCGGAGATGTTCGAAGAAATCAGTGCGGAGTCCATAGATCTCAGCAAGCGCTTATTCTCCGACTACAACCTGCCGCCGCAAAGAAAGCTGGACGCCGCGGAAGTATTCTTCCTTGCTGTTCATTTCGAAGCGGCCAAAACCAATCTTTAAGGAGTGAAAGTTCATGGAAAACAAAGTGAAAGTAATTATCGGCGACCGTCTCGGTAAAGGCCAGAACGTGGCAAAAGGGGTAGAGGCTGCCGGCGGCGTTGCTATCGTGATTCCGGGCGTAGGCGCCGACATGAAGCTCGGCGACGTGATGAACAAGGAAAACGCGGATTTCGGCATCTCCTTCTGCGGAAGCGGCGGGGCGGGTGCGGTTACGGCGAATACCAAATATAAATATCCGATGGAATTCGGTATGCGTTCCATTGATGCGGGCGTCACGGCGATCCGCGAAGGCAAAAAAGTGCTTGGGTTCGGTTTCATGGATGTCGAAGAACTCGGCCGCCGTTTAACCGAAGAATTTATCAAGAAAAACGGGAGGTAAACCATGTTTCAGGAAAAGCCGTTAACACTCGTCGTAAGCGGGATGTCGGAAACCAAGCAGGGAGCTTTTCAACAGGCTCTGACCCGCATGAAAAGCCAAATTTCGAAGGAGACGTCAGATGTTCTTCTGCAAATCGAGCCTCAGGATGTAGAAGTCGTTTCGGCCCATTTGACGCAATACCGTGAGAAGTTTCTCGGATTCCTATTTCCGCGGACGAGAACTCGCTACGAGGTGACTCTGCGAATAACGGTCAAACTGAAATATGTGAACCTCTCGGAAGTGGAATTTACAGAAAATAAAGAGAACCTGAGCAAGTATCAGCGTTTGCTTCATATGCGCTGAGCTGCCGGGGCAGCTGTTTCGTGTGAGGATAGAGAGAACTGGAGACCACCTGTATACTGAAGTTTTGGGGGATACACATGAACACATTGATGATCGTTTTTGAGTCCATTATTATCGGACTCCTGGTCGGTTTCGGGGTCGGAGCCGGCGCGGCGCGCATGTTCCACGCTCCGAACGTGCAGGGAATGGGCGCGTTCCGGACCTTCGGCGAACTGAACGCCTGCGAAGGCGACGCCGTCGCTCACTTCTCGTTCGGCCTCGGCTTCCTGTTCAATGCCTGGGCATCCGTCGTGGGCGCGGGCGCTCTGACCCAGGACGTCGACCACCGGATCATTCCGCACTGGTCTGCCGCTGCGCTGCTTTCCCGCAACAAAAAGCTGGAGGAAACTCTCCACGATCCGCGTAAAATGGCTTGGACCGGCGCGATTATCGGCGCCGTGGTGGTCGCGCTTCTGAACTCGACCGCCGCCGTAATTCCGGCTTCGCTGCAATCCGTGGCGACGAAGGTACTTGTCCCGGCGGCAAACTGGCTGATCAATCCGATCATGCCGATCGTATTCTGGACCGCAGCCATGGATGCGGGCAGGCGGACAGGCGTATGGGCGACCGTACTCGGCGGTTTCTCCCACCTCGTAATGGGCAACGCCGTACCGGGTATCGTGCTGGGTATTCTGATCGGTAAGGGTGTAGACGACAGCGGCTGGAACCGGATTACCAAGACCATGTTTGTTGCCGTTATCCTGCTGTTCATTCTCAGCGGATTCTTCCGCGCGTTTGACGTGGCGCTTCTGAAGAGCATGAGCCTGACGACACCGCAGTGGCTGATCGACCTGCACGCATTCTTCGGATCGGTGGTGAAATAACATGGAAAACAACTTACAAAAAGGGTTCTGGTATTCCGAGTGGGCATTTGTTTTATTCGTAGCTTGTCTTTCTTCTGGGATTTTCGCCGGAACTCACTTATACTATGTATATCATGTAGGCGCTTTTAACGATATCGCGATCGTCGCCATGCTGGAAGCCGGTCTGAAAGGCGGCAGCTACGGAGCCGCGGCGGCATTCGGCGCAAGCTTCCTGTTCGCCCGTATTCTCGAAGCTCCTCTGGTCGGTATCCTCGACATCGGCGGCTCGCTTCAAACCGGGATCGGCATCGGTGTGCCGGCTCTTATGCTCGGCGCAGGTATGACGACACCGCTGACGAATTTCCCGCTGGCTCTTCTCACGGGAGCCGTATTGGGCCTAGCCGTCGGTGCAGTCATCATCCTGATTCGTAAGTTTACGATCAACGCATCGAATTCGACATTCGGAGCGGATGTCATGATGGGCGCCGGGAACGCCTCCGGCCGTTATCTGGGCCCGTTGATTGTTATCTCCGCCGTTATGGCTTCCATTCCGGTCGGAATCGGTGCGACTATCGGCGCTGCAATCTTCTACTATTATAAAAAGCCGATCGCCGGCGGCGCGATTATCGGAGCCATGATCCTCGGCGCGATCTTCCCGATCGTAACGAAATAAGGAAATTGGCGAAAGTCAGCTCTGCACGACAAGATGTTCATACCATGGATTCAAATCAAGGATAGAGGAGAGAGACCATGAGTATTTTTGAGCGTTACGGTTGTAAGCAAGTCATCAATGCAAGCGGCAAAATGACCGCACTGGGAGCCAGCGCCGTTCACAAAGATGTGGCGGCGGCGGTTGCCGAGGCGGCAATGGACTACGTGGACATCAGCGAGCTGATGGTACAGGCCGGCAAGGTCATCGCCGAGGTGACGGGCGCCGAAGACGGCTGTCCGACCACGGGCGCGGCAGGCGGCATCGCGATCTCGGTCGCGGCCGTTATCGCCGGCACGAGCCTGTCGCTGATCGAGCGTATTCCGCTCACCGACGGCCTCCGCAACGAGATCGTCATCCAGAAAGGCCACTCCGTCCATTTCGGAGCGTCCATTCCGCAGATGATCGCCATCGGCGGCGGCAAGGTCGTCGAGGTCGGCCAAGCCAACCACGTGGAGAAAGACCACATCGCGGAAGCGGTCACGGACAAAACCGCCGCCCTGCTGTATGTGAAGTCTCACCACGCGGTGCAGAAGGGCATGCAGTCCATCGAAACGATGGCGGCGATCGCCAAGGACAAAGGCATTCCGCTTATCGTGGACGCGGCTGCCGAAGAAGACTTCCGCAAGTACATCGCGATGGGCGTGGAGATCGTCGTGTACAGCGGCGGCAAAGCGCTTGAAGGCCCGACGTCCGGCTTTATCTGCGGACGCGCGGACCTGATGGTCGCCTGCCGGGCGCAGTACAAAGGCGTCGGCCGTCCGATGAAGATCGGCAAGGAGGGCATCATCGGCCTCCTGACCGCGCTCCGCCGTTACGACAACCGTCCGGACGAGTCCCAGCAGCAGCGTGAGCGCATGGAATGGCTCATCGCGGAGCTGAAAGACGTTCCCGGCGTGAAGGGTGCTATCACTCAGGACGAAGCCGGACGCGCCATCTACCGCGCGCAGCTCACCATCGACGCGAAAGCGGCAGGCAAAACCGCCTATGAGCTCATCAAAGAGCTCGAATCCGGCAGCCCGGCCGTTTACACGCGCAATCATTACTCCAACCTCGGAATCATCAGCGTGGACCCGCGTCCTCTGCTGGAAGGCCAGGAGCGAGTAATCGCTCAGAGAATCAAGGAAATCCTGCAAGCCTAGTCTTTCAAAACCCCCTTAAAGATAAAGGAGATGGAGAGAACGAAATGGCACAACCGACGATTAAATTAAACCTATTAGCAAAAACGGCTGAAAACGCCAAGCAGATCGTAGAAGCAGCGGAAGGCCGTGTGTATGTAGGCCTGATGGTTAAGAACTTCCCGTCCGTGGACGAAGCCGTTAAAACCGTAGAAGAGTTTCAAGCCGCAGGCGTACCGGTTTCCGTAGGTCTTGGCGCCGGCGATCCGGCTATGTGGAGCAAGGTTGTGGACGTTTCCGTCCGTACCAAACCGGCTCACGTGAACCAAGTGTTCCCGGCGGCGGGCTACACCCTCGGCGCTATGCGCGCGGTGGGCGGCGAAGATACGCTCGTGAACGCCTTGATTACGCCAAGCGGAACGGCCGGTCAGGTCAGAATCGCAACGGGACCGACCAGCGCTTCTTTTGAAAACGACACGATTTCTTGCGAAGCGGCAGCGGCTATGCTGGCTGAAATCGGTATTCACTCCGTCAAGTTCTATCCGATCGGCGGAACGAAGCATCTTGACGAGCTGGCGGCTATGGTGAAAGCTTCCGTCGCGCAGGGAATCAAAATTTTCGAACCGACCGGCGGCATCGACATCGATACCATCGGCAAAGTCGTGGAAGTTTGTGCGGAAAACGGAGCGGAAATCATTATTCCTCACGTGTACACGTCGATTATCGATTCCGCAACCGGCTTGACCCGCATTGAAGATGTGAAGGAATTGTTCCGCGCGATTTCTTAATAGGCGCCGTAAAAAGCCCCAATACCGCATGCAGGCTGGAGCCGTATGCGGTATTTTTTCTAAGAAAAGGCAAATCCAAGCAAAGAGTAGATAATTGTGCCCTTTATTCGCCGAATTTATCCCTTATGAACTTTGTCTATTTATGGTGTAATAAAGGCACGGGTCAGCTTCAATTTCACACTCCACACGTTCTGGTACTCTCGCAATTCCGGGGAGTACACTTTTTTTTGTCCGGAGATCAGATCCGCTGCAAATCAGTAACAAACCGGGGCAAAATCGAGGCGTTCTTTCCACAATTATCATTTAAAAAGGATTGTATGCTATGGAACTACAGACTGTTTTGGAGAAAGCGTATCAACTGGCAGGGGAAAAGCTGAAGAACGAACCGACAGGACACGACTGGTGGCATATTCACCGGGTAACGCGCATGGCGAAGCTTATCGCGAAGAAGGAGAACGCCGACGAGTTTGTGTGCGAAATGGCTGCCTTATTGCATGATCTCATTGACGAGAAGCTGGTGGACGACAAGAAGAAGGAAACCGCGAAAGTCGCCGAGTGGCTGGCGGACAACGGGGTGCCGGATGAAGCGGCCCGGCATATCCTGGGCATCATCGGAACCTTGTCCTTTCAGGGCGGTACCGGCACAAAGATGAGCACACTGGAGGGCAGGATCGTCCAGGATGCCGACCGGCTCGATGCGATCGGAGCCATAGGCATAGCACGGGCGTTCGTTTACGCTGGGGCGCGGGGAAGCCTTATCTATGATCCGCAGCTCGAACCGCGGTCGGAAATGACGGCGGAACAATACCGCGAAGGTAAAAGCACCGCGATCAACCATTTTTACGAGAAGCTTCTTAAGCTTAAACATTTGATGAATACGGAAACCGGAAGGCAGCTGGCCGAAGAGCGGCATGAGTTTATGGAGCGGTATCTGGTGCGTTTTTATTCCGAATGGAACTTGGGGGAAGGGACTACGACTCAGGCAGGCGAGAGCAGTGGACGGTTAACGGACTGACGTTCTCGCAAAGGGATAACGAAGCGTCCCCTTTCAGTGTACATATGTATCCCCTTCTGTAAAAATTTCCCCCTGCCGCGGCGGGAGGAAGTGTGTTGTAATAAAGATAGCCGACAGCTGCTTGGATTCCAAGAGAGTCGGCTCTTTTGATGTCGGGCCGTTTCCGGCAACAGTATGGGTTTCATCAGTATGGGTTTCATCAAACACCTGAGAGGGTAAGTAAAGGATGTAGAGATAACAAATAACCCTCTAAGGAGATGAGATACCATGGACAACAACGTATTTAAAGGGAAATGGAAACAGCTCAAAGGGGAAGCGCAAAAACAGTGGGGAAAACTCACAGACGACGATATGGATGTTATCAATGGCGAGAAAGATAAACTTGTAGGCAAGCTTCAAGAGCGTTACGGACATACGAAGGATGCCGCGGAGGACGAATACCACCGCTGGTCCAGCAGCTACCGTGATGACGCTCCTGCGGACGCCGATCGCCGCGTCTAAGCAGGCCTATTCACAAGAAAGAGACGGAGAAATGCTCCGTTCTTATAGGAAGAAACCGGATTCTAGCGATCCGGTTTCTTTGCGTACCCGGGGGTAGAGCGGAAGCGATACAAGCGGTTGTTGGGCATTCTTAATGCCGGGCGGTTATAGGACCGGATAAGGCTATGTATCGAATGGCCCGGAAGTACCTTGCGGAAACCTGACTGAAGCAGACGAAGTACCCGGAGTATCGGGAGATGGCCGGCGGACACGAGGGAGTGGGGCTGTCCGCTCGACTGGCGTATGATGCGAGAACGTCTACCGGGGAAAGGGGACATAGAGAGCGAGGGCCGATGAGAATACCGGAGGCACGGTTTGCCGGGCCGCAAAAAAACGGGCCGCTGCATGAGCGGACCCGTTTTTTTGTCTATTTTTCGAAAACCTGAATTACGAGCGAAGCGAGCTTTTGCATAAGTGTCGCTTTAGGGGCCTCGGCAGCCGGTTTCTCGCCTGCTTGTACCACTTTGCCGGACGGGTTGTCCGCCGGATCTGTCGAAGCCGTTTTGACGGCCGTAGTCTCTTGTGTTTTAGCGGCCGCCGAATTCGGCGAAACCTCACGGTAAGTCAGAAAGTCGGTGTAGAAGCCATGCACGCCGATTTTTTTCAGCTTGTTTACTTCCTTCAGCTCATTCACCGTATGGACATAGACGGGAACGCCTAAGTCGCTTAGTCCGCCAATCATCGTGGAGGTAGCCCGTTCTACCGGCATCGCTACCGCTTTGATGTTATTTTTTTTCGCCAGAGAGATGATTTCTTTTTCGGAGTAGCTGGTCATGTAGATGGAGAATAAGTAGTTTGGAAAATCGTAAATTTTTTTCACTTGGTTGATCATGTCGATTTCATACAATTCCGGAACAATGCGGTCCAGAAGCGCCGGATCTACCTCTTTCGCTTTTTGAACGATAAGCTGGAACTGCTTCTGTACGGTTTCCGGGTCTTCGCTTTTCGTATCGGTGACGATGTAAGCATCCGGATACTGCTCCAGCAGTTGAAGCAGCAAATCGAGGTCGAGAGGCGTATATTTGTTCAAAATTTTGTGGCGTTTGAATTCAGCCAAGGTGATCGGTCCGTCTTTAAGATTATCGGGAAGAGTCGGCTGCAGCCGGTCGGACAAATAACGGAGCCAGTCGTGCCGTGCCGCAAGCTGGCCGTCCGATGTCAAGTTAAGATCGACCTCGAAAAGGCGATGCCCTTTTTCGTAATTAATCAGAAAAGCTTCATATGAGTTAGTGAGAGTTTCACCGGAAATTCCGCCCATCGCATGAGCGATCAGCGTCTGATCGGTCCAAGGTTCCGCTTCTTTGGCGGACGCATGCTGGAAAGGCAGCACGGTCAGCGTAAGCAGAAGAGCCAGAACTCCCGTTAAGTGTTTTTTCACTAAAACAACCTCCTTCCTGTTATTCATCTTCTGTCTCAACTCCTCAAAACGGGGAATGAGCGCATGATGTAAGGGTTGTTAGAAACTAACTTTATTTACCCGGTAAAGGTGGAGTGAAACAGGAAAATAGGCGGATAAGCTTATATTTTGTCGAAATTTGGAATTTTAGTCCTATTATAAGCATCGGATTTTAGGTGTATAAAGAGAGGGGGTTGACGTTAAAAATCCCAACTTTTATATAAATAACAGAAAAAGTTCTTGCTGATTCGCCTGTATAATTAAAAATACGTCTAAATTCAGAGAAATACGCATAAGTTTATTCCAAAATGAAAGAAAGTCGTTTAAAATAAAGATATCCACCTATTCAGACACGAAAGAAGATGACTCTCTTGAAATTTTCCGCTGCCCGTTTGAAACTGCTGCTGCAATTATTCGGTTCGTTCGCCCGCATCGGGCCCGTTTCCTTTGGCGGAGGCTTTGCCATGCTGCCTATTCTAGAACGGGAGATCGTGCGGCGCCGCCGCTGGCTCGACGAGGACGAATTCGGCGAAGTGATCTCGGTCTCGGGAGTCGCTCCCGGCGGAGTAGGCGTGAACGCGGCTGCCTTTATCGGTTACAAGCTCGGAAGCGTTCCCGGCATGATTGCCGCCGTTTTCGGCATGATGCTGCCTACCTTCTTGCTGGTGCTTGTACTCGCTATTGGCTTTTCCGCGTTCAGGCAGTATCCTAAAGTTATTGCGGCAATGGAAGGCATTCAGATGGCGGTTCTGGCCCTGATCGCTTACGCGGGATTGAAGCTGCTGCGCTCTTCGGTATTCGACGGCGCCTCGCTGTCTGTCTTCGCAGGTTCAATCGCGGCTCTGCTTCTGACGGGAATCCACCCTCTGCTCGTCATGCTGCTTGGCGTCACCGCCGGCTGTGTGCTGGTGCTGGCAAAAGGACATTTCGGCTTCGCCGTTCGCTTAGAGCCTAAAAAACGGAGACGGGAGCGGTCCGCTGACCCGGCCGTTCCCCGTTATCCCGAGCTCGAATGTTATTTCGGCGAAGGTATATAAGGGGGGAGAGTCAAGATGCTGATCACCCTTTTCTGGACGTTCCTGAAAATCGGCATTCTCTCCTTCGGGGGCGGATTCGCGATGATTCCGGCCATTCAGCACGAGGTCGAGCTGCAGGGATGGCTGACGCCGGAGCAGTTTTCCGAGGCCGTGGCGATTTCCGGCATGGCGCCGGGGCCGCTGGCGACGAACTGCGCGATTTATATCGGCAAAATGACGATGGGCCTGCCCGGAGCGGCTGCGGCCGTGCTGGGCATGGTGTTCCCGTCGGTCGTTCTGATCGCGGCCGTTGCGCGTTTCTTCTATGCCATCCGGACGCACCGCACCGTCAAAACCGTCTTTTACGGGCTGCGTCCCGTCGTGGCCGCGCTGGTCGTGGTGGCGGCTCTGCGCTTTGGCATCACCTATTTCCGGGCGGAATGGTGGACCTGGAAGACCGGCGTTTCGGCGGCCATTTTCCTGCTGGCGCTGCTGGGGCTTACCCGTTACCGGATGCATCCGTTGTCCGTTATTCTACTTAGTGCGTTAGTGGGTGTAGCGATATATGGTTAACAGTCCGATTTCCGAGCGTATCGGAAACCGCAAACAAAAAGAGTTGTTCGAGCTGATCCGTCAAGGCGGAACGGTCTCCAAGATCGAGCTGCTGGAAGAAAGCGGCTTGACCGTAAGCACACTTACCCGGCTTCTGGACGAGCTTTGCGCGCAGGGCTTGATCGCCGAATCCGGGCACGGCCCGTCCACGGGCGGACGCAGACCGGTTCTTTACCGGATTCAGGCGGATTACGGCTGTGTATTCGGCGTTGATATTTCCCGTACCCTTTCCCGTCTCGTCCTGACCGACATGCAGATGAAGGTGCTTGAATCGAGAACGTGGGAAATGAAGGAGGGGCTGACGCCGGATGTGCTTCTGGCGTCCGTCGCCGACGAAGCGGAAGCCATGCTGCAGCGCAGAGGCTTTTCTGCCGGACACGTGCTAGGCATGGGTGTCGGAGCCGTAGGCCCTGTAGACCGCGAGGAAGGCGTTATTCTGAATCCGCGTTATTTCCCGACGCCAGGCTGGCAAGGCGTGCCCGTGAAGAGCATGCTGGAGGAGAGGCTCGGGCTGCCCGTGCTCCTCGATAACGGAGCGAATACGGCGCTTCTCGCGGAATCTTGGTCCAGACAGAAACGCTCCTTCCGTCATATGCTGTATGTACACCTTGGCGTCGGCCTCCGCTCGTCCATGCTCAGCGAGGGGAAGCTCATCTACGGGGCAGTCGACATGGAAGGCTCGCTCGGGCAGATGATCATCCAGACGGATGGCGTCGCCCCCCGGTCCCCAGAGGGGAATTACGGGGCACTGGAGTCTTACGCGTCCATTTATGCCGTCGAGCGCGAAATCCGTTCGAAGCTCAAGCAGGGACGGCCCAGTGTGTTATCCTCGCTTGGCAGTCCGGATGCCCTTACGTTCCGAGAGATTATTCAGGCTCTTCACAGCCGGGACCCGCTGGCGGTTGAAGTCATCACACAGGCCGCCGTGTATTTCGGCATCGGGCTGGCCAACCTGCTCAATATGCTGCATCCGGAGAAGGTCGTGCTCGGAGGACCGCTTATTTCGACGAATGATCTATTCTTCTATACCGCCACACAGACCGCGATAAAGAAAACTTATTATTACCCCGACTATCAGGTGCTATTCAGCAAAGGAAGCTTTGGAGAGGAAGCCCTCGCCATCGGGGCTGCAGGCCTGGTTATCCGCCAGCTGTCAGCGATTTAAGTTTGTAGGCGGTTCCCGATCTCGTAAAAAAGCCGAGCGCTGATTCGGCTAGGTACGATATCCTTTAATTGGTGGAGTTGATAAAAAGGAGAGATCAGACTTGGAGAAATTGTTCACAAGCAGAGTATTTACGCCTCCGCACGGTTTTACGGGAGGAATCGAAGGTCCGGCCTGCGATGCCAAAGGGAATTTGTATGCCGTTAACTATGCGAGAGAAGGTACCATCGGCAAAGTAACGCCGGCAGGTGAAAGCAGCGTGTTCGTGGAGCTTCCGAACGGCAGCATCGGCAACGGGATCCGTTTTACGAGGGCCGGAGAGATGCTGGTTGCCGATTATGCGAACCACAACGTGCTGAAAGTAGATATGAAGACCAAAGCCGTTTCGGTCTGGGCGCACGGACCCGGAATGAACCAGCCGAACGATATTGCGATCTCGGCTAACGATATTGTTTTTGCAAGCGATCCGAACTGGAGCAACAGCACGGGGAAGATTTGGCGGGTGACCCCGGGCAATGTGACGCTTCTGGAGAGCGGAATGGGGACAGCCAACGGGATCGAAGTTTCACCGGACGGGAAAAGGCTGTATGTGAACGAATCCGTTCAGCGCCGGATCTGGGTATACGATCTGACCGAAGCGGGCGCGATTTCCAACAAACGTCTGCTAATCGAATTTCCCGACTTCGGACTGGACGGCATGCGTTGTGATTCGCAGGGCAATCTGTACAGCACCCGTTTCGGGAAAGGAACGGTCCTGAAGATTTCCCCTCAGGGCAAAATTCTTCAGGAAGTCGTTCTGCACGGCAAAAACTGTTCCAATCTGACCTTCGGCGGACCGGACGGCCGAACGGTCTATGTCACCGTAGCGGACAACGGCAACGTGGAAAAGTTCCGCACCGACGCTCCCGGCAGATGCCGGGTACTGAGCGGGGTCGTCCCTTCTTAGACGATTTTCGGGCGCAACAAAAAAGACTTGGTTCCGTACGTTTCCTTCGGGAAGCGCACGGCCAAGTCTTTTTTTGTTGCCGTTATTTCAGTTCATTCACTTGTTTGACCGGTGTCGTTTGGATCGGCAGGTTTTTGGAATCGATCACTTTTACCTGCAGGCTTACCGGTTTTCCGGGTTCGACAGCATCTTTCGGTACGATGGCGGCAAGCGATTGGCGGCTCTCGTACGTCGTCTTCAAAGCCTTGTCGTTCAAATAGACGACACAGCCCGGAGCAAAGTTCTTGCCGCTGATTTCAACGGAAGATTCTCCGCTGCCGCCTCCGGCCGTACTTTGATGAAGCGGCGACACATTGTCGATCGTCATCTCACCGAAGCCGAGTGTGTATTTCGGATTAATGATTTTATCGCGGAAGCCGTTAAAGCTGTACTGCTCCCCGAACAGAACGTCGTACTGCAGCATCCGGTACTCCGTGACATCCTGTTCGGTCAGCTTCATCCGGTCGTAATGATTCCGGGGCGGGATCATCGGGAACTTTTTGGACAAGGAGAACAGGTAGTCCGTATACGGCGTTCCTTCGCGCTGCGCCAGATTCAAGAGATAAGGCCCGAGGAAGGAAGCGCTCATGTCGAGCTTATCCTGATGCTTGGGCAGGTAATTATCCCAGACGACGACCGGCAGAGTGTACATTTTGTCAAGCACGGCTGCGGAATCGTCATCGTCTTTCAAGTATCCGGTATCTTTGTAAGCCTGGAAGTTATTGCCCATGGCCGGAAGATGGTCGCCGAACAGCATAATGATCGTCGGCTCGCCTTTCTTCTCGTAATGCTCCACGAGCATTTTGAGCGCGGCATCCGTGTTATGAACGCCCTGGGCGAGTGTCTCGATCATGCCCTTCGTTTCCTCGGGGAAATTGCCGCTCGCTTTGATGGTGTTCTGTTTGAATTTATCCGGCGTAAACGGTGCGTGATTCTCCATCGTGTTCGCGAATACGAAGTCAGGACCCGACGTGCTGTCGACCTGCTCGATGATTTTGTTCATCACCGCTTTGTCGGTCAGATAAGGGCCGTTGTACTCGGGCTCGAAATACTCCTGGGAGATGAATTTGGAGAACCCGAAGTTCTGGTACACGTTGCGGCTGTTGAAAAACCAGTTATGGAACGGGTTGACGGCCGCCGTCTGATACCCTTGCCGCGCTAAAATGCTGGCCAGTGAATCGACGCGTCTGTTCATGTACTGGTTATAGGCAATGGCGCCTTCCGGCAGGAACCGGATCGAATTGCCCGAGAGCACCTCGAATTCGACATTGGCGGTTCCGCCGCCGAACTGGGGCGACAGCATATAACCGCTCGAATAGTTCTGCTGAAGATGGTGGATGAACGGGACCGGATCTTCGCTGAACGTTACGTTCTTCATCCGGGTAGGGTCCCAGAAAGCTTCGCCGAGAATGACGATAATGTTAGGTTTTACATTCGGATCTATGTTTGTACGGCGTTCGACCCGTTTCACGAAGGTGTCCATATTCGCCTGGCTGTAGCCCTGGGGAGCATCGATAATGATCTGCTCGATATTCATGACGCTGGATAGCATAAACCCGTTGACATGATAGTTATCGGCCTGGTTCCAGGGAATGGTGGAAATATGAAGGGCGGATTTGATCGGCAGCGGCTTGTCGAAATAGACGACGCATGCGAGCGCCACGCCAAGGACGCCGAGAACGATGTTCTCTTTCCAGCGGAAGCGGGAGTGGGTCCAGGGAACGAAATAGAGTAGGGCGACGCTGGCCACAAGGAAGACGATTATGCCGATTACGATCGTTTTATCGAACAAACCGTTCAAGTATTGGACGATATCGGTTGTCTCGCTGCTGAGAAACAAATCCCAGGGCAGAAGAGGCACGCCGAGAATTTTGAATTTAATTCCGCTAATTAGACCGCAGATCAGCATGAAAGCGGCTACGATCCAGAACGCGATGCGGCTACGGCCGGTCAAAGCGGTAAAAACAAGGAACAGGCAGAAGGTCAGCAAATAGTTCAGCGCCATTTCCCCCGGACTGTGCTTGACCCAGGATAGGGCGGCCGTTACTCCTCCCCGATTTAAAAACTCAATGAAGACAACGAGCAGCAGGGGCCAAACGAATAAGTGCAGCCGACGCGCTATAAAATGAATACCTTTCTGCATCACAGATCTCCTGTTCATTCAATTTACAAACATTTTACATATGATTTGCTATGCCATTATACCATGTAGAACCAGGCCTCGATACCTAAAACCTTGTAACAAAATCGTTACAATTTGATAAAGATTTTGTGATTTCTATCACATGTGGCTGCTCATGCCGAAGGTAAGATGAAACCATGAAAAGCTTCATTGACAAAGGGGGATGCCGCTATGACAAAGCTGGCGCCAGCCAAGGAAAAGCAGGACATTAAGCCCGCTCCGCAAAGCGGGGCGAACGAGAAGGAGCCGGAGCTGAAAGGCGCTTTCGCATCGGTTATGATTCTGGGCGCGTTTATTCTGATTACCTGGTTCGGCGTATTTGCTCTGTACCTTATAAGAAGATAACGGGGCAAATGCGCAAAAAGTTCCGCGAATCGGAAAAAAAGAGGGGATATTACATGCATATTCATCGTTTGGAGAAAATCTGGATCGTTTTCGGCATCTCCATGCTGATCGTTTTTCTGTCCGTGATCGGCGTATCCGCGTTTGCGATGGGAATGAACCCGCCGACCGGCCATGCGCACACGATTGATCCGGCGAAGGTCGATTTGACGCCGCCTTTCGATCATCCGGGCCTCAAGAAAGTCGGGGAGAACGAATACGAAGCCGTGATGACCGCCTTCGCCTTCGGCTACAAGCCCGACAAGATGGAAATTCCCGCGGGAGCGACCGTGCATTTTATGATCACAAGCAAGGACGTAGTCCACGGGTTCGAAATCCCGGGCACAAATGTAAACATGATGGTGCTTCCGGGTGAAGTGAACCATCTTACGTATAAGTTCGACAAGCCGGGTTCTTACCTCGTGCTCTGCAACGAATACTGCGGCGGAGCCCACGAATGGATGAAAACGACGATAGTCGTTAACTAAACCCACCGGCAGAAAGGAAGTCGTTATGTATGAACGGAACCGAAACGCAACCGGCTCGGCAAGCCGCCGTTTCCTTTAGTCCGAAAGACAGCAAGCTCGTTCTCGCTCACATTCTATTCGCTTTCGGTGCTCTTCTTCTCGGAGGTATCGCCGGAGTGCTGCAGGGGCTGGTCCGCGGAGGCATGGTCAAGCTGCCCGCCGGTATCGGCTATTATCAGCTGCTGACGGCACACGGCGTACTCATGGCGCTCATTTTTACGACCTTTTTCATTATCGGATTCTTGTATTCCGGTATTTCCAAAACGCTCGGAGGCGAGCTGCTGCCGCTGCCGCGGCGTCTCGCCTGGCTCGGATTCGGCCTGATGGCGGGCGGAACGGCGCTGGGGACGGTTTTTATCCTGCTCAATAAAGCGTCCGTGCTGTACACGTTCTATGCTCCCCTTAAAGCGTCGCCTTATTTCTATATCGCTTTGACGATGGTTGTCGTCGGCAGCTGGATGAGCGGCTTCGGTATCTTCATCAATTACCGCTACTGGAAGCGGACTCATAAAGGGCAGCTTTCGCCGCTGTTTTCCTTCATGGCGGTCATTACGATGCTGCTCTGGCAGGTCGCGACCATCGGGGTGGCGGCGGAGATTCTGCTTCAGCTGATTCCTTGGTCGTTCGGCTGGGTCGACACCGTAAACGTCCTGCTGAGCCGTACCTTATTCTGGTATTTCGGTCATCCGCTCGTTTATTTCTGGCTTCTGCCCGCCTATATTTGCTGGTATACGATTATTCCGAAAGTCATCGGCGGTAAAATATTCAGCGATGCGCTGGCCCGGCTTTCGTTTATCCTGTTCCTGCTGTTCTCGATTCCGGTCGGATTCCACCATCAACTGACGGAACCCGGAATCAGCTCGTTCTGGAAGTTTCTCCAGGTTATATTGACTTTCATGGTCATCGTGCCTTCGTTGATGACGGCGTTCTCGCTGTTCGCTACCTTTGAAACGACGGGCAGGGAAAAAGGGGCCAAGGGCCTGTTCGGCTGGTTCAAGTTCCTCCCCTGGAAAGACGTCCGCTTCTTCGCTCCGTTTATGGGCATGCTGGTCTTCATCCCGGCGGGAGCGGGCGGGATCATTAACGCCAGCAACCAGATGAACCAGGTCGTACACAATACCCTCTGGGTTACGGGGCACTTTCACCTGACCGTCGCGACTAGCGTGGCCCTTACTTTCTTCGGCATTACGTACTGGCTGATCCCGGCGATCACGGGCCGGCAGCTGACGCAAAGGCTGCACAAGCTGGGGATTTGGCAGACGATTCTCTGGTGCGTCGGCATGTTCTTCATGTCGGGTTCCATGCACACCGTCGGCCTGCTCGGCTCGCCTCGCCGAACCGCGTATACGACGTACGACAATCATCCCGACACGGTGCTGTGGATGCCGTACCACGTTGCGATGGCGGTCGGCGGCATGATTCTTTTCGTAGCCGTGCTCCTGATGATCTATAACGTCATCGCGCTTATGCGTTCGCCTAAAGGGGAGACGGAATATCCGCTCGGCGAAGTGCGCGACGCATCGGAGCCGACTCCGAAGCTGTTCGAGCGCTGGGGACTCTGGCTCGGCGTGACCGCCGTACTGATCCTTGTCGCCTATACGATACCGGTCGCCCAGATGATGGGCGGGGATACGCCGGGCTCCATCCCTTTTGTAACCTGGTAAGAACGGAGGAAGGCCGTCTGACGCAGATGCTGCGTCAGGCGGTTTTTTTGTCGCGCCGCAAGCGTAAAAAAGGCCGTTTTAAAGGTAGAGGTTTCCCAAAATGGGCATGATAACGGTATAGCCGCTTTCAGATCGATACCCGCCACGGAAGCCACGGCACTCGCGAATACGCCGATTTCAAAAGGAAGGAGGCCTGATCGTATGAATCTCATTTCAGGAGAACCGTACTGGCCGCATGTTCAGCCGGAAACCGCCCGGTATCCGAAACTCGAAAACGATACCGAATGCGAGATTCTAATCATCGGAGGGGGAATGTCCGGTGCGCTGGCCGCTTATAGGTTAGTCCAGGAGGGATTCACTCCGGTGCTGGTAGACAGCCGGGATATCGCCGGGGGGAGTACGGCAGTCAACACGGGAATTGTGCATGTGTTCAACGATAAAACCTTGACCAGCTGCATTCATACGTTCGGAGAAGAAAACGGCGTCGCTTTTTACAACTTGTGCGGGGAAGCGGTCCGGACCCTTGGCGGGATCTGCCGCGAAGAGAAGCTGGACATCCACTTCAGGAAGCGGGATTCGCTATACCTGGCTTCGGATGAGAAGGATGTGCCCTTGCTGCTGAAGGAATACCGGAACCTGATGAAATACGGTTTTCAAGTCGAATATTTAACGCCGGATCAGATCGCGAAGAAGTTCTCGTTTACAAAACCCGGAGCCATTCTGACCGCCGAAGGGGCCGCCATTAATCCTTATGCCCTTGTACACGGCTTGATAGCGGCCTTGGCAGCCAAGGGGATGAAGGTATATACACGAACCGAAATCATTTCCCGTGTGGATACAAAGGACGGAATCGTGTTCACGACCCGGGACCGCCGCCGCATCCGTGCCCGCTGCGCCGTCTACTCCACCGGACACGAATCCCAGGAGATAAGAAAAAATCCCAATGCGAAGCTGCTTACCACCTACGCTCTCGTGACAAAGCCCCTTCAAGAAATAACGGGCTGGCATAAGGAATGCATGATTTGGGAGACGGCCCGCCCTTACCTGTATTTGCGTACAACCGGAGACGGAAGGATTATAATTGGGGGAGAGGATGAGCCGATGATGACAGAAGAAGAGCGAGCCAAGCGCCTGACGGTAAAGAAAGACGTTTTGCTGCATAAAGCGAAGGAACTTTTTCCACATCTGGATCTTCAGGCGGAATACGCATGGGCGGGTATCTTCGGGGCGACTCACGACGGTTATCCTATGATCGGAACCCAGCCGGGTTTTCCGAACAGCCTGTTTTCCCTGGGGTACGGAGGGAATGGGATCGTATACTCGGTACTGGGGGCCGAGATCATTGCCAGTCTTGCAAAAGGCCGCCCTCATCCCGGTGAATCGTTATTCCGTTTTGATCGAAACGGATCGGACATTAGCTAAAGAGCGGGTGCGGCCCCGGCCGCCCCAAACTTAATCTTTTTTTAATAAATACAGATATTTTACGGCCTCTTCCCCTCCTATATTCGACAAAGTCCGCTTCGTGAAATACGGGGCGGGCTTTTTGGCTTATTTAGTACAAAAGCAAGCAGGAATGGGTTTCCAGTTAGAACTTTTCCGGAAAGGGGTAGTGAACGGTAGAATACACAGACGACTAAGGAGCCGTGAAACAATGGATCTGATTACAGGAAATCCCCTCTGGCCTCATACAAGTAGCGGAAAAAAGCAAGTTCCCCGGTTGGAGGAAGATATAGAATGCGAAGTTCTGGTCATCGGCAGCGGAATGTCCGGGGCCATGAGCGCTTACATGCTTACGAATGCGGGATTCGATACCGTCCTTGTGGATTCAAGGGAAATAGCAGGCGGCAGCACGATGGCGAATACCGGCATCATTCAATTTTTCAACGACAAAACGTTAACGAGCTGCATTCACACCTACGGGGAGGAGAACGGCGTGGCCTTCTACAAGCTGTGCGAGGAAGCGGTCCGCACCCTGGGGCGGATCTGCGAAGAGGAAGGGATCGACGCCCAGTTTCAGCGGCGGGAATCGCTTTATATGGCTTCCACCGAAGCGGATGTGCCGATGCTGGAGGAAGAATACCGGACGCTGAACAAATACGGATTTGAAGTCGAGTATTTGCAGCCAAGCGGCATAGCGGATAAATTCTCTTTCACAAAACCCGGGGCTATCCTCGCGTCCGGGGATGCGGCCATCAATCCGTACGCCTGCGTTAACGGCCTTATCGAGGTATCGGCCGCAAGGGGAATGAGAGTATATGCCCGGACCGAAATCGATTCACGTCTGGAAACGCCGAACGGCACGGTCTTTTATACGAAAGAAAGGCGGCGGATACAGGCGAAGTATGCGGTTTATTCGACGGGATACGAAACCCAGGAAATGAAACGCAACCGCAATGCCAAGCTGCTCACCTCCTACGCGATTGCTACTCAACCGGTGCGCGAATTTCCCGGATGGTACAAGGAGTGCATGATTTGGGAGACCGCCCGCCCTTATCTGTATATGCGAACGACCGTGGACGGAAGGATTATTGTGGGAGGGGAAGACGAAGACATGCTTCCCGAAGAAGAACGGATTAACCGCCTTGCGGTCAAGACGGATATTTTGCTGGACAAAGCGAAAGCCTTGTTTCCGGAGCTTGACCTTCGCGCGGAATTTTCGTGGGCGGCGGTTTTCGGTGAAACGCATGACGGGTATCCACTGATCGGAGTGCAGGACGGATTTCCGAACAGCATGTTCTCGCTCGTATACGGCGGGAACGGAACGGTATACTCTGTGCTGGGCGCCGAAATGATTGTGAACCGGCTGCAAGGTCTTACGCATCCGGGGGAGAGACTGTTCCGGTTCGACAGACCCCGTCATACCCCGCCTGCCTCCGAAGTCAAGCAAGTAGGTTAGAAAATTAATGTCTGCTTAACATACAGACATTTTATGGCTTCCCCACATCCTATATAATGAAGGAAGCTGTGTACCGCACAGATTTTGCTTCAGGGAGAGGAGAACAAGCATGAAAGTCGCCGTAGTTGGCTGCGGAACAATGGGGACCGTTCACGGAACGGATTATCATCTGCTGCCGGGAGTCGAATTAACCGGAGTGTGCGATCTCGACCGGGAAACGGCTCGGGAACTGGCCGGACAAGTGCAGACGAAAGCGTACTTTTCTTTCGAGGACATGATGGCGGAGGCGGACATCGACGTGGTCAGTATTGCTCTGCCTACCTACCTGCACAAGGAATACGTCATGAAAGCGGCCGATCTGGGCAAGCACGTAATTTGCGAAAAACCGATTGCGCTGACGCTGGAAGATGCCGAAGAAATGATCGCCTACTGTCAAAAGAAAGGTGTGCGTCTGTTCATCGGCCATGTAGTCCGTTTCTTCCCGGAATATGCGGATCTCAAACGCAAGCTGGATGCCGGCGTGTCCGGAGAACCGGGAGTGGCTCATCTAAGGCGGGTAGGCTCGCATCCGGGAACCGCCAAGGACTGGTACAACGATTTTGACAAAAGTCACGGCGTCATCATGGACATGATGATTCACGATATCGACTTTGCCCGTTGGGCGTACGGCGAAGTGCAAGAAGTATTCGCCCTCAACCGGCGCAGCGAAGAGCAGGATTACGCTCTCGTGACCCTGCGGTTTGCAGGCGGCGCCATCGCGAACCTTGAAGGCCACTGGGGCTATCCGGGCGCTTTTGCGACAGCCGCCGAATTCGCAGGAAAGGCCGGCATCATCCGGCTGAACAGCGGGGAATCGAATTCTTTGAAGCTGATGAGAAGCGGGGCGGCACCGGCCGGCGCACGCGGGGTACAGGTGCCGAAGAGCCCGTCTTACCAAGACCCTTACTACTACGAGCTGGAGCATTTCCTTGCCTGTATCCGCGAGGATAAGGAACCTCTCGTTTCGGCGGAAGACGCGCTCCGGGCCCTGGAAATCGTGCTGGCGGCGCTCGAATCCGCACGTACGGGACAGCCTGTCAGACTGCCGGTAAAAGGAGGCGCAGCGCATGAGTAAGCTTAAAATCGGAATGATCAGCTTCGCCCACAGTCATGCGTTTTCGTATTTTAACGCACTGAACGCCATGCCGGAGGTCGAGGTTGCCGGGATTGCCGATGAAGACAAGGACCGTGTGGCCCAAATAACGGACACCTATGGAATCCCGTACTACAGCGATGCGGAGGAACTGCTGAAAACCGGCCTAGATGCCGTTGTGATCTGTTCCGAGAATTCCCGCCACGCGGAACTTACGATCGCTTCCGCCAAAGCCGGGAAGCACATCCTGTGCGAGAAGCCGCTCGGCATCTCCACGGCGGAGATGGAGGAGATGATCGCAGTGTGCCGGGACCATGACGTGCAGCTGATGACAGCGTTTCCGTGCCGCTACATACCGGCTGTGGTGCAGGCCAAGGAAGCCGTCGACCGCGGGGAAATCGGCGAGATTATCGCCATTAAAGGAACCAACCGCGGCAGCATGCCGGGCGGATGGTTTGTGGACAAAAAGCTCTCCGGCGGCGGGGCCGTATTCGACCATACCGTCCATGTGATGGATTTGATGCGGTGGTTCCTGGGCAGCGACGTCCGTGAAGTGTTCGCTTATGCGGATACCCGCTTCCACGAACTCGATATCGACGACGCCGGCATGGTGCACGTGAGGTTCGAGAACGGCGTCTTTGCCGTGCTGGATCCGAGCTGGTCCCGCAGCAAATCGTTCCCGACCTGGGGCGATGTAACAATGGAAATCACCGGCACGAAAGGGGTCATTTCCGTCGATTCCTTCGCGCAGAAGAACGAGGTTTTCAGCGATGTGACCGGCAAGGCCCAGTGGAGTTACTGGGGAGACAACATGGACGAATATATGATCAGAGGATTCGTCGATGCCCTGCTCGGCGGCAAGCCGGTACCGGTTACCGGCGAAGACGGGCTTAAAGCGGCGGCCGTCGGCCTGGCCGCGTACGAGTCGGCGCAGGCGGGCAAGCCGGTCGTATTGAAATAAACTTTTAAAAATCCCAGGTCCTTGCGTTCCGGCGGGTTCCTTGCGTAGGGCAGGGACACGCGCCGGTTTCGCAAGGGTTTTTTTCGGCCTTTTAACCGGTTAAAGTTTTGTGAACACTTTCCGACACTAGTGTCTTATTGAACGGGTTATTGTCCCCGAGACCTTGTAAACCCACGGACGGCTTGATATGATAAGGGCGTTGCTGCGTCTACAAGGAATACATATATGAACATGGAGGAATCGACATGTCAGACAAGCTTTTAAACATTTTTCACCAATCGCATGCGGGATCGTGGGCATTCATCGTCATCCTGTTTGTGGTAAGCGCCATTTTTTACCGGCAGAAAATTACTCCTATGCTTCTCAGACTGTTTTATCTGATTATGCTGGTTTCCGGAATCGGCATGCTGATCGGCTATGGCTTCCCGGTCAAGTACGTGGTGAAGGGAATTATCGCCATCGTTGTGATCGGATTGATGGAAATGATTCTCGGCCGTATGAAAAGAGGACAAGGCAAGGAATCGTCCACGAAGATTCTTTTTGTCGTCTGGGCGGTTCTGATCCTGATCGTCGTGCTTCTCGGCTACGGAATATTTTAAGTAAACGAAAAAGCGGTAGAACCGTCCCTGCGTGAATGGGGGACGGTTTTGTCCGTGTATCCGGTTAAGGAGAGAAATCATGTTAAAACCGATGCTGTTTCTGTTCTGGTCTACGATGTTGGGCGGGCTTGTTCTCGGTATTGCCGTCTGGGGAATCGGCAAGGCTGTTTTCCCGGACTTTGTGTCCATGGATGTCGCGGTGAGCGGCGCCAGTGAATTTTCCATGATTATTATGGCGACACTTACCATGTGTATGATCAGCGTAGTCGGGTATTTCGCCTACCTGATGACGAATTACTACATGATCGGAATTCTCCGGAACCGTAAAGGCGCCTGGTCGGGTCTTCAACTGTTCTTTATCGTCATGGCTATCGCCAACTTGTTTTTCCTGCGTTATCAAAGCTTTGCGGAAGGCAAGGAAAGCCTGGCGATGTATGCCGGTACTCCGGTCTTGATCGCTGTGGCGGGTTTGATCGTTTCGCAAGTGAAAGTGAAGCTGACCAATGCTTCGGCCAGAATTCCGACGCTGTTCTTTATGATCGTGGTCACCTGCCTGGAGATGCTCCCGGCATTCAGCATCAACGATTTGACTTCGCTGCTGTACGTCTCGCTCGTTCTGCTCGCCTGCAACGCGTGGCAGATTCTTATTTTCCACAAGCTGACAAATACGAAGAAGCACCAGCAGATGAAAAAAGCGCAAGTTAAGAAAGCGTAATTCTTACACAGGTACAAGTACTTCCAAAGGGGCCGATCGTATGAACAAACGTGTCGTGTTCATCATGCTGCTGATGTTTACAGTCTATCTCGGATTCGGATTAATTATCCCCGTCCTGCCCGAGCTGCTGCACGGGATACCGAAAGGAGAGACGCATCTGGGATGGGTCCTCTCCATTTACTCCGTCATGTCCTTCCTGGTCTCTCCTTTATGGGGAGGCCTATCGGATAAAATCGGCCGCAGACCCGTTCTGCTGACCGGAATTTTCGGCTTTATGATTTCCTTCATCCTGCTTGCGCTGGCGGGAACGAATCTGCCGCTCCTCTATTTGTCCCGCATTTTGGGCGGCATCTGCTCGGGAGCGCTGAGCGGGGTCGCGCTCGCTTATGTCGCGGATATTACGACCCATGAGGAACGGACGAAATCGATGGGATTCGTCGGAATGTCGATCGGACTGGGCTTTATTTTCGGTCCGGCGATCGGGGGAACCTTAAGCGTGGTCAGTTTGTCACTCCCGTTCTGGGGAGCTGCGCTTCTATCCGCGGGAATTTTCTGCGCGGGATTCATGAAGCTTAAAGAATCGCTGCCGGATAACAGGGGACAGCACCAGGGGGACAAGCCGTCCCGTTGGTCTCTGCTCCGCGGAAAGCTCGGTTATCTGTATATGATGACTTTCTTCGTCACTTTCTCGCTCGCGGGTCTGGAAGCGACTTTCCAGTACTTCCAGATCTCCCGTTTCGACGTCACGCCGCTGCAGATCGGCCTGATGTTTATGTTCAGCGGATTTGCCGATGCGCTGGTACAGGGCGGGCTCGTTCGGGTCATTGCCAAGAAAAAGAAGGAAAAGCTCGCCATTCTGTGCGGATTGTTCGCCTCGGCCGCCGGTTTCCTGCTCGTGCTCGGCTCCGCCGATTTCTGGTCGGCCACGCTGGCCCTGACCGTGTTCAGCGCCGGCAACGCGATGATCCGGCCTTGCATCAACTCGCTGCTCACCCAGCGCACCCGGCACGGTCAAGGGGTCACAACGGGCCTCAGCTCGTCCATGGACAGCCTGGGCCGCATCGCGGGACCGATTACGGGCACTTCGCTCTTCGGCATCCAGCACGGCCTTCCTTTCGCGGCCGGAGCCGTCGTTTCGGTGCTGGCCGGCCTGCTGCTGCTCCGTTTCAGTCAGCTCGACCGCGAATCGGGGGAAGAGCTGCAAGGGAATGTTTAGCCTCCCTGATCTTTCTAACCGTAAAGATGAAGACCCGCCTGGGCCCGGCGGGTTTTTTCCGTTTGCGCGGACCGTGGAAAAAGCTCCGAAGGGCGTCCGTGGTTGACGCGGCGCCGGAAACGTTTTTACAATAGAAGAAGGAAACGAGCGGAACGGTACGGGTAAGCCCCTAATCAGGCTTTCCGGCCCGTTACCGGTTTATTAAAAGGAGAATTCGATGAGCAAATCACTTGTACTGGCCGAAAAACCGAGCGTGGCAAAAGAAATCGCCCGTGTGCTCGGATGCGGTCAAAAGCATAAATCGTATTACGAAGGTCCGGGACATGTGGTGACCTGGGCGCTCGGTCATCTTGTCGGCCTTGCGGAGCCCGAAGATTATGATACCCGTTATCAGAAGTGGAACCTGGAAGATCTGCCGATTATTCCGGGCCGCATGAAGCTTAAAGTGCTGAAGGAAACGTCCCACCAGTTCCGCGCCATTGCGGATCTGGCGAAGCGCAAAGATTTGGCGGAGCTGATCATCGCGACGGACTCCGCCCGCGAAGGCGAGCTTGTCGCCCGGTGGATCATGGAAATGATCCGGTGGAACAAGCCGTTTCAGCGGTTGTGGATCTCCTCGCAGACCGACAAGGCGATCCGCGAAGGCTTCGCGAACCTGAAGCCCGGCCAACAGTACGACCGCCTGTTCCAGTCGGCGGTCTGCCGGGCGGAGGCCGATTGGCTGATCGGCCTGAACATCACCCGCGCGCTCACGAGCAAGTACGACGCGCAGCTTTCGGCCGGACGCGTCCAGACCCCGACGCTCGGGATGATCATGGACCGCGAGCAAGAAATCCGGGGCTTCCGGTCCGTGGAATACTGGACCGTGCAGGCGGATTTCGGCGCGTTCCGCGGGACGTGGCGCCAGCGCTCCGGCGAGAGCCGCCTCTTCGAGCGCGAGCGTGTCGACGCGCTCGTGCAGCGCGTCTCGGGCAAGAGCGGCAAAGTCATCTCCGTCAAGAAGTCCGAGAAGACGGAGCCTCAGCCGCTCGCGTACGACTTGACGGAGCTCCAGCGGGATGCGAACCGCCGGTTCGGCTTCTCGGCGAAGCATACGCTTTCGACGCTCCAGCGGCTCTACGAGCAGCATAAGCTCGTGACGTACCCGCGGACGGATTCGCGGTACCTCACCAGTGATATGACGGGCACGCTCAAGGAGCGGCTCCAGTCCGTTGCCGTCGGTCCGTACGCGCCGCTTGCGAAACCCCTCATGAAGGGCCAGTTGCCCGTGTCGAAGCGGATTGTGGACGATTCGAGAGTGTCGGACCACCATGCGATCATTCCGACGGACGAATATGTGAATCTGTCCGCTCTCTCAACGGACGAGAGAAAGCTGTACGACCTCATCGTCCGGCGTTTTCTGGCGCTATTCTATCCGGCTGCCCGTTACGAGACGACCTCGATGGTCGTCGAAGCGGACGGCGAGCCGTTCCACGTGACCGGCCGCGTCGTGAAGGATGCGGGCTGGCGGAGCGTATACGGTCCGGGAACCGCCGTGGACTCCGGAGACGGCGACGAGGAGGACGGCACAGAGGGCGCTGACCGCGCGGATCTGCAGGAACTTCCCGCGCTGAGCGCCGGGGATAGCGCCGGAGCAGTCCGCTGCCGCGTCGGCACGCACCGGACCCAGCCGCCGAAGCGGCATACGGAGGCTACCCTCCTGACGCAGATGGAGAAGCACCATCTCGGTACGCCTGCAACGCGGGCGGAAATTATCGAGAAGCTCGTCAACTCCGATACGATCGAGCGCGAAGGCGGGTTCCTCCACCCGACAGGCAAAGGCACCCAACTGATCGAGCTGATTGCCGAGGAGCTGCGTTCTCCCGAGCTGACGGCTAAGTGGGAGCAGGAGCTTGAAGATATCGCCCGGGGCCGGGGCCGCACCGAAACGTTTCTCAGCGGAATCCGCGACATGACGAAGCAGCTTGTAACCGGCGTAAGAACGAGCCAAACAGAATACAAGCCTCACAACCTGACGAATAGCCGGTGTCCCGAATGTGGAGAAAGGTTAATGGAGCGGAAAAGCAAGCGAGGCAAAATGCTCGTGTGCGCAAACCGCGAATGCGAATACCGCCGCTCTGCGGAGAAGCAGCTCGTTAACCGCCGCTGCCCTCAGTGTCATAAGAAGATGGAGCTGAAAACCGGCAAAGCGGGAAAATATGTCCAGTGTCTCCCGTGCAATGTCGTCGAAGTGCTGGGAGAAAGTACGGGGAAAGTCGCCAAGCATCAGCAGCAGAAGCTCGTCAAACAGTACAGCAAGCAAGAAGATTTAGGGTCGAGTCTCGGGGATGCTCTTAAGGCGGCTTTAGCCAAGAAAGACGATTAACATCCAACGTTCGCGAATCCAGGCGTGTGTAGCGACACGGCCCGATAGTCGGACGAGCCCCAAGCGGTATCTACCATAAGGGCGGGAGTGAGCTCCTGCCTTTTCCACACTTCTTATTTAGAATTATTATAATTAAGTATTGATTTTAAATAAGGGTGGTGGTAAACTAAGTGCATGGCAACAAAAGAAGAATAAATGAACCCTAACGAGGATCATCAAGGAGGAAACTAACCATGAAAACTGTGACTCAAGCGAAAACCGTGACCCAATTAAATCATCTGGCCGCCGACTGGACGGTCCTTTCCATGAAACTGCGCAACTTCCACTGGTACGTAAGCGGACCTCATTTCTTTACGCTTCATGAAAAATTCGAAGCGTTTTATAACGAAGCGTCCGAGCATATCGACGAAATCGCCGAGCGGGTGCTGGCGTTGAAAGGCAGACCGGTAGCTACACTAGCCGAGGCTTTAAAGCTGGCTCGTTTGCAGGAGGCTGCGGGTTCCGAATCCGCGGAGCAGATGGTAGAAGCCGTGCGAGGCGACTTTGAACAGCTGGTCGGTTTTCTGCAGGAAGGCATCGCGGCAGCCGAAGAAGAAGGCGACGAACCGACGGCGGATATGCTGACCGAGCTGCAGGCATCGCTTCAGAAACACGTTTGGATGCTGGGCGCGTTTCTTGGCCGCGGTTAAATTTTTCTTAGTAAAGGCAGGTTCCTGCGGGACCTGTCTTTTTGGCGTACTTCCTACTTAAGTCCCGTCGACCCTATGGAAGATTGTGCTATACTGATAGATGGCGGCTGCTAGAAATAGGCTGCTAGATTCTCCAACTATTTCATAATTGAGGTGACCCCATGAAAAAACGTCTGCCTGTTTGGCAATCCGCCGTGGTTGCTTCCATGCTTCTCGCCGGTGCCCAGCCCGCGGCCGCTGCTTCCGCGGATACATCGGCTGCCCAGCCCGTTTCCGCTTCCGATACGAAGGCGGCAACCGTTCTTGCTCCTCTGCGTCTTGTAAGCGAAACGGCCGGTGCCAAGGTGGCCTGGAACAACGAAGAGCGTACCGTAACTTTGTCTCTTGGGAGCGATACGATTACACTCACGATCGGAAAATCTACAGCCCGGATCAACGATAAAGAAGTGGATTTAGGGGCTGCGGTCCAAATCAAAGACGACAAAACGTTCGTTCCTTTGAAGTTTATGACGGAGGCTTTGCACACGGCTGTCTCCTGGGATCCGCAAACCGGCAAGCTGATCATCCCGAAAGGGGACTTGAAAGCCGCGGCAAGCGCATTCGCCAGCCACTGGCTTCAGGGAGAGAGCGAGAGCGCGGTTTCTTATTTTAACGAAGATCTCAAAAAATCTCTGAATGCCAATCAGCTTCATTACATATCGCAGTACTACACAAACATGTACGGGCCGATAACCGGACAGCTTGAGGCCGGGACGACAAGCACTTCCGTGCATGAGAATGTGTACTTGACTTATGAAACGCAGAGCACGCTTCCGTTCCAGATGACAGTCCGGTTCGACAAGCAGGAACGAATCGACGATTTATACATACCGCCCTACTATTCTCCGGATACTTACCGGAAGCCGTCTTACGACGATTCCAGCGCTTATGTTGAAAAAGAGGTGAAGCTCGGCGAAGGAAGGCTTGCTCTTCCGGGAACGCTCACGCTGCCTAACAAACCGGGCCCGCATCCGGTTGTCGTCCTCGTTCACGGCTCAGGCGCGAACGATCGCGACGAATCGATCGGCGGCTCCAAGCTGTTCCGGGATTTGGCGGTCGGTTTGGCAGCCGAGGGGATCGCCACTCTCCGTTACGAGAAAGTGACGCGCGAGCACCCGTTCAAATCGGCGACGCCTGCTTTTACCGTACAGGACGAGACTGTAACGGATGCGGTATACGCGGTTAATCAGCTGGCGAAGACGGCGGATATCGATCCCCAGCGTATCTTCGTAGCGGGCCACAGCCAGGGCGGAATGGTCGTTCCGCGCGTTATCGACGGAGTCAAGGAAGTGAAATTGGCCGGTGCCGTCGTGCTGGCCGGACCGACCAACTCTATCGAAGACGTCGTACTGGAGCAGTCCAAATACCAGCTGGAAGTAAACCGGGAACTCGGACTCGATACGAGCATGCTGGAGCAGCAGGTCGCTTTCTGGGAACAGCAGCTTAAGCTGATCAAAGATCCGCAGTATTCCGTGGACAAGCTTCCGAAAGACCTGGCGCTGAGCAACGCCTACTGGTGGATGGATTTCCGCAACTACTCGGCCTCCGAAATCGCTAAAAAACAGGACAAGCCGATGCTTATCCTGCAGGGGGATAACGATGCCCAGGTGCTTTCTTATCATTTGGACAAATGGAAAGAAGCCCTTAAAGAGCGCACGAACGTGGAGTACAAGCTGTATCCGAAGCTGAACCACGTATTTGCCGAGGTTGAAGAAAAATCGACCGGTGCGGAGTATAGCGAGCCGGCTAATACACCCGTTTCCGTCATTAAAGATATCGCCGATTGGGTGAAGAAAACGAAGTAAGGCGCCTAGCCGAAAATGCAAAAGCCTGCACGGGAGGAAATTTCCTTTCCGGGCAGGCTTTTTGCCTGTATAGGCGGCTTGGCGGCCGATTTCGGCGGATTTTACGGATATTGCACGATTGCGCGTGTCTATCCGCGACAACGAGTGGGGCTACTCCAACCGTGTAGATTCTTGCATCATGGCTGGCTGGATCCGATAGGGCTGTCATCGAACTCCTCGGGGTTTCCAGCGCGCGGTGTTTCGCTGCACGACTGCGGCCGGTCGATCACATGCGGCTCATTTGAGCAAGCGCAACCGCACAGCGATGCCAAAGAAGCAGCGAGGGTACACCTTTTCACTGCTCCCGGCGAACGGTTCTGCGCCGCATGACGGTAGCCACACCCGCACGCCGGGAGCAGTTCTCCTCTTATAGAGCGTTTGCGGTGTCGTTGGCAGAAGCGGGATTTGGGCCCTTTTTCTTTGGATTTTAGCGGGATTTTATCAAATCCCTAAGCTGCAGACAGGCAGCTCACGATCAGAGCTTTCGTCCGCTCATCCTGTTTAACGCCTCGTTGGTTTCCCGGATCAGCTCTTCGATGACCTGCGCGGCTCCGCTGCCTCTGGCGAGAGAGGCGGCTTGGCCCGCCCACATGGCCATATAGGCCGGATTACCCGCTTTGGCGGCATTCCGGCGGATGCCCTGGGTAAGAGCATTTTGGGCGGGGTAGGAGGGAAGCAGGCTGTCCAAAGGCTGCAGCTCTTCCAGCAGCGCCGTCCGGATGCCGCGGGCCCGCTTGCCGGACACCGCCCGCGTGAGCACGGTGGACTCGTCGCTTGCGGCGAGTACGGCTTCCTTGTGGACGGCGTGAGCGCCGCTTTCCGCGCAGGCGAGGAACGCCGTGCCGAGCTGCACGGCGTCCGCCCCGAGGGCCAGCGCGGCGGCTATGCCGCGGCCGTCCATGATCCCGCCGGCGGCGATGACCGGCACACGGACGCGGTCCGCGATCTGAGGCACGAGGGCCATCGTGCCGATGAGCGGCAGCTCGTCGTCGCGTTCGCGGGGAAACGTGCCGCGGTGGCCGCCGGCTTCGCTGCCCTGGGCGACGATCGCGTCGACCCCGGCTTCCTCCAGCGCGGCGGCTTCCCGCACGGTCGTCGCGGTGCCGATCGTCCGGATGCCGAGACGCGCGCATTCCGCGAGAGCCGCCGCATCCGGCACGTCGAATGTGGAGCTGAATACCGGGACCCGCTCCTCCAGGAGGACGGCGAGCTGTTCCCGGTACGATTCGCTCCACACGGCGGGAGGACGCTCCTCGCGGGTGCCCGTCTTCTCCCGCAGGGGAGCGAGCAGCCGCCACGCTTCGTCGGCTTTTTGCCGCTGCTCCTGTTCATGAGGTCCTTGCCCGGGTTCGGGCAGAATGAACAGGTTGACGGCAAAAGGGCGGCTCGTCCGGCTGCGGATTTCGCGGACGGCGGCGGAAATCTGCTCCGGCGTCATGTAGCCGGCGCCGAGCGTCCCGAGGCCGCCGGCTTCGGATACGGCGGCTACGAGTGCCGGCGTCGTGCTTCCGCCGGCCATTCCGGCCTGGATAAGGGGGTAGCGGATTTGAAAAAGCGAACAAATTCGGTTGGATCGATTGGAAGGAGTCATGATCGGGAGCCTCGCTTTCTGTTCTGTTTTTTGCGGGCACGGCTGACTGCTGATTGCTGATTGCTGGTTGGCTGCAGGGATGTCTTTTTAAGAAAAAGTGCGGTTTTACGGTTAATGTCGTCCCGGAGTCTAAAGTTCAAGCGGATAGTTTAAGTATACCTCGGTTGGAACAACTTTGCTGCCGGGGGGCGGACAAGCAAATGCCCTGCGCGCGTGGTATACTAATACCTATTGCAGATGTTTATCAACCAGAGGAGTGATCCCGATGAAGGCGGTACAGATCAAACAATATGGCGGACCGGAAGAGCTGTATATCGGGGAAAAGCCGGACCCTGTTGTGGGCGAAGGCGAACTGCTTATACAAGTAAAGGCGGCAGGTCTTAACCGTGCGGATCTGATGCAGCGTGAAGGTAAATACCCCGCGGTTCCCGGGGAATCGGATATACTCGGCCTGGAAATGGCAGGCGTTGTTATAGGTGTAGGAAGCGGCGTTACCGGCTGGAGAGAAGGCGAGCGCGTCTGTGCGCTCCTTCCCGGAGGCGGTTATTCGGAGCGGGTAGCCGTTCCCGCGGGAATGGCGATGCGTCTGCCGGCTAACCTGAGCTATGCGGAAGGAGCGGCTATTCCGGAGGCATTTCTGACGGCTTATCTGAACCTCGTTAAACTGGGAGGAATGTCGGAAGGAGACTACGTGCTCATTCATGCGGGTGCAAGCGGCGTCGGTTCGGCTGCCATTCAACTGGCCCGGGAATTCGGAGCGCATGCCCTGGTGACGGCGGGTTCCAGCGAAAAGTTGGAGTTTTGCCGGGAGCTTGGCGCGGAAGGCGGCTGGAATTACCGCGAAGGCTCCTTCGTCCCTTGGCTTAAGGAGGTAACGGGCGGACATGGCAGCGACATTGTGCTCGATCTCGTGGGTGCCCCGTATTTTACGGACCATCTGGCCAGTGCGGCCGTAGGCGGACGTATCGTCCTCGTGGGCATGACGGGCGGTTCCGAAGTCCCGATGGAGAGCTTTGATTTGAATCCTATGCTGATGAAACGGATTTCCATCATCGGTTCCACGCTGCGCAGCCGCAGCCGCGAGGACAAAATCCGGCTGACCCAGCAGTTCTGGCAGCAGGCAGGTCCCGGCTTTGCGGACGGTGCCCTCCATCCGGTCGTAGACCGGATTTTCCCGTGGAGCCGTGTGCGTGAAGCCCACGAGTGGATGGAAGCGAACCGGAACAAAGGCAAAGTGATTCTGGATATTACTGCGGATGCGGAATAATTGAATCGGTTTAAAATCGGTGAAAAACCAGAAAAGAACTCCAACTATAAAGTTTAGTTGGAGTTCTTTTTGTTATGTCATTCTATTTCAATAATATTACTTAGAAATAAATTTATAGGTTTTTAAGATTATATTTAAAAATATATAGCTTATATTATAGGTCTATAGTAATATTATAATAAATAAAATGTGTTATTAGTGGAGGAAAAATGAAAATGAATAAAAAGTTGGGTTTATTTGCATTTCTTTTGGCTTTTTTTATTTGTGTTGTTAGTCAAAACGAAGCCGCTGCTGCAGGAACCTATTCAGGCGGCTTGTTGGATAAAGTTCCGCTGAAAACGGGTCCTAGTTATCATGAGCCGACAGGCGCCGATGTAACAGCAATAACGGATGGCGATGCTTCAACTAGGCATTATATGCAGCACCCGATTGTATGGCATCAATTCGCAACTCCGCAAACTATAGGTGCCGTAATTGTGAACGCTAAAGGGGCGGTTGTCGAATTTTATGATTCGAATTATAAACAAGTGGCTGATCCTTACACTCCAATCATGAACGATGGTGTTGAAACTCTTCCTGAACCTGCAAAGAATGTATCGATTATTGTCTTAAAACATCCATTCTTAAATGTATTCGAGTGGAACGTTTTTGAAACGGCGATCTATAAAGCAGAGCCCACAATGATTACTTGGATTCAGGCAGGTGACAAATCGGTTGATTTGGATTGGAAAGCGACCGGGGCTGAATCCTATAATGTGAGAAGATCCGCTTCTCCTGGCGGGCCGTATGCTCTGATCGCGAATGTGAAAGGAACTTCCTATGCCGATGAGTCTGTAGTGAATGGGAAAACTTATTATTACGTAGTAACTTCCGTAAATGCAGCCGGAGAAAGTGCTCCCTCTTTAGAAAGATCGATAAAACCGGAAGCGACCATATACACAGGCGGATTATTGGACCGTAAAGTACTGGATCTTGGTAAAACCTTCGGCAGTTCCACAGGAACGACCCGTATTATGACTGATAACGATGGATACAGCATGCAGCTTGTTCGCGGAATGGCCTGGTATTCTTTTAAGACGCCAGTGAATATTGAGTCGATTATTGTCTATGGCGCTCCGGGCTCAACAATAGAATTTTATGATGCGGATGAAAAGCTCATCGACACTCCTTATGTACCGACTTTGAACAACAAAATAGAAAATTTACCGTCTCCCGCGAAAAACGTGACCTCGGTAGTGCTTAAACATACGGAAGGTAACTTCCGTGAATGGAACGTCTTCGGCAAAGCCGTCGAGCCGCCGGTTGCAGCTCCGCTTAACCTGACAGCCGCAGGCGGTGATAAGAAAGTTACGCTTGCCTGGAACAGCGTGAACAATGCGACAAGCTACAACGTAAAACGCAGCACAACCGCAGGCGGTCCGTACGTAACCGTTGGTTCGGTTACGGGCGCGACTTATAGCTACACCGATACAAATGTCGTTAACGGCACGACTTATTACTATGTAGTAACGGCGGTAGCCGCAGCGGGAGAGAGCGCGCCGTCCAACGAAGCGTCCGCCACTCCTAAAGCGGGAGACGTAGTCATTCCGCCGGAGGAAGAATCCGGTGACAGCGCCATTCTCGTCATTACGCTTAACAACGGAACCGAGAAAGAGTACGACCTTTCCATGAACGAAGTTAACGCATTTATCGCGTGGTACGAAGGCCGTGCGGCAGGCAAAGGCCCGGTTATGTTCGCGATCGACAAGCACGAGAACAACAAGGGACCGTTTAAAAACCGCAAGGATTACATCCTGTACGACAAAATCATTACGTTCGAAGTGAACGCCTACGATAACGGCAAAGGCGAAACCACGCCTCCGGTTAATCCCGAAGACCCCGGCAATTTATAAATCGGAACTTCAGCGGAAAAAGATAAGCTTTCACGACAAAAGGCCCTTGATCAGGTAAAGACGATCAAGGGCTTCTTGTATATATTCGTGCGCTGCTCCCTGCCCGTAAGTACAGAGTCGCATAACGGCGCCGGTCACCATTTTCGTATTCGAAAATTAGGGTAGAGACGATCCGGCTTGTTCACGGAGCCGTTTCGGGCACGGGAGGCTTGTACAACTCGCTGAGTTTGACGAAGGACAGCGTGTCCTTCAATTTCGGCAGCGTATCCCTTAGGGCGGAGGCCGTGATTTCCCCCTTGGCACCGACATGCCCGATGGCGATGCAGGGCTGATGCGCTTTGGAGTGGGCGCCGATCAGCTGAATCTGCTGGGTTACTTTGCTTTTCGTATGGATATCATCCAGAAAAAGATGGTTTTCCAAACAAAGCACGCCGACTTTTTTGGCCTCCCGGCAGGCGATGCTGCGGTAATTCGTATGGCTGTCCAGAAAGAAGAGTCCCCTTTCGCGCAGCACTTCCATCACAAGCCGCATCACGCGCTCATCGGCCGTTGCCTTGGAGCCCATATGATTGTTCACTCCGATAGCGTGCGGGATGTCATCAATGGCGGCGTTAACCCGTTTGCGGATCTCGTCGTCGCTCAGATCGGTGGTTATCACACCGGGGCCAAGCCAGCTCTTACGGCCGCTGCGGGGCTCCATCGGAAGATGGACGATCACGTCGTGGCCTTTGCCGAACGCTTTCTCGGCATCGCTGTGCGAGGAAGGGAGAAACGGCATAACGGCGGCCGTAATCGCGAAAGGCAAATCCAGAATCGCATCGGTGCCTTTCATGTTGTTGCCGAGGTCGTCGATGATGATGGCGGCCTTTCGGACGGTGACGGCCGGAGGCTCTTCACGGTGTGCCGCCGCTAACCCTCCGGGTCCCGTAAACAGAGACGCGCCTGCCACCAAAACGGCCGCAACAAGCTGCCTGCAGGACCGGTACCGGATACCAGGCATAATCACATTCCTCCCGGCGGTAGTTTTTGATGAAGTTCTTATTTTAATATGGGAATGCATGACGAAACTTATGCGCGGATTAGAAAATGGAGGCCGCTCCAGTGCGGAAAATGGTATAAATTCCAAGCCGCAGCGAATAGCATGGAGTAAATCCTTAAAAAGTGCGAAAGGGGTGTCACAATCCGGACGATGCTCCGGTTCGCGCCTTCATGCTGGCTATCCCTGGCTTTGACTTCAAAAACCGCGAGACGCTATACTGTAAAGTAGGAAAGATTCAAACCTTTTTGATCTTTCATTTTTCAACTTAAAAGGAGGTGTACCTGTCTGCTTCCAAGAGGCGGATAGGGATTAATTGGATAGTGACCCTTTACCAGTGTTATTTAATTTTGTACTGATTGTGGTTCTCGTTCTACTGAACGGATTTTTTGTGGCGGCGGAATTTGCGATGGTGAAAGTGCGCGCAAGCCGTATTGATGCGCTCGCCCTGGAAGGGAATGTGAAGGCGCGTTTCGCCGGCAAAATCGTTCAGAACATGAATGCGTATTTGTCCGCCTGCCAGCTCGGCATAACCCTGACGTCTTTGGCGCTTGGTTGGATCGGCGAGCCTACGGTGGCATCTGTACTCGAACCGCTATTGGTCAACATTGGTGTACCACCTGTTATTATTCACACCATTTCTTTTATTATCGCATTCTCGGTTATTACGGCGTTTCACATTATTATCGGGGAGCAGTTTCCCAAAACGTATGCGATCCGCAAATCGGAAGAAGTGACTCTTTGGGTTGCCGGTCCGGTGCTGATTTTTTACAAAATCATGTATCCTTTCATCTGGATGCTGAACGGAACCTCCAATTGGCTGCTCCGCAAATCCGGTATTGAACCCGAGGGCGACCACGATACGGTTCATACGGAGGACGAGATCCGCCTGCTGATGAAAGAGAGCCACAGGAACGGGCTGATCGACAATACGGAGCTTACCCTGGTGGATAATATTTTTGAATTCGCGGATACGAACGCACGCGAAATTATGATTCCGCGTACGGAAATGGTGTGCCTGCATGCCGCCCATTCCTTCGAAGAAAACAAGGAAATGGCCATTCAGGAGCTTTACACGCGTTATCCGGTTTGCGACCCGGACAAAGACAACATTATCGGTTTTGTCCATATCAAGGATTTATTAGTAGCAAGCGACGAGCTTGACGACATACGCAAGATTATAAGACCGCTCATGACAGTGCCGGAATCGATGCCGATCAGCACGCTGCTGAAGCTGATGCAGAAACGCAAAACGGAAGTGGCGCTGCTGATCGACGAATACGGCGGTACTTCGGGGCTTGTAACGGTTGAAGACATTCTGGAGGAAATCGTTGGCGAGCTTCAGGACGAATTCGACCATGAGCGTCCCGTTATGGAGAAGAAAGACGAATTTACGTACTCGATCGACGGCATGATGCTTATCGAAGAAGTGAACAATCACTTCGGTACGGAAATCGAGACGGAGCATTACGATACGATCGGCGGCTGGATTTATTCCCAGGTGGAAATTCCGCCTATGAAAAACCAGCGCATCCATCTCGGCCCGCTTCAGTTTATTATCGACGAAGTGGAGCATATGCGGATCGTGCGGCTGATCGTACGCAAAGAACGTCCTGAAGAAGAAGTGCTGCTTCAACAGGTCGTCTCCTAATAAAACACAAGAAAACGCTGCGTTTCCGCGGCGTTTTCTTGTGTTTATTTTCTATGGTGAAGACTGTAAGACCTTGTTTATTACCCGCTTAGAATGTAGCGAGAATAATGACCAGCAGGATATAAAGGACCAAAATGACCGTTGTGCTCGTGTACCAACCGCCGCCGATTCCGCCTGTTCCGCAACCCGACATATAAAACGCCTCCTTGAAGTTAAGTTCATGTTTTGTTTACAGAATATCTTATGAAGGGCAGGGGCGGTTGTTATGGACGTATGCCCGGGAAGGCGAAATTTAAGTGGGAAGCCGTCTAACGATTCGTGCCAACTTGCGGGAGGAAGCATCCCGTCCGTACAGCCAGCGCTATCCCTGGTCCTCGCTTACGCGCTTCATAATGTCCAGCAGAGCCTCGGGAGGTCTTGCTCCGGAGAAACCGACTTTTTTATTGAGGATAAAAAAAGGCACACCGTTTATGTTCAGCCGCTTAGCAAGAGCATAATCGGCTCTTACGCTGTTTTCCACGTCATCGTGATGAAGGCGCTTCGAGGTTTCGGCGGGATTTAATCCGCATTCTCCGGCAATCCGCAGCAGTACGGATTCCATGCCGATATCGAGGCCTTCTTCAAAATAGGCCCGGTAAATGCGGTCCAGGACAAGTGATTTCGAGCTCTCCGGTACGGCGGCAATCAGCTGATGAGAGAGGCGGGTATCGGGCATCGACGCGATCCGGTCGAAACGGAAGGCAACGCCTGCCTGCCGTCCGGCCCGCGTGACACCGTCCAGTACGGCCTGCAGCTTTCCTCCGCCGGGGTCCTGCAGCTTCCGGTTCATCGCTTCCGTAAAGGGGACGCCCTGAGGCGGGATAGACGGGTCGAGGCGGAAGGCCCGGAAGCGGACAGTGACTTGTTCGCCTTTCCGTAAATCGAGAGCTTCCGCCAGATAGGACTTGCCGATCCGGCACCAGGGACATACAGTATCCTGAAAAACATCGATAATCAATAGAGTCAGCTCCTTCCGACCTAGAATCTTTCCGTGCGCTTATCGAATAAAGCCATACTCATTATAGTATACTTCCTGCCGGAAACCGAAACGCTCCCCCCTGCCAAAACCCGGAAAATTGTTTGAGACAAGGAGAAAACGGCTAAAAAACCGGATGGAGTTCTCAATCCAGCGAAGAGGAGCGATGTCAGATGGCAGATAAAAAAGACAAAGATAAAGACAAAACAATGCGGGGCGAAGCGATAATCGGACAAATCGACCGGACGCTCGTTCCGGATAAGGCGATTGCGCTCTGGCATTTGGGCCAGGAAGGCATGGCTTTTAAAGCGGCGGGAATTATCGGATATGTGGATCCGTATTTAAGCAATTACATAGATGACGAGTTCGGCAATTCGCCGCGCAACTTCGAAACGCCTCTTTCACCGGAGCTCATCGGGCACGCGGATCTCGTCCTGATCACGCACGATCATCCCGACCATCTCGATCCGGTCTCCGTACGCGCTATAGCTATCGCTTCCCCGCAAGCGTCGTGGATCTGTCCGGCCCCGGTGGTTCCGCAGCTGACGGAGCTGGGAATTGCTCCGGACGCGGTCATCGGAGCCCGCGCAGGGCAGATGATCGATTTCCGGGATATGCGGATTATGCCCGTGGCCGGCAAGCACGAAGAGTTCGAAACGGATGAGAACGGGAATCACCGCTATCTCGGCTATGTCGTGGAACTTAACGGGGTTACGCTGTATCATGCCGGAGATACGGTCGGGTACGCGGGCCTTCTGGAGACGCTGCGCCCGCACCGGATCGATATTGCCTGCCTGCCTATTAACGGCCGGGATATCAAGAGATACGAAGCGAATCTCATGGGCAATATGAATTTCCGGGAAGCCGCGGATCTCGGAGTCGGAATCGGAGCGGATTTGATTGTGCCCATGCACTACGACCTGTTCGCGTTCAATACGGAGAATCCGGCCTATTTTGTCGACTATGTCCATCATACGTATCCTTACCAGAAGTTTAAGCTGTTTGCTCCGGGAGAGCGGCTGATTTACTATGCGGACGACGAAATGAAAGAAAGCGGGAGAGGGTAAACGGGGTTTAAGCAACCTGCGCGACTTTCCCGGCATTGCCGATAAGCCGTCTGTGTATTAGGTCTGCCGCAAGCCGGAATGAGGAAGGACCGGTATCTTCCCGCTGCCGCCCTCTTCAAGAGGGACCTTCGGCCCACTCTTGTTGACGCTGGTGTCCTAATAAGGCATTATTAAGAGATAAGATGCAGCTTGGAGGGACCGCAGTGAAAGCCGAAGAAATTATACAGGCCATGTCCGAACAAGGGATGCGGATAACCGATCAAAGACGCACGCTGGCGGAATTGTTCGCCAAGTCCGAAGGGTATGTGACACCGAAAGCCGTGTATGAAAGCATGGGAAAAACATACGGCGGCCTCAGTTTTGATACGGTCTACCGCAATTTGAGAATCATGCACGACATGGGCGTCCTGGAACAGTTTGTTTTCGAAGACGGGATTAAATTCCGTGCCCGCTGTTCGGAAATGGACCATCATCATCATCTGATCTGCCTGCAGTGCGAGAAAACGATTCCGTTCGTCTTTTGTCCCATGGACGAGGTGAAGGGTTTGCCGGAAGACTTCAAGGCGGTCAAACATAAATTCGAAATTTACGGGTACTGCAAAGAATGCCAGAAATGAAAAAGGTGCTTCAGGCACCCATTCATGCCTACCGTAAATATTTGTCCCCGCTCAAACCGCCTACCTGCCGCTTCTATCCGACCTGTTCCCAGTACGCGTTGGAGGCGATAGAGCGGCATGGGCCGTTATACGGGTCATGGCTAGCGGCGAAGCGGATTTGCCGCTGCCATCCTTTTCACCCGGGCGGGGTAGATCCGGTTCCGGCACCCAGGAAATAAGGGCGAAATACCGGTTGACACAATTTGCGGGATTCGCTATATTGTTGGTTAAACCTGCCTTTTCGCGGGAACAATGGAATTAGAGCGATCTTCATTATAGGAATATACATGTTCGATGAACGGATGAGTACGGGAGGAAGCTGCTGCAGAGAGCCGGGTCAGGTGAAAGCCGGTGCTGTCCGAACCCCGGAGTATGGTCCCGGAGAACATGCCTTCGAGCGGCCCCGATGAGGAAGGAGTGCACTTCCGCAGTCAGGGCGTAAGGGGGCATCGCTTGTCCGGCGTTAACGGACAGAGCCGCCGGGCAGCCGGCGGCTGCCGAGCTTCGCCCTCGCAAGAGGCGGAGGAATCTGGGTGGTACCGCGTGAGCACAGCTCTCGTCCCTTTGTTGGACGGGGGCTTTTTGTGATTTTCCGCTTCCGCGTCTCGTTTTTATAGAACATTACGAAGAAAGAGGATGGGTAACATGGACAACAACCGCAAAACCTTTTATTTAACGACACCGATTTATTACCCCAGCGACAAACTTCATATCGGGCATGCCTATACGACGGTGGCGGGAGACGCCATGGCGCGCTACAAGCGGCTTCGCGGCTATGATGTCATGTATTTGACGGGCACGGACGAACACGGTCAGAAAATCGAGCGTAAAGCGAAGGAAAAGGGATTGACTCCCCAGGCGTTCGTGGACGAAATCGTCGACGGCATTAAATCCTTGTGGAGCCGGCTCGATATTTCCTACGATGATTTTATCCGTACGACGGACCAGCGGCATAAGGACACCGTCCAGAAAATCTTCGACCGTTTGACTGAGCAGGGAGATATTTACCTGGATACTTACGAAGGCTGGTACTGTACGCCGTGTGAATCCTTTTTCCTGGAAAACAAGCTGGTCGACGGCAAATGCCCGGACTGCGGCCGCCCCGTCGAATGGGTGAAAGAAGAAAGCTATTTCTTCCGCATGAGCAAATATGCCGACAGACTGCTACGGTATTACGAAGAAAACCCGGAGTTTATTCAGCCGGAATCCCGTAAGAACGAAATGATCAACAACTTCATCAAGCCGGGGTTGGAAGATCTGGCCGTGTCGCGGACGACGTTCGACTGGGGCATTAAAGTGCCCGGCAATCCGAAGCATGTCATCTACGTCTGGATCGACGCGCTGACCAATTATATTACGGCCCTCGGCTACGGCGGCGAAGATCCGTCTAAGTATGAGCGCTACTGGCCGGCAGACGTCCATCTCGTGGGCAAAGAGATCGTCCGCTTCCACACCATCTACTGGCCGATCATGCTGATGGCCCTGGACCTGCCTCTGCCGAAAAAAGTGTTCGCGCACGGCTGGCTTCTCATGAAGGACGGCAAAATGTCGAAATCCAAAGGCAACGTCGTAGATCCGGTAACGCTGATCGACCATTTCGGCCTCGATGCGCTGCGTTATTACCTGCTGCGCGAAGTGCCTTTCGGATCGGACGGCACCTTTACGCCCGAAGCGTTTGTCGAGCGGATCAACTACGATCTCGCCAACGACCTGGGGAACCTGCTCAACCGGACCCTGGCGATGCTCGGCAAATATTTCGACGGCGTCGTTCCGGACTTCCAGCCGGGAGCAACGGCTTTTGACAAGGAACTGATCGCAACGGCGAAAGAAACGGTTGAAACCGTGGAAGCTCAGATGGAGAAAATGGAGTTCTCCACCGCCTTGTCGGCTATCTGGGCGCTTGTCAGACGCGCCAACAAATACATTGACGAGACGCAGCCGTGGGCTCTGGCCAAAGACGACGTTAACCACGGCACGCTCGGCTCCGTCATGTACGCCCTGTTCGAGACGCAGCGCATCGTCAGCGTGCTCCTGCAGCCGTTCCTGACCCGCACGCCGGCGAAGATCTGGGAGCAGCTCGGCATCCAGGCCGGAGCGCTTACCGCGTGGGACAGCGCCCACACGTTCGGACTGCTGCCGCCCGGCACGAAAACGGCCAAAGGCGATCCGCTCTTCCCGCGCCTGGATATGGCGGAGGAGGTCGCCTTCATTGCCGCCGCAATGACAGGCGGCCAAGCGCCGGCCGGAGAAGCCGCAGCCGAGCCTGCATCCGCGGCAGAAGGGTCCGCTCCGGCCGTGAATACTCCGGCGGCGGATGCCAAGCCCGCGCCGGAAGCGAAGCCCGAAATCGGCATCGACGATTTCGCGAAGGTGGAGCTGCGCGTGGCGCAGGTAACGGCGGCGGAGCCCGTCAAGGGCGCCGACAAGCTGCTTCAGCTTCAGCTGGATCTCGGCTACGAGCAGCGGCAGGTCGTTTCCGGCATCGCGAAGTACTACAAGCCCGAAGAACTTGTCGGACGCAAGGTCATCTGCGTGACGAACCTGAAGCCGGTGAAGCTTCGCGGCGTGCAGTCGCAGGGGATGATCCTGGCGGCTTCCGAAGGCGACGGGCTGACGCTGGCGACCGTGCCGGATTCGATGCCGAACGGCGCAATCGTGAAATAAACACCCTTTCCCGACCCGGAAAAAATGCGGATATCTTTCGCGTTTTTCCGGGTTTTGACATGGGTGGAAGGAATTTTTGTCTATTAATCGTAATCTTTATGATTAGTATTGACAGGCGGCGGGTTGTCTCCGTATAATCAGCAGGTAAATAAAAATAATTACGATTTACACAGCTTGATTATCGTGACAGGCTGCTGAGAGGAGTTATTTTCTATGAAAAGACGGCGTATACTTACAGGGTTGACACTGGCGATATCTCTCCTGCTGGCAGGTTGCGGAGGCGGCCAAAAGTCGGCGGTCGTAGAGGATAAAATGAATATAACGACGAGCTTTTATCCGCTTTATGATTTTGCGGTCAAGGTCGGGGGCTCCTATGTGAATGTCATCAACCTGGTACCGGCGGGCGTGGAGCCGCATGACTGGACACCGAAGGGCCGGGATATCAAGAACATCAGCGATTCCCAGCTTTTCCTGTATCAAGGTGCGGGTTTTGAAGGCTGGGTGGACGATTTCCTCAAAAGTTTGAAAGACAGCAAGGTAAAACCGGTCGTAGCGAGCACGGGAGTCGAACTTCTTAAAGCCGGGGAAGAGGCGGACGGGCACGATCACGGCAAGGACGAACACAATCACACGGAAGAAGCCGGAAAAGATACGGACCCTCACGCATGGCTGAGTCCCAAGAATGCCAAAAAAATGTCCGAGAACATCAAAAACGCTCTCGTAGAAGCCGATCCGGCGCACAAGAGCGACTATGAAGCGAACTATTCGGCTTACGCGGCCAAACTGGACGCTCTGGATAAGCAGTATAAGGAGAGCCTTTCCGGGCTGCCGAAGAAAGAAATTGCCGTGTCCCACCAGGCTTTCGCTTATTTATGCCACGACTACGGGCTGACCCAGATGGCCATTATGGGCCTTTCTCCGGATGCCGAGCCGACCGCTCAGGATATGAAGAAAATGAGAGAGTATATCCGGGATCACGGGATCAAATATATCTTCTTCGAAGAACTGGTTTCGGACAAACTGGCGAAAACGCTGGCCAAAGATGCGAACGTCGAAACGCTCGTATTGAATCCGCTGGAAGGATTGACCGAAGAGCAGGTTAAGCAGGGCAAAGATTATATTTCCGTGATGGAAGAAAATTTGAAAAATTTGACGAAAGCTTTACAATAGAAGGGACTCAATATCGAAGTGACAGAAGAGAAAGCCGCCTGGCGGCGAAGGGAGCAGAAGAACGGAATGGAAACGTGGAAACCGGACGCCTGCCATAACAAAATCGTGGAATTTAGCGGCATCTCCTTCTCCTACGGAAGCAAGCCGGTTATAACGGATTTAAATTTTGATGTTCTGGAAAGAGATTTTGTAGGTCTGATCGGTTCGAACGGAGCGGGTAAAACGACGCTTCTGCGGATGCTGGTCGGCCTGCATAAGCCTACCGAAGGCGATATCCGCTTGTTCGGACAGCCGATCCGGCAGTTCCGGGACTGGGAGCGTATCGGGTACGTACCGCAGAAGAATTCGCTGAATCCGCTGTTCCCGGCAACCGTCCGCGAAGTGGTTATGTCAGGGCTGTACACGAAAAAGAAACTGTACAAGCGCCTGACCAAAGAGGATATGCGCCGTTGTGACGATGCGATGGAAGCGATGCGCATCGAAGATCTGGCGAAACGCAGAATCGGGGAACTGTCGGGCGGACAGCAGCAGCGGGTGTTCCTTGCACGTGCTATCGCCAACAATCCCGAGCTGCTCATTCTGGATGAGCCGACGGTTGGGATCGATGCGGAAAGCCAGGCGGTATTCTTTAACATGATCCGCCATATGCACCAGCATCATCACATGACCTTCATCATGGTGTCTCATGACCGGGAAATGATGAGGTCCTATCTCGGTTCGGAGCCGCAGACGCAGAGCGGCGGACTGAAGTTTTTCGTGAAGCACACGCACGAACCCGAGAATTGCGAAGAGACCGATCTGACGCATTCTACCGTAAAAGAGCTTCAAACTAGTCAATGAAGGCAGAGCGCCTTGTGACAGGCATTAAGAGGAAGTAAGTAAGGGGCGAGCAGCTTGGACATTTTTACGGAACCGTTTTTTGTAAGAGCACTTATCGGTGGCATCCTGATCGGGCTGACCGCTCCGTTGATGGGTGTCTTTCTGGTGCTGCGGAGACTTTCGATGATCGGCGATACGCTTGCGCATGTTTCCATCGCGGGGGTGGCGCTCGGATTTCTTCTCGGCGTATATCCGATCGGCATGGGGCTGCTTTTTGCGCTTCTGGCATCGTTTGCGATCGAGCGGCTGCGCAAGGCGTACAAAACGTACGCGGAGCTGTCCATCGCCATCATCATGTCCGGCGGGGTAGCGCTGGCTACGCTGTTGTTTACGCTGGGCAAAGGGTATAATATTAATGTGATGAGCTATTTCTTCGGCAGCATCTACACACTCGATTCCAGCGACCTGTGGGTCGTTTTCGGCGTGTGTATTCTTGTACTCGCCGTCGTTGCCCTGCATTTTAAGGAATTGTTCCTCATGTTCTTCGACGAGGAAGCGGCGGGAGTTAGCGGGCTGCCGCTGAAAGTGTACAACATCATGATCACGATGCTGACGGCGCTGGTCATCTCCGTGTCCATCAAGATCGTAGGAGCGCTGCTCGTATCCGCGCTGCTTACGATTCCGGTCGCCTGCAGCCTTCTTGCGGCGAAGAGCTTCCGGCATTCGGTCGTGCTGTCCGTCATCATTTCGGAGATCGGTGTCGTCGCGGGACTGGCCTTGGCGGCGTGGTACGATTTTGCGCCTGGAGCGACCATCGTTCTTTCCCTGATCGTCGTCCTCATCGTTCAGTTGGTTTGGAAAACGGTCCGCCGCGCTTAAACCGGCGGCCGGAAGCAGGAGGAATGCTTACACATGCAGCATGTTAATGTTTGGCTCGCTTTTTGGGCCGGGTTCGCTTCATTTATCTCGCCGTGCTGCCTGCCGCTGTACCCTTCTTATTTGTCTTACATCACCGGAATTTCGGTCAGTGAGCTTAAGTCGGGGCAGACGAAAGGCGCGGCCAGACTGCAGACGATGGCCCATACGCTTGCATTCATTCTCGGATTTTCAATCATTTTTTACAGTCTGGGGCTCGCGGCCAGCTCCGTTTCGGAGTTTTTTGTAACGAACCGGGATCTTCTCAGGCAAATTGCGGCTCTGCTTATCCTTGTGATGGGGTTGTTCCTGCTCGGCATTTTCCAGCCGAAATGGATGATGAGAGAGCGCAAACTTCAACTGAAATGGAAACCTGCGGGCTATCTCGGATCCGTCCTGATCGGAATCGGATTCGCCGCCGGCTGGTCGCCCTGCATCGGTCCGATATTGTCGTCCATGCTTGTGATGGCTGCCGCCGAACCGGATTCGTGGCTGCCGCTGATCAGCGCTTATTCGCTCGGATTCGCGATTCCGTTTTTCGTCTTATCCTTTTTTATCGGTTCCACCAAATGGATTTTACGCTACTCCGCCACTATCATGAAAATAGGGGGAGGCGTCATGATTGTATTCGCCGTCTTGCTGTACACAAATCAGATGTACAAAATCACAATCTGGCTGAACAACATAACGCCCCAATGGCTGCAATTTTGACCCTGTGACGGACCGGAGGATCAGGTAAAATATTCGATTTTGGCGTTCGGAAACTTATCGAAAATCTGCTCCGTTATAAACTCGCGCAGAGCGGTCGCCTGCTCATCGGGATATACATACTTGCCGCGGCCGTAGCGGCCCCATTTATATTTGCGCTTGGCCTCGTCCATTTCCAGCTTGGACTTGGGATAGCGGCGTTCGATCACATTCTTCGCCGTCTTCGTGAAACGGTGCTGGATCAGCTCGAACGTCAAGTCGTCGAGCGCTTCCGGGGGCAGAGCATTGTGAAGCTTGAGGATCAGCTCCTCATAGCCTTTTTCCCAGCCGTCGTGCCAAATTATCGGGGCGATGATGAAGCCGAGCGGAAAACCCGCGCAGGCAACTTTGCCGGCCGCTTCGATGCGTTCATGAAACGCCGAGGTGGCCGGCTCGAAGTTTTTAATGACATAATCAGCGTTTACGCTGAACCGGAACCGGGTATGCTTGTTATGCTTCGCATCAAGCAAAGGCTCGACATGATGATATTTCGTAACGAAACGAAGGCGGGCGAGCGGTTCGTTTGCCATAAATTCGATATATTCTTTAAGGGAGCCGGTAATATGCTCCAAACCGACGGGATCGGATGTACAAGCCGCTTCGAACCGGGTAATTTCCGGTGCCCTTTCTTCGATATACTGCTTGGCGGCTTTAAGAATATCATCGGTATTGACGTAGACCCGTACATAAGGTTTGTTGCCCAGAGTAGTTTGAAGGTAGCAGTAATGACAGTGTCCCATACAGCCTGTCGCAATAGGGATGGCATATTCGGCGGACGGTTTCGACGTATCGAACTTCAGCGTCTTGCGGATACCCACCACAAGCGTACGCTTCGCGATCCGGTACTTTTCCAGCTCGGTTTCGCCCGGCAGATTTGTAATCCGGTTGTGGGAAGTCGTCATGTGGATAGGCAGTCCTTTGCTCTGGGCCCACTCCAGGATGCGTTTGCCTTTGGGATACAAAAGGGCATCCGGTTCGAAATAAACGAGCTCAGGCACGAACAACGCGGTGCTTCGGGTGCGGGTCATCTGCTCAGTAGCCATGGCGTGCTCCTTTAAGACGGGGAGTAACGGAAGCGGTCCTTCCGTTCGGCTATAGTCTGCACCCGGCACACGGCTCGTACCCGTGGGAAAAGTTCGCGGAAAAGGCTTCGGCGCATTCCGTTAACTTGCATTATTAGTTAATAAACGGTATTATACTTAAGCAAATAAGGTAGCGACTAATTTTAACAAAAGCAGGGGGAACTCGGGATGGCGACGCCCAGTATGGAAGATTATTTGGAACGGATCTACAAACTGATCGACGAGAAAGGCTACGCCCGTGTGTCCGACATTGCCGAAGGCCTTGAAGTGCATCCTTCTTCCGTGACGAAGATGATCCAGAAACTGGATAAAGATAAATATCTGGTATATGAGAAATACCGCGGACTCGTTCTGACTTCAAAAGGCAAAAAAATGGGCAAGCGGCTGGTAGACAGACATGCTTTGCTGGAACAGTTTTTAACCGTCATCGGTGTTCAGGAAGAAAATATTTACCGCGATGTGGAAGGAATCGAGCATCATCTAAGCTGGGATTCCATTACCTGCATCGAAACGCTGATTGAATATTTGAACCGGGATCCGGCCAGATTGGAAGATCTCCGAAACATAAGGACAGAGCTGGACAGCAGCTCGGACTCCGAATAAGACCGAAACGTTTGCCGAACCAAGAAGGCGGACGTTTTTTCGTTTTTTAACACGAAAATCGCGTCTAGGAACGTCCATTGCCGCATACATACCTAGGGAGGGTGTGCGGAGGTGGCGGAATGAAAATAAACGCGGTATTCGAAGGCGGCGGTGTCAAAGGAATCGCACTTGCAGGGGCTGTCAGCTCGGCGCTGGATAACGGATTCGAGTTTCACGACGTGGCGGGAACTTCGTCGGGTTCCATCGTGGCGGCTTTTCTCGCGGCGGGGTACACGGGGGAAGAAATTAAGCGGCTTATTATTGAAACTCCGTTTCACAAATTTTTAAAGCGCGCTCCCATTTTCGATACCGGGATTGTTGGATCGGCCGCCAGGCTGATTTGGAAAAAAGGGCTCTATTCCGGAGACGCCCTGGAAGATTGGGTCCGGCGGAAGCTGGAGGTCAAGGGGATCCGGAAGTTCGGCGATCTGCGCAAAAATCAGCTGCGAATCGTGGCTTCGGATATTTCCCAGGGAAAGCTGCTCGTTTTTCCTGACGACGTTGCCCAGTACGGAATCGATCCCGGCCGTTTTTCCATTGCCCGGGCCGTTAGAATGAGCTCGTCGATTCCGTATTTTTTCGATCCCGTGAAAATCCGGAAGCCCGCGCGGCAGACCAGGCACGACGAACCGTTCCGCAACCAGTTTGTGTACATTGTGGACGGGGCCATTCTGAGCAACTTCCCGCTGTGGCTTTTCGACGAGCCGGAGCAGCAGCCGAGCCGCATTCCGACCCTGGGCTTCTCTCTGGTCGGCAAAATACCGAAGCATATTCATAAAATCAACGGGGTTATCTCCATGTTCCAGGCTTTGTTTACGACGATGATGGATGCTCACGATACCCGGTACATCGAAGAGAACAACTATTTCCGGACGATCAAAATTCCCGCGCTCAATGTAAATTCGACACAGTTCAATTTGACGCTCGAGGACAGCGAAAACCTGTATGAAGCGGGGTACCGGGCTTCCGACGACTATTTCCGCAAGTGGTCCATGCATCTGTATGAATCCGCTTATGAAAAATACGTCCTGCGCAAGCCGGTATGAGCGGGTCTAGGCCGGATAGGTTGGATTCGCCTGACGGCTGCAGGTATCCCAAATACCCAAAGGATGTAAAAGTTGTACCGGCCTTGCGCACAATATTGGTGTACAAGAGTAAAGCCGCGGGACCGGCAGCGTATCCGGCCATAAAAAAAAGCGAACCCGAAAAGGTTCGCTTTTTTGTTTCCGTCTTCTTAGTGGTATCTCGGCGGATCCTCGGGAGGGTCGGAAGGCTTGCTGCCTTCAATGACCCGGAATTTGGCTTTCCGCTTCCGCTCCGACGCGGAGAGCCGGTCCGGCTTGCGGCTCGCGGAGCGCGTTTTGTAGGAGGAGCCCTGCTGCTTCCGGGTGCCCATCTTGTACAGGACGAAAATCAGGCCGAGTACAAGGATGGGAATGAGAAACTGGTTTAAGCTGTAGGCAAGACCGATCAGAGCGAGCGCCGCGATGACGACGGTAGCGGCCGACCAGCGGCGGTTCATGCGCTTGCCTTGGACTGGGTGAGCCGGCTTTCGGCTTCACGCATCCGGTTGAATGAGGCGATCGAAACTTCCACCTGATCGTCCGTAGGCTCTTTGGTCGTCAGCTTTTGCAGCCAGAGCCCCGGATAACCGAGGAAACGGAGAACCGGCACTTCACGAAGCGAGTTCGTAAAACGGAGCACTTCGTAAGAGACGCCGATAATGACCGGCAGAAGAACAAGACGCTGTACGATGCGGTCAATCATATTGTCGTAGGTGAAGAACGAGTAAATGATGACCCCGATGATGACGGTAAAGACGATAAAGCTGCTGCCGCAGCGGTAATGAAGCGTACTGAACTGCTGGACGTTACGGACATTGAGCTCGACGCCGGCTTCGTAGGCGGAAATGACTTTGTGCTCGGCGCCGTGGTACTGGAACAGCCGTTTGATAACCGGCGTAAGCGAAATGAAGTAAATATAGGACACGAGCAAAACGATCTTGATCAGTCCTTCGATGATGTTATGCCAGATCTGATGCTGTTCGAAGAACCTGCCGAACATGACATCCTCCAGAATAGCCGGAACGAGAGTGAAGATCACTTTCCCCATGAGGAAGGACAGGACGCCGACTACAGCAACCCCGAGAATCATCGATAGGCTGAAACCCGACTTCTCTTCTTTGGCGGGAGCTTTGCCTTCGCCTTCCTCTTCTTCCGCGAAGCTTTCGGCGGAGAAATTGAGGTGCTGCGCGCCTTTGGCGCTGGATTCGATAATACCGACGATGCCGCGGAGCAGCGGGATTTTCTTTAGTTTGTTGACCCAGCCGATTTCGGTCTTGGGAACTTCAAGAAAATCAATAGAGCGGTCTTTCTTGCGGACCGCCGTAACATGAACATTCCGCCCGGCAAACATGACGCCTTCAATAACGGCTTGTCCGCCGTAAATGCTTGTATTGGATTGTGACACGATTTATCCACCTTCTCTAAATAGCTGGTTTCTTCTCTATTTTAGCGAATTTTCCAGCAGAATGCCACCGCTTTATGTTTCGATTAAGAAGAGGGAATTGGTACATACTAGGTTAGACGTAAAGTTACGGATAATGGACTAGCCGGGAGGAAAAGGAAAAATGGTTACAAATACGCAGGGAACAGTCACGGAAGGGAATGGAAAAACCGCTCGCGGCCAAAGAAAATCGTTTTCGCAGAACGGGGCGGCCGGAGGCGAGAAGAAGACGAGCCGTGCTTTTTTCGCTCTGTATCTGGGTTTTTTCGCGGGAGTGATCTGGGGAGCCGTTAAAATCATCGAATATATCTTCAAGTTTACGAGAATCATTCCCGCTTTTCTGGCCGAACCGTTCTACCGGCACGACTTTTTGATTACCTGGCAGGGAACACTGGTGGGCTGGCTGTTTTTTATCGGTTTTTCGATCCTCGCGTCGTTCATCTATATGTATCTTTTCGGGAAAGTAAAAGGGCCCTGGATGGGAGTCGGATACGGGATTGCGTGGTGGTGTCTGCTCTATCTGGCGATCGGCCCTTGGACCGGCATGATGGGCTGGCTGTATTACAGCGACTGGAATACGATCCTGACGGATTTTTGCCTGTTTCTGCTCTGGGGGATGTTCATCGGCTATTCGACCGCCTTCGAATTTACGGAGGAGCACAGCCGCAAACCCGCTTAGCCAGCTACCTTTTCCAAGCAACTTATGGTAAAATGGCTACGGTAAAGCGAGAAGCCGGAGCACGTTCGGCCGGCTATGAAGGAGGCGCCTTAGCGTGAATAAAGTGCTGGTCCTTAACGGGCCGAACTTGAATATGCTCGGTATACGGGAGCCGGCCGTTTACGGAAAGATGTCGCTCAAGGACATCGAAGCGGCGATGACGGAAATAGCGGGAACGCTGGACCTCCAGCTGACCTTTCACCAGTCCAACCACGAGGGCCAGTTGATCGACTGGATTCACGAAGCCCACGGGACGATGGACGGGATTCTGATCAATCCCGGGGCTTTCACCCATTACAGCTACGCCATCCGCGACGCGATCTCATCGGTCGGTCTCCCGGCCGTAGAGGTGCATTTGTCGAACATTCACAAGCGTGAGGAGTTCCGGCACCGTTCCGTTCTGGCCGCCGTGATGGTAGGGCAGATTGCGGGCTTCGGGGCTTTCGGCTATGAGCTCGGATTAAGAGCGCTTCATCAACATTTTTTGGAAGCTAGGTGATATTATGCAGGACAAGCGTCTAGAACGTCTCCGCCGGCAGCTGACCAAGCAGGGAATCCCTGCGGTACTCGTTACGAATGCCATTAACCGCAGATACCTGACGGGCTTTACGGGCAGCGCGGGCATCGTGCTGGTAACGGGCGGCAGAGCCGTCCTTATTACGGATTTCCGGTATATGGAGCAGGCTCCGAAAGAAGCGGCGGGTTACGAAGTTATCGACCATAAAGGTAAAATCGGCCGGACCATTCTGGATATTCTCGGCAAAGAGTCGATCAAGCAGCTCGGCTTTGAAGAAAATGACTTGACTTATTCCGCTTATTCCGGCTATACTGGCGATTTGCAAGGGGTTGAATTGATCCCGACCGGCGGTATTGTGGAGAAGCTCAGGATCGTCAAAGACGAGTCCGAGCTCAAAATCATGCAGGAAGCCGCAGATCTGGCGGACCGGACTTTTTCTTACATACTTACGAGATTGAGAACGGGCGTGACCGAAAAGCAGATCGCGCTGGAGATGGAAATTTTCATCCGGGAGAACGGAGGCACATCCTCCTCTTTCGATACGATCGTCGCTTCCGGCGAAAGATCGGCTCTTCCTCACGGTGTGGCGAGCGACCGGGTGCTTCAGCCCAACGAATTCGTCAAACTGGATTTCGGCGCCTTGTATAAAGGCTACTGCTCCGACATTACCCGCACCGTCGTGCTGGGTCAGCCTTCGGACAGGCACAAGGAAATTTACGGCATCGTACTCGAAGCCCAGCTGAACTGTGTCGGCAACTTGAAGCCCGGCATGACGGGAAGCGAAGGCGACGCGCTCTGCCGCGATATTATTGCCGGCTACGGATACGGGGACAACTTCGGCCATAGTACGGGACACGGCCTCGGGATGGAAGTCCACGAGCAGCCGCGGCTTGCCAAAGGCTTTGCCGGCGTTCTCGAACCCGGCATGGTCGTGACGGTGGAACCGGGCATTTATATTCCGGGCTTCGGCGGCGTCCGCATCGAGGACGACGTCGTCATCGAGCAAAGCGGCATCCGCCTGCTGACGCATTCCACGAAAGAGTTTATCACCATTTGATTTATTTCCAGGAGGGAACTTGAGACGTGATTTCAGTTAACGATTTCAAAACAGGTTTGACGATTGTAGTAGATAATGATTTATTCACCGTTATCGATTTCCAGCACGTGAAACCGGGTAAAGGCGCCGCGTTCGTACGCTCCAAGCTGAAGAATCTGCGCAACGGCAACGTCGTGGAGAAAACATTCCGCGCAGGCGAGAACGTGGGCCGCGCTCATATCGAAAACCGCGAAATGCAGTACCTCTACGCGAGCGGTTCCGAATACACGTTCATGGATACGGAAACTTACGACCAGATCTCCCTGGAAGAAGCGCAGCTGAAATGGGAGCTGAACTTCCTCAAAGAAAACATGAACATCAACATCATGAGCTACCAGGGAGAAATCCTCGGGATCAACCTGCCTAACAGCGTTGAGCTCAAAGTGGTTGAAACCGAGCCGGGCGTTAAAGGCAACACGGCTCAAGGCGCAACGAAGAGTGCGAAGGTGGAAACCGGTCTGAACGTTCAGGTGCCGCTTTTCATCAACGAAAACGACGTCCTTCTGATCGATACGCGCGAAGGCAAATATATCTCCCGCGCCTAGTTTACTGGCACGGCAAGCCCCCGATTCCCGCCAAGGAATCGGGGGCTTTTTGCGCTCCGGCGGACCGCGGGAAAAGGGCGCAAAAAATATCGTTTCAAGAATGAAACGTTTTCATTGACGACTTTAGGCCAGCGGGTTATTATATCAATAACGCTTTACAGGTTTTATGCTTTCATGCAGTAAAACATTAATTCAACCGATGGTTAATTTTAGGGGGAAAACAAAAATGAAAATGAAACCGTTCGTCACGCTTTTACTGGCGGCTTCTTTGGTCACCGCTGCGGGCTGCGGCAAACAGGCGGGACCGGAGACAACCGGCGGCACGGGCTCCACGGCTCCAGAAGGCAAAAAAGTGAAAATCGGCATTATGCAGATCGTCGAGCATCCGTCTCTGGACGCCGCCCGCCAAGGCTTTATCGCCGCCCTCAAGGACAACGGCTATGAAGACAAGAAGACGGCCGAGATCGATTACCAGAATGCGCAGAACGATATGAACAACAACACTTCGATCGCCCAGAAATTCGCAGCCGACAAAAAAGACCTCGTGCTGGGCATTGCGACCCCGTCCGCACTTGCTGCGGCGCAGACGGTCCAAAACACGCCCGTTCTGTTTACGGCCGTTACGGACCCCGTCGACGCCAAACTCGTGAAAAGCATCGAGAAGCCGGGCGGCAACGTGACAGGCACCTCGGACCTGGATCCCAAAGCCGTCGACCAGTTGACGGAGTTCGTGGGTAAGCAATTCCCTAACGTCAAGACGATCGGAATCGTTGCGAACGAAGGGGAGCGGAACTCCCAGGTGCAGGTGAAGCAGGCGACGGAAGCTTTCGCCAAGCATAATATCAAAGTCGTGAAGGCATCGCCTTCCAACAGTTCGGAAGTGAAACAGGCAGCCGAGTCTCTGATCGGCAAAGCCGACGCGCTGTACGTGCCGCTCGACAACACGGTCGTTTCGGCCTTGAACGCGGTGATCCAGGTCGCGGAGCAGGGCAAGAAGCCCCTATTCGTAGGCGAGAACGATTCCGTTAAAGCCGGCGGTTTTGCGGGCTACGGCTCCAACTACTATGATTTGGGGTATACGACAGGTCTTCAAGCCGTCGAAATTTTGAAAAACGGCAAAAAGCCTTCGGACATTCCGGTCGGGTATCCGAAAAAGCTCGATCTGGCCATCAACATGAAAGCGGCTAAAAATATGGGCGTTGAAGTCACGGACGCAATGAAAGCGGAAGTGAAAGAAAAGGCCAACCTGTTTGAATAAGAAAGAATGGGGGCGGCTTCGGATTTCGAAGCCGCCTTATGATTGAACACGAAACGGAGTGAACATGATGACTATCGATTGGGGAGCGGTCGCGCAGGGATCGCTGGAACAAGGGCTGCTTTTTGCGATTATGGCACTCGGCGTTTACATTACCTTCCGCATTCTGGATTTTCCGGACTTGACCGTGGACGGAAGCTTTACGACAGGGGCTTCCATCGCGGCGGTAATGATTACCCACGGGATATCGCCTCTGCTCGCCACATTGGCCGCATTCGCGGGAGGAGCGGTCGCCGGGCTTATTACCGGTCTGCTGCACACAAAAGGCAAAATCAACGCCCTTCTTTCGGGGATTCTTATGATGATCGCGCTGTATTCGATCAATCTGAGAATTATGGGCAAGGCTACGATTTCGTTGTTCGGAAGCGAGATTCTAATCAACAAGGAATCGCTGCTGTATATCATGCCGATCCTTGTGGTAGCCATCAAACTGGCGCTGGACTGGTTTCTTCACACGGAGCTGGGACTTGCGCTGCTGGCCACGGGCGACAACAAACGCATGATCCGGAGCTTCGGCGTCAATACCGGTAACACCATTATCCTCGGAGTTTCTCTCTCGAACGGACTGGTGGCGTTGTCCGGCGCGCTGTTCGCCCAATATCTCAGTTTTGCGGATATGCAGATGGGCGTAGGCATGATCGTCGTCGGCCTGGCTTCCGTCATTATCGGGGAGGCGCTATTCGGGTCTAAAACGATTATCCGGGCCACATTAGCCGTTGTGCTCGGTGCAATCGTCTACCGGTTCGTCGTGGCGATCGCGCTTCAGGTCGGTCTGGAATCGACGGACATGAAGCTGATGACCGCACTAATCGTCATCATCGCGTTAACGCTGCCGAAAATCCAGAGTTCTCTGAAACAGAAGGCGGTTATCCGTAAACGGAAAGCGGAACTTGCGGAGAAGAGCGGAGGTGTGGAGCATGCTTCACATTGATCGCGTATCGAAAATATTCAATCCCGCGACCCCGGATGAGAAAGTTGCTCTTTCGGACATTCAACTGCATCTCGCTCCCGGCGATTTCGTCACGGTCATCGGCAGCAACGGAGCCGGAAAATCCACCCTCATGAACGTCATTTCGGGCGTCATGCAGCCCGATTACGGCGTCGTCCGAATCGAGGGCAAAGACATCACGTCGCTCTCCGAGCACAAGCGGAGCCGCTGGATCGGCCGCGTTTTCCAGGACCCGATGGCGGGCACGGCACCGACCATGTCCATCCAGGAAAACCTTGCTATGGCGCATGCCCGTGCGGGCAAAAGAGGCTTCGGTCTCGGTGTGACCAAGCAGAGGAAACTCGCGTTCAAGGAACATCTGGAGCGGCTCGGCATCGGCCTGGAGAACCGGCTGAACGCCAAGGCCGGTCTTCTCTCCGGAGGGGAGCGCCAGGCGCTCAGCCTGCTGATGGCGACCTTTACGCAGCCGAATATTCTTCTGCTGGATGAGCATACGGCAGCTCTCGATCCGTCGCGTGCGGAGCTCATTACCCGGCTGACGAAGCAGATCGTAGAGGAGTCCAAGCTCACGACGTTGATGGTGACGCACAACATGGAGCAGGCCATCCGGCTCGGCAACCGGCTGATCATGATGGACAAAGGCCGGATCATCCTCGACATTCCGGCGGCTTCGAAACAGGATCTGACCGTGGAGAAACTGCTCCGGGAATTCGAGAAAATCCGCGGCGAGAAATTCGTCGACGACCGGGTGGTACTGGGTTAATCTATCGGGTCGATCGTCAAGGAAAGCGTGTCTGCTTCCGGACAACGGAGCAGGCATGCTTTCTTTTTTTACGGACAATTAAAACGGGATTTCCTCCATATCTTCTAGGGATAAGGGGAAATGTCGGGAAGTGTTGTTTTCTGCTCCCACAATTCCGAACGTTTATGCTATAATGATCTACAATTATTCATTTGCAAGCATAGGGAGTGAACAGGGTTGTCTTTAATTGTGATGAAATTCGGCGGCAGCTCCGTTGGCGATGCCGAACGGATGAAACGCGTGGCCAAGCGGATCGTGGACCGCAAAAGAGAAGGACACCGCTGTGTCGTGGTCGTTTCCGCGATGGGCGACACGACGGACGATCTCATCGATCTGTCCAAACAGTTATATGACGGCGCACCGCCGGCAAGAGAAATGGATATGCTGCTGACTACGGGAGAGCAGGTTTCGGTCGCTCTTTTATCGATGGCGATCCAAAATCTGGGCGAACCCGCCGTTTCCTACACCGGCTGGCAGAGCGGCATGATCACGGAAGACCTGCACGGCAAAGCCCGCATCACCGACATTCAGCCGCACCGTCTTCACACGGCGCTTGAGAAAGACAACGTCGTGATCGTGGCTGGCTTCCAGGGCATGACCGAAGACGGCGAGATCACGACGCTCGGACGCGGCGGATCCGATACGACCGCTGTGGCGATGGCCGCGGCGATTCAAGCCGATCTATGCGAAATTTACACAGACGTAGACGGGATCTACACAACAGACCCCCGTGTTGTCAAAAATGCGCGAAAATTGAAAGAAATCTCGTATGACGAGATGCTGGAGCTTGCCAATCTGGGAGCCGCGGTCCTGCACCCCCGTGCAGTGGAATATGCCAAAAATTACAATGTGGCGCTTGTCGTTCGTTCGAGTTTCACTCAAAACGAAGGCACGTACGTCAAGGAGGAAGCGGAGATGGAACAAGGAATCGTCGTAAGAGGCATCGCCTACGATAAAAATATCGCAAGAATCAGCATTCTGGGCGTACCGGACAAACCGGGCCAGCTGGCCAAAGTTTTTACATCCCTGGCGGCTGAACAGATTGACGTGGATATTATCGTACAAAGCGGCGTGTTAAACGGCCTGGCCGATTTCTCCTTCTCCGTCTCGCTTTCCGACCGGGACAAGGCGCTTCAGACCATCGAAGGCATCCGTGGTGAGATCGGTTTCCGCGAAGTGACTTCCGAAGGCGATCTCGTTAAAATCTCGATCGTCGGCGCAGGCATGGTCAGCACACCTGGAGTGGCGGCGAAAATGTTCGACGAGCTCTCGAAAATCGGCGTCAGCATCAACATGGTGTCCACGTCGGAAATCAAAATTTCCTGCGTGATCGAAGGCAAGCTGCTGGCGGAAGCCGTGCAAGCTCTCCACACGGCTTACGGGCTAGACGCCCAGGAGCAGGTAATCGTGGGCGGCCCGCAGGACAGACGTTAATTCGCCGTTCCGTTCAGGCTAGTCGTCCGTCCGCAACCTTTTAAGCTGCAGCATGAAAATAACCCAAATAAAACCGGCCTCTAGAGGCCGGCAAGGCGCTGAACTGTCCTCGGACAGTTCGGCGCTTTTTTATTTACAGGCTGCAAAATCCGGACGTCGGAACTCAGGAAATGCGGTCGGCGACGAACGTGAATATTTTCAGCAGAACGGCTGTAATGCCTGCCGCCATCAAGGGCCCGACGGGTATGCCACGCATAAAAATGATGCCGAAAATAGAGCCGATCACGAGCCCGACGATCAGTTGCGGATCGATTTTCAATAAATCGAGCCCCTTGCCGTTCATGTAGGTGGCGATGGCGCCGCCGGACAGCGCGAGAATGCCGGGCCAGGTCGTAAATACCGTCAAGATATCTTTATACGAAATCCGTTCGCTCGCGAAAGGGACGAGCACGCCCATCGTCAGAAACAGCAGTCCGAGTTCCAGCCCTCTTCGTTCGATGGCGGGCAGATAGCGGTCCAGGCTGATCAGTTTGACGACGAGCAGGACACAAGCCGCCGTTGTAATGATGGGGGAGCGTCCGATCAGGCCGACAATGATCAGAATAACGAGAAGCAGATCTCCGTTCATGAGAAAACCCCTTGTACCAGTCTCCCTTTATTGTATGAGAGGGGACAGGTTTTAGAACGAAGGAGCTCTTTGCAGGCGTGCAGGATTTCAACTTTCCAATACGGGCGGCGAACAACAAGCGGAGGGCGGGGCCTGTCAGTCGATGACCGCAAGAAGCAGAAAACGAGCATGCAGCCGATGGACAATCAGCAACGCAGATGGCCCACAATCAACAGCCGGCCGGTAACGAATGGCAGCCAGTGGCTGGCATACGGCTTAAAATAAGCGGCAGCAAGCAGTCAGATGGCTGAAAATAAGCGACAGCAGGCAGCCAGATGGCTGCGACAGCTCATAAACGAGCGGGCAGCCAGTCTACAATCAGCCGACTGGCTGCCGGGCACCTGCCGGTGCGCTGCTGCTCAGCGGGTAAGATGCTCCCTGGCCGGCACACAGGGGACGAGGACGTTGTCTTTCAGCACAGGTACGACCTCCGAGACATTCACGCGGGCGGCGAAGGCCGTGTCCGCTTCGCAGCCGATGGAGGCCAGCCTGCGCCCGCTATCGCAGGCCGCCAGCGGCGCGGCGGGATCGTCCGCATGCCGCTCGTAGCAGCCCGCAAGGCTGCGGCCGAGATCGCAGACGTCGGCGGCGCTCCCGCAGATCCGCTGCAGCGCGGAGACGATGAGTCCGGCGCAGAGGCCGTCCTCGAAGCAGAACGCGCCGGCCGTTCCCGCGCAGAGAACCGCGATGTCGCGCTTCCACGCGGCAGCGGCCCTGGCGCACGCCTCGCCGTTCAGCAGAGCGGCGGCCACGATTTTGTCCGCCGGCGCCGCTTTCTGCAGCGCCCGTGTGCCGTTGGTCGTGGTCAGCACGACCCGGCGGCCGCCTACGGCTTCCGGCGTGTACTCCAGCGGCGAGTTGCCGAGGTCGAAGCCGGGAATACGCCGGCAGCGGCGTTCCCCGCCGAGCACATCCCGCTTCCCGCGCAGCATGACAGCCTGCTGGACGGACTCGGCGGCAAGGACGCCGGAGCTGCCGCTTTCCAGTGCGGTTACGATTGTGGTTGTCGCCCTCAGTACATCGATGACGATCACGGTCCGCCCGGTCAGCAGCTCGCTTCGCACTTCACTCAGGGCCGGGATGACGTCAATCCGCATGGACTTCGGCGCCTTCTTCCCTGCCGCTTTTTCTGAGTCTTTCTCCGAAATGAAACGTATCGGAACGCAGGCCGCGGCGCAGCGCCTCCAGGGCGATCACATCGGACGGAGCGACATTGCCCAGGTGAACGTCCGGACCCAGCAGCTCCAGCAGATGAATCTGCTGGTTTTTGAGCGGAGCCTCCCAGAGGAGTATATCCGGGCTGGGGACCGAGCGGAGCACACCGTTCAGCTCTTCGTCTTTACAGGCGCCGTTCCCATCGAAGATGCCGACGCCCATCCCCGATTCCCGCGCTTCGATCGTAACGAGTTCCGCGCCCATTTCCACATCGCCGGTTACCGTAGCGACCAATGCATCCATATCTACCGAAGATCCCCAGCATTTTTTGCCGTACTCCGTGACGACCTTAAGCCCGGCCTCGATGCCCCGGACGATCAGCTCGCTGCGGAGACTGCGGTCCAACTCAATCGTTCCGTCCGATATTTCGACGCAGGTGAAACCCAAAGCCGCGACGGTGTCGAAATAAGACGAAATAAGTCCTTCTTGAACCGCCACCTCCAGAAATGTGCCTCCGGGATAAACGTCGATCCCCAAGGCCTTCGCCCGTTCGATCTTGCACCGGAGCAGCTCTCGCGGATAGAGCGGGGAAGTGCCGAAGCCCAGCTTTATATAGTCTACATGTTCTCCTGCGGCCTGCAGTAAATCGTCGTAAGCGTTCAGGCCGAGGCCTTTATCCATCACCATCGTTTTCCCGAGTGCCCGGGGTTTGCTCTGACGGCACCCTGTCGGATCGGCGAGAGTCGGATGCCACTTTTTGCAAGAAGACTCTTCCATAACGTTCTCACCTCAGTACTTTCCGGTGGAGTAAATTTCGTAGTCATCTTATGCGGGCGCTTCCGGGTAGGTGCCGCGTATGCCTAAAATCAGACAGGCCCGCATATGGTGAAACGAATAGCTGCAAAAAAAGGAGAGGTGACGGCTGTGATTAACAAAATCGTGCTCAGTATGGCGTCTTTGCGCCTGCTGTCGGGTTCGCTGGAAATTATTGCGGCGCTGCTGATGATCCGTTTTAACCAGATTGAGAAAGCGCTCCTGGTCAATACGGGTTTAGCTATGGCGGGACCACTGATTCTTCTGGCAACGACCACCATCGGACTGGTCGGCATTGCGGAGAAACTTTCATTCGGCAAAATGCTCTGGGTCGTGGCCGGCGTAAGCTGCATTTTTATCGGCATTCTCAAAAAGTAAACCGACATATTCACTGCACCGGGACATACATATAAAGACTAAGGACAAGACATTCCGGAGGTGAGGCTGTGCTTGCGTCCGTATTCGCCCATCTGCCCGCTTCCATACGCGGGATACTGGAATCGCTGCCGGAGCGCCTGCGTACGGGGCTGGAAGAAATCCGGATCCGTCAGGACCGGCCCCTCGAGATCGTATTTGACCGGCGCTGCGCGTTCGTTACGCGGGAAGGTCTGCCGGACGCCGAAGCCTCGAGGGCGTACAGGCCCACCCGTGAAGAGTGTAAAAGTCTGCTCGAACAGTTAACCCGTCACTCCTTCTATTCCTTCGAGGAGGAACTGAAGCGCGGCTATATCACGATTCCGGGCGGTCACCGGGTAGGGCTGGCGGGACGGGTCGTCCTCGAAGGGGGAAGCGTCAAACATATCCGCGATGTCAGCTCGTTTAACATCCGGATCGCGAGGGAGCTGGCCGGAGCCGGTAAACCGGTTCTGCCTCATCTTCTTGACCCGGAAGCGGGAACGGTTCACCATACGCTTCTGATTTCCCCTCCCCAGCTGGGAAAAACGACGCTGATCCGTGATCTGGCGCGGATGATCAGCAGCGGCGAAACGCCGCTTCCGGCGGCCGGCGGACCCCGTGGCGGCTCCTGCGGCAACCACGGGAGCGAAGCAGCCTTGCCGGGCGGAACGGGCAGCACCGGGAGCTCGCCGTCCGGTGCCGGTCTGGATGCCGGAAGCCCGCAGCCTGCCCGCAGGCCGGCCGTGCAGGACAATCCGCGGAGGAGCAGCGGCTGGAAAGTCGGCATCGTCGACGAGCGCTCCGAAATCGCCGCTTCCGAGCGGGGGGTGCCGCGGTTCGACCTCGGGCCGCGCACCGATGTGCTGGACGCCTGCCCGAAAGCGGAGGGCATGATGATGATGATCCGCTCGATGTCCCCGGAGGTGCTGATCGTGGACGAGATCGGGCGCCATGAAGACGCCGAGGCCATCCGCGAGGCTCTTCATGCCGGCATCCGGGTCATCGCCACGGCCCATGGCCGGGACTTGGGCGATGTAAAGCGCAGACCGGTCCTGCGGGACCTGCTCGAAAGCGGCGTTTTCGGCCGCTACGTGATTCTCGGCCGCTCGGAAGCGGGCGGGCGCCTCGTGCAAGTGCTGGACGGGGACGGCCGCCAGCTTGCCGTCTTCGCCGCTTACCGTGCTCCGGCCGTGGAGAAGGCGAACGGCTGGGATGCTTTATTTTCAACCTGAGGAAGGGGATGAGGCGATGTGGGTCAAACTTGCGGGAGCCGCGCTCGTGCTTGGAGCCGGAGCGGGCTTCGGATTCGCCAAAGCGAGGAGGTACCGGAGACGGCCGCAGCAGATCCGGGAAGTCATTCAGGCGCTCCAGCGGCTGGAAACGGAAATCGTCTACGGCTCGACGCCGCTGCCCGATGCCATCGCAACGCTGAGCGAGCAGACGCGGGCGCCTTTGGCGGGCGTGTTCCGCGAGGTGGCGGACCGCCTGTCGGAGCCGCAAGACGACACGCTGAGCGCCATTTGGCGCGACGCTGTGCAGCAAGGCTGGCGGAACTCCGCGATGAAACCGGCCGAGCTGCAGGTCGTCCTCCGGCTCGGGCAGACGCTCGGGGCCAGCGACCGTACCGATCAGGCCAAGCATTTGCGCCTGTCGGTTCTCCAGCTCCAGGCCGAAGAGACGACGGCTGCGGAAGAGCAGAAGCGCTACGAAGCGATGTGGAAGAGCCTGGGCGTCCTGGTGGGAGCACTGATCGTTATTTTGATGTATTAAAGTGGGGTGCCGAGCATGAACGTAGATGTAAACGCCATTTTTCAGATCGCCGGGATCGGGATTATTATCGCCATGATCCATACGGTGCTGAAGCAGATGGGGAAAGAAGACATGGCCCATTGGGTAACCGTCATCGGTTTCGTCGTCGTGCTGTTTATGGTGGTGAGGCTGCTCGATAATTTGTTCCAGGAAATCAAAACCATCTTTTTGTTCCAGTAGGGGGGATGACGTGGAGATTATTCAAATCGTCGGACTCGGCCTGGTCGCCACCGTCCTCATCCTCATTATCAAGGAACAGAAGCCGATGTTCGCTTTCCTGCTGGCGGCGTTTACGGGCATCCTTATTTTTCTTTTTCTGATCGGCAAAATCGCCTCGGTCATCGAAGTGCTCCATAATCTGGCGCAGCAGTCCGGCGTCAATATGGTGTTTTTGAAAACGATCCTTAAAATCATCGGCATCGCGTATATAGCGGAATTCGGGGCACAGATCGTAAGGGATGCGGGGCAGGAATCGATCGCTTCGAAAATCGAACTTTCCGGCAAAATTCTCATTATGGTCATGGCTATTCCGATCATCACCGTCATTATCGAAACCGTGATTAAACTGTTCCCGGCCACCTGAACAACCGGACAAGCGTGTGCCGGAGCGGACCGGATAGGGAGTGGAGAGCATTGGCGCAGCAGCTGTCGCACCGGACGTGGACAACCCTCGTCTTATTCGTCGCACTATTTCTGGGCTTCCTCAGCCACACAGGGGCGCAAAATCAAAATCCCGCCAACCCGATCGATACACTTGTAAAAGAGCAGACGACCCAGCTCGATACGGAGTCTGTCGAGAAATTCTGGGACAAGCTGATGAAAGAATACGGTGGCTATTTTCCCGAAAACCGGCCTCCGAGCTTCTCCGATCTGATCACCGGCGCCAAAACGTTCGATTTCTCCAACCTGTGGAAAGGGGCACTGAAATACCTGTTTCACGAGATTGTGGTCAATGGGAAGCTTCTCGTGTCCATTGTGATCTTGACGGTGTTCAGCATGCTGCTGGAGACGCTGCAGAGCTCGTTTGAACGGAACAATGTCAGCAAGGTTGCCTTCGTCGTGTCTTATCTCGTGCTGCTGATCATAGCCGTAAACAGCTTTCAGGTGGCCATCGAATACGCCAACGGCGCGATCTCGTCCATGATCCAGTTTATGATCGCCCTCATGCCCCTTCTGCTGTCTCTGCTCGCTTCATCGGGGGGGATCACGTCGGTGGCGATTTTGCATCCCCTGATCGTGTTCATGATTCATACCATCGGTACGGTGATCTATGTGTTCGTGTTCCCGCTGCTGTTCTTCTCGGCCGTTCTCCACATCGTCAGCTCCATGACGGACAAGTATAAAGTGACCCAACTGGCGAAGCTTCTCCAGAAAATCGCCATAGGCACGCTCGGCGTGTTCGTGACGGTATTTCTGGGCGTCATTTCCGTGCAGGGGAGCATGGGGGCCGTAACCGACGGCGTGACGCTGCGGACCGCCAAATATATTGCGGGCAATTTTATCCCGATCGTGGGCAGGCTGTTCTCGGACGCGACGGAGACGGTGCTGGGAGCCTCCCTGCTTGTGAAAAATGCGGTCGGTCTGACCGGGGTCGTCATCGTTATTCTGCTGTGCGCGTTCCCGGCGATCAAAATTTTGGTGTTGGCCCTGATCTATCATATTTGTGCGGCGGTCATGCAGCCTTTGGGCGACAGCCCCATCATCGCCTGCCTGTCCACGATCGGCAAAAGCATGGTGTATGTGTTCGCCGCCTTGTCGGCCGTTGGCCTCATGTTCTTCCTTGCTCTTACGATTATGATAACGGCCGGGAATATCGCCGTGATGGTGCGTTAGGTTGGCATGACCCGCAAGCTCTCGTTAAAAAAGTTGGTATATCCCGCAATACAAACGAATATATACAAGCATAGGCGAACAAGCTCATACAACCTGGAGCTGCCGGATGGGGGCTTGCTCGCCTAAGAAGGAGGCTTGCCCCGTGGATTGGCTAGGCGGTTGGCTCAAGACGGTCGTCGCCCTGATTCTGCTCGCCACGTTTACCGAGCTGATGCTCCCGACGAACAAGATGCAGCGGTATGTCCGGACGGCGATGAGCCTGTTCATCCTGCTGACGCTTCTTTCGCCCGTGCTGCAGTTGACCCGTAAAAGCTGGGACCCGGCAAGGCTTCTCGCCGAGGCACAGCAGGGGCAGCAGCCTGGGGGCGGCGGCACGGCCGGCGGACGTCAGACGCCCTCAGGGGCCGGACCGCCCGGCCAGCCGGCATCGCTGCAGGCGGTCATGGAGCAGGCGGACCGGCTTCAGGCGGGCAGCCGGGAACAAGCGGTCCGCCTGCTGGAAGAGAAGCTCACCGCCGAGATGAGGCAGACGCTGCAGAAGGAAACGCCTTATCCCATCCGGGATATCCGGGTGAAGACGGCGGTGGACGGGCAGGGCACCGCTACGGTAGCGAGCGTCGAGCTGACGCTGGACGACGCGGCATTTCCGGCTGCGGAGCCGGATGAGTACGGCAGCGCCCTCGCGGGTGAAGCCGGAGGATCCGGCATGGCCCCGGTCAAGCCCGTCGCGCCCATTGCGTCTGTTGCGCCCGTGGACATCCGCATCGGCGGCCCGGGCGGCAGAGCCGTTCCCGCCCAGACCGGGGAGCAGCTGACGCCGGCGCAGCGGGAAGCGGAGCAGAAGCTCGCCAAGGCCGCAGAGCTTGGCTGGAAGGTTGACCCGTCTCACATTTCGGTGCAATGGACGAAGGAACAGTCGAAGCTTTAGGAAAACCAGAAGAAGCGGCAGGGAGCGATGGTGAGGTGAGCGGATGGGCTTTTGGAAGCAGTGGAGGAGTAAATGGTTCGGGACAGGCGAGGACGGCAAACGTTCCAATTCCTTTCTTTGGATTGTACTGCTCGGTCTGGTCGGTGCCGCCTTGATGATTTTAAGCTCGTTTCTCAATTTCAAAGAAGTGGAGCCTGCAGGCGACAGCCGGGCGTCTCCTTCGACCCAGCCGGGCAAAGAGACGTTTATGGGCGGAGCGGCCAAGGACAAGACGCCTTTCCGGGAATACGAGGAAGCCTACGAATCCCGGCTCAGGGATATCCTTCGCAAGGTGGTCGGCGTAGGGGATGTGGAAGTACTGATTACGATCGAATCTACGGAAGAAATCGTCGTGGAGAAGGATTCGAAGGAAAACCAGCAGCTGACGACGGAAAAAGATACCAATGGCGCAAACCGGAATATTTCCCAGATTACGAAAGAAGGCAAAGTCGTGCTCTATCAGGTGTCGGGGGACCAGCAGCCCCTTGTCGTCAAGACGATAAAGCCCAAAGTGAGCGGAGTACTCGTAGTCGCCAAAGGGGCCGAAGATCTGACCGTCAAGAAAATGATGATCGAAGCCGTCGCCAGGGGCATCGACGTTCCGGTTCACAGGATTTCCATTCTCCCGAGAAAAACCGCTGAATAACGGGGGCTTGCAAGTAGGACTCCGGCATTCCGGCATAAGTGTAAAAGCAGGTTTACAGCCATCCCATTTCTTATTAATCCGTTAGGAGGAATTATTCCATGAATGCCAAAAGACAAACAATATGGCTCGTTTCCATGCTGAGCCTGATGGTCGTACTGTCCGCCTACTATCTGTTTACCGAGGATGTCAGCAAGGTGGACGTCGCTTCCACGGCTCCTAAAGCGGACGAAGTCAAGATCGATCTGAGCCAGGTATCCCCGGAGCAGGCTGTCGCCGAAGCGGGTAAAGCATCCGCAGACAAAGCGGCCGATGCGAAGGCGGGCGATACGAAAGCGACGGCCGATGCGAAAACAGACGCGAAAACCGATGCGAAAACCGATGCGAAAACCGATGCGAAAGCGGAGGCCAAAACAGGCGATTCCAAGGCTCAGGACACGAAAACGGACGCAACTGCCTCGAAGGACGGCAAAGATGCGGCGGCCGCACCGGCTTCGGCGGAAGCCAAAGTAAGCCAGCAGACGCAGGCCAGCAGCAAATCCGGCCGTGACTACCTGACGAAGCTCCAACTGGACCGCCAGGACGCCCTTTCCAAGAAAACCGAAGAGCTGCTGACGCTCATCACCGATAAAAAACAGTCCTCCGAAGCGGTGGGCAAAGCGCAGCAGGAGCTTCAGCAAATCGAAGACACGAATACGCGCGTGACGAATGTGGAGGATGTGCTCTCCAAAGACTATCCGAATGCGGTTCTGACCCAGGACGGAAGCAGGTGGAAAGTGACTGTACAGTCGGACAAACTGGAGAAAAGCCAGGCGGTTTCCATCGTGGAAACCGTGATGAAAGAACTGAAGGTGGGACCCGAAATTTCGGTCCAGTACGTGAAGTAAGCGGCAGGAAAAACGGTCCGGAAAACGGCCGGGAGAAAGCCTTTAACCGCATAGGAATCAGAAATGGAAAGAGTCCGGACAAACTGGACTCTTTCCATTTCTTGCGGTTGTGATATAATACATACGTCGTATTACGGCATCGGTTCACCATTTTTGAAGGAGTGACATGGATGTTCAAGCTGAGCGAAATTAAAGAATTAATGAAACTAATGGACCAGACGTCCCTGCAGGAACTCGAAATCGAAAACGAGGGTGCGCGTTTGATGATACGCAAACCTAACAAAACCGAGTCCGTAGTCGTTACGGCGGCTCCCGTGCAACAAGCGTACGCACCGGCCATTGCTCAAGCGGTACCCGGAAGCGCTCCCGCACAAGTGGCAGCAGAAGCTCCGAAAGCGGATGAACAGAAGGAATCGGATTCTACCTTACATAAAATCGTATCGCCTATGGTAGGCACATTCTACCAGTCTTCCTCGCCGGGATCTGCCCCGTTTGTTTCGAAAGGTTCGAACGTCAACGAGAAATCGGTCGTCTGCATTGTGGAAGCCATGAAGCTGATGAATGAGATCGAAGCGGAAGTCAAAGGTGAAATCGTCGAAATCCTGGTCGAGAACGGCCAACTTGTCGAGTACGGCCAGCCTCTGTTCTTGGTGAAGCCGGAGTAATTGAACGGAGGGAACAAAATGGGTTTTCAGAAAGTCTTAATTGCAAACCGCGGTGAAATTGCCGTGCGGATTATTCGCGCCTGCCGTGAACTTGGCATTCAGACGATTGCCGTCTATTCGGAAGCGGACCGGGACGCTCTTCACGTCCGTCTTGCCGATGAAGCGTACTGCATCGGACCTACGCCTTCCAAAGACAGTTATTTGAATTTTACAAATATCATGAGCGTGGCCACGCTTACGGATACGGACGCCATTCACCCGGGTTACGGGTTTTTGGCGGAAAATGCGGATTTCGCGGAAATCTGCGAAAGCTGCAACATTACGTTCATCGGTCCTTCCCCGGAAGCCATTACCAAAATGGGGGACAAGGCAGTCGCGAAGCAGACGATGAAGGAAGCGGGCGTTCCCGTTATTCCCGGCTCCGACGGACTGATCGAGGACCTCGACGATGCCATTTCTCTCGGCCGCGACATCGGCTATCCGCTGATTATCAAAGCAACGGCCGGCGGCGGAGGCAAAGGCATCCGGATCGCCGAGAGCGAGGATATGCTGATCCAGCATATTATGACGGCCCAGCAGGAAGCTCAGTTGAACTTCGGCAACTCCGGCGTTTACCTAGAGAAATACCTCACGGGGATGAAGCACGTCGAGATTCAGATCATTGCGGACAAGCATGGCAACGCGGTCCATCTCGGCGAACGCGACTGCTCGGTGCAGCGCCGCCGCCAGAAGCTCGTCGAAGAGGCGCCTTGCCCGACCTTGACGCCGGAAATTCGTCAGGCGATGGGGGAAGCGGCCGTTCGCGCAGCGAAGGCCGTCAACTATTCCGGCGCGGGCACGCTCGAATTTTTGCTCGGACCGGACGGGAACTTCTATTTCATGGAAATGAATACCCGTATTCAGGTCGAGCATCCGGTCACGGAATACGTAACGGGTGTCGACCTCATCAAGGAAATGATCCGCGCCGCCGAAGGCAACCCGCTTCCGTTTACGCAGGAAGATATTCAAATCAACGGCTGGTCGATCGAATGCCGGATTAACGCGGAAGATCCCGAGCGCAACTTTATGCCGTCGCCCGGACGCATCAACTTCTACCTGCCTCCGGGCGGCATAGGCGTCCGCGTGGACAGTGCGGCTTACCCGGGCTATGTGATTCCTCCGCATTACGACTCCATGATCGCCAAGCTGATCGTATGGGGAGCGACTCGTGAAGAAGCCGTGAACCGGATGAAGCGGGCATTGGCGGAGTTTGAAGTCGATGGCGTTCATACCACGATTCCTTTTCATTTGAAGCTTCTGAATCATCGCAAATTCCTGAGCGGAGATTTCGATATTAAATTCCTGGAAGAGCACGACGTGAACGACCCGGAATCCTAAGCGGGATTCGTTGTCATAAAAATTCCGGAATGGTATAGTATTAAATTAGTGGGCTTATCCCAAACGTGCAGGAGGTGTGCATAGGATGACGATGATTGCAGCGGATTATGAGAAGACAGATATGGGCACCATTCAGATCGCTCCGGAAGTCATAGAAGTAATTGCGGGACTCGCTACCGTCGAGGTTGAAGGCGTGGCCGGCATGAGCGGAGGTTTTGTCAACGGCATTACCGAGCTTCTCGGACGCAAAAACTTTGCCAAAGGCATCAAGGTGGACGTCGGTCAGCGCGAAGCGGCGATCGACGTGTCGATCGTAATGGAATTCGGACACCGGATTCCCGAAGTGGCCGGCAAGATCCAGCAGAACGTGAAACTGGCAATCGAATCGATGACAGGGCTGAGTGTCGTGGAAGTAAACGTTCACATTCACGACGTCCAATTCAAGACGGCCGAGAAGCCGGTTGAAGAGGATTCGGCCGCACTGCGCGTAAAATAATAATAGCAGCGGCTACACATTGACCCCCAACCGCTAAGGACGGGGGTTCCTCACTTATTTCGGAAGGAGCCATTTGCTGTGGTCAAACTATTGGACAGACTCCTGTTATTTCTATTCAGCCTCGCGATCATGTTCCTATCCGCAATCGCCGTACTCGCAGCTTTTCAGCTCATTCCGATGAGATCGACCGATTATTTTCTCCAGGATGTGTTCGACAGCGGTTTTACCGTATCCAAGGCATGGGTGATCGGTGCCGGAATCGTCATTTTTCTAATCAGCCTCCGCTTTTTTTACATATCCGTCCGCAGAAGCCGCACGCAGGCGCCGTCTATCGACCAGCGCAGTGAATACGGGGATATCCGGATTTCGGTGGAAACGGTGGAAAATCTGTCGTTGAAAGCGGCCGGGAGAAGCCGGGGCGTACGCGATCTGCGTGCCCGTGTGAAGGTGAGCGAAGCCGGACTTGAGATCGGAATCCGTACCGTAGTGGACGGTGAAACCTCCATTCCGGAAATTACGGAGGAAATGCAGTCCGCGGTCAAGAACCACGTGGAAGAGATTACGGGAATCCCGGTCTCCGTCGTATCCGTCTATGTGGCGAATATCGTGCAGAATACCCCAACGTTTAAAAGCCGGGTAGAATAGAGGTGGGTCCTCTCATGTGGAGAAAATTGTGGCAGGAGCATCCTGGAACGATAACCGGCGGAGGAGCCGGACTTGTTCTGGGCCTGGTCTATCTGTTTTTCGGCTTCTGGAATATGCTGATCTTTGCTTTTATCGTGTTCCTGGGGTATTATATCGGCAAAAAAGTAGACCGGGGCGAGGATCTTCTGCTCCCGTTTCAGAACCTTTGGCAATTTCTTACGCAAAAATGGAGAATGTTTCGCTGAAATCCTGGGTTCATCCTTGGATTTTTTTGTTTGGGTTGGATTTAAAATGACGTATACTAGACGTAGACGAACGAACTAGCGGTTTAAGATGTGGGAGGCATACAATGAGGCGTAGAGTAGCCAGAGAAATAGCTTTGCAGAGCTTGTATCAGATCGATATGAACGGGGTCTCGGCGGCGGAGGCGGTGAACGTTGCCGTACATGAGGCGGAGAACGATAACGAGGCCCAGGTAGATCATAAGGAAAAAATTAGGCCGGAGTATATCCGAGAACTCGTGGACGGTACATTAAGCAACCGGGAACGGATCGACCAGCTTCTGGCCGGTTATCTGAAAGGCTGGAAAATGGACAGGCTTTCCCGCGTAGACCGTGAAGTGCTGCGTCTGGCCGCATTCGAAATGCTGTTTCAGGAAGATGTCCCGCCGAAAGTCGTCGTTAACGAGGCCATCGATCTGGCGAAGCATTTCGGTACGGACGATTCCGGCAAGTTCGTGAACGGCGTACTCGGCAAGATGATCAAAGACGTAGATACGCTAAGGGAGAATATCCGCAGCGGCAAAGAGTAATGAACCGGGCGCACGGTTGTCGGGACTTCTGAGAAGTCGTCCGGGCAGCTTTGCGCTATCTGCTTATTGCGGGCTACAATAGGGAAACAACAGCGACAACAGGAAAACAAACAAAACTATTCACGGAGAAATAGGGAGGAGAACCGTCATGGCAGCAGAAGTGATTAACGGCAAAGAAATCGTCCGTTCCATTCGGGAAGAAATCAAGCGGGAAGTCGAGGAACTTACCGCCCGGGGTACGACACCCGGACTTGTGGTGATTATCGTAGGCGATGACCAGGCTTCCCATGTCTACGTCAATAACAAGGAAAAAGCTTGCGCCCAGGTCGGTATCCAGTCTCATGTGCACCGTCTTCCGGCAGATACTTCCCAGGAGGAGCTTGTCAAGCTGATCCATGAGTATAACCGGAATCCGGAGTTCCACGGTATTCTTGTACAGTCTCCGCTTCCCGGTCACATCAACGAGGAGCAGGTTGTGGACGAGATAACTCCGGAGAAAGACGTGGATTGTTTCCACCCGGTTAACGTGGGCAATCTGATGATCGGCAAAGAAGGCATGCTTCCTTGTACGCCTGCCGGCGTTATGGAAGTTTTGAGAAAAATCGGCGTATCCCCGGCGGGCAAACATGCCGTCGTCGTCGGAAGAAGCAACATCGTCGGCAAACCGATGGCTATGCTGCTGCTCCGCGAGCATGCTACGGTTACGATCTGCCACTCCCGCACGCCGAATCTTCAGGATATTACACGCCAGGCGGACATTCTGGTTGCCGCGGTAGGCAAGGCCGGCGTGATCGAGGACAGACACGTGAAACCGGGTGCGGTCGTGATCGACGTCGGGATGAACCGGAACGCCGAAGGCAAGCTGTGCGGAGATGTCGACTTCGATGCCGTTAAAGAAATCGCGGGCTACATCACACCGGTTCCGGGATGTGTAGGTCCGATGACCATTACGATGCTGCTCAAGAATACGCTGAGCTCGGCCCGCCGCGCGTCCAATACGGGTACAGAAGCGGGCGTGTAACGCATGAGCGAGCGCGCCGTATTATCCATTAAGGATCTCAATCGCTATATTAAAATGAAGTTGGAAGGCGACAACCGCCTTCAAGACGTTTGGGTGCGCGGGGAGATTTCCAACTTTACGCATCATTCCAGCGGCCATATGTATTTTACGCTTAAAGATAAAGACAGCCGTCTCAAAAGCATTATGTTCGCGTCGTACAACCAGCGGCTTCCGTTCCGTCCGAAGGAAGGAACGATGGTGATCGCCCGGGGGAACGTTTCCGTCTACGAACGGGACGGGCAGTACCAGTTCTACGTCACGCAGATGCAGCCCGACGGAATCGGCGGCTTGTACCTCGCGTTCGAGCAGCTCAAGCAGAAGCTCGAAGGCGAAGGCTTGTTCCGCACCGAGCGGAAGAAACCGATTCCCCGGATGCCGAAGGCCGTCGGCGTGATCACTTCGCCGACGGGAGCCGCCGTCCGGGACATTATCATCACCCTGCAGCGGCGGTTCCCGAATGTGCCGATTCTGCTTCATCCGGTACTGGTGCAGGGCGCTCAGGCAGCCCCGTCCATCGTCCGTGCCATCGAGACGATGAACACGCTCGGTGAAGTCGACGTGCTGATCGTCGGCCGGGGCGGGGGTTCGCTGGAGGAGCTGTGGGCGTTCAACGAAGAAATCGTTGCCCGCAGCATCTTCGCCTCCGCAATCCCCGTCATTTCGGCCGTCGGCCACGAGACCGACTTCACCATCGCGGACTTCGTCGCCGATCTCAGGGCGGCGACGCCTACGGCCGCGGCGGAGCTGGCGGTGCCTCACCATCTGGAGCTGAAGCAGCAGATGGCTCATCTCAGCCAGCGCCTTCACCGCGGCCTGCTGCAGCAGCTGCAGCGCCGTCAGGACCGGCTGGACCGGCTTCGCCGCTCGCCTTACCTGACCAATCCGCGCCGGCAGCTGCTCCAGCATCCGGCCCAGCGGCTGGACCGCCTGGGCGAGCAGCTCTCTTTCCGCATGCGTCAGCTTGTCGGCCGGGCCGGCGACCGCCGCATGCGTCTGGAGCGCACCCTGTCGGGTTTCAACCCGCAGGAGCAGGTACGCTACGCCCGGAAGCGCGTGGAAGGCGCGGAGCGGGCGCTTACGCTGGCGATGCAGGGCGTCGCCAGGGGCCGCAGGCAGCAGCTCGTATCCACGCTGCGCCACTTGGATGCGCTGAGCCCGCTTAAAGTTATGCAGCGGGGGTACAGCCTTGTTTACGACGAGAAAGAAAAACGCGTATTAAATTCGATCGAGCAGGTTCAGATCGGCGATATGGTCCGAGTTCAGTTGACCGACGGACGGCTCGATTGCCATGTCTGGGCGATGGAGGAGAAAACAAATGGGGAACGAAAGTAATCTGCAGGAAGAAACCGCCATCAGCTTCGAGGAAGCGATGGACAAGCTGGAAGGAATCGTAGCGAAGCTGGAGAGCGGGGATGTGCCTCTCGAGCAGGCAATCGAGCTGTATCAGGAGGGCATGAAGCTGTCTCACCTGTGCGGTCAGAAGCTTGAAGTGGTGGAGAAGAAGATCGAAATGCTCGTAGAAAGCGAAGCCGGCCTCTCGAAGAAGCCGTTCGGCGCCAATATGATCGAGGATAAAGGGGAACCCCGTTGAACACTGACATGAACATCCAAGAATATATCGCTTCCTATGCGAAAGAAGTCGAGGGAGAGCTTAAGGAGCTGTTCCCCCTGCTTTGGGACATTCCGGATGTGCTGCGGCAGTCCGCCCAGTATTCGATCGATGCGGGAGGCAAGCGGCTAAGGCCGATTCTCGTTCTTGCGGCGGCGGAAGCCCTGGAGGGACGCAAGGAAGCCGCTATGCCGGTAGCCTGCGCCATTGAAATGGTGCATACGTACTCGCTGATTCACGATGATTTGCCTGCGATGGATAATGATGACTACCGGAGGGGCAAACTAACCAACCATAAAGTTTACGGAGAAGCGATGGCTATCCTTGCGGGAGACGCTCTGCTGACGCAGGCGTTTTACAGCGCTGCACAGGCGCGCAGGCACGGCGTTCCGGCCGAACAAGTACTGACAATTGTCGAGGAGCTGGCCGAATATTCCGGCGCCCGGGGAATGGTCGGCGGACAAGTGGCCGACATGAACGGCGAGCAGGGGATTACGGAGCTGAGCGGCTTGGAATATATCCATCAGCACAAAACGAGCGATCTCATTATTTTCTCGCTCCGCGCGGGCGGCCGGATAGCCGGGGCGGACGACAAGCAGCTTGAAGCGCTTACGGAATTCGGTCGCTCGATCGGGCTGGCGTTCCAGATCCAGGACGATATTCTGGATGTGACCGGCACGCAGGAGAAGCTGGGCAAAGCCGTCGGCAGCGACGAGAAGCAGCAGAAGGTGACGTATCCCTTTTTCATCGGGCTGGAGGAATCGGAGCGTCGGGTCGCGCAGTTGACGGACGAAGCCAAAACGGCGATCTCCGGAGGGGTTCTTCCTAAACCGCAAAAGCTGCTGGAGCTGGCCGATTACCTGATGAAGCGTGACCGCTGAAATTGTGGTATAATGGTGAAATCAAATACACGAACACATGAACGTATTTCATAAATTTTGCTAATTTTCACCTTTGGAAAGCGAGGAAATTAATGTGCTGCTCGATCATATTAACCAGCCAGAGGATTTAAAGAGGTTGTCTACGGTGGAGCTTGAACAGCTGGCAGGGGAAATCCGGCAATTTCTCATTGAAAAGCTGTCTGCTTCCGGCGGGCACCTCTCCTCCAATCTGGGCATAGTGGAGCTGACCATCGCGCTGCATACGCTGTATGAAAGTCCCCGGGACAAATTTATTTTCGACGTGGGGCACCAGGCGTACGTGCACAAAATTTTAACCGGGCGCAAAGACCGTTTCGATACCCTGCGCAAGTATAAGGGGATGTGCGGCTTCATCAAGCGGGCGGAAAGCGATCACGATGTATGGGAAGCGGGACACAGCAGCACCTCGCTATCGGCGGCGATGGGGATGGCCATGGCCCGGGATCTGAAAGGCGAAGACTTCCGTGTCTTTGCCGTGATCGGTGACGGAGCCATGACGGGCGGTATGGCGCTTGAAGCGATGAACCATATCGGCCACGAGAAGAAGAATCTGACCGTTATTCTGAACGACAACGAAATGTCTATCGCCCCGAACGTGGGCGCGATCCACAATTATTTGAGCAAGATCCGGTCCGACAAGCATTACCGCAAAGCGAAAGAAGAAGTCGAAAGTCTCCTTAAGAAAATCCCGGCTATCGGAGGGACTCTGGCCAAGACGGCGGAGAAAGTCAAGGATAGTCTAAAATATTTGCTTGTTTCCGGAGTATGGTTCGAGGAACTGGGCTTCAATTACATCGGTCCGGTCGACGGCCATAATCTGCCTCTGCTGCTTGAGACGTTGAAGCAGTCCGAGAAAGTGGAGGGCCCCGTGCTCATCCACGTCATTACGACCAAGGGGAAAGGCTATTCTCCCGCGGAGATGGATTCCCACAAATGGCACGGAGCCAGCCCGTACAAGATTGAGTCCGGCCAGTTCCTTAAAGCCGTGGGCAATCCCATGTATACCGAAGTATTCGGCAATACCCTTATTGAGCTTGCCGAGAAAGACGAGCGCGTAGTGGCGGTCACGCCGGCCATGCCGGGAGGATCGGGGCTGATGAATTTCGCCGCCCGTTTCCCCAAGCGCATGATCGATGTAGGCATCGCCGAACAGCATGCGGCTACATTATGTGCAGGCATGGCGGCGGAAGGGATGAAACCGGTATTCGCGGTTTACTCGACTTTCCTCCAGCGTGCCTACGACCAAGTCGTGCATGATATTTGCCGTCCCAAGCTGAATGTCATGTTTGCCATTGACCGCGCCGGCTTTGTAGGCCCCGACGGGGAAACGCACCAGGGCGTATACGATATCGCCTTCCTGCGCAGTATCCCGAATATGGTGCTTATGATGCCTAAAGACGAGAACGAGCTCCGCCGCATGATGCGGACGGGGATTGACTATAACGAGGGACCGATCGCCGTCCGTTATGCCCGCATTAACGGGCTCGGCATCCCGATGGATGAGAATCCGCAGCCGATTCCGATCGGCACCTGGGAGACGCTGACCGAAGGGGATACGATGGCGGTACTGGCCGTCGGGCCGATGAATCAGGTCGCTCTGGAAGCGGCGGATATGCTGAAAAAAGAAGGCATCAACCTCCGCGTTATCAACGCCCGGTTTATTAAACCGCTGGATGAGGCGATGCTTCTCCAACTGGCCAAAGAGCATATGCCGATCATCACCATGGAAGAAGGATCGGAACAAGGCGGCTTCGGCAGCGCGGTGCTTGAATTTTACGCGAAGCAGGGCATCGAAGGCGTGCGTGTCCGTACGATGGGCGTGCCGGATTACTTTGTGGAGCACGGTTCCATCAAAGAACAGCGCCAGGAAGTCGGCTTAACCGCCGAACACCTGATAACGCAGGTGCACACGCTGCTGCCGCGCAAACGCCAGCGTTCCGCCGGCCTGAACGCCTAACACCGCGCGAGGATCCCGGCGGGCAGGGCTTGGCGTCACATGACGAGGGTCAGCCACGGGAACCAGCTGCACGTGCCGGCAATAGCCGGTCCAAACGACGAACGAAAACAGGAGCTTACGGAATGGCGACAGATAAAGAACGAATTGATGTGCTGCTCGTCGAACAAGGCTATTTTGAAAGCAGGGAAAAAGCCAAGGCCGCCATTATGGCTGGCCTTGTTTTTGCTGATGAGGAGCCTGTCGATAAAGCAGGAATGAAAATTAGCCGTGCGGCCGCCTTGAAAGTAAAGGGGGCGGTCCATCCATACGTAAGCCGCGGAGGCTTGAAACTGGAAAAAGCGTTGAAACAGTTTGACATCGACGTGAAAAACGCGGTAATGCTCGATATCGGAGCTTCTACCGGCGGTTTTACCGACTGTGCGCTTCAGAATGGAGCCTCATATGTATATGCGATCGATGTGGGATATAACCAGCTCGACTGGTCGCTTCGTCAAGATGAGCGTGTCCAGGTTATGGAGCGCACGAATTTCCGTTACTTGACGCCGGAGGAACTGACCGGTCCGTCTCCGTCTTTTTCCACGATCGATGTTTCTTTCATTTCCCTGAAAATTATTCTGCCCCCGCTGAAAACGATGTTAGGTATAACAGGAGAGACAGTCGCCCTGATCAAGCCTCAATTCGAAGCGGGACGCGATAAAGTCGGCAAATCCGGGGTAATCCGGGATTCCGAAGTGCATAAGGACGTTTTGGAAAGTGTCCTCGGATTCGCGAAGGAAATCGGTTTTCACTTAAAAGGGCTTACATTTTCCCCGATTACCGGAGGCGAAGGAAACATTGAGTTCCTCGCTTATTGGACCTGCAACCCCGAAGATCCGGAAAAGCTGGAAGAACCTCTTCAATCCCTGATTGACCGTGTCGTTCCGGAAGCGAAGGCCATGTTCGCAAAACCGGAAACCCGGTATTGACGAAAGTGCGGTTGGAACGAATGCCGGGTTTTCCGCAGGAAAACACTTGGAAAAAGACGTCAAAGCCAAAAGGAATCCCCGCCTTCCTTAGCGAATAGGTACGTCGAGGTGATCCGGTATGCAGCACGGGGATACGCTTATCCTAATTTTGCTCTTAGGACTTCTCGCAGCATGGGCCGGCATAAGTTTCCGAAAGTGGCTGTATGAGCCTTACGCCGATTCCTTCCAACCCATCCGCATAACGGACTATAACGAAGTTCCGGAAGACGATGAAGTCGTCGAACTTCTGATCGGTGCGGGGTTTGACGTTGTAGGCGGGAAAACCAAAATCCCGATTTCGATGACGCTTAATCAGAAGGAAGAGCTGTACAGCCGCCTGTTTATCGACTATTTTGCAGAAAAAGAGGACCATTTGTATCTCGTTAAGGTGGCTCGCGAACGCAAGCCGCTCGAGATGACAGGAAGCGCTATCCGCGACATGCTGCTGGTGTACTCGCTCCTCGTGCCGGAAGCGGCCGGAGTGCTGTACGTGGACATGAACGGACGCAAGATCAAACAAATTACGTTTACCATTGAGGTGTTCGAATGAAAGGGCAACGCCACGTTAAAATCCGGGAAATCATTACGGGCCATGAGATCGAAACTCAGGACGAGCTGGTGGAATCGCTGCGCACGGCGGGTTTCAACGTGACTCAGGCGACGGTTTCCAGGGACATCAAAGAACTGCATCTGATCAAGGTCCCGCTTGATGACGGAAGATATAAATATTCAATGCCGGCTGATCAGCGCTACAATCCGATGCAGCGGCTCAAACGGGCGCTAAGCGATCATTTTATCAACATCGATTTTACGGAAAATCTGGTTGTCATGAAGTGTATGCCGGGAACGGCAAATACGATCTGCGCCTTGATCGATAATTTGGAATGGAATGAAATCATGGGGACGATTTGCGGGGATGACACGATTCTGATCATCTGCCGGACGAAGGACGTCAGCCAGAAAGTCGTGAATCAGATTATGTCGCTGATCTGACTTGGTCATGCAGCGAATTCAGGGGAGGACCTATGCTCACAGAACTGTCTATCCGCAATTTGGCGGTTATCGAATACGTTCATATCGGATTTAAATCCGGCTTTCATGTTCTGACGGGTGAGACCGGCGCCGGTAAATCCATCATTATTGATGCACTGAGCTTGATTGTCGGCGGCCGGGGTTCCTCCGAGTTGGTCCGCTACGGCAGCGAGAAGGCCGAAATCGAGGCTGTTTTCGAAATCGGCGAAGGACACCCCGTATGGGCGACGCTTGCCCAGCTCGGTATCGAAGCCGCGGGAGAGGAGCAGCTGCTTATCCGCCGCGAAGTAACGGCGAGCGGCAAAAGCTCCAGCCGGATCAATGGCCAGCTCGTCAATTTGACGATGCTGCGCGAAGTCGGCGGCTGGCTCGTGAATATTCACGGCCAGCATGAGCATCAGTCTCTTCTCAAATCGGACGAACACATCCACTGGCTGGATGCTTACGGAGATAAAGAGGTGGGTCCCAACCTGGCGGCATACCGTGAATCGTACGACCGGTACACGAAGCTCCGCAAAGAGCTGAAGGCGCTCCAGGAAACGAGCAAGCAGTCCCTGCAGATGATCGACCTGTACCGCTTCCAGGTAGACGAAATCGCGTCGGCTTCCTTGAAGGAGGGCGAAGACGTCAAGCTGGCGGAGGAGAAAAGCAAGCTGGCGAACGCCGAGAAGCTATATTCGAGCGTGGCAGGCTCCTACGACACGCTGTACGGCGCGAGCAGCGGGCTGGACGCCATAGGCAAGTCCATCGCCCGCATCCAGGACGTAGCGGCCATCGACAGCGCGGGAATCGCGCCTCTGCTGGAGCAAATGCAAAGCGCGTTTTACCAGCTTGAAGATGCCGCTTACCAGCTCAGGGATTACCGCGACGACATCGAATTCAATCCCGAACGGCTTGACGAAATCGAGCTGCGCCTCGATTTAATCGCTTCGCTGCGCCGTAAATACGGCGACACGATTGCGGAGATTTTGGCCTACAGCGAGAAAATCAGCGGCGAACTCTCCACGATTGAGAACAAGGACGAGATTATCCAGAAGCTGCAGGAAAAGCTCGACCGTGAAATCGTCCAGCTCACGAAAGCGGCCCGGAAGCTGTCCGATTCCCGCAAAAAAATCGCGGACCGGCTGGCCGGCGAAATCGAAACGGAACTCCGCGACCTGCATATGGAGCGCACACAGTTCCGCGTCCAGGTGTCGCATACTCCGGTCCCTCTTGGCGGTCTGGAGATCGGCGACAAGCCCGTTAAATTCACCCGGGACGGAATCGATCTGGTCGAATTCCTCATGGCGCCGAATCCCGGAGAGCCGCTCCGCGGACTCAGCAAAATCGCATCGGGCGGGGAGCTTTCCCGCATCATGCTCGCCATGAAGAGCATTTTTGCCCGGCTGGATCAGATACCCGTCCTCGTATTCGACGAGGTGGACACGGGGGTCAGCGGACGTGCCGCTCAGGCGATTGCGGAGAAGCTTTCGCTGCTTTCGCGCAGCTGCCAGGTCTTTAGCATTACGCATTTACCGCAGGTGGCATGCATGGCCGACGTACATTTTTACATTCATAAAGAAGTACAGGGGGAACGCACGTTTACCCGCGTGACCGATCTGGACCGCCGCGGCCGTATCGAAGAGCTTGCCCGGATGCTCGGAGGCGTCGAAGTGACGGAAACGACCCTGCATCATGCTCAAGAAATGCTTGCTTTGGCAGACGAAAAAAAGTCAAGGAACTAACTGAGGCCTCTAGAAGCATTTGCAGTTATAAAACGAATGGAGGGAGGATACCTTAAGGATACGCATTTGACGAGGGTTCGTCAGGGCAAGAAAGCAGAAGGAGGGTGTCTTGTGAAATCGAATCGTCGTAGAAGATTCATCGGTCTCCTGCTCGTTTTCTTCGTTTGTATCCTAAGTGTATCCGCCCCTTTCCAAAGCTTCGCCTCCTTCCCCGATGAGCTCCGGCTTTTTAGCGGGCAAGCCAAAGAACTCAGGCTTTCCATGCCGGTCAACGCCATGCTTACGGTGGAAGACCCTGAAATAGTCAAGGTTAACGGGAACTCCCGGCACTCATTTCAAGTTAATTTGAAAGATCCGATTTCCCTCCAGTCCAAGCAGCAGGGTTATACCGAGATGAAACTGAAGCTGTTCGGAGCCATTCCTCTCAAGACCGTTAAGGTAAATGTCGTGCCGGACCTGAAAGTCCTCCCCGGCGGGCAAACCATTGGCGTCAAAATCAAGTCAGCCGGCATTCTGGTTGTAGGCCATCATCTGGTCGCCGTGACCGAGAAGCAGAAGATCTCGCCGGGTGAAGAAGCGAAGGTACAGGTCGGTGATTTGATTGTTGCGATCAACGGTAGTCCTTCGGCGGACGTGTCCAAAGTGTCCGGTCTCGTGAATAAAGCCGGTCAAAGCAAGAAACCGCTGGAGCTGACGGTTCAAAGAGGCAATCAGCGCTTCGAGCTAAAGCTGAAGCCTGCGTATGACGTCGTGGATAAGTCTTACCGGCTCGGTCTGTACATCCGCGATTCCGCGGCGGGAGTGGGCACCCTGACCTTCTACGCCCCCGAGCAGAACGTTTACGGCGCTTTGGGCCATGTGATTACCGATATGGACACCCAGACTCCGATCGTGGTCGGCAGCGGCGAGGTCGTTCACTCCAACGTAACGTCGATCGCCAAAAGCCAGAACGGCGAGCCCGGCGAGAAGCATGCGCAAATTTTCCGGGACAGCAAGGTGATCGGGTCGATCGAGAAAAACACCCCGTTCGGCATTTTCGGTAAAATGGAAGAAGCTCCTGAGTATAGTTTATCCCGAACTCCCATTCCGGTCGCATTCGCGGAAGAGGTAAAAGAAGGACCCGCTCAAATTTACACGGTCGTGAACGGACAGAAAGTGGAGAAGTTCGATATTGAGGTTATGCATGTGGCCAAGCAGGGGAGCCCGGCAACCAAGGGGATGGTCATCAAGGTAACCGACAAACGGCTGCTTGAGAAGACAGGCGGTATCGTGCAGGGGATGAGCGGAAGCCCGATCATCCAGAACGGCAAAATGATCGGCGCCGTTACCCACGTATTCGTGAACGATCCGTCCAGCGGGTATGGCTGCTTTATCGAATGGATGCTCCAGGATGCAGGAATACTGCTCCGACCCGAATCAGATGCGAAAGAACTGAAGGCGAGCTAGCCTTTGGTTCTTTCTTTTTTACGAACGATTTGTCGAAAAATGTTGAAATAACCAAATAAAACTCTATTATAAAATAACGGCTCACAAAAATAAAGAAAATAATTTTTCGACAGAAGGAATTTGATTTGGTATGTCGAAATGATACAACAAGGAATTAGAAAACCCTCGATTTTTTTACAAATAAAGGAGGCTTTCAAGTTGCAAAAGATTCAAGTTTTGTTAGCGGACGACAACCGAGAGTTTACACATTTACTTTCCGAATTTATCAGTGAACAGGAAGATATGGAGATTGCAGGCATCGCCTATAACGGAAACGAAGTGCTCCGTTTTATGGAAACGCAGAAGGATGTGCCTGATATTCTCATTTTGGATATCATCATGCCCCATCTGGATGGCCTGGGTGTACTCGAGAAGCTTCGCGAAATGAACTTAAATCCGACTCCGCGGATCATCATGCTCACGGCCTTCGGCCAAGAGAATATTACGCAGAAAGCCGTGCAGCTTGGCGCCTCCTATTATATTTTGAAGCCGTTTGACATGGAGGTTCTGACGAACCGGATTCGTCAACTGGTGGGCAACCAGCCGGCTGTCACGTCGACCAGTTCCATGAAAGCTAATGTCGTTCATATGCCGAAAAGCAAAAATCTGGACGCAAATATTACGACCATCATACATGAAATCGGCGTACCTGCGCATATTAAAGGATATCAATATCTGCGCGAAGCGATCACGATGGTGTACAACAACATCGAAATTCTCGGCGCCATCACCAAAACGCTGTATCCCGCCATTGCGGAAAAATACAAGACTACCCCGAGTCGCGTCGAACGCGCCATCCGGCACGCGATTGAAGTCGCCTGGACGCGCGGCAACATCGACAGCATCTCGTTTATTTTCGGCTACACCGTGAATATTTCGAAGTCGAAGCCGACAAATAGCGAGTTCATCGCGATGGTGGCGGATAAGCTGCGAATTGAGCATAAGGTAAGCTGAACGTAGGCGTAGATTTTTGAAATTAGATCCCAACTAATTTTCTGTTTTGGGTATGGAAATGTCGGTTCAAAGGCAACTAATTACTTTTCATCGAATCAATAAATGTCACTTATCTATTGGATGCAAAATTTCCAGTAGAGGAGTGACATTTTTTATGACCGATTTTGAATTTCAGCTTGATAACAAGGTTAGCGCTTGCATTAACTTCTTCTTATCAGACTGTTCCTCAAGTGCTTTCAATACCCTCGAATCTAAATACTTCGACGGGATTTACTGCTATAAAGCGATAATCACTTTCTCCAACGTTTCCATTGAAATGTTTCGTTCCCCGCGGTCAATATCAGAAATATATGTAATGTCGATACCAGATTTTTCCGATATAAACGATATTATAAAAAGTATTTATAACAACAACTTGGAGGTCATAATATGTTTGGGGTTCTTGGTGGTATTTCAGCATTCATGGCATTTATTTTCTTTTTTGTAATTTTTGCAACTCGTGGCGGTGGCAACTATCCAATTGTAGCATGGGTTCTGTTTATAGGATTTGGAATTAGTTCGTGGTACTGCTATAAGAAGCATAAAGAACTTGAAGAAGAAAAAATGGCACAGATGCGACATGAAACGGATGATAGGTTAAAGCGTATTCCCAACTACAAATCGTCACAACGGTACACATCAGCTAACGGAGATGTTACATTATCTATCGACGAGACGAACAAGCAAATATCATTCGTATCCCTTAATTTATACAAAGATAGAGTTTATAGCTATCATGATATTTTGAAATCTGAGATTTTGACTGATGGTATCAGTGTTACTTCTACGAATAGGGGCAGCCAATTAGGAGGAGCGTTGTTAGGCGGTTTGCTTGCTGGAGGAGTAGGGGCATTGATAGGAGGACTTTCTGGCTCGACGACAAGCCAAGAAAAAGTGAAGAAGATTGAGTTGAACGTGATTGTCAATGATACAGCAAACCCGATATGTAAGATTGCATTTTTAGATTCGGAATATTCCGCATATGCAAAGAACAGTCAGGAATATAAAGATGGCTACAACACAGCATATCATTGCCATCAATTGATCGGTGTTCTTATCAAGCAAGCCGACGAGGAGGATAAGCGAAAAGAGACTTCAACGGGTAGCAATAATTCTCAAGGAAATGTGGCCGTTGCTGATGAACTTAGAAAACTTGTCCAGCTAAGAGATGAGGGAATAATAAGCGGAGATGAGTTTGAAGCACAGAAGAAAAAGTTGATAAGTTAAAGCGAATAAACCAGTAACAGAAGGAGACCGGTTACTGGTTTATTATTTTATCAGGCGATGTATTATTATCGTTTGATTAGTTCTCTTAACTGCCTGATGACTTCCGTATCATCCGAATCCTAATACTTCTCGCCGTATTGAGAGCATTGTGCGCTTTTCAATGCGCGGCAGGGAACTTCTATGTAGCATACCAACCAATACCGTTATTTATTGGGTTTGCAAAAATCCACTGAAGGGCGGTATTTTTTTATTTTGACTCCTGAATCCCCAAGCCATCTGCCTCCCCCGCTAATACGAAAGGGAAGTGTTTATTGCAAAGATGCCAGTCTAAGGTAAAAAATAGACCTAATGAAGTCAAAATCGTTCACGATAGAGCAAAATAATGAACTATGACGCTGCTAAATATTTCTCTATGATATTGTTGAGAGAAATTTTTTCTTGAGATTTAGAATGAGAGAGGAGCGAAGTGGAATGACATCGATAAGCAAAAGAATCTCTGTAATTTTGTTTTTTTGCTTCATGATGCAGGCGCTTTCATTTGGGACGGCCGTCCATGCAAGCGAGCCGCAGCCGGATTTGGTTTCAAATGGCGGATTTGAAAGTGTAAAGTCTGGGGCAGGAAAGTGGGAAGCCGGAGTTGAACCCATTGGTTGGGGGTTATGGTTAGCAAGCGGGACAGGAAAGGCCTCTGTGACTAGGGATGTTTACCATACGGGGACTCAAGCGGTCCAGCTTGAACATTTGGCACTGAGCAGAACGGGCCTTTCTCAAGATGTACCGATTACGGGTGGACAAACGTATAAACTGAGCATTTGGGTAAAAACGAAGGATGTCAATTCAGGCATCGGCGTATTTGTAAGAACGCAGTTTTTTAAAAGCATCAAAGGTCTTGACGGGAAAACGCAAGATGACAAGATAGGGTCCGGGCCCTCGACGGAGGAATTAACGGGGACTCAGGACTGGATGAAGCGGGAAGTCATCATATCCACTCCAGAGGAAGCGAACTATATCCGGCTGGAACCATTTTTCGAAACAGGGACAGGCACGGTGTGGTTTGATGATATTTCTTTAGTCAAATGGAACAGCGTGACGGGCCTGGCGCTGGACCAAACGAACGTAACGCTGGAAAAGATGCAAACCGCAGTCTTAACGGCCCGAGTGACGCCTGGAAATGTAAGCGGTTTATCGCTCCAGTGGCGGGTAGACAACAAAGATGTTGTACAGGTAGAAGCTCAAGGTCCTCTTGCTGTTCTGACAGCTTTGAAGCCGGGGAAGGCGATCGTAACGGTGATGACAGAAGACGGTACTTTTACGGCGACAAGTGAGATTACGGTAAAAGAAGCAAGCATCCAGGGTGATCTTACAAACGATGGAAAAATAACCATCGGTGATTTAGCCATGGCAGCCGCACATTTCGGTAAAGATACAAACAGACCGGAGTGGGAAACGGTAAAGGCTGCTGATGTGAATGGAGACCATAAAATCGATCGTAGTGACCTGATGTGGTTCACGGAGCGGATTTTTCCATAAGTCAGTTAGATGAACGAAAGGAGTGTTTATTTTCATGAAAAAGTCCATTTTACAAGTTGCAGTCATTGCTTTAACGGTAGTCGCGCTCATTTTTACCTCTTATCCCGTTTCTGTTCAGGCCCAGCAGCCGGACCCGATTGATTCCATGAGGGACAAGTGGCTTGCGTTTTTGACGGGCGGCCAGCAAATCGATTTGAACGATGAAGAAATTCGTCAAGCGGTGGAGGCCAATGCCAAAAAGGTAACCAACGACCAAAAAACCGGCTTTTGGGACTTGCTCCTTAAAGACCCGGCCCGCAAATCGTTGTGGGCGGATTATGCAAGTACGACGGATTCAAGCCATATTACCCTTTCTTATAACCGTTTGAAAGACATGGCGATTGCTTACTCGACTCCAGGCTCGAACTTGTACCGAAATGAGCAGCTAAAACAAGCTATTATTGCGGGTTTGGATTGGATGTATACGAATCGCTTTAATGAGAATAAAGCGAAATACAATAACTGGTGGGACTGGGAAATCGGATCACCTCTGTCTCTCGGCGATATCATGACTTTAATGTATGATCACCTTTCTCCTGAGCAAGTTGCCCGTTATACCCGAACGATTGACAAGTTTATACCCGATCCCACCCTACGGCTGGGCAGCACATTGAAAGAAACAGGCGCAAACCTTTTGGATAAAGCATTGGCGGTACTGATTCGAGGAGTTATCGGTAAAAGTGAAACGAAAATCGTTCAGGCGCGCAGCTCCATTAGCTCGGTGTTCCCGCCGGTAACAAGCGGAGACGGTTTTTATGCCGACGGTTCTTTTATTCAGCATAATAATATTGCGTATACCGGAAGTTACGGAAGCGTCCTGCTTGGCGATATGGCTAAGCTTTTGACGATATTGAATGATTCGCCTTGGCCGATTCAAGATCCGAACTTGGCGAATACATACGATTGGATCACCAATTCGTTCGAGCCGCTCATTTACAGCGGACATATGATGGAAATGGTTAGCGGGCGGGCGGTATCGCGGTATAACAACAATACCCGCGGAACTGCGTGGACCATTAATCGGATGTCGCAATTTGCTCCTCCTGAGCTTGCGGCCCGTTACAAGAGCATGGTCAAAGAATGGGTTTTATCGGATACGAGTGTGTCCAACAAATATGAGGGCATGCCGATTCGGGATCTTGTTCTTTTCAAAGCCTTAATGAAGGATACGTCTGTCGTTCCGCGCGGGGATTTGATTGTCCATCATCAATTTTCGGCCATGGATCGTATTGTTCATGCGCGGAAGGGATTTGCCTATGCGATCAGTATGTCGTCCTCGCGGATTTCCAACTATGAGGGAGGAATCAACGGCGAGCATTCGAAGGGCTGGTACACGGGCGACGGCATGACGTATTTGTACAATAATGATGCGGCTCAGTTCAGAGACGCATTCTGGCCGACGGTGGATTCCTATCGGATGCCGGGAACAACCTCTGACGGCTTGCCAAGGACAGGCAGTAAAGTAACCTCTAAAAGCTGGGTCGGCGGAGCATCGATGGACCAGTTGTACGGTGCGGCAGGAATGGACTTGGCTCCGCCGGGAAGTAAATTAACAGGAAAAAAATCGTGGTTTATGTTCGATAACGAGATTGTTGCATTGGGAGCGGGGATCACAACCTCCGATAGCCGAAAAGTCGAAACGATTGTTGAGAACCGGATGATTAATTCGGCGGGAAACAACAAGCTGATTGTGAACGGCGAGACTATGTCGAGTGATCTGGGCTGGTCCAAGAATCTTACAGGAGTGAAATGGGCCAACTTGCAAGGTACGGCAGCCGGAGCCGATATCGGCTATTATTTTCCCGAAACGGCAAATGTCAGCGCTTTAAGGGAAGCGAGAAAAGGTTCGTGGAGAGATATTAATCCGACAGGCCCGACGGACACCATCACGCGTAATTATGTAAGCTTAGCGATTGATCATGGAACCAAGCCGACAGATCAATCTTATTCCTACGTGCTGCTGCCTACTTTAAATGCGGCGGCTACCCAATCTTATAGTGAAAACCCGGATGTGCGTATCTTGAGCAACACGGCGAAAATTCAAGGTGTTCAAGAAACCAAATTGGGCTTGACCGGCGTTCACTTTTGGGTACCGGGGACGTTGGATCGCATACGCGCTTACCAGCCTGTTTCGTTGATGATGAAGGAAAAAGGCGATGAGCTTACGATTTCGGTGTCCGACCCGACGCAATCCCAGTCCAAAGTGAAAGTGGAGCTGGCGGCCGCCGCTACGCAGGTGCTTACAAATGATCCTAGCGTGAAAGTATTGCGAATGCTGCCAACCCTGCAGCTAGAAGTAGATACTAGAGGTTCTTTGGGAAAAAGCCATACGATTCAATTGAAAATTAATCCGGATCAGGAAGTGGAGCTTCCAGCGGAAACCGATTATGAACCTGACCCGGCCGCAAAGGTTCGAATTCCGGTCACAGAAGATACATTCGTCAATGGCGGGACTGATGCGAACAACAATTTCGGAACAAGAGGATTTTTAAATATTCGAAATGGAAGCGGTAACACAGATCGTAAAGTTTTTCTGAAATTTGCGCTGCCTTCCTCTTTGCAGGAAATTCATTCTGTGAGCCTTCATGTATATGGGGAGACGAAAGACGGAAGCGGTAATATCTCGGATATCGGCGTTTATGAGGTGCCCGACGATAGCTGGACAGAAACAACCTTAACTTTTGCGAATAAGCCCGCGCCAGGTAAACAAATTGATGTGGCTACGTTCACCACACCGGAACAATGGCGTAAATTCGATGTGACTCCGTTCGTACTGACACAGCAGCAAGGAGACAAAGTGGCAAGTTTTGCTTTGCAGCAGGTCGGAAGTAACTTGGCTTCAACGATTCGAAGCCGCAAAAGTGAAGAAGGAAAATATCAAGCTTATTTGGAAGTGCTGCTTAAAGACTCGAAAGCGCCTGCAACCTCTGTGCGTGTCGATGGAAATAGCGGAGCGGATCAAGTGAATTACAAGGACGTAACCCTACACTTTACCGCGGTGGACGATCCGAACGGCTGGGGTGTTTTGAGGAGCGAGTATCGAATCAATGACGGGAAATGGATGGCAGTTAAAGCAGGTCAGGTCGTTATTCGAGAAAAAGGTGTGCATAACATCGAATATCGCTCGATAGACAAGGCCGGCAATATGGAAGAAGCACAGAAATTGACCGTCGTCCTAGCTAATGCGGATACTGAATTAAGCGGAAATCAGTCAGTCATTAAGGGTGAGCCGCTGATTGTTACCTACCGAATCAAAAAAGCAGTGAGCGATATGTATGCCCATGACTTGACACTCGATTATGATGCTCATGTGCTGGATTTTGTCTCAGCCGAGTCTGTGCAAAGAGGCGTATCCATACTCAAGTCGAAGGCGGAAGACACCGGACGGCTGCGGCTCGTGATTGCCGGCGAGGGACAAGAAATCCAAGGAAACGCCGACTTATTGAAGCTTACATTTAAAGCCAAAAAAGCAACGGAGGCTGTAAGCGGTAAGATTGAGGTGGTCCAAGCGATCCTTGCCGATAAACAGGGAAGCGAAATGTCGGTGACACCGAGTTCTCTTCATTTTAGCGTCCAAGCTTCAACAGAAGGGCCTGGTCCGGTTAAACCTGACCCGGGAGATAACGGCAATGGAAACGGAACTGATAATGGCAACGGCAATGGAAACGGAAGCGGAAGCGGTAACGGAACTGATAACGGTAATGGTAACGGTACGGATAATGGAGGCCATGTACAGCCCGAAATTCCAACGGACAAACCAGACAAAGACGATACGGAAGCCATCGTCCTAAATGATTTGAGTGGTCATTGGGCAGAAGAAAAAATACAAGAAGCCGCTAAAAAAGGGTTGATTTTAGGATACCCGGACGGATCATTTCAGCCGAACAAGAAGATCACGCGCGCCGAATTTACCTCCTTGCTCGTCAGAGGATTAAAGCTGGATGAAGAGACCGAGCTTACGTTCAGCGATCACGATCTAATGGATCATTGGGCAAAGCCGGACATCGCGAAGGCGGTAAAAAAGGGAATTATCTCCGGTTATCAAGACAACACATTCCGTGCTGAACAGGATATAACGAGATCAGAGCTTACGGTGATGGCGGTGAAGGCATTGAATCTGGTGGAACAATCTCCAGATTTAATATCCTTCGTTGACCAAGCCGATATTCCCGTCTGGGCACGGGGATGGGTAGCGGCTGCAGTAAGCAAAGGCCTCGTTACAGGGCGGGATAACCAGACATTCGCTCCTCTAGCACCGGCAACTCGTGCGGAAGCGGTTGTCATTCTTCTGAATTTATTATCCTTGAGGAAGTAGTTCAGACTCGAAAGAGCATTTTATATTAAAAAAAGAAACAGGAGCCTCTCACGTAGTTTTTTACGATGGGTATTAACCCCTTACGGGAGACAACGAAATGGAGACATCTGCTAAGATAGTCTCTATGTTGTCTATTCGAAGGGGTTTTTTCATGGGTAAACCAGGTCGTACGAATATCGCGAAGCTGCAATTCTCAAGAGCAAAGTCCGATGAAGTCGAAGCCGGCGAATTACGAGTTCATCGAGATGGTGGCGGGCTCAGTAAAGCGTTGGCACGGGAGAACAATCGAAGATATAAGCTAATCTTGGATCAAACCGATAACGGACCCAGAATGCCCCAGTCCATATATAACCTGAAGCTTCATTGTACGCTACACTAATTGGATAGAACCAGAATTTCTCTCCAGTCCAGAGCTGGACATAAGTTAGTTTATATAAACAGGGATTTGGTTGTACGAATGCAGGAGGATGAGGAGGCGGCGGAGGTTGTAAAAATGACATTTGAATCCACTCCTTTAATCAGGTATTCATTAAAAATTCATAGTTCAAGATATGTAGGTGAATAACTATTGACTATGCTGATGCCTATTGACAGTCTCGAATTTTGAGCTCCGTAAGCGGGTATACGCAAAGCCATCCTCCTTTCTATTATTTATAATTGACAAAATTTTTCTTGAGAACTATTCTTATTGGAAGACAATCATGATCTCAAATTCTTTTATAGAAGCCAAATAAATACTGAAAGGACGGGCTTTAAATCTATTAAAGCAAGTCTCTTGATGCGTAAAGTCCGTCCAATTAGGTTCAAAGTTTACCGGGCAACCGGGTTCCGGCAATAACGATCAAGTTTAGTAGATAGCGTTATGATAGCGCGTGCAGAGGAAGATCGAGCGCCAATGCTCGATCTTTTTTTTGCGTGAAATTTAAATACATAAAGGACGTGTTCCGATGTCAAGAAGGTTGTTTAACTATGTAGGGATGCTGCTGATCGTATCCGGCCTATTTTTGAACGGATGAATCTGAACATTACTTGGGATGAACAAACCCGAACAGTAAAAGGGGAGAAAGAGGGCATTTCATTTCTTATCAAGACCTAAATCAAAAAAAGTCATAAAAAATAAGGAGTTATACATATTTTACATGACTAATATGTATAACTCCCTTACTTCTTGTTCAATAATCGCGCCCGATTGTTGAAGAAGGATTGTGCCTTAACTGTTAAGTTATGAATATATCTGCTTTATGTTCCTGTCTTACGATTAAGATATCCATCGCCCCTGCTTCATACCACTCCTGAATTTGATTGGCTCTTTCTCGGCTGAACCGAAAAATAAAGGCTGCACTATTCATTGAATTAGCAGACACCTATTCAATGGTTTTCTTTCGAAAATATCTCTTTTGCAATTAGTTTATATGATTGAATCCGATCTTTCGGAGAGTACGTAATTGTGTTAATCATGATTTCGTCTGCTTGATAATTAGTTTGTAACTCCATTAATTTCCGTTTCACCTCATGAGGATTGCCGATGATCATGTTCGGTCTCATTTTGTTTAACGAATCCTTTTCTTTTTCAGTTATCTTGTATTGCTTAGCTTCTTTAATCGAGGGAACACCTTGATGTCCCTCCCCTTGCAGAGACCAGATGAGAAAGCTTTCTGCAATTTCTTCTGCTTGTTCCGTAGTTTCTCCACAAATGGCTGAAACAGTTACGATGACTTGTGGAGTCTGTGCTTCCTTTCTTGGTCTAAAAGCATCCCTATATGCCTGGATGATAGCTATCCCATCATTGTCGCTCATAAAATGACCAAAAGTATACGGCATGCCATTTCTTGCTGCAAGTAGCGCACTTTTTTCACTTGTACCAAGAAGCCAAGGAACAGGCGAATTTTCAGGTATGGGAGACGCGGAAATCTTCGAATACTCATGATCTGCTGAAAAACCATCCTCTAAAAAATGGAGTAATTCTTTCACTAACGCAGGTAACTCCCGAACTTTTTCCAAAAAGTTGTCAGATAAAGCGTTCGTCGCTTCAGCTGATCCACCCGGCGCTCGTCCTATCCCTATGTCAATCCGATACGGAAATAGAGTAGCTAACATATTAAATACTTCTGCAACTTTATAGGGTCGATAATGAGGTAACAAAACAGCCCCAGAGCCAATTCGAATTCGATTCGTGTTAGCCCCGATATAACTTAACATCACTTCAGGTGCAGAGCAGGCAAGTCCAGGTAAATCATGGTGTTCGGCAATCCAATATCTTGTATATCCTAGTGCTTCTCCAGCTTGCGCTAACTTCATTGATTCAATCAATGCATCATTAGCTGTTTGATTTGAAGATATGGGGGATTGATCTAATATACTTAATCTCATTCCAACTCAGCCCTTTGCTTCATGACCTACTTCCATCAAAGTCAATTTATATTGTCCGACTTGGTCCTTTACGTACAAATTAGTAAGGGAAGTAGAATACTCATAAATGGTTCCCCTAAATGTTAAGTCTCTCTCGGGAATCTTCACGTCAAATGTTCCGTTGTAGAGCAAAGTCGAAATGTCATGATATTCTTCACTTGTTACGTTAAAATCAACTGAAACTTTATACAATCCATTTGTTTTTTCTTCCTGATAACTACGTAAATAAATCAAAGTGTCATTTAAGAACATCTTTTTCACCAAAAAAAACACTCCTTCTTCAGTTAATATTAAACACAAAAATGGATAAATTATAAATATTAGTTGAAACGGAAAGTTTTGTAACACTCTGATATTAAATTGAAACTAGACATTATATGTGTTTTCTATTAAATACACATATAATGTCCAGATGATCCACGTAGCCTTTTTATCGTGCCGCTCGCTGATTTAAGCCATTTCTCGTACCTAACAGAAAAACTTTATACTTTTTTATTGGATAATGCCGGGAAGAATGGCACCACTTCCTCCCCTAATTCTTGGATTACCTCTTCAACCGGCCGCTGACCATATTTCAAGTTGAATGCAAGATGGTTTACACCGATTTCTTTTAAAGCATTGAGGTATTCATTTAAAAATTGATGTCCAGTTCTGAATCCTAAGTGTATAGGAGTGGGACCTTCATTCGGGTTCTCTGATAAATCTATATATAAAGACTGACTAAAAGGCTTAAATTTATTTGTCAATGTACGCCATTCTTTAATAAGCGCTGCTTGATTATTTATATTTCGTGGGTAATAAAACCAGCCATCACTGTTTTCTGCTATCCATTTTGGCGTCTGCGTCGAATGACCCGTTACCAAAATTGGAATATCTTTTAATTCCGGTTTGGGTAACAGATCGCCATCCTGAAGGTTCAGACTTGGTGAATGAATTTCCGGAAATTCTTCATTCCACACTTTTCTCATGACATGCAAAGATTCTCGAAATAAATTACTCCGTTGTTCTCGATCTACTGAAAACGCTGAAAACTCGCTAGGGCGATCACCCGTAGCAATTCCAAGAACAAGTCGTTTCCCAGAAATTCGATCAACAGAAGCTGCTGCTTTTGCCACGTGCAGCGGATGGCGTAGCGTTGTGACAATACTTCCGGTACCCAATGAAATCTGTTTTGTATGGGCAGCCAAGTAACCAAGAAAAACCCATGGATCGTATAGCTGTCCTGCATCTCCAAAACTTGGGACATTTAACGGCACATCTCTAACGAATAATGAAGCAAAGCGTGCTTCTTCTGCCTTTTTTGCCAAGTTCATTTGATGTTCCAAATCCATCTCCGCGATACTTCCCTCATAAGACTCTAAAGGGAAATACAACCCGAGAGTAAGTTCCTTCTCTTTAAACATGTTTGAATAGCCTGTATGTGAAGCGAATTTATCCATTTTTCTTATCCTCCGTACATGAATGTAGTTAGTCAATAAAGCAGAAATCACAAAAGTACACATAATGAATCAACATATTACGAATGGATGATATGAAACAAAATAGTAATATGCGTTCTAACACATCAACATATTAAAATATGTCAATATATAAGGCGTAAATAAAAGAGGATGTCGCTATATGATTCCAACCAAGACCCCCAATTACAGCACCAAATTTTGTTTTTTCATTACTCATTGTTTATACTCCCTTCTAAATTATAGAATTACATTGTTATATCGCAAATTGTAAATATTTAATCTGAAAAAAATACTGAAAACAGATTTGAAACCTGGATTCAGTCTTTTTTAAATTCTTTTTTCAAAAATAACCCTACTTGATTAATTGCATCTTCGTTTCTTCTGTAATAAGTCCATTTACCAATGCGAGTAGCGGTAATTAGACCAGCTCGTTGCAATATTGCAAGGTACTGAGAGGCTGTCGACTGATTCATACCTAATTTCTCCGTGATTTTACTTACACAGACCCCAATTTCTTCAAGATCAATCCCTTCTTGGGGAGAGAAATATACTGCCGGATTCTTCAACCATTCTAAGATTTGCAAACGAGCCTCATTTGATAATGCTTTAAATACTTCAATTTGCTCCATAGAGACATATTATACTAACATATTGTAATTTGTCAATGTGTTGTGCTGTAAAAAGTTATCACCATAGCTCTTCAGTAGATTGAAGCTCCACAAATAAAGGATAGCGTTTAGAGAATGAAATACTTACGGTGTCCCTAAAATGTTACCCTGCCTATATCAAAAAGTTTACAACAAAGATTCCCCCTAACCACACCCACCATGGAGCCTTTTGCTTAATAGGATTTTTAATCCTGATAAAGAACGATCCTTTATTCCAACAACGATCACTAATGTGATAAAGCCGGTAAGAAAGTGGATGTGGATGTCGATGTCATGCCCATAGAAGCCATAAATACAAATAATGACGCGATTAGAGGCATTAACGGCCCGTGTAAAAGAATAACGGACAATGCTGAAACACTACTAATACAAGAAAGAATTAATGCAAGAATAAGAAAACTGCGTTCTGCCATCAAATGATTGAGCCGCCCAACAACCTGGGAACCAAGAATTAGACCAACTGCATTTGTCGCAAGTAAAGCCGAATACATTTGAGGTGAAACACCATAAATATTCTGATATACTGTACCGATAACAAGTTCCGCTTTACAGCATACGGGCTCTGGAGAAATATGACCGGAATTGATTCTATACAACCTGAAGTGGATGAAGTAGCTCAAGATTATATCAGCATAAAAGATGAGGAAAATATCCGCTTGGCGTTAAAGTATTTTAATTATACGATGTTATTTATAGCCGATGAACCCGAAAACCAGCAGACCAAAAACTTTACGCTCAAACAATACGTGGATTTTGTCAAAAAGAAGGCGGCCATTTCTAAAGAAGATATCTTAGATGAAAAACAAATGAGTGTGTTCGGATTTGACGCTGTGCAATTGACTTACAAAAACCATCTTGATTGGGACAGTAGAATTGATACGCTTATCATATTCAAATCGGATTCCCGATTTTATACGATCAGGAACTCATCCTATACGGAAACTTATAAAAATTCGCTTGAAAACTTTCAGCAATTACTGCAAACGATGAAATTTAACGAAAAGCAGTAGAATAGTAAACAGCATAGTAAAAGCTCACTCCCGTCCTTGCGGCAGAGTGAGCTTTTAACGTTCAATACCTTACAGCCGACTCCAGCAGCGTGAGCGCTGTTGCTGACGCGTTCAAATTCACATTGGCGCCGATCGGGATGGCGGCTTTGTAGTAGCCGTGCCCGGAGGCGAGGTTGGTCAGCAGCGGTTTCCCCAAGGGAACGATCACTTCGCTGATGAGGTTCTCGTACGTCTTGCCGTAGGCGGTCACGCAGTTGGTGCATTCGCCCATGACGATACCGGCGCAAGCCTGAAGCTTACCGGCCAGCCGAAGCTGGTCGACGTAGCGGTACACGGTGTTGACCGGCTCGTGCGTTTCTTCCAGGAGCAATATTTTTCCTGTGGTGTCGACTTCAAACGGCGTTCCCAGCGACCCCACCAGGGAGGTGAGGTTTCCGCCGATGATCGGGCCGGAGACGTTACCGGCAACTCGACCAACCAAGGGAATGCCCGGAGGGTTCGAGATGGGGCGGGGAGCCGCAATGGATGATGTCGCCGTAAAAAATTGTTCGAAATTGTACGACGGCGTGTCCGGCCTGAAATCGAGGAGCAGCAGGCTGTGAAACGTAATCAGATCCGCCAGCTTATAGAGGGTGTTCAGCAGCACGGTAATATCGCTGTAACCTGACACGATTTTGGGATTTTGCCGGATAAAAGCATAATCCAGGTACGGCAGGATGTCCGCGACGCCTACGCCGCCTCTTGTCGGCAGGATCATTTTCACACGGGGATCGGCGTAGACCGACATAAAATCTTCCGCGCGTTCCCGGTCTGTTCCGGCGAGATACCCGTTTACGGAGTACACGTATCGGCCCAGAAGAACGTTTAGTCCCAAGCTTTGCAAATAGGCAATCCGTGCCTGAATGGTCTCGGCGCTCAGCGGACTGCCCAGGGTGACGATTCCGACCGTATCGCCGGGCAGCAGTGCGCCTGGCTTGATCGCCATAGAACCGCCTCCTTTCCCGCTCGTTTATTACTAACGTATGAGAGAGGGAGGGGGAATAGGCTAGTAACTTGAGTCAAATCTGCTGATCCGATCCGGCTTCGGGAGCACTGGCAGATGATATCTGATACACTTAAGGCAAACTCATTTGAATGGAGAAGCCAGTATGCAATCGGACACCTTGTGCATTATTCCTCCCGGCAAAAGAAAAATATGGGACCGGGATGCCGCCCACGGACCGGCTTCGGCGAGAGACGCTTACACCGGAACCTTGAACCGGAAAGCGCGGGCCTACGCGGAAGCATGCGGTTACGATTGGGTCATTTTATCCGCGAAACACGGCTTCCTGACGCCAGAGGATACGGTACCCGGCAATTACGATACAGCTTTCGGAGCTGCGCATGCCGACATCATCTCTTCTGAGGATCTGGCCCGGCAGTGGACAGAGAAAGGGCTTTACACCTACAGCCGGATTGAAGTGCTCGGCGGCAAAAAGTTTCGTCCGATTATCGGGGTGCTGGCAGGTGCGGCAGCCGTTTATTTTCCTCTCCAAAACAGCCGTGGAATCGGGGATATGCTGCACTCGCTCGATGCTTGGACAGTACGGATGACGAAAGAGGCGGACGTTGAATGAAAGGTCCTATGAACGATTAAAGTGATGGCGTACGCATCGAAATAAACCGAAAACTAAAGCCGACTGAAAAAAACTGCACGCCGAAAGTATGAGAAAAGATTAAAACGATTTACCGAAAAATTTCGAAATTAGCAGCTGTTATTTTTAGCGATTTTCCTGGCTGAATACGGATGAGCTGTTAGATCCAACCGATAGGTTCCCTGCTGAAAATAAAAAAACACCACAGGCTTGAAGCCTGTGATGTCCGATACAAACAATCGATTGCAGCCGGTACGCCCGCTTGGGGCGAGACCAAGTTCTTCGGCACCTTCCATGTGTGAAGTCCAGTGCGGTTTGCGGTTGCTAAAAACCGTTAAAGATGCCGCTGCCGGTTAGCCTTTCAACACTCCGCCCAAGCTTGCTCCCGGGGCAAACAGCCGCCGGATATTCTTCTCGACCTCCGGGTCGGGTACGAGAGGCGGAGCTTGATGCGGCTTAACGCGCGCGTCAATGATGACATTGTCGCAGGCCCAGTGCTTATACTCGTAGGCGCTGTTCACGCCGTACATATCGTGCGACGGGTTGCTGCGGGTAAACGTGGCCCACAGAAAATTCGCGAAGTCCGCGCTCAGAAACTCGCTGTCGTCGCACAAAACGATCATCGGGCAGCCTGGCAGCGGTCCTTTGCCCGCTATATCGCCGCACAGATGCTCCAGCTCCAACGAAGCCTTCTCGTACGTCTCGAAGGCAGGTCCCTGCATCGCGACAACGCCCGGCATGACGAGCCGTGCCCCTCCGAAGGGAGAAAGTTCCGTCAGAGCAGCGGGGACTTCCGTGCACAAGTTCCTTTTCTTATCCCCGTAAGCGGCAAAAAGCACCTTGCTTCCGGTATTCAGGCCCGTACCCGAATAATCGAGCGTATCGATCGTGGTGTTCGTGTAAAAGTGTATGTCCCGTCTCAAATCGATCCGTTCAAGGATATAGGCGAGAAAATCTTTTTCCTTATGGGAATCGAGCGGCTGCTTGTCTTCCGCCGTCATAAACAAATACTTGGCCAGACTCAGCTGACCTGTGCCGAGCACGCGGTTGGCCAGCGTAAGAATTTCCGCAGGCTGCTTAGTCTGCTGATAAGGCGTATACCGCTCGCTGCCGATCGCAAACAGAAGCGGATGCACACCCGCCGCATCGACGGCATGAACTTCCTTGACGCCGGGGATCTCTTGCTTGATCGCATCGCCCGTCAATTCGTGTATGAGCTCGCCGAACGAGGTGTCCTCCTGGGGAGGACGTCCCACGACGGTAAACGGCCAGATCGCGTTTTCCCGGGCGTACACTTTGTGCACGCGCAGAACCGGGAACGGGTGCGTCAGGCTGTAGTAGCCGAGATGGTCGCCGAAAGGGCCCTCCGGTTTCGTTTCGCCGGGATAAATCTCTCCCGTAATGACGAAATCCGCATCGTGGCTGATGCAGTAGCCGTCCGTATAGCTGTAGCGGAAGCGGCGTCCGGCAAGCAGGCCGGCAAAGGTCATTTCGCTCAGTCCCTCCGGCAAAGGCATAACGGCCGACAGCGTGTGAGCGGGAGGACCGCCGACAAAGATGCTCACTTTTAAAGGAGCGCCCTGCTTGGTCGCTTTGTCCTGATGAATCCCGATGCCCCGGTGAATCTGGTAGTGCAGGCCGATCTCCTTGTCCGTTTCGTAGTCGTTGCCGGTGAGCTGGACGCGGTACATGCCCAGATTGGAGTTCATGATCCCCGGTTTCTCCGGGTCCTCCGAATAAACCTGCGGCAGGGTAATGAAGGCTCCGCCGTCCATGGGCCAGTGCTGAATCAGGGGAAGATCGGAAATCGAGATTTCTCTGAAGTCCCCGGGAAGGCCGGTTTTTTTTAACGGAAGGGCTTTAAAAGCGGCAAGGCCGTTGCCCGCGGTTTTGAACGGCTGCTTAAGCGCCTTGACCGGGTCGTTTCGAAGGGCGATGATGTTTTCGGCGTCCTGCCATGTATGTCTGAAAATAAATTTGCTTCGTTCCAGCGTGCCGAACAGGTTGGAAACCGCCCGGAACTTCGAGCCTTTAACCTTTTCGAAGAGCAGCGCCGGACCACCCGCTTCATAGACTTTTAGATGAATGGCCGCCATTTCCAGGTAAGGGTCGACTTCTTCTTTGATGCGGATCAGGTGTCCGTTTTTTTCCAAATCGGCTATGCAATCTTCTAAATGGGCGTACATGGTCGATAGTCTCCGTTCTCTTGAGGTCGGCTGTTTACGCGAAGGTTCGCCAGCCCTTAAAATCAGTTAAAGCCAATTTCGGCCGGGTGTCAAATGAATCCGTCTCAGCTGAGGCAGTTGCGTGGATATTATCGCTTTTGATCCGATTTTTTAGCGGTATTATCCGCTTCGATAAGAAATGCCGCTGCGTGGAAGGGTTTGTAAAAAAGGCTTGTTTAACGTGCTTAAATCTCCTATTCTAAGAGAGTGAGAACGTGTGGATTCGAATAGAAGGTTACCGCGGCCCGTAAAGCTAAACGGATAACCGGAGGCGTCTACTATGAAAAAAATACTCGCAATAACGTTATTGGCCGCTTCACTGGCGCTATCGGCCTGTTCGCAGACGGCAAACACTTCGGGCGGGACCAAGCAGGAGTCCGCAGAGGGGTTAACCGTGACCATTATGGCGCCGGAAAAAGTGCCGCTGAACCAGGAAACCGTTCTGAAGGTAGAGGTCAAGCAGGGGCAGGAGCCCGTCAAAGATGCGGGAGATATCCAGTTCGAAATCTGGAATATCAAGAACGTCGACACCGCCGTAAATGTGGTTGCAGCCTACGAGGACAAGGGGGTCTATAGCGTAAAAAACACGTTTAAAGAGGACGGGATTTATTTTGTCCGGACTCATGTAATCGCTCGCAATCAGCACATCATGCCCAAGCAGAGAATTATTGCCGGCAATGTGTCCGATGAAGAGATCAAGACGTTCGAAGAGAACACGAAGAAGAAATAGCAGCGCACGTAAAAAAGCCGGATCTGCGGAAGCAGACACGGCTTTTGCTATGAAACGCGGGCGCAAACCCAAACAACGCTTACCTGGAAGCCCAGGCGCTCCCCGCACCGTCCAGCCGGGAAACGGGATACATTTTTCTGACAGGCAGGACGATCAAGGCTCCGATAAACGCTTTTACGGCATCGCCGGGGAGATAAGGAAAGCAGCCGACGGCTAAAGCTTTGGTCAAGGTCATGTTGGTAACGACATGGGCCATCCAGGGAACACCGGGAACGTACAGCAGCAGCGAGCCGAATACGAAGAGAGTCAAGAAAGTAAGCACGAAGGCGGTGACTCCGCTGCCTTTGATGCGCGGAACCAGGAGGCCGATGAGCAGAGCGGCGAAAGGGTACGCCCAGATAAACCCGCCTGTCGGACCGAGCACCAGATCCAGTCCTCCTCTTCCGTGCAGAAGCGGGAGCCCCAAAGCCGTCAAGCCTACGACGAGAGCAATGCTGAAAAAGCCGTAACGGGCGCCCAGCAGAGCTCCCGCCAGCATAATGGCGAAATTCGCCAGCGTAAAAGGCACCTGCGAAAAGCCGAATTGAATATTGACGAAGCTTAGCGCAACAAGCAGTGCCGCAAACATCGCGCTGAACGTAATCCCGCGGACGGTGAATGACGAACGTTTCAATTGCATCTTCTCCAATCATTTGTTAACTTTGTAATATGTATTTTGGTTGACAATCCGCATTGTAGCACAGCAGGGGCGGTTTTGTGAATAGGGTTGTGAACAGGCTGGAGGTATTTGCACGGGAAATGGAAAACGATCACGAGAAACTTACGCAATCCCCCTATAGAATGCACGAAGTGTCCGTCGTCAAAAGAGGAGAGCCTGCGGAGGGCGTCTCCGCCGCGGATCAAACACTTCTGAACGAAATAAATATAGAGCTGCATAAAGGCGAGTGGCTCGCCATCGTCGGCCGCAACGGAAGCGGCAAGAGCACCCTGGCGAAAGTGATGGCCGGGCTCATTCCGGCGGCGGGCGGATCTATCGAACCCGGCTGGACGGCCGGGGAGCGGATGCGCATGGTGCTGCAAAATCCGGATACCCAGCTTATCGGCGAGACTGTTTACGAAGATCTGTGCTTCGGAATGGAAAACGCCGGAATGAATCCCGAGCGGATGCCCCAAACAGCCCGTCACGTACTGGGGCTCGTCGGCTTGGCGGACAGGCTTCATGACAGCTGCGAAGCTTTGTCGGGCGGCCAAAAACAGCTGACGGCTGTGGCGGGAGCGCTGGCTGTCGGAGCTTCCGTTCTGCTGATGGATGAAGTGACCTCGATGCTGGATTCCTTTTCGCGCAGGATGGTACTCGAAGCGCTTTCGCAGCTTCACGGGCAGGGCGTGACTATCGTCTGGATCACTCAGAGGCTGGATGAACTCGCTCTTGCGGATAAGGTTATCGTGCTGGATGAGGGGAAAACCGTCTATTCGGGCGATGTGAGGGATTTTTTGTATGGGAGCATGCCGGATGAAGGCTCTCGCGGCAAAGGTAGAAGAATCGGAACGGCTGCTTCTCCTTGTCTGGAGCAGGGATACGAGCTTCCCTACACGGTAGAGGTGACGCGAGAGCTTCACGGGCTGGGAGCCCTCGGTATTGAAGAACGGCCGGTAACGCCGGGCGAATTGATGGAGGTTTTGAAGCGATATGGACTCCCTGCACGTTAAAAACCTTTCCAAATCCGTCGGCGGGACGGAGGCTTTTTTTGCCGTCCGGAACGTATCCTTCACCGCGGGGCCGGGAGAGATCACTTTGCTCGTGGGACGCAGCGGTGCGGGTAAATCGACGATGCTGGATATGCTGGGAGGGCTGTCCGCTCCGGGCGGGGGCAGCATCCGGTACGGAGATACCGAGTTGTGGCCGGGCAGTAAACAGAGCGCAAGGGAAGCGAGGCGGAAGCTGGCGCTTGTTTTCCAGCATCCGCACGAGCAGCTTTTCGCGGCGACGGTCCGGGGGGAGTTTCACTATACGCTGAGGCCGTTCAAGCTGAGCAGGGAAGAGCGGGAAGCCCGCATAGCCGGAGCGCTGGAGCTGTTCGGTCTCGGCCCGGAGCTGCTGGACGAGCGTCCTCACGAGCTCAGCGGCGGCACGCAGCGCAGAGCGGCCCTCGCGTCCGTCTTCGTGTCCCGGCCCCGCTGGCTGCTGCTCGACGAGCCGACGGCGGGCCTCGATCACGAGGCGGCCGCGAGGCTCACCGGCACGCTGCGCGACTGGACGCGGCGGACGGGCGGCGGCGCGCTCGTCGCGACGCACGATCTCGATGCGTTCCTGCCGGTGGCGGACCGCATCGTGATGCTCTCGCAGGGTACAGTCGTACACGACTGTACCCCTGCGGAGCTGGCTGCGCGTCCCGCTATGCTGGGGGACGCGGGGCTTCTGCTGCCGGAAGCGCTGGCGCTCGGCAGCCTGCTTCGCCGGCACGGCGTGGACGTGCCGGCAGGGCTTCCCGCGCCGGAAGAGACGGCGCAGGCAATTGCCGCCGCACTGGCGGCGGGGGCGCGGCGCGGGCAAAGCGCGCCTGCTGCGGCGGGCCTTGCCGCCACGGAGGAGCGGGCGCCAGCGCTAAGCGTCCCGGCCTCCGCGCACGCGCCTGTGAGCCTCGGCAGCGCGCCCCGCGGGGCCGTGCTTTGCGGCCTTGGCGCGTCTGCCGCTTCCGGCAGCCCGCCAACCATCGCTTCCGGCAACGCGACCGCCCCGGCCGATGTAGTTTCAGCCGGCCCGTTTGAATGCGGCATACCGGCCGGCTCCCCGACTATCGAGGGTGGCTCTTCTGCCGCAGGGACCGTACAGGCCGGCACCCCGGCCGATGACCGGTCTCCGGCTTCCGGCAGCAGCACATCCCCGGCAGCGGCCCCCAATTCGCCCGCTCTACCGGTCGGCCGCCGCTTCGATCCGCGAACCTTCTGGATCGGCTATGTGCTTTTGTCGGCGGGGATCCTGCTACAGCATTCGCTGACCGGCCTGGCTGTATCCGCGGCTGTAACCGTGCTGGCCGTCCTGCTGTCGCAAGTCTCCTTCAGGGCGGTCTGGAAGCCCTTGCGCGCCTTTTTGATCTTCACGGGCCTGTCGGCTATCATCGCCGGACTGACGATTGGGGCCGGTCAAGGAGGAAGAAGTCCAATAGGCTTCGATCCCCAAGCGGCCCTCTCGGCGGTCCGGGCGTTATCGAATCTGATGCTGGTGCTTGTCCTTGGCGTCCTTTTTCCGCTTACGGTGGGTTATCTGCGAATGAAGCAGGGAGTGGAGCAGGGGCTGGCCGTTCTTGCGGGGCTGAAGTTTCCGGTGGAGGCCATTGCCCTGACGGCTTCGCTTATGTTCCGGTTTATTCCGCTCATCGGCGGGCAGTGGAACCGGTTCGGCCGTATCGCTAAAGCAAGGGGACAAGGACGCAGCGGTAAAAGCGGGCTCGGGCTTGCCGAGTTCCGGATTATGACGCTGCCGTTCATGTTCTCCCTGATCCGCATGGCCGACGAGTTCTCGACGGCTCTGGAGATCAGGGGCTACAGCCGTACGGGAGACAGCAGGACCCGAAGCCGGACACTCCGGATGCGGGCTCGCGATTATGCCGCGATGGGTGTTTTTCTCCTCGTATTTCTATGCTTGGCCGCCCTCGCCCGCCTGGTCGGATAAACACACCGGCCTTCCCGCAATTCCTTACGGATGCCGTGTCCCTGGGCATCTCATACGCCCGGCATATAAAAAGCCTGCAGAACGGATGAACGTTCCACAGGCTTTTTATGCTTTCTTCCGGAGAAGGGTTAGGATTCGATTTTTTGAAGGGCTTGGCCGGAAATGTTGTCCAGGTACCGATCCAGGCAGTTGCAAAGGAAATCTTTGCGGCAGATCGGGCAAGGCTCCTTCAGCAGCCGGGAAATACGGGACGGTTTGATTTCTCCGGATTGCAGATTGCGTTCGAAGAAAATACGGCCGTGTGTACGGTCTTTCAGAACGACAACGACTTCAAACAAGCCGTTTTTCGGGTTATCGCTTACTTTGGTTGCTTCAACAACCTGCGGATCATATGCCATGTTTCTTCCTCCTTAGTCACTCCTGCGTCTTCGGACAAAGACAGGCAGTGGATTTTTATATTATAATAAATTCAGCACGTTGTATTCAATAGAAAGGTTGGAGGCCCCGTGGAGATCGATTATGCGGAAGTGATATCGGAAGAGAACGAACTGAATCTTGCCGTTGGCGTCCATTTCGAAGACGAGCCGGATTCCTATTACGTCGTGGATATTCTGGCTTCGCCGGAAGGACGCATACGCAGCCTGGAACTGCTGTTTAACGGCTTTGCCTGCAAATACACCTTCAAGCCGGACGAGAAGGAGCAGCTTGTCCGTTACTTAAACGCTTATAACCCGCTTGCTCTGCCCTGGGTGTTCCCGGATGAAGATGCCGGTGTAAAATAATAAACGGAACCGTCCTCCGTATGCGGGAACGAGTTCCGTTTATGTTTGTGCGCGACTCTTCTTTTTTTCTCCTGCAGAGTCGGTGTGGATTTGGTGGCGGGCTGAACGCCGGTCCACGATTTCCGTTTGATTGCGGGATCGAGTTTTCCTTCGCGGATACTTTTGTCCCGCAGCTTGCGTGCTCGACTGATCGCCATGTCGGGTTGGCCTCCTTTTAAGTCTTGACAGACTCTTGAATACTCTATCTAGTATACTCCTTTAGACGCCGGATTGACAATGAATAGTACCGGCAGCGAAGATGTGAGCCCTAACATACCGCACCGAGCGAGCAAGGCGGGACGGCCGGGCCTGAAGCTAACGGGACGCTTACTGTCTTACAAAGACCACAAACATATATAGGGAGGTGCCGGGAACCGTGAAAATCAGAATAGACCTATCCGTAGGCGGCGAGAACATAAAAGAAGCTTTTCTTCAGATCGAGGATCGCAAAGTGGATCATTTAACGGAGGAGGAACTTCTGCAAGCGGTTGAGATCAATATCCGCAGCTGGGCGGACCGGGAAATCGGAATCTCTTGGGAAATCGTGGAGCACCCCCGGCGGCCCGAAGACGAAGAAGAAGGCTGAAGCGCAGCGTCCGGTGTTCAGGCTGTTAGATATGCGGAGCGGAACGGCGCCGACGCCGTTATTTGCTTTTCGTATTGGCGCAAGGCGCTTGGGGCACTCTACAGGAGACCAAACGGAATCTGCCAGTGGGGTGAATACAATGAGTTCTTTAACACATGCGGACGGCGGGGCGATGGACGCCAAGATCGACGCCTATAAAGCCGGAATTTCGCAGCTGCAGGAACAGCTGCCTGCGGTTGCGGACGCTTATCATCAGTTTACGGGCGAATGCTTCAAGGACGGCGCGCTCCCCGCGAAGACCAAGCAGCTGATTGCGCTGGGCATGGGGCTTTTTTCCAACAACGAGGTCTGCACGTTCTACCACGTCCAGGAAGCGCTGAGCAAAGGGGCGAACGCCGAGGAAATCATGGAAACGGTCGCGGTCGCGGCCGCAATCGGCGGAGGACATGCCATGTCCCAGGGAGTCACACGGGTGGAGCAGGCTCTCCAAAGTGTCGTTCATTAACGATTGATGATTTTTACCGCGGCATAAAAAAACAGCTCCCTGCTGAAAGGATTCCCTTTCCGGCGGCGGGGCTGTTTGTTTGAGACGGGGCTTGCATAGGTGAAGGTGGCTGTCCTCCATTAAAAACCGGACCGGAATAAATTGTGCCGGGCGGATACCCGCCGTCTTCCGTCATGCGACGCCGAACCGAGCGCCGGGAGCTGCGGATTCCTTTTCGCCGGCCTGACCCAACTGACTATTACCGCCTGCGCTTTACTTTGAACCGTGGTGCAACGTAATTGCGCTTGCGGTCGCGGAAAAAGGTCCAGCCGCCGATAAAGGCGACGCCGAGACCGAAAAGAATGAAACCGAGGACGAATTTGCCCCATTGCATATAGCCTTCCGCCTCGAATTGATGGAAAAACGCGTCTTTCATGGACAGAAAACCGTAGGTCGCCATAACGCCGGGAATAACGAGAAGCATGATCGCGACAAAACGGCTTAATTTATCTTTCATAAATGCGGCTCCTTTACAAATCAGAGAAGAGAATAAGTGGGGGCTAAGCGCCTTTATTTCCATGATACCGTGTCCGGATGGTTCTGTCTATTTTCGGGCGACTACTATATTTTAAGGGCGTACAGGGGTTACAATGAACGGGACGGGGATCGGCCGTACGGGGGCACGCCCTGCCCGGCAGCCGACTTTTACGGAAGGCCCTTGTACGTTGTACAATGAGGACGAATCAGCCCTGCCCTACATAAAAGGTTCATACACATAGAAGCATGAATGACCCAAGGTAACAGGCCTTGTTAAAGAACAGGAGGAACAGGAATGAGTGGACAAGCATACGATATCGTTATTCTCGGAGGAGGAACGGGCGGTTACGTGGCCGCAATCCGTGCGGCTCAGCTCGGCAAGAAAGTGGCTTTGGTGGAGAAAGACAAACTGGGGGGAACCTGTCTGCACCGCGGCTGTATCCCGAGCAAAGCGCTTTTGAGAAGTGCGGAGGTTCTGGCGACGACCAGACAAGCGGAGGAGTTCGGTATCATCGCGCCGGAGGTTTCCCTGGATTTCACGCGTGTGCAGTCCCGGAAAGACGGGATCGTGGCGCAGATTCACAAGGGCGTGCAGTATTTGATGAAAAAAAATAAAATCGACGTTTTTAACGGAATCGGCCGCATTATGGCTCCGTCGATTTTCTCTTCGAGAAGCGGAACGCTTTCCGTCGAAATGCCGGACGGCAGCTTCGAGACACTGATTCCCGAACACCTTATCCTCGCCACGGGATCACGGCCGCGCGTCCTGCCCGGTCTGGAGCCGGACGGAGAACACGTCCTGACGAGCGACGAGGCTCTGGCGCTTGAAACCTTGCCGGATTCCCTGATCATCGTCGGCGGGGGTGTAATCGGCGTGGAGTGGGCGTCGATGATGAACGATTTCGGCGTGGACGTAACCGTCGTGGAAGCGGGTCCCCGCCTCGTGCCGACAGAGGACGAGGAAATCTCCCGCGAGCTGGACCGGCTGCTCCGCAAGCGCGGCGTGAAGGTGCTCACGAACGCCAGCGTGCTCGCGGACACGCTCCGCAAAGACGCTTCCGGCGTCACGGTCGCCGCCGAGCAGCAAGGCGAGCGCGTGGAGCTCGCCGCCGCCAAGATCCTCGTATCGGTGGGAAGAGCCCCGAACGTGGAACAGTTCGGGCTGGAGAACACCGATGTGAAGCTCGAGCGCGGCTTCATCCGCGTGAACGGGTACATGCAGACGAACATCCCTCACATCTACGCCATCGGCGATGTGATCGGCGGTCTGCAGCTGGCCCACGCGGCCAGCCACGAAGGCGTTGTCGCGGTGGAGCATATCTGCGGCTTGAAGCCGCACACGCACGAGGCGCACCGCATCCCGAGATGCGTGTATACGCGGCCGGAAATCGCGTCCGTCGGCTGGACGGAAGCGGAAGCCAAAGAGAAAGGCTTCCGGGTCAAGACCGGCAAGTTCGGCTTCAAGCCGCTCGGCAAAGCCATCGTATACGGGGAGAACGACGGGTTTGTCAAAGTCGTGATCGATGCGGACAAGAACGATCTGCTCGGCGTTCACATGATCGGGCCTCACGTTACGGATTACATCGCCGAAGCCGCACTGGCTCAGCTTCTGGAAGCTTCCCCGTGGGAAATCGGCAGCACGATCCATCCGCATCCGACGCTTTCGGAGGCGTTCGCGGAAGCGGTTCTGGCCGCCGAAGGACGGGCTATCCACATTTAACCAAGGGTTGAAAACGGCTGTCTGTGCCAAATGTCCGTTGAATTGGACAAGAATACCGTTTATAATAAACTTATAGTGTCTAGTATTAAGACCAGGTAACAAAAAGGAGGCGCAGCCCCAATGTCCATCGGTCAATACGTTAAGCATCAACAATTAGGACTTTCCGATGAAAGAGTCATTCAAATGTATACATCCATGCTGCTCGCGCGTAAATTCGACGAGCGGTCCCTGCTTCTGCAGCGTTCCGGCAAAATTGCCTTTCACGTTTCGGGCGTAGGCCAGGAAGCGGCTCAGGCCGGAGCGGCATACGCTCTCGACGCCGAGAAAGATTATTTCCTGCCTTACTACCGCGATTACGCGTTTGTTCTTTCGGTGGGCATGACCATGAAGGAACTGATGCTTTCGGTATTTGCGAAAGCGGAAGATCCCAACAGCGGCGGCCGCCAGATGCCGGGTCACTTCGGACACCGGAAGCACCGTATCGTGACGGGCTCCAGCCCGGTTACGACGCAGGTGCCGCATGCGGTCGGGATTGCCCTGGCCGCCAAGATGAAGGGCGACGAGCTCGTCTCATTCGTTACCTTCGGAGAAGGTTCCAGCAACCAGGGTGACTTCCACGAAGGCTGCAACTTCGCCGGCGTCCACAAGCTGCCTGTCATTCTCATGTGCGAGAATAATCGGTATGCGATTTCGGTTCCGCATCACAAGCAGGTTGCGGGCAATATCGCCGACCGGGCGATCGGCTACGGCTTCCCCGGTGTGAAGGTGGACGGCAACGATCCGCTGGAAGTGTACCGCGTGGTGAAAGAAGCCCGCGAGCGCGCTCTGCGGGGCGAAGGTCCGACGCTGATCGAGGCGGATTTGTACCGGGTTCCTCCGCACTCCACGTCCGATAACGATCTCTTGTACCGCACGAAGGAAGAAGTGGAAGAGAACCGCGCCAAAGACGGCCTGCCGAAATTCCGTCAATATCTGATCGACTGCGGCATCTGGAGCGAAGAGAAGGACCAGGAGCTGCAGGCTGCGATTCAGCAGGAAATCAATGAAGCGACAGCCTATGCGGACGCGGCTCCTTATCCGACAGGCGAAGATACGCTGAAGCACGTATACGCCCAAGCGTAAGTGCAAGAGCAGAGGGAGGCAGCAACGTGGCAGTAATTACCTATTTGGAAGCAATCCGTTCGGCGATGCAGGACGAAATGCAGCGCGACGAAAATGTATTTGTTTTGGGAGAAGACGTCGGCAAAGGCGGCGTGCTCAACGCGACGAAAGGTCTTCGTGACCTTTACGGCGAGAGCCGCGTGCTCGATACGCCGCTGGCCGAATCGGCTATCGTCGGAGCGGCGGTCGGAGCCGCGATGTACGGGATGAAACCTATCGCGGAAATCCAGTTCGCGGACTTTATTTTTCCGGCGACCAACCAGATTATCAGCGAAGCGGCCAAAATCCGCTACCGTTCCAATAACGACTGGAGCTGTCCGATCGTTATTCGTGCCCCTTACGGAGCGGCGGGAGGCGGAGCGATTTATCACTCGCAGTGCCCGGAATCGGTATTCTTCGGAACGCCCGGACTCAAAATGGTCGCGCCGTCCAATCCTTATGACGCCAAGGGGCTGCTTTTGGCGGCTATTCGGGACCCGGACCCGGTGCTCTATTTTGAACATAAGAAGTGCTACCTCTCGCTATCGGCGGAAGTGCCTGAGGGCGATTATATCGTACCGATAGGCAAAGCCGAGGTGAAGCGCGAAGGCACGGATCTGACCGTGATCGCTTACGGGATTGCGGTGCATTATGCCCTGCAGGCGGCGGAAGAGCTGGCGAAGGAAGGCATCAGCGCCCACGTGCTCGATCTGCGCACGATCCAGCCGCTTGACGTCGAGGCGATTCTGGAAGCGGCGGCAAAAACGGGCAAGGTTCTAATCGCCCACGAAGATAACAAAACAGGCGGGATCGGGGCCGAAGTCGCGGCTATCGTGGCCGAAGAGCTGCTGTACGATCTCGATGCGCCGATCCGCCGTTTATGCGGCCCGGATGTTCCGGCCGTCGGAATGAACCCGCCGATGGAAAAGTTTTTCCTGCTTAACACGGACAAATTAGCGGACGCGATGAGAGAACTCGCGCAGTTTTAATGGGGGAACGCGATATGAGCGAATCAAAATTCCGGCTGGCCGAAGTACCGGTACCTCATCTTGCGGAAAGTCTCGTTTCCGCTACGGTAGGTACCTGGCTGAAGCAGCCCGGTGACTATATCCAGCAGTACGACGTGCTTTGCGAGCTGTACACGGACAAAGTCAACGTCGAAATGCCCAGCCCGATCGAAGGCCGGCTGGTCAAAATCCTTGTCGGCAGCGGCGAGACCGCAGCCGTAGGAGACCCGATCTGCCTCCTGGAAGTACCGGAGACGGCGGACGCGGCTTCCGCGGGCGCAGGCGGCGGCCCGGCATCTCAGGGAGACTCCGCGGCGGCAATCGCGGAAGAAAGCGCCGACCAGAGCATGCGCGGCCGGTACTCGCCCGCCGTACAGCGTCTTGCCGCGGAGAACGCCGTGGATCTCGGCCGCGTCAAGGGGACGGGTTTCGGCGGGCGCATCACGCGCAAGGACGTCGAAACCTACATAGCGCAGGGCGGAGCACCGGCGGCTGCGAACGGCGGCAGCCAAGCTGCGGTACAGCAGACGCAGGCGGCTCCCGCGGCGCAGCAAACGCCATCCGCGCCGAATCATCGTCCGTCTGCGGAAGCGCCGGTTGTCAATCCTTACAGACCGGAACCGCAAATTCCGGTGCGCAGCAGCGGCATTCACCTTTCGCAGAATCCGCCGACGCCGCTCGAATTCGACGCGAATTCCGATTCGCGGGGCGAAACGTTCATCGATGTGACGCCGATCCGCAACACGATCGCGAGCCGCATGCGCCAGAGCGTATCGGAAATACCGCACGCCTGGACCATGATCGAAGTGGACGTAACGAATCTCGTTACCCTGCGGAGCAAGGTCAAAGAAGAATTCATGCGTCGTGAAGGGATCAATCTCACGTATCTTCCGTTTCTTCTCAAGGCTGTCGTCAACGCCATCAAAGACTATCCGATCATGAACTCGGTCTGGGCGGTCGACAAAATCATTATCAAGCGGGACATTAACCTCGCGCTTGCGGTCGGTACGGAAGAATCCGTTCTGACGCCCGTGATCAAGAAAGCGGATCAGATGAATATCGCCGGGCTTGCCCTCGAAGCGGACACCCTAACGAAAAAGGCCCGCACCGGCAAGCTGTCGTTAAACGACCTGCAGGGGGGCACTTTTACCGTGAACAACACGGGGTCCTTCGGTTCCATCCTTTCGCAGCCGATTATCAACTATCCGCAGGCGGCCATCCTGACCTTCGAATCCATCGTGAAAAGGCCGGTCGTCATCCAGGATATGATCGCGGTCCGTTCGATGGTGAACATCTGCCTGTCGCTGGACCACCGGATTCTGGACGGGGTTATCTGCGGACGCTTTTTACAGCGCGTGAAGGAAAATATGGAAGCCTACAATCTTGAAACCAAGCTGTATTGAGGCGTATTATGAGGTTGTCAGGAAGCTGAGGGAGACCATCAAGGTCGATGCGACCATGCTGAACAGCATGATGTACACGACGATTTTGAACAGACGGTTGCGTTTCATACCAATCACTCCTATTCGGACAAACTTTTCGCTGACTCTATTGTAAACCATTGCAACAACGGAGGGAACCCATGATCCAGCAGGAACGGTTAATAAAAGAATTTATCGAGCTTGTACAAGTCGACAGCGTGACGCAATACGAGCAGGAGATCAGTGAAGTCCTGCAGGCGAAGTTCAAGGAACTCGGTCTTTCCATCCAGACGGACGATGCAGCCGAGAAAACCGGGCACGGTGCAGGCAATCTGATTTGTATGCTGGAAGCGAGCGGCGCACCGGAGTCCACTCCGTGCATTTTCTTTACCAGCCATATGGATACGGTAGCTCCGGGCAACGGAATCAAGCCGCAAATCGGTGAAGACGGAATTATCCGAAGCGACGGAACCACGATTCTGGGCAGTGACGACAAAGCCGGAATTGCGGCCATGTTCGAAGCTATCCGGGTGCTGAAGGAGCAAAATATCGCTCACGGTCCGATCCAGTTCGTGATCACGGTAGGGGAAGAATCCGGGCTGAAAGGCGCCCGCGCGATGGATCCGTCCGTCATGAAGGCGGAGTTTGGCTATGCGCTGGACTCCAATGGCGAGATCGGCGAAATCGCCGTGGCCGCTCCGGCTCGCGCCGAAATCAAGATCGTCATGTACGGCAAATCCGCTCACGCGGGCGTGAACCCGGAAGACGGCATTTCGGCCATTCAAGTGGCAAGCAAAGCGGTATCCCGCATGAAGCTGGGCCGTCTGGATTCGGAGACGACGGCCAACATCGGCAGCTTCTCCGGCCTCGGTCCCCTTAACGTGGTCTGCGACCGCGTGCTCCTCGAAGCGGAAGCGCGCAGCATCGTCCAAAGCAAGCTGGAAGCTCAGCTGGCCGCGATGGAGCAGGCGTGCAAAGATACGGCGGCCGATTTCGGCACGACGTGCGATTTCGAAGCGGATATCGTGTATCCGGCTTTCATGCACGACGAAACATCGCCGGTTGTGAAGCTGGCCATGAAGGCCCTGGAAGGCATGGGCTGCAAAACCGGCACGTTCCATTCCGGCGGGGGCAGCGACGCGAATATTTTCAACGGCATGGGAATTCCTACGGTGAACCTGGCGGTAGGTTACAAGGAAATTCACACCACCAACGAACATATCGCCGTATCCGATCTCGTGAAAACAGCGGAAGCGGTCGTGGCTATCGTCCGAGAAGTAACGGAACAAGCGAAATAAGCAGTCCCAACCCAAAAACCTCCATCCCGACAGGCCTAACGGCAATCCGGATGGAGGTTTTGCTTAGGGGTTTCCGTTTTGCCCCGATTTATCGACAAAGACGTACGGCTCCCGGGGGAGAAGTACGTCTTTGTTTTGGTTTCACAAAGTTTGCCGCTTTCTACAGAAGATGTTAGGGGCGGGGATCTTTTTTTTGTCGTCGGTTTCCCCATACTACGGATATTGCACATCTTGCAGAATCGGGGGGTGAGACGGGACGGATGAAGCGACAACGAAAGAAGAGATGGCTCTGGGCGGCACTACCCCTTGCCGTGCTGCTCGCGGTCTGCGGCTATTACGGCTGGAACGCTTATCGCAGCTGGAATCTGGTGTACAAAGAACGAACCGAAACGGGAGTTCCGCAAACCAACCCGGTAAATCCTGCGCCGGTCCGTGAAACTCTTGCCAAGCAGACGTATGTATTTCTTATGCTGGGAATAGACTCGGGAAACGTGGAGCAGGGGCGTTCGGATACGAACATGCTGGCCGTCGCCGATTCTTCGAGCCAGAAAATAACGCTGCTTTCGATCCCGCGGGATACGCGAATCCGTATTCAGGGACACGGCAAAGAGAAGCTGGCGCACGCTTACGCATATGGAGGAGCGGATCTGGCCGTGAAAACAGTCGAAGCGTTTTTCGGCATCCCGGTAGATTACTATATGGCTTTTAATTTTAACGGAGTCAAAGAGTTTGTGGATACGCTCGGAGGGCTGTCTGTTGACGTGGAGAAAAATATGGACTTCGACGACCGGATTACCCATCGTCATGTGTATCTCAAGAAAGGCCGGCAGACGCTGAGCGGTCAGCAGACGCTTAATTACGCCCGGTACCGGGGAGATGCGGACGGAGATTTCGGCAGAATGCGCCGCCAGCAGCAGGTTGTGCGCGAGCTTCTTACCCAGACGGTTCAATACCGCAACGTGGCCAAGATTAACAACCTGCTTAAAATTATGGGAGGCAATGTCCGTATGGACATCCCGGCCCGAACCATTTTCCAGATGGGGAGCACATTTTCCGCGCTGACCGGAAACGATGTGGTTACGATGCCGCTGGAAGCCACTACGGCGACGATCGGAGGAGTATCGTATATGAATATAGCGGAGAGCGAGCGCAGCCGGATCGCGGCCGAATTGCAGCAGCTCATCCGTAAACAGCCGGAACCTGGCGCGGCGCCTTTACAATCGTACGGGATTTACGACAAGATTGAGCCCTGGAACGGAAGCCGGTTCGGGAGGCCGTAAACGGTTGATGCTTGCCTGGGGCCGAAGAGCGCAAGGTCATCCGGATTTTTGTTCCAAGAAAACGACGAGAGGCAAATCGCGCCCGCCTTTCTTAACGGCAAGCTCCAGGTATTGTTTGATTTCCCATGCCTTTCCGACGAGACACAGACTTTCGGAAGCTGTAAAATTTTTCATGATTCATTCCTCATTTCCGCAATTAGTTTAGGTTAAAACCTATGCGAGTAAGGGACGAGTTATGTCAGCTGTTAAAATAAGGCACAAAACCCTGTATTCATTCTTTCCCCGTTTTGCCATAATTCAACACAGGGTAAAGCCGTTTTTTTTCAGCCATTTGATATAATAGGGGAGAAAACAAGCGTTTCCGGGATTCACCCGGGGGAGGAGCGAGACATGTCAGCAGAACAAAACAATCGGAAATTTGAGGAAGTTACGATAAAAACCGAACCCATCTTCAAGGGGAAAATCATTACGCTGCAGGTGGATCATGTGCGCCTGCCGAACGGGGAAACGGCCACGCGCGAAATCGTGAAGCATCCGGGTGCCGTGGCGGTATTGGCCTTAACCGACGACGACCGGATGATCGTGGTGGAGCAGTACCGCAAGGCGCTGGAAAAAAGCCAGGTGGAAATTCCGGCCGGCAAGCTCGATCCCGGCGAAGAGCCGATCCGGGCGGCGATCCGAGAGCTGGAGGAAGAAACCGGCTACAGTTCGGTGTCGGTGCGTCCGGTTTGCTCCTTTTATACGTCTCCGGGTTTTGCCGATGAAATTCTACATCTGTTCGTAGCCGAAAACCTGGTCCGCGGGGAAGCGCGGCCGGACGAGGACGAATTTCTGGAGTGCGAAGCGATCACCCTCCAGGAGGCGAAAGAGCTGATTGCGCGCGGGAGCATCAGCGACGCCAAAACCATCACGGCCGTGTATGCCTGGCAGGCGTACAAGCTGACAGGATCGTTCTGATGCTGCGGACGTACTACGCGGATCTTCACATTCATATCGGCCGGACGGAGAAGGGAGCCGCCGTCAAGATCAGCGGAGCCCGGAACTTGACGTTCTACAACATTGCCCGCGAAGCGTCCGACCGCAAAGGGATCGAGATCGTCGGCATCATCGACTGCCATTCGCCGGCGGTGCAGGAAGAAATCGAGCACTATCTCGCTGCCGGCGAAATGAAGGAGCTGGACGGCGGGGGCATCCGCTATCACCAGACCACGGTTCTGCTGGGAAGCGAAATCGAGGTGCGCGATCCGGGAATGGGACCGGTGCATCTGCTCGTTTTTCTTCCGAAGCTGGCCCAGATGAAAGAGTTTACGGAGTGGATGCGTCCGCGGATGAAAAATGTGGAGCTGAGCTCCCAGCGCATGTATGTCACGGCCAGGGAGCTGCAGGCCGAAGTGCTCGGGCGCGGAGGCATTATGATTCCCGCCCACATTTTTACGCCGCACAAAAGCATTTACGGAAGCGGTTCGACCCGCATGGAGCACATGCTGGATCTGGACGGGCTGGCGGGTGTCGAACTCGGGCTGAGCTCCGATTCCGAGATGGCGGGCTATCTGCCGGAACTGGACCGCTACACGTACGTCACGAATTCGGATGCCCATTCGCTCGGAAAAATCGGCCGCGAGTACAATGAGCTGCGGCTGGCGGAGCCTACGTTCGCGGAGTTTGTGCTCGCTCTCCGGAGAGAAGGCGGCCGTGCGGTTACCGCGAACTACGGCCTGAATCCGCGGCTCGGCAAGTATCACCGCACCTATTGTCTGAGCTGCGAAAGCATCCTGGACGAGAGCGAGGCCGCCGTGGGAAGGTGCCTGTACTGCGGCAGCCCCAAAGTAGTGCGCGGCGTTATGGACCGCATTCTGGAGCTTGCAGGACGCGAGGAGCCGCATGTGCCGGATTACCGACCGCCCTACTACTACCAGGTACCTCTGGAGTTCATTCCGGGGCTGGGCAAAAGAAAGCTGGACGGGCTGCTGGCCAGATTCGGCACCGAAATGAACATCCTGCACCGGGCAACGCGAAGCGAGCTGGCCGAGACGGTGGGAGACGACATTGCCCGGATGATCCTGGAGGCCCGTTCGGGTGTCCTTGATCTCCAGGTGGGCGGCGGAGGCACCTACGGGAAAGTAAAAGCGCCGGCGAAAGCGCGGCCGGCTGAAAAGGGAGCGAGCGGCACCCGTGCCAAACAATAACGCGTGTCCGTACTAGCAGCGATTTAATTCCCGCGCAGGGAGAGGGGAATCTGAACATGAAGAAAAAATGGGGCCTGCTTACGGCCACCCTTTTGTGCGCAAGCATGCTGGCAGCCGCCTGCGGAAGCGGCGAAGCCAAGCGGGATGCGCACGGAGACGGCGCGGCGCATCCCGCCGCGAACGGGGACCTGCAGGAGAAGACGGCTTCGTCCGCCGTCCTGCCGTCCTTTCTGAACAAGCAGCGCGAAGAGATCCGGCTTGTTTACGAGCTGGCCGGCAAAAACGCGGACCTGCTGCAGTCCATGCCGTGCTACTGCGGCTGCGGCGAAAGCGCCGGTCACAAGAGCAACCAGAACTGCTTTATCCGCAAAACGAACGCGGACGGTTCCGTCGTCTGGGACGATCACGGGACGCGCTGCGGGATCTGCATGGAGATCGCGGTAAAGACCATCTCGCTCAAGAAGGACGGAAAGACGCCGCTGGAGATCCGCAAGGTGGTCGACGAGACCTACAAAGGTACCGCGGGCAAGCCGACCGACACGCCTCTGCCGGAGGCGTAGGAGAGGCAGAACCTGTGATACAAGCGCAGGTGACCGCGGCCGCACAGACGTATCCGCCGGAATCGGCTAGATCCGGCGAGAGATACGCCGGTATCCTGCGTTTTGCTCTGTTGTCTGATTGTATCCGGCGTTATCTGCGGATATCCAAAGAGATTCGGCGATATTGGCGATGCCGAGAAAGCCTTTGATATCCGTCAAAATCCAGCGAGGACCGCCGGAAGCCACTCCTGCCGGATGACCGCCAGCCGCTATTCAGCGAAGCAAAGCCCTCAAGCCAAGAGGGCTTTTTGCTTTTTTCGCATCGTCGTACGGCTTGGTCTATCCCGGTTATCCGCCGCATAGAATGCCTATAGTGAACAAGCGGACAAGGAGGACTTATCATGCCGGCTATGCAGACCTTGAAACAGTATTTTAGAGAACAGTTTACGCTCTTTCTATTCGTCTCGGTCCTCTTCGTCGTGGGTGTCGTGTTCGGCGCCGTCATGGTCAATGCGCTGTCTCTCGAACAGAAACAGGAGCTGGGGCGCTATCTCAGTTCGTTCTACCGGACGATACAGGACGGGGCCCAGGTGGACGGGAAGCAGTCGATGCTGGCGGCGTTCTCGCTTCATATGAAATGGATTCTGCTCATCTGGACGCTCGGTCTGTCCGTTATCGGGCTGCCGCTCATTCTCGTACTGGATTTTCTCAAAGGGGTCCTGATCGGCTTCAGCGTAGGTTTTATGGTCGGGCAGCTTTCGTGGAAAGGCATCACTTTCGCCCTCGTTTCCATTGCGCCTCCGAATTTGATCGTGGTTCCCGCCATTCTGATCTGCAGCGTCGTTTCCATCAGCTTCTCTCTATTCATTATTAAAAACAGGCTCATCCGCCGGAGCGGAACCATCTACCACCCGTTCATGCGTTACTCGGGCGTTACGCTGGCGATGGGCGTCTGCATGCTTGGGGCGGCGCTTTTGGAAGCATTTGTGTCTCCGACGATGATGAAGTGGGTTACGCCGATGCTGGCGGCTTTTACTAACTAGAATAATTCTAAATAGTCGTTTGACTTTCGTGACTTCCTCCCTCTATAATAAAAAAAGGGAAACTATCGCGCCGTTTAGACGCGTTGTAAGAGGGGGAGGCGTATGGAAGCACGTATTGAGAAGATCAAGCAGCAGCTGCAATCCCAAGGTTACAAGCTGACTCCCCAGCGGGAAGCGACGGTTCGAGTGCTGCTCGAGAATGAAGAAGATCACCTTAGCGCCGAGGACGTATTTATGCTCGTCAAGGACAAAGCTCCTGAAATCGGACTTGCTACCGTGTACCGGACGCTCGAATTGCTTAGCGATATGCATGTGCTGGAGAAAATGAATTTTGGAGATGGCGTAGCCCGTTACGATTTGCGCAGCGACAGCACCCATCACCATCATCATCATTTGATCTGCGTGCAGTGCGGCGCAGTGGACGAAATTATGGAAGATTGGCTGGGACCGCTGGAAGAACGGCTCGCCCGTGAATATAACTTTAAAGTGCTGGATCACCGCCTCGATTTTCAGGGTATCTGTCACAGATGTCAGGAGAAAGGCGCCGACCAGCCGAAAAATAAGGACACTAACCCGAAGCACCATCACCACCATCATCATGCAAGCGCAAAACCTTCCTCGCTCGTTTAAACAGGCGCGGAAGGTTTTTTGCCTGTTTGATGCGTCCGCAAGCTCCTGGAAGCCCGCTGCCGGTTCAGCGGGCTTTTTGCCGCCTCTGCAGCCCTGCTGAACGGAGACGAATATCGGGCGCGTTCTTTCGTTTCTTCGGGCGGTTCACCGGGTAAGGAGGCAGTGGAACATACCCACTACCAACATGCCGCTGCCCTGCAGGTATCGGCTTTCAGAGGAGGACGGACCATGGAGCAAACCAATAGCGTACATACAGGGGAATACGGCTTGGCCGGGAAAACGGCGCTTATCACGGGAGCAAGCTCGGGGATAGGCAAAGCGGCTGCGCTGAGACTCGCCAAGCTGGGAGTCAAGGTCTGCCTGGTGGACATCAGCAAAGAGTATGCCGAAGATGTCCAGGAAATTATTATGCGCAAGGGCGGCGAAGCGATTGTCGCCGAAGCGGATATTTCCGACCCGGAACAGGTCAAATCGGCCTATCGGAAGCTGCGGGAAACGTGGGGACGGCTGGATATCGTGCTGGCCAACGCGGGCATTAACGGCAAAATAGCGCCGATCGAAGACCTGGAGCCGGAGGAATGGGACGCAACTCTGCAGACCAATCTGAAGGGCACGTTCCTGACCGTAAAATACGCGGTGCCGCTGCTCAAAGAAAACGGGGGCAGCATCGTGATCACCAGTTCCATCAACGGAACAAGGATTTTCAAAAACTTCGGGTTCACGGCCTACAGCTCTTCCAAAGCGGGGCAGGTGGCCTTCGCCAAAATGGCTGCGCTCGAGCTGGCCCGCTATAAAATCCGCGTCAACGTCATCTGTCCCGGTTCGATCAACACGAACATCGAGGACAGCACGGAACGTACGCCGGAGCTGGAGGAAATCCGGATACCGGTCGAATATCCGGAAACGAGCATGCCGCTGGCGGACCGTCCCGGAACGCCGGAGCAGGTGGCGGACCTGCTGGTCTTCCTGGGTTCCGACCTGTCCGGCCACGTTACGGGCACGGAAGTTTTCATCGACGGCGCGGAATCGCTTCTTTAACGGTCAAGGAAGGAGGAAGGAGTGCCTGCCGGGTGCTCCTTCTTTTTATACCCGAAACCTTACACAGGTGCGGCGGGAGCCGCATATCCGGCGTTCCCCGGTCATACGCTTGTTATAAAGGGGGGACGGGTTGTATGATCGTATCCGTACATAAATGGCTGGAGAGGACCAAGTTTCTCATTTTGTTCGTAACGCTGACTTATGTCCTGTATCGGGTGTTTGCCCTGTTTTCGGTCTGGGTCGAACCGGTTGACAAGTACCGCCATCCCAGCGGAACCTCGGTAAAAGTGTTCCAGCAGCACGCGATTAAGACGGAAGGCAGCGAGAGTATGGCCGCGAGGCTCCGTTTGTTTTATTGGTACGGGGAATAAAGAGGAATTATCGGTTTTATGACGAATGGTATATAGACTTAAAACCGGCTAGCTTAGAAATGCCATGAAGGAGCAAGGAACCTTGAGAGAAGATCTGGAAGTATTCATGGACTATCTGGAACATGAGAAAGGCTTGTCCCGGAATACGCTCGAATCGTATGCTCGGGATCTGCAGCAGTATATAGAATTTCTGGAGCGGCAGAACGTCCGGACGCTCGGCGAGACGAGCAAGGTGCATGTGGTCAGTTACATCTCCCGTCTCAAGCAGCTCGGCAGGGCAACGGCGACCCAGTCCCGGACGCTTGTTTCGATCCGTTCCTTGTACGGTTATATGATCCGCTGCGGGAGGATGGATTTCGACCCTACGCGGGACATCGAGAATCCCAAGCAGGAGAAGAAGCTGCCCCAGGTGCTGACCATGGACGAGATGGAGCGCCTGCTCGGGGCGCCGCAGACGGACACGAGCAACGGCATCCGGGACAAGGCGATGCTGGAGGTGCTTTACGCGACAGGCATCCGCGTATCGGAGCTGATCAGCCTGGATGTCGGCGACGTCAACACGAGCCTCGGATTTGTCCGCTGCGTCGGAAGCGGGGCCAAGGAGCGGATCATTCCGCTCGGAAGCATGGCCGCCAAAGTGGTCGACGAATACGTATCCGCCTCGCGGCCGCAGCTGATGAAGGCGCACAAGCCGGAAACGGCCTTGTTCGTGAATCATCTGGGTACGCGCATGACCCGCCAGGGCTTCTGGAAAATGCTCAAGCGCTATGCCTTGGACGCCGAAGTGGACAAGGACATTACGCCGCACACCTTGCGGCATTCCTTCGCCACACATCTTCTGGAGAACGGGGCGGATCTGCGCTCGGTGCAGGAAATGCTGGGCCATGCGGACCTTTCCACTACACAGGTGTATACGCATGTGACGAAATCCAAGATGAAGGAAGTATACGACCGGACGCATCCGAGAGCGAAAATGACGTGAACGGTTACCCGGGCCCCCTTTAGGGGCTTTTCCTTTTGAGGGAACAGGTAAAGCCTTTAACGCGGCAATGCGTTATTGGGTATTTTTGCATCCCGGAGGCAATAATGAGATAATGTCCATGCTGTTTTTGCCTTACATAAAAAATTACCAGGCTTTAAACCCGCATTTGACAACCGGAGGGGGTTGTCCAAATGAACAACCTTATTCAAGGAATTCAAATAATCGGACACAATAAGAGAGGAAGTGTTCTTACATGAGCACAGAAAAACAACGCGTCACCGAAGCGGCGTCCTATATCGAGCAGAAGATCGGTTTCCGTCCGACCGTCGGTCTCATCCTCGGCTCCGGACTCGGCGTCCTGGCCGATCTTATCGAAGAAGCGGTCGTTATCGACTACAGCGATATCCCGCACTTCCCGGTTTCGACCGTGGAAGGTCATGCAAGCGAGCTTGTGGCCGGCACGATAAAAGGCAGACAAGTCGTCATGATGAAAGGTCGCTTTCATCAGTACGAAGGTTACGGCGCGGAGACGGTCGCTTTCCCCGTTCGCGTCATGAAAGACCTGGGCGTTCAGACGCTCATCGTGACTAACGCGGCGGGCGGAGTGAACACTTCCTTTGAAGTCGGCGATCTGATGGTGATCCAGGATCATATCAACTTCATGTTCCGCAATCCGCTCATCGGTCCTAACGACGACGAGCTCGGAGTTCGGTTCCCCGATATGTCGCAGGCTTACAGCAGAAGACTTGCGAAGCTTGCGCACAGCGTTGCCGAGAAGCAGAACTTCTCTCTGCGCGAAGGGGTTTACCTCGGGCTTCTCGGCCCGACTTACGAAACACCGGCTGAAATCCGCATGATTCGTACGCTCGGAGCGGACGCCGTCGGTATGTCGACCGTGCCGGAAGTGATTGTCGCACGTCATGCCGGCATCGAAGTACTCGGCTTCTCCTGCATCTCGAACATGGCCGCGGGCATTTTGGACCAGCCGCTTTCCCATCAGGAAGTGATGGAGACGACGGAGCGGGTCAAGCCGAAGTTTCTGCAGCTGGTTCTCGGCATTATCGAGGAACTTTAGGTTTCCGCAAATGGATTTGCTTTGGATCGTTCAAGGTCCGAAGCGGCCGGCGGATCAATTATCACGGAATTGTCACAAATTATTCGAAGTTTGCCTCAGGAAAGGATTAGGCAATTTCCGTTATTTTAGGTACAATAATTAGGTAATTACGCGATGGGGGGATCTTCATGTACAAGTGGATCATGTTTGTACTATTTATCGGCGCGAGTGCTATGGGAGTGGGTTTCCTCTTTCAAGATATCAATGCCCGACAAGCGGAAAGAGCCGCGGAAGAAACAGCCGGCGCTTCTCTCAAAATTGCAGCATCCAACTGGAAATTCGATCAAGCGGAGTACAAAATTCCGAAAGGCCAGACCAAAGTTTCTCTCATCCTGAAAGAAGGCGTGCATGCCATCGACATCACGGGTGAAGGCGTTGACGTTAAACTGGACGGAACGAACAAGTCTCAGGAAGTAAACTTCGAGAAGCCGGGCAAATACGAAATTAAATGTATCCTGCCTTGCGGCGAAGGCCATGATGACATGAAATCGGTGCTGGTTGTCGAATAAGTAAGCCGGGTTTGAAAAGGGGTCCCAGGAGGGCTCCTTTTTATTTCCCCAAGCGGAGGAAAGTTTTACAAAAATCTAGTAAAGCCGGTTCGCAAATAATAGAGATCAAGAGTATACTAGTTAAATTGAGCTGATTAATTACGAATGCGAAAGGTCATGTTAGTCAGGCCTATACGAAGTCGTATGCCTTTCGGGGTATACGGCCTTTTTCAGCCGTGCCCTTTTGTTCGTTAAAGAGATGGATAACTAGCTAGGGGGAGTAAGAGTGGCGCAAGCACGGCGTTTTAGTATCCGGTGGAAGATTATGTCCGGCTACCTGCTTATCCTGGTCTGCCTGGGGGCCTCGATATTTGCCGTAAACGGACGGATCGTATCCTTGCAGAACGAAATTGATTTTGTTACCGAGCACGATATTCAGGTGCATGATCTGACGTCAGAGATAGAAAAGCAGCTTCTCGACATGGAAACCGGCCAGCGGGGGTATGTCATTACCGGGGACGACCGCTACCTGGAACCATACGAGAAAGCGCAGGCGAACTGGTTGGCGGATTACGATACGCTTCACGGCCTTGTTGCCGACAATCCTTCCCAGCAAAAACGTCTGGAGGAGCTGCGGTCCGTAATCGAGAAATGGATCGGGGAAGCGGGACAGCCGGTCATTGCCTGGAAAAAAGCCGGGAATGCCCCGCAAATCCAGCAGTATTTTCAAGAAGATCCCGGTAAAAAATATATGGACCGGATTCGTGTGATGATCGACACGTTCCGCAGCACGGAAACGAAATTGACGGTGGACCGGGTAGCTAACCTGGACGAACGGAACCAAGATATGCGGAGCGCCCTGTACCTGATGATGTTTGGCGTGGCGGCCGTAGCCATCGCGGCAGCGGTTCTCATCTCCCGGTCGATCCAGCGAACGATCCACAAGGTAATTCGCGCCATCAACCACCTGGCTTCGTCGGACGGGGATCTATCCGAACGGATCGAGGTCAAATCGCGCGATGAAATTCGCGACCTCGGGGACGCCACGAACCGTCTGCTCGACAACGTGCAGCGTGAAACCGAGGAGAAAACACAGGTGGCGGAGCTGACGACTGCCTTGCAGGGCTTTACGGACACGGCGGCTCTATCCGAAATGTTCGTCCGCAAAGCGGCGGAACTGTTCCGTGCCCCGTACGGCGTGGTCTATGTGCTTCAAACCGTAGAAGGTCAGTACGGCCTTCACCGGATGGCGGCGTACGCGTCCGACGGCGGAGACGGGGAGCGCTCCCGCATGTTTAAACTGGGCGAAGGACTTATCGGACAGTGCGCGGAGGAAAACCGGGTCCTGGCCGTCGACCACCTGCCCGAAAACTATGTGACGGTCCGCTCCGGCCTCGGAGAAGCGGCACCGCGGCATATTCTGATTGCCCCGGCTGCTTTCAAAGGTTCGGTTGCGGCCGTGGTGGAATTTGCCTCCTTCGAACCGTTTACGGCTTCTCAGCGCCAAGTGTTGAGAGAGCTTCTCACTTCGTTCGGCATCATGCTCAACAGTGTGGGAAGCCGCATGGAAGTGGAGCGTCTCCTCCAGGAATCCAGAGTCATGGCGGAGGAGCTTCAAGTCCAGTCCGAAGAGCTGCGCACCCAGACGGAGGAAATGCAGGTCACCAACGAGGAACTCGAAGCCCAGTACCGGGTATCGGAACAAAAAACGCTGGAGCTCGAGCAGGCGTCGCTGGAGCTTCAAGCCAAGGCGGAGCAGGTGCAGCTGGCTTCCCAATACAAATCGGAATTTCTGGCAAATATGTCCCACGAGCTGCGGACTCCGCTGAACAGCATGCTGCTGCTGTCGCAGTTCCTCGCCGAAAATCAGAACAACACGCTGAGTGAAGAGGAACTCGAATACGCGGAGATGATTCATAAGGCGGGCAACGATTTGCTCGGCCTCATTAACGATGTTCTCGACCTTTCCAAAGTGGAAGCGGGTAAGCTGGAAGTCAATTATGAGCCGTTCAATCTGACGGAGCTGCCCGATAAGATGGAGCATCTTTTCGGCAAAATGCTGGAGGACAAAGACGTTGCGTTCAAACGTATGATGGAGCCCGGACTGCCGGAGATCATCCAGACCGACGGCCAGCGGCTGGAGCAGATCGTCAAGAATTTGCTGTCGAATGCGGTCAAGTTTACGCAATACGGTGAAGTAACCCTCACGCTCCGGCGGGCGAAAGAGGACGAAGAGAATGACCTGATGCCCGGTCTCGACTGGACGACGGCACTGGCGATATCCGTCCGGGATACGGGGATCGGCATCCCGAAGGACAAGCAGGAGCACGTCTTCGAGGCTTTCAGACAGGCGGACGGAGCGACAAGCCGGCAGTATGGAGGCACGGGGTTGGGACTATCCATTTCCCGGGATCTGGCCGGCCTGTTGAACGGCTGCATCCATCTGGCGAGCGAAGAAGGAGCGGGAAGCACCTTCACGCTGTATATCTGCTGCCTGGATCGGGCGGATACGGCCAGTCTGGAAGCGGCGTCCGCACTGGAAGCGGAGGCGGCTGCCCTGCCGGCGCCCGCCAAGCCCAAACGCGAAGCTTCCGGCCGGAACGCAACGATTATCGCCGGGAAAACCGTGCTTATCGTGGACGACGATCCCCGCAACGTTACGGCGCTCAGCGTAGCGCTGGAAAGCAGAGGGATGCAGGTGCTGACGGCCGGCGACGGGATCGAATGTCTGGCGCTTATGGAACGTACGCCGGCTATCGACGTCGTGCTGATGGACATCATGATGCCGGGGATGGACGGCTATGAGGCGATGACCCGCATCCGGCAGCGCGAAGAGTGGGCGGAGCTTCCGCTTATCGCCGTCACGGCTAAGGCCATGAAGAACGACCGGGATAAATGTATCGAAGCCGGTGCATCGGACTACATCTCCAAGCCCGTAGATTTAAATCAGCTGATCTCTCTGCTGAATGTATGGTTGAGCGAAAACTGAAAAACTTCTTAAGGATAGAGCGCGGCTGAGAAGCCCGCTCTTTTTGTTGAAGTCTTTTTGTCCCGATCAGGGAATCCCTGGAATATTTTTGCCCGGTTCCGTCAAGACTGCTTAATGAAATTCCCGGTTTGCATACTAGCCACCCAGTTTGTGAATCGTATGTCTAATTGTTGAGCAGGAGGGGTAGAAGACGATGTGGAAGAAAATGAGCTGCGCGGTTCTGGCGCTGAGCCTGCTGCTGAGCGCAGCCGGACCGGCCGCATGGGCCAAAGAAGAGAAACCTCAGCAGGTTGATCTCGCTCCTAATGCGCAATCGGCTGTTCTTATGGACGCGGACTCGGGCGAAATTATTGTGAACAAAAACATGGATACCAAGCTTCCGCCGGCCAGTATCACGAAAATCATGACGATGCTTCTCATCATGGAAGCCGTAGACAGCGGAAAAATTAAAATGACGGACAAGGTAAGCACCAGTGAATATGCGGCTTCGATGGGCGGCTCGCAAATCTTCCTGGAGCCCGGCGAGGAGATGAGCGTTGAAGAAATGCTCAAGGGTATCGCGATGGCTTCGGGGAACGATGCGTCCGTAGCGATGGCCGAGAAGCTGGCGGGCTCCGAGGAAAATTTCGTCGCGATGATGAATGAGCGTGCCAAGCAGCTCGGGATGAACAACACCCATTTCTCCAATTGCAACGGGCTGCCGGCGGAAAACCATTATACCTCGGCGCATGATATCGCGATTATGTCGCGGGAACTTCTCAAACATACCGGCATTACGAAGTTTACCGGCAACTACCAGGACCATCTGCGGAAAGATTCCGCCAAACCGTTCTGGCTCGTCAATACAAACAAGCTCGTCCGTTTCTACTCGGGAGCCGACGGCTTGAAAACCGGGTATACGAGCGAAGCGAAGTTCTGCTTGTCCGCAACCGCCGTACGCGACGGTTTTCGCGTGATTGCCGTCGTGCTCGGCGAACCGAACACGAAAACCCGCAATGCCGAAGTGACGAAATTGTTCGACTACGCGTTTGCCCAGTACAGCAATTTCCCGATCTTCAAAGCCGGAGACGCCCTGGGGGAGCTTAAGATCAGCAAGGGCGATGTCGCTTCGGTACCTCTGACCGCAACTCGTTCCTATAGCATTCTGATGAAAAAGGGCGAAGGCAAAGACGGAATCCGCCACGAGCTGCAGCTTAATCATGATCTGAAGCCGCCGGTCGCCAAGGGACAGCCTATCGGCAAAATCGTGGTGTACAAGAACAACGAAGTGCTGACGGAGTACCCGATCGAGTCTCCCGCCGATGTCAAAAAAGCCGGCTGGTGGACACTGATGAAGAGATCGGCGCGCAGCCTGTTCGGCGGAGAATAAAGTCGCATTTTCCCGCTTCCGAAGAGCTTTTGGCGCTTTTCTTCTAGTTTTGTCAGCAGGCAGGAAATGCCAAAGGGATTGTAGAACTTGTGAGTCATGTGGGAAGGAGTGACATGGCACATGAGTTTGCAAATCGAATTTGAGCACAGAAGTAAAGCGCTGGTCGTTCGTCTGAAAGGGGAACTGGATCACCATACGGCCGATGTGGTCAAAACCCGCATGGAAGATGCCATTTTCCGGCAGGATACCAAGCACCTCATTTTGAGCCTGAAGGATCTTTCCTTCATGGACAGCTCGGGTCTGGGTGTCATTCTCGGGCGCTACAAGCAGATTACGGGCAAGGGCGGCCGTATGGTGGTTTGCGACATCTCTCCGGAAGTTTACCGCTTGTTCGAATTGTCGGGCATGTTCAAGATCGTGTCCATTGAAGACAACGAGAGATCCGCGATCTCCAGTCTGGAGGTCGCGTTATGAGCGAATCGAATTTCATGAAGCTTCAATTCGCCAGCAAGTCCGAGAATGAAGCTTTCGCGCGTGTCGCCGTCGCTTCGTTCATTTCCCAGCTCGATCCGACCATGAACGAGTTGACGGATATCAAGACCGTCATTTCCGAGGCGGTAACGAACTGCATTATCCACGGCTATGACAACAAACCCGACGGAGTCGTAACGATCGTGACGGAAATTGTGGACGAAGAGGTCTATATTACGGTGGAAGACAACGGAGCGGGTATCGAAGATCTGGAAGAAGCCAAACAGCCGCTGTATACATCCAAACCGGAGCTGGAAAGGTCCGGAATGGGATTTACCATTATGGAAAACTTTATGGATGAGGTCGACGTGGTTACCGAAGTCGGTGTCGGCACCCGCATCCGGATGAAGAAGAGAATTGAATCCAAAAAAGCTTTGGTAAACTAGGGGTTTGATACGATGGATGTCGATTTGAAAGGTTCCTCGCACAGTTTCCTGGATGACAGTGAAGTCAAGCGTTTGATCGCACTCAGCCAATCGGGCGATTCGCTCGCCCGGGAACGGCTGGTTAACTCCAACATCCGGCTCGTCTGGTCCGTCGTTCAGCGTTTTCTGAACCGCGGCTACGAAGCCGAGGATTTGTTTCAAATCGGCTGCATCGGACTGCTCAAATCGGTGGATAAGTTCGACTTGTCCTACGATGTGAAGTTTTCGACTTATGCGGTTCCGATGATTATCGGGGAGATCCAGCGGTTTCTCCGTGATGACGGGACGCTGAAAGTCAGCCGATCGCTTAAAGAACTGGCCAGTAAAATCCGCAAGACCAAGGACGAGCTCTCCAAGGGCATGAACCGCCTTCCGACGATCAAGGAGGTCGCGGAAGCGCTGGGGATTACGCCGGAGGAAGTCGTCTTCGCCCAGGAGGCAAGCAAGCCGCTCTCCTCGATCCATGAAACGGTTTTTGAGAACGACGGGGATCCCATCACGCTGATGGACCAGATCGCCGACGAAACCCAAGATAAATGGTTCGAGAAGCTGGCTCTTAACGAAGCCATCGGCGCTCTTAACGAACGGGAGCGGCTGATCGTATATCTCCGGTATTTCCGGGATCAGACCCAGTCGGAGGTCGCCAGCAGGCTCGGCATTTCCCAGGTCCAGGTATCCAGGCTGGAGAAAAAAATATTGCAATCCATAAAAGACCAGATCGCTCAATAGCGTTCTGGTTTTTTCTTTTTCCCGGAGCGGAAGCAAAAAAATCCACGATCCGTCCGCTCGCCGGGAGCTGAAACGTTTCGTGGACCCGTCCCGGTCTTTCCCTCTGGAGCAGGGCCGGGGGAAATCTTGGTTAACGTACGGCCGCATCGTCCCGGAAGAAGAACGAAAGGCTGTAGATGCCCGCCAATCCGACCAGCGTATAAATGATGCGGCTGAAAGCGGAAGATTCGCGGTGCACTTCACCGCCGAAAATCGCGGATACCAGATCCCACTCGAAGATTCCTACGAGAAGCCAGTTCAGCGCGCCTACGATAATCAGGGTAAGAGCAATTCGAGACATGGGTGTTCACCACCTGTTTGGAAGTTGGAAAAGCTTGTTCATTCCTAATGTTCCTCGGCGGGAATTTTTTATACATGATGGGAATTAAGTGCGGTTTGCACCTGCGTGCAAAGTTTGGGAGCCGTTCCTTGGATGATTCTGCCGAATGCGCCGCATACTACTGTCAAAAGGATGTTTTTGGGGGGGATGAGGGTTTGAATCAAACCACAGACGCCTGTCTCTATATCCGTTTGCGCCGCAGAATACGGGTACCGGCACGGGAACCGGTCACCCTGGGGAAGGTCGCCCAGATGATCGTCGAACCCGAATATGAAAGCACGCTACGGGACCTTGTACTGGTCAAACCGAAACTCAAGGACGGCAACCGTATTCTGATCGATATGCTCAGCATCGTGGCGGCTGTCAAGCACATGCACCCTAAGCTGCAGATTGAACATTTCGGCGAACCGCATACGCTGGTGGAGATCGATTCCGGCTCCCGTAAACCCAACTTTTTGTTTCTCGCCGCGGTTTGGGTGCTTCTTTTTATCGGATCGGGCCTTACGATTATGAATTTTCATGCGGACGTCAGCATGCTGGAGGTGCATCAGCGGGTGTACGAGCTTGTAACCGGCAAAAAGACCGAGCACCCGCTGTTTCTGCAAATTCCGTATTCGCTTGGAATCGGAATCGGTATGGCGGTTTTTTTTAATCACTTCTTTAAGAAAAAATTCAATGAAGAGCCGAGCCCGCTCGAAGTCGAGATGTTCACTTATCAGGAAAATATCGACCGCTATACGATAGCCGAGGAATACCAGTCTTTAAACCGCGAGAACAGGGAGAAATCATCCTCATGATTACACTGCTGGGCTGGTCTGCTGCGGTCGTGACCGGACTTGCCGGGGGCATCGCGGTCGGCAGCGGAATGGTGGCTTTCCTGCTTGTGCTGGATATCATACCGAGACTGCTGCAGGTAAGCCGGGCTCAAAACCGCATCCGCAGCTGCGAGATCGCGGTCATTACCGGTTCGCTGGTTTTTACCGTTATGGACTTCTTTAACTGGAAGCTGTCCGCTCCTGTCTGGTGGACCGGTGTTTTCGGGCTGTTTGCGGGAGCGTTTATAGGCATGCTGTCCGCAGCCCTGACGGAAATCATCAATGTCCTGCCGGTTCTCGCCAAACGGGTGGGCGTGACGTCTTATATGGTATGGCTGCTCACGGCCATGATCGCGGGCAAGGTTCTGGGCTCCTTGTTCGAATGGTTTATTTATTGAGGCTGAGGAGGAGTATGCATGAAGAAGTTGATCGGTAAGATGGTAAAAGATAAAGACCGCCGGCACGGGGGGCCGGGCGAAGATTCCGGTCACGATGCCGCCGCCGGTGACAGATCGAAGGCTCACGCCCTCCAGATCGATGAAGCGGGCAATGTTTTTGCCGCTCCGGAGGCGGAGGAGGAGAATGCTCCATCGGGGACGGAGCTGAATGAAGACGCCGGAAATACCGGCCGCGAGGATCAGTTGCAAAGCCGGGGTAAGACTACGGAAGAAATTCCGGAAAAAAAAGCGCCCGGACTGGAAAGGCTCGAATCGGCGCAAGGAGCCGGAAAGCTGGACGAATCCAGGCGTGGATCAGGGGACAGCGGCTCCGCCGCCGGATTGCGAGCCGGAACCCGCGACGACCAATCGGACGGTGCTGCCCGATCCGGTAAAGTGTCTGAAGCAAGAAAGGGCTTCCGGGCCGGACCGCGATCCCCGGAAGAATCCTCGGGCGGTGACACCGGAAGCAAGGAGCGGCATCTTTCAGGGGATAAGCCGGAAGAAGAAGCTTTCGGGATCAAGAAGCTGTTGCAGGATGGGAACAAGGGTCCCATTCAAGCTTCTTTCTCCCGGAAGCGCTCGGCTGCAAATCAAGACGGGCAGCATGAGAGCGGAAGTCAGCCGGAGAACGCGGAAAACAAACGCGGCGCGGCAGGCGACAAGCTGGAGAACTCAAACACCGGACAGCAGAAGCGGGGGAGCGGCAGAGGGGACAAGCAAGGCAAAAAGGGCAACGAGGCGTCTAACGGCGATGCTTCCAAGCCGGTAGATGACCCGATCCCGCTATCGATGCGGGAAGTCAAGGATATGCTGGAAGAACGTTCGGGTCTCGGAACCTCGTTCGACTTGGTGCTGCGCGAAATGGTATTCGGTTCGATCCGCGTAGGCTTCTATTATGTAAACGGACTGGCTAAGGATCAGGTCTTAACGATGATTCTCGACCGGTTAAGTTACGCGGATCATGCCACGATGGAGGATAACCCGGCCGAGAGTCTGAAAGAGTATCTCATTCCGCATATCCAGGTGTCGCCGTACCAGACGATGAAAGAAGTCATCGGCCAGGTTATGACCGGGGCGACCGGCATCTTTATCGAGGGCGAAGGCACGGCACTCGCCGTGGACGCCAAAAACTTCCCGGTCCGCTCCACGGAAGAGCCAGACCTCGAAAGAGTCGTGCGCGGTTCAAGGGACGGATTCGTGGAGACGCTGATGACGAACGTGGCGCTCGTCAGAAGAAGGGTGCGCGATCCGAAGCTGCGGGTCGAAATCATGCAGGTGGGAAAGCGGACGAGCACGGATATCTGCATCGGCTATATCGACGATATTGCGAATCCCGAGCTGGTCGAGGCCATACGCGATAAAGTCAAAAACGTGGACCTTGACGGCATTCCACTGGCCGAGAAGCAGCTGGAGGAAGCGATCGTGGCGAAAGGCTGGAACCCGTATCCGCTGGTCCGCTACACGGAGAGACCCGATGTGGCGTCCGCTCATCTGCTGGAAGGGCACGTTATCTTGATGTCCGATACTTCGCCCAGCGTCATGATCATGCCGTCGACGTTCTTTCATCATCTCCAGCACGCGGAGGAATACCGTCAGCTTCCCATCATCGGCTCCTATTTGCGCTGGGTCCGTTTTCTGGGTATACTGGCTTCCCTGTTTCTTCTGCCCTTATGGTTCCTGATGGTACTGGAGCCCGGTCTCAAACCGACCGGACTGGAATTCATAGGACCGCAAAATCCGGGTAAAATCCCCGTTCTGGTCCAGTTTCTTCTGGCCGAACTCGGGGTCGATCTGATGCGTATGGCATCCGTTCATACGCCGACGCCTTTATCCGTTGCCATGGGGCTGGTTGCGGCCATTCTAATCGGAGACATTGCCGTTAAAACGGGGCTGTTCACGAATGAAATTATTTTCTACATTTCAATCGCGACGATCGGCATGTTCGCCACCCCAAGCTACGAGCTGAGTCTCGCCAACCGGATTGTCCGGCTTATCCTGCTGTTTTCGGTGGCGCTCTTCAAAGTTCCGGGTTTCGTCATCGCATCCACGTTGTGGCTGATGTTCCTGTCTCTCCAGCGCTCGCATACGGCTCCTTACATGTGGCCCTTCCTTCCGTTCAACGCGATGGGACTGCTGAACATCGTGCTGCGCCTGCCGGTTCTGGAGCACAAAACAAGGCTCAGCATCACGCGTTCGAAAGACGGAACCCGCCAGCCTGCGCCCGAATGACGGCGCGTCCGGTCCGGCATGCCCGCTTCCGTGAAAGTTGTATTGTCAGCTAAGTGACATTGTGTTACTTTAGTTAATAATGTAATGGAGAAACAAAACGGAAGCAGTCATGGATACGGATAACGAAGAGGGGAAACGGACGATGCATCTTCATGGAACAAGCCGAGTTAACGCTCAAGGCCATTTGGAAGTCGGCGGTGTGGATACCACGGAACTGGCCGCCCGTTATGGAACACCGTTATATGTTGTGGATGAGGCGCTCGTTCGCAGACGCTGCCGCGAGTTTGTCGATGCTTTTCAAGCGTCCGGGTTAAAATTTCAGGTTGCTTACGCAAGCAAAGCATTCTGTGTCATGGCGATGTGCCGCATCGTAGCCGAGGAAGGACTATCCTTGGACGTTGTATCTGACGGAGAGCTGTTTACGGCGCTTCAGGCGGGTTTTCCTCCCGAGCGCATTCACTTCCACGGCAACAACAAAACGCCGGCCGAGATTGAAATGGCGCTAGACGCCGGAATCGGTTGTTTCGTTGTCGACAACTTCACGGAGCTGCGCATGCTCGATGCGATTGCGGGCTCGAAAGGCATGCGCGTACCGATACTGCTGAGAATAACACCGGGCGTCGAAGCCCATACGCACGAATATATTTCGACCGGCCAAATCGATTCGAAGTTCGGATTCGACCTCGGGAACGGGGCCGCTTTCGAAGCGGTCAAAGAATCCGCCGCGGCGAATCACCTGCTCCTGCTCGGTGTTCATTCCCACATCGGATCGCAAATTTTCGAGGTCGAAGGTTTCCGGGTGGCAGCCGAGAAGGTGGCTCAGTTTGCCTCGCAGGTACGGGATGAGCTACACGTGGTTTTCTCGGTCATCAATCTCGGTGGCGGCTTTGGAATCCGCTATGTGGAAGGTGACACGCCTCTGCCGATGTCGACCTATGTCGAAGCGATCGCGGAAGCGGTCAAAACCCGCTTTGAGGCCGTTTCTTATCCGATGCCGGAGATTTGGATCGAACCGGGCCGGAGTATCGTCGGTGATGCCGGTACGACTTTGTATACCGTAGGAACGAACAAAGATATTCCGGGTGTCCGCAAATATGTTTCCGTAGACGGTGGCATGACGGATAATCCCCGTCCGGCCTTGTATCAGTCCCAGTACGAAGCGATGCTGGCGAACCGGGCTTCGGAACCGTCTCGGGAGACGGTCTCCATCGCGGGCAAGTGCTGCGAAAGCGGCGATATGCTGATCTGGGACGTGGAGCTTCCACTCGTGCAGTCGGGAGATATACTGGCCGTTGCCAGTACGGGAGCGTACAATTACTCCATGGCCAGCAACTACAACCGAATCCGCAGACCCGCCGTCGTTTTCGTGAAAGACGGAATGGCCGACGTGGCGGTCAAACGGGAAACGTACGAAGATCTGGTCCGCAACGATGTCGTGCCGGAACGGATGAAACATATTCAGCCGGTCCGCTGATTTTCAGAGTTTGGGTATGATTTCCCGGAAACGGCCCACAAGCCGGAGGGCTGCCTCCGGCTTGTTTATTTGTACATCCATCTAATATCGAGTACAATGAGAGAGATTGCTTTTCACAATCATGTTACCCGCTATCTAAGCAGGAACCGATACATAAAAGGAGAGTGTCCCACATGGCAAAACAAGCGAAAATCACGATGGCAGGCGGCGGCGAAGTGCTGATCGACCTCTTTGAAAAGGATGCCCCCAACACAGTGGCAAACTTCGAGAAACTGGCTAATTCCGGTTTCTACAACGGACTCAATTTCCACCGCGTTATTCCGGGCTTCGTAGCCCAAGGCGGCTGCCCTGAAGGCGCCGGCACAGGCGGTCCGGGATATACGATCGACTGCGAAATCAATCCGAACAAGCATGAGCGCGGAACGCTTGCAATGGCACACGCCGGCCGCAACACGGGTGGCAGCCAGTTCTACATCTGCTACCAGCCGCAGCCTCATCTCGACGGCCAGCACACGGTTTTCGGCAAAGTAACCAAAGGCATGGAATATGTGGATGCCTTCAAAGGCCGCGACACGATGGAGAAAGTTGAAATAGTCGAAGTTTAATGAATGCACCCAAAAGCCCCTGGACAACCGCTGTAAGAAAGCGGCTGGTCAGGGGCTTTTCAGGATTAAGGAATCGCGGCAAATTTCCGCGTACGCGACACCCAGCAGGGAATCTACGCCGGCTTTATCGAGCCCGTCCCAGAGCCGCGCTTTATCCCATCCGCAGGCTGCCAATTCCTCATGGAGTACACGGCCGGACACAATAACAGGGATCGCGGCAGAGTCGCAGCGGCATGGGTTTGCGGGATCGGCAGCCGCAGTGCTTTTGACGGCCTTCTGGCCCTTCCGAAAAAAGTCTGTGTTCCTTTTCATTTTATTCGGCATCCCTTTCGTATCGGATGTTCGCTATTATTTTCCGGGCATTTGCTCGGATATCCGGATGGCTATAAGCCGATCCGTCCCTCCGCAGCAATCTCCGTTTTCGTACGGTACATAGACAGCACTCCTTGATCGAGACCCGTTCCGCGCTCGTTTCGGCAAATGAATGACCTATCCAGCCTTTCCCCGATTCGGCCCTTCTTATACCGTTTTCCGACCGGACTAGTCAACTTGACACTTGCATTTTGGAAATGACAATGGTACTATTCAGTCAACAATCGAATAAGATTGAATCAATCCTTCGGGGCGGGGTGAAAGTCCCTACCGGCGGTGTTGCCGCAGTACCGGTTATCCGGTCTGCAGCTCAGTCCGTGACCCGGTTTGTCTGTTCTTTTAAGCGTTCGAACGCAGGACAATCCGGCTGACTTGGTGAGAGTCCGAGACCGACAGTTAAAGTCTGGATGGGAGAAGGAGAACGAAACGATTCAGTCTGCATACGCAGCTTTACCTGCATTCGCGCAGCAAGGGCTTCTTTAAGTACATACACGGCCATGTTCCGGCCGGCTTATTTGTGCTCTGAAGTTCATACGCAGCGGCGAGAACGGACGATGGGCCATTGCGGCCTTAGCTTGTGCGTCTTTCCACTGCCGTCATTTCCGATGACGTCCCTTTTGCAAGCGAGATTCGAATGTTGGGTAGCAGCACGTTTCTTTGGCATACCTGCCGGAGAACCTCGTATCCGGTCCCAGCTAGGGCCGGCGGTATTTTCACGTACCCGCAGACTGGCTTCACGCACGTTCTTGCTATTCCATAAAACCGCCCTTGTCCGAAACGGACAGGGGCTTTTTCAGGTTCAACATTTTGGCGGAAGCGGGAGAGACTATACATAGGCGAAAAGACGGCTGGAGACAGGGCGATAGGACGTCAGGCGGCTAAACCGGCAAGCTTGACGGGTGCTTACATGAGAAAAGCCGTCTCCGGTTCTCTTCCCTGAAAGAAAGGAGACAGCTCATGCTTCAACCTCTGCAGGACGAAACGTATATGCGCTTGGCGCTGCAGATGGCCCAGGCGGCGCTCGGACAGACGGGCATCAATCCCGTAGTCGGCTGCGTCGTCGTCAAAGACGGCCGCATCGTCGGCATGGGCGCCCATCTGAAGCGGGGAGAGGGCCACGCGGAAGTGCACGCGCTGCAGATGGCCGGCCGCGAAGCCGAAGGCGCCACGGCTTACGTCACGCTGGAGCCGTGCAGCCATTACGGCAAGACGCCGCCGTGCAGCGACCGGCTTATCGAAAGCGGCATCCGCCGGGTCGTCGTCGCGACCGTAGACCCGAACCCGCTCGTGGCGGGATCGGGGATCGCGAGACTGCGGAGCCGGAGCATCGACGTGGAGGCCGGCTTGCTCGCGGACGAGGCGAACGCCTTGAACGAGGCGTTCAACAAGTTTATCGTGACGCGGCTGCCTTACGTCACGATGAAATCCGCGAGCACGCTCGACGGCAAGATCGCCGCCAAAACCGGCGACAGCAAGTGGATCACCGGCGCGCCCGCCCGCGAGCTCGTCCACGCGATGCGGCACCGCCACGCCGCGATCATGGTCGGCATCGGCACCGTGCTTGCCGACGATCCCGAGCTGACCACCCGGCTGAACGTGCCGGCGCTCCACCCGCTGCGAATCGTGGTCGATTCGCAGCTTCGGACGCCGCTGTCCGCGCGGGTGCTGCGGCAGCAGGATGAGCGGCCGACGCTCATCCTGACGACGGCCGGCGCCGATCCCGCCAAGCGCGAAGCGCTTGAAGCGCTCGGCGCCGAAGTGCTGGCGTGCGGCAGCGGCCCGCACGTCGATCTTCCGCTCGCGCTGCGGCTGCTGGGCGAGCGGGAGGTGCCCTCCGTCCTCCTGGAAGGCGGAGGACGGCTCAGCGGGGCGATGCTCGAGAACCGCCTGGTGGACAAGGCGGTGCTGTTTTTCGCCCCGAAATGGATCGGCGGCGGACCGGAGGCGCCGGACAACGCGGCGTTCGCCGGATTCGGCCGTATGAGCGAGGCGATCCGGCTGGCGCGGATGACCGTCGAGACCGTCGGCGAAGACGTCTGTCTCACGGGTTATCCGCAGTACGCCGAGAAGGAGGCTTCATCATGTTTACCGGATTAATCGAAGAAATCGGCGTTATGCGCCGCATACACAAGCAGGGGCAGGCGATGGTCCTGACCCTGGGTGCACGCCTGGTGCTGGAGGATGTGAAGCTCGGCGACAGCATAGCCGTCAACGGCGTCTGTCTGACCGTAGTCGCTTACGACAAGGAGACCTTTTCCGTCGATGTCATGCCGGAGACGTATCGCAAAACGAACCTGGCCACGCTGCAGACGGGAGCCCGCGTCAACCTGGAACGGGCGATGCCGGCGAACGGCCGTTTCGGCGGCCATCTCGTGCAGGGACACGTGGACGGCACCGCCCGGATTCGGGCGAGAACGCCCGAAGAGAATGCGGTCGTCTATCGGCTGGAGCCGGACGACGATGCCATCCTGCGCTACATGATTGCGGGCGGTTCCATCACCATCGACGGCATCTCGCTTACGCTTGTCGACGTGACCGGCAGCACGTTCGCCGTCTCGATCATTCCGCATACGCTCGCCCAGACGATTCTTCAGGACAAACAGCCCGGGGACAGCGTGAACATCGAATGCGACGTGCTTGGGAAATATATTGAAAAACTGCTCAGCTCCGGTACGGGCGGGAGGACACTTTCCTCCGCCGGACAGGGCGGGCTGACCGAGAAATTTTTGGCGGAGAACGGATTTTTCTAAAGGCAAGCCGGACAGTATTTTTTGAAGGAGGGAACAAAATGACGGAGAGAGAAACGTATTCGTTTCATTCCATCGAAGAAGCGATCAGCGACCTGGCTGCAGGGAAGGTCATTATTGTCGTGGACGACGAGGACCGCGAGAACGAAGGCGATTTCATAGCCCTGGCCGACAAAACGACGCCCGAGGTCATTAATTTCATGATCAAGGAAGGCCGCGGACTCGTCTGCACTCCGATCACGGAAGAACGAGCGCAGGAACTGGACCTGCCTCCCATGGTATCCCGCAATACCGATTATCACGGGACGGCTTTTACGGTGTCCGTCGATCATGCGGAGACGACTACGGGGATATCCGCCCACGAGCGCTCCCGAACGATCCGGGCTCTGATTGATCCGGAAGCAAAGCCGCTTCATTTCCGCAGGCCGGGGCACGTATTTCCCCTAATTGCGAAAAAGGGCGGCGTCCTGCGCCGCGCCGGTCATACGGAAGCGGCCGTCGACCTGGCCCGCATGAGCGGTTCGTATCCCGCGGCGGTTATTTGCGAGGTGATCAAGGAAGACGGAACGATGGCCCGGGTCCCCGATCTGATGGATGTTGCCCGCATTCACGGGCTCAAAATCATTACGATCAAAGACCTCATCCACTACCGCAGCGAAAAGGAAAACCTGGTCAAGCGGGAAGTGGAAGCGAAGCTGCCGACGGATTTCGGCACGTTCCAGGCTATCGCGTATACAAATCAGCTGGACCAGAAGGAGCATGTCGCGCTTGTCAAAGGGAATATCGACGGTTCGGTCCCGACGCTGGTTCGCGTGCATTCCGAGTGCCTGACGGGAGATGTGTTCCACTCTCACCGCTGCGACTGCGGTCCCCAGCTCGCTGCCGCTCTGCAGCAGATTAACGATACGGGGACGGGCGTGCTGCTCTACATGCGCCAGGAAGGGCGCGGCATCGGGCTGATCAACAAGCTTAAGGCCTATGTGCTGCAGGAAGAAGGACTCGATACGGTCGAAGCGAACGTCAAGCTGGGATTCGCTCCGGATTTGCGCGACTACGGAGTGGGGGCCCAGATCTTGAAAGACCTCGGAATCCGGCAAATTCGCCTGCTTACGAACAATCCTCGCAAGATCAAAGGTTTGGAAGGCTATGGGCTGGAAGTCGTCGAGAGAGTCGCGATCCAGATGCCGCATAATGAAGATAATGCCAGATATTTGCATACCAAGCGGGAAAAGCTCGGTCATTTGCTCCAATTTGATCCAAACTGATGCTTTTTTCAAAAATCTCTTTTTATCTGCGTCATCAATTTGTATACTAGAAGGAGTCGGTTATTGTGGTAAAAAATTATGAAGGTCATCTGATTTCCCAAGGACAAAGATACGGCATCGTTGTGGGCCGTTTCAATGAATTTATTACGTCTAAGCTGCTGGGCGGAGCGCTCGACGCGCTGAAGCGCCACGGTGTGGAAGATACCGAAGTCGAAGTTGCCTGGGTACCGGGCGCTTTCGAAATTCCTCTGATTGCACAAAAACTGGCGGAAACCGGCAAATATGACGCCGTCATTACGCTGGGAACCGTTATTCGCGGCTCCACGCCTCACTTTGATTATGTGTGCAACGAAGTGGCCAAAGGCGTTTCCGCCATTTCATTAAAAACGGGTGTTCCGGTTATTTTTGGAGTCCTGACGACCGACTCCATCGAACAGGCGGTTGAACGGGCCGGCACGAAAGCGGGCAACAAAGGCTGGGATGCCGCCGTTACCGCGATAGAAATGGCTAATCTTACGAAGCAGCTGCAGGGCTGACCGCGGTTTTTGAGCTCGCGCACTCCCTACAGCGCTTGGCAAGCGATTCGGAGCCCCGGCCACTTAGGACGGGGATCTTTTTTTGGGAGAGCAGATTCATGAAAATGCTGTACAAACTTGAAGCGTTCGAAGGGCCGCTCGACCTGCTGCTTCACTTGATCGATAAGTCCGAGGTGGATATTTACAACATTCCGATCAAGGACATCACGGAGCAGTATATGGAATATGTCCAGGCTATGCACGAGCTGGAGCTGGAAGTGACGAGCGAATTTCTGGTCATGGCCGCGACGCTGCTGGCGATCAAGAGCAAAATGCTGCTGCCGAAGCCTCCGGTTCTCGATCTGGACTTTGATTATTACGAAGAGGACGACTTCGATCCGCGGGCCGAACTCGTGCAGAAGCTGATCGAATACCGCAAATACAAAGCGATTGCCGATCTGCTGCGCGACAAGGAAGTGGAGCGGAGCCTCGTATTTACGCGCGAGCCCGAGGACTTGACGCCGTACGTTCCCCAGGTGCAGGAGAACCCCGTTAAAGGGCTGGACGTCAACGATCTGATGCTGGCCTTCCAGCGGACGCTGCGGAAGATGGTGCACCGCAATCAGGTCACGAAAATCCGGCGGGACGAAATATCCGTGAAGGACCGGATCGTGGATCTGATGGAGCTTCTGCGCAATAAAGGCGGACGGCTCCTGTTCTCGAAGCTTTTTGAAAAGGAATGCAGCCGCGAGGAAATCGTGGTCACGTTTTTGGCATTATTGGAACTGATGAAGATGAAAAAGATTCAATGCTTTCAGCACCGGCTGTTTGAAGACATCGTCATTCAGGCCAAAGAGGGAGAGACGACGGATGGACTTTCAACAGATGAAATCGATTATTGAAGGGCTGCTTTTCGTGGCGGGAGACGAGGGGCTGGACAAGAAACAGCTTGCCGATATTCTGGAGACGGACGCTCACGTCGTCACCGAGTTGGTTGAAGAGCTCCAGGAAGACTTGCGCAGGGGAGGCAGGGGCATCCAGATTACGAGGGTTGCCGGTGCCTACCAGATGACGACGGTTCCGGAGCATGCGCCTTATTTCGAACGGCTGGCCTATTCTCCTTCCCGTTCTTCTTTGTCGCAGGCCGCGCTCGAAACGTTATCCATCATTGCTTACAAACAGCCGATCACCCGGGTGGAGATCGAGGAAATCCGCGGGGTTAAATCCGAACGGGCCCTCCATACGCTTATGGCGAAGGAGCTCATTGTGGAAACGGGGCGCGCGGAAGCGATCGGACGGCCGATTTTATACGGAACGTCGAAGCCTTTCCTGGAATACTTCGGCTTGAGTTCGATCGACGATCTGCCGGAGTCGCCGGCTTTTGTCGGCGATTTCGATCTCGAGGAAGAGACGAAGCTTCTCTTTGACAAATTGAACGGGGACGGAAGAGACCAGCTAACTTTCGAAGATTTGGGACGGGATCTGCTGGACGGGCTGGATGCCAAGAACGCCGGTTTGTCCGTGGAAAACGGGGAAGACTTGACGCTCTTGGAAAATAACGGCGAGCATCCGGCCTCGAATCCGGACCCGTACGATTTTGCGGCATCGGAACCGAACGATTGGGAACTTCCGGAACTGCCTGAACTGCCTGAACTGCCTGAAGGGCATGTTAAAGGTCCGGGCGTACCCGACAAAGAATAAGCGAAGAGAAGCGTCCTGGCTTGCCATATGCGAGCGGGGCGCTTTTTTTGGGTTGGGACCGATGCTCGGGTCTCTTAAAATGTTTGAATGATCTGGATGAAGCGGGTGATACTAGGAAGGTCGATTTGCCAGAGGAGGGTGCCTGTGTTAATCGGGGGAATTATAACCGCCATTTTGCTTGTTTTGGTCCTGGCGGCCGTCCTGGTCATGCTCAGCTCCGTTCAGCTTACGTTCTACTGGAACCGGGTCGGGGAAAATGACGAAATGTACGTTCAGGTCCGTGCACTGTACGGCTGGATAAAATACCGGTTTAATGTGCCGGCCATTCAGTTCAACAATCTGATGGACGGACTGACGCTGAAAATCAACCGGGCCGATCAGAATGAGATGGATATCACTAAAAAAAGCAAAAGCAGAATCGATAAAGAATTTGTTCAGGCTTTTTACCGCGAAGGAAAAGACCTTTTGCGGCACACGCAAGGGCTAAACGACTGGTTTAAACGTACCTTGGGCGTCTTTCGCTGCACGGAGCTGAAATGGAGCACGGGAATCGGGGCGGGCGACGCGGTACAGACGGCTATTCTGGCCGGAACCGTATGGACTTTGAAATCGGCGGCTGTCGGGCTGCTGACGAAATATGTTCCGCTGTCCGCCGTGCCGAAACTGGCCGTAAATCCGCAGTATAACCGCACCGCCTTTCAAATCCAGTTTGTATGTGTGGTTCAGGCTAAAGCGGCAGCTCTGGGTCTTTCCGGATGCAGGCTGATCTACAGGATTTTTCGAACACCGGGAGGAATGCGCGCCTGGTTCCGGCTTCTGCGCCAGGTGGTAACGAAAGACGGGGGACGTACGAAAAGACCGGAGCCGGCCGCGACGTAAAAAACGGGAGTCGCCTCAGGCGGTTTACATACGAAGATCATTCCCGGGGCAATCTATCGGATGCAGACCTAACACTCCTTCAAGCATGGAACTTCCGCTTTGAAGGGACCAAAGGAGGAGACTTCATTGACCGATCATCCGATTCAAGGGCTGATGAAAACAGCCATGGAAAACATCAAGCAAATGGTGGATGTGAACACCATTGTCGGCGATCCGGTAGAAACACCGGACGGCAGCGTCATTATGCCGATCAGTAAAGTCGGGTTCGGTTTCGCCGCAGGCGGCAGCGAATTCACGACGGAAACTCTTCCCGAAGTGGGCCGTGGAGGCCTTGAGAAAGCGGCCGTGGAAATGCCGTTCGGCGGCGGAAGCGGCGGCGGTGTGTCCATTACTCCGATCGCGTTTCTTGTCGTAGGCATCCATGGCGTGAAGATCGTGCCGCTCGACAATCAGACTCATCTGATTGAGCGTCTGATCGACTCCGCTCCGCAAATCGTGGACCGTGTTCAGTCGATGTTCAAGCAGGGCGGAAGCGCTTCGGGTCTTGGCGGTACGGGTACTTCGAACATTAACATCGAAGCGGACACCATCAAAATCTAACTTGCTCTCCCGTCATGCGAAAAGCCCGGAATCGGATAAAACCGATTTCGGGCTTTTTACCGTTTTTGGCAGGTTAACGGATTTCCGTTCAGGGCAGAAAAATCATATAGCGGAAATAGAGATACAGCTGCGAAATAAGAAGGGAGACGAGGGTAATCGGCGCTCCGATTTTCAGAAACTCCAAGTAGCTGAACCCTTTGCCTTCTTTGGCGGCAATGCCCGCTACAATGACATTGGCGGAAGCGCCGATCAGTGTCCCGTTGCCTCCAAGACACGCTCCCAGAGACAGAGACCACCAGAGCGTGTTAATTTCCATGGAATCGGCAGGAAGCTGCATGTTCACGGCCATATCTTTAATGAGAGGAATCATGGTCGCGACGAAAGGAATGTTGTCGATGGTGGCGGACGCTATCCCCGATCCCCACAAAATGAGCTGCGCGGCGAGCCGCACGTCTCCTCCCGTAACGTTGAGCACCTGCTGAGCCAGACTTTTAATGATGCCGACTTCCTGCAAGGCTCCGACCAGAGCGAACAAGCCGGCGAAGAAGAAAATGGTGACCCACTCCACGGAATCGAAAGCCTCTTCGACCTCTTTTTCCTTTAATCCGAAAAGCATTAAAAGCACGGCGCCCGTGATGGCTACGACAGCGGCTTCCACATGAATGACGGAATGCAGCACGAAGCCGAGAATAGTGATTCCGAGAATAATCAACGATTTTTTCATGAGAACGGGATCTTGGATATACGATTTTTCGTCCAGTTTCATCAGTTTTTCTTTGTGCTCGGCACTGGTTTTAAGCTGCTTTCTATAGATGACGCGCAGCATCGCCAGCGTTGCGACGAGAATGATTGCGGTCACCGGAGCGAGATTGCTTAGAAAAGAGTTAAACGTAAGATGGGGGTTGGCCGACCCGATCATAATATTGGGCGGATCTCCGATCAGAGTAGCGGTCCCCCCGATATTGGAAGCGATGATTTCGGAAATGAGAAAAGGCACCGGGTTAATGTTCAATATCCGGGTTATCGACAGAGTGACCGGTACGACCAGAAGCACGGTCGTTACGTTGTCGAGCATGGCTGAACCGACCGCAGTCAGAAGGGATAAGAAGATGAGAATGCGCATCGGGTCTCCCTTGGCCATCTTTGCCGCGCGTACGGCTACGTACTGGAACACGCCGGTTTTGTTGGTGATTCCGACAAGAATCATCATGCCCACCAGCAGAGCGATGGTCCCCCATTCGATATATTCCGTGTACACCTTATGGACGTCTACGATACCGAAGATAACCATGATGGCGGCCCCTAGCAGGGCGACGACGGCGCGATTTTTCTTTTCTGAAATAATGACGGCATACGTTGCCAGGAAAACGATAAGTGCGATCCAGACTTGAGTCATGAGGCGATCTCTCCTTCTTGTTAGCGGCTTTTCAAGCGTTCTCGCATCTTCACGTTCGGGCGGATTCAGAGCGCTGCGCGGCTGCCCGGCGGAACGGATGCAGAGGAAAAAACGCAAAAAGGAGCCTGTGATGACAGGCTCCTCCGGTGATCTCCGTATTTAATTGCTTGATGTTCCGGGCCGTTTCTTAAACAATCCAAAAAAAGTATACCGGAGTTCCGGGAATTTGTAAAGAACCGCCTGGGTCAGAGAAGCGGGTCATAAGCGGGCGGGTCAAGCATATACTTGTACAAAGTTCCCTGTAGGGAAGACAAGTCTTGACCCGGATGCGAGGGGCAATGGGAGGAAGGGCATATGAGCAAGCGGATGTGGGTATCCGGTATGCTGGCGTTTTTGTGCATGCTGAATCTGACGGGCACAGCGGCCTTGGCGGCGGAACCCCCGGCGATAGGAACGAATGCGGAGGCCGCGGCCCTCGTCGACGTGAGATCCGGCCGAGTTCTTTACTCGAAGCGGGGAGACAGGCCGATGAGGATAGCGAGCCTGACTAAAATCATGACGGCGATCGTGGCCATCGAGGAGAGCAAGCTGACGGACATTGTCAAAGTGAGCACCCGCGCGGCCGGAAAGGAAGGCTCGTCCTTGTACCTGAAGGCGGGGCAGGAAATGAGCCTGAAGCATATGCTCTACGGGCTTATGCTCCGTTCCGGCAACGATGCGGCGACGGCCGTAGCCGAGCATGTAGGCGGCAGCGTGGAAGGTTTTGCCGTGATGATGAACCGGAAAGCCGAGCAGATCGGGCTCGATCACTCGAACTTCACGAACCCGTCGGGATTGGACGAGAGTACCGATCATTATTCCAGCGCCAACGATTTGGCTAAAATGGCGGCCTATAGCCTGAAAAATCCGACTTTCCAGGAAATTGTCCAGACGAAAATGATCAAAGTACCTAACCCGAACGAATCGTGGGAGTATACCTGGTTTAACAAAAACAAAATGCTGGGCCTTTTCGACGGGGCCGACGGGGTTAAAACCGGTTATACGAAGCTGGCCAAACGGTGTCTGGTGTCTTCGGCAACTCGGAACGGTCAGCAGCTGGTCGTCGTGACGTTAAACGACGGCGATGACTGGGCAGACCATACCAGACTGCTGCAGTGGGGGTTTGAGCATTATCCGCTGGTTCCTCTGTTGCAAAAAGGCCAGGCGGTTGAAGGGACGCCTTATGTGGCGGAGAGAGATTTCTCGTACCCGCTGCTCTCCGTGGAAAAAGACCGCGTCACTTCCGAAACGGAGTCGTATCCGCTGGAGTCTCTGGACGCGCGTCTCGGTGAAAAAGGCCGTCTCCTGCTTAAGCTCGACGACCGCCTGCTCGGCACCGTGCCGCTGGTGGACCCGGCAAGCCCGCGGCTGAAAGCGGCGGACAAGACGGCATTCGGCTTTCAGGCCACCGAAGCGGGCATGAGCGTCTGGAACGCATGGAGTGTAACCTTGCGCAAAGCTGTCCGCGCGGTGCTGTCACCCGGCACGTAAGCAAGTACAGGAAAGGAGGAAGGAACGATGGTGAATTGGATCTGGTTGTTTTTCATCGTAACCGGCTTTGCGGTTGCCGCAGTCCAGGGCAACGTCGAAGCCGTAACGCAGGCGGCCTTCGACGGCGCCAAAAGCGGCGTGACGGTCTGCTTCGGCCTGATCAGCGTGCTGGTCTTCTGGCTCGGCATGATGAGAATTGCCGAGGATGCCGGCCTGCTGTCCAAGCTGGCCGTTCTGCTTCGTCCGGTCGTCCGCTTCCTGTTTCCCAGCATCCCGAAGGATCACCCTGCGCTGGGATACATCATGTCCAACATGAGCGCGAACATCCTGGGCCTCGGCAATGCCGCTACTCCGATGGGAATTAAGGCGATGCAGGAGCTGCAAAAGCTGAATCCCCATAAGGATACGGCGAGTCCCGCCATGTGTACGCTCCTGGCACTGAATACGGCCAGCATCACGCTCATTCCGACGACCTTGATTGCCATCCGGATGAATTACAACTCCATGAATCCGTCGGAAATCGTCGGCACGACATTGCTGGCTACGGTCGTATCCACCGCCGCCGCAATCATCGTCGACCGCTGGTACAGGCGCAAGCTGCCGGCGAGCCCTGTAGTGAAAGGATGAGCCGCTGATGTACGAATGGGTGAATGTGCTTTCGGCGTGGGCCATCCCGGTCCTTATTGTCTTCATTCCGCTGTACGCCGCCTACCGGAAAGTGCCCGTGTACGAATCGTTCACGGACGGCGCCAAGGACGGCTTCGATACGGCGGTTAAAATCATCCCGCATCTCGTCGGCATGATGGTTGCGATCAGCGTGTTCCGGGCATCGGGGGCGCTGGAACTGACCTTGGGCTGGTTGAAGCCGCTGTTCCAAGCCCTCGGTGTCCCGTCCGAGGTGCTCCCGCTGGCTATCCTGCGCCCGATAACGGGCGCGGGCTCCCTTGCCTTCACGACCGATCTGATCGCCCAGTTCGGCCCGGATTCGCTGGTCGGCCGGATCGCTTCAACGGTCCAGGGAAGCACGGATACGACGCTGTATGTCATAACGGTGTACTTCGGGGCGATCGGCATCCGGAAAGCCGGATACGCGCTTAAAGTCGGCCTTATTTCCGATGTGGTCGGTTTCGTCGCTTCCATCGTCATCTGCCTGCTTGTGTTCGCAACCTGAAGGCCGCCCGGACCGGGCGGTTTCTTTGTTTTCAAGGAAACCAGTAGGCCCTGCCTCTATTTTGGTAAAAAATGATTATTTCCCGCCGCATAAGGGAACGATTACAGAAGAACCTTTCAAAATCATACCGCCCGATATACCCGCCTGCTTATGACGTTTCATCCGTTACCGCCCGTCCATGAAAGATGGGAGGGGAGGCTTTCGCCCGGCAACCCTTGAAAAACATTTGCGGATTCGCCGGGAGAGAACTTGTGATTTCACGCAAGGATGGTTATCATTAGCTTTGAGGTGAACGTTGAGGATGGAGAGATTGCAGAAAGTGCTGGCCGAGGCGGGCATAGCTTCCCGCAGGAAAAGCGAGGAGCTGATCCTGGCCGGCCGTGTGAGCGTGAACGAAGAAGTCGTCACGCAGCTTGGCGTGAAAGTGAATCCCGCTGAGGATATAATAACCGTAGACGGACGGGCCATTAAACAGCAGACGAAAGTTTACGTGATGCTGAACAAGCCGAAAGGCGTTATTACGAGCGCTGCAGACCCTAAGGGCCGCAAAGTCGTAACCGATTACCTTCCGGGGATCAAGGAGCGCGTGTATCCGGTCGGCCGGCTCGATTACGATACGGAGGGTCTGCTGATTCTGACGAACGACGGGGAATTCGCCAACCTGATGATGCATCCGAGGCATCATGTGGCCAAGACGTACCATGCGACCGTCAAGGGTGTCATGCACGGTTCCGTTCTCGACCGCTTGAGAGCGGGCATCGAGCTGGAGGACGGCATGACCGCTCCCGCCGAAGTCGAATACGTGGATGTGCGCCCGGAGCAGAATGAGAGCGTTATTTCCATTACGATTTACGAGGGCCGGAACCGCCAGGTGAGAAGAATGTTCGATGCCGTGTCTTTTCCGGTGGTCAAATTAAGACGGGTACAATACGGACCCTTATTGCTTGCCGGTCTTCCGAGAGCAAAGTACAGAGTCCTGCGCAATGACGAAATTAACAGCCTGCGCGATGCGGCCTTGCAGTCACATAAAATTCAAAAAGGCCGCTAAGCTTGGCCTTTTTTTTCGTTATAATGAGGATAGTTATGTCTTATTTTTGAGGGTGCTGGCTATGAAAAAGAACAAAAAATGGGTTCAGATTATCATTTTAGGCCTTGTTCTTATCATCGGTGTATTTACGATCGTCAATAACCTAACATCCGCCGACGATAAAAAATATCCGGTCGAGGGCTCGAAAGCGCCCGACTTTACACTCACCGGACTCGATAACAAGTCCTACAAACTTTCCGATTACAACGGCAAAGGCGTCCTGATTAATTTCTGGGGAACCTTCTGTCCTCCCTGCAAGAAAGAAATGCCGGCTCTGCAGAAGCAGTACGACATATGGAAAGACAAGAACGTGGAGTTTCTGGAGGTCAACCTGGACACGAGCCGAGTGACGGTTCAGAACTTCGTGGACCAGTACAATCTGAGGCTGCCGATCCTGCTCGATAACGAGGAAAACGTGCGGAAACAGTACGGAGTCGTGGAGTATCCGACAACGTTCTTCGTCAAACCCGACGGGACGGTCATGAAGATTCATAAGGGCGAAATGGACGAGGCATTTATAGCGGACACGCTGAAAAAGCTCACGGCCGTCAGCGGCCAGTAAAGTTTCAATTTCAACAGCATAGAGGGGGAATGCGGCGTGTTTCAGAACACGAAGTGCGTTTGCGGGCACCAGAACCATGTAGGGACTCTGCTCTGCGAATCGTGCGGCAAGCCGCTGACCGAAGAAGCGTTTTCGACCGAACCGCTTGAAATGAAATATGATGGGGTCGCCCGGCGGTCCCAGCGTGAAAATCCGTCCTGGCTGGACCGGATCTGGAATTTCTTTTCATCGGTGAAGGTGGCCGTGACGATTATCGTCCTGACTTTGATCGGTTCTTCGCTTGGCACCATTTATCCGCAGGAAAGCAATTTTATTCAGGTAGACCCTTCCACTTACTATAAGAATACATACGGAACTTTGGGCCATGTGTATTATTTGCTTGGCTTATCCCATACGTACGAATCGTGGTGGTTTAAGCTGCTGATTCTGATGATCGGCGCCTCGCTGGTGATCTGCAGCCTGGACCGCGTTCTTCCGTTGTACCGGGCCCTTTCCAAGCAGAAGATCCAGAAGCACCACAGCTTCCTGCTCCGTCAGAAGGTCGCTTACGACGGACGCATTCCGGAAGGAATCAGCGAGGAAGAATGGACAGAGCAGATGGCCCGCCAGCTTCGCAAAAAACATTACCGCGTTCATACGGACGGAGGCGCGCTTCTTGCCGAGAAGTACCGGTTCAGCCGCTGGGGACCGTATGTGCTTCACATCGGCCTCATTATTTTTCTGCTGGCCGTACTGATGCGCAGCTTCCCGGGCTGGCAGATGGATGAATATATGGGGCTTCGCGAAGGGGAGATCAAGAAAATCCCCGATACGTCGCTCTATATCAAGAATGAAAAGTTCACCATCGATTTTTACAAGCCCGAAGAAATGACCGAAGAGTTTAAAAAAAGAGAACGGGCCGTCCCGAAAATTTATGAAACCGAAGCCGTGATCTACAGCTGTAAAGCGGATTGCGACACTCCCGGCAAAAAACCGGAGCTGCAGGAAGTGCACCGGCAAAAAATTATCGTGAACGAACCGCTCGATTACAAAGGCCTTCTCGCTTTTCAATACGATTATAAAGAAGCCCCCCTGCTCATTTCGGTCAAGCCGACGCTGACGAACAAACAGACGGGCGAATCTTACGGAAGCTTCGAGCTTCCGATGAAGGATCCTCAGGATACGTACCAGGCAGGCCCTTACAAGCTGTCGCTGAAGGGATATTTCCCGGAATTCGGCCTGGACGACAAAGGGGAGCCTATTACGAAATCGAATGAAGCGAAAGCGCCTGCATTTATTTTTCAGATTACGGGGCCGGGGCTTTCTCCAAGCGGCGAGCCTTACATCTATTTTCCGAGACAAATAGACAAGCAGGAGTTCCGCCAGGACGAAATTAACGGATCAATAGGCGCTAAATTCGACTTATCTGTCGGATCGATGGAAAACGTTACGTTTTCCTCCTATACCTCTTACCTGAATATCCGGACGGACCGTGCCCTTCCCTATATCTGGATCGGAGCCGCGATCGGAATGATCGGTCTCATCATGGGCTTCTACTGGCAGCACCGCCGAGTATGGCTCCGGATCGACGACGGACGGCTCGCATTAGGCGCGCACACGAACAAGAACTGGTTCGGCGTCCGCAAAGAAGTAGCAGCCGCACTGAACAAAACAGGCATTACCGTGGATCAGAAAACGCTTGAAAAAGGAGGGAAAGCTACATGAATTGGTTAAATTTCAGCGGGAACGCACTGCTGGTTTCATTTGTTATCTACTGTGTGGCTTTTCTGGTGTTTGTACTTTCAATCGCCGGCAAAACATGGAGCAACCGGGATCCCGAAGTTCACGCGCGCAAATGGGGCAGAGCCGCTTACGGCCTGTCCGTTTTGGGCCTTGTGTCCCAGCTTCTTTATTTCTTCACCCGCTGGTACGGGGGCGGACACATTCCGACCAGCAACATGTTCGAATTCATGACGATGCTCGGTATGATGATCATGATTGCCTTTATTATCGTATACGCCATCTATCGTACCCCGGTTCTCGGGGTATTTGCTCTGCCGGTCGTCGTGCTCATCATTGCATATGCGGCCGTCTTCCCGAACGAAGTCCAGCCGCTGATTCCGGCGCTGCAGAGCTACTGGCTTAAAATCCACGTAACGACCGCGGCCGCGGGTGAAGCATTCTTCGCTGTAGGCTTTGCCGCGGGTTTAATGTATTTGATCCGGACGGTGAATTTTCAGGGTAAAACGGCCTCGGACCGCAAGGAACAAAGAGGGGTGGAATTCACCCTGCTCATTATTTTTATGCTGATCGCTTTTATCGCTTCCGTATTCACGTTCAATGCCGCAGGCTATGAAGCCAAGTTCGTCAAGGAACAAATCTTGGCCAAAGAAGACGGCACCCAGCAAAAAGTAAGCCAGACCGTCACTTACGTACTGCCGCCTATCGTGGCTCCATACCAGACGACGCTCGAATCCATGGACACATTCCTCGGCATGGACAAGCCGCTCTTCACGGCGCCTTCCTGGATGAGCGGTGAAAATGCCGGCAGGAAGTTCAACACGGTAATCTGGACGGTTCTGATCGGCGTCCTTCTGTACACGCTGCTCAGACTGATCCTGCGTAAGCCGATCGGGCAGGCGATTTCGCCCATTATGAAAGGCATGGACCCGGAAGACCTCGACGAGATCGGGTACCGTTCCATCGCTATCGGCTATCCTATTTTCACGCTCGGCGCCCTCATCTTCGCGATGATCTGGGCCCATAAAGCGTGGGGCCGCTTCTGGGGCTGGGATCCGAAGGAAGTATGGGCCTTGATCGTCTGGCTGTTCTACGCGGTATTCCTGCATCTCCGCCTTTCCCGCGGCTGGCAGGGCAAACGTTCCGCATGGCTGGCCGTAATCGGCTTTGTCGTGGTTATGTTTACGCTTGTCGGGGTAAACTTGGTCATCGCTGGCCTGCACTCCTATTCGGGTGTATAATTTTAGCAAATCATTCACTACAATCGTTTATGGACGGAAGGGATTGTGAACGTCATGGAACAGAGATTGAATATTCTGGTTGTAGACGATGAAGAACGGATCAGACGTCTGCTTAGGATGTATCTGGAAAAAGAGGGTTACGGGATCGAGGAAGCCGAAGACGGCGAAACGGCCCTGACGCTGGCGACCGAGCGAGATTTCGATCTGATTCTGCTCGATCTGATGCTGCCGGGAATTGACGGGACGGAAGTTTGCGCCCGTCTGCGCCAAGTCAAGTCCACGCCGGTGATCATGCTGACCGCGAAGGGCGAAGAAACGAATCGCGTCCACGGGTTTGAAGTCGGGGCCGACGACTACGTCGTGAAACCGTTCAGCCCGCGCGAGGTGATTTACCGGGTCAAGGCGATCCTGCGGCGTTCGTCCGCAACGGCTTTTCTGTCCAAGGATGCGAATTCGAGCAACAACATCGTCTTTCCGCATCTGGTTATCGAGCACGACGCTCACCGCGTAACGGCAGGCGGCCAGGAAGTCGCTCTGACGCCCAAGGAGTACGAGCTGCTCCATTATTTGGCCGTATCGCCGGATAAGGTATTTTCACGGGAAGAGCTGCTTAAGGATGTCTGGAACTACGAATTTTTTGGGGATTTGCGCACAGTCGATACCCACGTGAAAAGATTGCGCGAGAAGCTCAACAAAGTATCGCCGGATGCGGCCGCGATGATTACGACGGTGTGGGGCGTAGGCTACAAGCTAGAGGTGCCGAAGTAACATGTTCAGCCTGCGCAGCGTAGTCGGCAAGCTGTGGCTGACGATTATCGGTCTTGTGGCGGTTATTCTGATCACGCTCGGCGTGTTTCTCGTGCAGTCGCTGGAACAGTATTTTTCCCAGTCCGAGGATCAGGTTCACAATCTGAAGCAGCTTGCGGGCGATTATTCGAACGGAGCCGCTCTTCATCTGCAAGACGAAGAGTTTTACAGGATGGCCAATCAGCTCCTGGAACTTCAGGATGCGCGCATGATTGCGCTGGATAAAAGTCTGAAAGAATTAAATCCGTCCGTCGAGGGCAAAAACCAGGAGCTTCTCCGGTTCAAAGCGGCGGACTTTTTTTCGGAGGCGGAGCTGAATTCCGTCTTGAACGGCCAAATGCTGGAGAAACGAATCCCTTATAACAAACAGGGAAAAATAAACCAGCGCAACGATTATATCGCCGTGGCCGTGCCGCTCTATCACACGCCGGACGGAGGAGCTAAAGCTACGCAGGGCGCTATTGTCCTGTATCAATCCCTGAAATCCCTGGAAGCTACCCAGTGGGACGTATTCCGGCTGTTCGTGATCGTTTCGATTATCGGGTTCCTGATGACGACCGTGTTCGCGTTCTTCCTGTTTTACCGGATCACGCGGCCGCTGCTGCAGCTCAAAGACGCGGCGGGCAGAATCTCCCGCGGGGAATACGGGACGAAGGTTCCGATTCTTTCTTCCGACGAGATCGGGGAGCTCGCCAAATCGTTCAACGTGATGGGAGAAGAACTCCAGGAGAACGTAAAAGCTCTGCGGCATGAAAAAGAGAACCTTTCCAGCGTTCTGAGGAGCATGACCGACGCGGTCATGACGTTCGATGCCGGCGGCAAAGTCATTGTGACGAACCCGCAGGGCGACAAAATCATCCAGGAGTGGGAAGAACTCTCCTGGAACCCGGACGGGCCGCCTGTCAACGGGGGCGTTCCGGCTGCGCTTCCTCTGCCGCTTGACCGGCATATTCCCGCTCCGCTGCAGCCCATGTTCCATCAGGTGGTGACGGAGGCCAGGGAACAAACCGACAAGCTTCACGTCGAGAACGAGGTCTGGTCCGTCGCGATGACGCCGCTTCATTCGCGCGACGGGGTCCGCGGCGCCGTCGCCGTGCTCCGCGACGTGACGGAGGAATTCCGGCTCGACAAGCTGCGCAAAGACTTCGTCGCGAACGTCTCGCACGAGCTGCGCACACCGTTGTCGATGGTGCAGGGCTACAGCGAGGCGCTGCTGGACGACATCGCCGGGTCCCCCGAGGAGCGCAAGGAGCTCGCTCAGGTGATCTATGACGAGGCCTTGCGCATGGGCCGCCTCGTCCGGGACCTTCTCGATCTGGCCCGCATGGAAGCGGGGCATCTCGAGATGAACTCGAACAGGACCGATATCGGCGGGCTCGTGAAACGGATGCACCGCAAATTTACGGTCCTGGCGAGAGAGAAGGACATCCGCCTGAATTACGAGCTCCCGCAGGGGGAGCTGCTCTGTACGGCGGATGAGGACAGGCTCGAGCAGGTGCTGACCAACCTGCTCGACAACGCCTTCCGGCACACGCCGGGCGGGAAGACGATTACGATTAAGGCGGAGCCTTACGCGTACAAGTCTTCTCCCGGCTGCAAGCTTGAAGTGACGGACGAAGGCAAGGGGATTCCGGCCGAAGATGTCCCTTACGTGTTCGAACGCTTCTATAAAGCGGACAAAGCCCGGACACGGGGAGCGACCGGCGGCACGGGCCTGGGACTTGCCATCGTCAAAAACATCGTGGACGCCCATCAGGGAACGATTACGATGCGCAGTAAGCTCGGGCAGGGGACGACGTTTACCATCGTCCTGCCGTGCAAAGCGTGTTAAGGCACGCATGGCCCGTTTAATCCCCGTAACTTCCATAACGACGAAGAGCGGGTAGGAGAGCAGACATCCGGAGCCGGAGACGGAGCCAACGAAGCGTAAAAGGCTTCCGGCGGCTGTGGCCCGAGCTATACAAGATTACATGCAAAAGGCGGAAAGCCTGCTGAATCATTCAGCTGCTTTCCGCCTTTTTTGTTGAAAAAACGAACTTAATCTTGTTGTTCGTGAAACATTTCGCAGGCCGGATAAGAAGAGGCCGTCGCCGTAACGTATGTTACAAGCGCCGGCCCGGTATAAACAGGCCGAGAAGTGCTTAAATGCCCAGTTGGCGAACGTTGACGATTTCCGGCTGTTTTTCCAGATCGGCAATGACTTCTTTCGGAGCGGTCTTGTCAATGGTCAGAACCATGATCGCCGATCCGCCGACGACCGTACGGCCTACCTGCATGGTCGCAATGTTCACGTCATTGCTTCCGAGCAGCGTACCTACGCGGCCGATAATGCCGGGTTTGTCGTTGTGCGAGATGAGAAGAAGCGAGCCTTCCGGCGCAAAGTCAACCGGGTATTGATCGATGCGCACGATGCGCTCGCCGTAACCGGCCAGCAGCGTACCTGCCAGCGTGCGGTCGCCCTGCTTGGATTTTACGGTAATCGTCACGAGGTTGGTAAACGTTCCGGTTGTGGACGATTGCTGCGTCGTGACGTTGATATCACGGGATTTCGCCATATGCATGGCGTTAACGAGATTGATGCCTTCGAGATGCTGGGTGAAAACGCCTTTGACGATATAACGGGTCAACGGATTCGTGTCGACATCGGCGAGATCGCCGGAGTAGCTGACGACGATTTCATTGACAGGTCCTTCGGTCAGCTGACCCGCGATAAGACCGAGCTTTTCCCCGAGGTTGAAGTAAGGCTGCAGTTTGCTCATTACGGTAGCCGGTACCGGCGGCATGTTCACGGCATTTTTGAAAGGCTCGTTGCGCAGAATATGCAGAAGCTCTTCCGAGACGTCGATGGCTACGTTTTCCTGAGCTTCAATGGTCGATGCGCCCAAGTGCGGCGTGACAATAATGCTCGGGTTGTTCAGGAACGGGTGGCTCGCCTGAGGCGGCTCCTGCTCGAATACGTCGAATGCGGCTCCGGCTACCGTGCCGTTTTCGATCGCGGCTACGAGAGCGTTCTCGTCAATGATTCCGCCGCGTGCGCAGTTGACGATCCGCACGCCTTTCTTCATGATGGCGAATTGAGCCGGGCCTACGATATGGCGCGTTTCATTCGTCAGCGGCGTATGGACGGTAATGAAATCGGCTGCGGCCGCAATATCGTTGACCGTACCGAGCTTGACGCCGATTTTCTCCGCTCTGTCTTCCGTAAGGAAAGGATCGTAGCCGATGACTTTCATTCCGAAGACTTTGGCGCGTTTGGCGACTTCACTTCCGATGCGGCCCATTCCGATAATGCCGAGCGTTTTGTTGCGGAGCTCGACGCCGACGAACGATTTGCGGTCCCATTCACCGCCGACGGTCTTTTTGTAGGCTTGCGGAATGGAGCGGGCTACCGACATCATCATCGCGAAAGTATGCTCGCAGGTTGCAATCGTGTTGCCGTCCGGCGCATTGATAACGACGATGCCGTTCTTGGTCGCCGCTTCGAGGTCGATGTTGTCGACACCGACACCGGCGCGGCCGATTACTTTCAGTTTGGGAGCGGCCGCCATAATGCGTGGCGTAACCTTGGTCTGGCTGCGCACGAGAAGGGCGTCGTATTCGCCGATGATGGCGACAAGCTCGTCTTCGCTTAATCCCGGTTTCTTATCTACCTCAACATCGCTTGCGTCGTAGAGCATTTGGATCCCCATATCGCTGATTGGATCCGATACAAGTACTTTAAACATGTATATAGCCTCCTCTTGGGAAATAAAAAAACTCCCGAACCTCATACGTAACCCGTATGAAGGGACGAAAGTTATCTTCGCGGTGCCACCCTGCTTCACCCGGCGTTCTCACGCGAGGCCTTATTGGTCCGTGTCGGGACCGGAACGATAACGGGTTCTGCCGATTGAGCCTGCGGCTTTCGCTTCGGTTCAATGCTCCGGAGTGCTTGGTATGCAGGCGTCCTGCCGATTTCCACCAACCATCGGCTCTCTGAAAGGCTGTCCAACCATACGGGTCTCCGTCAACGCTTTAACGTGGTATATGTCTGTAAGTTTCACTTAATGTAACATGGCCCCGGCAACGTGTCAATAGGGTTACCCGAATATTCACGACGTTTTAACAAACGAAACGCCAAATAGGCTGATAAATCCGTACTATTCCCCTTGTAATCGGATATAATATTCGCTATTCTTCAGTTAAAGCGAAAATTTTCCACATGTAAGCGCATGTAAAAAAAGGAGAAGCCTGCATGAAACATATTGCGCCCGAAAAATTTCTCGAGCTCCTGGACAAACCGGAGATGCTTAAAGGGATCAAAATTATCGATGTCCGTGAGCCGTACGAATGGGACTATTACCATCTGGATGAACCGGAGCTCATTCCCATGAATACGATTCCGGAGCGAATGGATGAGCTGCACGGTGACGCCGACTTGTATGTCGTATGCGCGCACGGTGTGCGCAGCGAGATGGTGTGCGGCTATTTGGAGAGAAACGGCTTCGATCCGGACAAGCTGGTTAATGTCGAAGGCGGCATGGCGGCTTTGGCGATGCTGCGTGGTTTTGCCTACGATTAAGAGACGTCAGCCTGGTCGCGCTTTTTGATGAGGCGCGGCACTGCCCGGCTGAGTGAAGTGAAGCGTCATCCATTGCGGATAGGCGCTTTTTTATGTTCGGCGCGGAACTTTTACCGGACTTATCCGTTCTATTAAGAAGGACAAGATTTCCTCTATGTGAGATTCATGGTATGTTAATTAAGTATGAATTATGATGGTATCGAGACTCGGCATCATGTACAAATAACAAGGCACGGATAGGGGGAAGTCCCTGGGAAGGACCATCATGAGAAAATGGAACTGGAAATGGAAAAATCTCAAAAATATCCGCATTAAGACGGACGTCCGGATCGATGACCTCAATGACCGGATGCTGCTTATTAACTTATATGGAACCCAGGCGCTTCTGCTGGTGATCGGCGTTATTATGCTTCTCGTTCAAGGGGCGGATTGGCGGAGCCTTTTCAGCTTCGCGCCCGGCTGGTCGATCGTCCTCTGGGGAGGCGGTATCGCACTGGCAGTGCTGGCCGCGGACCTAATCGTGTCCAAATATGTCCCGGAGGAAGTCACGGACGACGGGGGAGTGAACAAACGCATCTTCGGCAGGCGTCCGTTGTGGCATATCGCACTCATCTGCGTACTGGTTTCGATATGCGAAGAACTCCTGTTCCGCGCGGGCCTTCAGCACTACCTGGGTCCATACTGGACAAGCATTGTTTTTGCGGCTATTCATATCCGTTATCTCCAGCACTGGCTGATGACGGGTCTTGTTTTTTGCATTTCCTACGGGATCGGCTGGATTTTTATCCATACCGGTTCCCTGTGGACAGCTATTTTCGCCCATTTTATGATTGATTTTATTTCGGGCTGCATCTTACGTTACGGCAAGGAGGAGTAATCCGGCATGGAAGGCAACAAGACACAGGAGATAGAGTACGAACAGCCGATACTCGCAGAAAACGATTTATCCAATGATAACGAAGAAGAAAGCCACTACCTTCCCCCCAGAAGCTCGGTACATCCGTCCGAACGGGCCAAAGTTACACGCTGGTTCTACCGTCTGCTTCTGTTTTTGTTCATTCTTCTCGTCATGGGCCTCGGCTGGTGGGGAATCCGATATACATCCGGAACTTGAAAGGTGGAGTCCGGTCGCAATCCAGATGCCTGACAACTCCTTAAGACGCGCGGCCTATACAAGCCGTTTCGTCCCCGAGTTCGTCAGGCTTTTGTTGTCCTGTCGGGCGGCTTACTTCCAAGGTCCGAATCCCTCCTATTCCCACTTTAGGGGCGCATGGCCCCCGCGGATCGGACACACCCTAATCAAGACTCATACATTCTAAAAACTTGGAGGGATACGGGATGAAATTAGGCAGTTTCCTTATCGGAAGCGTTGCTGGCGCTGCGCTGGCTTTGTATGCCGGCAAGCGGATAAGAGGCATGAGGTCCGCTATGTTCAGCTCGGAAAGCAGCGGGATCGGCAGCTCGTTTAACGATGTAATCGGCCAGACGAAAAATTTTGTTTCGGGAAAAGGCGGCCGCAAGGAAGAATCGAAGCAGCACGCGAATCACGGCTCCAGCTCTTCTCAAGGATCCGGCGGAGCTCATTCTTCTTCGGAGGGCAAGGAAGGGCTGGAAAACCTGATCGCCAAGGATTCGCAGGTGAAAGCGGCTGTAGACGAAATTCTGGTGAAAAACGCCGCGTCTTCTCAGGCGACTCACTGAGTGTAAAGACGCGCACCGAACCTCCGGGAGCGTGAACGACCGAAAGGCACCTCTTCTGCATTCCGCAGAGAAGGTGCCTTTAAATTTTTGCCGTATAGCTAACATTTTGGCTCTAACATGGTATACTAATACTAGGTGGCACCCATAAGCGTGCTTGTTTCCGCAAGCGCACACACCATGGTTTTCAAACCGGCATATTTTGTTTATAACCATTCAAACAGAGGTGTCATGGAAAGGAGGATCCTGTCATGAAAATCGAACGTTTAAGCCCGGACAAAATACGGATTTTCCTTACATTCGATGATTTGACGGAACGGGGCATCCAGAAAGATGACATGTGGAGGGAAATCCCCAAAGTTCACGATCTTTTCAGCGACATGATGGATCAGGCCTATTCCGAATTGGGTTTCGAACCTGCAGGACCTTTAGCTGTAGAAGTTTTTGCGCTCCCTGCCCAGGGAATGGTCGTTATTGTGACCAGGGGCAGCATGGACTTGTCCTTACAAGCGGATTTGCTGGATGACCATGATGACGAAGAAGTGTACGAAATGGAAGTGACGCTTGAACAAAGCGACATTGTTTCTTACACTTTCCGCGATTTCGAAGATTTGCTGCGTGCTTCTAAAGTCGTCAATCCTATGCTAACGGATGGTGGAGCGCTTTATACGTATAAAAACAAATGGATCCTTCAGCTCGAACCGACTGAACTGCCGGAAGGCAAGTTCCAGACGCTCATCGCCGTCCTATCCGAGTACGGAGATGCGACCAACGTGACGAAGGCCGTGCTCGAAGAGTATGGAAAAGCTGTTATTGAAGCTAACGCGGTCCAAGAATTATGCCGGCATTTCGCATGATTATGCCTGACACTCCAACTACCGGCGTGGACCATTCCCGACCTTGCCCCAATGTGCACGGCTTCGGGTGGTTGCATGCCGGACAAGATATAGGCGGCACCTGCTTCATAAAGCATTCTCCAAAAACAACTGTTTTTGCAGGGTGCTTTATTTTCATTGCGTTATAATACATAAACGAGGTGGTCAACATGGCTAACACCGAAAACTTGAACGTGCTGGAATCAACTCAAACAATTATTGAAGAAGCCCTGAAAAAACTTGGATATTCCGACGAAATGTACGAGCTTCTCAAAGAGCCGCTCCGTGTGCTGACGGTTCGTATTCCGATCCGGATGGACGACGGCAAAGTCAAGGTGTTCACGGGCTACCGTGCCCAGCATAACGATGCGGTCGGTCCTACGAAAGGCGGAGTCCGCTTTCATCCCGGCGTCACCGAAGACGAAGTGAAGGCCCTCTCCATCTGGATGAGTCTCAAATGCGGTATCGTGGATCTTCCTTACGGCGGAGGCAAGGGCGGCATTATCTGCGATCCGCGGAGCATGTCTTTCCGCGAGCTGGAAGTACTGAGCCGCGGGTACGTAAGGGCGATCAGCCAGCTGGTAGGTCCGAACAAGGACATTCCGGCACCGGACGTGATGACGAACTCCCAGATCATGGCCTGGATGCTGGACGAGTACAGCCGCATCCGCGAGTTCGATTCTCCGGGATTCATCACGGGCAAACCGATTGTGCTGGGGGGTTCCCACGGCCGCGAAACGGCGACTGCAAAAGGCGTCACGATCATGATCAATAAAGCGCTGGAGAAGCGCGGTATTCCGCTTCAAGGCGCACGTGTCATCGTGCAGGGATTCGGTAACGCGGGGAGCTACTTGTCCAAGTTTATGCATGAAGCCGGGGCGAAAGTGGTCGGGATAGCCGATGTGAACGGGGCTTTGTACAATCCGGACGGCCTTGACATCGAGTATTTGCTCGACCGCCGCGATTCCTTCGGAACCGTGACGAACTTGTTCCCGAATGTAATGCCTAGCACGGAAATTTTGGAGCAGGACTGCGACATTCTGGTGCCGGCCGCGATCGAGAACCAGATCACGCGTGAGAATGCCCACCGCATTAAAGCGGGCATCGTGGTCGAAGCGGCGAACGGACCGACTACGCTTGAAGCGACCAAAATTTTGACGGAGCGCGGTGTGCTCCTCGTTCCGGACGTCCTGGCAAGCGCCGGCGGTGTTGTTGTGTCCTATTTCGAGTGGGTACAAAATAACCAAGGATATTACTGGGGAGAAGAAGAAGTTCATTCCAAACTTCAAGAAGTGATGGAAAAAGGCTTCGAAAATGTCTATACTATTCATAAAACACGCGGAATCGATATGCGTCTGGCGGCCTATATGACCGGCGTTCGCAAAATGGCGGAAGCCGCCCGTTTCCGTGGTTGGGTATAAGAAGAACGGAATCGTTCACCGGATCAGAAAGGGGGAAATGGGATGAACGTGTTTTCCGTTCTAATGGCGGCGGTCGCTCCCGGAATCTCCCTTCTTGCTTATTTTTATTTGAAGGACCGTTATGAAACGGAGCCGATTCATCTGGTCGGCAAGCTGTTTTTATGCGGGGTTTTACTCGTAATTCCTGCCATGGTGCTTCAGAATTCGTTTATGCAGGAGATTGGCGGAGATAACCATTTTACCTTCGCTTTCTTCATCTCCGGCGGCTTGGAAGAGTTCCTGAAATGGTTCGTGGTGTACCATTTGATATACCGCCACGATTCGTTCGACGAACCGTACGACGGGATCGTTTACGCCGTGGCCGTCAGCCTTGGATTCGCAACACTGGAGAATATCCTCTATGCGTTCGCCAATGGTATCAGCATGTCATCGCTGCTTATGCGCGCCCTTCTTCCCGTTTCGGGACATGCGCTTTTCGGTGTTATGATGGGGTATTACCTCGGCAAAGCCAAGTTTATGCGTTCCCAGGAACGCAAGTATTTGCTCGCCTCTCTGTTCCTGCCTATTTTATGGCACGGGGCGTTCGACTACATCTTGCTGGTGGCGGCGAATAACTGGATCTGGTTTATGCTGCCGTTTATGACGCTTCTCTGGATACGTACGCTCTGGAAGGTGGACCGTGCCAACGACCGTTCTCCGCTCCGCATTATCCGCGGGGAAGAGGAGTTTAAAATCGGATAATCGTGACTATACTGGTTGTGAAACACTTATTTGTTGCGCAACCGAAGGCGCGGAAGGTGAACACATGACCGTGAACCGGGTGAAAGTTACGATCCGTTGCAGACAGTGCGGAGAACGATTTATCCTGAAGGGACGCCGCGACAAAGGCAAAATCGAGACCGGCTTCAAACGCTGCATCTGTGACAACGAGCACGATTTAGAGGTAGAAACGGAAGAGTACTCCAACTGAATTTAAGTAAGAAGAGCAAGAAAGTCTGCGCATGGCGTGCAGGCTTTTTTTGCTGTATAAACTTCGTTTCGAAGGCAGACAATAACGGCAATATCGCCTAAGAAAGGAGTTTACAAGCATGTACAGAAAAATGAGTATGGTTTTATTTCCAGTCTGCGCTGCGGCATTGGTCGGTACGGGGGTTTGGGGTTATTCTCAGCAAAAACAGAAAAATGCGGTCTCCATTAAGGCGGAAAACCAGTATCAGCGTGCTTTTCATGATTTGTCCTATCATATCGAGAAGCTACATACGGAGCTGGGCAACACGTTGGCGATCAATTCCACCTCTAATGACACCTATCGTAAAGGTCTGGTGAATGTCTGGAGGCTGACCAGCCAGGCGCAAAACGAAGTGAACCAGCTGCCGCTGGGCCTGCTTCCTTTTAACAAAACGGAAGAGTTCCTGTCCAACGTGGCGAAATTCAGCTACCAGACCTCAACGAGGGATTTGACGAAAAAGCCTCTGTCTGACGGCGAATTAAAAACGCTGAGCACCCTGTACCAGCATTCCAAAGACATTACGGGGGATTTGCGCGGAGTCCAGGAGAAGGTTATCGCCAACAACCTGCGTTGGATGGACGTGGATCTGGCGCTTGGGGCCAACAAGGAACCGAACGACAATACGATTATCGACGGCTTCAAGACGGTGGACAAAAAAGTCGGGGCATACAACGATCTGAAAGAAGGCCCTTTCACCATGTCTACGCAGTCGAAATACACGGCCCAAATGCTGACGGGTCCCGAGATTGATGAACAAGAAGTCCGTAAGAGAGCGGCCGCTTTCCTGGGGATAAACAATCCGGCCATCTTTAACGTGGTCAAAAACGGCAGCGGCGGGGTCGAGTACGAATCGTATACGTGTTCCCTTCCCGGTAACAAGGGGGCCGACATTACGATGGACTTCACGAAAAAAGGCGGGCAGCTGATCTACTTCATGAATCCCCGCGAAGTGAAGTCAACCAACCTTCAGGTCGAGCATACGCGTGAAGCGGCGGCTCAGTTTCTTGAGCGGCACGGCTATAAAAATATGACGGCGGTCAGCTTCGACCGTCACCAGAACATCTGCAATATGACGTTCGCCAAGCAGGAAAAAGATACCGTCATTTATCCGGAGAAGCTCGTCGTAAACGTCGCTCTGGATGACGGCCAAATCCTCGGTCTGCAGGCCACCGATTTCGTGTTTGCCAACCGCAATCACAAAAATATCGACCAGGAGCCGAAGCTTTCGAAAGAAGAGGCAAGAAGCCACCTGAGCTCACAGCTGAAAGTGACCCGTCACACCAAGGCGCTTATCGTCAACGATCTCAATCAGGAAGTACTTTGCCACGAATTTATCGGCAGTCTGAACGGTCAAACGTACCGGATTTATGTCAACGGCGAAGACGGTACGGAAGAAAAAGTGGAAACGATCCGCAAGGAAGACGCCGAGCAGGCCAAGCAGCAGCCTGTCAAGCAGGGCACTTGACGGGATCCGTTCGAATAAGCGGCTTCGGTGAACCCGGGGCCGCTTTTTTGTGTCTTCCTAAATGGTGGAGGCATGCTATAATCAAGTAGAAACATGCAGGATTCAGCCGAAAAAGGATGAGGTTACCGTGGCTCAGCTTATGAAAATCAACCAGTTGCTGCATCTTCACGTCAATACGATTGACGAGGAAGAAGCCAGACAAGAATACAAAGCGAGAATTTCGGACGTGCTCCCGGACCGTCTGTGGATCGAAACTCCCCTTAACGAGCGGACGGGCCGTTTGAAACGGCTATACACGGGGGATGAAGTAAGCGCCTTTTTTGTTACGGACGGTGGCGTGAAAAATTATTTCCAGACCTCGGTCATCGGCTTCAAGGAAGACGGAATCCGGCTGGTCGCATTGGCCATGCCCGATCCGGCCTCGATTACGAAAGTTCAGCGCAGAAGCTTTCTGCGTATTCCGGCGGAGCTGGAAATTTCCGTGCAGGCGGGCGATGCGGTTCCTATCGTAGCCTTGACGGAGGACGTCGGAGGAGGCGGGGTTTCCTTCACCTGCTCAGGCAGCGAATTTCCGGAGAACGTCACTCAGGTGAACTGCTGGCTTCTTGTGACCTACAAGAACGGGACCTTGGAGCATCTGCCTTTCAAAGCGGAAGTCGTACGTGTTAAAACGCTGGAAACGGGACGCAAAATCGTCATGCTGCAGTTCAGCGAAATTACGGACCGAGACCGTCAGAAGCTGATTCAGTACTGCTTTGAGAAACAATTCGATTTCCGCAAAAAATAACTTACATAAAATCGGCCCGTTCGGGAAACACTGCATTCCAAACAAGGCTCTTATGCGGGAGGATGCCAGTGAATATCCGGAGGTCCGGGCAGCAACGCCCATTAACTTATGAACGTTACGAACGGCTGTTCATTGAATTTTCCGAGCGGGTCGAGAAAATGCTCTTAAGAAGTTTATATGTACTGTTGGCCGGTTTGCTGATCAGCCAGCTCCTTCTTCAATTTCCGGCTGTGCGAAAAGAAATCACCCGGGTGGATCCTCTGGAGGGAGTGCCGTACGTCCGGCATGCGGAGGAATAATCGCTTTCCGGCAAATTCAGGAAGGCCCCAGACTTTTGCATCTGTCTTCCGGCTATGGTATAATTTACAGCGTTAGCAGGCTGCGCCTGCTTTTTTGTTCGTAAGGTTTTGTTAGGAGGAGCCTTTGTTTTGACTAAATTTAATATCGCGATAGATGGGCCAGCCGGTGCAGGGAAAAGCACCATAGCCCGCAAGGTCGCCGGCGAGCTTGGTTTTGTCTATGTGGACACGGGAGCGATGTATCGGGCGGTCACCTGGAAGGTGCTGCAGGACGGGGTTAATCCTCTGGACCCGGAGGCTGTGGCAAGAACGGCTGCCGGCATGAAGATCGAACTCATACCGGGGCCGGACGGCCAGCTGGTATTTGTAGACGGCCGGGATGTATCTTCCGATATCCGTACCAAACTCGTCACGGACCAGGTTTCACAAATCGCCGCCATCGCGGAAGTGAGGAAGCTTCTGGTAGACAAGCAGAAGCAGATGGCCGCTTCCAAAGGCATCGTGATGGACGGCCGGGATATCGGCACGCATGTGCTTCCTGATGCGGAAGTGAAGGTGTTCCTAACCGCGAGCGTGCGCAAGCGCGCCGAAAGAAGGTTTCAAGAAGTTCAGGGCACGGCAATGGCGACGACTCTCGAAGAGATGGAAAAGGACATTGCCCGCCGCGATATGCTGGATGAAGGCAGGGAAGTATCTCCCCTTGTACAAGCGGCCGACGCTGTAATGCTGGACAGTACAGATCTGACCATTCCCGAAGTAGTGGAGAGCATCCTGGAGATGTGCCGGTTGAGAACAGGCGGTGAAAGAACATGAGCTTTTATCATTTCGCACGGGGAGTCTGCAATGTGGTGTATTCCCTGTTGTTCCGGATTCGCGTGATCGGCAAGGATAACATCCCCGAGCACGGCGGCGTGCTGCTCTGTTCCAATCATATCAGCAACTTGGATCCTCCGCTTGTCGGCATCCGCCTCCATCGCAAAGTTCATTTCATGGCGAAGGCGGAGCTGTTTCAAATTCCGGTTTTTGGTCTAATAATTAATAAAATTGGCGCTTTCCCGGTTAAACGCGGAGGTGTCAGCAAGGAAACGATCAAGGGAACGCTTACCTTGCTTCGGAATGGAAATGTACTTGGCATCTTTCCGGAAGGAAGCCGCAAAAATCCCGGTGTGGGAAAGAAGGGCGCAGCGATGTTTGCCCTGAGATCCGGCGCGGCCGTAGTACCCGCCGCAATCATCGGAGATTACAAGCTGTTCGGCAGAATGACGGTCGTTTACGGGAAACCGCTTGACTTGTCCGCATTCAGCGAAGCCGGATCGGCCGATCTGGAGCAGGTGACCGAGTATATCATGCAAGCTATTCAGACTTTGATCCGGGAGCACCGGAAAGAAGTCGCTTAACTAAAAAACGAACCCGGTTGTAAGGAAATCCTGCCGCGCAATCCGCGCTGTGCAGATGCCTATACAAAATTAACCGTCGGTGTGTTTATTTTCGAGGAGGGTATCCCATGTCAGAAGAAATCAAAAACGAAAATCAAACGAACGAAAGCCAAGAAGCTCAAGAAGCGATGAGCCAAGTCGCAGCTGTTAAGAAAGGCGACATCGTCAAAGGCAAAATCATCAAAGTCGAGCAGGATCAAGCAATCGTAGATATCGGTTACAAGTACGACGGCACGATTCCGCTTCGCGAGCTGTCTTCCGTCCAAATCGAGAACGCGGATCAAGCGGTTCAAGAGGGTCAGGAGATTGAGCTTAAAATCGTAACGATTGACGACAACAAAGAAAAGCTGGTTCTTTCCAAGCGCTCTGTTGACAGTGAAAAAGCATGGGAAACCCTGCAGCAAAAACTGGACGAGAAAGTCATCATCGAAGCTGTCGTGGCTGAAGTGGTTAAAGGCGGTCTCGTTGTTGACGTAGGCGTGCGCGGCTTCGTGCCGGCATCCATGGTAGAACGCAGCTTTGTCGAAGATTTCTCCGACTACAAAGGCCGTACGCTGCGCCTGAGAGTGAAAGAAATCGACCGCGAGAAGAACAAAGTGATCCTTTCCCAGAAAGACGTTCTGGATGAAGAATACGAAGCTCAGAAGAAAGACATCATCAGCAATATCGAAGTGGGCAAAGTATACGAAGGTACCGTACAGCGCCTGACTCAATTCGGTGCGTTCGTGGATATCGGCGGCATCGACGGTCTGGTGCACATCTCCGAAATGGCTTGGCACCACGTTGAGCACCCTTCCGAAATCGTCAAAGAAGGCGATAAAGTAAGCGTGCAGGTCCTGAAAGTAGATCCGGAGAAAGATAAAGTGAGCCTGAGCCTGAAAGCGACTCAAGAAGGTCCTTGGGAAAAGGCCGAAAAAACTTTCACAACCGGCGAAATCATTACCGGTACGGTAAAACGTCTTGCAGGTTTCGGCGCGTTTGTTGAAATCGCTCCGGGCGTTGAAGGTCTGGTTCATATTTCCCAGATCGCTCACCGTCACATCGCGACTCCACAGGAAGTTCTGAAAGAAGGCCAAGAAGTTAAGGTGAAAGTCCTAGACGTAAACGCGGCTGAGAAGCGCGTGAGCCTCAGCATCAAGGAAACGGAAGAAGCTCCGGCTCAATCCGCATCTTCCGCGCCTTCCAACTATTCTTCCAGACCGGAAAGATCCTCCAACCACCAGAAAGAACTGGCTGGCAACGAGAATGTTTCCCTGAGCAATCAAGGCCTGTCCATGACGCTCGGCGAGCGCTTCGGCGACAAGCTTTCCAAATTCAAAAAATAATGGATGACTTGAACAGGAGGAAGCGGGATGCGCTCATCGCGCAAAATGGATCACGTGCAGTTTGCGCTCCAGACTGGGCAGTCCGGCAACCAGGGGCTGACGGATGTCAAGCTGGTGCCTAACTGCCTGCCAAACGCTTCCACCGAGTCAGTCGCTCTCTTTACGACAATCGGCGAACTCAATTTGAGTTCGCCGATTGTCGTAAATGCGATGACCGGCGGAGCACGCGAAACCGAAGAAATAAACCGTGAGCTTGCAGTAGCGGCCCGGGAACGCGGACTGGCGATGGCCGTCGGCTCCCAAATGTCCGCTTTGCGGGATCCCTCGCAGGAGTCGAGCTACCGGATTGTCCGTCAAATGAATCCGGACGGGCTCGTCTTTGCGAATTTGGGGAGTGAAGCGACTGTGGAGCAGGCGGCACGCGCCGTGCATATGCTTCGAGCAGATGCGCTTCAAATCCATTTGAATGTCATGCAGGAGCTTATCATGCCCGAAGGCGACCGCAGCTTCCACGGTATGCTGGAGCGCGTAAGCCGTATTGTGACAGGCACGGGAGTGCCTGTGATCGTCAAAGAAGTCGGTTTCGGCATTCCGCTTGAAAACGCGAGAATGCTCAAATCCGCAGGCGTACAAATTCTGGATGTCGGCGGCTCCGGCGGCACCAATTTCGCCGCTATCGAGAATGCGCGGAGAAAAGTGCCTCTCGATTGGCTGAACGACTGGGGCATGAAAACAAGCGTGACCCTGATCGAAGCGCTGCAAGTCTATGAACGCGGCCGCGTCATGGCGACTGGAGGCATCCGCACCAGCGAAGACATCGTCAAGGTGCTTGCCCTTGGCGCTTCGGCGGCCGGCATGGCGGGAGCCCTGCTTCAAGTTTTGCGAAGCGAAGGTACGCAAGCTTTAATCGATCACATCGACGAGCTGCATCATGGCATCATTCTGATGATGACCGCTCTTGGAACGGTACGCATCGAGCAGTTGTGGACACGTCCTGTGATCATCGCGGGAACGACCGCGGAATGGTGCCGGGCTCGGCGGATCGATTTAACTGAATATGCCTGCAGAACGGAAGCGGAGTAAAAACGGGATGTTTTGTCATACTAGGAGTAAAGAAACAAGCTAGGGTGACAAACTATGAATCCAGGTTATCTTGCTTCCGTACTCCTCGCCATCTCTGTCATATTTCTGCTCAGCGGATGGCGGGAAATTTTTATGAGAAGTATATCCGGACGTGGCATACTTCTTTTTTTTATGTTCGCGCTGCCTGCCGCCCTGACGACCTTCTCCGCGGGAGGCGCTCTTATCAACGGCACCGTGCCGGTCGCCATCTGTGCGGCTCTTCTCGTCGGTATCCGCAAAAAGAGCCTGTGGGAAGGCGGACATCTGTTCGCAACCGGTCTGCTTCTCGGGGCCGTTCATTTGTTGATGCTGGAGCTGTACAGCGTGGATCCCGTCATGATTGTGCTGAAACCCGAATGGGATATCGCCATTATCCTTGCGGTATTGGTAATGGGCATGCACCGGGGAGCAGCCGAGCAGTATGTCTCTCTGACGGTGGCCATGATTGCGGGAGACCTTTCTTTTGCCTGTATGCATGGCGGCACGATGCCGGTTCATCTCGGTACACCCTCGTTTCTTGACAAATGGTGGCTCTCCTTTTTTACGGCGCGGTTGCTGACCGTCTTACTTGAATCGGTTTATTCGGGATGCAGGACAACCGCCCGGCAATGGATCCAGCGAAAGCGAGGTTGGAAGAAATGATAGCGCAAATGCTGTCGCAAAAAGAAACGGTCGCTGTTTTTGTCGGATTGTTTTTCGGTATCGCGTCCCGGCTATACTTATTAAGAACGGATTATCGCCAATATCCGACTTATCCTCACGGCAAAATCATTCATGTTTCGCTGGGAGTGATTGCAGCCGGTCTAGGTGCGGTGGCGGTACCTGCGTTACTGGAAAAAAATTACACGGCTGTCACATTTTTGACCGTTGCGGCCCAGCAGTTCCGCGATGTGCGGAATATGGAGCGCCAAAGCCTGATGCAGGTGGATCAGATGGAGCTTGTCCCGCGGGGCGTATCCTACATTGAAGGCATTGCCATGGTTTTCGAAGGACGCAACTACCTGGTTATTTTTACCTCGATGATGGCTTCGCTGTTCACCCTGGTTTTTGCCTGGTATTGGGGAGCGGTAGCGGGGCTGGTTGCCGTCGGAATATCGATTTATTTCAAGACGGGAAAAAATATGACCCACATCGCGGATATTCAGATCAGCGAAGTCCGACTGGACGGCCCGAATCTGTATGTAGGCGATATTTACATCATGAACGTCGGACTGGAGAGCGACCGGGAACTGATCGGTAGGCAGGGGGTAGGCCTGCTGGCCGTTCCGAAAAATCCCGACGCCCGAGTCACACTGGCGAATCTGGGCCAGCGCCAGGCTATCCTGCACGACATCTCCACCGTCCTCGGCGTGTACAGGGACAGCGGAGAACCGGCCCTGATGCCGATGGCCAAGCTTCATCTGGACTCGGGGACACTCGGTATCTTCGTCCTTCCCCAAGTGAAGGACGTACAGAAGGCGGCGGCAGCGCTCATACGGGTACCCGTACTGGAAAGCGCCATCCGCATGCCGACGGAGTCTGCGGCGGGGCCTAACAAGGAGGCGTAAAAAGTGGCAACGATCAAAGCTGTTGCGGTTGTGGAAGGCGTGAAAGTCGATGGCGGAGCTCCCATTTTTTATGCGAAAGACGAAACGGAACTCCAGCAGCTTGCTTTTAATCTAGAGAAAATTCTGGATGTCAATGCTCACGTTTTGAAACCGGGAACCTTCATCCTTGTCGACCACAAGGGATAACGTTCACTGAAAACATTAGCCAATCCAGCGCTTTTTTGCTATGATGAAGAATGTGAAATTTCCAATAACGACAATTTGAGTGACCATCAGTAAGGAGTGAACCGAATGGCAAGACCCATTCTAGCGATTGTGGGGCGTCCGAACGTCGGTAAATCGACGATATTTAACCGGATAATCGGCGATCGGCTGGCCATCGTTGAAGATAAACCGGGCGTGACCCGAGACAGATTGTACGGGATCGGCGAATGGCAGGACCGTGAGTTCAGCGTCATCGATACCGGCGGTATCGAAGTCGAAGGCGAAGACCAGATCATGAAGTCCGTCCGTGTCCAGGCCGAGCTCGCGATTGAAGAAGCGGACGTTATTATTTTCATGGTAGACGCCAAGGCGGGCGTTACCTCAGCGGACCAGGAGGTTGCCCAGCTTCTTTTCCGGTCCCGCAAGCCGGTTGTCCTGGCCGTTAACAAGGTGGATAACATTCAGCGGCAGGATGAGATTTATGAATTTTACAGCCTCGGCTTCGGGGACCCGATCGGGATTTCCGGCGCGCACGGCATCGGAATCGGCGATATGCTGGAAGCGGCGTCCGCCCATTTCCCGGACTCTGCGGACGAAGAATACGGCGAGGAAGTCATCAAGGTCGCGCTGATCGGACGACCGAATGTCGGCAAGTCATCGCTTGTAAACGCCATCCTTGGAGAAGACCGGGTCATTGTAAGCGAACAGGCCGGTACGACCCGGGATGCGATCGATACGCCTTTCGAGCTTGATGAACAGAAATATGTGATTATCGATACGGCAGGCATGCGCAAACGCGGTAAAGTATATGAGAATACGGAGAAATACAGCGTTATGCGCGCCATGAAAGCCATTGAGCGCGCCGACGTCGTGCTTGTGGTCATCAACGGCGAAGAAGGAATTATCGAGCAGGACAAGCATATCGCCGGCTACGCGCACGAAGCGGGCAAAGCGGCCATATTCGTCGTCAACAAATGGGACGTAGTGGAGAAGGATGACAAAACCATGCACCAGTTCACGCAGAAAATCCGCGATCACTTCCTGTTTATGACGTACGCGCCGGTTCTGTATGTGTCCGCCCGCACGACCCAGCGTGTCCGGAAGCTCCTGCCCATGGTCAACCAAGTGGCGGAACAGCATACGCTGCGCGTTCAGACTCACGTGCTCAACGACGTGGTCTCCGATGCGGTCATGTTTAACCCTCCTCCGACCGACAAGGGCAAGCGTATGCGTATTAACTATGCCACGCAAGTTTCCGTTAAGCCGCCGACCTTTGTTTTCTTTGTGAATGAGCCGGATATGATGCACTTCTCATATGAGCGCTATCTTGAAAACAAAATTCGCGGAGCTTTCGGTTTTGAGGGAACCCCGATCCGTTTGTTCACGCGAAGAAAATCCGACGACGAATAGGGGAGAGTTCGTTTGATCTACATCATTCCCGTAGTGGCAGCTTATTTGCTGGGTTCGCTCAGCTTCAGCTTTATAATTGGGAAATTGGTCAAGGGGATTGATATCCGTGCGCACGGAAGCGGAAATGCCGGAGCCACCAACACGCTCCGCGTGCTTGGCAAAGGACCGGCTATCCTGGTGCTTGCGCTGGATGTCGTGAAAGCGATTCTGGCTGTCTGGATCGGCAAGTGGATGGCTCCGGATCTGATCTGGGTCCATGTCGCTTGCGGGCTCGCCGTAATTATCGGTCATAACTGGCCGGTATTTTTCGGTTTCCGGGGCGGTAAAGGCGTAGCTACTGCCATCGGTGTAACGGCTACCCTGTGCTTTCTTCCCGCGCTCTTCGCGGGCATTATCGCCATTGCATCCATTTTTCTGACCCGTTACGTCTCACTGGGCTCCCTGCTGTTTACCGCACTTTTACCTTTTTTCGTCTGGGGCATGGGAAGACCGGTCGAGATCTTGTGGGGCGTCATCGTAATCGGAGTGTTTACTTTTTGGCGGCACCGTACAAATATCAGTAAACTGGTTCAAGGCCGAGAAAATAAGATCGGCTCCAAAAAGGCTTAGCTTGCTCGATGAATCGGCTTAGAAGGGAGACAGCCATGACTAAACACGTATCCGTACTGGTAGCGGGAAGCTGGGGAACGGCTCTTGCCTCCGTACTGGCCGCTAACGACCTGGACGTAACGATTTGGACGAGAAACGCCGGACAGGCGGAAGAGATCAATACCTTACATACCAACAGCCGTTATTTGCAGGACATCGCGCTGTCCCCACGCATCCGTGCCACTACATCGATTCGCGAAGCGGTTGAAAATAAGGACGCCGTCGTATTTGTGGCACCTTCGGCAGGAATGCGCGAGGTGGCGGCCCAAGTGAGAGAATTCTTAAGCCCGGAAACGCTCGTGATTCATGCGACTAAAGGCTTCGAATCGCTTACGCTGAAAAGGATGACAACCGTGCTGGCCGAGGAGCTTCCGCAGTGCGATCCGGGACGTATCGTCGTTCTGTCGGGACCGAGCCATGCGGAGGAAGTGATCCGGGAATGCCCGACGACTGTCGTTGTGGCATCTCCGACGATCGAAGCGGCCGAAGCGGCGCAGGATCTGTTCATCAATTCGTATTTCCGCGTCTACACGAACCCGGACGTAACCGGAGTTGAAGTAGGCGGAGCACTCAAAAATATCATCGCCCTCGGCGCGGGTCTCTCCGACGGTCTTCAGTTCGGTGACAACGCCAAGGCGGCTCTTTTAACCCGGGGGCTCGCCGAAATCGCACGCCTCGGGGCGGAGATGGGCGCCAACCCCATGACCTTCGCGGGTCTTGCGGGAATCGGCGACCTCGTGGTCACCTGTACCAGTACGCACAGCCGCAACTGGAAGGCGGGCTATCTCCTCGGGCAGGGTGAACCGCTGGACCAGGTTCTCGACAAGATGGGCATGGTCGTCGAGGGCGTTAAGACGACGAAGTCCGCTTATGCGCTTGCACAGGAATACGGCGTGACCATGCCGATTACGAACGAGCTTCATCACGTTCTGTTCGAAGGCAAAACTCCCCGGGCGGCGGTTGAAGATCTGATGGGCCGCGGCCGTACGCATGAGATCGAAGAGGTCGCCAATCAGACGGATAAATGGATTCTTTAGCCTACACCATTCCTGCCGAGCCTTCATACACTACCATAGATTCAAGTCCAGTTTCTTATAGCGGACAATATGGTTGGGAGGCGGCAGTGTGCCTAAAAATCCGAAAGACATTCTTAATGCCGTTAAGAAAAAAACGGGTAAAAGCGTAACCGAGAAAGATATCCAGAAGCTGGCCAGCGGCGTGAAACCGTCAACCGTTCAGGATGAAGCACAACTGCGGCAGCTGATTAAGCAGGTTTCCCAGCTTGTCGGGATTAATGTACCGGAAGAAACCGTTAGGGAAATCGTCCATGCGGTTAAAAGCAGCAAGCTGGACGGCAGCAACATGCAGCAGATGATGAATCTCATCATGAAACAATAGCGATCACGCCAGCGGAAGCGCAGGGAGGGGGACCGTAGGAGGCCGTAAGGCAGCCCGCGGTCCTTTTACTCGTGATTCACAAAGTTTCGGCCGAAATGCTATAATCAACCTAGGAATGAAGCAGCATCGTTTACACCGAAGGGGGAAACATTCATGATCACATTGCGTACGAGAAAAGGGGACAAGACGGTCGAAAGCGAGACGGGGCTTACCGTACTTGAACTGGCCCTCAAACATAAACTCGAATGGGGACATTCCTGCAAGCGCGGAACCTGTGCGCGCTGCCGCTGTTTCGTCAAAGAAGGCCGGGAACGGCTCGCGCCGCCTACGGAAGCGGAACTCGACCGTTTGGAACCCGAAGAAATCGAGCTGGGCTACCGTCTGGGGTGTCAGGCCGTGATCCGGGAAACCGGCGATGTTTCCGTTACTCACAAGCCTTACTTCTAGGAGGACCCGCATGAAAAGCGAACAATCAAAGGAGCGGCAGATTGCGCTCGAAATGCGTCCGAGTCTTTCTCTGGAAGAGCCGTTAGTCCGAGGCATGCGGCAGGCGGCCCGTCTTCTTAACGGCACCGGCACCGGCTGGCTGATCGGCGGGAGCTGCGGACTGGCACTGCAGGGCGTGGAGATCGGGGCGCAGCCGCGGGATTTGGATCTGTACGTGGATACGGATCAGGCTGCGGCGGCGGCCCGCATTCTGGAGCCCTATGCCGTCGATGAGCAGAAGCTGGACTGCACGGGCATCTACGAATCGCTGCTCAGTCATTACGTCATCGGCGGCATTCAAGTGGAGCTCGTCGGCGGGTTTATAGTCTGTACGGCGGGGTCGCAGTACAAAGTCGAAGCGGCCTACTTGCGGGATAAACACGCGGAAGTCCGGCAATTGGAGGGTGAGAGACTGGCATTAATGCCGCTTGCTCACGAATTCCTCTTTAACATCCTCCGCGAACGCCCCGACCGGTACGAGGCCATCGCAAGGACGATCAACAGCTGTCCATCGCGGCATGAAGCAGCTCTGACAGACCTTCTTTCCAGGAACAGCTGGGGAGAGCCCGCTTTGTCCGTCGTCAGGCGCCTTATTCCCGGTTTATAGAAGCGTCCGCCGGTTACCGCAGCGGCGGCCTCCGTCTCCATGGCCGGAGCCGCAGTGCAGGGGAAACGAGCCGCAGTTTAGAAATAAGCAAATGTTTTAGACAGAGGGAGGGGCGAGAATGAGCCAGACCAACCCGAAGGTGACGTTTATGCCGGACAACCGCAGCGCATCCGTCCGCTTGAATACCACCCTGCTGGATGCCGCAAGGCGGGCCAATGTGCACATCCGTACCCGGTGCAGCGGGCAGGCAGCCTGTCTGATGTGCAAAGTGCACGCAGGGGACCAGAGCGGCCTGGCCGAGCCGAACAAGAACGAGCGGCTCAAGCTCGGCAGCCAGCTGCAGGAAGGCCTGCGCCTGTCCTGTCAGGCCCGGATTACGGGCGATGTGACGGTTACCGTCCCCGAAGACCCGCTGAAAGCCGCCGTACGCGCCCAACTGGCCAAGCAGCGGGAAGAGGACGACTGGCCTTAGAACCTCTCAGCGATCAGGAGAAACGAAACCAAAGGAGAACCGATGATGAATATCGCAAAGGGCGCTCTTACAGGGCGCCTGACGATGCTGATGGCCGCTTTATTTTCGCTGGCTTTGCTTGGCGGCTGCATGTATCCCAAAGAAATGCGCAAAGAAAACCAGACCAATCCGGGTGAGTTTATTGCCGTAGTCCAGCAGAGCATCGACGAGTATCATACCAAAAAAAGCGTTTACCCCATTAAGAACAGCGAAATGGATACGCCGCTTTACGAAAAGTATGTCATCGATTTTCAAAAGCTGAAAAACAGCGGCTACCTGTCCAACCTGCCGGGCAATGCCTACGAAAGCGGCGGGGATTTTATTTATGTGCTCGTCGAACCCGACGCGAAGGCGAAAGTAAAGCTTTTCGATCTGGTGGCCTACCGCACCACGGCCGACATCCAGAAGAAAGTAAACGACTATATCAGCAAAAATAACGGTGCCGTTCCGGGCGGGGAAACCTACGCTCCCGGCTTCAAATACGTCGATTTCGGCAAAATCGGCATGAAGACGCCCGAAATCAAAAGCGTCTACAACCGTCAGAGCCTGATTAATTTCCTTGTTCATGACTCCGGCAAAGTTGCGATTGATTATGCACCCGATCTGGCTCAAAAGATCAGGGAGAAGCAGCTTCAGGCTGCGCTGAAGGATGGTCAGGACCTTCTTCCCCTGCTGGTGGAAGACTCCTATTTCGTACCTGTCATGTCGTTTGAGTACAAATGGGACAGCGCGACAAGCAAGCCTGTTCCTGTCTTGAAATAGTCCTGCAGCAGAGCCAACAAGGCGGCTTTATCCGATGTTTACGGGCTTCCGAACCCCTTTTCTTCGTCATGGAGAAAAGGGGTTTTTCGTGTCTTCCGCATATTCGGGCTCCCGGAGTCATATATTTTTTCAGAGATTATTGCCAGGCATATTTCGACGACCGGCACATATATTTGTTACAAGTCCAAATGATGTACGAGTTATGTCGCATACGGATGGCAAAGGGAAGGCCGGCTGAAGAACGTATCGTGGCTCTCGCTTCATTTAACAACCTGTAGGAGGGATTCTCTTGGAGAAAGTGGATATCTTTAAGGACATTGCTGAGCGAACGGGAGGAGATATTTACCTGGGGGTCGTTGGAGCGGTCCGTACGGGAAAATCGACCTTCATCAAACGCTTCGTGGAATCAGTTGTACTGCCTAACATCCAGAGTGAAACCGATCGCATCAGAGCCACGGATGAGCTCCCGCAGAGTGCGGCAGGGCGCACGATTATGACGACCGAACCGAAGTTCGTGCCGAATAACGCCGTGCAGATTTCCGTAGCGGAAGGACTGAACGTCAACGTCAGGCTGGTCGATTGCGTCGGCTATGCGGTAGAAGGCGCGAAAGGTTACGAGGACGAGAACGGTCCCCGGATGATTTCGACGCCGTGGTTTGACGAACCGATCCCGTTCCAGGAAGCGGCCGAAATCGGCACACGCAAAGTCATTCAGGAGCATTCGACGCTGGGGGTTGTCGTGACCACCGACGGAACGATTTCAGATATTCCGCGTTCGTCTTATGTGCTGGCGGAAGAAAGAGTCATAGCGGAGCTGAAAGAAGTCGGCAAGCCGTTCATCGTTGTCATTAACTCGCAAAAACCGAACAGCGAGCCGGCCCAGGAACTCCGCAGCGAACTGCAAAGCAAGTACGACATCCCGGTTGTCACGATGAGCGTGGCGACGGCAGGCGAAGACGAGATGATCGGCGTGCTCCGTGAAGTTCTGTACGAATTCCCGGTGCACGAAGTGAACGTGAACCTGCCGAGCTGGGTAATGGTGCTGCCGGAGAAGCACTGGCTGCGTACTCACTTTGAAAATTCCGTCCGCGATACCGTCCAGGACATTCGCCGTTTGCGCGACGTAGAGCGGGTTGTCGGACAATTCTCCGAATACGAGTTCATCGACCGGGCGGCTCTTGCAGGAATGAACATGGGGCAGGGTGTAGCCGAGATCGACCTGTACGCACCGGATGAACTGTACGATAAAATTTTGGTCGAAGTGGTCGGCGTCGAGATTCGCGGTAAGGATCACCTGCTTCAGCTGATGCAGGAGTTCACCCATGCGAAAAGGGAATACGACCAGTTCGCCGAAGCGCTGGAAATGGTCAAAACGACCGGCTACGGGATCGCGCCGCCTACGTTGGCGGAAATGGCTCTGGATGAGCCTGAGCTTATCCGTCAGGGCTCCCGCTTCGGTGTGAGGCTGAAGGCGACGGCTCCTTCGATACATATGATCCGTGTCGATGTGGAGTCGGAGTTCTCCCCGATTATCGGAACGGAGAAGCAGAGCGAGGAGCTGGTGCGTTACTTGATGCAGGACTTCGAGGACAACCCGCTCAAAATCTGGGAGTCCGATATTTTCGGCCGATCCCTGCACTCTATTGTCCGGGAAGGCATTCAAGGCAAGCTGGCCATGATGCCGGATAACGCCCGCTACAAGCTCCAGGAGACGCTCGGACGTATTATCAACGAAGGCTCCGGAGGGCTCATCGCCATTATTTTATAACGAACTTGACATTTCAATTTTCTACTATTTTTACCGGGGAAATTCTTCAGAGAACTTCACGTTCTCCAAGAATTTCCCTGTTTTTTTGTGCATTTTCCACAAAATCAGCGACTTTGACTTGAAATAAGCTCTAGCGTATATTACTATAAGTTTGTTTCGTTTTCTTCGGTACTCGTTTTTTCGTTGATGGGCTTGGGCTTTTGCCCGGTTCATGTATATTTTTTAACGAAACGGTGAAAACAGAAAGTAAAACAGTAGATATTTTGGGAGGGAGGTGAAAGGCATGAATAAATCCGAACTGATTGCTAAAGTATCTGAGACCTCCGAGCTTTCCAAGAAGGATGCGACGAAAGCGGTTGACGCTGTATTCGATGCAATTTCCGAAGCTCTTCAGCAGGGAGACAAAGTTCAACTTGTTGGTTTCGGCAACTTCGAAGTTCGCGAGCGCTCCGCACGTAAAGGACGCAACCCGCAAACAGGCGATGAAATCGAAATCCCTGCAAGCAAAATTCCTGCTTTCAAACCTGGCAAAGCGCTGAGAGACGGCATTCAATAATCGCTTCTCTTACATATGGATTTTGTGTAGACCGTGTGCCTCCGGGCGCGCGGTTTAGTTTTTGTTTGCCCCTTTTTCCGCATTGACAACTTGCGATTATCCCGTATAATAGGGGATACGGCGTCGGGGTATGGCGCAGTCTGGTAGCGCGCACCCTTGGGGTGGGTGAGGCCGTGGGTTCGAATCCCGCTACTCCGACCATGAAACCCATACATACACACAAATGCTTTCGCTTAGGATCAAATCCTGACGGAAGCATTTTTTTAGTGCGGCTCGGCTCGGTAATTTCCTTCCTCCTTTCGGCCAGGCAGCGGTCTTTTTTTGGAAGCGGTGCCCAATTGTGTTACGATAGATTCAACGAATCCGCAGGAGGGGAACGGAAATGCGGCAGAACGGTCAAACACGTGTTAAAAGCGTCCTGTTTACGGCGGCGGCAGCGATAGCCGTGATGGCATCGGGGTGCGAAGGGAAGCCTGCTTCCACAGGAGGCACGGCAGGCCCTGCCGGTACGGAAGCGCCGGGGCAAAAACCCTCCGGCCAGGCACAGGAGAGCGGGTCCGGGAATGCTCCCGTTGTGCCCGAACTCGTCGAGCAGAAAGCGGAGGACTACACGCGGGAAATCGTTGCTTCCGGCCTCAATGTGCCGTGGGAACTGGTTTTTGCGCCGGATGGCCGTATATTCTTCACGGAGCGGCCGGGTCAACTGCGGGTGATCCGGGACGGCAAGCTGCAGGAAAAGCCGCTTTTGAAGCTGCAGGACCCTTTTATCAGCAGCGGGGAAGGCGGCCTGCTCGGTCTGGCGCTCGATCCCGACTTCTCCGCCAACTCCTACCTGTATGTTTACCACACGTATTCCGTCGGAGGCGAAACGAAGAACCGGGTGCTGCGGCTGAAGCTGCAAGGTGACGGGGCTCTAATAGACCGTGTGCTGCTCGATGGGATACCGGGGGCAGAGAATCATAACGGCGGCCGGATCAAATTCGGCCCCGACAAAATGCTCTATATCACAACGGGCGAGAAATATGATCCGCCCCTGGCTCAGGACATGAACAGCCTCGGCGGCAAAATCCTCCGGATACGGCCGGACGGTTCGATTCCCGGAGACAATCCGTTTCAAGGCTCGCCCGTGTACTCCTGGGGACACCGTAACGCCCAGGGCCTGGCGTGGGACCCGCGAAGCGGTGCGCTGCTGAGCTCCGAACACGGGCAGTCGGCTCATGACGAGCTGAATGTCATCGTTCCCGGAGGAAACTACGGCTGGCCCCTGATCGAAGGGGACGAAACGGGATCGCCCAAGGCGGCGGGACCCCTTATCCCGCCGCTTCTGCACAGCGGCAAAGACACGTGGGCCCCTTCGGGGATGACGTTCGTCAGCAGGGGACCGTGGCAGGGACGACTCGCCGTCGCGGGGCTGAGGGGAACGAAGCTGCTGCTGTTCACGCTCGAACCGGACCGCACTCCGGCTCCGGGAGCCGCGGCTTCCGTACCCGGCTACAAGCTCACCAAGGCGGAAGCCGCGTTCGCTGGCAGCTACGGACGGCTCCGCTCGGTAACGGAAGGTCCCGACGGCTCTCTGTACCTGCTGACGAACAACCGGGACGGGCGCGGCAAACCGGCGGGAGACGACGATAAAATCATCCGCCTTAAACCGAAACATCCCGGCAGGCAATAAGGGTTGACAGGCGGCTTCTTTTTAAAGCATGATAAATTGTAAGCCACATACGGATAAGCAGTACGGATAGAAGGGGGTGCGGAGTTATGGATCAGACACAGGGAGATTATTTTATTATTAAAGCGAAAGAAAACGGCGTGCATGTGATCGGCCTGACAAGAGGGCACGACACGCGCTTTCATCATACCGAAAAGCTGGACAAAGGCGAGGTTATGATCGCCCAGTTCACGGAACATACTTCGGCGGTGAAGGTCCGCGGCAAGGCGCTGATCATGACGAAGTTCGGCAATATCGAAACCGAACAATAATTTGCGCCAGCAGGCATAGCCTGCTTTTTTTCATTGTACAATGGGATATAGACAGGAGGTGCCCTTGTACGATGAACAAAGTTGCCCGTTTGCTGACGATAGCCGGCCTGTCGGCGGCCGTTGTGCTCGCTATGGCGTTCGTCCCGTTTTTGGACAGAAAGAACGGCAGTCAGGGCCCGGAAGCCTGGAGAAGTATTTCCGGCCCGGAATTGACGGAGGCAAATCTGCCCGATTACGTAAACGGTCTCCCGCTTCAGCTGCGCGTGCGCAAGGTGGAGCTTACGCATTCCATTCTCTCGCTGGACCTGCTGCTGCCGGGAACCGCCGAGAAGAAGGTTGTTTACGGCGATCTGCTGCGGATCGCGCAATCGTCCCTGCTCCGGACCTCCAACATTAGCCGGGTGCTCGTCAGGGTCGTGGAATACGGCCCGAAACCGGGCGAGAGCGGTCCGCAGCTTGTCATGGCGATGGAAGCGGCCCGTACGGAGGCGAAGGCACTTTCCTCCTTGAAAGGAAGCGACGGCGAAGACAAGGTGGCTGCCGAGCTTCAGCGCAGATTTCTTCTGACCTTTACAAAGAAATGGCAGCGCCACTTTCCAGAATAATTGCTTGTGCGTCACTCAAAAGGTTATGCTATAATTACTTAGATACGATCTATGAAACTGGCACACGTACGGAGGCTTTTGTATGAACCCATATCGGATCCCTGAGATCGCTAAACAATATACGGATTATGACATGATCCGCCAGCATACGGATCTGCCTGATTTCCCGAACTTCCGGGCGCAGCTTCTGTATGCTTTTTTGAGCAGGGATTCCCGGCTTAACCCTTCGTCCGAATTGTTTGCGCTCGTCACTTCGCTTGTCCAGATGGGACTCGATACGCATGACGAGGTAACGGTTTCTAATGAGGTGAAAGAGAAGAAAGCCGCCAGATCCCGTCAGCTGAAAGTGCTGGCCGGCGATTATTTTAGCTCGCGTTTTTACCACTTGCTTTCGCAAGCCGGTCAAATCGACCTGATCAAACGGCTGTCCACGGCCATCTGCGAGCTGAACCGGCTCAAAACGAACCTCTATGTGACGATGAAACATCTCAAAGTCACGGCTGAAGACTACGTGCGGCAGTCCGTGGATATCAAGTCCCATCTGTTCAAGTCGTTCGGAGGACTGATGGAAGAAGTAAACCGCCGCGCATGGCCGGAAATTCTCGAATCGTTTACCCGCTGCGAAGTGATTTTCAAGGAAATTTTCCGTTCGGAATCCCTTCAGGATTTTCACGGAAGCTGGGGCTACTGGCACATTATCCAGAACGGCTCCAAAGAAGAGCGGAAACTGCTTGAAGCTCAGGAGCAGGACCCGGCTAAACTCAAAGCGCTGATTCACAAATACAACGTGCCGTCCCAATTGTACAACCTGCTTGCCGCCCAGCTTCAACAGCTGGAAGCGAAAGTAAAGCAGCTTGATTCGGACAAGCTCGCAAGTGAACTGTTTCACATTGGCGAGCCATTTTTTCGTTTCATTTCCAAAACCAGATTACTGGAAGAGAGATAAAGGTGGGGAAAGCCGTGCAAGGCAAAACGAAAGAACAATTTGTTCATTCCGTGTTTGAAAGTATTGCGCCCAAATACGATAAAATGAACAGCATCCTAAGCTTCCGCAGGCATAAAGCCTGGCGGAAATTTACGATGGCCAAAATGAACGTCAAGCCGGGCTCAACCGCGATCGATATTTGCTGCGGCACCTGCGATTGGACGATCTCCATGGCGAAGGCAAGCGGCACCGGGGAGATGGTCGGGCTGGATTTCAGCCAGAACATGCTTGATTACGGCGCGGGCAAAATCCGTGAAGAGGGACTGGACAACCAGATCCGTCTCGTGCACGGCAATGCCATGAGCCTCCCTTTCGACGATAATACCTTCGATTACGCCACCATCGGGTTCGCGCTTCGAAACGTGCCGGACGTGGAGCAGGTGCTGCGTGAAATGCAGCGCGTTGTGAAACCGGGCGGGCTCGTCGTTTCTCTGGAGCTGTCCAAGCCGACTTGGCGGCCTTTTAAAGCTTTGTATTATTTTTATTTTCAGAAAGTGCTTCCGGTGCTCGGCAAATTGATTGCCAAGTCTTACGAGCAGTACAGATGGCTTCCGGAATCGCTAATCAGTTTCCCTGACTATAAAGAGCTTGCCAAAATTTTTCGCGGAACGGGGCTTCACAAGGTCGAAGCTTACCCGCTGACCGGAGGAATTGCGGCGCTTCATATAGGCGTCAAAGGGAATTCGAGTCAGGAGAGTAAGACAGATGCGACAACTCATTCATAAAACAAAAATTTTCCTGGAAATGATCAAATTCGAGCATTCCCTTTTCGCCCTTCCTTTCGCTTATATGGGTTCTATTCTCGGAGCCGTTGTGGAAACGGGGGACCTGCCGACGTGGACGCAGATCATGTGGATCACGCTAGCGATGATCGGCGCCCGCACCGCCGCGATGTCCTTGAACCGGGTCATCGACAAAAAGTACGACAAGAAAAACCCGCGGACGGCAAACCGGGCGATCCCGGCAGGCCTGATTTCAGTCGCGGAAGTTACGGTATTTATTATCCTTTCATTCCTGCTGCTTTTCTGGTCAGCTTATCACCTCAACCTGCTGTCCGTTTACCTGCTACCGGTTGCGGTCTTTTTTCTTGTCTTCTATTCGTACACCAAACGGTTTACGTGGGCGTGCCATTTTGTTCTCGGCATCACCCTGGGCCTTGCTCCGCTCGGCGGATGGGTGGCGATTACCGGAGGAATCACGCCGGCCGCGCTTGTCTTGTTCATCACCGTAGCGATGTGGAGTGCGGGATTCGACCTGCTTTACGCCTGCCAGGACGTGGAATTTGACCGGGAGGAAGGCCTGCATTCCTATCCGGGCCGCTTCGGTATTCCGACGGCGCTGATTACGGCGCGCATTCTTCATACGCTGACTGCCGTAGGTCTGATTTCGCTTTTCTTTATGACGAATCTCAGCTGGTGGTATCTCGTCGGCATTATCATCGCGTATATCATTTTGTTTTACGAGCACCGCCTTGTTTCGCCGACGGATTTATCTAAGCTGAATACGGCATTTTTCACCATGAACGGGATACTCAGCACCGTCGTTTTCGTCTTTACTTTGGTCGATATTCTGGTGGAGACATTCCGATGAAGAAACGCGGCTGGGTCGTCGGCATTACGGGGGCAAGCGGCGCGATTTACGGGGTGACGCTCATTAAGGAGCTTCTGAAAAGGGGCGTTCCCGTCCATCTGGTCATTACGGAGGCCGGCTGGCGGGTACTTCACGAAGAACTGGATTGGGTGGCCGCCAAGCGGAAAGAAACGCTGGAAGCTCATTTCGGCGGTTTTCCGGGCCCGTACACGTATTATCCGCTCCAGGACATCGGGGCCGGCATAGCAAGCGGCTCGTTCCGCACCGAGGGCATGGTGGTTATGCCGTGTTCGATGGGGACCTTGGCGGGAATTTCCCGCGGAGCTTCGGACAATCTTCTGGAGCGTGCCGCCGACGTGATGCTGAAAGAAGGGCGCAGGCTCATTCTCGTTCCCAGGGAGACGCCTTTGCACGCCATTCATCTGGAGAACATGCTCGTCCTTGCCAAAATGGGCGTGAAACTGATTCCGGCCATGCCGGCCTTCTATCAGCGACCTGAGACATTGGAAGACATCGTTGCCTTTCTCGTGGGGAAGGTACTAGACAACATGGATTTGGATCATGAATTGTTCAGAAGATGGGGAGAAGGCAATGACGACAACAGAGAAGAAATTGCGCATCGGGAGAATTGAATTTACGAATGCTTGGCCTGTGTTTTACCATTTTCCGGTGCAGAAGCTGGCAAATTCAGTTGAGTTCGTAAGTCAGGTCCCGACAGGTTTAAACCGGGCTCTGGCGGCGGGAGAGATCGATATGAGCGCCATTTCTTCGTTTTCTTACGGAGAAAATTTCCGGGATTACGTCCTGTTTCCCGATTTGTCGGTCAGCGCTTACGGATATGTGAATTCACTGCTGCTTTTTCATAAAAAACCGCTGGAACAATTGAAAAACGGAAGAATTGCGCTTCCGACGACCTCCGCAACGACGACGAACCTGCTGAAGATCATCATGAACAAAAAATACGGCGGCAATCCGACCTACAGCTATGCTCCGCCCGTGCTGGAAGACATGATGAAGGACAACGACGCGGCCCTCCTAATCGGAGACCATGCCATCAAAGCCAACTGGCAGGGCAGCGGGTATACCGTAACCGACCTGGGGCAAGAATGGAAGGAATGGACCGGCCATTGGATGTCTTTTGCCGTGTGGGCCGTCCGTAAGGATACCATCGAACGGTCGTCGGACCTGGTTAAAAGGATCTTCGACGGTTTTGTGGAAAGCAAACGCAAGTCGCTGGAGGATCTTACGGGCGTTATTAATGAAGCCGTCTTGAAAATCGGCGGTACGGAATCTTATTGGGAACATTACTTCAGAAATCTTTGCTACGAATTTGGTCCCGAGCAGTGGAGCGGTCTGGAGCTGTATTACCGCTATGCTTGGGAGCTTGGTTTTTTACCGGAAGAGGTCTCCATCCAGATCTGGTCCGATAATACGAGGGTGCGGGTGACGGAATGAAAATTCTTAACATATACGTGCGCAAGAAAAAAGACGTGGGCGCTGTCGAGCGGGAACTGGAAGCCAACCTGCAGACCGACCACGCGTTATTGACGGAAACGTCCATGCATCTGCTAAAGGCCGGGGGCAAAAGAATCCGGCCTGTTCTTGTCCTGTTGGGCGGCGAATTCGGAACCTATGATATCGAACGGTTGAAAATGATAGCGGTGCCGCTGGAGCTTTTCCACTCGGCTTCGCTCGTTCACGACGATGTGATCGACGATGCGGATACGCGGCGCGGCCAGGATACCGTGAAGTCCAAGTGGGACAACCGGATTGCGATGTATACCGGGGATTTTATTTTTGCCAAAGGGCTGGAGATTGCCGCCAGACTGGAAGACCCGCGCGTTCATATGATCCTGTCGAAGGCCCTGGTGGAAATGTCCATCGGGGAAATGGAGCAGATCCGTTTCTTCTACCATACGGAGCAGACGCTGCGCGATTATCTTCTCCGCATCAAGCGCAAGACGGCTCTTCTTATCGCGATTTCCTGCCAGCTCGGAGCTATGGTGGCGGGAGCCGATGAATACGTATCCAACCGGCTGTATTCGTTCGGCTATAACGTCGGGCTCGCCTTTCAAATCCGGGACGACATCCTTGATTTGTGCGGTACCGAGAAGGAGATCGGCAAACCGCCCGGCAGCGATATTAAACAGGGCAATATTACACTGCCTGTTATTTTCGCCCTGCAGGAGGAGAAGCTCCGGGTTCCGATTTTGAGCGAGATCGAACGCATTCAGAAAGCGGACGGGCAGACGGATGTCAGCCGTGTTCTCGACATGATCCGCGGCAGCGGAGGGATCGAGAAATCCAGCGCGCTTGCCGACCGCTATATCGCAAAAGCCATTGCGGCTCTGGACACGCTTCCGAACATCCGGGCCAAGCAGGATCTTATCCAGGTCGCCCATTTTATCGGCAACCGCACGCACTAATCCTATATTTTATCGGCCCGGCCGGCTCCGGTTTCACGGATGTGTGCAATTGTTCATTGTACGTGCTGCTGAAACGATGGTACAGTAAGAGAGATTACTTTTCTACCAATTGGAGGCAGATTACATGGAAAAAACTTTTCTAATGGTAAAACCGGACGGCGTCCAGCGCGGACTGATCGGAGAGATCGTCAAGAGACTGGAGCAGAAAGGCTTCCAGCTGGTAGCCGCTAAACTGATGCAGATGACTAAAGAGCAGGCGGAAGAACATTATGCCGAGCATAAAGGCAAAGACTTCTTCGAACCGCTTGTAGAGTTTATTACTTCCGGTCCCGTATTTGCCATGGTGTGGCAGGGCGAGCAGGTTATTGCGCTTTCCCGCATTCTGAACGGTAAAACGAACGTACTGGAAGCGGCTCCCGGAACGATCCGCGGCGACTTCGCCTTACATACGAGATTAAACCTTATACACGGCTCGGATTCACCGGAGAGCGCGGAGCGCGAGATCAACCATTTCTTCAAACCGGAAGAAATTTTGGATTACAAGCGCGACGTATCCCGCTGGCTTTAATAAGACTAGGGAAAAAGATATGGGCATTTTTGCCTATGTCTTTTTCTTTTTTGCAGGAGAATTTGCCCCGGATAGGGAATATCAACACTGGACAAATACATCAGGGGTGGGATACAACATGGAAAACGACGATTTTCCGTTATTTATCCGCAAAATCAAGGACTTCACATCAATAGATCTCGCATTATACAAAGAAGCTCAGATGAAAAGGCGTCTGACGACGCTGCGGATCAAAAAAGGCTACAATACCTTCTCGGCCTATTTCGATGCCATGACGAAAGATAAAGAACTCTTTTACGAATTTCTGGACCGGATGACCATCAACGTCTCCGAATTTTGGCGGAACCCGAACCGCTGGGAAGTGATGGAACAGAAATTTTTGCCGGAACTGAGAAACGCGAGCCGGAACCTCAAAGTCTGGAGCGCGGCCTGCTCAACCGGTGAGGAGCCGTATACGCTGGCTATGATCTTGTCTCATCTGGGCGCTTTGCGTGACGCCTCCATTCTTGCGACCGACATTGACGAGGGAGCGCTGGAAAAGGCGCGGCGCGGCATTTATGTGGAAAGATCGCTCAAAGACGTTCCGCCCCACTACGTAAAAACGTATTTTAAACAGGAGCAGCTCGGTTTCCACGTGTCCGACGAACTCAAGAAAGCCGTGAAATTCCAGAAGCAGAACCTGCTGGAGGACCGTTTCGACAGCGGCTTCGACTTGATTGTCTGCCGCAATGTCATCATTTATTTTACGGAAGAAGCGAAGCATCGGCTGTATCAGAAGTTTTCAAAAGCGTTGAAACCGGGAGGCATTCTGTTCGTCGGCTCCACCGAGCAGATTTTTTCTCCGGCCCAGTATGACCTCGAACCCGCGGATACCTTTTTTTACCGGAAAAAGGGGTAGGAATGTATAACTTTTCCTCTTTAAACCGATACTTGGAGTACTGTCTTTCAAGGAGGACTCAAATGGATAAACGAAAAGTTATTTCCGCTTATCGCCGGGGCTTTATCACCATGCAGGAGTGTGCGCAGATTCTAGGCATAGATTCGGTGCAGATTCTCGGGATGATGAACGATCCGAAGATGGCCGATCCGTCCGGTCCCTGGCAGAAGCAATCGGCCGGAGGCTGACGATCGGAAGTTCAGGTGTAGTGGAAACCGGATAAAACACGCTTTGATGCCGCCGGGCACGCAGGGCGTGTTTTTTGTGCCCGCGGTTGTCAAACGCATAGGGGTATACTATAATGGTAGAAAAACTTAGGCACTTGAAAGCGCTAAAGTGTTTGTCGGTACCGTATTTGTACGGATTAGAAGGGAGCAAGAGTAGTGAGATACTTAACGGCGGGGGAAACACATGGTCCGCAGCTGACTGCGATCATTGAAGGATTTCCGAGTAATGTGACGATTGATTTTGAAGCAATGAACTTCCAATTACATAGAAGGCAGAAAGGCCACGGACGCGGACGCCGGATGCAGATCGAGAAGGATACGGCAATCATTGCCGGCGGTGTGCGCCACGGCAGAACGACAGGTGCGCCGATTGCCCTGGTAGTCGAGAATAACGACTGGAAGCACTGGACTTCCATTATGAACATAGAAGAGCAGCCGGATACGGACGAAGGAAAGCGCCGGGTTAACCGGCCGCGTCCGGGACACGCGGATCTCAACGGCGGTTTGAAATACAACCAGCGCGACCTCCGCAACATCCTGGAGCGCTCCAGCGCCAGGGAAACGACGATGCGCGTCGCCTGCGGCGCCGTTGCGAGACAGCTGCTGGAAGCGTTCGGCATCAAGCTGGCGAGCCACGTTGTGCGCATCGGCGAAGTGGAGGCGAAATCTCCGCAGCTGCCGATCGACGAGCTCATCGCGATTACGGAGCAGTCTCCCGTGCGAGTGACGGATCCCGAAGCGGAAGCGGCGATGATCGCGGCCATTGATGCGGCGAAGGCCGACGGAGATACGCTTGGCGGCATCGTGGAAGTCATCGTGGAAGGCGCTCCGGTCGGACTGGGCAGCCACGTGCAGTGGGACCGCAAGCTGGACGGCCGCATCGCTCAGGCGGTTCTGTCCATCCAGGCGTTCAAAGGCTGCGAAATCGGAATCGGATTCGAAGCGGCCAAACTGCGCGGCTCCAGCGTGCACGACGAGATACAGTACGATCCCGAGCAGGGCTTCCGCCGGGCGAGCAATCGCGCAGGCGGTTTCGAAGGCGGAATGACGACGGGCGAACCGATTGTCGTAAGAGGCGTCATGAAGCCGATCTCGACTCTATACAAACCGCTTCAGAGCGTGGATATCGATACGAAAGAAGCTTTCACGGCTCAAGTGGAACGCTCCGATACCTGTGCCGTGCCGGCTGCCGGCGTCATCATGGAGAACGTGGTGGCCTGGGAAGTCGCGCAGGCGTTCATGGAGAAATTCGGCGGAGATTCTCTCGAAGAGATTCGCCGCAACTATGAGAATTATTTGAAGCAAGTGGAGAGCTACTAAGATGATGGAGCTGAAAGTTGATCTCGGCGAGCGCTCGTACCCAATCTATTTGGGAGAAGGGCTGCTCAAGGATTGTGCCGCGTATTTCGATAAACATGCCATCAGCAAGCGCGCCCCGCTTCTGGTCGTGACGGATGAATCGGTCGCGCGCCATCATCTTCAGCCCGTCATGGACAGCCTGACAGCCGGCGGATACAAGGCTTCTTCTTTTGTCGTGCCGCCGGGTGAGGGCTCGAAATCTCTGCAGATGCTGGAAAAAATCGTTACAGCCGCTCTTGAAGCCGGGCTGGACCGCAAGTCCACCATTGTCGCACTGGGCGGAGGCGTCGTCGGAGACCTCGCCGGTTTCGCTGCGGCAAGCTTTATGCGGGGCATCGCCTTTGTACAAATGCCTACCACCATTCTGGCTCATGACAGCAGTGTCGGGGGCAAGGTTGCGGTCAATCATCCTTTGGCGAAGAACATCATCGGCGCTTTTCACCAGCCGGAGATGGTGCTGTACGACGTAACGACTTTACAAACCCTTCCGCGACGGGACATTTCCGCGGGGTTGTCGGAAATGATCAAGCACGGCCTGATCTGGGACGCCGATTTTGTGACGTGGCTGGAAGACAACCGGGAGAAGCTGCTTTCCCTGGACCCGGAAGCTCTGCAGTATGGGCTCTATCAAGGCTGCAAAGTTAAATCTCTGGTGGTGTCTCAGGATGAGCGTGAGAACAGCCTCCGGGCGATTTTGAACCTTGGCCACACGATCGGTCATGCTTTGGAGGCGGTTGCCGGCTATAACGAGCTCTTGCACGGCGAAGCCATCTCTATCGGGATGGTCGGTTCGGCACGGCTTGCCATGAAGCTCGGATACTCCGAGGATATCTACGAGGTGACCAAACGTATCCTGCAAAGCTTCGGGCTGCCGGTCCGTCTGCCGGAACAGTACGACACGGCCCGGATTATGAGCGCGTTGATGCACGACAAGAAGTTCAAGGAAGGCACCATGACGTTCATTATTCCTACGGCTGTCGGGCAGGTGGAAATCCGTAACGATGTCCGCCGGGAATGGGTGGAAGAAGTCGTGGAACAACTAAAGCGGGAGGCATAACCATGTTCGTTAGAGGAATCCGCGGCGCTACAACCGTGGAAAGCAACGAAGAAGGACAGATTCTGGCGGCAACGCTGGAGCTTTTGGAAAAGATTGTCCGCGAGAACGACGTGAAACCCGATGAAATTTCCTCGGTGTTTATTACGGTCACCAAGGAATTGACCGCCACGTTCCCCGCGAGAGCCATCCGCCAGATGCCGGGCTGGGATCTCGTACCGCTTATGTGCTCCATCGAAATCGATGTAGACAACAGTCTTCCGAAATGTATCCGGCTTATGGTGCTGGCCAATACGACGAAACGGCAGGATGAAATGCGGCACGTTTATTTGAAAGGCGCGCAGGTTCTGCGTCCGGACATTGTGAAATTGACAAATCCCTAATCCGGGTAGTATAGTCATTATAGAGTAGAGCTTAGATGAGATCAGTTGAGATGAGTAGAGTTGAGCATAGACAGCGCATAACTATCGTTAGCATTTCGCATGAGTTGCGAAAGGACGATAATAGCCGTTCCTTCCCTTTGCTAGCAAGGGGGTTCTGTAATCTTTTTCTGCAGAGCGGAACTATAGTTTTATAGCCGGTTCTCTTAATGAATTTTAACGGCTGTAGACGATGCGCCTTGAATTCCTGCACTCTTACCAATCAAATGAACTCAACCAAACCTCTACGGATGCGTAGAGGTTTTTTATTTTTTCAACTGCTGCCCGTAGAAAGGGGAAAACAAGAATGAATACCGAGCTTCAAGAAGTGATCCGCCTGGGAAAAGAATACAATCTGATACCGATTGTACGCTGCCTGCTGGCGGATACGGAGACACCGATCCGAGTATTTCAGCAGGTTGCCGACGAGAAACGCGCGTTCCTGCTTGAAAGTGTAGAGGGCGGCATTAAATGGGCCCGGTATTCGTTCATCGGTACAGACCCGTTCCTCATTATCCGGGCACGCGACGGCAAGACTCATCTGGAGACGCAGGGCAGAACGGTCATGACGGAAGAAAAACCGCTTCAAGCCTTAAAGAGCCAGCTTGCTATGTTCCGGAGTCCTTCGATTGAGGGACTGCCGAGATTTACAGGCGGAGCGGTCGGTTTTTTCGGGTACGACCTGCTGCAGTATTACGAGAACCTTCCCAAACACCGCGTCGACGATATTCAGATGGATGATATCCAGTTCATGTTTTGCGACCAGGTCATTGCCTTCGATCACTTTAAACAGCAGATGAACGTAATCGCGAACGTGCACATTCCCGACGGGGCCAGCGAGGAAACGATAGCGGAAGCTTACCGGCAAACCTGCCTGAAGCTTGAGGCGACGATACAAAAGCTCAAAAAGCCGCTCCCGTCCAGCATGATGACACACAGCGAAGTGGAAACGCCAACGGATCTGGACGGCTTCCGCTCCAACCTAAGCAAAGAGAAGTACATCTCCAATGTGAAAGCGGCCCAGGAATATATAAAAGCCGGAGATATCTTTCAAGTTGTGCTTTCCCAGCGTTTCGAAACGGATACGGATGTCTCTCCGCTGCAGGTGTACCGGGTACTCCGGACATTGAATCCCTCTCCTTACATGTACTATTTGAAAATGGACGATGAAGTCATCGTAGGAACCTCTCCCGAAATGCTGGTGCGTGTGGAAGACGAGAGAGTGGATACGAGAGCGATTGCGGGAACGCGCCCGAGAGGCAAAACGCCCGAACAAGACCTTGAGCTTGAGCAGGACCTGCTTGCGGACCAGAAGGAACGTGCGGAGCATCTGATGCTGGTGGACCTTGTGCGTAATGATGTAGGCCGGGTTGCCGAGTACGGCACGGTGGCCTGCGACAGCTTTATGCAGATCGAACGCTACTCGCACGTGATGCACATCGTATCGAATGTGTCGGGGACGATGAACAAAGAGAAGGACTTCTTCGATGCTTTCCTGTCCTGTCTGCCGGCAGGCACGGTGTCCGGGGCGCCGAAACTGAGAGCGATGGAAATTATCGCCGAATTTGAAAATGAAAGAAGAGGGACCTACGCCGGAGCGATCGGCTACCTCGGTTTCTCGGGGAATATGGATTCGGCCATTACGATCCGGACCATCGTTTTCAAGAACGGCAAAGCGTACATCCAGGCCGGAGCGGGCGTTGTCTTCGATTCCGATCCGGAGAAAGAATACGAAGAGACGGTGAACAAGGCGCGAGGTATGATGACAGCGATCCGTACCGCGGAAGCGATGTTCAAGCGGGCGGCAGATAATCCGAACCTCGACTACTATGTCCACGTCCCGGCCCTTTAGGCGGGAAAGGTAGGCCGGGAACGGTCGGACTATACGACGGAACGAACGGCAGATGAACGGCGGGTTAAAACCATTTCGAAGAAGGAGGACGGTCAGATGGCGGCGAATGGTACCATTCAGCGGGCGATTTCGACACTCATTGGAGGCGGGAACTTATCCCGCGATGAAGCGAGGGAGGTCATGCTGTCGGTAATGGATGGGGAAGCAACCCCCGCTCAAATCGGCAGTGTGATGACCGCGATGAGGATTAAGGGAGAAACAATCGAAGAGGTGACGGGCTTTGCCGAAGCGATGAGGCTTAAAGCGACCTCGGTGCAGACCATCCAGGATAATTTGCTGGATACCTGCGGAACCGGGGGGGACGGAGCCGGAACGTTCAACATTTCGACCGCCTCCGCTATCGTAGCGGCAGCCGGGGGCATCCGGGTCGCCAAGCACGGCAACCGTGCGATGTCCAGCAGCAGCGGCAGTGCCGATGTGCTGGAGGCGCTCGGAGTAAACATCGAGCTCGACGGCGACCAGGCGGCGCAGTGCCTCGATCAGATCGGCATCTGCTTCATGTACGCCCAGCGGTATCACCAGTCGATGAAGCACGCTGCGGGTCCCCGCCGTGAGCTGGGTGTCCGGACGGTGTTTAACCTGCTGGGCCCGTTGACCAACCCGGCCGGCGCCGACCGCCAGGTGCTCGGAGTCTTCGAGCGCGGCAAGACGGAACTCGTCGCCGAAGTGCTGGGAGCGCTCGGCCTTAAACGGGCTGTTGTGGTTTCCAGCTACGACGGCTTGGACGAAATCAGCATTTCCGCGCCTACCCAGGTGACGGAATTGAAAAACGGAACGGTGAACACGTATGCCGTCACACCGGACGATCTCGGCTTGCAAACCTACTCCCTGCAAGACATCCAGGGAGGGAACGCGGCGGAAAATGCGGAGATCATCCGCACGATTTTCACAGGCGCTACAGGCGCGCACCGCGAAATCGTGCTTGCCAATGCGGGGGCCTGCTTCTATGTGACCGGAATTGCCGGTACGCTTCAGGAAGGCGTCAAGGTAGCGGCCGATGTCATCGACAGCGGCAGAGCCATGGAAAAATTACAGCAATTAGCCCACTATACAGGAGATCTGAGCTATGTTTCTTGAAAAAATCGTAACAACCAAGCGCAGGGAAGTCGAAGAGCTTCGCGGACGGGTAAGCTCCTCCGAACTGGAACGCCGTATTTCCGCCCTGCAGGCGTGCAGAGGATTCGAAAACGCCTTGCGGGACAGAAGAAAGAGGCCGACGGGACTCATTGCGGAAGTAAAGAAGGCTTCCCCTTCCAAAGGACTTATCCGTGCCGATTTCGATCCCGTCAAATTGGCTTTGGCCTACGCCGAAGCCGGAACGGATTGCATTTCGGTGCTGACGGACAAAGATTACTTCCAAGGCGCCAATGACTACTTAAGCGCCGTCCGGGAAGCGGTAAATGTGCCGCTGCTCCGCAAAGATTTTACCATCGACCCGCTGCAGGTTCTGGAAGCGAGAGTCATCGGCGCGGATGCCGTTCTGCTGATTGCCGCCATTCTTAAGCCTTCCGAGCTGAAAGAGCTCAAGCAGCTGGCTCAGGATGTCGGGCTGGACGTTCTCGTGGAAGTTCACGACCGCCGGGAGCTTGAGACGGTCCTGGAGCAGGACGCGACTCTCGTCGGCATTAACAACCGGAATCTGAAAACATTCGTGACCGATATCAAGACGACGGAAGAACTGGCTGCCATCGTGCCGGACGACCGGATTCTTGTCAGCGAAAGCGGAATTTCTTCCCGGAACGATCTGGAGTTCGTCCGCAATGCCGGCGCCCGGGCCGTGCTGATCGGGGAGCATTTTATGAGACAGCCGGATGTAGGCCAAGCCGTTAATGACTTGATGGGCGAACGCAGCATTACCCCCGATATCTAATACGGAGGAGTAGGCTGTAGAAGAAGTTTCTTGCGTAATCTAGTGGAGTAATGGCGGCAAAAATAAGCTTTTTGACTGCCGGGGAGTGAAGAAAATGGGGTCGGTTTCAAAAAGGCCGGACGTAAAAATTTGTGGACTTCAAAGCGTTGAAGTGTTAAAATCAATCGTACATTTCCCGATTAGCCAGATCGGGTTTGTTTTTGCACCCAGCAGAAGACGAATCACGCCGGAGCAAGCTTCCGAGATGATTGCGTTTCTGCAGGAACGTTCTCTGCAGGGCTACCGTGTTCCCAAGACGGTCGGGGTGTTCGTGAATCCCACCCGTGATGAGCTCGCGGATGTTTTGTCCGTCGCCAAGCTGGATATTATCCAGTTCCACGGGGAAGAGACGCCTGAAACATGCAGAAACATCAAGGAACAATTTGGTGTGGAGCTTTGGAAAGTATCCTCGATTAAAAGCGAAGAGCCTCTTGTTAACGAGAGCTCTTTTTCGGATATAAAAGACGGGATTGCCGGCTGGATACAGCGGTTGGATCCTTATCGCGGTGCAGTGGATGCCGTATTGATCGATACCTTCGATCCCGTATACGGCGGAGGGTCGGGGCGTACATTCTCGTGGGAATGTATACCGGCAGCCCGTGAATGGGCGTTGTCCGCGGCAATGCCCCTGATTGTAGCTGGAGGATTGAACCCAGACAATGTCGGCGGCCTCATTGAAAGCTATGAAATCGACGGGGTTGACGTATCGAGCGGAGTTGAGACCGACGGTGTTAAAGATATCGCCAAGATTGCAGCTTTTGTGGAAAGGGTGACAGGATAATGGCAGCAGTAGTACCAGATGAACATGGAAGATTCGGACGTTTCGGGGGGAAATATGTACCTGAAACGTTAATGAACGCACTGATCGAACTGGAAGAAGCTTACCGTCAATACTCGAAGGATCCCGAATTTATTAAAGAGGTTGAAACTCTGCTGCATGATTATTCCGGCAGACCGACACGGCTTTATCACGCGCAAAGGCTGACGGAGAAGCTTGGCGGCGCTAAAATTTATTTGAAGCGTGAAGATCTTAACCATACGGGCGCGCACAAAATCAACAACACGATCGGCCAGGCGCTTCTGGCCAAGCGGATGGGCAAGAATAAAGTCATCGCCGAAACCGGCGCGGGGCAGCACGGCGTCGCTACGGCTACCGTTGCGGCACTGCTTGGACTGGAATGCAAGGTGTTCATGGGCGAAGAAGATATGAAACGCCAGCAGTTGAACGTGTTCCGCATGCGTCTGCTCGGAACGGAAGTGGTTCCTGTGTTGTCCGGCAGCCGTACGCTCAAGGATGCGTGCAACGAGACGCTCCGCTACTGGGTCAGCAACGTGCACGATACGTATTATATCCTCGGATCCGTAACCGGTCCGCATCCGTACCCGATGATCGTCCGCGATTTCCAGCGTGTGATCGGAGACGAGACGCGTTCGCAGATTCTGGAACTCGAAGGAAGACTGCCCGATACGGTTATCGCTTGTGTCGGCGGAGGCAGCAACGCGATGGGGATGTTTTATCCGTTCGTCAGTGATGAAAGCGTGCGTCTGATCGCTACGGAAGCAGCCGGACGCGGCGTAGATACCGAAGAGCATGCGGCGACGATGTCCAAAGGAAGTCCGGGAGTGTTCCAGGGCTCTCTCAGTTACGTGCTCCAGGACGAATTCGGCCAGGTGATTCCGGCCCACTCCATATCGGCAGGCCTTGATTACCCCGGCGTGGGACCCGAGCACGCTTACCTGAAAGACTTGAAACGGGCCGAATACGTGCCGATCACAGACGCCGAGGCGCTCGAAGCTCTGCAGCTGCTCTGCAAGACGGAAGGCATTATTCCGGCTTTGGAAAGCGCGCATGCGGTCGCCCAAGCGATAAAAACGGCTCCGACTATGTCTCCTGACGAGCTTCTTGTCATTTGTTTGTCGGGCCGCGGAGATAAAGACGTGGAAGCTATCATGGGTTATCTCGGAGGTGCAGATCATGAATCGCATTGATCGTAAATTTACGGAGCTGAAATCCGCCGGTAAGAACGCATTGATTCCTTTTATTACGGTAGGGGACCCTACAGCGGAGATTACCCTGGATATTATTCGTGAACTGGAGAAATCCGGCGCGGATCTGCTGGAGCTGGGCGTCCCGTACTCCGATCCGCTCGCGGACGGCCCCGTTATTCAGGAGTCTTCCGGACGTGCCCTGAAAAGCGGGATTACCGTGCTGAAGGTAATCGAAATCGCCAAGCAGGCGCGCAGCGAGGGATCCGAGCTGCCCATGATCTTGTTTACTTACTACAATCCGCTCCTTCGCATCGGGCTGGAGCGCGTTTTTGACCTCATGAAGGAAAGTGATATCAGCGGCATTATTATTCCGGACCTGCCGATGGAGGAAGACGCGGAAGCCAAGCAGCTAGCGGAGCGGCACGGCATTCATCTGATTCCGCTGATTGCGCCGACTTCCAACGAACGTGTGCAGAAAATCGTCAGCCGGGCTTCCGGCTTTGTCTACTGCGTGTCCTCCATGGGAGTGACCGGGGTACGCTCCGAGTTTCATGCCGGTTTGGACGATTTCCTGGCTTCCGTGAAAGCGGCCACGGACTTGCCGATCGCTATCGGCTTCGGGATTTCGAACCGCGAGCAGGTAGAGCGTTTCGAGAAAACGTGCGACGCGGTCGTCGTGGGCAGCGCCATCGTCCGGCGCATCGGCGAACAGGAACACCGCCTCCAGGACGAAAGCACGAAGCAAGATGCGCTGAAACAAATCGGCGAATTTGTGAGCGGCTTGAAAGGCGCGTCTTTTCAAACGCAAAGTTAACGAGTAAGCAAGAAGAAGGCAGATAGAGAGATTGGCAGAGGTGATAGACATGCGTCCCAAACAACAGGTAACGAAACTGCCGGTATACCAGCCGGGCAAACCGATTGACGAAGTAAAAAGGGAGCTTGGCTTGACTCATGTGATCAAGCTGGCTTCCAACGAAAATCCGTTCGGATTTTCGCCTAAAGCCAAAGAAGCGATTCTGGCTGATCTTGACAATTTGACCTTGTATCCGGACGGAGCCGGAGCCGAGGTGACCCGGGCCGTTGCCGGCCACTATGGCGTTAACGCGGACCAGCTTATTTTCGGGGCGGGATCGGATGATGTGATCCTTATGATCGCCCGGGCCTATCTCGTACCCGGAGATGAAACGATCATGGCGACCCATACGTTTCCCCAGTACAAACATAATGCGGAAATCGAAGGCGCGGTCTCGATTGAGGTTCCTTTAAAAGAGGGCAAACACGATCTGGACGAAATGCTTCGCCGCGTCAATGAACGGACGAAAATCGTCTGGATCTGCAACCCGAACAACCCGACGGGAACGATTGTAACCGGGCAGGAGTTGGAAGCCTTTATGGCCAAAGTTCCTTCTAGCGTCATGGTGGCCCTCGACGAGGCTTACTATGAATATACGACCGATGGGGAGTATCCGGACAGCCTGGAACTGCTGAACAAGTATCCCAATATCGTGGTCCTCCGCACGTTCTCGAAAATTTACGGGCTTGCTTCCCTGAGGATCGGGTACGGAATCGGGCATCCGGAAGTGATTCGTACGATCAATCAGGTGCGGGAGCCGTTTAATACGACCCGTTTGGCCCAAGCCGCCGCCGCCGCCGCTATCCGGGACCAGGATTTTGTGGATCAGTGCCGCAGGCTCAACCGGGAAGGCATCGAGTATCTGCTCGGCGAGTTCCTAAAACTGGGGCTTTCCTCGTATCCGGCTCACGGCAATTTTATCCTGGTGGATATCGGCCGTCCTTCCGGTCCGGTATTTGACGAGCTTCTTCGTCACGGCATTATCGTCAGAAGCGGGGAAAAACTGGATTTCCCGACCATGCTAAGAGTAACGGTGGGCAGCAGAGAGCAGAACGAAGCATTCGTTCGTGCGCTTGAGCTCGTGCTTCACGGGACTGTTCAAGAATCATAATACGTATAGGAAAAGGTTATCAAACATGACTACAATTTCAATTTTCGGCGTCGGGCTTATTGGCGGCTCGCTCGCTCTGTGCTTCAAAGGCAAACCGGACATTACGGTAATTGGCCACTCCAATAACCCGACGTCGGTAGAAAATATGGTGAAAAGACGCATCGTGGACGAAGGAACGACCTCGATGCAGGCGGCGGCCGAAGCCGCCGATATCATTTTTCTGTGCGTGCCCGTAGGGGCGCTGGAATCGTATCTCGAACGGTTAAAGCAGTTTTCCTTAAAGAAGGGCTGCATTATAACGGATGTGGGCAGCACGAAGCTGTCCGTCGTACAGTGTGCGGAGAAACTGGGCTTCAAGGACGCTTATTTCATCGGCGGTCATCCTATGGCCGGTTCGGAGCGTTCCGGCATGGAAGCGGCCTCTTCGCATTTGTTCGAGAATGCATTCTACGTTCTGACACCGGGAACAGACACGCCGGTTGCTGAAGTCGAGCGTTTGGCCAGCCTCCTTGCGTATACGCAAGCCCAGATTATCCGAGTGGACGCACGCGAACACGACGATATCGTGGGAGCCATCTCACACCTGCCGCACATGATTGCAGTCGCGCTCGTTAACCAGATCCGGACGTACAACGACTCCAATGAGCTTTACAAAAACCTGGCGGCCGGCGGTTTCCGCGATATTACGCGTATCGCTTCCAGCGATCCTTTTATATGGCGGGATATCCTCGTCAACAACCGCACCGTTCTGCTGAAGCTTCTGGACGACTGGGATCAACAGATTTCATTATTCCGCGAGCTTCTCGAAAAGGAAGACGGCGAAGGCATCCAGAAGCAGTTTGAGGTAGCCGGGACATTCCGCAAGCAGGTTCCGGACCGCCGTAAAGGAATGCTTAATCCGCTGTACGATATTTATGCGGATATTCCGGATCATCCGGGAATGATCGGGCAGATCGCTACGCTGCTCGGTAAACACCGGCTCAATCTGAGCAACCTGCAGATTATCGAGAGCCGTCTGGACGTACCGGGTGTGCTTCGTCTGTCTTTCCGGGACCAGGAAACCGCGGACAAAGCATCGGCCCTGCTCAGCGAGCAGTTTTCCATCCACGTATAGATCGCTTTCTTCCTACGGAACCATGAAGTCTCTTTCCCGTATGCGCAGGTGCCTTTAAACTGGCGTGTGAAGGGGGAAGAGGCTTTTTTAATGGGAGCTAACAGGTCTTCAAAAACTTTTTTCGTAAACGTTTTCAAAAAAGCATTGACTTTTTGTAAACGGATTCATATAATAAAAGTACAGTATGGTTTCTCTCCACTCCTATCCGATAATCGCACATTGTGCAGCCGCCTCGTAGAGGTGGTTTTTTTTTGCCTTTTTTTCGATGGCGCAGCGAATCGGGAGAAAATTTTACAGCTCTATACAATATTTGTTATAGTGATATCAAGTTGTGCTTCGATTGATGAAAGTTAGCCCGCAGACCGCGCAACTTTTTGGTTCCCGCCCGGTATAAGCATGTGAACGGAAGCGGGGAACCCGAACGTACTGTGCAGGAGGGGTGCACGTAATGACGGATACCCAGTTGATTCGTGAAGTTAAGGATGGAAATGTAGGGAAATACAACGAGCTGATGCACCGCTATGAGCGCAAAATTTTCGTTTTTATTTATCATATGCTCAAAAGCGCCCAGCTGGAGTTGATGGCTGAGGATTTGTGCAACGAAACTTTTTACAAAGCATACCGGAGCCTGAGTTCGTTCCGTGAAGCGGAAGCTTCCTTCTCTACCTGGTTGTATACGATCGCACGAAACACCGTGCTGAGTGAAATGCGCAAACACAAAATCGTTAAAATATCGCTCGACAATTGCGGACATACCCCTCAAACTTCGTTTGAATCGCTTCCCGAACAGACCGTAATACGGAAGGAGAAAGTCTCCATGGTCCGGATTGCGATCAATAGTCTGCCGGAGAAGCAGAGATCGGCTCTGATCCTGAGGGAATACGATCAACTGGATTATCAGGAGATCGCATCCATTTTGGGACAAACCGTCAGTTCGGTCAAATCTCTGTTGTTCCGGGCCAGAGCCAGCGTAAAGCTGCAGCTGGAGCCCTATTACAACCCGGACAATTGGCTGGAAGAATGCGAGGGGATGACGCGGAGATGAAATGTGAGGACGTTCAGGAATGGCTGCTTGAATACATAGACGGTACGGCCAGCGAGCTGAGGCGCCAGGCCGTCCGGGTGCATGCGGACGGCTGCAAGCGCTGCTCGGACCAGTTCAACTCCTGGCAGGAGTGCCGGGATCTGATCCGCTTATCGCTGCGTACCGATACGCCTGTCCCGCGAGTATCGATCGCGGATTCGGTGATGCAGCGGATCGGCGCTTACGAGCCGTGGCGTTATCCGGCACAGGCGGGGGCCCCGGGGAGCTCCGGACGCGGGCGCAAATTTCGCAGCGCGGGCCGTTTGGCGGCCTCCTTCTGCCTGCTGCTTTTCGTAGGCGTACTGCTGTGCCTTTCTCTGAACTCGTCTCCCGATTTCCTGGGGAAGGGCTTAAGCTCGGCTTATGAGCATGCCTACGCGGCATCGCCGGGAATGGAAGCGGCCTCGGCGATGAACGGCCGTACGATGAAGCAGGCCGTTGCGGGCCTGAATGTTTCGACGGTGATGCCGAACAGGAGCACGTTTGTTTTACCGTCTTACGTTCATCATCTCATCGCGTTATCGCTAATCGGCTTGTTTGTCAGCTTCCTGTTTCACGCCTGGATCGGACGCGGCAAACGATAAAAGAAAACCAAGGTAAGTACCCGCCAGCTCTTACGGAGCTGGTTTGTTTATGGAGGAGATTATATTGACCACAATCGGATTAGTCCGGCATGGCAGCACCGAATGGAACCTTCTAGGGAAAATACAGGGGGCACTCGACACGGAGCTTACCGAAGAGGGAAAAGAACAGGCACGGAGACTGGGGACACGGCTGCGCGGAGAAGCGTGGGACGGCATCATCTGCAGTGATTTGAAACGCGCGAAGGAAAGCGCGCAGCTGATCAGCGAACGATCGGGCATCCCGATTGCCGGAACGGACAGCAGGCTCAGGGAGAAAGGCTTCGGACAGGTTGAGGGTACGACGCTCCAGGAACGGCTCGACCGCTGGGGACCGGACTGGCTGAAGCTGGAGCTTGGCGGGGAGACGGACGAGCAGGTCCGTAGCCGCTGGCTTTCGTTCTATGCGGATTTATGTGTTCAATACCCGCAAAGCCGGATGCTTATCGTCAGCCATGGAGCATTTATCGGACGAGCGTTAGAGACAATGAAACTGGAGCGCCCGGACGACCCTCTCACAAACGCGTCCTTGACGATTGTCCGACAGGCCAGCGCGGTGTGGGAATGCACGCTGTATAATTGTACGGAGCATTTGATCGTGTGAGCAATGGAAACAGGTAAAGCATGTCTGCCCGAGGGCGGATATGCTTTTTTTTGCGTTAAAGGTTTAATTCAGGGAATTATTCCCATACTGGTAGTACAAACAAGTATACGGCTAACTAGAAGGATTTGCGGTCGGGAAAGACGGCGGACAGAAATCGTGAAAGGAGGTGGCGGACTTGAATCTGGCCGATATGCTCAGTTACGCGGATATCCACGATTTAAACCGGATTGCGGATACGTATGACTGCGAGTGCAACATGCACTCCAAGAACGAACTGATCCAGTCTATATTGACTACGGTCAGCCGCAGGGACATTTTCGAAGAGCGGGTAGATGCGTTATCGGTTGAAGATATCCGGTTTTTGAGCACCCTGTTGTTTGAAGATCGGGGGCTGCTCAGTCTGGAAGAGCTCATTGCCCGCGTGCAGCAGGCCAAGTTTCTGAAGGAAGAGAAGGAAAATTCCAACCCGCGCGACACGATCTCGAAATTCAAAAAGCACGGCTGGCTGTTTCACGGCTATTCCCAGCAGACCAAGTATCTTTTTCAAGTGCCTCATGATTTGAAGCGGCGTTTCGGCGATGTGCTGACCCGCAATTACAAAAGCCGCCTTACCTTTACGGTAGATCCTGCCGTCTATCGTGACGAACATACCCTGATGGCTGACGATGTACTTCAGCTTATGCGGTATATCAGGGACCATGAAGTGCTGCTGACCCATGAAGACGTCATGTACAAGCGGCAGCTGTCTCAGATACTGGGCAACATGGCGGTCAAGGAAGAACTGGTAGGCAAGACGGCATGGAGATTCGGCTACGGACGCAAATTCAAGGAATATCCGAACCGGTTCTCGCTGATCTACGACTACTGCTTTTTCCAGGGGCTTCTCCAGGAACGGAGCGGGCTGCTGCTCCTCACGGAGAAAGGCGCGGAGATGACGGCCGCCGGGTTGAGACCGGACCAGGACGAGCTGTACCGTTTCTGGCTCCGGCTTTACAAAGGCCCTGTCTACAACCTCCAGTCCATCGTACAGTGGACGGCCCGCCTGGCCGGCAGTTGGGTGACGACCGCGTCGCTGGCGGAAGTGTTATGTCCGTTAATCCGGCCCTTTTACTACGATTCGCCGGAATCGATTTTCGAACAGCGGATTATCGCCATGATGATGCATCTGGGACTGCTGGCCGACGGGGAAGAAGAACATGCCGGAGCCGTGGTCCGCATTACCCCTCTGGGCGGCAAAACGATTGCCGGCAACCAGATTGCCGAAGAAGACAAAATCGATTTGAAAGAATAGCGCCCGTTGATCTGCGGCTGCCCTTAACCGGCCGCAACGTTTGACGGCTTCTCCTCCCGGCATCTATGATGAGAAAAAATCCAGAGGAGTGAGCTGCGCTATGCTGCATCCTTTTAAAGGCTTATTTCCCGCTATCGCGTCTTCGGTCTACATCGCCCCGGGCGTACAGATTATCGGAGATGTTTCCGTCGGTGAAGATTCCACCATCTGGTTCAATGCCGTCCTGAGAGGAGATTTGGCTCCGATCCGGATCGGGAACCGGAGCAATATTCAAGACGGATGCATCGGTCATGTCAACACGGACCAGCCGCTGATCTTAGAAGACGACGTTTCCGTCGGTCATGGTGCCCTCATACACGGCTGCCGTATAGGCAGGGGCACATTAATCGGAATGGGGGCGATCGTACTAAACGGCGCCGAGATCGGTGAATATGCTTTAGTAGGGGCAGGTTCTCTCGTTACTGAAGGTACGATTCTTCCGGCTTATACGCTGTCGCTGGGAACTCCGGCAAAAGTTGTGCGGGAATTAACACCTCAGGATCTCGAACGGATGAAACGCACGACGGATAACTATGTAAGCAAGGGAAGAGAGTACCGGATGGAACCAGGGAAGTAATACAATCCTATCGCTGCTCTGCATTGTGCGGACGATACCTGGAGGTAGATCCCTATGGGAAGAATGAATGTTTCAAATGAAGCGCTGCTGGGTCTGATCGCTGAATTGGTAATGGATGATGCCATGCGGAAATATAAAGAAAATCATCTCTATCAACAGATTGACAGCGCTCTAGCCGAGGGTGATGAAGCTACTTTTTTAGCGCTTACCGCCGAACTCAAATCCATCCAATCCCCCAGCTAGGCTGCCCGTATTGTCGCAAATCTTATTGAAAAACAGGACTGCTGCAACCTCGGCATGTCCCGTCATTATCCTCTCTTTCTTGCGGACCATCCAGACGGATGCGGGGCTGCGGAAGGAGGGGATTTTTTGATTTCCGCGGGATAAAAGGGTACCCACCGTTTGCCCCGATATGGTAAAGTAGCTCTATTGATCGGAAGGGGAGAGAAGGATGAAGTTTAGCGAGATTACGGAAAAAGACTGGACGGACCTGCAGCCGTACCTGGACACCTGTCTGCTTCCCGTTACGGGGCTGGGCGGTGCGGAGCAGCCCTGGGAAGCGGGAGACGCTCTGGAAAGCCTCAGGGACGTACTGGACGTGCTGGAGATTCCCTACAAAGGAAGAGTCGTCACGTACCCGGCTCTCCATTACTGCTCCGCGGAGGATACGGACCGGGAGTACGTGGAACGGACCTGCGGACAGTTAAGGAAGGTCGGTTTCGCTTATGTGGTCGTGGTGACCGCTCATCCTGAGATCGGGGCTTGGCAGCTGCCGAATGCGGATCTGATCGTGTACATTTCCCCCGAGGCGCTGCAGTATCCCGGACAGGAAGCGAAGAAAACGATAGGGGAACGGATCGAACAGCTCTGGTTTTCAAAAAAATCAGAAGAGATTCGTTAGAATTCGAAAATTTGGTAAAGATAAAAAGGATGGCGTGTTTCCCGGAGGAAATTGTGACAATTTTGTTAAAATCACAAGATAACCCGAGAAGGCACTCCCTCGACCTTGCGGCTACAACCTTGACGCCCCAAAGGTCGTAGGATATTATTAGTAATGTCCTAGTCTATGAAGTGTAAGATAATGTCGAACGACACGTGATATAGGTTCGATTTGTCATGCGACAAATTGAATGGCTTAGGGGGGTAGCACGCGAAATGAGTGAACGCAACAATTCGAATGAGCACCATGGCAAAAAGCCTGTAGTACGGCGTCAAATGTCCCGCCGCCAGTTTCTTTCGTACACGCTCGGCGGTACCACTGCTTTCATGGCAGCCGGTATGGTAGCTCCAATGCTGAGATTCGCGGTGGATCCGGTGCTTCAGCCGAAGAAGGCTTCGGATTGGATCAAAGTAGTTGAAGAAGCCAAAATTACGAATGAGCCCAAATCATTCACGTTCCAAGTCCATCAGGTGGACGGCTGGTACGAGAGCGATGTGGAACTGACAGCATGGATCACCAAGGGTCAAGATGGCAAAGTCTTCGCCTTGAACCCGACATGCAAGCACTTGGGTTGTACGGTTAACTGGAACAACAATCCGGAGTACAAAAACCAGTATTTTTGCCCATGCCACGGCGCGCATTACACCGCTGACGGCAAAAACCTTGCGGTAGCTCCAGCTCCGCTGGACGAATACGACGTAAAAATCGATAAAGGATTCGTCTATCTGGGACAGCTGCACGCTAACACAAGGGCGAAATAAGGAGGGCGTAACGATCAGATGTTTAAAAATATGTACAACTGGATCGACGAACGTCTAGATATCACGCCGATCTGGAGGGACGTAGCCGATCACGAGGTTCCCGAACACGTCAACCCGGCTCACCATTTTTCCGCTTTCGTTTATTGTTTCGGCGGTCTGACGTTCTTTGTCACTGTAATTCAAATCTTGTCCGGTATGTTCCTGACCATGTACTATACACCGGACATTATCAACGCTTATGCAAGCGTTGACTATTTGCAGCACCAGGTAGCATTCGGTGTTATCGTGCGTGGTATGCACCACTGGGGAGCATCCCTTGTTATCGTCATGATGCTGTTACATACGCTCCGCGTTTTCTTCACGGGTTCTTACAAAGCGCCTCGTGAAATGAACTGGGTCGTCGGTATGCTGATTTTCTTTGTCATGCTTGGTCTTGGTTTCACCGGTTACCTGCTTCCTTGGGATAACAAAGCCTACTATGCAACGCAAGTAGGGATCAAGATCGCAGCATCGATTCCATTCTTGGGTCAATATGTTCAAACGTTCCTGCAGGGTGGAGATATTGTAGGTGCGCAGACGCTGACGAGATTCTTCGCACTTCACGTGTTCTTCTTACCTGCAGCTCTCCTCGCATTACTGGCCGGACACTTCATAATGATTCGCAGGCAGGGGATTTCCGGACCGCTATAAAATGAAAGGAGGGTACTTAAGTGGCTCACGGACAAAAAGATGGCGAGAAAGTCGTCTATGTAGGCGACTCTCGTGTTAAGAAAACAGTAAAAAACACCGTACCTCCGGATTATTCGTCTTATCCGGGGAAATCCGAAGCTTTCATTCCGAACTTTCTATTGAAAGAATGGATGGTTGCCGTTGTGTTTCTGGTCGGTGTATTGTGTCTGGTTATTTCAGAACCGGCGCCGCTCGGCTACCCGGCTGATCCTAAGAACACATCCTTTATTCCGATTCCGGACTGGTACTTCCTGTTTATGTACCAACTGCTGAAATATCCGTATACATCGGATCAGTACGTCGTTATCGGTACGCTGATCGTACCCGGACTGATGTTCGGCGGACTTCTTCTGGCACCTTTCCTGGATACAGGTAAAGAGCGCCGTTTCTACAGACGCCCGATCGCTTCTTCGTTGGCGCTTCTGACGTTAATCGCTTCCGCATACTTGACGTATACCTCCTGGCATCATTACCAGCTGGAATTGAAAGCGACTAACACGATTCCGGAGCACATCAAGCGTGAAGAAGAAATGAAAGAGAAGAGAGCAGCTGGCGGTGCCGCTTCCGGCGGTGGCGGACAGCAGCAGAAAGCGGCAGGCGTCGTCGCGGCAGACGATCCGGCTGCTGAGATTTACAAGAAAGCGACATGCGTATCTTGTCATGGCGGCGACCTGAAAGGGATGCCGAACAACGGAATCCCCGCACTTCGCGGTGTAGGCGACAAGCATGATAAGGAACAGATCATGAATATCATCAAGAACGGCCAGGGGGCTATGCAGCCTCAGTATAAAGACAACATCGCCAAAGGGTTGACCGATGCCGATTTGGACAAACTGGCTGACTGGCTCGCTAAACAAAAGAAAGCCCAATAAGCATGTCTAAGAACCTGACCGTACGCAGACGGTCAGGTTTTTTTGTAAAACCAAATGTACGGAAGAAATCCGTTAAGCGGGATTTCCGAGGGGAGCAGAACGATGAGAAATAACGCCATCCTGCATCAGGCACTTACTCTCTTGAGAAGCCGGCCTATGCTTTGGCTGCTGTTTTGGGTGAATGCTTTAGGAACCGTGTATGGATATTACTGGTATAAATATCAGTTAATAGATACGTATGATTTTGAGCCTGTCTGGTATCTGCCTTTTGTTCCGGATAGCCCGACGGCAAGTCTGTTTTTTACGCTTAGCCTTCTCTATCTGTTAAAAGATGAGCGCACGAACGGAGTCGGTTTGGGGAAACCGTCGCTGCTGCGGGGGTTTATTGAAGCGTTCGGGCTCGTGACCTCCTTCAAGTACGGGATCTGGGCCGTAGCCATGATCTGGTCCGGCTATGCGCTGGGAGACCCGGTCGCTTGGCAGGACTGGATGCTGACCCTTTCTCATCTGGGCATGGCGGTTGAGGTGCTTTTATTCGCATCGGTGATGACATATTCGATTCCCGCATTGATGCTGGTAGCCGTTTGGGTGTTTGCGAACGACTGGATGGATTATACGCGGGGAATCTTTCCCAGACTCTCCGAGGTGCTGATGCCTCATCTGGATACGATCCAGTGGTTTACCATCGGGTTAAGCGCAGCGGGCATCCTTGTGGCACTTGCCTATCTGCCTTATCAAAAACACCGGCTCCGCAAGGTCTAAATGTGGACATCCCTCCATATGATGGGGTAGGAGGGATGTCCACATGTTGTTTAGTTCTTGCAAGCGGATCATCGGATTGCTCGGAGCATGGGCAATCTTCACATCGGTGACGGTCGGGTGTGCAACCGCTCCGAAAGAAGCAGTTCCCGCGGCATCGATGACTCCGGTTCAAATGAAAACGGCTGAATCCTTGAATGAAGCCGCGGAACAGCTGTACAAGCTGTCGGAACAGGGGAAAACGACTGAAGCCAGAATCGAACTCGAGCAGCTCGGAGAACTTGCGACGAAGCTGACGTATGACGGTTCGATCACGATAGAAGGTTTGCACGCTTTGACGGAAACGATTACGGAGGCGAAGAAAACCTATGCCTCTGTTTCTTTTTCCCAGGATGAAGCTCGCTTCGCCGCCGCAAAAATAAGACTGGCCGCCGATGCGCTTACCCACCGGGGACAGCCGATGTGGCTCCAGTACTACAAGCTGATCAAAGATGACCTGAAACGGATCGAGACGAACGTAGCGGCCCGGAAGAAGCTTGAAGCCTTGCTGGCTTACAACAAGCTGTACCGGCATATGTCGACGATTCGTCCGGCGCTGCTTATCAGCCGAGCTCCCGCAGAAGTGGAGAAGCTGGATTCCCTGCTCGTGTTTATGAGAAAAGGATTGTCCGCGCCCGATCTGGACAAAGCGAATATGCTTCAAGCCTCGGATGAGTTCGGCAAAACGATCGACGGAATATTCGGCCGTTCCGACCGTGAAGCTTTCCTGCCGCTGCCCGACACGCAGGAACCTGTATTCTGGTCGCTCGGAGTCGGCGCGTTCATTATCGGCGTCCTGCTGTATGCCGGCTGGAGGATGTTCCGCCTGAAGCCCGGTTACGACACTGTCCGGCATAAAAATAAAGAAGGCTTCTAGTCGACCTTGAAGCCTTCTCCCAATACTTCGTGCACTTCGTTGATAATAATGAATGCGGTGGGGTCAATGGATTTGACCAGTTCCTTGAGCCGCCGCATTTCCTGCCGATAGACCACGCAGTAGACCACTTCTTTCTCTTGACGGGAGAAAGCTCCTTTGGCCGGAAAAAGAGTGACGCCCCGGTCCAATTCCTTTTGAATCGCCTGAGACACTTTTTCCGCTTCATTGGTAATGATCGTAAATGCTTTGGCGGAATGCGAGCCCTCCGTAATATAGTCGATCATTTTGGAGCCTATAAACACGCTGACCAGCGAGTAAAGTACTTTTTCCTTCGGTATGTAGAATAAAGACGTGCCGATAACGATGAGGTCGATCAGCAGAATGACCTGCCCGACGCTCCATCCCTTCCACTTGTTGCCCAGCTGGGCAAGAATATCCGATCCCCCGGTCGTTCCCCCGAAACGGAATACGATCCCGAGTCCGAGGCCAATCGTAAAACCCGCATATAACGCGGCAAGCAAATAATCCTGCTTGGTGATAAAGGGGACAATCCATCCTTTTCCGATCATGATTTCCATTACCCATAAGAAAAACGACGACGAAAGAGAGCCGAAAATCGTGTAGACCATAGCTTTGGAGCCGAAATGTCTCCATCCCAAGTAAAAGAGCGGCACATTCAGAACGAGCGTCGTTGCGGAAGGCGGAAGCAGGAAAATATAGTGCAGAAGCAGCGAAATGCCCGTTAGCCCGCCTTCCATAAGCTCGTTGGGAATGACAAAATAATGGACCCCGAACGAAAAGATGGCGGTTCCGAATGCGATCGGCATAAACTGCTTCAAATACGGCATTGTCTTATCTTTTAATGCCACTGCCATTATTGTCTCCTCCTTCCCGGACTTGCCACTAATCACCAATCCTATTGTAATGAAATTCGGGGCCGTTGTCATCCGGGTCCCCGAGAGGACATAGTTGTCCCTGCCGGATCATAAGGAAAAACAGGCCTGATTCCATTCCTTGGCCTGTTTTTTTGCATGGAAAGAAAAACGTTAATAAAAATCTTTTTTGCGGTATTTGCCGATAAATCCGGCTAAACCGAGCAAACCTATGAAGCCCAGCCAGTCCCAGTCGGGATCGTCTCTCCTCGCGGAATCGGATACTTTGGAATCGAACTGCATCAGATTGACGTTATACTCTTTGGACGGAGGGTAATCGCCCGGCTTAGGAATCGGGTCTAGGGGAGGCTGGGGCAGACTGGTGCCTACGCCGCCGTTTGAATACTCTGCCGGATCGGCCGTTCCGGTGGACCCGCTAATGCCGGACTTGATCGGCTGAGTTCCGTAGGATGAGGGCTTATTATCGGGATAACCGAGCGTCCCGGGTTCTCCGTGTATGCCCCGGTCAGCGGATTGCGCGATGCAGGTACCGCAAACGGTTAAGAGCATCATAACGCAAAGCGAAAAACTGTACAGCCGTTTCATCTGAATCCCGCCTTCTTGTATGACTTCGCTTGCTGCTTATCTTTGGTTTTCCCTGTAAGCTGAATGTCATACAAGGAAAGTGTTGTCCGAAAATCGAAAATTGCAATAAAAACGAGTCTATAATAAGATGTTGATAAGATTTAAGTTAGGCTGGAAAGAAAGAGAGGCCCTTTTATGGCGGAACGTTCAATGAAGGATCTGCAGCAGGAAGTGGATACATACATATCGCAGTTTAAAGAAGGCTATTTCAGTCCTCTTGCCATGCTGGCCAGAATGTCCGAGGAAGTCGGGGAATTGGCCAGGGAAGTCAATCACCAGTTCGGGGAAAAGCCTAAGAAAGCATCCGAAGAAGAAAACTCGATTGAGCTGGAGCTCGGTGACATTTTGTTTATTACCATTTGCTTCGCCAATTCGCTGGGGATTGATTTAACCGAAGCGCACGATAAAGTGATGAAGAAATTCAGCACCCGCGATGCGGACAGATGGACCAAAATAAACACCGATTCCGGCTAATCCTCATATGCTGTACCATCCCCGGCTCTTTTGCGGGCGGAAGGAGGATGGATGATGGATGGGGAACAGGAAATTCAGAAGGCCTATGAGGCTATTCTGAATAATGATTTCGAAGAAGCGATCGCATGGTTCGAAAAGGCGGTATTATCGGAGCCAGGTAACGCTTCTTACCATTATAAGCTTTCGATTACGTATGCCAGGAGCGGAAAGCTCGCGAAAGCGATCGATCATGCGGTCGACGCTTATGATCTGGAACCGGAAAGCGAAGCTTATCAGTATCATCTGACTACGCTGAAAGCCAAAGCACTGATTGCGGAAGCGGACAAGTATCTGGACCAAAGCCGGGATAGGGAGCCGCTAAAAAACGCGATCGTTCTGCTGAAGCAGGCGGCTGCCCTGGATCCGCTGAGTGCGGAGGCCTGCTTGAAGCTTGCCGCTGCTTACGCGGGCTTAAGCGACTTTGACCTGGCCGTACACGCGGCCGAAGAGGCCATTCGCCTTGAACCGCTGAATAAGGCAGCGGCGGTACTGCTCGATGAGTACCGCAGGAAGCTGCGCCAGTATTTGAAACCTTAAACACTGCACAAGATAAGAAAGGGCGGTATATGTGATGACTCAGGAAGTAATTAAAGTAGCGGTTGCCGGAGCAAGCGGACGGATGGGCCGTGAAGTGGTAAAAATGGTGCTCGGAGATTCTTCATTAAAGCTGGTGGCTGCCGTTGACCGGTCCTCCGGTCCGGTAGACGCCGCATCTTTGGTGGGTCTTCCGGATTGCGGCGTTAAAATGTCCAACGATCTGGAAATGGCTTTGGTTGAAGGCAAAGCGGACGTTCTGGTAGACTTCACCGGACCTCAGAGCGCTGTCGCCAATACGGCGCTGGCTATCCGTCACGGTGTCAGACCGGTAATCGGAACGACCGGCTTTACGACCCAGGATATCGAAGAGTTGGACAAACAATGCAAGGAGAAGAAAATCGGCGGACTGATCGCCCCCAATTTTTCCATCGGCGCTATTCTGATGATGAAATTCGCTTCGCAGGCGGCCAAATATTTTCCCCACCTGGAAATTATCGAATATCACGGGGACCAGAAACTTGATGCTCCGTCGGGTACATCCGTGAAAACAGCGGAGCTGATCTCTAAGAACCGGGAAGAATTCCGGCAAGGCAACCCCAAAGAAGAGGAACAGCTTGAAGGAGCGCGCGGAGCTTATTATAACGGTTTCCGTATCCATAGCGTCCGGCTTCCGGGTGTTTTTGCCCAGCAGGAGGTTATTATGGGGGCGTACGGAGAATCGCTTAAAATCCGTCATGATTCTTATGAGCGAGCGGCTTATATGCCAGGCGTCAATACGGCCGTGCATAAAGTGATGACTTATGAAGGCATGATTTACGGCTTCGAACATTTTATCGACTGACTGAATTGCTTCGTTCCCGAAAGTGGACTTTTATAACCTACTATCCTTATTTTTCATGCTCCTCTACGAAACATACATATCAGCAGGCCCCCTGAAGGCAGGGAAGGGAGAGTTTACAAGTGAGCTTAAATATTGCCTTAATCGCCCACGACCGAAAAAAAGACGAGATGGTCAATTTCGTAATCGCCTATGAAAAGGTGTTCGATGGGAACCGGCTTTTCGCAACCGGAACCACGGGACAAAGGATTATGGAAAATACCGGTCTAACGATCCACCGGTTTATGTCAGGCCCCCTTGGCGGGGATCAGCAGATCGGTGCGATGGTAGCTCAGAACGAGATGGACCTGATTATTTTCCTGCGGGATCCTTTGATGGCCCAGCCTCATGAACCCGATATCATTGCTCTGCTCCGTTTATCCGACGTAATGGGCATCCCCGTCGCAACGAATATCGCTACCGCGGAGCTTCTTGTACGCGCTCTGGATAGAGGGGATTTCGCCTGGCGGGAGCTTGTCGACAAGTACAAGCCGGGGGAAGAATAATGCAGACGGTAGATATCCTCGTATTCGGAGCGCATGCGGATGATGCGGAGATCGGAATGGCCGGTACAATCTTGAAACACACAAGAGCGGGTTATACCGTAGGCTTGTGCGATCTGACCCGGTCGGAAATGTCGTCGAACGGGACGCCCGAAAACCGGCTGGAAGAAGCGAACAAAGCGGCGGAAGCGATGGGGATTGTGCTCCGGTCCAATCTCGGGCTTCCCGACCGGGGCTTATCGGCCGTCTCGAAGGATCAGATTGAAGCGATTACGAAGGAAATCCGGCTGAGAAAGCCTAAAATCGTGTTTGCCCCGTACTGGGAAGACCGTCATCCGGATCATATCGCATGCTCGCGCCTAGTGCAGGAAGCGGTTTTCAACGCCAAACTTAGACGGTATTTGCCCGAAACGGAAGCTTGTCAAGTGGAGAGCCTTTTCTTTTATTTCATTAACGATACCGTGGATCCGGACATTGTGGTAGATGTTTCGGACGCCTATCCCGACAAGAAAGACGTGTTAAAAGCTTACCGTTCCCAATTCTCGCCTCCTCAGGTCGGAGAGGACATTGTTCTGACCCCCCTGAACCAGAATTACGTGGAACGCGTGGAAGCGAGAGACGCGCTGCTGGGACAGAAGCGGATGATGGTTTACGCGGAAGGGTTTATGTCCAAGCTGCCCGTTGCACTTCAATACTTTCTGTCCAAGAAAGGAACCTGAGCATGAAGGATAAGCTCAAAATCGGAATCACGTGCTACCCTACCCTGGGAGGTTCCGGAGTGGTTGCGACGGAGCTCGGCAAGCTGCTCGCGGAAAAAGGCCACGAGGTCCATTTTATCACGCACAGCATGCCGTTCAGGCTGGGTAAGTTTCACCGGAACATTTACTATCACGAGGTAGAGGTCAGCGATTATTACGTATTCCGCTACCCTCCTTACGATTTGTCCCTTGCAAGCAAGCTTGCGCAGGTGGCTCAGATGCAGAAGCTGGATCTGTTGCATGTGCATTATGCGATCCCGCATGCCGTTTGTGCGCTGCTGGCCAAGCAGATGGTGGGACCGGACTTAAAAGTCGTCACGACCCTTCACGGGACGGACATCACGGTACTAGCCCAGGATCAGTCCATCAGCGACCTGATCCGGTACGCCATTAACGAAAGCGATGCGGTTACGGCCGTTTCCAACGATCTGATCACGGAAACGAGAGAAACGCTCGATATTTCCCGTGACATCGATCTGACCTACAACTTTGTGGACAAACGGGTGTATTATCCGCGGGACGTGAAGTCGCTCCGCAAAGAGTTCGCCCGGGACGACGAGAAAATATTGCTGCATATTTCGAATTTCCGGCCGGTCAAAAGGGTTACGGACGTTGTCGATATTTTCAAGCGCGTCAGCGAAAAAATCCCGAGCCGTCTTCTTTTTGTAGGGGAAGGCCCGGAGCTGTCCAAAGTGATTTCGTACGTGAAAGAGCTGGGTCTTAGCGACCGGGTCAACTTTTGCGGCAAACAGGATGATGTGGCGCAGCTTATTTCCCTGGGAGACGTTATGCTTCTGCCTTCGGAAAAAGAAAGCTTCGGGCTTGTCGCTCTGGAAGCGATGGCCTGTGGCGTGCCGACGGTCGGTTCGATAGCGGGTGGTATTCCCGAGCTCGTGACGCACGGGGAGACCGGCTTTCTGGCGGAGATCGGCGACACCGAGAAAATGGCGGAGTATGCAGTCGAGCTGCTCCGTGATCCGCAGGCGTACGAAAAAATGTCGGCCGCATGTCTGAACCGTGCCCGCACGACGTTCTGCAACGACTGGATCACGATGCAGTACGAAGAGATCTATTACCGGGTTTTGGGAAGAGAGCTGCCTTCGTCGCACCGGGTGGATAAACAGGCTTGCGCGGAAGGGTAAGCGTGATCCGGTAACGGAAGGAAGAGTACATACCATGGAAGAGAAAAACCGGACCATGATTGAAGAAGGGCGCAGAGTGCTTGAGAGGCTGCGCTCCCTTCGGCATGAGGCTTATTTTGTCGGCGGGTTTGTCAGGGACTTTGTTCTGGGAAGACCCGTTAAGGATGTGGATATCGCGACTTCGGCTAAACCAGAAGATGTCATGGAGGCATTCCCCAAAACGGTGCCTACAGGGCTTCAGCACGGCACGGTAACGGTCCTTACGGGGGCGTACAGTTTTGAAGTCACCACATTCCGGAAAGAAACGGATTACGAGGGGTTCCGAAGACCGGCGCAGGTCGAATACATTACGGATTTGGAAGAAGATTTGAAAAGACGCGACTTCACGATGAACGCCATGGCCATGGATGCGGAAGGAAGCCTGATCGATCCGTTCGAAGGGCGAAGCGATATGGACAGAGGCGTTCTGAGATGCGTGGGGGAGGCATCCGAACGTTTCGGGGAGGATGCCTTGAGGATGCTGCGCTGCATCCGGTTCGCAGCCGAATACGGCCTCGACATCGAAGAGGCCACGTGGCAGGCTTTGCTGCGGCAGGCCCCTCTGCTGCGGCACATCGCGATGGAGCGCGTACGCGCGGAGCTCCAGCGCATGGTGGGCGGCGCCGACCCGGCTCGCGCCGCGGGTCTGCTCCTCGCGAGCGGGCTGTGGCGGCACGCCAAGACTCCGCTCGCGCTGCCCTTCGCCGCATGGGGACATCCCCATGCGCGGGCGGTCATCGCCCATCTGTCCTCTGTCCCTGCGGAAGAGGACAGATGGGCGGTTCTGCTGCTGCTGCTCGGTTCGCAGCAGCTTGAAGCCGTCAGAGCGGAGCTGCGCGCGCTGACGTTTCCTGGCGAGGACATTGCGCGTCTGACGCGCATCCTCGCCGTGCATGCACAGCTTCAGCGCGGTGACGCTGAAGCTGCGGCGGTGCGGCCGCGGCCGGACGCACCGGCGTCCGCGGAGGAGCGCGCAGCCGCGCGGTTCAAGCTTGCCGTGCTTGCCAACGGCAAGGAGGCGGCGCGCGGCTGGATGCGCGCGGCGTGTCTGCTGCGGGCAGCGTGGCGGCAGCAAGACGCTCCACCGTCCGCAAATTCCGCGGAGTCCGGCCTGGCGATGACTCAAGGTGAGTCAGACTGCCTTACAGCTTCACACACGGGAGCCAAGCGTCCGGAGCAAGACGCTCCGTCGTCCGCAAATTTCGCGGAGTCCGGCTCGGCGATGACTCAAGGTGAGTCAGGCGGCCTTGCTGCTTCACACACGGAAACCGGGCGTCCGGGGCAAGACGCTCCGCCGTCCGCGAATCCCCTGCAGACTGGTCAGGCGGTGCCAGACCATGCATTCGGCCGGTACGAAGCTTCAGGGGACCGCTCCACGGGCGAAGACATACATACAGCGGCCAGTGAAGCATGTCTGGAAGAACTTTTCCGCTTCATGACGGACGAAGCTGTCGTTTACCTGGATAACGGTGAACCATGGATACGCGTAATGCCGGTTTATAGCGTCAAAGATCTCGCCGTCGGCGGAAGCGATCTGATGGCGCAAAGCGGACAAAAGGCGGGACCCTGGATAGGCGAAGCGCTGAATAGGCTTCTGGAACGGGTTGCCTTGGGGGAATTGGAAAACACCAAAGAAATTTTAATGACGGAAGCTTTCCGTCCTACAGAAATGCGAGATGAGTGACTGATGGCGGTACGCGAGCGAATTGTAGACTTGTTCCGGAGCAATCCGGGCGTATATTTGTCCGGCGAGCAAATCAGCCGGGAGCTGGGATGCAGCCGGACAGCCGTCTGGAAGCATATCGAAAGTCTCCGGCAGGACGGTTTTCAGTTCGAAGCCGTCACCCGAAAAGGCTATCGTCTGATAGAAGAGCCGGACAAGCTCCGAAAAGCTCATATCGAGGAAGCCTTGCAGACACGGTTTATGGGCAGGCATATCGAAGTCCGGGAAGCGGTAGACTCCACAATGAACGAAGCGCATAGGCTCGTTGCGGAAGGGGCCGAGGAAGGGACGCTGGTCTTTGCCGAAGAGCAGACCTCCGGCCGCGGCCGGATGGGCAGGCACTGGCATTCGCCGAAAGGAAAGGGCATCTGGATGAGCCTGATCTTGAAGCCGCGTGTACCGGTTTATTTCGTTCCTCAGCTTACGCTGCTTACCGCGGTAGCTCTTTGCCGGGCCATCCGCAAGGAGTGCGGCGTCGAAATCGGCATCAAATGGCCCAATGATCTGCTGGTCAAAGGCCGCAAAGTAAGCGGGATTCTGCTCGAAATGAGCGGAGAAGACGAGCGGCTGAAATACGTCATAATCGGTGTCGGCATTACGGCGAATCTGACCGATGCCGATATCCCGGAAGCTCTGAAGCCGGTCGCGACTTCACTTGCCTTGGAATCGGGATCCCCCGTTAAGCGGGAAGCGATGATTGCGGCTTTTCTGAATGAGCTGGAGCAGCTCTACGACCTGTATCTGGAAAACGGGTTCGCTCCGATCCGGATCATGTGGGAAGCGATGAGCGTATCGCTGAATTGTCCCATCCGGGTCAAAACGGGTGAAGGAACGGTGGAAGGCCGGGCGGATTCGCTTGATGACAGTGGGGCGTTAACCGTGATCGCGGACGACGGACGCAAAATTAAAATTTACAGCGGCGATGTCGAATTACGCTAAACCGTCTGTTCAAAAGAACGGGTTTTTGATATACTGTCACCGTAAGGCGGTATCTTCGGAACTGCACTTATACGGTTAACGCTTTAGACAACTGCATAAAGTACGTTTGTGTGTTTTCTGATTCTGCTCTGAGCCTGAAGGACCGAGACAGAAGGATCATACGATTCACGATTCTTTGACTATGCGCCCTTTCAGTCTGTTTGCTGAAGGGTTTTTTTGATGCTTAGAACCCGGTCAAGGCTTGGACGGAAGCACGGTTTTATTTTTTCCACATTAAAAAAGAAAGCGTGGGATTGACATGGCGCAAGAGCGCAAACCGGTGACGACTGTCAAGCTGCAAAAAATGAAAGCGAGCAAGGAACCTATCTCGATGGTGACGGCCTACGATTATTTGACGGCCAAACTGGCGGACGAAGCGGGAGTGGACATGATTCTGGTGGGAGATTCCCTGGGAAATGTGATTCAGGGTCATGAATCTACTCTGCCCGTTACGCTGGACGAAATGATTTATCATGCCAAAACGGTAACGCGTGCCGTAAAATCGGCCTTTGTCGTAACGGATCTGCCGTTTATGACGTATCACGGAAGCCTGGATACGACCCTTCAGAACGCGGGACGGATTATGCGCGAGGGGCTGTCCAAAGGGGTGAAGATGGAAGGCGGCGCGGAAATTGCCCATGCGGTTAAAGCGCTGACTCAGGCGGGTGTTCCCGTCGTCGGCCACCTCGGATTGACTCCTCAGTCGGTTCACGTGCTTGGCGGGTACCGCGTACAGGGCAAAAATTCCGAGCAGGCCCGCAAACTGATGGAAGACGCTAAAGCGCTCGAAGAAGCAGGCGCAATCGCGATCGTATTGGAATTGGTAACGGAAGAACTGGCGGAATGGATCACAAGCAAACTGTCCATCCCGACAATCGGTATCGGTGCAGGAGCTGCCTGTGACGGCCAGGTTCTCGTTTTTCACGATATGCTCGGCTACGAGCCGGATGCTCCGGCCAAAAAGTTCGTTAAAGCTTACGCGCAGGTCGGCCTCGCCATCCGAGAAGGAATCGGGCAGTATGTGGCGGAAGTGAAAGGCCGCAAATTCCCGGCCGAGCAGCACAGCTTTAAAGGAGACAACGAAGTTCTCCAGTATTTGTACGGAACGGCCGTTAAATAAACGGTTATCCTACCTCTAAGTTCTGAAGGAGAGAGAGACGTTGGAAGTTATTCAAAGCATAGCCTTGCTGCGCGGTACATTGGAACGGAAAAAATCCGGGATCGGGGCGGCTCTTAAAGCCCCGGTTGGTTTCGTACCTACGATGGGCTATCTTCACGAAGGGCATTTGAGCCTGATCAAAGCGGCCCGCGAAGCGAGCGAAATTGTCGTGCTCAGCATCTTCGTCAACCCGCTGCAGTTCGGTCCTACCGAAGATCTGGACCGTTACCCGCGGGATACGGAGCGGGACTTGAAGCTGGCGGAAGAAGCCGGCGTGGACATCATTTTTCTGCCCCAGGTCGAAGAAATGTATCCGGGACCGGTCAAAACGACCGTTTCCGTATCGGGCATCACTTCGGTACTCTGCGGCGCTTCACGTCCGGTGCACTTCGACGGGGTGACTACGGTCGTTGCCAAGCTGTTTAATATCGTTCAGCCCGATAAAGCATTCTTCGGACTTAAGGATGCGCAGCAGGTTGCCGTCGTTTCGCAAATGGTGCAGGACCTTAACATGAACGTGGACATTGTGGCGTGCCCCATTTTACGCGAAGAGGACGGACTTGCGATGAGCTCCCGGAACGTATTCCTGAGCAAGGACGAACGCGAGCAGGCACTCGTTCTGAGCCGCTCGTTGAAAGCTGCGGAAGCCTGGGCGCGGGAGCATGCTGCTTTCCGGGCGGAAGACCTCCGCGGCGCCGTAAAGGCCGTCATCGAAGAAGCTCCTCTGGCCGATATCGATTACGTAGAGGTTTTGACGTACCCGCAGCTGGAGCGGCCGGAAGCGGTGGAGGCCGGCGTACCCGTTCAGCTTATCGTCGCGCTGGCGGTCAAATTCGGCGCCACACGGCTTATCGACAACACTATTTTAACCCTGGGGAAGTGATCGCATGTTCAGAACCATGATGAAAGCCAAAATTCACCGTGCGACGGTGACCGAGGCGAATCTTAATTATATCGGAAGCATTACGATCGACGAGGATCTGCTGGATCAGGTCGATATGCTGCCAAACGAGAAAGTTCAGATCGTGAACAACAACAACGGGGCCCGCCTGGAAACGTACATCATACCGGGTCCGCGCGGAACGGGTGTTATCTGCCTTAACGGTGCCGCGGCGCGGCTCGTACAGACGGGCGACACCGTGATCATCATTTCTTACGCGATGATGACCGAAGAAGAGGCGCGGCGCCACAAGCCGACCGTTGCCATCATGGGAGAAAACAATAAAGTGGCCCAGCTGCTAAAAGAGGAAATGCATGCAACTGTACTGTAACGTCTGGCACCCTTAAAGAACTTGTATGAAAAGCCCTTCGGCAACGCAGAATGAATGTACGACAGCAAAGCCGAAGGTGGGGGATGCGCAGTGTTCAAACATTTGTTCGCCACGATGAATGAAGTGTTGGATGAAATTCTGCTTCAGTTGCCGAATGCGAAAGGCGCGTTAAAAGCGGAGCTTGAAGACGAGCTTGGGGCCCTGAAGGCCATTAGTGACGATTGTATCGAGCACTGGCTCCTCTTTGAGGAGAAGCTTGGAAAAACCCTGTCCGTCGGAAACGCATCCGTCACGTCCTCTTCGACCTCAGCATCCGATTCGCAGCAGCTGCCGGACTTGCCGCAGTCTGCCGAAGAGGCTCAGCCTCATCCGGCCGAGGGGAAAGAAGCGGTGGAGTTTATCCGCGGACAGGGGTTTTATATGCTGCTTATGTACGAGCGGGCGACCCGGGAATTCGAGGCTCTCCTTGCACGGGAACCGGATTTTTTACTTGCGAGGGCTTATCTCGCCATGGGTTATCTGCGTCAGGGAGATACGGCGGAAGCGGCCCGGCACTTTACCCTTCTACTGGCTCTTACGGAAAATAAACAGATGAAAGCCATCTCTTACAACGCGATGGGCTGCATTCAATTTCAGAACCGGAATCTGGAACAGGCGCTTGAATATTTTAAAAAAGCTTATCATGCCGATCCGAACTGTTTGGAGCTTTTTTCCGCATCGAACGAATGAAAAGAAATAAGAACGAATGATCTCCTTATTTACGGAATTGACAAACTAACTTCCCCTCTGGGCCTCTAAATGTGGTATGCTTAGGATAGAAGCTGGAGAAAGGAAGAAGGCTTGAGCTTATGAAATTTGCGGTTTTGGATTTTGAAACGACAGGAACGGGCCCGGCGGACGATATTATCCAAGTCGGTCTCGTTATTATAGATGATATGGAAGTAACCGACAGGTATACTTCCCTGGTAAATCCGGGGATCAGTATACCTTCTTCGATTACGGAGCTTACGGGCATTACCGACGAGATGGTGGAGCATGCCCCGAAGCTAGACGATATTATGGCCGAGATGTATCCGCTGCTTTTTGACTGCGTTCTCGTGGCCCATCACGCATCGTTCGATCTCGGTTTTTTACAGCGGGCCCTGCGAAAAACGGGCTACCCCGATTTTACCGGGCGCGTCCTGGACACGATCGACATGCTGAGAATTGTGTTTCCTTCTCTTCCGACTTACCAGCTCGGCATGGTGGCTTCAGCCTTCGGCATCGAGCATGAGCGGCCTCACCAGGCAGACAGCGATGCGGACGTTACGGCGGAGATCTGGACGATGAGTCTGGACAGGCTGTTGTCCCTGCCTTTGCTGACGGTTCAGCGGCTGGCTCAAATCTTGCCGGCCGAGACGAGCGACCTCGGCTGGTTTATGTCGGAAATCGCCCGGTTTAAGGAACAGCAGACCCCTTTGGACCAATCGATTCATCAGTATTACCGCCAGTTCGCGCTGAACGTGCAGGACTGGGGGGACGAAGACCCGATACGCGACGAGAACGATGTGCTGGAGCTGAGCGACTCTTTTGAAGACGTTTACGATGGGGTAAAAGAAGCGCTGAAAGCGAAGTTCGAGCATTTCGAAAGCCGCGAAGCCCAGGAAATCATGATTCATGAAATTGAGGAAGCCTTTCAGAACGACCGGCATCTCATGATCGAAGCAGGTACGGGCACGGGCAAATCGCTTGGCTATTTGATCCCGTCCCTGTATTACGGGATTAAGCATGACGAGAAGGTGGTCGTCAGCACGCATACGATCAATCTGCAGGAGCAGCTCCGGGAGCGGGATATTCCGCTGCTTCACGACATTTTCCCGGTAAATTTTAAAGCATCGGTCCTCAAAGGCCGCAGCCACTACTTATGTCTCCGCAAGTTCGAAAACCGCATTTCCATGCAGGAGTTCGATACGGGCAAGGAGGACGCCATTACGGCCGCCCAGATGGTAGTCTGGCTGAGCCAGACGCAGACTGGCGACGAAGAGGAGCTGCACTTCGGGAACAAAGGGGCCGCTTTCTGGCATACCGTGTCCAGCGATGCGGAATCGTGTCAGAACCGGCACTGCCCGTGGTTCAAAAAATGCTTTTATCACCGTGCGCGCCATGACGCCAACAATTCGGACGTTGTCATTACGAACCACTCGCTGCTGTTTACCGATATGAAGGCCGAGAACCGGGTGCTGCCGGCTTATAAGCATCTCGTCCTGGACGAGGCTCACCATTTCGAAGAAGTGGCAAGCAAGCATCTGGGCAAAGAGCTTCATTACCTGGGACTGACGAACCAGCTTCTCTGGCTGTTCAAGGACAGCCGGAACGGGCAGCTGCCGGCGCTCCGCACGAAGCTTCAACGGTATGACGACGATTACCGGGCGGCTACCTGGATGAACGGAATCGACAACCTTTTCCCGAAAACACTCCTGATTAAGGAAGCTTGGGATTTACTCTGTGAAAAGTTTTACGAGCTGCTCCAGACGAATTCCGAGCCCGGTCAAATCGATCCCGGTTCCCTGGTGATGCGTCTGAAAAAAGACTCGCTTCCTCCGAATTGGAGCGATTTCACGGATCTCGAGGAGATTTTGGAACAGCATATTCAAGATGTGTATAAATCCGTGGATTCGCTCGCGCAGGATTTGAAAGAAGTCCAGGAAGAATACGACGTCCAGAGCTTCGTAACCGACCTCGGCGGCGTGGCTAAGGAATTACAGGCAGCGAAGGAGACGCTCCGCTTCTTTATGAAGATGGCGGACGATAATTTCGTTTATTGGGTAGAAGCGGGGACGTACAACAAAAGCCGTTCGATCAACCTGATCTCCGTGCCGATGGACGTAAGTCCGCTTATCCGCGAACATTTCTTTGATAACAAGGAGAGTGTTATTCTTACTTCGGCCACGCTGTCGGTCAATAAATCGTTCCAGTATTCGGCGGATCAGCTGGGGCTGAAACTGCCGACCGAAGAAGAGGAGAATCCGAAGCTGAAAACCGTTCAGCTTCCGTCCCCGTTCCAGTACCGGCAGCAGGCTCTTGTCTGCATACCGCGGGACTTTCCGATGATCCGGGGCCGCAGCGGCGAAGAGGAATTTCTCAAAGCGCTGACGGAGTCCCTTTCCGAAGTGGCCGTGGCCACACGAGGGAGGATGCTCGTGCTGTTCACTTCGAATCGGATGCTGAAGCAGGCCCACGCGGTTCTGAAAGAAAATCTTCGCCCCCACGGCATTCATGTGCTCGGTCAAGGGGTGGACACCGGCAACCGCAGCAAGCTGACCCGGCTCTTCCAAGAGCATAAAGCGTGCGTTCTGCTCGGCACGAGCTCGTTCTGGGAAGGGGTGGACATTCCGGGAGAAGCCTTGACTTGTCTGGCTATCGTACGGCTGCCTTTCCAGCCGCCGAACCATCCGCTGGTTGAAGCGAAGAGCGAAAACCTGAAAAAACGGAATCAGAACCCGTTCATGAAACTGTCGGTACCTCAAGCCGTCATCCGATTCAAGCAGGGCTTCGGCCGGCTCGTACGCAGGGCTTCGGACAAAGGCATTGTGCTGATCTACGATACGCGTGTCATTGAGACGCAGTACGGCAAGCACTTTCTCTACTCCCTGCCGGGACCGAAGATTGAACATATGCCGGTAGAGCGCATCGTACCGAGAATTCAGGAATGGATGGGAGAGAACTCGCTTGAAGTCACCTAAAATATCAGAGGCTGTCGTAAAACGGCTGCCGATCTATCTTCGTTTTCTTAATGAGCTTTCGAAAAAAAACGTCTTAACGGTTTCGTCCCAGGATCTGGGACAGAAGCTGAATCTTAACCCGGCACAGATCCGCAAAGATTTGGCTTACTTCGGCGAATTCGGAAAGAAGGGGATCGGTTACGATGTGACCTATCTTATCGAGAAGATCCGTCAGATTCTGAAGCTCGACCGCCAAATACCGGTTGCCCTCGTGGGAGCCGGTAATCTGGGCCGGGCGCTGTGCAACTATAACATCTATTTGCGGGAACAGATGAAAATAACGGCGATTTTCGATTCGTCGCCGGACAAGATCGGCCAGGTCATCAATAACATGAGCGTTCAGCCCATGGAGCATCTGGCCGATGTTATCCGGGATTCCCGCATTCGAATCGGCATCATCACCGTTCCGGCTCCGGAAGCGCAAAATGTCGCCAACCAATTCGTGAAGTCGGGCATCGAAGCGATTCTGAACTTCGCTCCGTCCATTCTGAAAGTTCCCGAAGAAATCCGTGTGCATCATGCGGACTTTACGGCAGATCTCCAGAGCCTGGCCTATTATCTTCCTGAATAAACAATGGAGGGTTTGGCCTTGAAAACCAGAAAAACCGCTATAAGGACCCGTTTTAGGGCCGTATGGCGGTTTTTTTATGGAACTCACTGTTCATTTTTATACGAAGAACTTAAACAACACGGTGTACAGCACATAAGACAGGATGATGCTGATCGGAATCGTAATGATCCAAGTGATGATCATGCGCGTTACGGTACCCCATTTCACCTCATGAAACCGGAGTACGGAACCCGAACCGATGATCGCGGAGGAAATCACGTGAGTGGTCGAAAGCGGCATCCCCATATGCGTGGAAGTCTGAATCACGATGGAGGACGTCAAATCCGAAGCGAAACCGTTGATCGGCTCGATTTTGATCAAGTTTTTGGAGATGGTCTTGATGATCTTCCATCCTCCGATCGAAGTACCGAGGCCCATTGCGGTCGCAGCCGCGATTTTCACCCACAACGGCACGTCCATGGTTGTCTGGGCTCCGGCAGCGACGAGTCCGAATACGATAATACCCATCGCTTTCTGAGCGTCATTTCCCCCGTGGGAGAAGGACAGCAGCCAGGCGGACAGGATCTGGAAGAACTTAAATACGCGGTTTAGCTTCGAACGGGATTTGTTGCCCGTCAGGATGACCAGGTATTTGATGATGGTCATGATGATGTACCCGGCCACAAATGCGACAATCGGCGACAGCACCAGAATCAGCACGATCTTGCCGAGACCGCTCCATTTGACGAAGTCGGCTCCCGCTCCGGCCAGCACGGCTCCGACAATGGATCCGATCAGGGTGTGGGAGGAAGAGGAAGGAATGGCATAATACCAGGTAGCCAGGTTCCAGATAATGGCGGACAGCAGAGCCGCGATGACGATAAATTCACCGTGGTTGATCTTGGTCGGATCCGCGATCCCGCTGCCGATCGTCTTGGCCACCTCCGAAGAATACAGGGCACCGACGAAGTTCAGACAGGCGGCGGAGATAATGGCCACTTTCGGGCTCATCGCACGCGTAGAGATCGAAGTCGCTACCGCGTTTGCCGTATCGTGGAAACCGTTAATGAAGTCAAAGGCAAGGGCGAGAAAAACGATTGCAATCAAGGTAATAAGAACTGTTGTCGTCATGAAATCCTCCTAAACTGCTGGGCTTACGAGTAGCGCAGCACGACGCTTTCCAAGATATTGGCAACGTCTTCACATGCATCGGTGGTCTGTTCGAGACGTTCATATAGTTCTTTGAGCTTGAAATCTTCGTAAGGATCGCGTTTGGTGATAAAAATTTCACGGATGCCTTCGCGCATCAGGCGGTCGGCTTCGTTTTCAAGCGCATTGATTTCAACCGTATGTTGTGGGATCTGCATGTACTTCTTTTTGGAAAGAAGCTTGAAGGCATCGAGCATATGTTGGCAGCTGGACACGATCACGGCGGAGAATTCCTGCATAACCTTGTCCGTCTGGCTGATGTTGAGATAGTCAAAACGTGCTGCTGTCGCTTCAATGCCGTCCAGTACGTCGTCGAGCTTGGAAGCCAGCTCCATAATATCTTCACGGTCGAGCGGAGTGATAAAGACTTTGTTCAGCTCTTTAAAGATTTCGTGGGTGATCTGATCGCCTTTGCTCTCGATGTCTTTGATCATCTGGAAAAAGTTTTCCGGAATTTTATCTCCCATCATCGCGTTTCTGAACATCTGGGATGCATGGAGTGTGTTTTCTGCCGCCCGTATGAGCAGGTTTAAAAAATCGACGTCTCCTCTTTTACTGCTAAAAAGCGATGCCATTACGGTTCCTCCTAGTGATTCGATTGTAAAGATTCCGTGAAGTTAAGTTTAATGTATGTAGAATTTTGTAGCTTAAACTCACAAACTTAAAAATATCATAACATTTCCCCAGAAAGCAATCACTGGTTGAGCGTTTTTTCAATTGTTTGCTCGGCTTGATTTTAAACAAGTGACGTTGTACATTGAAAAGATAAGAATAACTGCCGATTTCGGCACTTTATACGGAATGAGGGCTATCGGATGAAAAAAACGATTATTATAAACGGCTTGTTCGTAACAGGGGACGCAGCCGCACCCGTAATTGAAGGCTGTATGGTCATGGAAGGAAATCAGCTTACATATATAGGAAAGGATGCGCCGCATCCGCTGGAAACGTACGACGAAGTCATCCGCGGGGACCGCAAGCTCTACATGCCCGGTCTCGTCAATACGCACGGCCATGCGGCTATGACTTTGCTGCGCGGCTATGGAGACGATTTGGCCCTCCAGGTATGGCTGGAGGAGAAAATGTGGCCGATGGAAGGCAAATTCACGGCGCAGGACGTGCGCTACGGAACGCTTCTGGCCATCCTTGAAATGATCAAGGGCGGAACGACGACATTTGTCGACATGTACGACCATATGAACGAAGTGGCCCAAGCCGTATCCGATTCGGGTATGCGGGCACGCTTGACCCGCGGTGTCATCGGGCTGTGTCCGGCCGACGTTCAGGAAGCCAAGCTCCGGGAAGCGGTCGCTTTCGCCAAGGACTGGAACGGTGCCGCGAACGGCCGGATTACGACGATGATGGCTCCGCACGCTCCTTACACATGCCCGCCGGATTACATTGAACGTTTTGTGCAGGCCGCACACGATTTGAACCTGCCTATTCATACTCATATGTCCGAGACGTTAAAAGAAGTCGAAGCCAACGCGGAGCAGTATGGCGCACGGCCTGTCGAGCATCTGGAAAAACTGGGTGTTTTCACGAGACCGACCCTCGTTGCGCACGGCGTTCACCTGACGGACGAAGAGATCGCCGTTCTTGCCAAATACAACGTCGGGGTTTCGCATAATCCGGGGAGCAACCTGAAGCTTGCCAGCGGTGTTGCCCGAGTGCCCGATCTGCTCAAAGCCGGCATAAACGTGTCCCTCGGCACGGACGGTGCCGCGAGCAACAATAACCTCGACATGTTCGAGGAAATGCGGCTTGCCGCCCTAATCCACAAAGGCGTAACCGGCGATCCGACCGCCGTACCGGCCGCTGCGGCATTAAGCATGGGCACATCGATGGGCGCACGCTCCATCTGGCTTGACGATGTCGGTACGCTCCAGCCGGGCATGAAAGCCGATTTTATCGCGCTGGATATCGACCAGCCTCATTTTCTGCCTCGTACGGACTATGTTTCCCATATCGTCTACTCGGCATCCGCCCATGATGTGGTAGATGTGTGCGTGGACGGCAGTTGGATCGTACGCGGCCGCGAATGCCTGACGCTTGACGAAGAGAAGATTAAACGGGAATTCGAATCGTGCTTCGCCCGTTTGACGAGCAGTTAGTCTTCAACAGGAGGAAGGAGAGAACGGAATGCTTAAAAAAGCCATTTGGATCGGGCTGTTTGTCGTACTGACATCGGGGTTCGGCATTAACCGTTTTTACGTGAACGTCCAGGCGAACTACTGGGAGACAAATTCCCGGGCTGTACAGGCGGCTTACGAGAAAACGACGATGATCAAGGCTAACCGGGTCGAAGCTTTCCATGGAGCCCGTTCCTATGAAGTCGTTTACGGGGAGGACAAGCTCGGCAACGGGCTGATCGTCTGGGTGCCGCTCAAGCAGGACGGGACCGGTCTGGCCATCGATGAGATTCATACCGAAATGACGGCCGAGAACATAACGGAAGAAGCCGTGCGCGGGATTATGGCTAAGAAAAACCCCAAGCTGGATATTCTGCGTGTAAACGCCGGCGAATTCAAGGGGAAGTATGTCTGGGAAGTCTTTTATAAAGACGAACAGGACCGGGCGTTCTACGATTATTATAATTTAAAGACGGGTGCATTAGAAGATACGTTTAAGCTCAGCCTTCAATAGGGTGGGCTTTTCGCTTATTTCGTTAATTTGTCAAAGACTCCACCGTTTTTTTTGCCCACGGGTTATGGACTGTGATATACTACTCGTATAGCATTTGCTAAATACGAATAGTATAGAAAGGGGGACGTAAGTTGCGTAAAATACGTCTCTTGCCCATCCTGTTAAGTGTCGTCATCACCGCTTTTTTTCTTTTTGGCGGCTGGTTCGCTTATCAGACCTACGCCATCGGAAAACCGCTAGGCAATATCGTGAAAGAAACACCGGGGGTTGAGCAATCCCAGGTCACATATAATGATAAAGAAGTTTCGATCCGTCTGTCTCTCAAACCAGACACCAGCTTAAGAGAAGTGTACGGCCGCATTACAAAAGAAGGAGCCTCTACAATCGGTTCCCGTGACGTGAAACTGTCGGTCAATACAAAAGAATCTCCGGATCTCGATAAATGGTGGGCGCAAGCGCTGTTCGATGTTGCCCAAGCGATGGAAACCCGTCACTATGCCGATATACCTACGGCCCTGGAAAAGCACAAAACGGACAAAGACAGCAGTTTGGTCGTTAAAACCGAAATGGACGAGCAGAACGTTTACGTTCATCTGCAAAAAGGGGATCAGCACAAATACGTGGTGCTGCCCCGGAATGCCGAAAAAGTTGGGGTGTTTAAATGAGCAAATACGGAAAAGAGATAGCGATTGGCGCTGCTCCGGTACTCTTCATTTTTCTTGCCTTTATTAAAGTCAACATTATCCCTTTGCTATTTACGGCCGCCCTTATTACAACGGTTCTTTACATGATGAAAAGCCGCGGTGGTTCCGGCATCGGAATCGGCGCGGGAGCCGGTACGCGCGGGAAATCCCGGCAGCCTTCCTACCTGAGCTTCGATCAGATCGGCGGCCAGGAACGCGCCAAGAAGGAACTCGTCGAAGCGCTTGATTTTCTCGTGAAACAGGAAGAAACGAAGAAGCTCGGTATCCGCCCTCTGAAAGGCATCCTATTGACCGGTCCTCCGGGAACGGGGAAAACGCTGATGGCCAAAGCGGCCGCCCACCATACGAATTCCGTCTATATTGCCGCTTCCGGCAGTGAATTCGTGGAGATGTATGTCGGTGTAGGGGCTTCGCGGATCCGTACCCTTTTTCAGGAAGCCAGAACGAAAGCCCAGAAGGAAAATAAAGAAAACGCCGTTATTTTTATCGATGAAATCGACGTGATCGGGGGCAAACGCGACGGCGGGCAGCAGCGCGAGTACGATCAGACGCTGAACCAGCTCCTGACCGAAATGGACGGTATTCATACAGATACGACGCCGCGCATTCTCATCATTGCGGCGACCAACCGCAAAGAAATGCTCGACTCGGCTCTACTCCGTCCGGGACGGTTTGACCGTCATATCGACGTCGAGTTGCCGGACAAGAAGGGACGCCTGTCCATTCTTAAGATTCATGCCCAGAATAAGCCACTGGACGAAGCGGCGGATCTGGAGAAAATCGCGGAGCAGACCTTCGGATTTTCCGGAGCGCAGCTTGAGAGCGTGCTGAACGAAGCGGCCATCTACGCATTGCGCGGCCAGCAGGATGCCGTCATGCAGAAAGATCTGCTCTCCGCCATCGATAAAGTAATGATGGGCGAACAGACGGACCGTGAAGCGACCCAGGAAGAGAAAATCCGGGTTGCCTATCACGAACTCGGCCATGCCATTATCGCAGAGCTGGTGCGTCCGGATTCCGTAGCCCAGGTTTCCCTGCGGCCCCGCGGCAAAGCGCTCGGTTATGTGCGCCATAACCCGCCGCAGGACCAGTACTTGTACTCCAAGGAAGCAATCGAAGATCAAATTATGATCGCGCTGGCCGGCGCGGCTGCGGAAGAGATTATTTACGGCGGCCGAAGCACGGGATCGAGCAACGATTTCGAGAAGTCCATCGATATGGTCCGCACGATGATTTCTTCGGGCCTGACGTCTCTCGGCATCGTCGATCTGAAAATGGTTCCGCAGCAGAAGCTGCTGGAAGTGAACAATGCCATCCTCGATGATTTGATGGCTCGTACAAAAGAGCTTCTGACGAAGCACCGGATCGTATTCGAGCAATCGCTGGATATTCTGCTTAAGGAAGAAGTCATTTCCGGCCAGCAGTTCCGTGATTTGCTTGAAGGAAGCAAGAGACACCTGGAACCGGTGTTGGCTTAAGTCTACGAATAATCGCATACAAACGAGAACCAGTCTCGGCTGTTTACAGCCAGGCTGGTTTTTTTATTCTTTTCAAAAGGGAGTATTTAATAAAATTGAAAATAATTTCTAATAGTGTTAAAGTACTCTATAGTAATTTGAATATGGAAAATACTAGAGAGCCTATTAGTTTTTATTGTATAGCGATTAAATAAGCGCATTTTTCAATGAAGGATGAGAATCGGATGCCTAGAATGAATTCATCGTCTGTTTTGTTAGTATTTGTTTTTGTTTGCATTGGTTTTTTTACGAGTATGGCCGTTTCGTATCTGGATAAGTACAAGCTTGTTGAAAAAATTAGTCGAAACTATGTCGGTGACGAGGCCATATTTTTTAGATTTGAACGAATAAGCTTCGCAGATAAAACTTCCTTGCAAAATACGTTAAAGCAGGGAGATATCCTTTACAAAAAAATCGATCCTGAAATTAAGGAGATTTTATATAAGGGAACGATTAGTCCTTTTCCTATGATCGAAGGTCACTCCTTTAGCGAAAACAAGCCCGGTAAAAATATTGCGGTCGTGGGTAGAGAGATTCGTAAGAAAATGGGCGAAAAAGAACCCTATATGTATAACGAGCTCTCTTACGAGATCATAGGAATTACCGGGATGGAAAAGCCCAGTAAATTGGACCGCATGGTTTTTTTACAAACGGATAATGCCCAGGCAGACACTAAGGGGGTATGGATTCTGGATGGTAATAAGAATCTGGAAGATACCTTTCAAAACATTCAGCGCTTTTCGGAACAAAGTGGAGGCGGTGTCAAAAAGGTAGATGTACCCGGAGAAGGACTTGGACGTTTTTTTCAGAATGAGCCAATTTTTAAAATGATTGATTCTCTTGTAGTTTTAAGTTTTATAACATGTGCTTCGGCTCTCACTGTCTATTGGGTAGAACAAAGGAAACAGATGATAGCTATTCAAAAATTGTGCGGGTTTTCGACTCGATTAATATTCTGGGATTCCTTCAAGCGTTATTTGGCTATTTCCGTATTATCTTATGCAGGGGGCAGCATTCCGGGCATTTTTGTGCTCCCGCAATCTTCTTACGCCCCAGCAGATTTGCTTGTTCAATATGGTAGTACGATTTTGATCGGGATCGCAGTCTGCTTAATACCCTTGACCTTAATGATGAAACGATCTACGGACCGGGCTGTTAGGGGTGTACACGAATGATTTTTTCGGAAGCGATAAAGAGTCTCAAAAACTGGAAGTTATTTAGTGTGCTTATTTTATTTCAGTTTGCTATTGCTTTTGTTGTACTCAATGCCATATTTACGAACATGACTATTATGAAAAAAAGCGAACAGCATTATACCGCACAATTGCAAGAAAAACCAAGATATGAATTGACGGATAAGTTGAAAGGTGAAAATGAAAGACACTTTCTTGGTAGAGAAGGAGTACTTGAAGACTTTAAAGGCTTTTATCACGATCTTACTCATCAGAAGGAATTTACTTTTTTGGAACGCATCATGCAGCCTATTTATATTGCCAATTTTAGAGGTTCGGAGAAATTTATTAGTGGTTATGAAGATGGAAGAGAGCCTGCCTACCACCAATCCAATGATCTGAACTATATTTTTGTCAAAGCGGTTGCAGTTAACGAACAGACATGGAAAGAATTTGCTCTCCGCATTAGTCAGGGCAGACCTTTTGATAAGACCGATTTTCGTTTATTAAACCAGGGAGTTCTTCCGGCTGTCTTAGGCTACGAATATCAAGATGTGTATAAAGTAGGGGATCACCTTCAAATTAAGCATTATGATAAAGCGTTTACGATGGAAGTAATCGGGTTTCTGGAAAGAGACTCTGCTATGCCAGAAAGAGGACAAGGGGACCTGCTTTATTTAGACCGATATATTGTGCTGCCATCCGTTGTGGTCAATGAACCGCCGGTAACGGAAGAAGATTATACTTTTCAAAAAACCAGTAATTTAACTAAATTAAGCGGCACTGTTCAGTTAGAGAATGGATACACATTGGCGAACTTTGCTGCATTTTTTGAAGAATTGCGACAACGCTATCAAATGTTCGACTTTGACATATGGAATTCTCCACCTTGGGAACTGAAAATATTAAAATTTACCGCGGGAGAAAATATCGGACACATGCTGACGATCGGCTTGCTGATGGCGGGTTTCGCAGTGTTGACGCTTTCGGTGATCATGTCCAGCAAGATCAGGCGTAACCGGAGCCAATACGGCGTTCATTTACTCTGCGGTGGAAGCATGCGGCATATTACGGGGTTTGTTTTATTGGAAAACCTTCTTATTTTTGCAGCTGCTCATCTTTTGGCTTTTCTGATTACACTTATCTTGTTTGGCGACAAGATCGGTTACAGTCCAATTTGGATTGGTTTAAGCCTGGTGCTGCTGCTGACTAGCAGTATTCAGCCCCTGCTTCATTTAAGACGTTTAAATGTAGACACGATGCTAAGGAGGAAGGATTGATGCCGGACATTCTAATCAAAGACGCCTGCAAAACATACGGAAGAGGAGAAGCAGCCGTCCGTGCGCTTCACCATTTATCTCTGGAAATTAAACATGGCGAAATGGTTGCGATTATGGGTAGAAGTGGGTCGGGAAAATCTACGCTGTTGAACGTCATGGGAGGGCTAACTTCCCTGGATAGCGGTGAGTATTGGTTTAATGGGAAGCAAATAAACGGAAAAAAGGAAGCGGAGCTAAGCCGCTTTAGGCGAAATCATGTCGGTTTTATCGTACAGCACTTCGCGCTTCTACAGGACCGGACCGTTTTTGAGAATGTTATGCTGCCTTTAAAATACAATAAATTGACTAAAGTGTTTATGACAGAGAAAGTCAATCAGGTGTTAAAGTCAGTAGGAATTCATGAACTAAGAAACCGTTATCCTTCCGAGTGCTCGGGAGGGCAATGTCAAAGAACGGCAATTGCCCGGGCAATAGTTAACGATGCAGATGTAATATTAGCCGATGAGCCCACGGGTTCGTTAGACGAAAAAACGGAAGCATCTATCATGGCATTGTTTCATACTCTGCATCAGCAGGGAAAAACGATTGTGATGGTGACCCACGACCGGTCGATCGCCGAGCAGTGTCAAAGAATCTTTCATATCAGTGATGAATAAATGCTTCACAATTATCTGTTCATGTAACATACGTTCATTCTGAACTCTAAAAACACGTCCGCTGCTTGTTTGCGGAGGTGTTTTTTGTTTGTTTTATCCTATATAATTTCAGATTTCCACTATTCCTAAACGGGTAAGAAACTATATAATCAAGCGTCGTTGTCTGTGCTCTTTTTCACAATGTGCGAAAGTTGTCGAAATCGCGCAGTTGCTTTTGAAAGTTTTGTGTATACTAATGAAATAGGTATGAAAACGGTGTATGATGGACATGAAAAGAGATAAAAATCGACACCCCTAGATTAACGGATGAAGAGGAGAATAGGGATGCAATATAAAAAGATAGGTGTTATCGGTGGAGGAACGATGGGGCAGGGGATAGCCGAGATGTTGGCGGCTAAAGGCCTGGAAGTTGTCCTGGTTGAGAAAGATAAGGAAAGAATGGAACATTCCTGGACCATGATCGAGCTGAGTTTGGATAAACAGCTGGAGAAATGGGCTATTACCGGTGCAGAAAAGAAACTTGTTCTTTCTCGCATTCATAAAACGACGGATCTGAAAGAGCTTCCTTCCTGCCATATGGTGATCGAGACGATTTCCGAGGATCTGGATCTTAAAAAGAGCTTGTTCCGGAAGCTGGACGAAATTTGCGGCCCGGATCTGATTCTGGCTTCCAATACATCCACACTAAGTCTTACGGAATTGGGCGCATCGACCAAGCATCCGGAGCGCGTGATCGGCCTTCATTTTATTCATCCGGTTGCGAAAATCGACCTTGTCGAAATTATCCGCGGTTTGAAAACCTCGGAAGATACGTACATGCTGACACGCCGCTTTGTGGAGGATGTAATTCAGAAAACGGCGATCAAGGTGTACGAGTCGCCCGGCTTTGTCACGTCCCGGCTTATCTGCCTGCTCATTAACGAAGCGGTTCATACGCTTGCGGAGCGTGTGGCTTCGGCGGAAGATATCGATCTGGCGATGCGTAAAGGCTACGAGTTCCGGCACGGGCCGCTCGAGATGGCGGACCGGTTCGGATTGGACTCGGTGCTGGCCGCACTGGACCGGATGTTCCGCGAATTCGGCGAATTGAAATACCGGCCTTCCTTCCTGCTGAAGCAGATGGTGCATGCCGGACATTTAGGCGTTAAAACCGGGGAAGGGTTTTTCCGGTACGATAAGGAAGGTGACAGAATGTGAATATTCTCGTCATTAATGCAGGAAGCTCATCGGTAAAATATCAACTGTACAATATGAAGGATGAGACTGTACTCGCTAAAGGCCGCGTAGAGCGGATCGGGCTGGATTCGGCCATTCTTACCCACGAGCCGGAAGGAAAGACCGAGGTCCGTGAAGTCAGCGAAATTCTCGAGCATACGACAGCGATTAAAAAAGTGCTGGATAAGCTCGTTCATAAAGAGCACGGAGTTTTAAAGTCGGTACATGAAATCGATGCGGTGGGTCACCGCATCGTACATGGAGGGGAAGCGTTTTCTTCCTCGGTTGTCGTCACGGAAGAAGTGAAGAAAGAGATCAAGCGCCTGTTCGATCTGGCGCCGCTCCACAATCCTGCCCACATGCTGGGGATTAACGCGGTCGAGGCTAATATGGGCGACGTACCTCAGGTCGTCGTTTTCGATACAGCTTTCCATCAGACGATGCCTCCGCAGGCCTATATGTATGCGATTCCGAAAATCTGGTACAGCAAACATAAAGTCCGGCGCTACGGCTTCCACGGCACCTCTCATCAATATGTGAGCGAGCGTGCCGCCCGGTTCCTGGACCGTCCGCTGGAAGAGCTTAAAATCGTGTCGGCACATATCGGGAACGGTGCGAGCTGCACGGCTATCCAGGGCGGAAAATCCGTGGATACGAGCATGGGACTTACCCCGCTAGAGGGCTTGATGATGGGAACGCGGAGCGGGGATCTCGATCCGGCGGTCGTCACATTTGCGATGGGCAAAGAGGACTTGTCCCTTAATGAAGTGAACTCCATGCTGAACAAGCACAGCGGGCTGCAGGCCATTTCCGGACTGAGCAGCGATATGCGTGAAATTACGGAAGCGATGGACAGCGGCGATAAAAACGCGAAACTGGCCTTCGACATGTATACGTACAGGCTGCGTAAATTTATCGGCTCTTATGCGGCGGCGATGAACGGCATCGATGTCCTGATTTTTACCGCCGGCGTAGGTGAAAACTCCGTTATTCTGCGCAAAGCGGTATGCGAAGGATTGTCCTATCTCGGTCTTGAACTCGACTCCCAGCGCAACATTAACGGGTGGGGAATCGAGAAGCGTATCTCGACGGACACTTCGAAGGTAGAGGTGCTCGTCATTCCGACGAACGAAGAGTGGATGATCGCGCGGGATACGTTCGAACTGGTGAACCAGCTGCATGAAGCGAAGCGGTAAAATGATTTTTTTTACCACTGGTTTATAGTACAATAGGTGGATGGGAAAAGACGGCCAATGAGCCGTCTTTCCATGTCAACCCAAGGAGGAAGACGTTAGATGAGCAGTGTGAGTACGATTCATGAAGTCAAGGACCATGTCGGCGAATCCGTAAGAATCGGATGTTGGCTGCACAACAAGCGCAAGAGCGGCAAAATTCAATTTTTGCAGCTGCGTGACGGAACCGGCTTTATTCAGGCGGTTGTCGTAAAAAGCGAAGTGAGCGAAGACGTTTGGGAAGCCGCTTCGAAATTAACCCAGGAAAGCTCGCTTTATGTGACGGGCTCGGTTCGCGAAGAACCGCGCAGCAAGAGCGGGTATGAACTGACGGTTGAAGGCGTGGAAATTATTCAGATCACCCAGGATTATCCGATTACGCCGAAGGAACACGGCGTCGATTTCCTGATGGACCACCGCCACCTGTGGCTGCGTGCTCCGCGCCAGCGCGCCATTCTCGTTATCCGTGCGGAGATTATCCGCGCGATTCAGCAGTTTTTCGATGACAAGGGCTTTCAGCTTGTCGACCCGCCGATTTTGACGCCATCCTCCTGCGAGGGGACGACGAATTTATTTCATACGAAATATTTCGATGAAGACGCTTATTTGACACAAAGCGGTCAGCTTTACATGGAAGCCGCCGCTATGGCGCTGGGAAAAGTGTATTCCTTCGGGCCGACCTTCCGTGCGGAGAAGTCCAAAACGCGCCGCCACCTCATCGAGTTCTGGATGATCGAGCCGGAAATGGCTTTTGTCGATCACGAAGAGAGCCTTCGCGTGCAGGAGCAGTTTGTTTCCCATGTGGTCCAAACCGTTCTGAAAAACTGCCGCAGCGAGCTTGAAACGCTGGGCCGCGATATTTCCAAGCTGGAGAAAATCCAGGCTCCGTTCCCTCGCATCACGTACGATGAAGCGGTTCAGTTCCTCCAGGACACGGGACATGAATTCCCTTGGGGAGAAGACTTCGGTGCTCCTCATGAGACGGCTATCGCCGAGAAATACGAGAAGCCGGTCTTCATTACCCATTATCCGACGGGAATTAAGGCCTTCTACATGAAGCCGGACCCGAACCGTCCGGAAGTCGTGCTCTGCGCCGATATGATTGCGCCGGAAGGGTATGGCGAGATTATCGGGGGAAGCCAGCGGATCGACGATCCGGTGCTGATGGAAGAGCGTTTCAAGGAACATGAATTGTCCTCCGAAGCGTACCAGTGGTATATGGATCTGCGCAAATACGGTACGGTTCCGCACTCGGGATTCGGACTCGGTCTGGAGCGCACGGTCGCCTGGATCTGCGGTCTGGAGCACGTGCGTGAGACGATTCCGTTCCCGCGTCTGCTTTATCGTCTGTACCCGTAAAACGGAAAGAGCGCAACCTTTACGTACGGGGTGGCCGGTCACACCGGCCGAGCAAGAAAGAGGAGGATGGATTTGAAACCGAACGATAACGATCGCAAGCGGGTAGAGCGGGCTCTCCTTGCAGGAATGACAGCAGGAACCGTGGCCGTTCCGCATCTGCTTTTGAGGTATTATCACCGGATGAAGCTGTCCGAACTTGAAGTCATGCTGCTTATTCATATTCTGGCTTTCCAGGAGAATGAAAAGAAAGATTTCCCGACGCACGATGAGATTCAAGACCGGATGACAACCCCGCAGGATCAAGTGATCGAAGCGATTCAAAAGCTTGTGAACAGCGGTGTGCTCCGGATTGAGCAGGAGATCGACAGCGTGTCGGATATCCAGTACGAGCGGTACAATTTAAGACCGATGTACGAAAAAATCGCGAGCTGCTATGCGGAGGATCTCCTTCAAAAAGCGGCCAGGCAGGCGGAGGCTCAGAAGACGGAAGTACAGCCTGGACGGGAAAAGGATGTCTATTCGATCTTCGAAGCGGAATTTGCCCGGCCGTTGACTCCGATGGAGCTTGAAACGATAACGAGCTGGTTGGACCGGGATGGCTACAAGGAAGAGCTTGTGCTGGCCGCTCTCAAAGAAGCCGTTTTCGCGGGCAAAGTTCATTTCCGCTATGTGGACCGCATTTTGCTGGAATGGAGCCGGAATCGGATTACGACAGTGGAGCAGGCGAAAGAATTTACACAAAAATTCAGAGGCAACCGCTAGTCCGTACAGCCCGTTCTTACAGAGCAGCCCGCCCGCTAACAAGAAACCCCCGATTGGAATTCTCTCAAGAGATTCCTTCGGGGGTTTTTGCGTGTTTGGGAAGTATGTTATTTTTATCCCACTAGTAAAAAGAAGCAGCAGGTACGTTCGGCCAATCCGGAGAAAACGCCTGTCCGCCAGAAAAGACAGCTTATTTCTTCAGAAGGTGCCAGCGGTATACGTATTCGAACATAAATTCGAACGCCTCCAGATGGCGTTTGGCTTCGGCCACGCTGGCGCCCCAGGCGTAAATGCCGTGCTTTCGCAGCACGATCCCCGGAATGCGCGGAACAATGGCGCCCTGCACCAACTCGGCGATTTTCGGAATGTCGGCGTAATTCGGCAGGACGGGAATGCGGATTTTGGCATCCTCTTCCCAAATGTTGAGCGCCTTGATAATTTCAATTCCCTCTACCGGGATAAAACCTTCCTCGCCGTACAGCTCGGAGGCCAGGTTGTTAAACATGGTATGCACATGTAAAATGGCGCCCGCTCCCGTGTATCGGTAAATTTCACAGTGGATCAGGGTCTCGGCGGAAGGCTTCAAACGAGTCGCTTCGACCGGCATTCCTTTTTCATTCACGAGAAGGAAGTCTTCCGGCGATTGGAGAGACTTGTCCTTCCCGCTGGATGTCACGGCAAACGTGAATTCGTCCGGGCTGAATTCTCCGACGCGGACAGAGAGATTTCCGCTGGTAGCCGGAAACCAGCCGCGGGCCGCAAGGTTTGCTTTGATCTCGCGCAGCTCGTCATAGGCGTGCTGTTTTTGCTCCAAGGTTAATTCGCTCATGCTTGTATCTTCGCCTCCAGGTCGCGGATAATGTCGTGGAACGTTTCGAAAGGTACGTAAGGCAGCTTCAATTCCTCGCAAAGCTCGATAAGGTGGGACCGGGCATAGACGTTCTCCACCAGCTTCGCTCCCTGAAAATCGGTTACGCTGTCCCCGATAAGAATACGTTCATAGTCGTCTGCGGGATACGAACGGATAATAGACGTTTTGCACATTCCGCAGTCCGCTCCACAATGCTCGTCACAGGCGTGCGGCCACAAAATTTTGATGGTTTCGCCTTCGAACGAGCTCCCGTTGCAGTAAATATGGTCACGGGGAATATCGAAGGATTCCAGCAGCGGATAGACGAAAAAGTCGATGCCGCCGCTTGTAACGAGCAGCTTGATTCCGTTTTGTTTGCAGAACGCGACGAAATCGGCGAAGCCCTCACGGATGACGGCATTCGAGATGGCATATTCGATCACTTCATTTTGGCGGGAAGAAGGCAGAAGACGGAACATTTCACCGACCGCCTGCCTGACGGAGACCGCTCTTTCTTCCACAAGACGCTTAACGATCGCTTCCCAGCCGGGCGGGTCGAAATGTTTCATAATCGCAACGATGTTGTCGCTTACGGTAATCGTGCCGTCGAAATCACAGAACACGATCTTTTGTCGGGTACTCAAGATTTAACCCCCCAGGCTTCGATTGCGGCTTTCAGTTCCGGATGCTGCCGAGCGGCTTCCTGCAGCGTCGTCTGCTCCAGCGTCGCCTGAATCGCCTGCCGGAAAGCTTGACCGCCGGCAATGGCGCCCATGGGATGGCCATGAATCCCTCCGCCGGCATTAACCACGACATCCGTGCCGAAATCACGAAGGATGAGAGGGACAAGTCCGGGATGAATTCCGGCCGAAGGGACAGGGAAGCTTGTTTTAAGCGCTATGCTTTCGTTTGCGGCAGGGGACGGATGACCTGCAGGGCTTTCCGTTCCGGAATGGCGATATACATAGTCCTGTTCCAGGTTCTCCGTAAGCAAGACCTGCTTGATCGCCAGATTCTCTTCACGCGGCATCACGACGGAGCCGTACGGAGAAGGGAACAGGACGAGATCGGCCCCGGCTACCCGCATCAGCTTGCCGAGCAGCAGAGAGGCGGAAATGCCGTACTCCGCGGAGGGATAGAACGCACCGGCCATAGCGGGATGCGCCATAATCGGCACGGAGATGTCCGGGTCGGCGCTAAGCTCGCACAGCGTATCGAATCCGTAAGCGAGCACATTGAACAGAAGCGCGTTAGCTCCGGCATCGATCGCTTTCTTCGCCTGATCGGCCAGCTTGGACGTCGGGCCGGTCAGATTCGTCGCATAGAGCAATTTTTGCCCCGTCACTTCGCTTGCGCGGCGTGCCGCTTCCAGGCAGACGGCTACCCTTTTCTCGATAGGGGTAAGCGGGTTCTCGAACAAGATCTCGTCGTCTTTAATGAGATCGACGCCGCCTGCCGCCTGCGCGTAGAACTGCTCGCCGAGCCCCTCTAGATCCTGGCCGATGACGGATTTGAAAATGCTCATCAGAAGCGGCCGGTCGTGTACGCCCAGCAGCTCCCTTACGCCTTGAAGACCGAACTTGGGACCGGCAAAAGCCGAAAGAAACGACTCCGAGAAGGACAGGTCGGTCAATTTGATTTTCCCGTCCATAGACAGCTTGCCGAAAACGGTGACAAGCAGGGCAGGAAGGTCCCGGCTGAAATTCACATCGGGATAAGCGATCCGAATATCCGCGTAACGCCGGGATTCGGGCGAAGCTTCCCCGGCTTCGTGGACAGCGACGGAGATCACATGTCCCAGATGCTGCTGCATCTGGGCTTTACGGGCTTCCGGCAGCTCGGTCCAGCTTCCGACGGTCAGACCGACCGCGATTCCCTGTGCTTTTTTGTTAAAATCGGCTGTATCGTCATAACAGCGGTAAGTCGCCAAACAGTAGGAACTCACAACATATCACCTGCTTAAGAAAAGAATAGGAGGCAGAACGCCTTAACGGATATGGGGAGCAATCTCAGTGCCCATTTCCTTTGCGCGTTTTGCGGAGCTGAAAACAGCGGCGGCTACGGCTTCCGGGAACTTGTACCGGTCCAGCGTCTGCAGAGCGGCCAAGGTCGAACCGCCCGGGGAAGTCACTTTGCGTCTGAGCTCCGCAGGTTCTTCTCCCGTACGCTCCACCATGTGAACGGCTCCGAGCAGTGTCTGCATAGTGAGCCGGCGCGCTTCGTTCTCTTCGAGTCCACCCGCAATGCCCGCCTGAATTAAGGCCTCCATAAAGTAGTATACATAAGCGGGACCGCTTCCGGAAAGTCCGGTTACGATTTCGAGATAATCTTCGGGAACGACCGTCACCATTCCGACGGCTTCGAACATTTTCGTCACGAGCTCCTGCTGCTCCTCGGACACGCTTTCCGAGAAGCTCATTCCGGTTGCGCCAAGGCCGATGGTCGACGAAGTGTTAGGCATGGTCCGTACGACCGGCATATGGGTATCCAGCAAAATTTCGATTTTGCGGATCGTCAGCCCGGCGATGACGGACACGAGCAGCTGGTTGCCGTTCAGCAGCGGTTTAAGCTCGTCGAAGGAAGCTTCGACGTCTTTGGGCTTCATGCAGAGCACGACGATGTCGGCGGACGAGATGAGTTCTCTTTTGGTCTGGGGGTCACAGCTCGCTTCGACTCCGTAACGCTCCCTAAGCTCCTGGAGCCGTTCTTCATTTTGCCGGTTGGATGCGAAAACTTGCCCGGGCACCGTGATTCCCCGCTCGATGAGGCCGCGTAAAACAGCCTCGGCCATGGAGCCTGCACCTACAAATGCGATGCGTTTAGTATGAATTATGCTGTCCACAAGTCTCACTCTCCTGTTAGTGGAGACCGTTCCTCGCGGAACGGATCTCTTTATTCAAGGAATTATTCCCGGATTTGGCCGTCGCCATAAATTCTATATTTGGTGGAAGTCAAAGCGGGAAGTCCCATCGGACCTCTCGCATGAAGCTTCTGCGTGCTGATGCCGATTTCCGCGCCGAAGCCGAATTCAAACCCGTCCGTGAAGCGGGTGGAGGCGTTATGATAAACGGCCGCCGCATCCACTTCTTGCAGAAAGCGGGAAGCGTGAGCTTCATTCTCGGTCACGATACATTCAGAGTGCATGGTGCCGTGGCGGCGGATATGAGCGAGAGCTTCGTCCAGGGAATCAACGACCTTCACATTCAGGACATAGTCGTTGTATTCGGTATCCCAGGCCTCGTCCCCCGCCGTTTTAATCTGCGGGGCCAGCTCGCGGGACCGCGGGCATCCGTACAGCTCGACACCCAGAGCGGACAGCTTGCCCGTCAAGTCGGACAGATGCTTCTCGGCGTGGCTGCGGTGAACGAGCAGCGTTTCCATCGAATTGCAGACGGAGGGGCGCTGCACTTTGGCGTTGATGGCAATCTTCTCGGCCATCTCGGGCTTTGCCGTTTCGTCGACGAACGTGTGGCAGATCCCGGCTCCGGTTTCGATAACGGGTACAGTCGCATTTTTGACTACGTTTTGAATGAGGGAGGCTCCGCCTCGGGGAATGAGCACGTCAAGCAGTCCGTTCAGCTTCAGCATTTCATCAACCGAGGCCCGGTCGGGATCGGAAATAAGCTGCAGGGCGCCCGGAGGAACGTCGGTGCCTGCCAGCGCGGCTTGCAGCACTTCTACGATCCGTTCATTAGAGCGCAGCGCTGAAGAGCCACCGCGCAAAACGACCGCATTTCCCGTTTTCAGGCAAAGTCCCGCGGCGTCGACGGTTACATTCGGCCGGGCTTCGTAAATAATGCCGATTACACCGAGGGGCACCCGGATTTTCTCGACACGCAGGCCGTTCGGCCGGGCGGCAAACGATTCGAGCTGATCGCCGACCGGATCGGGAAGCTCAACGATCTCACGGAGTCCCTCGGCCATGCTTCCGATCCGCTCGGGCGTGAGGGCCAGCCGGTCCAGCAAGGAAGTGCTCAGGCCGGTATCGGCGCCCCGTTGTAAATCCTCGGCGTTGGCTGCGATAATGGAGTCCTTTTCGGCGACCAGGGCCTCCGCCATTCTCAAGAGCGCGGTATTCTTCTGACCGGTGGTTAAGTTGCCGAGACGGGTTGAGGCTTCTTTCGCGACGGTTGCTTTTTGTCTGACTTCACTCATGCAAGCTCACTCCTTGGCTAATGGAATTAGATTTCATTTTTAATAAAAACAACGGAAGCCGGACCCGGAAGCCCGGCGTTCCGGGATTTTTCCCAATTAAGCGGCAGCTTCGAAAAAGGTATGGGGTCACCGCAGGTGTCATGTGTTTTGCGAGGCACGGTAAGCCTGAAGGGTAACCCACTCATCCCGATGAATGACCTCGATGCGGGGAACCTCGACTCTGCGCTGGATTTCCCCGGTGCCCAGCCCCATCACGGCCTGAAGCTGCCAGGCTACGTAATTGGCGACGCCGCGCCCGATCACGCAGCCGTCTTCGCCGCACACCTCGATCACATCGCCGGGATGAAAATCGCCTTCGACGGCAGTCACGCCGGCAGGCAGCAGGCTTTTGCCCCCTGAGAGAAGAGCTTTCTCCGCGCCGCGGTCGACGATTACTTTTCCCTGGGGAATGGAATGAAACCCGACCCACTGCTTTTTGATGGACAGCGTATGGTCGGCGGCGGAGAAATAGGTCCCCCGTCCGTTCCCTTCCGCGGCCTGCCGCAGGTCCCCGAGCTCCGTGGCGCGTCCGACGAAGACGGGAATTCCCCCGCGCATGGCGATGCGGGCCGCTTCGATTTTGGAGCGCATGCCCCCGGTGCCTACGGAGCTGCCGGACCCGCCGGCAATCCGGTACAGCTCGTCGCTGATTTCATCGACACGTTCGATCCGGCGCGCGTCTTTGTTTTTGCGGGGATCGTCCGTATACAAGCCGTCCGTATCTGTGATGATGATCAGTTGGCCCGCTTTGAGCAGATTGGCGACCAGAGCCGACAGCGTGTCGTTATCTCCGAATTTGATCTCGTCGACCGATACGGTGTCGTTCTCGTTAATAATCGGGATAAAGCCGCGGCGAAGCAGCTCTTCCATCGTTGCGGTCGCGTTGGAGACCCGCTTGCGGCTCGTGAAATCGTCACGGGTCAGCAGGATCTGGGCGGCGCCGATGCCGTATTGGTGAAAAGCTTCCTGATAAGCGCGCATAAGCAGCGCCTGACCGACGGAAGCGGCCGCTTGTTTTTCGTGAAGCAGCTTCGGTCTCGACTTGTAGCCGAGGAAAGAGAAGCCCGCCGCTACGGCACCCGAAGTGACGAGTACGACTTCGTGGCCGTTTTGTTGAAGCCGGGCAAGCTCGGCGGCAAAATAGGCGATAGGAGCCGGGTTTAATCCTCCGGCATCCGAGGTAAGCGAGCTGCTTCCTATTTTCACAACGATTCGCTGCTGCATATCTTTCACTTCCTTAGGAAACGGTCTGTTCGGACCGTCTATTTTACGATTGGGTTCAGCCTGACTTCTAACTTCTTCAAAGAACGAAGCCCGAAGGGATCTTAGAACGGAAGAATGCAAAAAAGGCTCTCGTCCTCGTAAGGACGAAAGCCTGGGCTTCCGCGGTACCACCTTCGGTTGATGCGCCGTCTGAACGGACCTGCCGGCACCGTTAGAAAACAGGGGCCATACAAAAACAAGGTCCAATCGAGATGCACATCCATCTCTGTCCTGATAACAGCAGGGCACTGTTCAGCTCGTCGCTGACCGTTCAGGGGCGGGTTCGGGAAAACTGCTGCAAAGCTCTTTCAGCCGGGGAGCTTTTTCTCTGAAGCGAAGCGGGTTTATCCTTACTATTCCCATCACTACGTTCGATGTTTTCTTACTAGGATAGCACGCGTGCCGCCGCTTGTAAAGAAGGGCTCTCCGCAAGGAGAACCCGACCCGCTTCGGCGGATTACTTGTCGAACAGATGAAGCTTGCCGATGCGCCGGACGGCTTCCCGGAGGCGTTCCTCGCCCGTCAATAGTCCGAGGCGGACGTAACCTTCTCCGTGGGTGCCGAACCCGATGCCGGGAGCCACGACGACTTTGGCTTCGTTCAGCAGCAGATCGGCAAATTCCGCCGAACTGTATTTGCGGGGCATGGGAAGCCAGGCGAAGAAGGACCCCTGCGAAGGCTTGGCCTCCCAGCCGATTTCGCCCAGAGCGCCGAACAGCGCATTGCGGCGGCTTTCGTAGACGGCCCTCAGCTCGTGCACGCAGTCCTGCGGAGCCGTCAAAGCGGTGGCTGCAGCGGCTTGGATCCCGCCGAACAGCGAGACATACATATGATCCTGCATCAGATTGATGATGCGGATAATGTCCGGGTTGCCCAGCGCGAACCCGACCCTCCACCCGGCCATGTTATAGGTTTTGGAGAGCGTGTAAAATTCTACGCCGACTTCCTTGGCGCCCGGCCGTTCGAGGAAGCTGACGGGTCTGCTGCCGTCGAATCCGATCGCGCCGTACGCGAAATCGCTGGCCACGACAATCCCGTTCTTCGCGGCGAAAGCGATCGTTTCGTCGTAGAAGGCTTCGGAAGCCGTAGAAGCGGTCGGATTGTTCGGGTAGTTGATGAACATAAGCTTGGCCCGGCGTACGTCGTTCTCGGACAACGAGCCGTAATCCGGCAGGAAGGCGTTGTCTTCGCGCAAAGGCATGAACGCCATTTCGGCACCGGCAAGCGCCACGCCCGACCAGTAATCGGGATAGCCCGGGTCCGGCACGAGGCAGACGTCTCCCGGATTCAGCAGGCACTGGCTGATTTCGACGAGGCCGGTCTTGCCGCCAAAGAGAATCGCCACTTCCGTCTCCGGGTCCAGCGTGACGCCGTAATCTTCCCGGTAACGTGCGGCAACCGCTTCTTTCAGGAATCCGTACCCGCTGAATGGCGGGTATTTGTGATACAGCGGGTTTTCCGCGGATTCCTGGAGAGATTTTACGATATGGGAAGGGGTAGGACGATCCGGATTTCCTTGACCCAGATTGATGACATCGTGCCCTTGAGCGATTTGGGCATTCGCTTTTTTGACGAGTCCCGCGAAAAACTGCGAAGGCAGGCTTGCCATACGGCTCGCCGCTTCGATTTGCAAAGGCCTTACAGGCGCGTTCGTTAAAGGGGACAGGCTATGATCCGGCTGTGCGGGCCGGCCGGTTTGTAGGTTGTCGTTCATGGTTTTACTGCCTCCATCTTGCTGATCCGTTAGGGATAGACCCGAGAAGATCCTAAATTTACCCCTACTTTATCATGATTTCAAAGGGATGTATACCACTCGGAATTGTCTGTTTAAAAGCCGTCTTTTACAGTGCCGGTTCCTTCGTCCTGAACGTTCTGCCCGTTGCCGCTTCCTCCGTTGCCGAAGAGCAGGCTGCCCGTGCTTTTCTTGCCGGAAATGCGGATGCCGGCTGTTTTGCAGCCGCTGAACAGATTTCCGCTCGCCGCGTTTTCGCGAGAACCCGTTTCGCCCCGAGATTCGATGTGGATGCCGCTTGCGCCCAGATTGCGGAACGTTCCGCCGTGAACCGATGCACGGACCGCGTTGCTGAGAACGACTCCGTTTCCTTTGATTCCTTTCAGCACATTGCCCTGTAGGGTATGGTCCGCAGGCTGGAGCTTACCGGACTCCTGATCGCCTTCTAACCGGATGCCGTCACCGTCGAGACCGGTGATCTCATTGTGGGAAACGGTACAGCCGGAGACATTGCGTTTCAGCACAATGCCGGTTATTCCCGATTTAGCGGCATCCAGATTGGTGATCCGGTTGTAAATAATATCATTCCGGACGGCAGGTTCGGCTGCCTGATCGGATTGGACGAGGAAGGCGTACTGGTCGATGTAAGTGACGTCATTAGACTGGATCACCGACCGGGAACAACCTCCGTCCAGATACACGGCCGTGTTCGTTACGCTCTTGAATGTGTTGCGGAAAAAGGTGTGGCCTTCGCCTCCGCTGCAGTAAATACCGGTGCCGTAATGTGGTTTACCCGGTATATTCCCCAGAATAAGCTCGAAATCGCAGTGATCGACCCGGCACGCGTGGCAGTTTCGGAGCAAGACCGGACTGGACAAGGTGAAAAAGCGGCAGTCCGTGATGCTGACATGGCTCGCTTGAAGCAGAGAGATGATGCTATCTTCGACAGGCGAAGCGACAGCTCCGGGCGCACTGCCGCCGTGGAAGGAAAGGCCGCCGATTTCGATATCCGATGCGGGCGGCAGGGAGGTGAAGGCGCAGCCGGCGGCGGCTGTCACGATCGTCTGACTCATGCCCGCTCCCATAATTCGGACGCCGCTTTTCAGCTGAACCGGCTTGGTCAGGATATACCGGCCCGCAGGTATGTAGACGATGCCGCCGGTCTGGGCGGCCGCGTGAACGGCGCTCTGAATGCCGGTAGAGTCTGTGTCGCCATAGGAGCCCTGCCCGAGGGCGCCATATTCTTTTACGTTATGGATGAGAGTTTCCGCTCCTCGCGCTTTGACCGCGGTCGGAAGCGATCCGGCAGCCATAACGGCTCCCGCCGCGCCAAGCGCGGCGAGCAGCTTTCTTCTGCTGAGAGGTCGGGACGAATTCATAGGTATCTCTCCTTATCGGTACTTAATTGGATGATGGTTAACCTTGAATTTCGCCGCGTGACCAGTATTTTCCTTCCGAAGGCTTAACGAAAGAGACTACGGTCCCTTTTTGACGAAACAAGGATAGGAAGAAAAGAATTGATCTCTGGGGGGCGATCCTCTATCATGAAAGCAGACTGACTTACCCGGCAGACTAAACTAGGAGGTGCCCAAGTGGATAATCAGCAATCGTTTCCGAATAAAGTCCGTCTTGCGCTTATTCAGATGGATATTACAATCGGAGAGCCGGAAATCAACCGGCGGAAAGTAGAAAAGCTTCTTCTGGAAGCGGTCGGAAGCGCGCAAAAACCGGATATTATCGTGCTTCCCGAAATGTGGAACACGGGTTATGCCCTGGACCGGATTCATGAGCTTGCCGATCCTGAGGGCAGCATAACCCGGGAGATGCTCGGCTCTTTTGCCAAAGAGCACGGCGTACATATTATCGGAGGTTCCGTAGCGGAGAAGAAGGGCGAGGAAGTAAAAAACACCGTCTACGGATTTAACCGGAACGGGGAAGAGATCCTCGAATATTCCAAGATTCATCTGTTCCAGCTGATGGACGAGCATTTGAGCCTTGCCGCCGGCAGTCTAAGGGGAAGTTTCGATCTGGAGGGAATTCCGGCCGCAGCCATAATCTGTTACGACATCCGGTTCCCGGAGCTCACCCGCAAGCTCGCTCTGGACGGGGCGCAGATGCTTTTCGTGCCCGCCGAGTGGCCGCATCCGCGGCTTCACCACTGGCGTACTCTGCTGATGGCGCGCGCCATCGAGAATCAGATGATCGTCGTTTCCTGCAATCGTGTAGGAGAAAGCAAGGGAACTTCTTTCTTCGGTCATTCCATGGTGATTGATCCTTGGGGGCAGGTGCTGGCCGAAGGCGGGGAAGAGGAAGAAATCGTTTTTGCCGAAGTCGATTTGGCGGAAGTGGCCTCCGTACGCGCTAAAATCCCCGTATTCGCCGACCGCCGTCCTGCCGTATACGAATAATCGAATGCCAAAAAACGCAGCCCCTCGAGAAGAAGGACTGCGTTTTTTTCGTTCCCTCTTAAAGGGAGACGGTCGTTAGATTGAAGCTGGAATCAGATGTCATACGGAAGATCTTCGACCTGTTATCAGCGTAATGACGAACAGGATAAGGAATAGGAAGAAAAGGACTTTGGCGATACCGGCTGCGGCGCTGACGATTCCGAAGAATCCGAAAATACCCGCTACGATTGCGATGATCAGAAAAATCATAGCCCATTTTAACATGAGAAACCCTCCTTTAAATGATTGATTGATACGGTTATATGCTAATCGTTAATGGCTGAATGGCAGGGCTTGCGCCTTTTTTAGAACAGATTGCTGTTCTGGTTGTCGCGGCCGCTCATGTAAATGCCCGTAGGCGGGAGTGTCGTTTCGTCTTCGCGAAGACGACCGTCGTGAGGATAGCCGTCACCGTCGCGATCCGCATAAGCGATCACGAGGATTTTGCCGCGGTCAAGCTCCTTCTCGTAGGTATCCGCTTCGGAAGAGCTCAGGCCAAGCGACTCCATTTTGGCACGCAGCTTGTCGCCTTTCGAACGGAACAGGTTGGCGGCTGCCGTCATCAGGCCTTCTTCCGCTACACCGACTTCATTCGTGTTCGTCATTTCCGCAACGCCTTCGGTACGATCGTTATCGTGTGTCATTACGTAAATTTCATCCAAGTTAAAGCCTTCGGCCTGCAAGTTTTTTACCTCGCGCAGAGCTTGTTCTTCGTTAGCGGCTAGTCTCACTTTGGTTTCCATGTTCATTCTCCTCCTTATCGTTTAAGCCGCAGCCTTCTTATCTTTTAGCAGTTGCCGCGGCGACTTCGTTGTTCAGGTTGTTTGCCTGTCGTTCATGACTCTTATTAACCGCCCCTCTTTTCGTTGAAACAAATCTCTTGACAAATTCAGCTGTGTATGAGCTATCAAATATTGCCTGATTCAAGAGTCGTTTTCGGGGTTACTTTTAAATAGGATATTTTATATAATAGGATAGATGTGCAGCTACCTTTGTGTTCAGGCGCAGGACAATCTCTAAAAATACCGGCGGGAGACAAAGTGTGCGGTAGTAGATTTATTCCCCAGACCGATGCGTTCCCGCTTTACCCGTGTTTGCGGAAAGAAAGTGGACGCTGACGGCTTTGGTTACAAAATACTCCCAAGTAGATCAAGGAATCACAGATAGAAGAATTCCACTATAAAAGGAGAACATGGAATGAGCATCATGATTGTAGACGATAATCCGGTCAACCTTATTGTGATCGAAAAAATATTGAAAAGCGCGGGCTACTCCAACATGCACCGGGCTTCTTCTGCTATGGAACTGTTTGATATGCTGAAGATCGACAATCCGAGTTCCTCGGATTTACAAATCGATTTAATTTTGATGGACCTGATGATGCCGGAAATCGACGGGATCGAAGCCTGCAGAAGATTGCAGCAGATCGAGGAACTGAAAGACATTCCGATTATCATTATTACGGCCATGGGAGATTCCATTAAGCTGGCGGAGGCTCTGGAAGCGGGAGCGATCGATTACGTAACCAAGCCTATCAACAAAATCGAGCTGGTGGCCCGAATTAAATCCGCCCTGCGGCTCAAATACGAGAAAGACTGGCACAAAGAGAACGACAACCGGATCCGTTCCGAGCTGCAATTGGCCAAGAACGTTCAAAGCAGCGTACTCAGCCTGCCGATCGAAACCGAGAAAATCCGGATCGAAGCGTACTATAACCCTTCTTATGAACTCGCGGGGGATTTGTACAACTGGTATCCCATTGATGAAGACCGCTACGGGGTTATGCTGCTGGATATTATGGGGCACGGCATCTCTTCGTCGCTCGTCTGCATGTTTATCTCCTCGGTCCTCCGGGATACGATTACCAAGTTTGTGACGCCGGAGCTTGTGATTGCGGAACTGAACCGGTACATGAACCGGCTGCATAATGACCAGAATCATTTGAATTACTATTTCACGGCCATTTATATGTTGATAGATACGAAGAACAAAACCATCGACTACGTAAATGCCGGCCACCCGCCGGGCTTTCTGATGAACGGCAGCGGTGAGGCCGTTCCGCTTACGAACGGAACCTGTGCGGTCGGATTTTTCGAGGAAATGGATATCAAGCCCGGCCGCATCACCTACACGGGGAAATCGCGGATTCTGCTTTATACCGACGGACTTCTCGAGGAAATAGAAGAGGCCGACACGGAGCTGCCGACACGGCTCATCACGGCTGTTCAGGAAAAAGGGGATATGGGGCTGCACGCGGTAGTGGACGATCTGCTGGACGAAGAAGTCCAGAACAACCATATGGATGATATTTGTCTGATCTGGATCGATATTCCCTGAGAAAAGGCCGTTTACTAGAGACAGGAATAAAGGGGAGAGGGAAGTCTTATATGAAAATATCAGCAAAGCTCATGGCGGGTTTCGGGCTTTTGTTTATCCTGATGTTCGTTCTCGCGGGAATCGGAACGACTCGGATAAGCAGTATCGACGAGAGCCTCGACAGCGCGTTTGTCAACCGCTACAACAAGACACGAGTGGCCTACACGGCCCGTTCGGACGTAAATACGATCGCCAAATATATGGCGAATTTGCTGCTTAACCCAGATCCCAATCAGCTTGGGGCCAAAGAAAATCTGACCAAAGCGAACACTTACAAAGAAAAGCTGAAAGAAGGGGTGACCGCCCTTCAGAAATCCGCCGATTCGGACGTGGAGAAGCAGCTTACCTATGAGACGGTCAAAAGCACCGAAAGTTTTATCACCTACCTGAATCAGGCCATCGGGCTTTACGAGAGCGGCAAGGTAGCGGAAGCGAACAAACTGAGAACCGATATCGGGGTAACCTATCAGGATCAGGTAACGGAGAGTGTGGATCACTTAACGCAATATCTGGACGATAACGTACAAAAAGGGATTAACGAATTTAAAACTTCCAACAGCAAAACGCTGCTCATGACGATTGTGCTGACGGTGGCCGCTCTCGTGATCGGCCTGGGGATCATGTACTGGATCATACGCAGCTTGTCCCGCGGGCTGGCCCTGCTGACCGGCATGATCAAAGGTTTCGGCAACGGCCGGTTCGATCCGGGTTACCGCGTTGAGGTGACGACGACCGACGAGTTCGGCAAAGTGGCCGATGTCTTCAATACGATGGCCGACGGCCTGGAAGAACTGATGCACAACGAACGGACATTCAATAAGCTGAACGAAGACCAGGCTTGGCTGAAGTCAAACGTGGCGAATATGAGCATGCTCCTTCAGGATCAGACAAACATGCACGACTTGACGAACCGCTTTATCTCGGAAGCATCCCGGATGATCGGCGCCACGTTCGGAGCGGTGTATCTGTTGGAGCGGGAAGGCATGAGACAAAGGCTCGTCCTCTCCTCCGCTTACGCGTTCGACAAAGATCCCGAGGATAATCTTCTTCCTGAGTTCGCGCTCGGACAGGGTCTTGTCGGCCAGGCGGCCGCCGACGGCCGGCGGATTATGGTCCAGGACGAAGTGGATAAGTATCTGACTATCCAATCTTCTTTCGGACAGTTGGACGCGAAGTATCTCGTTGTGGAGCCGGTCGTGTCCGAGGAAGAAATCGGAGCGGTCGTTGAATTTGCGGGATTGAAAATGCTGAGCGAGAAAGAACTGGACCTGCTGGAGCAACTGACGGAGAACCTCGCGGTCTCCATTGGCCGGATCCGTTCCCGCGAACGGGTCGAGGAGCTCCTGCGCATGTCGCAGGCCTTGACGGAGGAGCTCCAAAGCCAGTCCGAAGAGCTCATTTCCCAGCAGGAAGAACTGCGCACTTCCAATGAGAAGCTGGAGGAGCAGACGAAGACGCTGAAGGCGTCCGAAGAGCTGCTGCAGTCCCAGCAGGAAGAGCTGGAGCAGAATAACGAAGAGCTGCTCCGCAAGACGAAGCAGCTCCAGATCCAAGTTCAAGAGACAGAGCTGGCTAACCGCCAGATCGAGGAAGCGAAGGAAGCGCTGGAGAAGCAGGCGTTCGAGCTGGCCATGGCTTCCAAGTACAAATCCGAATTCCTGGCCAATATGTCGCATGAACTGCGGACGCCGCTTAACAGTATGCTTATTCTTTCGCAGATGCTTGCGGAGAATAAAGACAGCAACCTGTACGACAAGCAGGTGGAATACGCGGAGACCATACATTCTTCAGGCTCCGATTTGCTGAAATTGATCAACGATGTTCTCGATCTTTCCAAGGTGGAAGCCGGGAAAGTCGAGGTCCAGACCGAGTATGTTCTCGTGCCGGATATCATGGAAACGATCCAGCGTTCGTTCGAACAAGTCGCCCGGAAGAAATCGCTGGGCTTTGAAATCACGATCGACAACGGCGTGCCGCGGATGCTTTACACGGACAGCATGCGGCTGGAGCAGATTTTGCGGAATCTGCTGTCCAACGCCTTTAAATTCACGTCCCAGGGCTCCGTACATTTGCATCTCTATCCCGTCCGGGAGGGAGAGCCGCAAATTGCTTTCTCCGTCAAGGATACGGGCATCGGGATCGCGGAAGAGAAACAGCAGATTATCTTCGAAGCGTTCCAGCAGGCCGACGGAACGACGAGCCGGCAGTTCGGAGGAACGGGACTCGGCCTGTCCATTTCCAAACAGCTGGCGAGCCTTCTTGGCGGTACGATCGAAATCTGCAGCCGGGAAGGGGAAGGCAGCACATTCACGCTGTTCATCCCGCACCGGCAGTATTCCGAACGCGCAGGAGGATCGGCGGAGGCGGCTGCCGCGGGACAGGAGCAGCAGGCCCTGCCGCTTCCAAGCGCGTCCGCAGAACCGCAGCTTCCGGCGGCACCTGCGCCCGTGCCGGTTAAACCGGCTCCGAAATCCGCCCAACGCGAGGTGGAGGACGACCGGGGCAGCATTACCGAGAACGATAAAGTGCTGCTGATCGTCGAAGACGACGTGCACTTTATGAACGTGCTCGTCGATATGGCCCGCAGCCGCGGATTTAAAGCTTTGGTCGCGATGCAGGGGGATATCGGGCTCCAGATGGCGAAAGAGTATAAACCGGACGGCATCATCCTGGATATCCAGCTGCCGATCGTCGACGGCTGGTCGATTCTCGTCCAGCTCAAGAATAATGCCGAGACCCGGCATATCCCCGTACACGTGATGTCGGTTGTCGACGAAGTGCACCAGGGGCTCTCGATGGGCGCGATAGCCTACATGCGCAAGCCTTCCAGCAAGGATTTGCTGGAGCAGGCCTTTATCGAGCTGGAAGGGTTCATCGATCAGAATCTGCGGAAGCTCCTGCTCGTAGAGGACGATCCCATCCAGCTGAACAATTTGATCGAGCTTATCCGTCACGACGATGTCATTATCGAAGTGGCGACAACGTCGGATGATGCGATCGTGAAGCTCAGAGAGCAGCATTTCGACTGCATGGTGCTCGATATCGGCTTGGCGGATCAATCAGCATTCGATTTGCTGGAGCGGATCAAAGCCGAGGAAGAGCTTCGCCGCCTGCCGATTGTTATTTACACGGAAAAAGAATACGATAAGAAAGACGAGATGAGACTTAAGAAATATGCGGAGTCCATCATCATCAAGAACGTGAAATCGCCTGAACGGCTTCTCGATGAAACGGCGCTGTTCCTGCACCGGGTCGAAGAAACCCTGCCGGAAGAGAAGAAACAGATCTTGCAGCGTCTGCACAGCAGTGAAGCGGTATTTTCGGGCAAGAAGGTCCTCCTCGTCGACGACGATATCCGCAACGTATTTGCGCTCTCCAATCTGCTGGAAGGGTACAACATGAAAGTTCTGTTTGCGGAGACCGGACGCCAGGCTCTGTCCATCCTTGAAAAAGAACCCGACCTTGATCTCGTTCTGATGGATATTATGATGCCGGAGATGGACGGTTATCAGGCGATGAGAGAGATTCGCAGCATGCCGCAGTTTGATAATCTGCCGATTATCGCCCTGACGGCGAAGGCCATGCGGGATGACCGGGAGAAGTGTATTCAGGCCGGTGCGTCGGATTATATAACAAAACCGATAAATAATGATCAGTTAATGTCTCTAATTCGCGTTTGGTTGTTTAAGTAAGAGAAGGAGCAAATGCGAACCCTCTGATGAGAAACATCTCAGATGTGCCAACAGGGTCGATTCGGAGGAGAAGGAGAGAGACAATTGGATTTGAATTTTAATCATATAGATCAACTGCCGACTTTTTCCGGTCAGCAGGCCGAGCATGAACGCATCGAGATCAGCCTGCTGCTGGAGGGCATTTACCGCATTTACGGGAACGATTTCCGTAATTATTCGTACCCGTCCATCCGGCGCAGGATCTGGCACCGCATCTTGGCGGAGAAGCTGTCGACCGTCTCCGGCCTGCAGGAGAAAGTCCTGCACGACCGGGAATGTCTGGAGCGGCTGCTGTCGGACCTGGTGATTCACGTAACCGAGATGTTCCGCGATCCCGAGATATTCCTCACCTTCCGGCAGAAGGTGGTTCCCCTGCTCCGCCAGTATCCGGCTATTCGCATCTGGCATGCGGGCTGCGCCACGGGAGAGGAAGTGTACTCCATGGCGATCATGCTGCACGAAGAGGGACTCTACGATCGTACCCGGATTTACGCGACGGATATAAATGAGGATGTGCTTAAAAAGGCGGAGAAAGGAATCTACCCGCTGCGCAACATGAAAGATTATACGAGGAACTACCTGCAGTCCGGAGGCAAGGAAGCTTTCTCGAAGTACTATACGGCCTCGAAGGATTCCGTTACGCTTCATTCCTTTTTGCGTGATAATATTGTTTTTGCCCAGCATAACTTGGTTACGGATCGTTCATTTAACGAATTCCATGTGATTTTGTGCCGGAATGTATTGATTTATTTCAATACGCAGCTTCAGAACCAGGTGCATACGCTCATATACGAAAGCCTGGGACCGTCCGGTTTTCTGATTTTGGGCGATAAAGAAACGATCACTTTCACCAAGCACGCGTCCGCTTACGAAGCCGTCAGTACAGCCGACAAAATTTACCGCAAGGTGCAGTGACGCTGCATAAGATGAGGAGACGAGTTGGAGGAAGGGGTTTCTCGAAGTGAACTTGGATGAACCGATTAAAATACTGATGGTGGATGATCAGCCCGAGAATTTGTTGGCCCTTGAAGCCGTTCTTGCGGAAGAGAACTACCATCTGGTAAAAGCGGGCTCGGGTGAAGAGGCCCTTCGATGTTTACTGCACGACGATTTCGCCGTGATTGTCCTGGACGTTCAGATGCCGGGCATGGACGGTTTCGAGACGGCCCGTTGGATCAAATCACGGGAGAAATCGAAGGATATCCCGATTATTTTCATAACAGCGGCTTCCCACGAGAAGGAGCATGTCTTCGCGGCTTATTCCGTCGGTGCCATTGATTATATCGTTAAACCGTTCGTGCCCCATACACTGAAAGCCAAGATCGAAGGATTCGTGAACTTGTATCTCGTTCAGAAAAAGCTCCAGCACCAGTCGGAGCTGCTGAATATGCGGACACAAGAACTGCTGACAGCGAAGGAAGCGGCGGAATCCGCCAACCGGGCCAAATCCGAGTTCCTTGCTCTGATGAGCCACGAAATCCGTACGCCCATGAACGGGGTCATGGCGATGACCGATCTGCTCCTCGAAACGGAGCTTTCGGATGAACAGCGGGAATACGCCGATACCATTTCGCGGAGCGGTGCCGCGCTGCTGCATATTATCAATCAGATTCTCGATTTCACCAAGCTCGAATCTTCCAAAATGGAGATGAATACCGAACCGTTCGATCTGGACGTCTGCATGGAAGAAACGATGGATCTGTTCTACGGCGAATGCCGCAAGAAGGACCTCAAACTGGAGCGGGAAATTGCGGAGAACGTTCCGTCCCATCTCATCGGGGATGAGCTGAAACTCCGTCAGGTGCTCATTAATCTGATCGGTAACGGGGTTAAATTCACGGAGACGGGCGGCATTAAGGTTAAAGTGACCAATCTGGGAAAAGCAGGGGACAGCAGCCGGATTATTCTTCAATTCCGGGTCCGCGATACGGGAATCGGCATTCCGGCCGAGAAAAGAAACCGGCTGTTCCAGCCTTTTACACAGGTTGACTCCTCCATGACACGGAAATACGGGGGAACCGGTTTAGGCCTAGTCATTTGCCAAAATCTTGTGGAGCTGATGTCCGGCAAGATGGAAGTCTATTCGCAAGAGGGGCAGGGCACCGAATTTGTTTTTACCATACAGGCGGAAGAACTCCGCACTTGATAAAAGCTTCGTAAACACGCGCACAATGCGGTTTGCGGGGCTTTTTTTGTTGTCTTTTTTATTGTTTCAAAGGGACGGGGAGCGGTGTAAGTACAGGTATTGCCGAGGCATAGAGGCGGGTGGGAAATAGAGAGAAGAGATATAAACCGGGCTGACCCCGTGGAAGCAATACATTTACAGATTGTACAAATAAAACCGGGCAAATCAAATTAAGGTGATTATGAATTCTCCGCACGGGGTATTTAAAGATAGACAAGTTTTACTTGCGGCTATATAAACAAGCAATCTTTCTTATAGAAAAATAGAAAAGAAAATCGACAACTACGAAAGGATCAGGTGACAGAGATGAGAAAACAGAGTGTAGCTATACTACTAGCAGGAGGTGAAGGTCGCCGACTTGGTGCCCTGACTCAAAATACGGCGAAACCGGCGGTTCATTTCGCAGGCCGCTATCGAATGATCGATTATGCGCTCAGCAACTGCCGCAACTCCGGCGTGGATACGATCGGTGTAGTAACCCAATACAAACCGGAATCCCTTCATCAACACATCGGAACAGGCGAAGCTTGGCTCGGCGATACGGACAAAGGATGCGTTGAAGTGCTTTGCTCGAACCAGGAGCATGTAATCGGCAACAAGTTCACGGGAACGGCAAACGCGGTATATCAGAACCGCCATTTTATCGAAAAGCACGATCCGGAATATGTACTGGTGCTTTCGGGCGATCACATTTACCAAATGGATTACAGCAAAATGATCGAACAGCATCAAAAGCTCGGTTCGGTCGCGACGATCGCGGTTAAGCCGGTAGGCTGGGATGAAGCGAGCCGATTTGGAATTATGAACACGGACGAGGAAGGCCGCATTGTCGAGTTTGATGAAAAACCGGCTCAACCGAAAAGCAATCTGGCCTCGATGGGAATTTACGTATTCAACTGGGATTTCCTGAAGAAAGTACTGGAGCGCGATGATTTGTCGGCGCAATCCTCGCACGATTTCGGCAAGGATGTCATTCCGATGATGGTAGAGGAAGGCGTACGCGTTCATTCCTTCTCCTACGAAGGCTATTGGAAGGATGTAGGCACGATCGACAGCCTCTGGCAGGCACAGATGGACCTGCTGAACGGTTCTCCGCTGATGAGCGAGCTGGAATGGCCGATGTATACGGCCCAGATTGCCAACGTGAAGCCGCACGTGGATCGTACGGCCAAAGTGAACCGTTCCCTGATCAGCGATAACTGCGCCGTATACGGTCAAGTTCAGAACTCGGTAATCTCTCATGGAGTTTATATAGGCAAAGGCAGCGTTCTGACGGACTGCGTGATCATGCCGAATGTCCGGATAGGGAACAACGTGAAGCTCCATAAAGCCATTATCGGCGAGGGAAGCGTATTGTGCGACGGTGTAACGGTAGGCAAGATGGATGCCGAAACGATCAGTGTGGTCGGCGATCATGAGGTGCTTTACAAGATCAACGACAAAGCTCCGAAAATTTACCTGCCTCGTCTCGAGCAGCGTATCGGTTAAGGGGGGATATTCAGGTGAATCATTCCATAATTGTCGTCGACAGCGAAAAGGAAATCCGGGATGTCATTCGTCAGCTTCAGACCGCCGGATGCGAACCGCACTGCATTCACGTGCTGTCCGATGAGACGGTAGACACGGAGGAGATGCTCAGACCGCGTTATACGAGTCGTATCGGCTTTTCCGCAGAACAAATGGCTTATACGATGGCCACTATTTTCCGCGGCAGCGGCAGGGCGATTCGCTCCAAGCTTATCTCGCTGGGACTGGCCGGCAGTGCGATTCCTTATTATGAAGAGGAAATTTCCCGGGGCCGTATTGTTGTTGTGGCGGTGCCCAGCCAGTTTATTTATGCCTATGATGCCAGTTATGCCGATCAAGCGGTCGAAGCATCTGCGGCTGGCCAGTAATCACGCGATCTGGCATCTGACCGGTTTACGTTTTACGAACACTTTCGGACTCTGTTAAACATCCCTTAGCCGCTCATGACCCCAATACGTCTTAGGAGGGACTCCAGATGAACAAGAAATCACTGACGATGGTGCTGCTCGGCGGTGCGCTGCTTTTCAGCGGCGCTCAAGGACTTGAGGTGCCTGCGTCCGCGGGTGCGGATGACGGACTCATTTCTCAGGCGGCTCCTCCTTTGGTTCTTGGTGCTGGAGGCGCCATTACGAATATAGCGGGCTACATGAGCGCTAACGAAACGGTGACGGTAAAGCCGGCGGTAGTTCTGGCCGAACAAACGCCTGCAGAGACGTCCGGCTCTGTCAAGCTGGAACGCATAAACGGCATCTCTCTGTCCGACGATGTGAATACGATTGTCAAACGGAAGGGAGAGCCGACATCCGTCCGGAAGGATGAATTTTTCGGAGATACGAAAATTCTCGAGTATCCCGATTGCAGCGTTGCCGTAGGTGAATACGGGGTGGAATATGTAGAAGTTACACCCAAGCATAAGCAGATTACGATCGACGGCAAGCAGGTGGCGAATAATTTGCAAGCTCTCGAAAAAACGCTGGGAGAACCCTACTGGGTGGCCGAGGACGGTTTGGTTTACACGCAGGACAATCAAGCGTTGAAACTGTTCGTAGACTCTGACAGCGGTCAGTTGAAATCGGTTCAATTCTTTCCCAGCGTTACGGAATAAAGGTTATCTGATCCGAATCCCATCTATGAGAAAGGCTCGCGCCATGCGGGCTTTTTTGTTGTTTCTATTTGAAGTGAAACCAAAGACCGAGCCTGTGGTGAATAAAACGGACATGTTGTATGCTGATCCAGCGAAACTCTGTGCATCAGGAAAAGAAGGCGACGGCTTAGCGGATCTGGTGTACGGGATCCTACCCATAACCACTCCCAGAAAGAGCGGGGAGAGTAGTAGAGCCCGCTTCGCACTGCGTGCAGCTCTCCGGCGCGGTACGGCATCTAGTGACGGCGGTCGCTCCCATGCGCGGCGTAAGAGAGAGCCTGCATATTAGAAGACACAAAAAATCAGCCCTCTAAGAAGGCTGATTGAAGGAAATCTATTAAAATTTAGGGAATACATATTTAACGAGGAAGTAAAGGAAACCAAAGAAAATGATGAGATAGGCCGCATATTTGATAAAAGTAGAAGCGACGGCGCTCGAATCTGATCTTTTCTCAATGTGCCTCTGCTCGATGTCGACATTCTTGTCTTGATCCATGGGTAACCCTCCTTCCTTCACCAGATCAATTGCGTTAGTCTTAGTCGTTTATGTAAGACTCCAGCATCCAAATGTGTTTTTCAAGATTGGTGCAGATTTCAGTCAGCATATCGGCCGTACCGTGGTCGCCTTCGTTCTCGGCGGTTTCGATCGCTTCCTTGGATTCTTCCGTAATGGTGCGGAAATCCTGGATAAGCTCTTCTACCATTTGGCCGGCATTGCGCTCCGGAGAAACTTCTTTGATAGAAGAATTCGTCTGGAATTCTTTCGTTGTGGAAAGCGGGCTTCCTTGAAGTCCGAGGATACGCTCGGCAATGGTGTCGAGGTAAAGGTCGGCTTCTTTATAGAGTTCTTCGAATTTTACGTGAAGAACGAAGAAAGAAGGACCTTTGAGGTACCAATGGAACTGATGGAGCTTGACGTACATGACACCCCAGTTTGCCACTTGTTTATTAAGTAAAGTTACGGTTTGTTTTTCTTTAGCTGTAGATGTTTTAGCCATGTTTATTTCCTCCCTTTAACTTTTGAATAGTTGTGTCTACAAGCTCATTACCCGCAGCTTCATCCGGCGAAACAAGGCAAATTATAGCGGGAAATCAGGTGTTTCAAAGTGCCCGTCAGGTGGTAAAAGTGAGATGAACCGGTCGATCCGGCGGGTTTCATGAGCAAGGTTCACGTATAAGGGAGGGAATAGCTTATGATATGGCAAATTAGTTTAGCGGTTATTGCGATTGCCTTTGTGGTGCTCGTCGTTTTTCTGGTAAAGACACTGCGGTCGGTGACCGATCTCGTTGCCCAGACCAACCAGACCATTCAGCAAGTTCAGCAGCAGGTGACGGTGGTAAGCCAGGAAGCAAACGAACTGCTTCGTCATACCAATGAGGTTAGCCTGGACGTACGCAACAAGCTGCACGCGCTCGACAAAACCTTTTATACCATTAAAAATGTCGGGGATGTGGTAAGCGAGATTACGACTTCCGTACGCCAGACTTCGGCTACCGTAACGAATACAATGAGAAACAAGGTGGAGAAAGAGCTGAACTCTCCGAAAAGCATCGTGAACCGCATCGCACCTCTGGTTCCGGTTGCGGTCGATATGTGGAAGAGATTGAAGCAGAACCGCACGACAAACAGCAAAAGCGTAGCCGTCAAGTAAGACGGCTCCTTACAAAGAATAGCCCGAGGCGGGCTGGTAAAAACAAGAAAGATAAAAAGCTGTTTCACTTGGATTTATGCCGGGTAAAGTAAGTAGTATGTGCAGCAATTTTATTAATGGTGGGTCATTGACTAAGGAGGACAAATAAATGGTGCAAGAGAACAAATTCAGAATGGAAAAACAAATTACAGATGATGATAACATCATTTCTTTGATCGGAGAGCTGGATCTTTCCAAGGCATCCGAGTTTAATACAAACGTGGACCCGTTTGTGCAAGATGTGGGACGCAAACTTATTCTCAATCTTAAAGAACTGACATACATCGACAGCACGGGAATCGGAGTTATACTTACGATTATCAAAACCCGTCACGCTTTAAAGGCGCCTTTTGCGGTTGAGAATATCCCTCCCAAGGTCCAAAAGCTGTTTGACCTTACGGGGTTGACACCGTTTTTGTCGGCTGTAGCGAATACTGTGAACTAAGAAAGGAAAGAAAAGGGTCTATGGAATCCAAAAATCGTACTGTGAGTTTAACGCTGCCTGCTGAAGCTGAATACATTGATCTCGTCCGTTTGACGCTCTATGGTATCAGCTCCAAGATGGGGTTCTCTTATGAAGATATCGAAGATATGAAAGTCGCCGTTTCGGAGGCTTGCAACAACGTCGTGGTTCACGCTTACGAGCCGGGCCAGGGCGGCAAAATGGAAGTTCATTTCGAAAATTTGGACGGCGGTATTAAAATTACCGTACAGGATCAGGGTCTCAGCTTTGACCATGTTACGAAAGTAGGCTCCGCCGACTCCTTGCACAACAAATCTCTGGATGAAGTGAGCAGCGGCGGTCTCGGACTCTATCTCATGCAAGCCCTGATGGACCATGTAGAAGTGAAAGGGGATCAGGGGACTGTTGTTATCTTAACGAAGATGGTAAGCAAAAGCGAGGAAATGGTATGAAATTACAATCCGAGAGGAAAGAGATGGAGCATATCCATGAGCTGATTCGACAGTATCAGGAAACTGAATGCAATGATATCGCTACCTCTTTGCTTATTCAATACGAGTCTACTGTGAAAATGGCTGCAGCGAAGATGTCCCGCAACCGTCCGGATCTGTATGAAGATCTGATTCAAATCGGGCAAATCTCCCTGCTGAAGCTATTTAAGCAGTTTGACCCTTCTCACGGTGTGCAGTTTGATGCTTATATGATGAAAAGCATTATCGGCCACATGAAGAATTATCTTCGTGACAAGTCCTGGTATATTCAGGTTCCGAGACGGATTAAAGAAAAAGGATTTCAAATCCAGCAGGCAATCGATCATCTGACGATGCGGCTGGAACGCTCTCCCAATGTCAATGAAATTGCGGAAGAACTGAGTCTGACTGTCGAGGAAACGATTGAAATATTGGCTGGCCGGGAATGCTATCATTATGTGTCTTTGGATATGCCGCTTTCAACGGAAGAGAACGGGTCAACAATTGGCGATGTATTGGGTACTCAGGTGGATGAGTATCTTAATGTCGACAACAAACTCGATTTGCAGGAGGCGCTAAGCCACCTCAAGCCTGAGGAGCAGAAAGTCCTGATGCTGGCTTACGTGGATGGGTATTCGCAAAGAACCATCGCTCAGGATCTTGGCGTTTCTCAAATGAGCGTATCCCGTATTCAGCGCAGAGCGCTGGATAAGCTGCGCAAATATTTCGAGAAAAACAAGCCTGGTGAAGGAGCTTGATTCGTTCATGCAGCAATAGTACCTGCAGAAAAGAACACGTTGTTACAGCGTGTTCTTTTTTAATGACAATATATCGGTAAAGGAAGGGTACACATGGAAGATAAAGAGCTGGAATCTTCATCTAATTGGGTTTGGCACGACCTGCATGACCGTGACGGTAACCTCAATGTAGCGATCGACAAGCTTCCCGAAGAGTTGAAGCCGCTCGTGAAAGAAGCGGCAGCGGAACCGTTTGAAGCCCGTTTGTACCGCAATAAAGGAAGCGAGCTGCTGGAGGGAGCTTTCTATTACGATTTTGATTCCAAATGCCGGGAAGGCACTCCTATTTTCCACTTTCTTGTGAATGAAAAGCATCTGGTTACGATCAATTTCAATGAAGAGCTGCTGGCTCCCTTTGATCCGGACCTGATTCGTGAGCAGACGTTGAACGCAGAGAATGCGTTAGAGGGCCTTTTCGTTATCCTCGGTTACATCGCGGAGCGGCTGCTGCATGTTCTGACGGATTATGAGAGAAGGATGCGCCAGGTCGGAGAGCATATGAGAAAAAGAAACAATTCCAAGCTGCTGGATAGGATTCTTGACCGCCGGCACGAGCTGCTCGATATGACTAAATGGGTGCGTCCGCTCAAAGATACGATGATGACGACCAAAGAGCTGTTTGTCGAGAACTTGGAAGAAGGACTGGAGCACCGCAGAACATGCATTAAAATGGAGCGGATTATGACGCGGCTGAAGCTCTATACGGAAGAGGTAGAGGCTCTTCTGGCTCTGGATACGAGTATTGCAAACTACCGGGGGAATGAGATTACGAAGACTTTGACGGTCTTTACGGCCGTATTTGCGCCGCCTACGATGCTTGCGGGGATATGGGGCATGAACTTCGAGAATATGCCGGAGCTGAAATGGACAACGGGTTATTATCTGGCCCTGGGTCTTATCGTCGCTCTTCCTGTGGTTGTTCTCGGCTGGCTTCATTGGAAGGGTTGGACAGGCGATATTATCAAGGGTAAAAGCAAAACGTCCAATCTGAAATAAACGGCCGGGCCGCGCAAGGGGCCGAGCCGGCATTGTAGATGGCGGGCGGTTGTCAGAAAAAACGGTTTCAACTAGTGGGAAACATGGGTAATTATTAACCATACCCAATTAAAATAAATTCCCACTATAATGAAGGCGGTGAGTCTTATGACAGTCAAATATACGATCGACTGTGAAGGCAGCGAGATTCTGGTTCGTGAAGTTGACGGAGCAACTTATCAGCTTTGTATACGTGCTAGTACGAACCCGCTTGGCAATGGGAATATTTTGGAAACGTATTCAGAATTTTATCGGGCAGTCCGTGCAGCCGATCATTTCTGTCAAACCTATGCTAAAGCGAAAGAAAACGGCTTTTATCTGCAGGAGACCTTCTTGGTGAAGCCGGATAAGAATCCGATTCCGGTCAGCAAAATCCTGAATGAAGAGATGCAGAGCGAACAAGTGAATGCACTCTTTGTGTAAGGTTGGAAAATAACGACAGCCCGGGGCAGGCCATCTGCCCCGGGCTGTTTTTTGTTGAGCTGGGAAGTGGGGAAGCGACGGTCAACGGCTGACCGGACGATGACGCAGAGCAGAGAGAGGGGGAGTTCGAAGAATCCTAGCGGAATTAGGACAAGAACGGACTAAGACCAAGAACAGACCAAGAAGACCAAGAAGACCAAGAAGACCAAGAAGACCAAGAACGGACCAAGAACGGACCAAGAACGGACCAAGAACGGACCAAGAACGGACCAAGAACGGACCAAGAACGGACTAAGAACGAAACTGACTTAACAGTGTAAAGGGAAGGCAGGATGGATACCTATACAATCGTAGCCGCAAACAAAAAGACCGCCCTGAGCCGGCAGCCGGCTTGGCAGTCTTCTGTTTTTATTTATACATATCCACGTAGGATACGAGCTTTGCGATAAATTCTCCGATGATCGGCATGGAAAGGAATTGGGAAACGATCCAGCCGAGTAGAGCGACTACAACCGTCGTACCGATCGTCAGGCCGAGGCCTCTGGCCAGGCCGGCAGTGAAATTCGTAATGATCCGTTTGCGCGGATTGAGATAATTTTCGATCACATCTTTATACTCGGAGCGTTCCAGGATGGTAGCAAGGCGTTCCAGCGCCAATTCCTTCCGGCTCGGTTCCTGGGAAGGAATCGGTACCTCTCCAGGGACTCGGCGCTCACGGGTGGGAGAAGAATGTCTCATACGGAATGCACCTCTTTCAGTCAGTTTGAACGGCTCCTGGGCGGCTTTCGCCAAAACAGCCAGCTCTCCGCAGAGAAGCTGGCTGCCGATGCTCGGAACAATTCCAATGGGGGGTTCCGAAGCGGTTTAGTTCATCGGTTTATTGGACTGGTCCATGCTGTTGAGCATCTGGTCCGTACGCTCTTCTTTCATTTCTTTCACATTATCGAGAGCGCGGTTCGTGGAATTCGCTGCGCTGCTTACCAAATCCTTCGAACGGTCGACCAGATTGCTGGTCTGTTCGTTCACGCGGCTGGCAACATCCGCAACTTTCGTTTTGGCGTCGGAGGCGAGTTCTTGACCTTTCGCCATCCATTCGGAATATTTGACCGAGAGGTCTTCTCTCATTTCACGGCCTGTTTTAGGGGCAAGAAGAAGGGCGGTGATCGCGCCTACACCTGCACCTACCAGAGTACCAAGCAATACACCATTACCTTTGGATTCGTTAGACATATGATCCATCTCCTTTACCTGAATATCATTTTTTTAAAACACAAGATACATTTATAGAAATGTGAAGTGTTTCCGCGGGTTAAGCATTGGTGCGGTGAAAAGCGCGGCTGGCAAGGCCGATCAGGAAAACGAATAACGCTGCACCGATAATAGCTGGAATGACAGCGAAGCCGCCGATTTCGGGACCCCAGCTGCCGAGAAGCAAAGAACCGAGCCACGCTCCGACAAAACCGGCCACCATGGATCCGAGTATGCCTCCCGGCATATTGCTTCTGACGATCGCGTCGCCGATAATCCCGATGACTACGGCCATTATAATGGTAATAATGAAGCCTATCATGGTTCCACTCCCCTTTATCTCGTTGATTCTGCCGTACTTTTTTCTACCCGGCAGAGAAGAAGATGAAACAAATGGAGATGAAACAAATCCGTTTGTCCGCTTATTCGAAGCTGCCTTGATCCTTCATGACCGCCTGAATCGTCTCGATAAAGGCGTCCGCCGCCTTCGACAGATAACGCCCCCGCCTGTGGGCGATAACCAGAGTCCGGGAGGGATGATTCCGGAGCGGAAGGTGAATAGGGGACAGCTCGCTGCGGGTTCTTTTGGCGATCAGATAAGGAACGAAGGCGATGCCCATTCCAGCGGCGACAAGAGACTGTACCGTCTCCATGTTGGAACTCTCGAAGACGATATTCGGGGTGAAGCCGGCTTCCTGACACAGCGCGACGTTGATTTTCCGGAACCCCTGGCCTTTCTTGAGCGCGATAAACGCTTCGTTTTCCAGCTCGGAGATCGTGACCGTCTCCCCGTTTTCCATGTGACGCTTGGCAAGCGGATGGTTTGGCGGAAAGGCGATGACGATTTCTTCTTCAAGCAGGGGGGAGTAGACGAGCGAACCTTCCTGCAAGGGGAGAGCGAGCAGGGAAATATCCGTCTGCCCGCTGGTCGTCAGTTTCTCCAGATTGGCGGAAGTTTCCTCCACGAGAACGACTTCGATATCCGGGTAGGCGGCCTGGAAGACAGGCAGCACATAGGGCATGATCGTAGAGCCGGTGATCGGCATGCTTCCGACAACGAGCTTGCCCTTCTTCATCTGGGAGATATCTTCCATCTCCTGCTTCAACTGCTCGAGCGAATCGAGAATGGCCTGGGCTTTATCTACAAAAATAGAACCGGCATGAGTCAGCTCTACCGAGTTGGTACTGCGCTGGAAAAGCAGAACGCCTATTTCGCGTTCGAGCTTGGACAACTGCTGGCTGAGCGAAGGCTGGGCGATATGAAGCTTTTCGGCCGCCCGTGAGAAGTTGCGCTCCAGTGCGATTTGTACGGCATACTGCAGCTGGCGAAGTTCCATATGAAGGCTCCTTTGATTATTGGTTTTACCTATGAAGGTTATAGTTATTATATCTTGGAACAATGAAGAAAGAAATGATAGCATAAGATTATCAATTACATTAACGGAATCTTTATCTGGGGTGAGCGATATGAGCAAAAAAACATTATTCGAAAAAATTTGGAACAACCACGTGATTTACCAGGAAGAAGGAAAACCGAGCATCCTGTACATCGATCTTCATCTCGTACATGAGGTAACTTCTCCGCAGGCTTTCGAAGGACTCCGTCTCAGCGGACGCCCGGTGCGCCGTCCGGAGCTGACTTTTGCCACAATGGACCACAATGTGCCTACAAAAGACCGTTTTAACATCAAGGACCCGATTTCCAAACAGCAGATCGACACGCTTTCGCAGAACTGCCGCGATTTCGGCGTTACCCTGTTCGACTTGAACCATGTGGATCAAGGCGTTGTCCACGTTATGGGCCCTGAACTCGGCTTGACTCATCCGGGTAAGACGATCGTTTGCGGCGACAGCCACACATCCACGCACGGTGCTTTCGGCGCCCTGGCGTTCGGAATCGGCACAAGCGAAGTCGAGCACGTGCTCGCTACCCAAACGCTGCAGCAGGCGAAGCCGAAGACGCTGGAAGTCCGCGTGAACGGCGCCCTGCCTGTTGGCGTGACCGCAAAGGATCTTATTCTGGGCATCATTGCCCAGTACGGAACGGACTTTGCGACAGGCTACGTCATCGAATATACGGGCGAAGCGATCCGCGGATTGTCCATGGAAGAGCGTATGACCGTCTGCAACATGTCGATTGAGGCAGGTGCGAGAGCGGGATTGATCGCTCCGGACGAGACGACGTTCGAATACCTGCGAGGCCGCCAGTATGTCCCGCAGGCTGCGGCATTCGACCAGGCAGTCGAAGCCTGGAGGCTGCTGACCACGGACGAAGGCGCGTCCTACGACCTCGTCGTTGACTTCGACGCCGCTTCTCTCGTACCGCAGGTTACCTGGGGCACAAGCCCGGGCATGGGCACGGGTGTCACGAGCAGCGTGCCTAACCCGAAGGAAATGGCAACGGAGAATGAGCGTAAAGCGGCCGAGAAGGCGCTTGAATATATGGGCCTTGAGCCCGGCACACCGATGACGGAGCTTGCCGTCGACCGCGTGTTCATCGGCTCCTGCACGAACGGGCGCATCGAGGATCTGCGACGTGCCGCGGCCGTAGCGAGCGGATACAAAGTCAATCCGAACGTCAACGCCATCGTCGTTCCCGGTTCGGGCCGCGTTAAGCTGCAGGCCGAGAAAGAAGGCCTCGATAGAGTCTTTATCGAAGCGGGCTTCGAATGGCGCGATGCGGGCTGCAGCATGTGCCTCGCCATGAATCCGGATGTACTCAGCCCGGGCGAGCGCTGCGCGTCTACATCGAACCGCAACTTCGAAGGCCGTCAAGGCCGCGGAGGCAGAACGCACCTTGTTTCTCCGGAGATGGCCGCCGCAGCGGCAATCGAAGGCCGCTTCACGGACGTGCGCGGCTGGACGTACAATGTGCCGCAGGAAGCGTAACCAGAACGAGATAACAGGAAGCGAGGAAATCAATCATGGAAGCATTCAAACAACATACCGGACTGGTCGGACCCGTTGACCGTGTCAACGTAGATACAGACGCTATCATCCCTAAACAATTTTTGAAGCGTATCGAGCGCACCGGCTTCGGACAATTTCTGTTCTTCGAGTGGAGATTCACCGAGGATGGCCAGGAAATTCCGACCTTTGACCTTAACAAGCCCCGTTACCAGGGTGCATCCGTGCTCATTTCGCGTGCGAACTTCGGCTGCGGATCTTCCCGTGAACACGCGCCTTGGGCGATTCTCGATTACGGCTTCAAAGTCGTCATCGCGCCTTCTTACGCGGATATTTTCTACAACAACTGCTTCAAAAACGGCATTCTGCCGATCAAGCTGAGCGAAGAACAGGTGGAGGACTTGTTCCAGCGTACGGCGAAGCACGAAGGCTACAAGCTCAATGTCGATCTGAACAACAAGACGTTGACCGACGAGTACGGTCTGAAAATCGATTTCGATCTTGACGAACACCGCCGCCAATTCCTTCTTCAAGGGCTTGACGATATCGGGCTGACGCTGCAGCATGCGGATAAAATTTCCGCTTACGAAGTGCAGCATCAAGACCGCCTTGCACTGAATCTGTAAACGGCGTGTCCGCCTCTTTTCCAATAGCCGTTCCCTTCCATAGGGAACGGTTTTTGCCGTTTTCCCCTTTTCCAATATATCTCTTTAAATCTATCAAACTACCTCAAAAAAGCCGATATACAAGGTTATTAGGCGATATAGTGCAACTTTTGGCATTAAACCTGCGTCTAACTCTATGTTCGGCGCCGTCGAATCTATGCTCTCGTTGTCCGACCGTAGCATAATTTGGTAGAATAGAGATGAGGCGGACAACTCGGCGAGAAGAGACGAACGCTGAAAAATAAGTGTAAGAGGTGTATGATGAAATTTTGGTCCACTGTCGCCACGCTGCTCATGATCGCTTTGCTCCTGCCCTCATTGGCTTTCGGTGCAACGTCCCCCCCAACCGCTAAAATCGTGCTGGACGGCAAGACGCTGACAACCGAAGTGGACCCGCTCAACGTGGATGGTAATGTGTTGGTTCCGATTCGGCAAATTTTCGAGAAACTCGGTGCCAAGGTGACCTGGGATCAGTCGAAGCAGACCGCGACTATTGTTCGCGACAGCATGAAGATCCAGCTTACGGTAGGTGACCGCAATCCGGTCGTCAACGGAAGCAGGGCGGAACAACTTGAGGTCGCCCCGATGAACGTGAAGGGCAATGTGCTTGTTCCCGTTAGGTTCGTCGGACAGAAAATCGGCTACGATTTCAAATGGGTCCAAGAAACCAACACAGTACAAATTTTCGCGAAGAGCGGACAAGGCTCCGGTGCGGGAACGCCGCCCACAACGCCGACTCCGACACCGCCGCCGAATCCCGGCCAGGTATCCGACAAGGTGCTTGTGAAAACGATCCAACTGACCAAGGACCAGCTTCTGGTCGGAACGGACAAGAAGTCCCCTCAAGCGAACGTATTCAAGCTTACCTCGCCGGACCGGATCGTCATCGATCTGCCGGGTACGGAACTTGACGCTTCGCTTGCCGGCAAACTCGTCAACAATGTCGGCGAAGTCCCTTCCCTTCATCCGATGGTAGAGAAGGTAAGATTTTCGAACTTCGACAATGATCCGGCAACCGTAAGAATTACGCTTGACATGAAAGCGAAAGCGGATCTTACGATCAGCGCCGCAGCGGGACAGGCAAATCTGCTCGTTGGAGTTTTGAAAGCTCCGGAACCGGGTAAAACCAAATACAAAGTCGTTATTGACGCAGGTCACGGCGGAACGGATTCAGGCGCGGTTTCCCTGACCAATAAGAAAGAAAAGGATTTTGTACTGGCCGTAGCGAATAAAGTAGCGAAGCTGCTGGAGAAAGAACCGAACATCCAGACGTATATGACGCGCTCGACGGACACTTTTGTTACACTGAAAGGCCGTTCGGAGTTCGCCAACAACCTGGATGCCGACCTGTTCCTTTCGATCCACGCGAACAAAGCGACTCCGACAGCAGGCGGTACCGAAACTTTCTATTACGAGCGTGCGGACAGCAAAGCCTTCGCGAACGTCGTTCAGAAGCATTTGCTCGAAGCAACCGGGTTTAAAAACCGGGGAGTAAAAGAAGGCGACCTTCACGTTGTGAGAGAAACGAAGATGCCGGCAGCACTTGCCGAAGTCGGATTTTTATCCAACGCGCAGGAGGAAGCCCTGATGTACACGTCCGCTTTCCAGGACAAAGTCGCCGCTTCATTCGTGGCTGCCATCAAAGAGTATTTGAAGATTTCGTAATAAGCAAGGAGTGGGTGTAGCATGAAGAAAAAACTATGGGTACAGGGGATCGTGGTAAGCTCTCTGGTGTTGGCGGTCGCTTCAGGCTGCGGCCAGAAGCAGCAGCCTCTAGCAAGCAATAACGGAGGTTCCACACCGGCGCCGGTGCAAACCGCGAGCCCTTCACCTGAGCCGACTATTTCCGTAAAGCCGTCACCATCTCCTTCACCGGAGGCTAAACAAACTGAGATTAAAGCTTATTACAGCGATCCTGACCTTACGAAGCTGGTAGAGAAGAACGTCAAAATTTCTTATAAAACCGAAGGGGACAAGTATAAATCGGCCCTGGAAGCTTTGAAGAAAAGCGACGATGCACAAGCTGTACCGCTTTTTAAAGACGTCACGTTCCAATCGGTTAAATTCGAGAAGGACGAGCTCAAAATGGATCTGAAATTGGGCGAAGGCGCTCAGCTCGGATCCGGCGGAGAACAGTTTTTCCTGGATGCCCTGAAGAAGACGGTGTTCCAGTTCCCCGAAGTGAAAGCCATTTATATTACTAAAGACGGCGGACAGGTGGAATCCCTGATGGGCCATATGGATCTGCCTTACCCGATTAAACGCAAATAAAGAGAGAACGTGCAATCGAGAGGAGAACACGGGCAAGCATGAAAACGAATAAAACCGCAATGTTGCTGGCAGGCGCTTTGATCGCCTCCAGCATTTCTTTAAGTCCGGCTTATGCGGACAACAAGACGACCGACACTTCGACATCTACACAAGCTACCCTTGCAGCGGAGCTTAAAAAGAATTTTCCGGATGTCGTAAATACACATTGGGCACTGAGACATATTACGAAACTCGCGCTTGAAGGCATTGTCGAGGGCGACGAGAAAGGCAATTACCGTCCGGAAGCTTCCGTATCCCAACAGGATGTTATCATTATGGCCGTCCGCACACTCGGACTTGAATCCAGCATCAGTGAGAGTACTTCTTACAATCTCCCGCTGAAGGTGGATACTTACGCCCAGAAATATGTAGCGGCCGCCATTGAGAAGAAACTGATTTCCGTAGATGAAGAAAAAGACGGCTCGAAAAATTGGGGCAGTAAGCCAGCTTCCCGCGAATGGGTGGCGAAGCTGACGATCCGGGCGATCGGACAGCAGGAAACGGCTAACGGCCTTGCGGACGACACTCCGGCATTTACCGATCTGAAGAGCATTTCCAGTTGGGCCAAGCCTTACATCAGCGCGGCTACCGTCCTGGGAATCGTAGACGGCTTTGAAGACGGAACTTTCCGTCCGAAAGGGGAAGTTACCCGCGCGCAGATGGCTACGTTCCTCAGCCGGGCCGAGCGTCAAAGCAAGAATCTGTCTTCCCGCGTCGTTCGCGGATACGTGAATCATGTAAGCGCGGATAAAATCAGCATTTTTGACGAGAAGGGGAAAACCACTTCTTACAAATTAACGCCGGAATCCGTTTTCTACGGAACCAAAAACGATAATCCGATCCATTCCTCGGAGCTCGCGTACACGTACCAGGTTTCCCTCGTTCAGCAGGGCGGAACGGCTTATTATGCCGAGGTTCTCAAAGACGAAGACCGCTCCGAGAAAGTTACGGGAACGCTGCTGAACGTGAAGGACCGCAAGCTTACGCTGGACAATTTCGAAGCGTACGAAATCGGCAGCGGCGCTTTGGTGCTCGACGCCAAAGGCCAGGAAATCAGCCTGTCTTCGCTCGTCGTGGGCAGCAAGCTGGAGCTTCGCCGCAACTCCATCACAGGAAGCAAGGAATACGGCCAAGTCGTCGTCCGCGAAGTACCCGTGAACAAAACGTCCGAAGGTACGGTACAAAGCGTGAACGGCGACACCGTAGCGGTCGTGGACTTGACGAGCGGACAATCGGAGTCGTACACGTTGGCCAAAAATCCGACAATCGTAGATGCGGATAACCGCCTCGTGGACAAAACCGCGATCAAAGCGGGAGACGCCATCTCCTACACGACTGAGAACAGCCAAATCACGCAGGTCAAAATCAAAACGAGAACCGGCGTTAGCAAAACGGTTAAAGGTATTTTCTCCAGCCTGAGCAGTGATAAAACGGGTATCTTCTACAAGGAAACGGACGGCAGTTTCGGAGCCGGCAAATTAGCCGCGAACGTTCAAGTGGTAATCGACGGCGTAGGTTCCCCAAGTCTGTATGATCTGGATGAAAATGACGAGTTGACCATGGATATCGCGAACGATCAGATCGTGAAAATCACCGTGACGAACCGTTCGATTTCCAATCTTTTGTTCGCTACGTTTATCCGTTTCGACTCCAAATACAACCAGGTGAATGTTCAGCATGCGGACGGAACGGCTGGCGCCTACACGATTTCGGACAATACGGTCGTTACGTACGGCGGCACGTCGATGTCGTTTAAAAACTATCCGGGCTTCGCTTCCCTTTTCACTGAAGGAAAGAAAGTCGACCTGAAAGTATCGAAAAACAAGGTGACGGCGATTCAGCTTTCTCTTGACGTCAGCGGTACGATTACGCAAATCAACACGGTGGCCAATGAAATGTCGATCCGTGCGAACAACGGACAGTCGTTTACATTCAAAATGTACTCGCCGGCCGTAGAAATTCCGAACAAAAGCGGCGCAACCCTTGCCGATCTTAAAATCGGGGACCTGGTAACGGCATCCCTCGATTACAATCAGGCGGGCGTAACGAAAGTAGTCGTCGACCGTTCCACACTCGTGAAGGTTCAGTATGTAAACAGTTCCCAGCAGGTTACGGCCGTAGACGATCTTAACAACGGCTTGACGTTTACTCTGAAAGACACCAAGATCGTCAAAAGTGACGGTACATCTGCCGTAGCCGCCGATATTTTACCGGATGACTACCTGTATGTGACCTATAAAGGCGGAAGCGTCGTTAAAGCGGAGATTGTAGCCCCTTCCCGCGGAAAAGTGACGAATGTGGATTCCGTTAACGGCACGCTGACCATTCAGGAGCCTACGGGCAAAATCCAGCTGTATACCATCGGAACGGATGCAGTGGTTAAGAACGGTACGACCCTCATCGGCCTGAATGCGATAAAAGCCGGAGATCGTGTCCAAGTGATCAAGCAGTCGAACGGAAAAATCAACGTACAGGTAGCCGCTGCCATGACCAAGACGTTCAACAGCTACGAGTACGCGGTGAACCAAATCCAGTTCGATGCGGGCGGTTCTACCGAGCGTTACAATATTCACCGCAGCGCCTACTATCACAAAGGCACCGAAACCCTCACCGCTTCCTCTTTCAACAAAGGGGAGACGGTAACGGTTTACATCGTGGATAACAAAATCATCGAAATGGAAAAGTAAGGATTGCCTGACCGTCCTCTCCGCGAGGGCGGTTTTTTCTTTGTCCAAAACTTTTTGAAAAATGTTCGCATTTGTTGGCATCCTTCCATTGCAACCTGACAAACATTCCGCTACACTTGTAAAAGGAAAACGGGGAATTGAAGAAGAGGTACTCATGAATCAGAAGGTAAGGCACATTTTGGACACGATTGGTGAGATGTTTCCAGACGCGCACTGCGAATTGAACCATTCGAATCCGTTCGAGTTAACCATTGCGGTGCTTCTTTCCGCCCAGTGTACAGATGAAACCGTGAATAAAGTCACCCAGACGCTGTTTCAAAAATATAAGACGCCGGAAGATTATTTAGCCGTCCCTCTGGAGGAGCTTGAGCAGGACATCCGACGCATCGGTTTGTACCGCAACAAGGCGAAGAACATCCAGAAGCTGAGTCAACTCATTCTCGAACGCTACGACGGCCAGATTCCGACCACGCACGAACAATTGGTTGAACTGCCCGGTGTAGGCCGTAAAACGGCTAACGTAGTCGTCTCCAATGCTTTCGGCGTCCCTGCAATCGCCGTCGATACTCACGTCGAGCGGGTGTCGAAGCGGCTTGGACTGGCGGGCAAGGACGACTCCGTACTCGAAGTCGAGAAGAAATTGATGCGAAAAGTGCCTCGCGAGGAATGGACCTTGACGCATCACCGGCTTATTTTTTTCGGAAGGTACCACTGTAAGGCGCAATCGCCGAAATGCGATATTTGCCCGCTGCTTGACATCTGTCCGGAAGGAAAAAGGCGTATGAAAATCAAGAAAGTACGCAAAACTATTTAAAAAGAATGTGTAGTGAGGGATGAGTAGAAATGAAATGCATAGCTGTTTACACGAAAGATTTTGAATTATTTTCCGATTTGTACGAGACAATCATGAACACACCGCTCTCCGAAAATGAAGAAAAAGAAATTCAAGGCGTTATCGTCAGCGAATCCGGCGAAGTGCCTGAGAACTATCTCGAAAAAATGAGAACGAAACCGGAAGTGGTTGTCATGAAAGTGAAAGAAGGCGACATTACCATCCTTCAACACGGCGATGTTTTTGAAATCTTCCTTCCGGAAGAAAAAGAGAGTGCAGTGGTTTCTTAAACCACTGTGCTCCGCTCGAGCCGGGCTTCCAAGCAGGTTACCCGTCTGTCCGCGCAGGGACACGCTGATATTTCGGCGTCTGTTTCCGTGCGCGACGGACGGGTTTTTGCGTATAAACAGAAATTGACTTCCGGCACACCCGGGATTACACTTAAACCGATATCAATGGCATGGGAGATTAGAAACTCAATGAATGGACTTATGGAGCAAAGAAAGGACGAGGTTCTCCGCGCATTCGACCGTCTTCGGGAAGAAATGAAGGGGGCCGGCGACGGCGCGCGGGTACGCAAACTGATTCAACTGGAAAACAAGCTCGGCGGCGAGAAAACCGTTCTCGCGTTCTGCGGACATTTCTCGGCGGGTAAATCCACTTTGATCAACACTTTATGCGGGCATCGGCTCTTGCCCTCCAGCCCGATTCCGACGAGCGCGAATATCGTAAGCATTGAGAGCGGGGAAGAAGGGGCGGAAGTCGTTCAGAGGAGCGAAGGCGAGGAAGAGGCGAGAATACGACGGATTCCGCTGAGCGAACTGGACGCTTACTGCGTCAACGGAACGGATATCGAGGAAGTTCGTATTTCGTATCCGCTGCCTTTTCTCGGGGAGCACGCCGTGCTTCTGGATACTCCCGGAATCGATTCGACGGACGGGGCCCATCACATGGCTACGGAGTCGGCGCTGCATCTGGCCGATGCGGTTTTCTATGTCATGGACTATAACCATGTCCAATCGGAAGTAAACCTGGCCTTCACGAAACAGATGAAAGAGCGCGGCAAGCCGCTCTATCTGATCGTGAACCAAATCGATAAACACAGGGAAGAAGAACTTTCTTTCGATACGTACAAAGAAAGCGCACTGGAAGCTTTCCGCAGCTGGGGCATCTACCCCGACGGGATGTTCTTCGTGACGATGAAGCGGCCGGACCATCCCCGCAACGAATCCGGCAAGCTCAAATGGCTTCTGTCGGAATTGATCGGCATGCAGCGGGAGCTTCGCGAAGCGAGTGTGGACGCGGCAGCGGATCATTTGATCGGCGAGCATATCCAGTGGCTGAGGGAGCAAAGCGAGCCGCAGAAAACGGTTCTGCGCGAGCGTGTGGACGAAGAGGAGTCGGCCGGTGTACTTGCCGAGTATGAGGAGCTGACCCGCCGCCTGAACGAAGCGCAATCGCTGCCCGGGCAGCTGACGGACTCGCTGAGGAAAGAGATTGCGGCGATTATCGACAATGCGAATGTAACGCCCGCGCTAACCCGCGACAAAGCGCATGAATATTTGCTCAGCCGGAAGCCGGGCTTCAAGGTCGGCTTTTTCGGAGCGGCCGCAAAGACGGCGGCGGAGGTGGAGCGGCGTCTGGACGTATTCCGCGAGGATTACGCCGAGCAGGTTCACGCCCAGATGGACTGGCATCTGAGGGATGCGCTGCGCAGGGCATACAGCGGCATCGGCATGACCGAAGAGAAGCTGCTGGCCGATATCGACGCGTTCAGCGTGGACGTGACATCTTCGTGGCTCGCTTCGCAGGTTAACACGGAAGCCGTGTTCGGAAACGAATACACGATGACGTATATGCGCCAGACCGCCGCAGAGCTGAAAACGGCCGCGCGCCGTTCGGCGCTCGCGATGATCGACCGGCTCGCAGGCCTTGCCGGCAGCTGCTCGGTCCGGCTCGATTCGGAGCTGGCACCGGACCTGCGGCAGCTCGAAGAGCGGCTCGGCGCACTGCGCGAGCTGAATCGCTTCGAGCGCGAGGAGGCGGCCCGCGAGGAATCTCTGCGCGCGCTGGCTTCTTGGCCGCACGCGAAGGCCTACGAGCTGCCGGATCTTGCCGCTTACCGCGGCGAAGAGACCGGGGAGCTGCGCGGCGTGCTGCACACGTCCGAGATGGAGACGATCCTGCGTGCGGCGCACACCGCGCCTGGGGATCGTGATAGCCTCGCGGACGGGGAAGGCGGCGCCGCTGCTGCGCCGCACAACGATCCGGTTGGCGGAGCGTCCGCAGCCCCGGCCGGCGGCAACGCCGCGTCCGGCGCCACGGAAGCGGCCGCGGGCGGGCTGCAGCTCGGCGGCGCGAAGCGCGCGGAGCGCCGCGCGCAGGATCTCGCGGCGGCGGCGGATCTCCTCGGCGATATGCCGTCGATGAGATCGATTGTGCGCTCGCTGCGCGAGAAGGCCGAACGTCTGCGGCATAAGACGTTCACAGTCGCCTTGTTCGGCGCTTTCAGTGCCGGCAAGTCGTCCTTCACCAACGCGCTGATCGGCAAGCGCGTACTGCCTGTGTCGCCGAATCCGACGACCGCGGCGATTAACAAAATCGTGCCGCCTACGGCAGTTTGGCCTCACGGAACGGCCAAGGTGCAGATGAAGACGGCGGAAGTGATGCTCCAGGACGTGCTATTCTCCCTGGATATGCTGGGCGTCCGGGCAGCCGCCATGGAAGAGGCGCTGTCCGCAATCCGGGGGCTTACGCCGGAAAGCGTAACGGCCAAGGGCAAACCGCATTTTACGTTCCTCAAAGCGGTTGCCAAAGGCTGGCCTGAAGCCGCACCTCTATTGGGAACGCAGCAGAGAGTCGGAGAGGATGCATTCGCCGGCTATGTGGCGGAAGAATCCAAATCGTGCTTCGTCGAGTACATCGAGCTGCATTATTCCACGCCGCTCACGGAACAGGGAATCGTGTTCGTGGACACGCCGGGAGCGGATTCCATCAATGCGCGCCACACGGGCGTCGCTTTCGACTATATCAAGAACGCGGACGCGATTTTGTTCGTGACTTACTATAACCATGCCTTTTCCCAGGCGGACCGTGAGTTTTTGCTGCAGCTCGGAAGGGTTAAAGACAGCTTTGAACTCGACAAAATGTTCTTTCTCGTCAATGCCGCGGATTTGGCCGCAAGTGAGGAAGAGCTGCAGGGCGTTGTCCGTCACATTGAAACGAACCTGCTTCAGCACGGAATCCGTCATCCGAGGATTTACCCGGTGTCGAGCCATCTGGCCGCCGAAGGGAAGCTGTCCCGGGACGACAAGAAGCTGGAGGCTTCCGGTATTGTTCCGTTCGAAAGGGACTTTATCCGCTTCACGCTGGAGGAGCTGACGGATATTTCGCTGCGTTCCGCCGACCAGGAGCTTGAGCGGGCTCTGCACGTTCTCCAGGAGCGTATCGAAGGAGCGCAGCAGGGAGAAGAGGCGCGCAAGGTGCGTCTGCAGGCGCTGGAGCGTGCCGAGGAAGCGGCCGTCCGTCTCCTGAAGGATACGGACCCCGCGCCTGTGCAGCGCGAGCTGGCGAAGGAAATTCAGGAGCTGCTCTACTACGTGAAGCAGCGGACGATGTACCGCTTCGGCGAACTGTACAACGCCTCCTTCAACCCGGCTTCCTTCCGGGAAGGGGGCGGAGACCCTAAAGCCGCCCTGCGCGAGAGCTGGCGCGACCTCCTGCGGATGATCGAATTCGATCTTCAGCAGGAAGTGCTGGCGACCAGTTTGCGGATCGAGCAGTTTCTGAACAAGCTTGCGAAAGGGACTTACGAATCTTGGGGGGACAGTCTCCGAAAGCTGCTGGAAAGCTACGAATTCGAAGCGTACGAATCCGTTTCTTTCGACACGCCGGATAACAAGCTGCCGCTGGAAGCTCCGGATGTAACGGATAAAGTGCTTGCTTCTCATTTCAAGAGCGCCAAGCATTTCTTCGAGGGTGAAGGAAAAAGCAAGCTAAGGGCGGAGCTGGAGGGCAGACTGAACGATCCGGTCGCACGGTTCGTAGAAAGCGCCGTAGCGATGCTGAAGGAATTGTATGCGGCACATCTGTCCGATACGTTCCTCGTACTGGAAGAAAGACACCTTGAGAGCTACCGCGAGCATCTGGAAGGCATGAGAGACGCGCTCCAAATGCGGACGGACGTCGGCGTGCTGGCCTCCAAGCGCGACGAACTCGCCAAATGGATTCCGGCGCGCAGCGGAGAAATTGCAGCCGGGCATTAACAGGATTCATACTTTCTATAAGAAACAGACCTTCACTGATTTCCGGGTGAAGGTCTTTCTTTTTTACAGTAAAAGGGAGAATCAGCGGCACGCATTTAAAGACGGATTAAAGAAAAAAACGGGTTTAGTTAGGTTTGTTATGATACCGCTTTCATTGATGGGAAATTTGATGATTTACAAGGATAGCAACTCTCAGGTGTCTAATTCGTGAACAAATGAAAGGTTAAGGGGAAATCAGCCTTTTTCCACTCGTTGCCGCCCTACGGGGATGGTGTTAAGATTCATTAAGGTTTGCTAGGTAAGGCATTGCTTAAAATTCGGTGAACTTGGCCCATGTCCAGGAGGATGCTATGGAAGTTTTTAAGGGGCTCAAACGGTTTTATTGGCCCGAACGGAAGCTGCTTTTCGCTTCTATTTTTTGCTTGATCTGCACGACGGCCCTGGGGCTTGTGTACCCGAACCTGCTGCGTTATCTCATTGATGACGTTATCGCGGTGAAGCGCTACGATCAGGTGCCGGTACTGGCGCTATTGGTTGTAGGGGTAATTGCGGTCAAAGCGCTGTTCCAGTTTCTGCACGGATTCAGCGGGGGAAGGCTCGGCAACCGGGTCGCCTACAACATGCGGGAAGCGATGTACGAGAAGCTTCAGTACTTGTCTTTCCAGTACTACGACAAGGCCCGGACCGGAGATCTGATGTCCCGGCTGACGGCCGATCTTGAAGCGATCCGGAACTTTGTAGGCTTTGGCTTTGCGCAAATTTTGAACGTGTTTCTTATGGTCCTTTTCGGAATGGTCATGATGTTCTCGATCAGTTGGAAACTGACGCTTCTGACGATGCTGACGATGCCTTTTCTGGCTTTTGCTGCCATCCGTTTTGAAGGAAAAATCCATCCGGCCTTTCGTTCGCTCCGGGCTTCCATGAGCAATATGACGACGGCTGTGCAGGAAAATATCACAGGGGTGCGGACGGTGAAATCTTTTGCCCGCGAACCTTACGAAGTCGAGAAATTTACACTCCGCAACGAGGAATACCGGGCGAACAACGTCATTACCTCGGAGATCTGGTCCAAGTATTTCCCGGTGATGGAGCTGATCGCGAATCTGAGCGCCGTTATTCTGCTCGGTGTAGGCGGTTACATGGTTATCCTCGGATCGCTGTCCGTGGGAGAACTCGTCGCATTTTTCAGCCTAGTCTGGTATATCATCGGGCCTATGTGGGGAATCGGGTTTCACATTAATAACTATACGCAATCCAAAGCGTCGGGTGAAAAAATTCTCGAAATTCTCCATGAGTACGTTCATGTAAAGGACGGGGAGCGTGCAGTTGAACTGAGCCCCGATACTGTAAAAGGGCATGTTCACTTCGACCGGGTGACTTTCGCTTATCCGGATGCGGAGGCCGCTATCCATGACCTCAGCCTGAACGCGCCTCCCGGAACCGTCATCGGATTTCTGGGCGGAACGGGGTCCGGGAAATCGACGATTATTTCCCTGCTAATGCGGGCCTACAACGTGAAAACCGGACAGATCACGCTGGATGGTACGGATATTAAAGACATTCGGCTGGATAGCCTGAGAAGCCAGATTGCGACGGTTTTTCAGGAAACGTTCCTGTTCTCCTCGACGATCAAGGGCAACATCGCCTACGGGCGCAAAGACGTTACGATGAACGAGATTATCCGCGCGGCCAAGCTGGTGAAAGCCCATGATTTTATTATGGAGATGCCTCTCGGATACGACACGGTCGTGGGTGAGCGGGGAATGGGCCTCTCGGGCGGACAAAAACAGAGAATCGCCATCGCTCGCGCTCTGATTAAAGATCCTAAAATTCTTATTCTGGACGATGCGACCAGTGCGGTCGATATGGAGACGGAACAGGAAATCCAGGCGGGCTTCAAGGAAGTGATGCGGGGAAGGACGACGTTTATTATCGCCCACCGTATTTCTTCGCTCAAGCACGCCGACGAAATTATCGTGCTGGATAAAGGGCGCGTCGTACAAAGAGGGACTCACTCGGAGCTGATCCGTCAGGAAGGCCCTTATCTGGAAACGTACCGCATCCAATATTCGGATCATCCCGATGTCGCGGGAGCGGCGGACGTGAAGCAAAGGAGGGCGGCAGTCCATGAATAACCGGCAGCGGCAGTCCGAAGAGAAAATGAACGGCAAAGGAGCCGGGAGCGGCGAACGGTTCGTCTACCAGGACGACGAAATGCTCGAGAAATCGTTTGACTGGGGGCAGTTTAAACGGCTTGCCGTTTACATGAAGCCTTACAGCAAGCAGATTATTCCGATCGTAATCGTCATGATGATCGTCGGAGCGGTAACGAAGCTGTCGATCCCGCTTATCATCAGTACGACGATCGATTCGTCGCTTCATGTCGGCGGGGACGCTAAATTTTTGTTCGGCATGGTCGCTTTAATGCTCGGAGTGTATATCATCCAGTGGCTGGCGAATAAATACCGCATCAAGTATACGAGTGTAATCGGCCAGCGCGTGATTTACGACCTCAGGCACGACCTGTTCCGGCACATTCAGCGGCTGTCCTTCGAATTTTTCGATAAGCGGCCGGCAGGCTCGGTGCTTGTGCGAGTAACGAACTACGTGAACTCTCTTCAGGATTTGTTCACGAACGGTGTGGTCAACATGATGATCGACTGTGTCCAGCTTATCGGGATCGTGATTATTCTGCTGACGATCAACTTCAAACTGGGAGCGGCGATTATCATTACGGTTCCGCTGATGTTTATCGTTTCGTCCCAGCTCCGCAAACGGGTCAGACGTTCGTGGCAGACGGTAAATATCAAGCAGTCCCGCCTAAACGCGCATCTCAACGAATGTATCCAAGGGATCCGGGTCACCCAGGCGTATACGCAGGAGAAGGAAAATATCCGTTTCTTCGAGCAGATGAACGAAGATAACAAGCTGGCGTGGAACCGGGCTTCCAAGCTGAACCAGAGCTTCGGGCCGATCATCGAAATTACGGGTGCGATCGGGTATTTTATCCTGTTCTGGTACGGAGCGAGCCTGATCCAGTCCGGTGAGATCACAGTCGGTCTTCTCGTCGCCTTCGCGAGCTATATCGGCAACTTCTGGGAGCCGATCAACCGCATGGTGCAGATGTATTCGCAGCTTCTCGTGGCAATGGCTTCGGCCGAGCGTATTTTCGAATTTATGGATGAGCAGCCGACCGTCGGCGAGAAGGACAACGCGGCCGCGCTGCCGCCGATCCGCGGGCATGTCAGTTTCGAGAATATCGTATTCGAATATGAGAAAGGCCGTACCGCCCTGCACAACATTAATCTCGACGTGCAGCCGGGGCAGAGCATCGCCCTTGTCGGTCATACGGGCTCGGGCAAGAGCACGATCATTAACTTGCTCTGCCGCTTCTATGATCCGGCCCAAGGCAGCGTACGTATCGACGGGACGGATATCCGGGACGTTACGCTGCAAAGCCTGCGGTCCCAGATCGGCATCGTCCTGCAGGATACGTTCATTTTCTCGGGAACGATCCGCGACAACATCCGTTTCGGACGACTCGATGCGACGGATGAAGAAGTGGAAATGGCAGCCAAAGCGGTGCACGCCCACGATTTCATCATGAAGCTGCCTTTCGGCTACGATACGGAAGTCCAGGAACGGGGGAACGCGCTCTCTATGGGGCAGCGGCAGCTCATTTCGTTCGCCCGGGCGCTGCTTGCGAACCCCGCTATCCTGATTCTGGACGAAGCGACGGCAAGCATCGACACCGAGACGGAGCTGCGTATCCAGGAAGCGTTAAAAACGTTATTGAAAGGCCGAACTTCCTTCATGGTCGCCCACCGTCTGTCTACGATTCGCGGTGCGGATAAGATCATCGTCCTTGATCACGGACGGATGATGGAAACCGGCGATCACGACGAGCTGATGAGGCACCAGGGCATTTATTACGGGCTGATTCAGGCCCAATATAAATTTTTGCAGGATGCGATTTAATCGGTCTGCATGAATCAAGACGAATCAAGATAAATCAAGACGAATCAAGAGAACTCCTCCGGGAGTTCTTTTTGTTGAGGGTAAAAATGGGTGAGCAATTCCGGCGAATACTGCTAGAGGAAAATAATGTTAATTGTCCTCGCTCGACAGATAGAGGCAAGTCGTGATAGGGTAATTAATTGGATGGAATACGAGTGAAGGAGGATTTGTTTGAACCGCCAGATAACTACAAAAATGAGTAAAGCGAAAATTTTTGAAATGGACATCGTGCGTGCTGTCGCCATTATGGCCGTCGTACTCATCCACTCGACAACCGAAGCGGCTGTGTATCCGTGGGAGGGGCAGGTCGTTCCGGACGAGGGAAGTTTGTCCCAGATCATTTTGTTCACCCTTAACCGGGCCTGCCAGTTTGCGGTACCCGTCTTTATTCTGATCAGCGGGCTTGTCCTGTTCTATCGATACTCGGGAAGCTGGAGCGTGAAGACGGCCGTCCAATTTTACAAACGCCGGTTATGGAGCGTTGTCGTCCCTTATCTGATCTGGTCTCTTTTTTATTATATATACAACCCGTGGATTTCCGGGCAGCCCGTAGAGTTGGATGCGAGGGAGTTTCTGGGGGATATCCAGTGGGCGGATACGGGGTATCATCTTTATTTTATGATCATTATCCTGCAGTTTTATGTGATCTTTCCGGTGCTGATGTTCCTCGCGAAGTATAAATGGTTCCGTGTTTCGATGGTCCCGCTCGGTATTTTGATCCAGTTGGGCTTCTATTCCTACAACCACTGGGTAGCGGTTATCGATCATTCTCCCTCGCTGGCGCCGACCTATTTCAGTTTCTTCCTGACGGGCGGGTTTATAGGACTGTATTACGATTTCTTCCGTCAAAAAATGAAAAGCGTCGTATCGTGGGCCCTGCTCGTTATGCTGGTGTCCGGCGGAACGTACGTGGAGATGTTCCTGCTTAACCGGTACGATAACCGGATGTTTGAGAATACCTGGTATGTTATCGCCATGCTGTTTTACGCGACTTCTATCTCGGTGGTCCTGCTCGGAGCGGGTAAATGGCTTCTGGACAAGCTGCCGGCCGCCGCGAAATGGATGCTGCCGCTCGGTTCTTACTCGTTCGGCATTTATTTGATGCACCCGATGATTCTAACGGCGTTTAAGCTGAAAATTCCCGCGCCGGGCGGTATGGCGGCTCACGATCTATATGTGGTGCTCAGCTTCCTGAGCGCTTTGCTCGGATCGCTGCTGGCCGCCGTTCTTTACCGGAAAGCCGCCCGTGCATTAAAGCCCGGCAAAAGCAAGCCAGCCTCGCCGGGCAACGTTCCGATGAGCGGCTAAAGGCTCTCGCATAGAAAATCACGTCCGTACGGGCGTGATTTTCTTTTTCTGGCGTGAGCGTGCACAGACGTTTAATCGAGGGTGAGGTAGAGAACAAAAGCGTAGGGCGATTTAGAGGCCTCTTCTTCCGGCAATTTTCCGGAAGTAACCGTGACGGCATTGGCGTCCGAAGCCGCAAATCCCCAGACAGCAGTCGGGGTGGAGTCGGGAATCGTAATTTTCTCCTGGAGCTTCAATAAGTGGGATTGGGTAAAGTGCTTGCGGTTAACGGGTACGTTAAAGCTTGAGGTCGAAGAGCCTCCCGGGTCCTTAAGGCTGTACGTTACGGCATAGGATTTGAGGACGTTTTCGTCTTTATCGTCTTTAACCTCATGTACCGAAACGATGAACTCTCCGTTGTAGTCCTTTTGCGGATTCACATTACTGCCTCCCATAGGCAGCGAAATTTGAGAGACCACATTCTCGGATGTCTTCCCGTTTTCCCATACCTTGTAGGAAATTCTCAACTGTTTTTTGTCGCCTTTGTAGCGCACCCTTACACTGCCCGCGTAACTGCCGAGGAAAGGGCTGAATTTGTCGGCGTCTCCCGCGAATAGATCGGCCGGCTCCACAATCAACTGTTCCGGGCCTGCTGCGGAAGGGAGCGGGGAAGGGCTTTCGGACGGAGGCGAAACAGTTGGAGCGGAACAGCCGCCTGCCAGCAAAGCCAGCATCAACAAGCCCGTCAATCGGTTCCGTACTTTTATGAGACGCATAAATGGGTTCTTCCTTTGCTAGTAGAGATAAAAACGAAATAAATCTTTTTTAAATTACCATATTCTCCAGAATATTTCCAGGAAGAGTTCAAGAAGATCGAAATATCCTTTGAAATTAGGGAACATGTGTTCTATAATAAAGAAATCATGTCAGAGCGCAGCTTTGTCTTGTCCGCTTCCCATTTGCAAATAGACGGGCGAACGGATACTCTTTTAAGTAGGAACGAACGGACAAGTCGAGGGGGCCTCTATACCTATGAAATCGCGAACGTTATGGTTTGTTGTCGGAACAACCGGCCTGATTTCCACATTGCTGTTTGCCGGAGGCTTCGGATATGCGGTCAAGGATGTCCTTTCTCCGGGTTCCGGCGGGGAGCAGCTGACAGCGGCTCCGAAAGAAACGTCGGCCGTGAACGAATTGGACCGAAAAAATAAAATTCAGCTCGTATCCCTGGGCGATTCGCTTACGGCGGGCACCGGAGACGGTACGGGCAAAGGATATGTGGGACGATTCCGGGAAAAGCTGGAGGAACAGACAGGCAAACCCGTTTACGTGCTGAATAATCTGGCTATTCCCGGTGCCACCACCGATGCGCTGCTTAAGGAATGGGACGGCAAGAAGACGACAGATGCGCTGAAGCAGGCGGATCTTATTTTGCTTACGATTGGCGGCAACGATATCTTCCAGGGCGGCAGCGACATTTTCACAAACAATGACCAGGGCTACAATCCGGAAGCGGCAGCCAAACGCGTCGAGCCTACTCTGGCCAATCTCGACAAGATTCTGACCGATATCAACAAGGCGAATCCGGATGCGAAGGTGATGTACGTGGGACTGTATCACCCCTTTCTGGATCTCGATCCGAAGAAAGCCGGTTCCTTGATCGTCCAGAAGTTTAACGACGGGGCTTTCGCGCTGACGAACCGGTTTCCGAACGCCGTTTTCGTGCCCACTTACGATTTGTTCGAACAGAATTTGAACAAATATTTGTTTACGGATCATTTTCATCCGAATCAGGACGGATATGAGCGGATAGCAAGCCGGATGGCGCAAATTTTGAAATGACAGGGGGAGTGAACTGTGGCTGGTGACCGGGAACCGGTGCTGTCTGTCCGGGATGTCCGAAAGAGCATCCGCGGCAAGGAAATTATCAAGGGCATTTCATTCGATGTGTACGGCGGCGAAATTTTCGGTTTCCTCGGGCCCAACGGCTCGGGCAAAACGACGACGATCCGGATGCTCGTGGATCTCATTAAGCCGTCCTCGGGGAAAGTGACGATCTGCGGCTTCGATGTCCAGAAGCAGCACAACGAAGCGATGCAGTACGTAGGCTGTATCGTGGAGAATCCTGAACTTTACGGCTATTTGACGGGCTGGGAGAACCTGGAGCACTTCGCGCGGATGCTCCCCGATACGGGCGAGGAGAGAATCAGGGAAGTCGTCGAGCTGGTAGGAATGGATGCGCGTATCCACGATAAGGTGAAAACCTACTCGCTCGGCATGCGCCAGCGTCTCGGAATCGCCCAGGCTCTTCTGGCCAGGCCCAAGCTGCTTATTCTGGACGAGCCGACCAACGGGCTGGACCCGCAGGGAATCAAGGAGATGCGGATCTTTATCCGCAAACTTGCCAAAGGCGGGCTGAGCCTGTTCGTATCCAGCCATCTGCTCAGCGAAATCCAGCAGCTCTGCGACCGTGTCGCCATTATCAGCAAAGGCCAGGTAATTGCGGTTGGAGAAGTGGACGAGCTGATCGTGCAGTCCGGCAGTACCGTGCTCTGGTCCGTGGATCCGGCTGACGAAGCTGAGGCATGGCTGGGCAGGCAGCAGGGAGTCACGGTGCTCGGCCGGCGCGAAGAGCTGTCGGATGAGGAAGACGAGCCTGCAGCGTTAGCTTCGCTTCATGCCGGGGAAAGGGCGGGAACGATTGTCACTCAATTGAGCGAAGAACGGATTCCGGAAATAAATCGCGGTCTGGTGGACGCAGGAATCCGGATCTACGCTATCGAAATGAAACATCCGACACTGGAGGATCTGTTCCTGAGTCTGACGGAGGGTGAGAAAATTGGGTAACTTGGCGGCGCTAGTCCAGAATGAAAGCATCAAAATGGTTAAAAAACGGCGTTTTCTTGTGGTCATCCTGATCCTGCTCGCTCTCATTCCTATGTTTACTTATGCACAAATGCGCGTCTCCCAGAATACAATCAAGCAATTCGGTACGACGGATTGGAGAGCTTCGGAGCGTCAGAAAATCGTGGATTACCAGCGGAGTCTCAGCTCCGCCCGTGTTCCCGAGGAATGGAAAGAGTTCAGGCGGGCACAAATAAAAATATCACAGTATTATCTGGATCATGATATTAATCCGCAATCGCCCAACGGTGTCACTTTCACCCGAGAATTTCTGAATAACTCCATCTCGCTGTTCATTCCGCTCATCATTATGGTCATCGCGGCGGATATCATTTCATCCGAGCATTCGGGCGGCACCATCAAATTGTTGTTGACAAGACCCGTAAAGCGATGGAAAATCCTAATGAGCAAGTTGATCACGCTGATTCTGTTCGTTTCACTCGTTGTTTTGTCAACCGCCGCACTCAGTTATCTCATATCCGGGCTTGTTTTCGGGTACGGGGGATGGAACATGCCGGTCTTTGTCGGCTTCAAAACGAGCGGAGGAGACGTGGATCTTAGCGGGGTCCATGCCATCGACCAGTGGAAATACCTGCTGATGGAAACCGGACTTGTCTGGTTCGTCGGCATAGTGGTCGCCATTCTTTCCCTGATGCTATCCGTGCTCATCCGTTCGACGGCGGCCGGAATGGGAATTATGCTGGCCGTGCTTATTTCGGGCACGATCCTGACCAATATGGTATCCTCTTGGGAAGCGGCCAAGTATTTGTTTATGGTGAATCTGAAGCTGACCGATTACATGACGGGCGCGCTGCCTCCGATTAAAGGCATGAGCCTCGGGTTTTCGCTGGCCGTTCTGTCGGTCTGGGCTGTGATCTCACTTTTTGTTTCGTTTGGGGTATTTACCCGTAAAGATATTTTAAATTAACGTATGAACCCGTTCGGGAATGGAAAAAGGAAAGAAGGAGGCGCTTCGATGACCGAGCAGCTAGAGATGATGACGAATCAACCGAACCAGCCGGCGGAGTACGATGCCGATGCGATTCAGGTACTGGAGGGGCTGACGGCTGTCCGCAAAAGGCCGGGCATGTACATCGGCAGCACCAGTACTTCGGGACTGCATCATCTGGTTTGGGAAATCGTCGATAACGCGGTCGATGAACACCTCGCGAAGCATGGTTCCAAAATTGACGTGACGCTTCATAAAGACGGATCCGTCACCGTACAGGATAACGGCCGGGGGATCCCGACCGGCATGCATAAGACCGGCATACCAACGCCGCAGGTTGTATTTACGATCCTTCATGCCGGAGGTAAATTCGGCGGTGGCGGATATAAGAAATCCGGCGGCCTTCACGGCGTGGGCGCTTCCGTAACGAACGCTCTGTCCGAGTGGCTGGAAGTCACGATTTTTCGAGACGGCAAGATACATAAACAGCGTTTCGAATATTGGGTCGATGAGAAGGGCGTAGAGCATGTAGGGGAACCGAGAACGGGGCTAGAGGTGACGGGGAACACGAACAAAACAGGTACGCGCGTTACCTTTAAGCCGGACCGCCGTGTTTTCCAGAACGGCATTGCGATCAGCTACGATACCCTTGCCGAACGGCTTCAGGAAATCGCTTTTCTGAACTCCGGGCTGGAGGTCATTTTGAAAGACGAGCGCACGGATCAGGCCGAAACGTTCAAATACGACGGCGGAGCGAGCGAGTTCGTCAAGTTCCTCAACGAAGGCAAATCGGTCATGCACGACGTGATCCACTTCGCATCCGAGAAGGACGACATCGAAGTGGAGGTCGCGCTCCAGTATAACGACGGCTACACGGAAACGATCGCTTCGTTCGTGAACTCGATTCCGACACGCGGCGGCGGGACCCATGAAACCGGTTTTAAAATCGCCTATACGCGGGCGATGAACGAATATGCCCGGAAAACCGCCATTTTGAAGGAAAAAGAAAAAAATCTCGACGGGACCGACCTGCGGGAAGGCATGATGGCGGTTATCAACATCAAGATGGGCGAGGTCGAATTCGTGGGCCAGACGAAAGACCAGCTCGGCAGCGCGTCGGCGAGAAGCGCCGTGGACGCTATCGTTTCGGAGAAAATGGCCGTATTCCTGGAGGAAAACCCGCAAATCGCCCAAAGCATGCTGAAAAAAGCGATCCAGTCGGCCAAAGCCCGCGAAGCGGCCCGCAAAGCGCGCGAGGAAGTGCGCAGCGGCAGGAAAGGCCGCAGCGAAAGCTCCAACCTTGGAGGCAAGCTGACGCCGGCACAGTCGAAAGATTACGCGCGCAACGAGCTGTTCATCGTGGAAGGCGATTCCGCAGGCGGATCGGCCAAGCAGGGCCGCGATTCGAAGCATCAGGCGATTCTGCCTCTGAAAGGGAAGCCGCTCAACCCCGAGAAAGCGAAGCTTGCCGATATTCTCAAGAACGACGAATATAGGGCAATCATTGCGACGATCGGCGCGGGAGTCGGCTCCGAATTTGCCATCGAGGAGAGCAACTATGGCAAAATCATTATCATGACCGATGCCGACACGGACGGCGCCCATATTCAGGTGCTGCTGCTGACGTTTTTCTACCGGTACATGAAACCTTTAATAGATAACGGCAAAGTCTATATCGCGCAGCCGCCGCTATTTAAAGTGACCAAGAAAGCAGGCAAAAACAGCACGGTACACTACGCTTGGACCGATGATCAGCTGCAGGCGCTCCATAAGGAGCTGGGCAAAGGCGTCGAACTGCAGCGCTATAAAGGACTGGGAGAAATGAACCCGAACCAGCTGTGGGAAACGACGATGGACCCGGGAAGCCGTACTTTGCTGCAGGTGCAGATTGAGGATGCGGCCAAGGCGGAGCGCCGGGTATCGACGCTGATGGGCGACAAAGTCGATCCGCGCAAACGCTGGATTATCGAAAATGTAGACTTTACCGAATCCGAAGAGTGACTGAACGTCTAGAGGTGAACCGAGTTGAGTAGTTTGGAACAGTTTTTACCCGCGTTTCTGGAAGAAGTAGTAGGGGACCGGTTCGGCCGCTACTCTAAATATATTATTCAAGACCGGGCGATTCCCGATGTCCGTGACGGACTTAAGCCCGTGCAGCGCCGGATTTTGTATGCGATGTACGATTCCGGGAATACGCCGGACAAACCGTACCGGAAGTCAGCGAAGACGGTCGGGGATGTTATGGGTAACTATCATCCTCACGGTGACAGTCCCATCTACGAGGGCATGGTGCGTATGGCACAGCCTTGGAAAATGGGCCACGTGCTCGTCGACGGCCACGGCAACTGGGGTTCGATCGACGACGATCCGGCCGCCGCTATGCGGTATACCGAAGCAAGGCTATCGCCCATTGCGATGGAACTGCTTCGGGATATCGAGAAGAGGACCGTTCTTTTTAAAGATAATTTCGACAATACGACCAAAGAACCCGTTGTTCTTCCTTCCCGTTATCCGAACCTGCTTGTTAACGGCGTAAGCGGGATTTCGTCCGGATTCGCGACCGAGATTCCGCCGCATAACTTGCGTGAGGTGATCGATGCGTGCACAGCGCTGATCGATGCGCCGGAAATCGGCATTGAAGAGCTGATGCGCTATATGAAAGGCCCCGATTTTCCGACGGGGGGCATCATCATGGGCGAGGAAGGCATCCGGGATGCGTACAATACGGGCAAGGGACGGATTTACGTGCGTTCCAAGACGGAGATTCAGGACCTTAAAGCGGGCCGGCAGCAGATTGTGGTGACGGAAATTCCGTACCAGGTCGTGAAGTCGAGACTGGTTACCGCCATGGAAAATATCCGTCTGGAGAAAAAAGTCGAAGGTATTGCGGAAGTCCGCGACGAGAGCGGAAGAGACGGCATGCGTATCGTCGTAGAACTGAAGAAAGAAGCCGACGCCCAAGGGATTCTGGCTTATCTGCTGAAAAAGACCGATCTCCAGGTCACCTATAATTTCAATATGGTGGCTATTGTGAACAAGACGCCGAAGCAGCTCGGTTTGAAAGACATGCTGTCGGCCTACATCGAGCACCAGAAGGAAGTCGTCACGTTCCGTTCCCAGTACGATCTCGAGAGAGCGGAAGACCGTGCGCACGTTCTGGAAGGGCTTGTCAAGGCGCTGAACATTTTGGACGAAGTCATCGCGGCCATCAAAGCGTCCAAAAACCGTCTCGATGCCCAGAAAAATCTCGTCAACCTGTTCGGTTTCACAGAGCGCCAGGCCGATGCGATTCTGGTTCTCCAGCTTTACAGGCTGACCAACCTGGAAATTACTTCGCTGGAAAAAGAGCTGAAGGACGTGCAGAAAACGATTAATCATCTGCGCGGCATTCTGGGAAGCATGAAGAAGCTTCTCGGCGTGATCAAGGACGAAATGAACGAAATCCGTACCAAGTACGGCATTGAGCGCCGGTCGGATATCCAGAACGAGGTTGAGGAAATCAAGGTTAACCTGGAAGTGATGGTGACGCCGGAGGACGTTCTCGTTACGTTGTCCAATGAAGGGTATATCAAGCGGACAAGTATGCTCTCTTATACAAGATCGGGTGGCACGGTCGACAATACAGGACTTAAGGAAGGCGATTATCTCCGCCATCTGAAGGAAGTCAATACGATCGAAAGCCTGCTCATTTTCACAAACAAGGGGCAGTATTTCCTTCTTCCCATCCATCTCATTCCGGAGTACAAATGGAAAGACAACGGTACCGCCATCGTGAACATTATTCCGATAGCGAAAGATGACCGGATCGTGGACATGATCCCCGTGAAGGATTTTAACGAAGAAGGCAAATCGCTCGTCTTCATTACCCGTAAAGGGCAGGTCAAACGGACCGACCTTAAGGAGTATTACACGAACCGCTCCAGCGGCATTGTCGCTTGTAAAGTAGGAGCCGGCGACGAGATTCTGCATGTCCAGCTTAGCGACGGAACGAAGGATATCATGCTGGCGACGAAGCAGGGGATGAGCATCCGTTTCCGCGAGGAGGAAGTCAATCCGATGGGTCGAGCCGCGGCGGGAGTCCGCGGGCTTCAGCTGCGGGAAGGCGACGAAGTGGTTGCGGCGGATTGGGTATACGGAGATGAGGGCGAGGTGCTCGTGATCTCCGATCTCGGCTATGCCAAACGTACACTGCTGGTGGATTATCCGCTGCAGGGACGCGGAGGCAAAGGGATCGGCACGTTTGAATTTAAGGAAGGCAAGCGCGTGAAATCTAACGGCAGCGAGCTGGTCGGCATGTTCTATTTCAAACAGGACTACGAAATTACTGCCTGGAACAGCAGCGGAGAGAAAACTGTTTTCAAAACCAACCAGGCCCCGCTTGATGATCGTAAATCGATTGGAAAGCAGCTTGTGCCGGTTTCCAAAGGCGAAAGCCTTGCCGCCCTTGTCAAGAACGCAAGCCTGGATAAACGTCCGCCGAACGCGTGACACATCTCCCTTTAAGTTTCAATCATAGCTGGTGGTAGGCGGATCCATCGTTTCCATGAGCTGAAATGCGATTTCCAGTACGACCCACAAGGGCACTTGTTCGTCCAGACGATCCAGCCAGCCCGGGTCCTTCAATAAACCAAGATCAAGTGCGCGCTGTCCCAGCGCGCTTTTTTTTATGTTCACGGGCAATCCCTCTTTCTGCCGTTTACTTACAGCATATGTGCATCCGCCCAGAAATGTGCAGGACAGGCTTGCGGCAGCAGGGGATTTTCGTCCACCAAGTTCCTCAAGGGTATTTGAAAGAGTCGGGTTACCCGGTTAGCTTGAACAGAATTATCGATCTATCTTGTTTTGAAGTCATGTATACATCTTTATTTTGGTTTATTATTTAATTTTGTGAAGTTGAATTAGTGGACGCGAGAAAAAAAGAAGTGCAAAAACGAGGCTAAAGACGCAGACGCCGGTTCTCGCAATTCGGACAACTTTTCCGTCCGCGGAGCCCGTAACTTAGCGAAAAGACGCGAAATGCCCGTTTTATTGTCTTAAAGTATTAACGGCATTAACCTATATTTCGCCATTGGACACGTGATATACTTGGATAGAAGAGTGGATGAGCCTTGAATCGGAGGAGTGATTGCAATTGTATTCGGTAGAATTTGCGAAACTGTGGACGAAGCTTTCCAAGGAGCTCAAATCCAATATGGAAGACCAGCTTGCACCGACGATTACGGAAGGCCAGCTTCACGTGCTGGAGCTGCTTGCGGCGAACGGCACGATGAAGCCTTCCGATTTTATTGAATATTTGGCTACGACGCCGGCGGCCGTGACGACTCTCCTGGACCGCATGGAACGGGCGGGCCTTATTACCCGGAGCCGGGATGAAAAAGACCGCCGCGTCGTTTGGGTCGACGTGACGGACAAAGGGAAATTCGAGCGGGAGCGCGGTCTGCAGATCCGCGAGGAAGTGCTGGACGCGTATCTCAGCCGCATTTCCTCCCACAATCAGCAGCTACTCGTTTACCTGCTCGGGAAGGTTGCGAATTAGCTCCTGCCACAAGAACCAGGGGTGGCGCTCGGGAGGAAACGACCGGAAGGTCAGCGTCTCCTGCTGCGTCGGGTGCGGGAAGGACAACCGGGCCGACCAGAGGGCAAGCTGCTGCCCCGGTTCATTCGCTCCGGCACCGTACCGCTGATCCCCGTACAGAGGGCAGCCGATGGCCGCCAACTGTACGCGGATCTGATGCGGCCTGCCCGTGTGCAGCTGCACCAGGACGAGGCTGAGCCCTTCGGCGCTGCCGAGCACCCGGTAGTCAAGGAGCGCCTCTTTGGCGCCGTCCTTGCCGGGTTTGACCACGGATACGGTGTTTGTCCGCGTATCCTTGAGCAGCCAGTGCCGCAGAGAGCCCTGCGGCTCCTTGGGTCTGCCGCGTACGACGGCCGCGTACGTCTTGTCGAACGTCCGTGTTCGCACGCTGTCGGAGAGGCGGGAAGCCGCCTTGGACGTCTTGGCGAACACCATAACGCCGCCGACAGGGCGGTCCAGCCGGTGCACGAGCCCGAGGAAGACGTTGCCCGGCTTATGATGCCGGCGCTTCAGGTCTTCCTTGAGCACGCTCAGAAGATCGGGATCGCGCGAGCTGTCCTCCTGCGTCGGCATATTGACAGGCTTTTCCACGACGAGCACGTGATTGTCTTCGTAGAGGACGGGAATGGCCTCCCCGTCCGCCGCATGCTTCGGTCCAGCCATGGCTTACGCCTCCCAGCGGCCGAGAATCCCGCAGGGCAGCATCAGCTCGCTTGCGGTGATCGGAAGCCCGATTTCGCCTGCGGTGATATGTCCGCCGTAACGCTTGTGCATCGCCAGGGTCAAAATATTTTTCAGCACCGTGGAAGAGATGCCGGTCGTATACGAATTGACGAGCAGGAACAGCGGGTTGTCCGACATGATCGTCATGCATGTCTCGATGAACGGATACAAATCGTCCTCAAGCTTCCAGGTTTCCCCGTTGGGTCCCCGCCCGTAGGACGGAGGGTCCATGATGATGGCGTCGTATTTGTTGCCGCGGCGCTGCTCGCGCTGAACGAACTTGAATACGTCGTCCGTAATGAATCGCACATGGCGGTCTGTAAGGCCGGACAGCTCAAGGTTTTCTTTGGCCCACTGCACAACGCCTTTCGAAGCGTCGACATGAACGACCGAAGCGCCCGCATAGGCACAGGCGACGGTAGCTCCACCCGTATAAGCAAACAGATTCAATACTTTAATGGGCCGGCCGGCCTTGCTAATTTTGTCCATCATCCAGTCCCAGTTGGCGGCCTGCTCGGGGAAGAGGCCCGTATGCTTGAACCCGGTCGGTTTGATATGAAACCGGAGTTTATTGTCATACGAGATCGTCCAGCGTTCCGGCAAGGTCTGGCGGAAGTCCCAGTTGCCGCCTCCGGAAGAACTGCGCCGGTAATGTCCTTCGGCCTGCTTCCAGCTTGCCGTTTCGGCCGTCAGCGGCCAAATAATTTGCGGGTCGGGACGCCGCAATACATAAGAACCCCAGCGTTCGAGTTTTTCTCCTCCGCCGGTGTCCAGGAGTTCATAGTCGTTCCAGCGATTAGCTACATACATCGGTTCATTTCCTTCTTTCCTCGCGTCAAAATGTACAGCGGTTCCTCATTCAAAAACAGCAATCCGTCCGCGGGCGGATGCCGGTATAACTTGCGGTTTTTAACACCGTTTTCTTCTAAGCATCTATTGTACAACATCCCTTGATGGAAGCCAATATAAGGAGTGTGCCCGATAAAGCGCCTTTTCGTTTCACGGAGTGCCGAATCGGGTACAAAAAGATGACTATACAAGAGGGGGATGGGTTGAAGCATATGGCGGGTAAACAGATCCCCGGCTCCGAAGACATCTACTTGTTCCATGAAGGAACTTCTTATCACAGTTATCGCCTATTCGGGGCACACGCAGAGAAAAGGGGTAAAACAACGGCCGTACGCTTTACCGTTTGGGCGCCTCATGCCCGAGAAGTGCGCGTCGTCGGCGATTTTAACGAATGGAATGGAGAAAACCACCGCATGGAGACCGTGCCTGAATCAGGCGGCATCTGGACGCTTGCGGTTCCCGGTCTGGCGGAAGGCTCCCTATACAAATATGAAATCCGCACACCGGACGGCGGGATCATCCTGAAAGCCGATCCTTATGCCGTCTATTCGGAGCTTCGTCCGGGCACCGCTTCCCGCTTTTATAATTTGGACGGTTACAAGTGGGGAGACCAGAACTGGCGGCGCCAGCGCGCCCGTAAACCGGCATACGATCAGCCCTTAAACATTTACGAGGTTCATCTCGGAACCTGGAAGAAGAAAAACCGCGAAGAGGATGAGCTCCTCTCCTATCGCGAGCTGGCGGACGAACTTGTCAGCTACGTGACCGAAATGGGGTATACCCATATCGAGCTGCTTCCGCTTGCGGAGCATCCCTTCGACCGTTCCTGGGGCTATCAGGCGACGGGCTATTTTTCGGTGACGAGCCGGTTCGGCGAACCGAAAGACTTTATGTATTTCGTGGACCGCTGTCACCAGGCGGGCATCGGCGTCATCATGGACTGGGTGCCGGGTCATTTCTGCAAGGATGCCCACGGCCTGCGCCAGTTTGACGGACAACCGCTGTACGAACCGGATCAGCCCAATCTGGCCGAAAAGCCGGAGTGGGGGACGCTGGCTTTCGATTTCAACAAGCCGGAGGTCCACAGCTACCTCATCTCCAACGCGATGTTCTGGATGGACAAATACCACATTGACGGCATCCGGGTCGATGCGGTAGCGAGCATGCTGTATTTGAATTTCGGCAAGCCGCAGTCCATGTGGGTAACGAACGAGCGCGGGGGAGACGAAAATCCGGCCGCGATCCGATTTCTGAAAAAATTAAATACCGTCGTCTTCGGCTCCTATCCGAACGCCTTGATGATGGCCGAGGATTCCACCGATTGGCCTCAAGTCACGGCGCCTGCCGATGCGGGCGGGCTCGGCTTTAATTACAAGTGGAACATGGGCTGGATGAACGACATGCTGAACTATATGAAAATGGACCCGATTCACCGGAAACATCATCATAACTTGATCACTTTCTCGTTTATGTACGCATTCAACGAAAATTTCGTGCTGCCGCTTTCGCATGACGAAGTTGTGCATGGCAAGCGGTCCATTCTGCATAAAATGCCGGGGGACTACTGGCAGAAGTTCGCCAATACCCGCGTGCTTTACGGTTATATGTCCGGTCATCCGGGGAAAAAGCTTCTGTTCATGGGAGGCGAATTCGCCCAGTTCGATGAATGGAAGGACCTGGAGGATTTGGACTGGTTTTTGCTGGACTATGAGCTGCACGGCAAAATGCAGACCTATGTCCGGGCCTTGAACCGGTTCTACCTGGAGCAGCCTGCCTTATGGCAGAACGATCACGGCCACGACGGGTTCCAGTGGATTTCGCCCGACGATTCCAGCCAAAGCGTCGTCGCTTTTATCCGCAAGGGCAAGAAGCCCAAGGACGATGTCATCGTCGTGTGCAACTTCACGCCGGTCGTCCATCCGGATTACCGGATCGGCGTTCCCGGAACGGGGACGTATACGGAAATCTTCAACAGCGACGACGAAGCTTACGGCGGATCGGGCCAGGCTAACCGGCAGCCGCTCGCGAGCGAAGCGGTTCCGGCGCACGGTTTCGACCACAGCTTGTCGCTTCGCGTACCGCCGCTTGCCGCAGTTTATCTGAAACGATCACAAGCCGAACGAACCTCGCGACGAAAGGGGAAATCGAAAGATGCGAAGTAAAGAATGTATTGCCATGCTGCTTGCCGGAGGAGAGGGCAAACGACTTGGTGTGCTCACCCAGCAGCTCGCGAAACCTGCCGTTCATTTCGGCGGAAAGTACCGCATTATCGATTTCACGCTCAGCAACTGCACCAACTCGGGCATCGACACGGTGGGGGTGCTTACCCAGTACCAGCCGCTCGTGCTCAACTCTTATATCGGCATAGGCGGAGCTTGGGACCTTGATCGTAAAAACGGAGGCGTAACGGTGCTGCCCCCTTTCATGGAGCAGGGCGGCGGAGACTGGTACCAGGGGACGGCGAACGCGATTTACCGCAATATCGGGTTTATCGACCGCTATGAGCCGGAGTACGTGCTGATCATTTCGGGGGATCATATTTATAAAATGGATTACGACCGGCTGCTTACGTATCACAAAACGAAAGGGGCCGACGCCACGATCGCGGTGATCGAGGTCAAGTGGGAAGAGGCGTCGCGTTTCGGGCTTCTGAGCGTAAACGAAGACAGCGAAATTACGGAGTTCGCGGAAAAACCGAAAGAACCCAAAAGCAACCTCGCATCCATGGGCGTATATATGTTCAGCTGGAAAGCGCTGAAAAAATATCTGATTCAGGATGAAGAGAATCCGGACTCCAGCAAAGATTTCGGCAAGGACATCATTCCGGCGATGCTTGAAGAAGGGGCGAACCTCGTAGCTTACCCGTTCCAGGGCTACTGGAAAGATGTCGGCACCATACAGAGCTTGTGGGAAGCGAACATGGACCTGCTGGACGATCCGACCCAGTTGAACCTGAACGATAAATCGTGGCGCATCTATTCCGTGACGCCTTATCAGCCTGCCCAGTTTATTTCGAACGGGGCCAAAGTACGCCGTTCACTCGTGAACGAAGGGTGCTCCGTGTTCGGGGATGTGGACCACTCCGTGCTCTTCTATGGCGTCCATATCGGCGAAGGCAGCGTGATCCGGGATTCCGTTATCATGCCTGGAGCGAGAATCGGCAGCAATGTCACCATCCGCAAAGCGATCATCGGGGAAAATACGGTCGTGGATGACGGGGCGTCCGTCGGAGACGGGGAAGAAATCGTGCTGATCGGCGCAGGAGAACACATACGGGCGACTACGGAATCGAAAGGATGAGGGTAGCATGAAGCATGTAATGGGCGTTATCAATCTGGTGAACGAGCCGGACGATCTGGAAGAGCTTACGCTTCACCGCTGTGCGGCCTCGGTTCCGTTCGGAGGCCGGTACCGGCTGATCGATTTTGTTTTATCCAACATGGTGAACTCCTCTATCGGCAACGTGGCGGTGTTCACCCAGCACAAATACCGTTCCCTGATGGATCATCTGGGTTCAGGCAAGGAATGGGATCTCGACCGCAAGAGAGGCGGCCTGTTCGTACTGCCGTCCGTCCAGGACGATCCGGCGGGCATGTCGCGGGGAGATTTGTTCCAGTTCTACTCCCACCGCGATTATTTCTACCGGGGCCGGGAAGAGCTGGTCATCATCGGACGCAGCCATATGGTATGCAACATTAATTTCGAAGACGCCGTCCGCTATCATGAAGATATGAGAGCGGATGTGACCGTCATTTATAAAGAGGCGGAAGAAGAATACTCGGGCAGCTACCGCCGCCTTGCGGTACGTCCGGACGGCAGAGTGACGGTCATAGAGGACCAGACCGGACGTCTGCGTACGGATAACGTGTCTATGGAAATGTATATCATGAGCAAGTCGCTGCTTCTGGACATGGTGGAGACCTGCCTGGCACAGGGCTACGATCATCTGGTCCGGGACGGAATCATGAAGAACGTCGACAAGCTGAACGTGGTCGGCTACCGCCATGACGGCTATCTCGGGATCGTGAATTCGATCCAGGGCTACTACCGGCATAGCATGGAGCTTCTGGACCCGTCCGTGCTGCGGGAGCTGTTCTTCCGCAAGGATCTCATCTACACGAAGGTAAAGGACGAACCGCCTGCCCGTTACGAGGCGAGCGCGAGCGTGCGCAATTCCCTGATCGCCAACGGCTGCGTCATTGAAGGCAAGGTCGATAACAGCATTTTGTCGCGGGGTGTGAAAATCAGCAAGGGGGCTGTCGTGAAAAACAGCATTATCCTGCAGAACTGCTCCATTGAAGAAAATGTCGTGATCGAGAACGCCATTCTCGACAAGGACGTGTTCATCAGCCGGGGACGTGTATTGACCGGGGATGTCCGGGCGCCGTTCATCGCGGCGAAAATGAAGGTCATCTAAAACGGGTTTGACAATCAAAAGCCGTAACCGGACGCCGCGAGCGCTTCCGGTTTGGCTTTTTCAAATAGAAATGTAGAAGAAACTTAGAAGACGGGAGTGGAGACGTGCATGAACATTTTGTTTGCGGCTTCGGAAGCGGCGCCTTTCGCCAAGACGGGCGGACTGGGAGATGTAATCGGGTCCCTGCCCAAAGAACTTAAACGCAACGGAGCGGATGTCCGGGTCATTCTGCCCAAATATGACGAGATTCCCCAAGTATTCAAAGACAAGATGGAGACGGCGAACCTCGTCACGTTCCGCGTAAATATGGGCTGGCGCTCGCAGTATTGCGGCATACAAACCCTGGAACACGAAGGCGTCACGTTTTATTTCGTGGACAACGAGTTTTATTTCCGCAGAAGCGGGCATTACGGATACGGCGACGATGCGGAAAGATTCGCGTTTTACTGCCGGGCCGTAATCGACTCGCTTCCGCACCTGGGTTTCAAACCCGATGTGATTCACTGCCACGACTGGCAGGCGGGCATGATTCCGGTTTTGCTCAAAGCGCAGTACAGCCCGTACTATCCGTTCTATGAAGATATCAAAACGGTCATTACGATACACAACCTGCGTTACCAGGGGCTTTTCTCCAAAGAGACGATGATGGATCTGTTCGGTCTGGACGCCGGCTATTTCAACGGGGAGCAGCTCGAAATGTACGACGGCGGCAGCTTCCTGAAAGGCGGACTGCTGTATTCCGACCGCATTACGGTGGTAAGCCCGACTTACGCGGAGGAGATCCGCACGCCGTTCTTCGGTGAGCATATGGACAGCCTGCTCCGCTACCGCAGCGCGGCGACCTTGGGCATCGTCAACGGCATCGACTACGATCTTTTTAATCCGATGACCGACTCCCATCTGGCTGTCACGTACCGGGACTCCTTGTCCAAAAAGCGGCTGAATAAAACGCACCTTCAGCAGCGGCTGGGACTGCCGGTCCGCGACGACGTGCCGGTTATTTCGCTCGTGACCCGGCTGGTGCAGCAGAAGGGGATCGATTTGATCCGTCACGTGCTGCCGGAGCTGCTGTCCCTGGATGCCCAGTGGGTGATCGTGGGAACCGGAGATCACGAATACGAGCAGCTGTTCCGCGAGGCGGCGGCTCAGCATCCCGACAAGCTGGCCGCGTACATCGCCTTCGACGACGGGCTTGCCCGTCAGGTATACGCCGGCTCGGACCTCTTCCTAATGCCGTCGCTCTTCGAGCCCTGTGGAATCGGACAGCTCATCGCGATGCGTTACCGGACGGTGCCGATCGTCCGCGAGACGGGCGGCTTGAAAGATACGGTGGAGCCTTACAATGAGTTTACCGGCGAAGGCACGGGCTTCAGCTTCAACTCGTATAACGCTCACGATATGCTGCATACGGTCAGACGTGCCGTGCATTTCTATCTCCATGACCAAGACGCCTGGCGCAACTTGATGGCGAATATCAAGAAGACCGATTTCAGCTGGAAAAAATCGGCTCTGCAGTACAAGTCGCTGTATCAGGAACTCATCCGGGAGGCGGCGGATGGAGCGAAAGAGCGCCAGAGAGCCTGGCAGGAGGCGGCGCGGCGGCGCGGCGAACAGGAAGCCCAGCTCCGGGTCGCTGCGGCTCATGCGGCACAGCTGAGGGAAGCGGCTCCGGTAACGGCGAGCGGCCGGACCTCCTCCGGACCGAAGTCCGCTTCCGTCGGCGAGGCGGGAGAAGACGACGGCGGCGAGGTTCCCGGAGGCAGAGCCTGGTGGAAAGAGAGCGTCGTCTACCAGATTTATCCGCGCAGCTTTAAAGACAGCAACGGAGACGGAATCGGAGACATTCCGGGAATCATTTCGAAGCTGGATTATTTAAAGGAGCTCGGTGTCGACGTCATTTGGCTGTCTCCGGTCTATCAATCGCCGAATGACGATAACGGCTACGATATCAGCGATTACCGCGGGATTATGGACGACTTCGGAACGATGGCCGACTGGGAAAAGCTGCTCGCGGAAGTGCACGTCCGAGGCATGAAGCTTATTATGGATCTCGTCGTGAACCATTCGTCGGACGAACATGCCTGGTTCCTGGCATCCCGTTCGTCCAAAGAGAATCACTACCGGGATTATTATATTTGGAGGCCGGGCCGAGACGGACAGGAACCGAACAACTGGACGAGCATCTTCAGCGGTCCCGCATGGGAGTATGACGAGCAAACCGGCGAGTACTACCTACATTTGTTCAGCCGCAAGCAGCCGGATTTGAACTGGGAGAACCCAAAAGTGCGCGAGGAAATCTACGACATGATGACATGGTGGCTGGATAAGGGAATCGACGGGTTCCGCATGGACGTCATCAACATGATTTCCAAAACAGAAGGGCTTCCCAGCGCAGGCGGAGACCGGTATGCGTGGGGCGGGGACTATTTTATGAACGGTCCGAGGGTTCACGAGTTTTTGCGGGAGATGAACGAAAAGGTGCTTTCCCGTTACGACATCATGACGGTCGGCGAAACACCGGGCGTCACCCCCGACGACGCGGCGCGTTATGCGAATGAGGACGGCACCGAGCTCAACATGGTGTTCCAATTCGAGCATATGGAGCTGGACAGCGGCTGGGGCGGCAAGTGGGACCCGTGCGCCTGGAAGCTGAAGGATTTGAAAGCGACGATCGGCCGCTGGCAGACGGGTCTGCACGGACGCGCATGGAACAGCTTGTACCTGAACAACCATGATCAGCCGAGAATGGTTTCCCGGTTCGGCAACGACGGCGAATACCGCGTCGAATCGGCCAAAATGCTGGCGACGTTCCTTCATACGCTGCAAGGGACGCCTTACATTTACCAGGGCGAAGAGCTCGGCATGACGAACGTACCGTTCAAAGGGATTGAGGATTGCCGGGACGTCGAAACGCTGAACATGTACCGCGAACGCGTTACGGAAGGCGGCGGCAATCACGACGAGGTCATGAACGCGATCCGCGTCAAAGGGCGGGATAACGCCCGGACTCCCATGCAGTGGAGCGCGGAGGAGAACGCCGGCTTTACGACCGGAACGCCGTGGCTTTGCGTCAATCCGAACTATACGGAGATTAACGCGGAAGCGGCCTTGGCCGATACGGACTCCATTTTTCATTATTACCGGAAGCTGATCGCGCTCCGCAAAATTCATCCGGTGATCGTGTACGGCAGCTATGAGATTGTGGCCGAGGAAGACGAGCGCATTTACGCGTATACCCGCACGCTCGGAAACGACAGGCTGTTCGTCCTGCTGAACTTTACCGGAGAAACGGCTTCCTTTGCGAGCCCTTACCCGCTTCTGGCGGGAGGCGGCGGTGAGCTGCTGATCGCCAACTACCCCGTTGGGGAAGGAAGCGAGACGAGCGGTCTGGACGCGGAGCTTCGGCTTCGTCCCTATGAAGCCAGGGTCTATCTGCTGAAGGCTGTCTAGGAGGCGCCTTGCTACTCTGCGTAAACCGCTTCCGCATCCTGTTGAAAGCATCTGAGACCTCGGCGGTTTCAGGTGCTTTTTAACAGAAAAAGGTGGAGGGGATTCGCATAGATCGCGTGTTCCATGAGCGCAATCGCGTCGATTAAGGCTTGCCTCAAGCCGCGCCACCCGGGATGAACAAGCGGGTTGTGGCGCACGGGGCATCCGGCCATTTTCAAGATTCTTAAGAATGTTCTGGATAAATATCCATTGAAGGAGGAGGAATACCGTTGAAAAAGTGGCTGATGACTGGTGCGGCTTTTCTGCTGCTCGCAAGTTCCGCCTCCATTCTGGCTCCAGTCCGGGCGAAGGCTATGATGATAAACGTTCCGTGGGACGTGACGCTGATCCGGGAGACGATTTTGTACGAAGACGAAACGTTCACCAAGCCTGCGGGCAGCCTCGCTCCTCTTCAGACCGTCCATATTGCGAAGAGAGACAGCCAGTGGGACACGGCCGAGAATCCGGAAGAAAAGGGATACCTTATAGAAACATGGCAGGGGGAGAAATGGATCAAAGCCGATCCGGAAACGGTCATTCCCGGCAAGTACAAGGCAGAAACCGGGACGATCACTCTGGTGGATAAGCAGGAGCTGTACGACGAGCCTCTGCAGGAATCGGCCAGCGGAACGGTCATTTCCCCGCAGCAGGTAAATGTCACGGGAACGCTCGAATGGGATGGAGCGGACTTCGGGCCTCCACAGACGGTAAAATTTACCCGCATTCAGACATGGCTGGGAGACAAGTGGATCTACGACAGCTTTTATAAGGAAGCCGTTCAGGAAAAAGCGGTCTCCACTACCGTCGACCTTTTCAAAGATACGGACAGCTTCGAGCTGCCTTACACGGGTTCGGCCAAAACGGGATCGCTGAAACCCGGGAGGTATCCGGTGACGGCCTTGTGGGAGCTTCCGCCTACGATCGGTGACGGCAGTCCGACCTGGTATAAAGTTTCCCTTCCGGAAGGGGAACGCTGGATTTTACCCGAGGGTGAGCTGGCAGGCGTCCAGGAAACGACCGGGAAAGTGGAGCTACCGACCGGCGGAAAAGGGTTCGGCAAGCCTACTTATTACGAGAATGAAGAGTTTGCCGGGGTTGCTCCGGGCAGTTACGACGCTTTTGAAACGTGGAAAGACGGAGAGCTTGAGTGGGTGCACATCCGTACGGAATCCGAAGCGTTATGGGTCAATCCCGGGCTGGCGCTTAAAGTGCGGCCTGCCGGCATTATTCCGGCAGACGAAGACGTGTTGCTCACTCCGCGTTCGGCAACGTACAAGTATCCGGACTGGAGCCGCATCCACAACATGAAGGGTTTTTTTGCCCCGCAGACCGTCAAAGCTTTCGAAAAGTGGACGTCTCCCGAAGGGATAACCTGGTATCACGTTCACGGTACCTGGGACGACTGGTGGATTCCCGAGAATGATGCCGAAGAACCCGCCAAACAGCCTGCAGAGCCGGAAATGAATACAGCGGTTTCCGGGTAAAGCGGAACGAAAGGTTCATTTTTATTTGAAGAGCTGCCATGCTAAAATAGACCTACTTGCGAGACGACACCTGATAACCCGGTGCTCGTCTTTTTTTGCTAGATCAACGATACAAGAAGGAGGGACAACAACATGAGCGCCAAATGGCTGGAATGGGCCAAGCAGATACAAGCGATCTCGCAAATCGGGCTGACCTACAGCAAGGACGTGTACGATCTGGAACGGTATGAGATGCTCCGGGATTTGAGCCTGGAGATCATGAGCGAGTATACGGACCTTCATCGTGAGAAAATCCGGGATCTTTTCGCGAACGAAACCGGATACGCCACCCCGAAAGTGGACATCCGCGCGGTTGTTTTCCGGGAGGGCAAGCTCGTGCTTGTGCGGGAAAAGCTGGACGGGGCCTGGGCGCTGCCGGGAGGCTGGGCGGATATCGGGCTGTCGCCTTCGGAAGTGGCCGTGAAGGAGGTCAAAGAGGAGGCCGGACTGGAAGTGAAAGCGGACAGGCTGCTGGCCGTATTCGATAAAAAATTTCACGATCATCCGGAATCCCCGTATCATGTGTACAAATTTTTTGTGCTCTGCACCATTACGGGGGGCGAGCTTCAAGGAGGGATCGAAACGAGCGAGGCGGCTTTTTTCGCAAAAGAGGAGCTGCCCGAGTTGTCGGCGGAGAGAAATACGGCGGCTCAGCTGCTCACCATGTTCGAGATGGCCGAGGATCCCGGCAGACCGGTTTTGCTGGACTAGAGGACATGCGGAAGCATCGTGCGACACCAAACCGGGCGGGGAGCAGCATCAGAATGGAAGCGGACTTGATCGAATTCGGGAAGCGGGGTGGTTCAATCACATGAACAAAAAGCTTGCGATCGTTTTTATAAGTGCAGCTTTTCTTATCGGATTTATGCCTTTTGTTGCGGTCAAGGCGAATTGGTTCCAACCTGCCAAGGTTCAAGCGAACGCTGACATTCTTGTTAATCTCGATCAGCAAGATTTGAACCGGCTGGACGAGTTCGTAGACCGCTTTAACCGGGCACAGGGAGATTATATGATGGTGGTCTCACCTACAATTGACAGCGGCCCTTGGATTCACGATGTGCATACGGACGGGACGGCAATCGTATGGACGGTAGACAATACCAGAGACGTATACAGCTCATCGAAACAGAAGCAATCGTATACGTGCGCTGCCGTCGAAAAAATCGAAACCTCCGAGCGGTATATACTCCAGTTAGGCAAGTGCGGCGGCATGCAGGATGACAAGCTGCCGATTCTGGAAATTGACAAGAATAGGGAGCATTAGACGGAGGCGAGCTTTCCGGGTCACGCAAGAGAGCGCTGACTTCTATTTCGGAATGATACCGTTTATGTCGGGCGGGGGATATTTTCGTACATGAAAAAGCAGCCGTAGCGATACGGCTGCTTTTTGTCGTTCACGCAGGGGCGTTCTGACGGCCGCCTGCCGGGCCGGGACGGGCACCGGGTTTACCGCTGCCCGTCCCGGCCCGGCAGGCGGCACCGGCCTGCGGCTGCACGGCCGCCGGTGCTTATGCTCAGCAGGCCGCTGCACGGCTACTGCGAAGAAGGGCTGCGTTACGGCTGATTAAGGGAGCCGGACGCGAGCGGAAGCCGGGAACTATTTTGCAGCGCATCCGGGCCTTTTCTCTCCAGAAGCTGCTGCTTGTAAAGGCTGACCGGCGTCACGTGCGCCCCGGTGGATTCCCAGAACGCTTCGCTGCGCGGTCTCGGATCATAGGTGCTCGGCACGAGTCCGGGCACCGTGGTCCCGACATGGCCGATGGCGTAGTTCTGCGCGGTCGGGGGCTGCTGCGAGGTAAGCGCGCCTTCCGTGTTCCACGTCACGTAGTTCGCGCCCGCCCAGCCGTGACCGCTTCCGAGCCATGCCCGGTCGCGTATGGAAATCGGTGCTTGGATATTGTCGTACAAGCCGCCTACCGACCATTTGTGGTGCGGCTCGCTTGTGTTGAAGTTCTTGTCCGTGGTTCCGTCCAGGAAAACGTTAGGTCCCTGCACCCGGCTGTCTACGACGAAAGCGTGGCGGGACGTTTCGACGTGATTGCGCTGGGCGAGGCTCTGCTGGCCCTGGAAGTGAATGGCGTATCTGCGGCCGCCCGTGATGATACTGACCATGTCCAGCGTCGTCGTGTCCTGGACGGTGATCCATTTCGCCTGACGGCCGACCAGCGCCGTGGCATAGGAGAGATGGGACGTGGTCACTTCGCGCAGCCAACCGTTCTTCACGCTGTTGAACACGACGAACCGTTCCGCATGTTTCTCATCGGCATAGTACGGGTCCGTTTTTCCGTTATCCATGGTGGTATCGATCACGCTTTTGTCGAACTCGGAGTCAACGCGCATGTTTTCCACGCCGACCTGCTCGATCCGTCCCGTATCGCTGTATTTATACAGCTCGCCGCCGCCCCACTTCAGATCGATGGAACTAGCCAGGGGCACATCGAGAGTGATCCGGTTTCCTTCCACCTTAAGAATCGTCCGGTCAAAATCGAGGTTGAACGCGCTCCACTGCTGCGTGCCCCCCTGCCCCGGCCGCATAAAAATATGATCCATTCCGATTTCATGGATAAACCGGTCGTTGCCGATCCGGCGGACGACGACCTTGTCTCCGGCTTGATAGGCGCTTGCATCCGCCACGTGGAAAGAAGAAGCGCCGGAAGGGACGTACAGGTCCGTAATCGCCGTTTTCGAGGCGGTATCCGTCACAACGCCGGTAGCGCCGCCGATTTCGACGAGGTTGCGGGCCGTGGCGCCCGTTCCGAGAATAACCGTGCCGTCTGCATCCTGGCCTTCACCCCGGAGGACGACTCCGCTGGCGGTAATTTTCAGCGTGCCAGACACATCGAATCGGCCTTTCGTCAGCAGAACGGCGCCCCGGAAGCCGTCGGGACCGACCGGCATCCGCGATACCGCGTCTATCGCGTCCTGGATGCGGCGGGTGTCGTCGCCCTCTCCGGGTGAGACGGCTGCTTTCGCCTGGACATTCGGGATCGGGACCCCGCCGCCTTTATAGCCGCTGCCGGAAAAATCGAGAATCCGGTTGCCTTTAAAATCCGGGACATACGTCATCTGCCCGTCCTTGTTCAGATAGGCGATGCTGCTCTGCGTCCCGGCGGCTTTCGTTTCGTCCGGCACGGTGAACGAGAACGTATCGTAGTAATCCGGGTTGCCGGGCGACGAGAAGGTAAGCCGGATGTCGTATTGTCCGGGGCCTGCGGTCTGACCGGCCAATTGCACCGTTTTCCGCTGGCCTTTGTCAAAAGCGGTGACCGGTACCGTTATCCCCGCAGCGGGACTGCCGTTCAGGCGAACTTCCCCGCTAAGCGTCAGAGCCGTGTTAGCACGGACTCCGAGGGCGGGAAGGGCTTCGCCGGCTGCGAGAATCGCGGGCTGGCCGATTTCGGTGCGGAGCGTAGGATGGGACAAGCCCGTCCCGGCGATGAACGCTTCTCCTTCGAATTCGGCCGGATCTTCCACGACCACCCAGAAGTCGGGGGATTTGATTTTTACGCCGTTTACGGTGACTTCCGCATAGACCATCGAAGCGCCGGTTTTGAGTGCCTTGACTACTCCGGCGGAACTGATTTCGATGCTTTTGGCGGCGGAAATCCAGCTAACCGCCGTGCCGGGCAGAGGGACGATGCTGCCGGAAGAGGTGACGCCTTTCACGGTTAATGTTTTCACGGCGTCTTTCTGAAGGGTCAGTTCTCCGTTAAGCGGAACTTCCTGACCGTTGTCGTTTACGAAATAGATACGTTTGAGGTCGCTAGGCACGGGATTTTCACTATTCACATCCTTCGTAAGCTGAAATTCGAACACATTTACATTCAGGTTTTTGCCGAGGGTCAGATTAAGGCGGAAATAGCGGGCCGTAACCTCTTCGAAGAAAGCGTTCTCATTTTTGCTCAGCGATTGGTTCCGGGAGTAGGCGGTACTCCACGTTATGCCGTCGGACGAATACTGGATGGTATACGAGGCCAGATTATCCGCCCGGTTAAGCGAAATCAAGGCTTTGTTGACGGGCGTGCTCTGACCCAGGTCGACCGAGAGCCACACATTCATGTCCTCGCGGTCGGCGCCGGACGGCTGCCAGTAAGTCGCAGCGTCTCCGTCGACGGCTTTGGATGCTTCCCGGCCGCTTACTTCGGAGCTGGCCGACGCTGTCAGGCCCGCTGCCTGGACGGCTGTCGGCACCGCGGTTTGCACGGTCTGCTGCTCCTGCTCCTGAGCCTGGGCCCGTGACGTCAATGCCAGAGGCTGCGGCAGCACGAGAGCGGCGGTCAAGACGACCAGTAGCTTTTTTGACTTGGCGGAAACGGCTTTCATGTTCCGAAACACCTCACCTTCGTAAGAATGGTTTAAAACACCTTCACTATAGCAGAGAGGCGCTTTAGAAAAATATGGTTTTTTTTAAGGAGTTGCCCATGCCCCCGCAATCGTAAAAAAGCACAACTCGATCTTAATTGACTCTATTCAGGCCGGCGGCAAACACTTTTATACTGGATACAGAGGACAATGAAAGCTGGTATAGATCGTAAGCTGCAGCAAAATGGCTGACCACCGGAGGGAACGATGAGATGAGCAAATCTTTGTACCAACCCCGCAGCGGCGTGCTGACGGTTCAGTACGGGCCGGACGAACAGACGAAGGTGATCGAGAATCCGCCCCGCTTCACGTGGATTCCCGCCAGGCTCGAGAAAGATTGTTATGTGCTGGAAATATCCGGACGGGACGATTTCTCCGCAGGGTTTTCCCGGACGTATGCTCCGGTTCCCTATAATTTTTTTACGCCGGAAAAAAGTTTCGCGCCCGGCACGTATTATTGGCGGTATGCGCTGTACGAAAGCGATAAACGGGCCTCCGAATGGAGCGTCGCGCGTTCATTTTCGATACCGGAAAATCTGCCCGAAACTCCGCTGCCGGAAAGAGGCGAACGCTTTAAGGAAAGCGGTTGCGCGAGGCCCCGGTTATGGCTGCAGGGCGAAGAGGGGATAGCTCGCTACCGCGATCAAGTCGCTACCGACCCCGAAGGAACCGGCTGGAAGCTGTTCTATGAGCTATCGGTCCTGCCCTGGGCGGAGCGGGAGCCGCATGCGGAACCCGAGCCGTATCCGGGGAACAAGCGGACGGTGGAGCTCTGGAGGCAATCTTACGTCACCTGTCAGGAAATGCTGTACGCGATCCGTCACCTCAGCATAGCGGGAAAGGTGCTGGACGACTCCCGTCTGCTCGACCGGGCGAAAGGGTGGCTGCTGGCCGCAGCTTCCTGGGACCCGGATGGTCCGACGGGCCGCGACTACAACGACGAATCCGCTTTCCGCCTAGCGGGCGCTCTCGCCTGGGGCTACGACTGGCTGCACGGTGAGCTGGATGCCGAAGAGAAAGAGCGGGTGAAGCGGAGCCTGGTCGCCCGGACCCTGCAGGTGGCGGTCCATGCGATCCGGCGGTCCAAGATTCACCAGGTGCCCTACGACAGCCATGCGGTCCGATCGCTGTCGTCTGTGCTCACGCCGTGCTGCATCTCGCTTCTGCATGAAGAACCGGAAGCCGAAGAGTGGCTTCATTACACACTGGAGTATTTCTGGACCTTGTACACTCCGTGGGGCGGAGAGGACGGCGGATGGGCGGAGGGTCCCCATTACTGGACGACCGGAATGGCGGCGCTGCTGGAAGCGATCGAATGGATTCGCGGCTGTACGAAGCTGAACTTGTTCGACCGGCCCTTTTTTCACAAAACCGGGGATTTTCCGCTGTATGTCTACAATCCCAACGCTTCCACGCGCACGACTTTCGGGGACAATTCAAGCCTGGGCGGGAGATTCGGCACCAAAACGGGCTACAATATGCGCCATCTGGCGGGTGTAACGGGCAACGGCCGATACCAGTGGTACTACGAGCGGATCAAAGAGATGGACCCGGAAGCGGCCAAGCTGTTCCACAATCACGGCTGGTGGGATTTCCGCTTCGACGAGCTCGTGTACCGGCAGGCGTACCCGCAGATTCAGGCGGAAGCGCCTTCGGATGCGGCGGAGCTGAAATGGTTCCGCGATGTCGGCTGGGTGGCGATGCATCACCGGATGGACGACCCCGGCGAGCAGATCATGCTGCTGACGAAGGCCAGCAAGTACGGTTCCGTGAGCCACAGCCATGCGGACCAGGGCGCCTTCTATATCCATGCGTTCGGGGAAGCGCTGGCGGTGGAGACCGGGTATTATGTCGCGTTTAACAGCACGATGCACCGCAATTGGCGGAGGCAGACGGTTTCCAAAAACAGCCTACTGATCGACGGAGCCGGGCAGTATGCGGACACGGACAAATCCCTTAATATGGCATCCTCGGGTACGGTTGCGGAAGCGAAACGGGACAAAAACGGAAGTTATGTGAAGATGGACGTGACCGCCGCTTATCTGGTGCAGGTGCCTTACGCGAAGCGGGTGGAGCGGGAGATTTATTTTGTGGACAACAGCTATTTCGTTGTGGTGGATTCCGTCGACCTGAACCGCCCCGGTAAAATCGAATGGCTGTACCATGCCATGTACGAGATGGATTTGCAGGAGCAGTCCTTCCGGGTGACCGGGAAAAAAGCTTCGCTGGAGGGACGCTTCGTATTCTGCTCGTCGGGCGAGCTGACGCTTTCCCAGAGCAATGAATTCTCCGGCGTGGACGAGAAGGAGATCGAGGGCCTTCCCCGTCAGTGGCATTTGAAGGCGGAATCGCCTCCGGCGGCTTCCCACCGTCTCGTGACGCTTCTCGTCCCGAAAAAACCGGGGGAAGAGGACCGCTATGTATCTTATTTTATGGACGACCAGGGCTTCGTGTTTTCGCTATATTTTACGGATAACGGGAAGACACGGAAAATCGACGTGCAGAAAGCTTTCTAGAATAGGGTCACGCCGGGTGCCGGGAAGGACTGCAGGCATTATCCGGCGACCGTAAGCAGGAGCTGAGTTGAAACGTATACAAGGAGGAATCACACGATGAGCAATATTAACGTATGGGAAGACGCGGAGCCCGGAGTCAAGCGCAAAATCATGCAGCCGGGAGAGTCGCTGATGCTGATGGAAGTCCATTTCGAGCCGGGGGCGGAGGGGTACGAGCACGCCCACCCGCACGAGCAGCTGTCTTACTGCATGAAAGGGCGGATGGAGTTCACGATCGACGGTGTAAAAAAGATCATCGGAGCGGGAGAAACGATCTGCATTCCCCCTCATGCCAAACACGGTGCGAAAGCGCTGGAAGCCAGTATTCTGCTGGACTGCTTTACGCCGGTCCGGGAAGATCTCGTGAAACGTTAATACTCGTTCCAAAATCCTAAGCGGAAGAGAGGGATGCATCGTGCGGGAGAATGATCCGCTGATGGACGGAGCCGAAGCGGAAGCGAGACGCAGCCGCCAGCCGGGTAGTCCGGCGGCGGATATGCGCGCTTCCGGCGGCGAAAGCTCCGATGGCAGACTGGCCTGGTGGCGGGAGGCGAGATTCGGGATGTTTGTCCATTGGGGACCGTACTCGCTGCTCGGAGGTAGATGGAAGGGCGAGGAGGTCGAGGCCGCCTACGCCGAACATATCCAGCTAAGAGGACGCATTCCCGTCCGGGAGTACGAGAAAGTGGCCGCCGGCATGGACCTGAGCGGATTTCATGCGGACGAATGGGTCGCGGCCGCCAAAAAGGCCGGCATGAAATACATGATCGTCACGGCGAAGCACCACGACGGCTATGCCATGTACGACTCGCAAGCGAGCGGGTACAATATCGTACGGCTCGGTCCGAGCGGCCGGGACCCGATCCGCGAATTGAGCGAGGCTTGCGGAAGAGGCGGAATAACGTTCTGCCTCTACTATTCGCATGCGATGGACTGGCATCACCCCGATTCCCAAGGAAACACATTGGATTATCCGGATAATATCGGAGCCTGGGACTCGCTCGAAAGCTGGACCCGGGATGAAGCGAAGAGCCGCAGGTATGACCGGTATTTGCGGGAGAAAGCGTTCCCCCAAATCCGCGAGCTGCTGTCGAATTACGGGCCTGTCGGCATCCTCTGGTTCGATTGCGGCCACAAGATTACGGATGAGCAGGGACGCGAATTCGCCGAGCTGGTCCGTTCGATTCAGCCGGACTGTCTGATCAACAAAAGGATCCGCTCCGACGAATTTGCGGATTACGGCAATCCGGGTGACAACCAGCTCAGCGTCCGCGTAACACAGCCGGATTGGGAATCGATTTTCACGCTGAACGATTCGTGGGGCTTCCGATTCGCCGACCGGAACTGGAAAACGCCGGAGGAGCTGATCCGGATTCTGGTTGAAACGGCGAGCCGGGGCGGCAACACGGTCTTCAATGTCGGCCCCGAAGGCAGCGGCCGCATCGACGAACCTTCGCGCAGGCTGTTGGAGGAAGTCGGACGCTGGATGGCCGTCCATCACGCGAGCATCCGCGGCACGACGGGCAGCCCCATCGGCCGGCCCGAGTGGGGCTGCTGCGCGGCAAACCTCCGCCAGCGGAAGCTGTTCCTGCACATCCTGCGAAGGCCGCCCGGCGGCAGGCTGGTCGTGCCCGGCATCGCAAGCCCGGTCACCGCGCTCCGCTGGCTGCACGATCCGGCGGCGCCCGCGCTCCGCTTCCGGCGTCTGAACGGGCCCGACCTGCTCGTGGAGCTTCCCGGTCCGCTGCCGGACAACGCTTCTTCCGTATTGGTGCTCCAATACGAAGGGGAACTTGCAGCCGATCCGCACAAGCGGCTGATGGAGGAGGGCGCGACGACTTTCCCGGCTTTCGACGGGGAAGCCGCCGGGGAGCGGCTGCGCTACGACACCGGCAAGAAGGGCCGGGACAACGTCACGGACTGGAGCCGGGCGGGCGACAGCCTCTCGTGGACGTTCCGGGCGGCGGAGCCCGGCAGGTACGGGATCGGCCTGTCGTATGCGGCGGAGACCGGCGTCTCGGGAGGCGCCTACTCCGTCTCGTGCGGAGATCATGTGCTCCGGGCGGAGGTCGTTCCCACGGAAGGGCCGTATGATTTTACGGTCCGTGAGATCGGCGAACTCGCGATTCCGGAGCCGGGCACGTACACCTTGACCGTACGGGCCGAAGACATACGGGGCGGCTATTTGATGAATTTGCAGCAGGTAGTTATGAAAGCGTTAACGGAGGAGGAGAAGCCCGATGTTCAGCTTTAAGCCGGCTCCGGTCGGCGGCGGATTCCGCATGGAAGGATACTGGGTCTGGTGCGGTTCGGCCGTGAAGGGCGAGGACGGACGGTATCATCTGTTCGCCTCCCGCTGGCCGGACCGTCTGCCGATGCATCCCGGCTGGCTCGTCTCGTCCGAGGTGGTGCGCGCCGTATCCGACACGCCCGAAGGGCCATACACGTACGCGGAAACCGTGCTTCCCGCCCGCGGAGCGGAATACTGGGACGGCCGCAGCACGCACAATCCGCAAATCGTTCAAATCGGCGGCACTTATGTGCTGTACTACATGGGCTCTACCCATCCCTTCGCGGACCCGGAGCCGGGAGAACCGCTCGGCCTGGAAGATCCCGTCACGGTCGTGGCCCGTTCCAATAAGCGGATCGGCATTGCCACGGCAAGCCGGCCGGAAGGTCCGTGGCTGCGCCGTGACGAGCCGGTGCTGACCGTACGTCCGGGCAGGTTCGACAGCTTCCTGACGTCGAATCCGGCTCCCTGCGTACTGGAGGACGGCTCGGTCCTCCTCATTTACAAGGCAAGGAAGTACGAAGGCTTCCGTCACGGGGCAATGACAATCGGGGCGGCGAAGGCTCCTCACTTCGAAGGCCCGTATACGAGGCTGGCCGAGGGGCCTCTTTTCCCGCCGGATTTCAATATCGAAGACCCGTTTGTGTGGAAGACGGAGGACGGATTTTCGATGATCGCCAAAGACATGACCGGCCGCCTGTGCGGAGAAAAATACGGGGGCATCCGCGCCTCTTCGCCGGACGGGGTGACGTGGTCGCTGTGCGATCCGCCGAAAGCTTACTCCCGCACCTTCCTGTGGGATGACGGCGCCATAAGGCAGGCGGGCAATCTGGAGCGGCCGTTCCTGCTCATGGAGGGCGGAGTGCCCACTCATTTGTTCGCGGCCGCTTCCGACGGTACGAAAGGCTTTCACGATTGCACGAAAACCTGGAACATGGTGATTCCGCTGAAGGAGGGGCCCCCGTCATGCTGATTCAAAGGAATAATGTGGTGCTGTTTCAGGGAGACAGCATTACCGACGCCAAACGGGAGCCGGGCCATGAGCTCGGCAGGGGCTATGCCTGGATGGCGTCAGCCCGGTTCGGCTGCATGTACCCGGAACTGGACGTCACGTTCCTCAACAGGGGAATCAGCGGCAACCGGATCCGGGACCTGCAGGCCCGCTGGGAGGCGGACTGCCTGAAGCTGAAACCCGACGTGGTCTCGATCTATATCGGGATCAACGACACGTGGAGAAGATACGACCGCAGCGATCCGACTCCCGCGGAAGCGTTCGTTTCCGGGTACCGGGATATTCTGGACCGGACGGTGAAAGGACTTCCCGGCGTGAAGCTGATGCTGATCGAGCCGTTCGTACTGCCGGTACCCGAAGACAGGCGGCACTGGCGGGAAGACCTCGACCCGAAAATTCACGGAGTCCGGGATCTGGCGCGGGAATACGGGGCGGCTTACGTGCCGCTGGACGGCTTGTTCGCGCAGGCTTCGGCGAAGGCGCCGGGCCCGTACTGGGCCCCGGACGGGGTACACCCGTCTCCCGCGGGACATGCGCTTATCGCGGATGCGTGGCTGAGAGCGGCCGGCGTGCCACGCGCCCTTTTTTAACCCCGTCCATACAGAATATCAAGCCTATCATCAGCCAATTCCGACAGCCCAGGAGGTACTTATGGCCAGCAAAATTCAGCCGTCCGACAAAGTCAGGTACGTGCAAAGGCATGAAGTCGGATCGAATCTGCGCAAATACAAAGCGCTGTATCTGCTCTCGATTCCCGGCATTCTTTATTTTATCGTTTTCAAGTATGTGCCGCTCATGGGGAGCGTCATGGCTTTTCAGAATTACAACCTGTTTAAAGGAATCACGGGCAGTCCCTGGGTCGGCCTGGACAATTTTATCCGGATGTTCGAATACGACGAGTTTTTGAACATTTTCACCAATACGCTCCTGATCGGGCTGTACGACATTGTGATTGCGTTTCCGGTGCCGATTATTCTGGCGCTGTTGCTGAACGAAGTGCGCAAAATGGTCTACAAACGGATTCTTCAAACCGTCGTGTATATGCCGCACTTTCTGTCCTGGGTCATCATCGGGGGAATCGCGGTAGGTATCCTTTCACCGACGACGGGGATCGTCAATACGATGCTCGGCTGGTTCGGCATGGAGCCGGTATATTTTCTCGGGGAAGATTCCTATATCCGGAGTATTCTGATCGGTTCGGGCGTCTGGAAGGACGCGGGCTGGGGAACGATCATTTATTTGGCGGCGCTCGCCGGGGTCAATCCGGAGCTTTACGAAGCGGCCAAAATCGACGGAGCGAGCCGCTGGAAGCAGACGACGTCCATTACGATTCCGACCATTATGCCGACGATCGCGATCATGTTCCTGCTTCATATCGGACATTTTCTCGATTTCGGATTCGAGCGGGTTTATGTGTTCCTGAACTCGCTGAACTCGAACAGCGGCGAAATTCTCGATACGTACATTTACCGGGTCGGGCTCCTGGGCAAACAGTTCAGCTACACGACCGCCATCGGGCTGTTTAAATCGCTGATCGGCCTTGTGCTTATCATGATCGGAAACCGTCTCAGCAAAAAAGCGACAGGCGAATCTTTATACTAGGGGCAGGTGACTTTAATGATGAAAGAAAGCAGGGGAGAGCGCTCTTTCCAGGGGTTCAACTACGTACTGCTGACAGTGGTGGCGATCTGTATGATCCTGCCGATCGTCCACGTGCTGGCGAAGTCGTTCAGCAGCGAGCTGGCGCTCAACCAGGGCAGGGTATCCGTTTTTCCGGTGGAGTTTACCTTCTCCAACTTCGCGTTCGTGCTCAGCGACCACTCCGTCTGGCAGGGGTTTCTCGTTTCCGTGTTCGTGACGGTCGTCGGTACGCTTATGAACTTGATCGCGACGACCTCGCTGGCTTATCCGCTTTCCCGTCCGGAATATATCGGGCGCCGGTATTTGCTGCTTATGGTGCTCGTTACGTTTATTTTCAGCGCGCCGCTTATTCCGAACTATCTGCTGATCAAAAATCTGGGGCTGCTGGACACGGTCTGGTCGCTCATGATTCCCGGCATGATCAGCGCCTACAATTTGTTTATTATGCGCTCGTTCTTCTCGGGGCTGCCCGGCGAGCTTGTCGATTCCGGCAGGATTGACGGCTGCGGCGAAATGCGGCTGATCTGGAGCATCGTGCTGCCTCTGTCGAAGCCGGTTATGGCGACGATGGGCTTGTTCTACGCGGTGGCCCACTGGAATTCCTACTCCAATGCCTTGTATTATATCAATAACCGGAATCTGTTTCCGCTGCAGGTCAGACTGAGGGAAATCGTCATTACGGACAATTTCGGGGAGATGACGTCCACCTTCGAGAATACGCTTAACATTTCGCCCGAAGGCATCAAAATGGCCGTGATCGTCGTGGCGACGGTGCCGATCCTGCTCATCTATCCTTTTTTGCAGAAATACTTCATTAAAGGTATGCTTATCGGGTCGATTAAATCATAAAAGAACACAACGCCAAAATAAGAATCCCAATACCCGTAAAAATCTCCAGCCCTTATCATGAAAGTGTAACCGGGGTCGTATAACGAGGAAGAGATGAAAGGAAGGATTCTTGATGAAAAAAGGCTTGGGTTTACTTCTGGCGACGGTTCTTACTACCGGGACGCTTGCAGGCTGCAATTCCAAGGAACCGGCAAAAGAAGGCGCGGCGGGCGCGGGTCCCGTTAAATTCTCCGTCTCCTTCTCTACGGGAGGCAACGCCTATCTGGAATCCGCATCCGATATCAACAAAGACAAATGGGTGCTGGAGCTGGAAAAACGCACAAACACAGACCTGGATTTGAAACCGCTTTCTCACAAGGAATTCGATCAGAAAATGAGCCTGATGTTCGCCGGCAACGATATCCCGGATGTTGTCAGCAATCTGCGCGGAGGCCCGACAACGTCCTCTATGTCCGGGTCGGTGGAAGCCGGCGTGTTTATGCCGCTGGACGATCTGCTCAAGGAAAACGCGCCGAATCTGATGAAGCTCGTTCCGAAGGAAGCCTGGGAGGAAACGTCGTACGACGGCAAAATTTACGGCATCCCCGGCTGGCTGACCAACCCGTCTAGACGGGCGACTTTTATCCGGACGGATCTGCTGGAGAAAGCGAACCTGAAGCAGCCTGTCACAGTCGAGGAATATCTGGACGTTCTGCGGGCGTTCAAGAAGATGGGCGTCGAAAATCCGTACCAGATCCGCGAGCAGTTCAAATATGCGGACACATTCCTGGGCGCGTACGATGTCATGCCGTATCAGTTCGAGCTGATGAACGGTGAAGTCGTGCCGAAGTTTTTCGATGTGGAGAATATGACGAAAGCCCTACAAACTTACAAAACGATGTATGAGGAAGGACTCATTCCGAAAGATTTTGCGACCGTTTCCCAAACCGACTACAACAAAAACATCGCGTCGGGCAAATCCGGCGTCTGGTCGGCAAACGGAGAGGCTTTGCTCAATTTCCGGGGCAAGATCAAGGATGCGGTCAAGGATGGCAAAGTCGATATCGTCTCATCCCCTAAAGGTCCCGAAGGTAAAGGCGGCCACGGGGTGTACGGGTATATTTCCACGGCGAAGTATATCAACAGCAAGGTGGATAAGGAGAAAGCCAAGAAGATTATCCAATTCTTCGACTGGATGAGTACGGAAGAAGCGGAAGAGTTCTTCACGTTCGGGATTGAAGGCGAGACGTATACGAAGGAAAACGGCAAAATCAACTACAAGCAGCCGAAGACGAAGGAAGAAATCGACGAAGCGAACTACCGCCAGACAACGCTTTGGATGGTTCACGACCTGACCTACAACAAGAAGCTTTCCGAATTGACGGAAGACGGCAAGGATATGGTGAAAGCGTTCGATAACGTGCTTTCCAAGGAAGGCTTGGGCGGTATTACGTTTACGACGAATCTGGCTTCCTTTACGAAATATCCCGATCTGGCTTCCGGCGGGGATACGGGTCCCAAGTTTATTCTGGACCAGATGATTCAGATGATTTACGGCAAGCGCCCGATCTCCGATTGGCCCAAAGTACTGGAAGAGTACAAAGCCAAGGGGGGCAAAGAAATTATCAAGGAAGCCACGGAACGGTATACCAACAAAGAAGGCGTGGTTGACCGCGCTCGTTAAACAAAGCTAAACTTAAGCTGGAATGAAAGCGTTTTAAATTTCGGCTGCCCAAAAGGTTCGCCTCCCTTGCAGACGTATCGGGGAGGCCCCCTTTTTTTTGCAAAAGCACTTACTTCGGGACGGGGGAGCTGGTACCATGCATGTGTTGATCGTCGACGATGAGCCGATTATTCGCAAAGGCCTCGTAAAAATGGCGGAGCTTTATCCGTTCGAATTCGCCGGCATTCATACGGCCGCGAGCGGCGTCGCCGCGCTTGAGATCATCGGGGAGCGCGAAATCGACCTGGTGTTCACCGACATCCGGATGCCGAAGATGGACGGGCTGGAGCTGTGCCGGATTATTCATGAGCAGTACAGCCACATTCCGTGTATCGTAATTTCGGGCTTCGGCGATTTCTCCTACGCCCAGAAATGCCTGTTCTACGGGGTGAAGCATTATTTGCTGAAGCCGGTGACGGCGCCGGATCTTCATGAGGTGCTGGCCGATTTTATGAAAAACCGCGTCAAAGGGTTCGTAGCCTTGTCGGATTGCGTGGATGTGATCGAACAGCTGGAGCAGCTCGTCTGGAATCTTGAGGAAGACAAGCTGCGCACGCTGATCGGCGATTGGAAGCAGAATTGTCTGTCCAGCGGAATGAACATGCTTCAGCTCCGGCAGCTGATCAAGGAATGCATGGCGCTGGTTCTCAAGAGGCTCCAGTCCAGGGGGCTCCCGGTCAAGAAGGAAGGGGAAGACAAGAGGTGTGTTTCCAAGGATCAGATTTTCGAGCAGATGCAGACCCGGCTGGAGGAAATTATGGAGATGCTGCGTCAACAGCGCAGCGGCACCTACAAAAATCTGCTCGATGAAGTGAAGACCTATATTGACACGCATCTGGCGGAGGAAATTACGCTCGACGAGGTGGCCGAGATGGCGGGCTTCACGCCGACTTATTTCAGCTCCATGTTCAAGAAAATGACCAATGAAACGTTTGTGAAATACCGGATCAAGAAGCGCATGGAGAAGGCGCAGCAGCTTCTGGCGATCCCGCATATCCGCATCGTCGATGTGGCCGCCAAAGTCGGGTACGAAGACTATCCGCATTTTACGAAAATGTTCAAGAAAACGACCGGCTATTCCCCTTCGGAGTACCGGCAGCAGCTGGGGATTAAATGATTAAATGGAACCTTTCCCGCAAAATTTTTCTCTACTTGCTCTCGATAATTTTGATCACCTTGACTTCTGTCGGGATCTTTACGTATAAAAAGGCGTCCGATGAGCTGGATAAACAAAACCGGCTTCACATGAACCAAATTTTAACTAATGCGCTCCATCATACGGATGTGTATGTGAAAAGCTACGACCGGCTGACGATTTCGCTGTTGACGAACCGGGATATCAAAAAATTCGTCGATCTTCCCGCTTCCCCCGAACCCTACGACTATTACAAGTTCTGGAGCACGATCCGGGAAACCGCGCTTCAGCCGATCTTTATCCGGAACCCGGAGATTGTGTCCATGTATGCGATCAGCTTTGCCGGCAACGGCATCTACGGCTACAGCAACGACCAGGCGGAGGGAACCTTCACCCGGGAACAAACGCTCAGTCAGATGGAGCGGCTGAAGAATGTCACGAAACCGGACGGGACGCTGAGCATAACGACGGACAGTCTTCTTCCGGCCATGAACGGAAAAGTCATCCGGCTGTCCCGGCAGATCAAAGGGCTGCAGTCGGCGGATTACAAAGGAATCCTTGCTGTCGAGATCCGCTCGACCGATCTTTCCATGCTCTGGAAAGGGATCGATCTGGGCGAAGGCGGCTACTTCTTCATCGTCAACGACAAAGGCGAGATGATTTATCAGCCGTCGAAGGACGGAATCAGCCCGCAGGCGCTGCCGGAGCTGCTGCCCCGGATTGTCCGTTCCGGGGAGACGGGTTCCTTCGAGCATGAAGGGCCGGACGGGCAGGAGCGGCTTTACATGAGTCGTAAATCATCTTACTCCGGCTGGAATCTCGTCGTTTCGATGCCCCTGAGCGAGCTGAAAAAGCCGGTGACGGCCATCCGCACGACGACGATTCTGATCGGCTTGTTCACGCTGGCTATCGCGGTCGCGCTCGCGTACCGGTTCGGCCGCTCGATCACACGGCCGATTCTCGTGCTCATTCAGGGCATGCGGCAGACGGAACAGGGCAAATGGTCCACGGTGCCGCTGCCGAACCGGCGGGACGAGATCACGGAGCTTATGCAGCGCTATAACCTGATGGTGGGGCGCTTGTCGGAGCTTGTGGAACAGGTCTACGAAGGCGAGCTGAAGCAGCAGAAAACCCAGCTCGAACGGCAGCAGGCCGAATTCCAGGCGCTTCAGCTGCAGATCAATCCCCATTTCCTGTACAACACGCTGGAAACGATTGTGTGCTACGCCGTCGTGCAGGATTCCGAGGAAATTTCGGAAATCGTCAAATCGATGGCCTATATGCTGCGCTACTCGGTTCAGACGAACCTGGAAGAGATAACCGTCGCCAACGAGCTGAATCATGTGCTGAACTATATGATTATTTTGAAGCACCGGCACGACCGGGAATTCGAACTGGATGTCGCGGTTCCGCCGCAGTTTCTGCTTAAGAAAATGGTTCGGCTTACCCTCCAGCCGCTGATCGAGAATGTGTTCCAGCATGCTTTTCCGGACGGTCTGGAGGATCGTCACTGGATACGGATCGATGCCGGAGAAGAAGGCGGGAGGTTTTGGATTTCGGTGGAGGACAACGGGAGCGGGATGAGCCGGGAGACGCTGGATACACTTCAAGCCAAGCTGAAAACACAGCGATTGACGGATGACCCCGAACCGGCAGGTCTGGAAGAAAACGGGCGGGGCGGGATCGGTGTTTTGAACGTGCACCGGCGGATACAGCTTGTATTTGGTGCGGAATTCGGCCTTCGTATCGAAAGCAAACCGGGCATCGGAACGAAGATGACGATGATCATGCCGGTTTCAAAGCCTGGGAGGGAAAGCGGGGACCAAGCCCGTGGTGAATTGCCGGCCCCCCCAAGCGGCGGACGCTCCGAACCCGGGGAAACGGAAGGAACCGATTGAACCGGAAGAGCGGAACATGAAGTCGGAACATGAAGTACGGAACGTGAAGAGCGAAACAGTACGAAACATGAAGAACGAAACATGAAGTATGGAACAGTACGAAACATGAAGTACGGAACATGAGAACATAGCGTGACACCGCGTGAAACGTACACATGCACGTCATATGGATGGGCAACTAACAAACAGGCGGGTTTCTTGTTGTCGGATACGACACCGGCGAGCCTGTAAAGGAGGCAGACCATGGCTGCTGACAAGCTCTGGTATAACAAACCGGCCCAAGCATGGACCGAGGCGCTGCCGGTCGGCAGCGGCAGACTGGGCGCCATGATTTTCGGCCGCGTGGAGGAAGAACGGATCGCGCTTAACGAGGAAAGCTTGTGGTATGGCGGTCCCAAAGACCGTACGAATCCGGCTGCCACCGCCGCACTGCCGGAAGTCAGAAGGCTGCTCATGGAGGGCCTTGTGACCGAAGCACAGGAGCTGGCACACATGGGGCTGACCCCGATTCCGAAATATGCCGGTCCGTACCAGCCGCTGGGAGACCTGCGCATCTGGTTCGGAGAGCATGAGCCGGAAGCGGGTACTTACCGCCGGGAGCTGGACCTTGCGACGGGACTTTGCCGCATCGAGTATACGTCGCAACGCGCAAGCTACACCCGGGAGCTGTTCGCAAGCGCCCCGGCGGGAGTACTGGCCTGCCGCCTCACGACCACTCATCCGGAAGGACTGAGCTTCCGGTTTCATCTGGGGCGGCGTCCCTTCGACGAAGGAGCAGTGCCCGACGGCCCGCATGCGGTGCTTATGCAGGGCCGCTGCGGACCGGACGGCGTCCGGTATGCCGCGCTGGCCGGCGTAACGGCGGAAGGCGGCACGGTCCGGACGACCGGCGACTTCGTCCAGGTGGCGGGAGCGGCCGCGGCGACGATTTATGTCGCCGCGCAGACGAACTTCCGCCACGAGGATCCCGCGGCCGCTTGCAGGCTGCAGGTTGCGGAGGCCGGGCGGCGGGGCTACGAAGCGGTCAAAGCGGAGCATAAGGCGGACTATATGCCCCTCTACGCCCGGATGAGCCTGGAGCTCGGAACACCGCATGACCAGGTCAGGTTTCTTCCGACGGACGAGCGGCTTGATCGCGTCCGGGAGGGAGGGGAGGACCCGGAGCTTCTTGCGCTATTTTTTCAGTACGGGCGCTATCTGCTCCTGGCCAGTTCACGGCCCGGCACGCTTCCGGCGAACCTTCAGGGAATCTGGAACGCCGATTATCAGCCTCCATGGGAGTGCAATTATACGCTGAACATTAATTTACAGATGAATTATTGGCCTGCGGAAGTGTGCAATCTGAAGGAAAGTCATGAACCGCTGTTCGATTTTATCGACAGGCTGGTCCGAAACGGCAGGGAGACCGCCCGGAAGCTTTACGGTTGCAGAGGCTTTGTTGTGCACCACAATTCGAATTTATGGGCGGAAAGCGGCATCAACGGAATGCTTCCGAGAGCGGCGGTCTGGCCGATAGGCGGGGTATGGCTTGCCCTTCATCTGTGGGAGCATTACCGGTTCGGCGGGGATGGGGATTTTCTTACCCGCAGGGCATATCCCGTCATGAAGGAAGCCGCCCAGTTTCTGCTCGATTTCATGACGGAGGACGGCGAGGGCAGACTGCTCACGGGACCTTCCGTATCGCCGGAGAACAAATATGTGCTTCCCGGCGGAAAAAGCGGCTATCTGTGCATGGCTCCGGCTATGGACATCCAGCTCGCGCGAACGCTTTTCGGGGCCGTCCGCGAAGCGGCTGCTGTGCTGGCGGGCGAGGGCGGAGCGGACGAGGACGCGTGGCTGGAGCAGCTGACGGCGGCCGAGACCCGTCTGCCGCAGCCTGCGACAGGCAGGCACGGGCAGCTGCTCGAATGGCTAGGCGACGAGGACGAGGTTGACCCGGGCCACCGGCATATCTCGCACCTGTTCGGCCTGTTCCCGGGCGAGCTCATTTCGCCGGTCCGAACGCCGGCCTTGGCCCAAGCGGCCAGAGTGACGCTGGAGCGGCGGCTGGCGGGCGGAAGCGGCCATACCGGCTGGAGCCGCGTGTGGATCGCGCACTACTGGGCAAGGCTGAAGGAAGGGGATGAAGCTCATCATCATCTGACAGCCCTGCTCCGGCACGCGGCCGACCCTAACTTGTTTACGGAGCATCCGCCGTTTCAGATCGACGGGAATCTGGGAGGAACGTCCGCAGTAGCCGAAATGCTGCTCCAGTCCCAGGAGGGGATGCTGGATCTGCTGCCTGCGCTGCCATCGGCCTGGCCAAGCGGCCGCGTCAAAGGGCTGCGAGCCCGAGGAGGTTATGAAGTGGATTTGGAATGGCAACGGGGCCGGTTGGCCACAGGACGTGTTACCGCTTCGCTCGCCGGAACTATGCGTATCGGGTACAAGCGGCCGTTTACAGTTTACCGGGACGGTAAAAAAACGGCCGGTAAGAGCGGTTTTTCCGAGGGCTGCGGACTCTTTATGACGGACATCGAACACGAAGCGCACGCGGTTGTGGAGATCCGGCTTTAAACACGGGCAGGCACAACTAAGCAAAAGACGGCGAAAAAGGCCCTTCTCCCAAGGAGAAGAGCCTTTTTTAAATTCATATCGGCTTATTTCAGGCTTGCCCGGTCGTCCAGATCGTGATGCAGCTCGGCTGCGGGAACTTTCGGTTCGGGAACTTGTCCTTTCGGAACCGGCTCCGCCACATAGACGAAGTCGCCCGTTCCGTCCGGCGCCGTACCTGTTGCCCAGAGGCCTTCACCGGATTGTGTGCCTTCCGACAAGTTCCAGAATTCATAGGCTTCCGGCTGGGATTCGAGCTCAGCTTCCGGCGGGAAGGAAGCCGGTACGACGACACCGTTTTTCTCTTCCAGCTCCTTGATCGCGGCCATCCATTGATACTGGTGATAGCGGTCGCGGGCAAGCATTTTGCGGAACGTCGCGCGTACGCCTTCGTCTTTGGTCATGTGGTACAAGCGGGCTACCTGGAGACGGCCCTGGCTTTCCGCATGCAGATTGGAGCGCATGTCCGCAAGCAGGTTACCGCTCGCTACGATATAACCGCCGTTCCACGGCACGCCGAGCGAGTTGGTCGGCAGGCCGCCCAAACCGCTGACAAGCAGATGCTGAGGGTTAATGCCGCCCATGATGGCAGCCGTGGCAGGGTCTTTCGCAGCCTCGGCCTGATCTTCCGGAGAAGCGCCGTCCAGGAGCTGGCTGATCAGGGAGCACAGCATTTCGACGTGTCCGATCTCCTCCGTGCCGATATCCATTAACATATCTTTATATTTTTCTTCTCCACGGCAGTTAAAACCTTGGAAGAGATATTGCATCATGACAGTCATTTCTCCGAATTGTCCACCCAATACTTCCTGCACTTGACGGGCCAGCATAGGGTCCGGCCGATCTACTTTTACTTCGAACTGCAATTCTTTCTGATGACGGAACATAAGTTAACTTCCTCCTTCGATTTCAGATGCCTGAAGAGAATAAAATAAAATTTTACTCGCTTCCCGACGGTTAATTACCCGTTTCGTTTGAGTCAAAACAAAAAAGGGATTTTTACAAATATACAAACTTCGGGATTCTCCGTAATCCGCTAATTTTTCAAAAGCCTTTTCCGGCAACGCGGCACAAAAATTTGCGGGTAACTTCACATGTTTTTGGAGCTTTGGCGGAAACTAACAAGGCAGGATGTTCAGGTTCTGAAGGAATGCAGGAAGACCGATAGAAACGAAACGAGGTGAAAAACCGGAATGGGAAAATCGATACGGAGGGTCTTTCTGCTCTTTGCGGTTTGGGGAGTTTTACTCCGTCCTGAAGCGGCTTACATGCAAAAATTTTCAGCCGCCGGGGATGACGGGAACGTTGTACTTTCCGTACAGACGACGCCGGATGCGGTTTACCGGAGCGAAACAGGGGTAACGCTTAGCGTGCGCAAACTTTTCGGCCAAAGCGTCCGCACAAAGGCGGAGTCATTCCCTTTTACGGATACGTTTATGAAGGTGAGGGAGACAGGCGGAGAACGCATCTATCCCGTCAGCGCCATGGGGGAGCTCTACGACTCAACGGGGCACGAAGTAATCCGGCCTGGCGAATCGCATAGAGCGGAACTTGTGAGGCAAATCCAAGCTCTCCATCGCAGGCATTACGGCGAGCTCATTTCTTGGAGCGACGCGCAGGAAGCCGTTCCCCGTCAGGCCAAATTCGAGGTGCTCGACCTGGAAACCGGGCTTACGTTCCGGGTTCAGCGCAGAGCGGGAAAACAGCATGCGGACGTGCAGCCGCTTACGAAGAAGGATACGGCGGTTATGAAGTCCATCTATGGGGGAAAATGGAGCTGGAACCGCCGGGCGGTTCTCGTCCGGTTCGACGGGCATAGTTATGCCGCTTCGATGAACGGAATGCCGCATGGGGGAGACGGCATCCCGGAAAACGGGTTCAGCGGACATTCCTGCATCCATTTTGCCGGCAGCACGACCCACAAATCCCGTTCCAAGGACACGGCGCACCAGTTCATGGCTTACCGTGCCGCGGGCAAGGCGGACAGCTTTGTGGGGCAGGCTTCGCCCCAGGAACTGATCGATCTGGTTGTCGCGGCTGTCGACCAGCATGATGACGCCTTGCTGGATCTGCTTGGCCGCCCGCATAACCGGGAGAAGCTCGAGAAGTTGAAGAAAGACAGCCGGTCTTTCGTATCCGTGCGCAGATTGACGGAATGGAAGCCGGAAGAAAGGCGTAAGACGGAACAGGAGTATGCCTATGAAGTTCCGGTCGAGCTCGCTTTCGAAGAAGCGGGAAAACGTCCGCGTAAAGCGATTTGCCGTTTCGGTTTCACCCGCGCTTCTTTGTACGATCCGTGGGAATTGACCCAATTCGAATATCCGGAGCCGGAGCCGGACCGTCCAGGGAAACGTAGCGTAGGCGGACGGAACAGCCGGTAAAAAAAATGAATGCAGGCGCGGGGATCAACATGAACAAAGGACAAACGATTTTGAAGATAAAGGGATTCGCGCTGACCGCGCTGTGCCTGCTTAACATGCTGATACCGGGAAATGCCGCCGGAGCGGACGGACCGGTTTCGGTTAGCGGGATGGAGCCCGCTATTCCTATCGTTGCGGATCGGGGGCCTTATTCGATCGAGGTGTACCCTCTCCGTCACAAGCTTGTCGTATTCAAAGATAAGAAGCATTACAAGACATACCCTGTCGCGGTCGGAAACTTATCAACGCCTACGCCGGTCGGCGAATATCAGGTGATTTATAAAGGGAAAGACTGGGGGCCTTCTTTCGGACCGCGCTGGCTGGGGCTGAATGTTCCGTGGGGGGCGTACGGCATCCATGGAACGAACAAGCCGTATTCCATTGGCCAGCATTTAAGCCACGGCTGCATCCGGATGAGAAACCGCGACGTGGAGGAGCTTTACGACCTGATTCCGCTGGGTACGAAGGTGACCATCACGGGGCATGTTCTGGGCGATCCCGGCCATGAACCGAGAAAGCTTGCCCAAGGGGCGATCGGGGCGGACGTCCAGCTCATCCAGAACCGGCTGAAAAGCGCCGGCTATTACAGCGGAGTCTGCAACGGGAAGTTTCTTGCTTCGACGGCCGAAGCGGTGCGGAGATTCCAGCGGGACCACGGGCTCAGAGCGGATGGCGTCGTGTCCATAAGCGTCTATGAAAAGCTGGGCCTGATGGAATAAAAGAGAAAACCTCCGATCCGTCAGGATTGGAGGTTTTGTTCCTTTTCGTGCGGATGGGCATCCCGGTAAGGGATTATCCGGCTTCCTGGCCGTCTCCTTCGTCCATATAATGGCTGAGCTCCCGAAGCCGGATCGTGAACCGGAATTCCGTTCCCACACTCCGGCCGGGAACGACCCAAATCCGGCCCTGCATGAGCGTAACGAGCTTGCGGCAGATGGCGAGCCCCAGGCCGGTACCTTCATATTTACGGTTGGATGCCGCGTCCAGCTGGGTGAAAGGCTGAAACAGCCGGTCCAGCTTGCCGCAGTCGATGCCGATACCGGTATCACTGACGGCGAATTCGAGGAGACAGCCTTCATCGCTGCGTTCCGAGAGACGGACTTCGAGGGAAATAAGGCCCCGATCCGTAAATTTCACGGCGTTGCCGATCAAGTTTACGAGAATCTGGCGGACACGGCCGTAATCGCCGACGAGCGTATCGGGCACGCCGGGGTCTACGGCCGTGTCCATGGTAAGCTCTTTGTCGCGGATAATAATCGCAAAGAAATCGAGGCACTCCTGGATAAGCTCGCGAAGCTGAAACGGTTCCTGGTGAAGCGAAATACGCCCGGCTTCCATTTTGGACAGCTCCAGGATGTCGTTGATGACCCTTAGAAGCGCCTGCGAGCTTTTGGCCTGAAGCGCCAGCAGTTCCTGATCGTCGGGGGAGTCCGCCGACTCCGCCAGCAGCTGGTTGATTCCGATAATGCCGGTCAGCGGCGTCCGGATCTCGTGGCTCATCGTGTCGAGGAACTCGCTCTTCATCTTGACAGCGCTTTCAGCCAGATCCTTGGCCCTCCGGAGTTCCTGTTCGACCACGATCCGGTCGGATATATCCTTGGAGACGAAATAGACGAGCAGCTGGCCGTTGTGTTCGAGCGGAAAAACCGAGGTACGGTGATATTTTCGCGCTCCCTGCTTCGTGCGGATGGACACTTCGATTTTCGAAGCTTGTCCTAGAGCCGCTTCCGCGAGGGCTTTCATGATTTTCGCTTTCTCGTCACGGGAGTATAGGAGATCCTGCAGGGAGAGGACCATAAGCTCCGACTGCGTATAGCCCGTGTTGTCAAATACGGACGGATTCGCGCTGACGATCATCTTCTTAACGGGATCCATGCAGACGACTAGGTCGGGACTGTGTTCGAACAGAGCGGTATATCTCTGCTCGTTGAAACGCGAGGCGGTAAGCACTTTCTGCCGGTCGCGGTATAGGACGAACACAACCCAGAAAAGCACGCAGAAGGTCGTAATAACGACAAGAGCCGTTAACAGCGTATTGCCGATAATCGAGCTGCTTGTAAGGGAAAGCTCCCGGTCGGACGGAGTAAAAGCAGCCCCTGCCATCGCCGTGTAATGCATGCCCGCAATGATGCCGCCAACGAGCAGGCTGCCCCCGATTTTCCAGGGTGAAAGCAGGTTGTAGACAGGCATCCCGCGTCCGTAGATCGCCAGTGCGAGCATAAGATACGAGGCGAGCAGGGCCAGCATAATCGAAACGATCAAACTGCCCGGCGCCTGGTGGTATACGGCCGGTATTTTCATGGCAAGAATGCCGGAGAAGTGCATGGAAACAAAGGCGAGCCCGGCCAGCAGGCCGACGGCTGCCAAAAATCGTTTCCCGAGCTTCCGGTCCGGGTCCAGGATGAGCAGCGACAGGAAAACGGCGAGAACGGGCAGCATCAAAGAGACGGCGAGCAGAGGCAGATGATAATGGACTTCGAAAGGGAACTTCATCGCCAGCATGCCCAGAAAGTGCATGGACCAGATGCCCAGGCCCGTTACGACAGCGGTCAGCAGCATTTTACGGAAAGAGCGGTCACCGCGCAGCAGACGGTCGATCATGTCCAGCGCGGTATAGGAGGTCGTTATGGACATCAGGATCGAGAGAATGACCAGCAGCGCATCATAATTCCCAGCTTCATGTTGCATTTGCATGTCTCCTATACTAGTATTCCTGTTACTTTCATAGTAAGGGATGCAAGGGCGGGAAGTCTACCTGGAATCGCTTATTTTTCGACTAAATGTTACATAAAAAAGCATAAAACTAGGAATTTTAAGAGAAAATAAACCGTTTACATCAAAAAATGATTGATCATATCAAGAGATATTTAATCTTCCGGAACGAAAAATTTATTTTGATCCCCGTAAAATTCCTTGGTAGACTGTAGGAAATCTTCACGATTTAAATCATCTGGAGGCAAAAACAATCATGTCCATCCGTGCCCGCCTGCTTGCTTCTTTTACCCTGCTGCTCGTGACCACGGTCCTGCTTTTCACGGCAACCGCTTTTATCGTAACGACAGCCGTAACGGGGGATGTGAGGGGCATTTCGTCCTTTTATAACGTCCACCTCCGGTTGAAGCCGCTTACGCCCGAACAGGAGACGCTTTTTCTCGATCTTAAGCATCTTTCCAAAACGAAGCCGGAGGAACTGCTTGTACCGGACATCTACAAAGAATACGATTTTCAGCTGAAGGTCGCCAAGGCCTCCCTTCTGATCCGCAAAGAGTCCGTCAACGCGTTTATTTCACCGGCCCTGGCGGAAACACAAGCCGACGCCGTCCTGCCCCCGTACGAAGCGGAAAACGTGCATATGCGGAGTACTTTGCAGGTGGGGAAAAACTTTTTCGGCTACGCCAAATACGACTTCCGGTTTGCGGACGGGGAGCAGGGAAGGCTGTTCGTGTTTCGGGAGGTCAGCCCGTTCGCCGTTCTGATGAGCAAGCTGCTGCCTTTGTTCGTGTCGGTTTTGTTTCTGCTGCTCGTAGGCTCGAATATTTATATCTATCTCTTCCTCACCAGGCGGATGATCCGGCCTCTCAACCTGCTGCGCGCTTCGGCGGCACGCATCCAGCGGGGAGACTTGCGGTTCCGGATTCAACCGGGGGACGATGAGATCGGGCAGGTATCCGCGGCTTTCGAGGAAATGAGAGGAAAGCTCCAGGAATCCGAGGAGCTGCAAAAGCAGTACGAAACCAACCGCAAGGAACTTATCGCCAATATTTCGCATGATTTGAAAACGCCCTTGTCCGCTATACGCGGCTATGTGGAAGGAATCCGGGACGGGGTGGCGGATACGCCCGATAAACTGGAAAGTTATGTGGATATCATTTACAGCAAAGCGGAGGAAATGGATCATCTCATCGAGGAGTTGTTCCTTTTTTCCCGGCTTGATCTCAATAAAGTTCCATTTACCCTGCAGGAAGTCGACCTGACGCGATTCGTCGCGGACGTAGTGTATGAACTGCGTTACGAGCTGGAAAAAGAGGGCGTCGGCCTGGAAAATGGCGCACGTTCACCCGGTCCTCTCTACGTCCGGATGGACCCTATGCACATGAAAAGGGTCGTGAACAACGTGGTCGGAAACAGCCTCAAGTTCATGGAGCGTCCGCAGAAAACGATCGCTTTCGATCTCCGGCGCGACGGGGAAACGGCGGTGCTCGAAATAACCGACACCGGTCCGGGGATCGATCCCATGGCGCTGCCTCATGTATTTGACCGGTTTTACCGGGCGGAGACGTCCCGGAACAGGGAATCGGGCGGACAGGGGCTGGGGCTCGCCATCGCCAAACAGATTGTCGACAACCACGGGGGAAGCATCTGCGCGGAGAACGCCTCGGACAGCGCATCCGCACGGCATCCGCAGGCAGGTACGCGCATCGTAATCCGGCTCCCGCTGCTGAAAGGAAATCATAACGATGAAAAAAATTCTGATCATTGAAGACGAGGCGACGATCGCCCAACTGCACCGGGATTATTTGAATTTGCACGGGTTTCAGGTCGAGATTTCAAACCGCGGGGATGAAGGGTTGCAGAAGGCGCTGACGGAAGGCTACGATCTGATCGTCCTGGATCTGATGCTTCCCGGAAAAGACGGCTTCGAGGTATGCCGTCAAATCCGCATGGCCATGGAAGTCCCCATCCTCATCGTATCCGCACGTAAAGACGAGTTCGATAAAATCCGCGGACTTGGCATGGGCGCCGACGATTACATGACCAAGCCGTTCAGTCCGGGCGAGCTGGTTGCTCGCGTAAAGGCGCATTTAACACGCTATGAACGGCTGGTTGGGCTGAAGGAAACGGCTCCGGGCGAAATCCGCATCCGTGAGCTGGCCATCGAACCCGAATCCCGCCGGGTTTACATCCGGGGGAAAGAAGTACCGCTTCCCGCCAGGGAGTTCGATCTCTTGCTTTTTCTGGCCCGGCATCCCAACCGTGTTTTCCGCAAGGAGGAAATATTCGAAAAAATATGGGGGATGGATTCGATGGGGGACATCGCCACGGTAACGGTGCATGTCCGCCGTATCCGCGAGAAAATCGAGGCCGATCCTTCCGCGCCGGAGTATATCGAGACGATTTGGGGAGTCGGCTACCGGTTTTCGGGTTAACGGGAGAGCTGTTTAGAAAAAGTTTCGAATTTGTTTCCGAGCCGTTTATTTTCATTTTGTAGGATGAAATCAGGAACTTATCACTCACCCTACAGGAGGAAATCTTATGAAAAAATCTCTGCTTCAACTACTTACGGTTTCGGCAGTCGCCGCCTCGGTGCTGCTCCCTGTGAACGCGGCTCCCGCTTCCGCCCAATCCGCCAAAGCTCCTGTCGCTTCCGCGAACTTTGCGCTGGCGGCAGGTATGAACGATAACGCCTCCGCTTCGGTGCACGCGATAGACCGCGGGAGACTGATGCTGACTCAGCAGGAGCTTGTCAGCCGGATCGCCCAGCTGACGGAGAAGAAACCGCTGGTGATCCAGCAGTGGCTGAGAAACTACGAGCCCGAAGCGCGCGTCCAGAAAAGAGAGGCGGCCCGCCTCGGATATAAAACGATTGCCCATATTCCGTCGGAGCATGCGGCTGTGACGGACATCAATGTGTTATCCGGCGCAACGCTTGAAGTTACGTTCGACTCTCCTTTGACGGCAGCCGACGTAAATCTGGATAAAGCGAAAGCGAACTTCCAATTCGACAACGGGATGACGATCCGCAACGTTCCGCAGCTTAAGAACGGGGCCCGTTCCACGTATGTGGTTCCCGTCACCGTCCAGCAGCCGGGAAAAACCTACACATTGACATACAAAGGCAAAGCCGCGGGCAAGTTTACAGGCTCTGCCCATCCGGTAAAACTGGCGGCAGCTCGGCAGGTGACGGCAGATACGTTCGAGCTGGAATCGCTGCGCAAGGACGGAGTCGTCGATTACGGATATGTGGTCGAGTCGTACTTCGGTACGCGCGGGGGACTGGAAATGTACCTGAACGACCGTAACACCAGCGGCGGAAAATCGTACGACATCATTTCCTCTCTCCGGGATATGTCCGTCACCCTCACGCCGGAGGGCGGACAGCCGATCCGGGCCGCGTATGTTCCGTATACGCAGGCTACGGATGACAGACAGGCTCCCAAGTTCCGCCTTCCGGCGGGACAGACCCTGACTCCGGGGGTAAAATATACCGTAACGGCGGACTGGGCGACCGTGACGGAAGCGTCTTTCACCGCCCGTGCCGCGGCACCGCTCGTGATCGCGTCCGCAAAAGCCGTCAGCCCGGCCGCCGTCGACATTGCGCTTACGGCCGACCCGCGTGACGAGCTGTTCTCCGGCCGCAGCGTGGAGTTGACGGACGGGGAAGGCAAGAAGCTGACGGCCGTCTACAAGGTGACGAGCCGCAAAGGAGCGGTCGGCACGTTCGAGCTGGCAGCGGGCACGCAGCTGAGTCCCGGCAAGTCTTACACCGTCGCGGCATCCGGCGCGTGGGCAATCCAGCAGGGCAAGATCAGCTTGAATACCGATGCTTTGAAAAGCAGCTAAACGCACGCTTTCGTAAAGACCTCTGCGGAGGTCTTTTGCCTATACCATTTAAGGAGGCGGTTGCACATGTCCGCAAGGATCTCGCGGTTTATCCCGATACTGATAGCCGCAGCGCTGGCCGGATGCCAGACCGTCGGCAGTTCGGACCCGGAAACAGCGCAATCACCGGTTCATCAAGAACCCCAAGTACACGAAGCGGAGGGAAAAGACGAGATGGGTATAAATAGCGGAAACAACACACAGCTGCCGGAGGCAGCTGCGAAAGGTGACGCGGAGAAGGTCCGGGCGCTGATTGGGGAAGGGGCCGATGTGGACGCGCGGGACAGCCAGGGGAATACGGCGGTCATGGCGGCCGCGATCAACCGGCATGCGGAAACCGTCCGGGTTCTGCTGGAAGCCGGAGCGGATGTGAATATCCGCAACGACCGCTCCGATAATCTGTTTCTGTATGCCGGAGCCGAAGGGGAGATGGAGCTGCTGCGGCTGGCCATATCCGCCGGTGCCGATCCCGCCCTCACCAACCGGTACGGTGGGACGGCTCTTATTCCCGCCTCGGAGCGGGGACATGTGGACATTGTGAAGGAGCTGCTCACCCGGACGGAAGTGGATGTGAACCATGTGAACCGCCTCGGCTGGACGGCGCTTCTGGAAGCCGTCATCCTCGGTGACGGGGGAGAGGCTCACCAGACAATAGTCCGTCTTCTGCTGGATCACGGGGCGGACGCGAATCTGCCCGACGGGGACGGCGTTACGCCGTACCGGCATGCCGTTTCCCGGAATTTCACGGCAATCGCCGCGATGCTGGAAGCGGCCGGAGGCCGGTAAAAGGCAGGCGGCGTCCATTTGTCATATCCCCCCGTTGGTGGTATCGTAGTAAGATAACCGACTAACATGATAGGGATAAAGCATCTCAAACGGGGGATCTGGATATGGCAAACATTGCAACGAATCTGACGCAGTTGATCGGAAACACACCGCTGCTGGAGCTGGTGAATTACGGCAAAAAACAACAGGTCGAGGCGCGGCTGCTGGCTAAGCTGGAGTATTTTAATCCGGCGGGCAGCGTAAAAGACCGCATCGGATACGCGATGATCAAAGACGCGGAAGAGAAGGGGCTGCTGCGGCCGGATTCCGTCATTATCGAGCCGACGAGCGGCAATACGGGCGTCGGTCTCGCTTTCGCGGCCGCGGCCCTCGGCTACAAGCTCATCATCACGCTGCCGGAGAGCTTCAGCGTCGAGCGCAGGAAGCTGCTTGCGGCGCTTGGCGCCGAGCTTGTGCTAACACCGGCGGAAGAAGGGATGTCGGGCGCGATCCGCAAGGCGGAGGAGCTGGCAGCCGATTTGCCGGGCGCCTTCGTGCCGCAGCAGTTCGAAAATCCGGCGAATCCGGACGTACACCGCCGGACGACAGCCGAAGAAATCTGGCGCGACACCGACGGTGCCGTCGATATTTTTGTCGCCGGAGTCGGTACGGGCGGAACGGTCTCCGGTGTCGGCCAGGCGCTGAAAGCGAAAAATCCCGCGGTGAACATCGTCGCCGTAGAGCCGGCGGATTCGCCTGTCCTGTCTGGAGGGAAAAGAGGCATGCACAAAATCCAGGGAATCGGAGCAGGCTTCGTGCCGGGGAATTTCGATTCTTCCGTGGTAGACGAGATTCTGACCGTGAAAAACGAGGAAGCACTTGCATCGGCCCGTCTGCTCGCGAGAAACGAAGGTCTTCTCGTCGGAATTTCTTCCGGAGCGGCCGTTCATGCGGCTTCCGTGCTGGCGGAGCGCCCCGAGAACAAGGGCAAGACGATTGTCGTCCTGCTTCCCGATACCGGGGAACGCTACCTGTCTACCGATTTGTTCCAGGAAGAGTAGCGCGGGGTTGCTCTCCTAAACCGCATAAAAAACCTCAAGGCAGCCACCGAAATCGTGGCTGCCTTATTTGGCGTCTTAAGCGTCCTGCCGCTCGTCTTACAAGCCGTGCTCTGCCGCATGCCGGCCCCAATGTGGTCTTCTGCCGTCGACATCGCTGAAGCCGTACTCGTCGGACAATCCCCAGCTCGTCAGCACCTTGCCCGACTTCGCGAATTTGTCCGGATCGGCCGCGAGTGCGGCGATTCCCCGTCCGATATAGAACGGCGTTTCGGACTCGCTGTAATGAGGCTCCTGCGCGATGGCGTCTCTCCAGTTATCTTCTTTGACGCCGAAATGATCAAGCATCGCTTCCGAGCGGAGAAAACCCGGTGTGACGGCTGCCGCCGTTACTCCGTGCGGCCGCAGATCCGCGGCCATCGCCTCCGCCAGATGGATAGCGGAAATTTTGGCCAGACTGTAGTACAAGTTCCCCCGATAGCGGTAATCGAAACCGTCGGTGATTTCCAGAATCATGCCCTGTTTTCGAGCCGCAAGCAAAGGAGCTCCGTAATAGCTGGTGAGCATATGGGAATGAACCGCACGCTCCTGAATGAGAAGCCCGTCCGGCAGAGAGTGCTCCCAGAACGTTTTTCCCCACTCGGTCAAGGGATCTCCGCCCCATATGTCATTCACGAGCAGGTCAAGCCGGCCGTTCTGCTCTTGGTTCACCCGTTCGAAGAGCGCCTTCACATCCGCTTCTACCGTATGGTCCGTCCGGACGGCAATTCCCCGCCCTCCTTTGGCGGTCACAAGCTCCGCCGTTTCCTCAATCGTTTCCCTGCGGCCCATGTTCGAGAGGTTTCCCCGGACGCTGCGGCCTGTGCAGTACACGGTCGCACCCGCCTCCCCGAGCATAGCTGCAATGCCTCGTCCGACGCCGCGCGTAGCTCCTGCCACTACGGCGATTGTTCCTTCCAGTGTTTTCGGTTTCATCGCGATCTCTCCTTTTTGGTGCGAAAATGATTACTGATGATCTGTGTATACTGGCAGCGGGTCGACCTGCCGCCTTGTTTCCAGTATAAGACCGCATATATGACAGCTCTTGTCATAATTGATATAGTAATATTGAACGAAAAGCTCCCGCGCCGTTCAGAACTACCCATCGGAAAACCGGTAGAAAAAAACCGGCCAAGCAAAACCGCGGAGGAAGGAGAACGGCCAGGGATGCCGTCGGGAAAGAAAAGAGGAAAAATCATGAGAGCGGACCGTCTGCTGTCTCTTCTATTATTGCTGCAAAACCACGGAAAAATGTCGTCCCGGGAACTGGCCGAGAAGCTCGAGGTGTCGGAACGGACGATTTTCCGGGACATGGAGGCTTTGAGTGCGGCGGGTATTCCGGTTTATGCCGAGCGGGGTTCGGGCGGCGGATGGACCCTGACGGAAGGCTACCGTACTCAACTCACCGGAATGAAAGCGGAAGAAATCGCAACGCTTCTGATCGCGAACGCTTCAGCTTTGCTGTCGGATCTCGGCATGCGGAGCGAATACGACAGCGCCTTCCAAAAGCTGCTGGCCGCTTCGCCTGCGGCTATGCAGCAGGAAACGGAGCGCGTCCGGCAGCGCATCCACATCGACGGGGCAGGCTGGCACCGCTCGACCGAGCAGCTTCCCCATCTTCCGCTTGTACAAGAAGCGGTGTGGGAGGAGAAGAAGCTGCTCATTCGCTACCGTCGCGACGAGCAGATCGTGGAGCGGATCATCCATCCGCTCGGCCTTGTCGCCAAAGGCAGCATTTGGTATGCGGCCGCCGAAACGGACGGTGAGATGAGAACCTACAGAATCTCCCGGCTGCTTGGCGCGGAGCTGTTGAACGAAAGCTTTTCCAGACCCCCTTCATTCGATCTCGCCGAGTACTGGGAACAATCGCTGAAAGAATTTCAAGCGAGGCTTCCACGCTATCCGGCGAAGATTAAGATCAGGGAGACGGTGCTTCCCCGGTTTTCTAGAGAACGGTTTGCAAAAGTACGGCATCAAAACGGAGAAAATAACGGCTGGGTGGAAGCTGACATCGAATTCAATACGCTGGAATCCGCTATAGGCATCTTGCTCGGTTACGGGAGCGGGATCTATGTTCTCGCACCGGAAGAACTGCGTTCGGGATTAGTCACGGTAACGAGGGGGATATTGGAGCTTTACGACAAGGGCAAATAAGAGCTATGAAGAAAACTTTATAGATGGTAAAATATAACAGGTAATTGGAAAACCCGTGATCTGAGCTTAATCAATCGCAGGCAGGAAGATGGAAGTGGACACAGCGGAAGCATTGGCGGTGAACCCGTTCATTCGGATTCATTTGCTTATGACCGCCGGTTACACAGTCTTATCGATCCTCGGTATCGTCTTCCTGAACGTTGCAATCAGGCTCGCCCTCAAAGCAAATAAAGCTCTCGATACGTACATGGCATCCAAACCGAATACGGCAGTACTTCCGCCGGAAACGAAGGAGGAGCTAAATGGTTCCGCTGAAAATCAGGCTGGCTTATAACGCAATCTTTTCGGGTACGTTCGGGGTCGCTTTTTATTTCGTGTATCAGTTCATTCTCTTCGAATCGTCACATCCGGCCAAAACGGTCTTTTTTGTCCTGATCACTCTGGCGTCGATGAATATCCGGCTTCGTGAAAAACTTTTGTTTGTTCCCCAAGAAGAATCTCGCAAAAAGAAAATGTTCGTGTGCGTGCTCGGTCTAAGTGTGGTAACGTGTGTTTTTGCTTACTACGAAGGCTGGCAGACGGCCTTGCAGAAAGGGCCGCTTGGGTTTCTGCTCATCATGGGAGGACTGTATGCGGGGCAGATGCTGCTAGAAAAGCTCATCGCCGCCCGGTTTCGAAAGGACAACATTCCGGACGAAAGTTCCGTATCCTCTTAGGATTCGGGTCCGTGATTATCGCGGTTTTTTAATGCGGTCGCCAGGGCGTCAACCTGTAATCTTAGCGATGCGGTTAAGCGTATCCTAGGGTACGGTATCGCTTTATCATGCCGCTTAGTATGCTGCAGGCAAGCCGCATTTTGCAGACCGTCGTGTAAGTATGGTGTGAGTCTGGAATCATGAACCGTGTTTAACATCCGTGCACGGGTAATTATTATATTGATTAACGGTTCCAAGCACGATAAGATTTGTAAAATCATAGTCGTTGGGAGGAAGACCGTTTGTCTGATGAACGAAAAGCGTACATAGACCATCCGATGGTAAACATTCCGGGCGGAGAAATCGAATTAAGAGATGATCGGGTCCATACCAAATGGAAAGCTGAAATAAGACCGTTTCTGCTTGCCCGTTATCCTGTAACCGAGGGGCTGTACAAGGCAGTTACGACGAACTCACCCTATTCACCGGACGAAAATTTGAAGCCGGCTGTGAATATTTCCTGGGAGGAAGCCGTTTCTTTTTGTAATCTATTTTCACGGCAGGCCGGACTGAAAGAATGTTATTCGATAAGCGGGGAGGATGAAACCATCCTGTGTGACTGGGAAGCAGACGGTTATCGGCTTCCTTCGGAAGCGGAGTGGCAGTACGCATGCAAAGCAGGGACGGCCGGTTACCGATACGGAGAGCTGGATGAGATTGCCTGGTACAACGAAAATTCGGGAGGCGGGGCGCAAGAAGTAGGGACCAAGGAACCGAACGCCTGGGGACTCTACGATATGCTGGGGAATGTCTGGGAGTGGTGCTGGGATGTCTATGATGAAAAAGTATACGGCTCCTATCGAATTTTTCGGGGAGGCAGCTGGGCGGAAGAGGCCAGAGGCTGCGGGGCAACGTGCCGCCGCCGGAGCCATCCGACCTTTGGCATAGACGATCTCGGATTCCGGCTGGCCCGGTCGGGGTAACTTCGGCCTTTTTTGGAAGGGGAGCAGCAGTCAGGCACGGGGATTCGCGCCGACGGCTGCGGGTTGCAATTATAGAGTGAGTATGCTACTATGACAATAATTTACTGAATGGAGTTGAAGAGGATAATGTAAACTTTCTTGCTCATAATAATAAAACATAATAGCGAGAATTATCGCTTGTTTTATGTATTATTATGCAAGAAAGTTACACTCCTTTTCAACTCAAATCGGATATACAGGTCTGACCCCGTCGCGGGTTGGATTTGTTTTTATATTTGAGCTGCGGGAAAGGTAACTTTCTTGCAGCTCTTATTTTTTTTCAAAGGAGGATTCTATCATGTCATTGATTAGGGTCTCTAACCTGACTTTCGCTTATGACGGCAGTTACGATAACATATTCGAAGAGGTAAGCTTTCAGATCGATACCGATTGGAAATTGGGTTTTACGGGGAGAAACGGCCGGGGGAAAACCACGTTTCTGAACCTGCTGCAGGGCAAGTATGAATACAGCGGAACGATTTCCGCTCAAGTCCAGTTTGAATATTTTCCTTATCCGGTGGAGCACAAGGAAAATCTGACGCTGGATGTGATCGGCGACATTTTTCCGGATTATGCTCATTGGGAACTATTGCGCGAGCTCTCCTTGCTGAAGGTTTCCGAGGATGTGCTGGACCGGCCCTTCGACTCGTTGTCGAACGGGGAGCAGACGAAAGTGATGCTGGCGGCTTTGTTTCTTAAGGAGAACAGCTTTCTGCTCATTGACGAACCGACCAACCATCTCGACATGGAAGCACGCAAACTGGTCAGCAGCTATCTGAGGAACAAAAGCGGGTATATTCTGGTCTCTCACGACAGAGCTTTTCTCGATCACTGCGTCGACCACATTTTGTCCATCAACAAAACCAACATCGAAATCCGGAAAGGCAACTTCTCGGACTGGTGGACAAACAAAGAAATGCAGGACGAATTTGAGCTTGCGGAGAACGAAAAGCTGAAAAAAGACATCAAGCGGCTGTCGGATGCGGCCAAACGTACAAGCAACTGGTCGCATGAGGTGGAGAAGACGAAAAACGGCACAAGAAATTCCGGATCCAAGGTAGATAAAGGATATATCGGTCACAAGTCTGCCAAAATGATGAAACGCTCCAAAACAATCGAGCAAAGACAGCAGACCGCGATTGAAGATCGTTCGTATCTCCTAAAAAACATCGAAAGCTCCGAAAGCTTGAAGATTTCCCAGCTTGTTTATCACAAAAACCAGCTGGCCGAGCTCGACCACGTGTCGATTCAATACGGGGATAAGACGGTCTGCAGCGATATCAGCTTTACGGTGGAACAGGGAGAGCGGATTGCGCTTTCGGGCAAAAACGGCTCGGGAAAATCGAGTATTCTGAAGCTGATTCTCGGTGAAGATATCGATTACACCGGCACCTTCCGGAAAGGGAGCGGGCTGAAAATATCCTACGTATCGCAGGATACCGCCCATCTGCGGGGCAGCTTAACCGACTACGCCCGGGAAAATGGAATTGAGGAAAGCCTGTTTAAATCGATTTTGAGAAAACTTGATTTCGCTCGTGTTCAATTCGAGAAGGACATTTCGTCTTATAGCGGCGGGCAGAAAAAGAAGGTGCTGATCGCCAAAAGTCTGTGCGAGCACGTTCATCTGCATATCTGGGATGAGCCGCTGAACTTCATCGACGTCATTTCACGGATGCAAATTGAAGAGCTGCTGCTTGAGCATAAGCCGACCCTTCTTTTTGTGGAGCATGACCGTGAATTTTGCGACAATATTGCGACCAAGGTAGTGGAGCTTTAACTTCTTTGGCATACTCGAACACCGCAGTCCTACTGGACTGCGGTGTTTTTTTGTCCGCAAATTCAATTCATTCGGTTCAATTGTTGTGTACTTTACTCTTTTTGGTCACAGATTATTTTCCCTAACCCTGTATACACAGTTTCTTCCCCCGGCCAAAATATACTCTACACGTTCAACAAGAACATGTTTCCCAAGAATTGTACTAAATAAATGCAGCTCATTCTTACATAACCCGGTACATACAACAGCAGCTTCACAGATCGGACAATGCTTCTCAATAAACAAGAAACTGCCATCGCCTTGATCCTTGACCTCGGCCATATAGCCTTCGCCGGTTCGAATATCGGCCAGTTTGTCCAGCTTCTCTCTTATGCCGGATGCGCCGCCAAGGTATTGGAGATATTGCTCTTGCATATTTTTATTCCGGACAGCCAGCAGCTTGTCCAGCCCCTCGTTTCCGAAAGCCTCTTTCATCGAATTAATCAGACTGACGGATAACTCAGAATATCCGCTTGGAAAAAAACGATCAGCCTCTTGGGTTAATCTCCATAGCTTTGTTGGTCGGCCCATGGGGCGGGCTTCTTCTTCATAAGTAACCAAGCCTTCTTCTTTCAGCGCATTTAAATGTTGACGAATAGCCATTCCGGATAGCGAAAATTTGGAGGATAGTGCCACAACATCCATTCCTCCCTGCTGCTTTAGCAGATCAATAATCGCTCTCCGGGTACTGGTCGAAGCATCCTTACTCGTTCGATTTCGGTTCATGATGAACCTCCTTATCCAATGACCGGATCTACATCACTCCCTACATTTTAAACAAAAATGTTGACAAAGTCAAAATCGGACTGTAACTTAAACTTTATCAACATAAATGTTTACTAAGTATCCGGATACGATGTATACATAATAATTTTCTTGGAGGTCACCTTTCATGTCGTCTAATTCTCAAAGCATTTTCAGCCCGCGTTATTTTGCCCTGTCCATAGGAATCATACTGTCGGTGATGGCAGTCGGATTCGAAGGCTTATCGGTAACGACGATTGCCCCTTCCATTGCCGGTGACTTAAACGGCCTCGACCTGTTCGGTTGGATATTCAGTACGTATCTGCTTGCGCAGATTATCGGCACCTTGGTCGTCGGTCGAATCATTGATAGACAAGGACCTGCAGCACCGTTCACTTTCGCACTTATTTTGTTTATCGTCGGGCTGATCGCTGCCGCAACAGCAGGCGATATGTATACCATGATAGGGTCGCGTGCTATGCAGGGGTTAGGGGCCGGAGCTATGATGACTTGCGTGTACACGGCAATATCCTTAAGTTATCCGGATCAATTACGTGCCAAGATCCTCGGAGCATTCGGTACTGCCTACGTTCTTCCGTCCATGCTCGGTCCATACATTGCAGGTCTAATCGCCGATCAGTGGTCCTGGCGGTTTGTTTTCTGGGGGATATTGCCGATCCTGGCTGTTTCAGCCCTGCTTAGTTTACCTGCATTCAGGAAATTAAAGATACAGAGGACACAACAAGGGAACAACGGGGCTTCAGCTGCATGGCTGGCCTTACTATTAACGCTAGGTACGGGGATTTTCCTAGTTGGTCTAAGCATGCTGCCGATCCTTACAGGATTTGTTTTAGTCATGATCGGCTTAGTGCTGATGGGATATCCGCTGCGCAAATTGCTGCCCAAGGGGACGCTTGCTTTCCGGAGAGGCATGCCGGCTATTCTAGCGACACGCGGGTTGTTCTTCGCTGCCTATACCAGCACACAAAATTTCTTGGTATTGGCTTTAATAGATGTGAAAGGGATTACTCCTTCTCAGGCCGGATTAATTGTAGCGAGCGCTGCGCTAAGTTGGTGCCTCATTGCCTATTTGCAAGGACGCTGGGATTCGGCGGACCAAGGTCGCGGACGTCATACAAGAATTATTCTTGGTGTGCTATTGCTTGCAATTGGGATTTCCTTTGTATTTTGGGTACCTGTTGTGACAGTTGCCGTTGCGGTTATCGGACAAATCATAGCTGGAATCGGAATTGGATTGGCGCATCCTATTAGCGGCGTTGTGGCATTCTCCCAAACAGGGAATGGAGATGTTGGAGAAACTTCGGCAAATCTGCAATTCGCGGATTCTTTTACACCGGGCGTGGTCATCGGGATAGGCGGTTCTATTCTTGTCGTTTGTCAAGCTGCAGGGATGTCGCTGCAATCCGGATTAATTGTAACGATGGGTTTTCATCTCTTGTTAATCGTAATGAGTTTATTCGCCAGCACCCGGATTAGACCGGCAAACTAACCTATAAACAAGCCTTCTAAACATACAAAAACAGAAGTTTCATGCCGGTTGTGACATAGAACGGTTCTATGCAAACCATTTATAGATCTGCTCTTGTTACAAACCTACCGGCTAACCAAAAATGACGTTCCAAGGAGAAATACAACGATGATACAGATCAGTGAAGCAGCATCAGAAAAAATCGCCGAAATCTTATCCAGTACTAATCCCCGAAATTCTTTCCTTAGAATAGGCGTTGATGAGGGGGGATGCAGCGGTTTATCCTATACGCTTATAGCGGATGAGCAGAAAACAGAAGGTGATATCTTATTAAATAAAGGTGAATTTAGTATAGTGGTTCATACGAATAGTATTCAATATTTGGAAGGTCTTCAAATTGATTATGAAGAAAGGGGGATGATAGGCGGTTTCACCTTGAATAACCCTCATGCAAGAGCTTCATGTGGATGTGGAGCTAGTTTCAGACTGGAAAATTACCGTGGGGAAGTTAAAAAATGTGATTAAAATACGGGGGAGAAAGCCTTATTAACGGATTGACGTATGTTCTTGTCGCGGGTTTAGGACATGAATATACGTCAATCATTTTTTGCGACAGGAAAATGACTGTATAATAAGCAGTGAAGCTTCTAAATGGGGCCATACAACAGATAATCTTTATCCGGTTTTGGCTATAATAAACGTGATGAAATCCTTCGGAAATAAGGAAGTGATAAACAATGAATGTTGAAATGGTTATGCAGGAACTTGAAAGTCTCGGCAAGGAACGAACTAAGAAAATTTACGTTTCCAATGGCGCGCACGAACCGCTCTTTGGTGTGGCTACAGGCGCAATGAAGCCCATGGCTAAGAAAATTAAAAAAAATCAGCCTTTGGCCGAGGAGCTTTACAACACGGGGAATTATGACGCCATGTACTTTGCCGGCGTAATCGCAGACCCGAAAGCAATGACTGCCGCGGATTTTGAGCGTTGGATAGATGCCGCGTATTTTTATATGCTGTCCGATTATGTGGTGGCCGTAACCTTGGCAGAAACAGATATTGCACAAGAAGTTGCGGATAAATGGATCGCAAGCGGCCAAGAGTTGAGAATGTCGGCGGGCTGGAGTTGTTACTGCTGGCTTTTGGGGAATCGGCATGACGGTGAATTTTCCGAAAGCAAACTTGCCGATATGCTTAAAATTGTAGAAGATACGATTCATGATGCTCCCGAAAGAGCTAAATACGCGATGAATAATTTTATTTATACCGTGGGGGTATCCTATTTGCCCCTCCATGATAAGGCAGTCGAGACCGCAAAGGCGGTAGGCCCGGTAGAAGTCAATCGGGACAAGACAAAAAGTAAGTTTCTACAAGTTTCCGAAAATATTCAAAAGGCCGTAAATAAAGGCCGACTTGGTTTCAAACGTAAATATGTAAGGTGTTAAGAAATAAGGCCGGGCACTACCTTTTTTTTCCTAAAGACAAGTAAACCAAGGCTAGGATCCATGCAACAAGCTGCAATTCTTTTGAGATAAATTTTAAAAGCCAGAAGGATGTAAACACGGTTGCCCAAGCCAAGTAGCGCAACATTTCTTTGCGTTCCCATTGTTTCCGGTTAACTAGAACATGAATGTACCCTATAGGCGGTGTTATAACACATAAAGCGAGTACAAAACCGTTTCTTAGGTACCATTTCTTCTTATGTTTGCTTTGTTCCGGCATAAACATCTCCTGTTCTTAGTTTGATTGACCTACCTTGCTCCTCCTGGACTGCGGTGTTTTTTTGGCAGGCGGCGCCTGGTTCAACTGACGCATCCAATTATGGTCCGAAAGTCTCCTTCTATAAAAGGGGGCTTTTTTTCTGCCGCCAAATCCCGTATATTTTTCAAAAGGAGTAAAGGAGCTGCCCGTATGAAGGAAGAACTGCGCGAACTGAATGTGGAGGAAGGCTCGGACATCTTTGAAATGACGCGTGAGATCGGTTTGGGAGCAAACGGCTTCGTAAACAGCTTTTACAGCGAAACCCGGGACGAGTTTCATAATCTGCTTGTCAAAAATTATAACATGGCGCGGGCCAAACAGCTGCCGGAAGGGCTCGTCCCTCAAACGGTTTATTGGCTTTATGTGGACGGCAGGCCCGTCGGATACGGGAAAATGCGGCACGCGCTGAACGTCCAGCTGAAAAAGCGGGGCGGCCATATCGGCTATGTTATCCGCCCTTCGGAGCGGGGCAAAGGCTACGCGAAGCTGCTGCTGCAGCTCCTTCTTCGGGAAGCGGCCGGCAAAGGCATACGTGAGGCGCTGCTGACCTGCAACGAAGATAACGCGCCTTCGCGCCGTGTGATCGAAAGCTGCGGAGGCGTTCTGCAGGACAACATCGACGGCATTTGCCGGTACCACGTTCCCGCCGGGCGGGTGCTGGGATCAACCGGCACGTAGATGATTTACCGGACGCGTAGACCGGGCCGACCGGTGGAGCGGGTAAGCCGCTTGCCGTTCCCGGTATGTTCCGCCCATAATAATACCCTCCATCCCGAATAAGCGGATGGAGGGTATTCGTGTTATTTCGCCTTCGCGAACCTGCCCGGCACGTCGGCGGAGGCGGTCCGGCTCGTCGTGCTTTCGTTATGCAGCCGGTCCAGCGCGGTCACGACGTAACGCAGGGGCTTCCCGGCCGGGGCGGCACGGTCGGTGAACGTCTGGGCCCCGCTTCCGCCGCTGCGGACGGTGCCGATCAGACGTGCGGCCTCGGAGCCGCTTCCTTCCGCGCGGTAGACGGCGTAGTAGGCCGGGTTCCCGCCGCCGTCGCGCCAGTCCAGCCGGACGCCGTCCGCCGTGCTCTCGGCGGAGAGAGCCTTCGGCGGCTGAGGCGCCGCGCTTCCCAGCCAAGGCATGGGCGGCACCAGCGCCGGGCTGGCATACAGCTCCGTGTTCAGCCGGTCACGGAAGCCGAGCGGATTGCGGCGGATATCCTTGAGGCTGAACAGGATGCTGCCGCTGATTTTGCCGGCGCTGCGGGCGTTGAACTTGAGCTGATCCGGCAGCTCGTCGGGGTTTTGCCAGCCCGGCGGGTCCTGCTGGCCGATTTTGAAGGGCGCGTGCCCGATGTACAGTTGGACCGGCTTGCCCTCGGTTTCTTTGATCCACCAGTCGGCCAGCTTATCGTAGGCCGCCGGCTTGAAGCCGAAGTTCCAATACAGCTGCGGAGCGATATAATCGACCCAGCCGGCGTTGATCCACGCTCTCGTATCCGCAAAAAGCGTGTCGTAATTCGTAGTACCCGCCGTCGTTTCCGATCCGGTCGGGTCCGCATTCTGGTTGCGCCATACGCCGAACGGAGAAATGCCGAATTTGACGTAGGGCTTTTCCTTTTTGATGGCGGCATGAATAGATTCAACGAGCCGGTTAACGTTATCCCTGCGCCAATTGGGCTTGGAGCCGAACTCCGATTTACCATATTTCCGGTAAGCGGAATCGTCGGGAAAATCTTTGCCTTTCTCGGGATACGGATAAAAATAATCGTCGAGATGAACCGCGTCGATATCGTACTTCCGGACGACTTCGGTAATGCCGGCCACGACAAAATCCCTGACCTCCGGGACACCGGGGTTGTAATACTGGGTTCCCGCGTAAGACGCGACCCAGTCGCGGTGCTTTAGAGCCGGGTGATCGGCGGCCAGCTTGCCGGCGTCTTTCGTTTTGCCGATTCGGTAGGGGTTGAACCAGGCGTGGAATTCCAGGTTGCGCTTGTGCGCCTCTTCGACCATAAAGGCGAGCGGGTCGTACCCGGGGGACTGGCCCTGCCTGCCCGTCAGAATATCCGACCAGGGGCCGTACTCGGAAGGATAGAGAGAGTCCGCGTTGGGCTTGACCTGCACGATGACGGCGTTCATTCCGACACTCTTGGCTTCGTCCAGCATGGCGACGAACTCCTGCTGTTGTCTGGCGGGGGACAGCCCCTGGCTCGACGGCCAGTCGATGTTCCAGGCCGTGGCGATCCAGACGGCCCGGAGCTGCCGTGGGGCGGATAAAGCTTGGTTTTCCGCCTGTGTAATCGAACCTGCCTTGGAGCCTGCAGCGCTCAGTGTTTCGGCAAGAAGCGATTTCCGGTCCCCCAGGGAGCCGGTAAGAAGCACGAGCAAGGCTGCTGTAAAGGCTAATGCGACCAGTGCGGCGATGTGCTTTTTGTTCATAAGTGAAGACATCCTCCTTGCAGGTGATACCCCATTCTATGAGGGGAAAACCGACTCTATGACGAAAAAAGCCGAAGGAAGGGATGCTAGAGTGTTCACAAAGCTGCAATATACGATGTGATTGGAATCACTAGGGGAAGGGGTGTGATTTTTTATACTGTAAGCAAGAACGAAGACGAAGGGGAGATTAATCATGTTGAAACCCGAAACGATCGAAATCATTAAGTCCACCATACCGGTGCTGGAAGTGCACGGAAAAGCCATTACGACCCGTTTTTACGAAAAGTTGTTCGAAAGCCACCCGGAGCTGCTGAATCTGTTTAACCACGGCAATCAGAAGCAGGGCCGGCAGCAGACGGCTCTGGCCAACGCGGTGTATGCGGCCGCCGTTCATATCGACCGGCTTCATGAAATCATGCCGGCCGTCAAGGGGATCGCCCATAAACACCGGAGTCTCGGAGTTACGCCGGACCAATATCCGATCGTCGGCGAGAATTTGCTCGGCGCGATTTCCGAGGTGCTGGGCGATGCGGCGACGCCGGAGATTCTCGGCGCCTGGGAAGAGGCATACTCCGTAATCGCCGCGGCTTTTATCGGCGTGGAGACGGAAATGGCGGATGAGGCGCTCCATCAGCCGGGAGGCTGGGCGGGATTCCGGAAGTTTACGGTGCGGAGGAAAACGGCGGAAAGCGGGAACATCACGTCGGTTTACCTGGTGCCGGAGGACGGGGGAGCGCTGGCGGCTTTCGAGCCGGGTCAGTATGTGACCGTGCAGATGAAAATCCCCGGACGGGAACATCTCGTGAACCGGCAGTACAGCTTGTCGGACCGTCCGGGACAGCCTTATTACCGGATTTCGGTGAAGAAGGAGCCGGGCATGGATACCCGCGAGCCGGGAGTCGCTTCGACTTATCTGCACGAAGCCGTGCGGGAAGGCGACACACTTCTGCTCTCCGCTCCCGCCGGCGACTTTACGCTGGACCGTTCCGCGGATACGCCGGTCGTGCTCCTGTCCGCTGGTGTAGGCTTAACTCCGCTGATGAGCATGCTGAGAACGATTCGGGCCGAGCAGCCGGCGCGGTCCGTTGCTTTCATCCACAGCGCTGCCGACGGCGGGCTGCACGCCATGAAGGATGCGATGAAGGACGAGGGGATTGCCTCGGCGGCCGAAACCTGTCTGCGCACGCATATTTGCTACACACAGCCGACGGACGAAGACAAAGCCGCGGGCGCCTTCCATTCGGAGGGCCGGCTGACGGCGGAGAAGCTGAAGGAAATAACGGCGGAATCCGGCGAGCATGCCGACTATTATATTTGCGGCCCCGTATCGTTTATGCGTGACATGATCGGGTACTTGCAGGAGTCCGGCGTTCCGGCGGAATCTCTCCACTATGAATTTTTCGGACCGTCCCTTAACCTGTAAAAAAGAAAACGGGTCCGCCTCTATGGCGGACCTGTTCTTTCGGCGCTCAGCGCCCCTTCCGGAGAAGCCGGTTGACCGTTTCGCGGCGCAGACCGACAAGCTGTCCGATCTCTTCCTGGGTCAGCACATCGCCAAGCGGAATGTCCCCGACATAGCGGGCGAACCACTGGCCGAGCAGCTCGATTTTGCGGGCGGGAGTGAGCGCGGTAAGCTGGTCGATGCGCTGCTGCATCGCTCTCAGCTTGTCTTGCAGCACAAGGGCGGCGTCCCGGTAGCGCAGGGGGTTCTCTTGAAGCTCCGCGTACCACTCCGCGGCCGGAATGACCTCGACTTCGCTTGTGATGAGAGCAATCGCCGTCCCGTGGTATTCTTTGGGCGTGAGCAGGGAATGGTGGGGAATCAGCTCCCCGGGGTTCAGGATGTTGAACAGAAACTGTTCCCCGTTCTCCTGAAGGCGCACGACCTTGAAGAGACCGCTTCGGATGCGGAACAAGGGACCTTGTTCGCCCTGCCGGAACAGGATTTCACCTTTATGCAGAATCATCCGGACCCCCGCCTTTCTTTTTGTTCATAGAAATGTAGAAAGAATGTACCGTTTTCGCCCAGATTCCGGTTATAATCGAGGAAGGATCTTTACAGGATACCGGAAAACCAATCTTATCGAGGTGGAAAACGTCGTGGCAACAACTTCTTTGGACGCGTTAACAACCGGCATGTTCGTAACGAGCCTGCTGCTGATCCTTTTTATCGGGTCGATGGTCAGCATGAGCATCATGCGGTTTTTTCAGAAAAAGAAAGTCCAGGGGACCGTCTACCTCGTAGTCGGTCTGGCGGCTCTCGTTACGTTCATCGTCATGGCTTCGGGATGGAGCTCGTGACCGTGCGGCTTCGTGTTAAAAAATTCGCCTGCCCGTCTTCCGAAAAGGAAGCGCGGACAGGCGTTTTTTTATGCCGGAAAAGAGAGCTGCGGCAAGCGGGTAAACCGGGTTCGCCCGCAGATTCCGTTACTTGTTCATAACCTGCAAAACTTCGTACAGGAGAAAGAGCAGCGCAATGACGTATAGGGTCGCGGAAACCTGGCGGCCTTTACCGGCCGCAAGCTTCACGACCGGGTAAGCGATAAAGCCCAGCGCGATTCCGTCGACGATGCTGTAAGTCAGCGGGATCAGCGCGATCACGAGAAAAGCGGGAAACGCTTCGCTGAAATCCTCGAAAGGGATCGCTTTTATGCTGCCGAGCATAAGCGAGCCGAGGATAATCAGCACGGGCGCTATCGCGCTGTCCGGAATGGCCTGAAGCAGCGGCACCGCAAAGTAGGAGCCGAGAAACAGCACGCCGGTGAACACGGCGGTCAGCCCCGTGCGTCCGCCGGAAGCGATTCCGGCCGAGCCTTCGACCGCGGATACGGTCGGACTCGAGCCGAGCAGTCCGGCGGCCATGTTCGACACGGCCGTGGCTTGAAACGCGCGGCGGTAGGTGTCCGGGCGCCCGAAGCTGGCCGTCTGGCTGTGGATCAGGCCGAGGTTTTCGAAGACGATGACCATCGCCATCGAGAAGGCCGCGATCCAGAACGGCAGCGTCCAGAGGCTCCCGAAGGAGAGCGCGCCGAAGACGGCGGCGGCATCGCGAAGCCCGAACCCCGGGGCTTCCGCAGCCGGGTTTACCAGGCCGAGCAGCCAGGCGACGGCGGTTCCGAACACGATGGCGATGAGGAAGCTGCCGTTCACGCCGCGGACGTACAGAACGGTCATGAGGGCGAGCGTCAGCAGGGTCACGACCGCTTCGGGACTGCCGAGATCGCCCAGCGCAACAAACGTCGAGGCGCTTGGCACGACGATTCCGCTTTTTTGCAGGCCGATAAACGTCAGGAACAGCCCGATACCGACCCCGATGGCTTCTTTCAGCGTATGCGGAACCGATTGCGAGATCCGCCCGGCCAGCCCGGTGAAGGCGACCAGGCAGAAGAGAAGCCCCGAGATGAAGACGGCCGCAAGCGCTTCCTGCCACGATAGTCCCATTGTATGCACGACGGTGTACGTGAACAGGGCGTTGATTCCCATGCCCGGCACGATAATGAGCGGTGTGTTGCTCCACCAGCCGATCAGCCAGCAGCCGACGAATGAAGTGGCGATGGTGGCGATCATTCCCGCTTGAACGGGAATTCCGGCATCCGCAAGAATCGCGGAATTGACAATAATAATGTAGACGCTGGTCACGAATGAAACCAATCCGGCCATGAGCTCGCGGCGCACGGTCGTTCCGTGGGCCTCAAGCCCGAACCGGCGATCGAGAAAACGTACCAACATTCATCCTTCTTTCTGAAGTATCCCTCGGCCCACCCTCGAAACGCCGGGTATGTAAATCCGTATCCGTTTCGCTTGAATCATTATAACCAGAAACACCCAAGGAAGCTACCGTTATTGTGTTAGTATGCAGCTTTCTCCGCAAAGTATCGCAAAGTATCGCAAAGCATCGCAAAGCATCGCACAGGGAGGCTTACGCTCTCTAATCGCGGCCGATCGAACAGAATCGACACGACCCGGATCATCCGCATCGTCCTGAACGCAGAAGCTTTGTATGACGATCACCCAAAGTCCTATCGCAGTCCAAGATCATATCATCGTATCGGTTCCGGTTGAGAAATAGTGACGGATGAAGTCGCGGAATTTTTGCGCGGCTTTGGATAAATAACGTTTCTCGTGCCAAGCGAGCTGGTAAGAGCTTAAACAGACGGGGTCCGATATCGGGATCCGGACCATGAGAGCCGTCGGCGGCTCTTCGCTGCGGTTGCAGGCTCCTACGAAGGCGACGCCAAGTCCTGCGTGGACGAGAGCCGCTTTGGCCGAAGGTTCGTTTACTTCGCACACGAAATCGGGCGTCATGCCCGCCTGCCGGAACAAAGCGTCGTCCCTTTTACGGAAGACGTGCTCCTTTTTGTACCCGATAAAAGGCTCCCCGGCCGCTTCACTTAAAGCGATGCTCGTGCGGTCCGCCAACCGGTGCCCCGGCGGCACGGCCAGAAAAACTTCTTCGCTGAGGACAGGCTCCTCGACGATTCCGGTCTGGCCGACCGGATAAGCGGTGAAGCAGAAATCCGCCTCCCCGCTTTCGAGCATACCGCCCAAATCTTCCGTGGGCGCCTGCGTGAGACGGAGGCGGACATCGGGATACAGCCTGAGGAACTCGCCCAACGGACCCGACAGCCGGTTAAGGATCGGCGAAGCGATGGAGATGCTCCCCTGCTCCATACCGGACAGATCCGCCACTTCCTTCCGGCCTTCTTCCAGCGCGGTCAGGGCAATCTCCGTTTTTTTCAGGAAGGCTCTGCCGAACGTGTTCAGGCTGATCTTGCGCCCTTGTCGGTCGAACAAAGGCACGCCCAAATCTTCTTCGAGACGGGCAATCGTTTTGCTCAGCGCCGGCTGGGCGATATGAAGCTCTGCGGCGGCTTTGGTCATGTGCTCGAGCCTGGCGACTGTACGGAAATATTGGAGCTGCAAAATTTCCATATGCTCCTCCTCTTATATACTCAATGGAATGAGTGCTATGCGATAAGATGTATTTTTTATTATCAGGCCTCCATTATAAAATACGGGTACGGGGGCCGGCAACCACGCTCCCGTGAAGATCCGGCTATCATTGGGTCCGTCGGCTATGGCAAGGATTCGGTAGCCCGTAACACAGAAGGAACCTTCCTTTGGCATCCGCCGAGCATGCGGTGAAATCGGTGGGCGCGAAGCTCTCAGCGCGCGTTGCTCGGCATCACATGACGGATTGTCTGAAAGCCTGAAAGTTTGAAAGACGAAATTCATTGAACACAGGTTTATTAGAAGCTGAAAAGCTGCGCTGCAAAGGGCCGTTTCTGCATATGCGGCCTTATAAAGAGGAGGAGATAAGGATGAAAGCAATGGGGTTTACCAAGTTCGGTCCGCCGGAGGTTCTGGAGCGGCTGGAGATTGCAGCGCCGCAGGCAGGCGAAGGAGAAGTGAGAGTGCGGATCAAGGCGGCGGGCGTCCAGCCGGTAGATTGTGCGATCCGTACGGGATTTCAGCCCCAGGGCGTTCCCGTCGCTTTGCCTCACGTGACCGGAGGCGAGTTTGCCGGTATCGTGGATCAGGCGGGGAGCGGCGTCACCGCGTTTATTCCCGGAGACGAGGTGCTCGGCTACCGCATGCAGTACACGTACGCCGAATATGTCGTCGTCCCTCAGGATCAGCTTGTGCGGAAGCCGGACGCTATGCCGTGGGAGGCAGCGGGGGGCCTGTCGGGAGCGGGGCAGACGGCTCTCACGGCGCTTGAAGAGCTGGCCGTCGGCCCCGGCGATACGCTGTTGATCAACGGGGCCGCAGGCGGAGTGGGAACGGTTGCGGTACAGGCCGCCCGGGCGAAGGGGGCAACCGTGATCGGGACGGCCAGCCCCGCCAACCACGACTATTTGCGCTCGATTGGGGCCATTCCGGTCACGTATGGACCGGGACTTGCCGAGAGAGTGCGGGCACACGCCCCGGGAGGAGTGGACGCCGCTCTGGACGCGGGGGGAGCCGATGGGCTGCTTGCGGCGGTGGAACTTGTCCCCGACCGGAACCGGATAGCGACGACGGTCGCATTCGAGCTTACCGGCGAACTCGGCGTCCGCTGGATCCGCAGCAGGCGGTCGGCGGAGCGGCTGTCCGAGCTGGTTGAGCTGTATGTCAGGGGACAGCTTTCCATCCATGTGCGGAAAACATTCCCTTTGAGCCAAGCCGCCGAAGCGCACAGGGAGATGGAGATCGGCCACGGCCGCGGAAAAATCGTGCTGATCATGGAGGATTGATTTGCCGGCGCATGCTAAAAGTCTGTTGAGTCATTCAACAGGCTTTTGGAGTGAATAAAAAAGCTCTGTCCCGCAGGGGGACAGAGCTTTTCTCCGTTGAGAGCTTGACTAGGTTGAGCCGTAAATCGGGATCAGTTCATATTGATCCAGACACTTTTGACTTCGCAGTAATTGTTCAGCGCGTAGGATCCCATCTCGCGTCCGATGCCGGACTGCTTGTAGCCGCCGAACGGAGAAGCCGCGTCGAACACGTTGTAGCAGTTGACCCAGACGGTGCCCGCACGGAGCTTGTTTGCGACGTAGTGGGCGTTTTTGACGTTTTCCGTCCACAGCCCGGCAGCCAGTCCGTAATCCGTATCGTTGGCGCGGGCGATCACATCGTCCAGATCCTCGAAAGGCAGGGCCGTTACGACGGGTCCGAATATTTCTTCCTTGGCGATGGTCATGCTGTCCTGGACGCCGGCAAAAACCGTGGGCGCCACGAAGTAGCCTTCTTCGAACGGGTTCGTCCCTCCCGTCAGCAGCTCGGCTCCTTCCTCCAGACCGCGCTCGATATAGCCGAGCACGCGGTTCTGCTGCTCCTCGGATACGAGCGGCCCGATCTGGGTGTCGGGGCTCAGCCCCGCGCCCTGCTTGAGCTTGCGGGAATACAGCACCAGGTCGGCGACGACGTTGTCGAACATCTTCTTCTGGATGAACAGGCGGGAGCCCGCACAGCAGACCTGCCCCTGGTTGAACATAATCCCCGAAAGCGCCCCCGGAATGGCCCGGGACAAGTCGGCATCGGGGAGGATGATGTTCGGGGATTTCCCGCCCAGCTCCAGCGTCACCCGCTTGAGGCGATCCGCGGCCTGCCGCATGATCGAGCGGCCGACTTCCGTGGAGCCGGTGAAGGCGATCTTGTCGACCTGCGGGTGATTGACGAGCGCCTGTCCCGCCGTTTCGCCGTAACCCGGCACGATGTTGACCACGCCCGGCGGGAAGCCCGCTTCCTGGATCAGCCCGGCGAGATAGAGGGCCGAGAGCGGCGTCTGCTCGGCCGGCTTAAGCACGACGGTGCAGCCGGCAGCCAGCGCGGCGCCGAGCTTCCACATCGCCATGAGCAGGGGGAAGTTCCACGGGATAATCTGCCCGACAACACCGACCGGCTCATGGCGCGTGTAGTTGAAATACCCGCCGCTGACGGGGATCGTCTGGCCGACGATTTTCGTGGACCAGCCGGCGAAGTAGCGGAGATGCTCGACGGCCAGCGGCAGATCGGCGGCACGCGTCTCCACGATCGGCTTGCCGTTGTCGAGCGTTTCGAGCTGGGCGAGTTCCTCCAGGTTGTCTTCGACGAGATCGGCCAGCCGGTAAATGAGCCGGCTCCGTTCCGCGGCGTTCAGGGTCGACCAGGGGCCTTCGTCGAAAGCGCGCCTGGCGGCTTTTACGGCCAGATCGATATCTTCTTCGGTCGCCTCGCTCACGACCGCCAAAATATCGCCCGTTGCCGGGTTGGGGGTCGTAAAGGTGCGCCCGTAAACGGAATCGACAAATTCTCCGTCGATGAAAAGCCGCTTCGTTCCGTTCAGGAACCGCTGGATTTTGGGTCGGACCGTCAGGATCAGTTCGTTCATTTCACACATGCCTCCTTAGGAAAGGTATTATGCTCGGCTCATCTCTCATAGCTTGTCATCCGTGATATTGTATCTATATCAAACTAGCGCGGAAAATATGACAGGAAGCTTGCAAAGTTTCCGGGTCTATCCCGCTGCGGAGTGAACATGATAAAATAATGGGACCCCGTGAAAAGGGAAGAAAAGCAGCCGGCCTGCCAGGCGGGCGTGCAAAAGATTTGCCGAGGAAAGGGAGGTTGGGATCATGCTGCTCAGCCGGGATCAGAAAGAGCTTATTTTGGCGGTATTGAAGAAGGAAAATAAAAGGATGCTTTCGGGCCATAAAGGGCCGCTGCTTAAAAAGACCATCGCCGATTTCGAGCAGGCGCTCCGCAATGAAGCGATTAACGAAAAGCGTTAAGCCGGAAAAATTCCCCCTTAACGCACAAAAAAGATCCCGGGCGGGATCTTTTTCGCGGGGCCGTATGTAAGAGGCCTGACAAATCATTGATGATTGAGTTTTAATAGAGAGACAAGGCAAGCGTATCGCTTTCGCGGCGGGAATGCAGAATCGCTTCCGTTCCCTCGATTTCGATGGAGATAAGGTTCTCCAGACACGTCTTTACAGCGCGTTTTCCGTTGTTCCACTTCGCTTCCAGGGCAATTTTCAATAAGCTTAATGCTTTTTTGCTCGCTTCTGTATAAAAGACGGGTATTTTTTGATTATTGAATACGATAATGGTTTTCATGTGATTTCTACCTCCTGTAAGATAGATCAATCTTTGAAAATAGTATAAATTACGAATATTAAAGGAAACTTAAAAAAACGATAGATTTTGCAATTTTTTTTTGGGAATGATCAACCTCCGCCACAGAATGTTTGAAATTTAGGTGGAAAATCGTTTGTTTTCATAAATGTAAAGTCAAAAATGAGGAGTTTGCCGGTCAATCTGCAAAGATCCACTTCCTACTAAACCGTTTTTCATAATATGAAACGAAATATGTTTCAGAAAAGTTTTGCTTAATGTTCAATTCCTTGGAGGTTTTAAAATGAGAACACCTATATTTTACGGTTCCGTTCATGTTTTTCTGTCCCGCAATGGGGAAACGCTTCTATTAAAGAGAAAAAATACGGGGTTCGCGGACGGGAAGTGGAGTGTCGTGGCCGGAAGAATCGACGGCGGAGAAGAAGTGAAAGCGGCTGCCGTACGGGAAGCGAAGGAAGAGGCGGGAATTGACATCCGGCCCGAGGATCTGGAAATCACCGGCATCATGCACCGCAAAAACACGAATTCCGAATGGATCGACTTTTTCCTGAGGGCGCGCAGCTGGCAGGGCGAGATCGGCAACATGGAACCCCATAAGTGCGAAGAGCTCCGCTGGTTCCCGGAGGACGGGCTTCCCGCCGAGATGGTGCCCTATGTACGCGAGGCGCTTTTGAACCGGCAGGAGAACCTCTGGTTCGAGAGCTTCGGCTGGGCGGCCGATCCTGCTCGGGTATGATTGCCGCGGGAAGACCGGGTGGCTTATGGTGTTTTGAGCGCCCATGCACAGCGGAGAGGGTCGCGCCTTTCCCTGATAAAATTACTTTAAAAAAGCTATGCTTTTGTTGTTTGTTTTTTATGGGAAAATCATGTGTTAGTTGCTTCAGGGTCAGGTATATTTATAACATAGGAAATCGAGAGAGAGACACGAACACCGGAAAACACTCCATTCAGCAGCCATCGGCTTTTATAGCCCGGCTGCTTTTTTGTTTCGCCGGATCATCCGAAGGCTCTCCCGATTACCTGACCCAAAAATCCGCCTGTAACCGCCCAGCCGGTCACGACGGATTTTTAACGATTGAAAGGAGGCGGTGAATACGAAAACACACCGCGATGAATGGAGGCAGCGGCTTCGGCTGGAAGGCGTCCCGAACTGCAACCGTGGAGGTGAAGGCCAATGAGCACGAGCATGCTGCTCCAGACGCTTAAGAGCTTCGTGGAACAATCGGTGCGGGACAGCGGAGCGGGCGAAAGGCCCGTGACCGTCCATGTCGGCTGGCTTCCCGGAGCCGAAAGGTTTCCGCCGGCCAAGCTGGACGAGCCCGCGGAACCGCTGCCGGAGGGCTTGTTTCCTTTTGTCCTGCTCCGGGCGTTGGAAGGGCAGGACGGGAATGAGGAAGGCTCCGTCAAGGTCCGGCTTCATTTCGGAACCTCCTCGACCGACCCGTTCGGTTATGCCGACGTGCTGAATCTGATCGAGAAAGTACGCCAGGCCGTTCTTAAGAAGGAAATCATCGGCGGGATGTTCGAGCTTCAGCGACCGCTGAAATGGAAGCTTGCCAATACGCAGGCTTACCCGCAGTGGACGGCCGAAATGGTCACCGAATGGAACGTACCGGCGCCGGTACGTGAAGATCTGATCTACGACTAGATCGTAGAGACGCAAGAGAGCGCAGCAGCTTCAGGTTTTAAGGATTAATAGTTCCACCCAAACCAATTTGTCAACATTCGAAGGGAGATTATTAACTATGTCAGAACGTCACGGTATTTATACAAGCGAGGTGCCTTTCTCGGTCATGACCCCGGTATCCCCGCAGGCGACCATTCCGGTCGTATTCGGTACGGCGCCCGTTCATCTGTCGAAGCTGGCCGCAGCGCCGGTGAATACGCCGGTCCTTTGCAAAAGCTGGGATGAAGCGGTGGACGCTTTCGGCTACTCGGAAGACTGGGAGTCTTACACGCTGAGCGAATTCATGTACTCGCATTTCCGCTTGTACAAGCAGGCGCCGGTTGTGCTGGTCAACATTCTCGATCCGGCCGAGCACAAAACGTCCGCCGCTCCGTCCGAAGCGATGGTGACAGCGGGAATGGCCGTACTGAGTGCGGAGGGTATTTTGCCTTCAAGCGTAACGGTTCAATCCGCAGACGGCACGACGACTTACAACAAAGAGAAAGATTACACGCTGGCTTTTGATAAAAAAGGCCGTCCGACGCTCTCCGTTGTGAAAGGCGGCGCCATCAGTCCGGCCGCAACCGCGCTGAAAGTCGGCTACGACAAGCTGGACCGCTCCAAAGTGACGGCAGCCGATCTTATCGGCGGTACGGACGCGGCTACAGGCGAAGTGACCGGGCTCGATCTGATCAAGCAGGTTTTCCCGCGCTTTCAGCTCGTTCCGACGCTTGTGCTCGCTCCGGGCTTCTCGCACGACCCGCAAGTCGCATCCGTTCTGGCCGCTAAAGCGGAAAGCATCAACGGTCATTTCAAAGCGATGGCGCTGACCGATCTGCCTGCAGACCGAACTTTCACGGACCTTGCCGTTTTCAAGAAAGAAAACGGGTATGTCAGCGAGCGTCAAATCGCCGCTTATCCGAACGTGACCAAGGACGGCCGTACGTACCGCTTCTCCACGCACCTCGCCGGCGTCATGTGCCGGACCGATCTGGAGAGCGATGGTGTACCGCACCGCTCGCCGTCCAACAAACTGCTCCAAGCCGACGGAACGGTACTGGACAACGGCACCGAGCTTCCGCTTGGACCGGACGAGGCCGAATATTTGAACAATCAAGGCATCTTCACCGCGCTGAACTTTGTCGGAGGCTGGAAGACTTGGGGCAACCGTACGGCCGCTTTCCCGGAAGTTACGGACCCGCAGAATGCGTTTATTCCGGTCCGCCGCATGTTCGACTGGATCCAGAATTCGGTCATCCTGACGTACTGGAAGCATGTCGATGACCCCGCCAACAAACGTCTGGTTGAATCCGTGACGGATTCCCTGAACATCTGGATGAACGGTCTTCAGGCGAGCGGTTACATCCTCGGCGGCCGCGTCGAGTTTATCAAAGAAGAGAATCCCGCAGCCGATCTCATGAACGGCAAGCTGAAATTCCACATTTTCGTTACACCGCCGAGCCCGGCTCAGGAAATCCAATTCAAAATCGAATATGATGCGCAGTATCTCGGCGCCATCCAATCCTAAGGAGGAATTTCACAATGGCTAAACAAGTACGCGATAAAATTGTAGGGTATACGGTATATAAGAACGGAAGTCAGTTTCTGGGGGTAGCGACCGTTGAACTGCCCAGCCTCGAATATCTTTCCGAATCCGTAAAAGGAGCGGGTATCGCGGGTGAAGTCGAGAGCCCGACAATCGGCCAATTCGGTCCCATGACCTGTTCGCTGACCTGGAATACGATGGATCCGGCCGCTCTGGAGCTTCTTGCTCCCGAAGCGCATGCGCTCGATTTCCGCGCTTCCCAGCAATCCTATAATACGGGGACCGGTATTTACGCTACCGAGGGCGCCAAGATTACGGTCCGAGCTTTCCCTAAAACAGGTACGCTGGGCAGTCTCGAAGTCGGTGCGGCGATGGAAGGCTCCACCGAGTTTGAAGTCGTTTACCTGAAAGTGTCCGTAGGAGGCAAAGTTATGCTGGAAGTGGACAAATTCAACTACATTTTTGTCGTAAACGGGAAAGACCAGCTCGCATCCGTCCGCGCGGATCTCGCACTTTAATTCAAATCCATCTGATATCCGAAGGGAGAAATTATCCACATGTCTGAAAATAAAACCAAAACTCCAGCCGCAGAAGCAGGTCAAACCGAAACGGTCGATGAGCGTGTCTATAAGCTCAGTCGGCCGTTTACTTTTGAGGGAACCGAATATACCGAGCTGCTGCTCGATTTCGACAGCTTGACGGGCGGAGATCTGCTCTCCTGCGAGGGACAAATGAACACGATGTCTTCCGGGAACGAAGTCGTGCCTGTCAAGCAAATTTCCCAGGCATATCAAGCCTTGGTAGCCGCCCGTGCGGCCAAAGTCCCCGTGGATCTGATCAAGGCGCTTCCCGGCAAGGATTTCTCCAAAATTCTTGTCCGGTCGCAAAATTTTTTGCTGGGCTAGGGATGGGCAAAGAAGGGGGACGCACCCTGCGCAAGCTGGTGGCCTCCTTCTCGGTTGCCACCAAGACGCCCATTCCTTACTGGCTCAGTCTTCCGGTAGCCGAGCTGCTGGAGTGGACGGAGCCGATACAAGAAGTACTCGCAAAAAGGGGGTGAGAATAGATGGCGAAAAAAAAATCTTCATCTAAGAAAGCGGCTAAGCCCAAAAAATCGTCCGGTTCCACTGGCAGTTCCGGTTCTTCATCTAGCGGAAGTACAGGATCGGCTTCGACTGCGGTGGCAACTACGAATTCGAATGCCGCTCCCGCTTCCGGGGCTGCTGAGAAATCCGCTTCCAAATCAGGCTCTTCCATTGGCGATTTCTTGTCTAAAGTGGATTTCGATATGATCGGAAATATCCTCCAATGTGTCAAGCTGATTGTCGAATTAAAAAATGAGTTAAAAAGCGTGAACCAGGTTGCGGTGCCGGCTAATATGACCGAGCCGATCCGGCAGGATTTGGCGCAGACCGAGCAGGCGATCGGGGGCGCACAGAAAGCGCTGGAAGGATTCAAAAAGGGGTTCAACGTATTCGGACAGGTTGCCGATGTCGTCGTGAACGTGGTGGGGAAGATCGATGAATACAAGTCGGCTTTAAACCAGGCCCAAGCGTCTACAGGCGCCGGAGAAGCGGAAATGGCCCAAATCAAAAGTTCGGCAACGTCCTTGTACAAGCAAAACTTGGGCGAAGGCTGGGGCGACGTGGTCGGTACCTTGACGGAGGTTAAAAAGCTGACCGGCGAGCAGGGCTCGGCGCTTGAGGAGACTACACGCAACGCGATGATTTTCAGCGACGTGTTTGAAACCGATGTTAAAGACTCCGCCAAATCGGCAAAGTCGGTTATGAAGGAGTTTGGCATTTCCGGTAAGGAAGCATATAACTTGTTCGCTCAAGGTTCCCAGAAAGGACTGGGTACGGATGAACTGCTGGAGTCCGCCGACAAGTACGGTTCTTCCTTTAAAGAAATCGGCTTCTCAGCCGACCAGATGTTTAACACGTTTGGTGCGGGTCTGAAATCCGGTTCGGCAGATATGGAAGCCATAGGGGATTCCGTTAAAGCATTCAGCGAGAAATCGAAAGAAGGCGGCGAAGAAAGCAGGAACGCTTTCGCTGCACTTGGCCTGAATGCCGGACAAATGGTCAAAACCTTTGCAGCCGGAGGACCTGAAGCGCAAGCCGCTTTTAAACAGGTGGCTCAGGCCCTGGGGAACGTACAGGACCCTATTTTGAAAAGCAAACTCGGCGTTCAGTTGTTCGGGGAATCGTTCAAGGATCTCGGAGACGATGTATTGACGGCCATGGGCAGCACGCGCAGCGAATTCGACATGACGAAGGACACCATGAATGAAATGGCATCAGTCAAATATAACACGATCGGCGATGCGTTCAAGGGATTAGGAAGACAGCTGACCGCCGATTTCCTGTTCCCCCTTGCGGACATGGCGATTCCGCTGCTGGAGAAGCTCAGCGAGGTCATCATGAAAGTGGGTCCTATCGTCAAAAATGTATTCGGCAGCATCGCTTCTACGGTGGGCCCTGCCATTACGGGTGTGGCGGACAATGTGGCTTATCTGTTTCAGAACGGCTTTGACGGAAAGATGAGCGGGGTAGCTATCGACTACGCCAAAATGCTCGGCATGAACGACAGTGATGCCGCGATGGTTGTGCAAGGTATAGCCTCCATTTTCGATAAAATGGGCGGAATGAAGGATCTGTTTTTCACCACGTGGCAAAGCTTTCTTCCGTATATTCAATCGATTTTCGGCTCCATCGGAAGCATTATTCAGCAGATTTTGCCCGTGATTATGAAGGTCGGCGTCGTTTTCTACAGCTTGTTTACTTCCGCAATGGCGGCCCTTCTTCCCGTCGGAGCTTATTTAATGAACCAGATCTGGCCGATTGTCAGTCAAATCTTCACTTTCCTGAGCACCCAAGTGTTTCCTGTTCTGACCAAGGCCGTGTCGGATATGCTGCCGGCTATTTACGGGTTGGGCAATGCGATTATTCAGGCCTTCAGTACATTGTTCACCATTATTAAGCCGGTGCTGGACAGTATCTTCAGTGCCGTGCAATTCGTGTTCACGATGATCCAAGGCGGGGTCAGTACAGTTCTGAACAGCTTCGGTTCCATTGTCGACAGCGTTATTCAAACTCTGAACGGGGCGACCGATTTTATCACGAATGTTTTCTCGGGCAACTGGTCGGCCGCTTGGCAGGGACTTATGGATATGTTAAAAGGGATCTTCTCCACCATTGGGAATGTGGTCGCGGTTCCGATCAATGCGGTAATCGGCGTAATAAACGAAGTTATCAAGGCCATCAATAATATTAAGATCGAGATTCCGGAATGGTCTCCATGGGCGGGGGGCCAGACATTCAGTGCCAATATTCCACTTATTCCCCCCATTCCCGGATTTGCACGAGGCGGTGTGGTAAGCAGCCCGACGATCGCCTGGATAGGCGAAGGAGGAGACCGCGAGGTTATTATTCCGATCAACAATTCCGACCGCAGCCGCGGATTGTATGCGGCAGCCGGCCGGATGCTGGGCGTTTCGCCTTCGGGCAGCGCCTCGTCGGGGAACGGAGCCTTTGTTTTTAACCCGTCTTATAACTTCTACGGAAATGCCGATCAGGCCGCAATCCAGCAGATGGAGCAGAGAACGAGACGGGACTTCGAAAGAGAATTTAACACCTATTTACGTCAAAAAGCGCGGGTGAGCTTTGTATGATCTACACCACAATTCAAGGAGATACCTGGGACGGGCTCTCTTATACGTTTTACGGGAGCGAGCGGTTTATGCCGCTCCTCTTGAATTTTAACGAAAAACATGCGGCAATCGTCGTTTTTCCGGCAGGCATTACACTTGAAATTCCGCCTAAACGGGCCCAATCGTCGGATACGCTCCCACCTTGGAGAAGGAGGAGCCCCGTATGAACGACGTATTGGACGCAAGAAGGGCGGAGCTGGTCATCGAGTACAACGGGAAAGACATTACCCGATCCCTGGCGGACTCACTGGTGGATTTTACGTACAACGATGCGGCGCCGGGATCGCTTGACGATCTTCAGCTTTCCCTTGAGGACAGACTGCAAAATTGGCAGGGTCCTTGGTCGCCCTCAGCCGGTGATACGATTAAAGCCGAAATCAGGACCTTCGGCTGGAGTTATCCGGGGGAGGAACAGAAGCTTCCCTGCGGAACGTTTGAAGTCGATTCCTTTGATTTCGGAGGTCCGCCGGACACCGTAAGCATTAAGGCTGTTTCGCTGCCCGTCGATTCCGGCATCCGTCAGGAAAAGCGCACGAAAGCGTGGGAAAATGTCACCCTGCGTACGCTGGCCGGAGATGTGGCACGAGCGGCCGGACTGACGCTGTTCTATTCGGCTGACGTCGATCCTTCTTATGAGAGACTGGAGCAGACCGATCAGTCCGATTTGGGCTTTTTGAACGAGCAGGCCATGAAAGAGGGAATTGCAGTAAAAGTGTCCGAGGGTCAGCTCGTCATGTTCGATGAGGCGGAGTATGAGAAAAAAGATCCGGCGCTGACCCTCGTCCGCGGAGAAGACGCCGTTGCGAGTCACAAGTTCGGCTGGAGTACCGCCTATACCGCTTACCGGGCCTGCGAGGTCACCTATTCGGATTCCGTGAAAAACACGACTTTTCAGGCCATGTACGTGCCTCCGGGCGCTCCGGCGGAAGGTCCTGTGCTGAAAATCAACGAGCAGGTCGATTCCGAGGCGGCGGCTATGCGTCTTGCAGCCAAGAGCTTGCGCGAGAAGAACAAAGAAGCCGGAAAAGCGAGTCTCTCCTTGTCCGGGGATGTCCGCCTGGCTTCCGGGGTCACCCTTCTTCTTCAGGGATGGAACCGGTTCGACGGCAAATACCTGATCGAGAGTGCAAGCCACAAAGTGGGCAGCGGCGGCTACACGACCGATATTGAAATCCGAAAAGTACTGGGGTGGTGAGATGGCTTCAGAATATCCTGTAATCCGGGCCGGCATCGTATCCAGCGTCCAGGCTTCCGAAGGGACCGTTAGGGTCACTTTTCCGGACCGGAATGATTACGTTACGGCAGGTCTGCCGGTCGTTTCTCCCATGGGAGGATGGGCGCGGGGAAACAGCCTGCCGGCGGTCGGCGAGAATGTGCTCTGCGCCTTTGCGGGCAGCGGTCTTCAGGCGGGGTACTGCCTGGGGACTTTTTTTACGGCCGATAAAAGGCCTCCCGGCTTACCGTCACAGCGCGGCGTTTGGTTTGAAGACGGCAGCAGCGTCTATTACGACCGGCAGTCGGGCGTGCTCCATGTTAAACCCGCCGGCAGCGTGAAAATCGAGGGTGACCTGATCGTAACCGGAACATTAACGAGAGGCGGTGAGGCGTTATGATCGGCACATTGGGCGATATTGTGTTTATTGCGACCGCAGACACGATACGGACCTTCGACGAATTTAAAAGAAGCAGTTCAAGCCGCTGGGCCAAGCACGAGATTCTCGGCAAAAAAGCCAGAACACAGTGGATCGGTCCGGGTTTGGATACGATCTCATTTACGATGCGGTTCGACCTCCGGTACGGGATTAACCCGCGCAAGGAGCTGGATAAGCTGGTAGAGACCGAGCGTTCGGGCAAAGCGATGTCTCTGACAATCGGAGGCAAGGGACTGGGCGTAGCCTTCTGGGTCATCACGTCTCTGGAGCAATCCTGGGATAAAGTCGATAACCGAGGCAATATTTTGCTCGCGTCGGCTTCCATTTCTTTGGAGGAATATGTATGAAAAATAATTATACCTTAGACATGCGGGAACCCGGCGGATTTTATTTCGGCCCTAAGAGCGAAGCGGAAGAAGTCATCCAGAATTTGCGGACGATTCTGAGTCTGCCTGCGGGGTCGGCTCCTTTCGCCAGAAATATGGGGATTCCGTTCGAAGATCTTGACGAACCGATACCGGTTGCGAAAGCTCGACTAGGCGGCGGCGTGATGACCGCGATTCTGGAGCAGGAACCGAGGGCTCTGGTGGAAGAGATTCGGTTTTACGAAGATGAAACGAGCGGAAGCGCAGGCAGGCTTATCCCTGTCGTCCGCTTCAGGCTGAGAGAGGGGTGATGAGTTTGAGCGAAGGCGCTGTTCAGTTCATACAGGAGGATGCGGCGGAAACGATTCAGGAGATTCTTGCCGTGCACGAAGCAATTACGGGCCGCAAGCTGTTTCCGGCGGACCCCGAACGCCTTTTTTTGATGTCGCTGGCGAATATGATCGTGCATCAGCGCGTGCTGATCAACCAGACGGCGAGGCAAAATCTGCTGAGATATGCGAGGGGAGCCCTGCTCGATCATATGGGGGAGATGACGGAAACGAAGCGGCTTCAAGCGGCGGCGGCCGTTACGACGGTGGAGTTTACGCTGTCCATGCCGCTCAATTCGGCTACGCTGATTCCGAAAGCGACCCGGATCGGGCCCCAGGGCGGCGGCGGTGCACTTTATTTCATGACGACAGAAGTCGCCGAAATCCCGCCGGGACAGTTGAAGGCGTCCGTATCCGCGAAATGCACGGCACCGGGAACGGCAGGCAACGGGTTTGAGCCGGGGATTTTGAACGTCCTCGTAGACCCGGTTCCGTTTGTCGTCAGTGTCCGGAATACGACGGAATCTTCGGGAGGTTCCGAGACGGAGTCGGACGATGCGTACCGCGAACGGATCCGTACGGCTCCGGAGTCGTTTTCGACGGCAGGCCCAGAAGGCGCGTACGAATACTGGGCGAAATCGGCGAACCCCGCCATCGTGGATGTAGGGGTACATTCTCCCGCCGAAGGCGAGGTTGTCGTGCTGCCGCTTCTGCGTGGAGGCGAGCTGCCGACGGCAGATATTCTGGGTGCAGTAAAAGAGGCCGTCAATGACCGGCGGGTCAGGCCTTTGACCGATCATGTCACCGTGCAGGCTCCGGAAACGGTGCCTTACGACATCGGCCTGACCTATTGGGTCAGCCGCAGCCGTGCCGCCGATTCGGCCGCGATACAAGCGGCCGTCGCGGGAGCGGTCGAGGGGTACCGGCTCTGGCAGAAATCCAGGCTCGGCCGGGACATTAACCCCTCCGAGTTGATCGGGCGGGTGATGGCGGCGGGAGCTCTGCGCATGAATGTCGCCAGCCCGGCGTACACGGAGCTTTCCGCCCTAAAAGTCGCTCAGGACGGCAAAGTGAACATCGTTTACGGAGGACTTGCCGATGATTGAGCTTAGGAACGCAAGTCTGCTGGATATTTTACCGCCGAATTTGAAGAGAGACGAGACCGTAGGGGCGGCGGCTCTCTCCTTGGACGGGCAGCTGCGGCAGCTTAGCGAAGACATCGGACGTTTGACGTACTACGACCGTTTGGACAAGCTGACCGAGGAAGAGGCGGACGAGCTGGCGTGGCAGTTTCACGTCGATTTCTACGAACCGGAGCTTCCTCTGGAGCAAAAGCGTGAGCTCGTCCGGAACGCTTTCCGCTGGCACAAACGCAAAGGAACGCCTTCCGCGGTAGAAGAGCTGGTCGCCGCACTTTTCGGCGAAGGCAAAGTCGAGGAATGGTTTGAATACGGCGGTCAGCCTTTCCGTTTCCGGGTCATCACGAACAACCCGGAAGTGACGCAGGAAAGAGCGCGCGAATTTTACCGGGCGGTCGAGTCCGTTAAGAGGCTCAGCGCCCGGCTCGAACGCGTGATTTTATCCCAGACGGAAGAAATGCCTCTGTATATCGGGGGCGTTTTTCATATGGGCGAAAAAATGACAATTAGGCAGGTGGGATAATGGGAGCCTTTGGCGGATTTGTATTGACGAACAAAGGGCGCAATTTACAGGCCAAAGCCCAGACGGGTGTAACGCTGAACTATACCCGGATGGGAGTAGGGGACGGTCAGCTTGGCGGGCAGTCCATTCCGGCATTGACGAAACTAATCGGCGAAAAGAAATCCTTGGCGATTTCCAAGCTGAAAATTCAGACGCAGGGCCGTGCGGTCATTGGAGCCGTTCTGTCCAATCAGGATGTGACAACCGGCTTTTATTTCCGGGAAATCGGCATCTATGCCCAAGACCCGGACGAGGGAGAAATCCTTTACTGCTACGGCAATGCGGGCGCCAATGCGGAATATATTCCGCCTGTTGGCGGCGCGGACATCATCGAAAAGTCCATCGATGCGATCGTCGTTGTGGGCAATGCGGCCAATGTGACGGCGGAGATCGATAAATCTCTGGTTTTCGCCTCCCAGAATGATTTGGCCGATTCGGAGAAACGTTTGAAAGACTATGCCGAGTCACATCTGGAAGATGTACCTTCCAGGTCTTTTACTTTGGAGAACGGATTGCAGGTCGTTAACGCCGAGAGGACATCCCGCTTCAAGCTGGAAAGTTTGAAGGGGCGTACGCTTGTGAATCGGGTTGGGAGGACGGGAAGCGAAGCGGATGTTTCAATTTTTATTAAAGCTAACGTTCTGATTAGCAAGGATGCATCGACCTATACAACAGGGACGTCTTCGTACAAGGTCACGGCATCGGGAACCGAAGAACGTGAACATTTTTATGAAAGTCCCCGGTATTTTATCGAGCCTAGTAAGTCCTACGTGTTGATTGGTGATACACGAGTCGGAGCGGGGAACGTTGTTGCAGGCTATAGACTTATTATCAGGGATGCGGCAGGAAACGTTGTTAGTGATGCCCCAACAACTACCGCATCGAAGACAGGCGTCTGGTCAGTCGTCGGTTTACGTTTTGTAACACCGGCAGCGGCAGCCACTTTTGAATGGCGTGGACAGATGTTTAAACCTGATGGAAGCGGTCCGTTTATTCCAAATTCCTCCACACCTGAGTATGCCAATTTTGATTCTTTGAGGTTATATGAAATTGGTCCGGCTGACTATAACTTCTTGACAACAAGCGGCTGGGATAAAGCGGCTTTGCGATTTCCATACGTGGATGATGTGAAGCATACGACGAATGCCTACATTATTAAACACGGGGAAAATCTTGCTCCTTCGTCTAACGAGTGGGAGCGGGGAAATGCGGCCAAGAATGAAGTCGTTTTTAAGGGGGCCTATACGGCGGATATCGTGCACAATCCGAGTGTGAACGTTTACGCGCGGTTCTATGCTCCCGTTTTAGCTGGTCAATCTTATACCGTTTCCGCAAAGACGACTCCGTCAAATGCGGCAGCTTATTACTACTATACCGACTCTGAAAAGAATCGTTTAAGTGATGTGCTTCGGGGAAGTAACGTGGCTCCTTTAAAATCCGCCTTTATTGAGGTTGTATTGAAGGCTGTAGACGTAAATTTAAAACCTATTATAGGGAAGGTAACGTTTTCGGACGTTATGGTTAACCCGGGAGGAGCCGCTCTTCCGTTTAAACCGAAAGAAGACGATTATTTGTTTTTTTCGGACGTGAAGCTTGCTTCCAGTGTGGACGGAAGTGTAGCAGATGAAATCACAGAACGTGACGGTAAGTACTGGAAAACGTCACGTTATAAAGAAATAGTGCTAGATGGTAGACTTCCTTGGAGTTTTAACATTGCTACTCAAGGATTGAAAAGAGTTGTGGCTACAGGGGCTATTCCTGATTATGATGATCATTGGAAATCGGCATTAACGAAATACGATGGTAGGATATTAAATATCGGAAACCATATAACAGGTCCAGATTGTTTTTCATTTGAGGGAACTGATCAGATATACATTACAGTACCGAATGCTGATAGTGGTTGGGGAGACAACTACACGCCGACATCAGAGGAAATTAAAGCTTATTTTAACGGCTGGAGAATGTATTATTGGAATTCAACGACCCAACAAACGGAACTTTTTAACAATCAAGGCACAAAAAGCTGGGAACCGATCGTAAATACAGAGGCAGGGGCTGAAACTTCTGTTTTACCCGCAACTAAATGGAAGAATCACACACCATATCGTCTAACCTATCAGCTGTCACTATCATTCGAAACGGAAATTATTCCGGAAGGAGGTATTACGCTTCACGAAGGATTAAATCAAATTGAAACAGGTGCCGGTTTAATAGTCCGTGAGCGAGTATATCCTCAAACTGTTGGTTTGAATTATTTAATTAACCATATATCATCTCCCCCAACATTTTTATCTAGAAGATCAAATCGAATACTAATGGTCTGCAGGAATCGCACGTTAAGCGCAGCAGCTATAATTGCTGTTAATAACACGGGTGGGAACGGCGGAGCCTTTGCCTATATCACACCGCAAAATATTGATTTGAGTTCTACTTATGATGTCACATATCTAGCACTCGATCTGTATACTCTCACGACTCCTATCGAAAGCATAAAAGGCAGCACATCCGCTAATCTGAAGACAGCAACGGATTTGACAACTAGGGCTCAGGCTAATGTTGAAACGCGGGTTAGTATCCTGGAGATAGACGCTATGTCAAAGAATGGTGGTAATATGGGCAAAACTCGATTCTTTGATGATGCATCTATTATAGACCTCGTTGGTCGGACCCATTCCTATTTAACGATGTATCCTGAAGGAATCTATAAAGGACGTAAAATGTACCTGGGCTTTCCGGCGGCCGGATCCAAAACAATTCAATTCGTTAATGAGTATCCTACTGGGGACATTCAATTCAACCCTGGAGCTGGAGGTAAACTAACGAAAGACGGTTTTCCAATCTGGGATGAATCGCGTTTAAGGATGAATAATGGAACATTGGAATACCTGGATGGATCAACTTGGAAGGCGGTGGGAGGCGGAATGGAACAGTATAAGCCGATCATTAAACGACAAACGATAGTGCTTAACGGAAATCAGACCTTAAACGCAATACATTTTACTGGAAAATGCTATTTATCAAGGATTGCGGCGTTATCCGGTGGAGTTGGAAGGTTAAGGGTATTTGTGGACGGTTCTTTATATTATGATTCAACATTAGTTGTTAATTATGTGAACGGTATTTTTCAAAACAATGATGTTAGTTATAACTCCGATAGTAGCTTAGCCGTATATCAACCGACATTAAGGCCGTCTTCCGGGAATATTGGCTATAACAGTTCCAATTCCTCATATGGCAGGGTCAGCGACTTTCCGAATAGCAATGCGTTACAAGGATCTGCAGCTATTATCTCTCAACCTATTTTTGCAAAATCTTCGATAGTCATTGAGTTGACAAATAATTCAACATCAAGCATAAACATTGATATTGACTTTTCAGGAGGCGTTTTTCAATGAGCGAATATCGCATCGACGGCACCGTCGTCTACATTGTCGAACCTTACGGCGAGTCCTACTTTGACTCGCTGACCCACCTCCGCTTATCCACAGACAAGCAGCCGGAATCCGCCATAGATACCGTTACTCTCACAGTTGGTATCTACGACTATCTTGGAGAGCCGGCGCCGGAAAATGCAGACGTACAGCTAACCATAAACGGCAAGCAGCAAACGCTCTCGGTTAACGAGGGCGTTTCTTCTGTTTCGCTGTCCGGCGAACCTTTCTACGAAGTGACAGCGGAAGCGGAAGGCCGACGAGGGGCTGCTCTATTGATCGGGAGCAAACCGGAGCCTCCGAAACCTCCGTCTCTGACGGAACTGTCCGTTGAAAACGAAAAGCTGCGGATGGAAATCGCACGGCAGAACGCTGATTTTCAAGCCTATATCGAGTATTCGATAAACGAACAGACCAGGCTTAAGGACCAGCAGGCCAAGATGAACGAGGATTTCCGTAATTTCATGGAATCCGTTACGACTTAAATCAGGGAAGGGGAGACAGCAAAAATGGTTATTCATGACTTTTTACGGAATACCTACTGCCGCAGCATTTACGTCTACGGTACCGATCGCTTTACGCAGCGGGATGGTTTTAAAGGCATTCGGGAGGAATACAGGGAGCCCGTGCAGCAATATTTTGCCGCGACATATGAGGAGAAGCTGTTGAAGGAAGCCTTGGAAAACGGCTGGATCAATCAGCAGGAGTACGAGGAAACCCTGGCTGTTATCCAAGCTACTGCTCCGGCTCAAGCGGATCCCGGCCTTTCTCATCCCGAACACCAAACCGGCAGGTAAACACCCTGCCTATGAGGGGAGGTGACGATAACGATGGCCATCGCCCCTGAAAACTTCGCCGAGCATCTCGCAAGGCTGAACATGGAAAGCCGGCAGTTCCGCGCGGACATCGAAGAGCTGAAGAGATGCGAGCAAAAAAACGAAGCCGATATCCGGCAGCTTTACGCCGGTCAGGCCAAGACAGAGACTCTGGTCGGGCAGGTGCTGACGAGATTCGACGGCTTTGAAACGAGAATGTTCAACGTGTTTCAGCAGATGACCAGAGACAACGCCGAGCTGCTCCAGCAGGTAACGCGGGACGGCAGCTCTGAACGCCTCGAAGGACAGAAAGAACGGACAAGCGCGCAGCAGGCCTGGATGAGCTTCTCCAAATATGTGATTGCGGTTACGATTGCGGCCGTGATCGCGTATATATTCAGCTTCATCCCGTTCTGATTGCCCGCGCAACGCTCTCGGCTTAACGGCTGAGGGCTTTTTCTATTTTACAAGGAGGTCACGACCGATGAAAAAACCTGTAATTGTCCTGGATCCCGGACACGGGATGAACGACCCCGGCGCAATAGGCAGCGGATTAATGGAAAAAGAGCTCACGCTGAAAATCGCGTCCCGTATTGCGAATAAACTCCGGGGCATGGCGGACGTCCGCATGACACGTACGGATGATCTGGCTTTCGATACGGACAAGTCCGCCGATTTGAAAGCAAGATGCGCGTTCGCTAACCGGCTTCAAGCCGATTATTTCGTTTCGGTCCACATCAACGCGGGGGGAGGCACAGGATTTGAATCCTACGTGTACAGCGGGACGGCCGCAGGCTCCCGGACAGAAACCCTCCGATCCGTCATTCACACCAAGGTGGCGGCGGTATTTGCCAAATACGGGCTGCAGGACCGCGGCCGGAAGTCCGGCGATCTCGCGGTGCTTCGTCAGACTGCTATGCCGGCCGTTTTGCTGGAATACGGTTTTATCGACCGGGCAGCGGATGCTTCGCTTTTGAAAAACGAGGCGTTTCTTGATCAGCTGGCCGCATCGACGGCGGAAGGTCTGGCCGAGGCTTTTTCGCTGGGGCTGATTTCCGTGTCCCCCGACAAATCCCGGCCGCAGGCGCAGCCCGATTCTTCCAAAGTGCTGGAAGCGGCAATCGCCAAGCTTCACGAACACGGAGTGATCGATTCACCCGTGTACTGGAACAATGTAATGAACAGCGGAAAGACGCCTGACACCGAGTACACCGCTCTGCTTATCAGGCGAATGGCCGATAAACTGCGCGGCTGAGCGGTCACCTGCAGCGAACCGGAGCAAACTTTCGGCAGTCTGTTTGCCTACCCGCACATTCCACACGCAGAGAAGCTCTCACATAATGGGGGGACACATGGACCTGGAATACAGCGCGCAGTGCTCGGTCACATGACGCTGGCCCCCCCCCCGATTTGTTTTGTCATCGGCTGAGGCTTCCGGCGGACATTGTTTGACGTTTTTGATAGCACAACTATGCACTTAAAGGAGGAATTCCTATGGCACAGCAGCTGACGGATTTGCTGACACCGGTCATTCTGGCGCTCGTAACGGCCTTGGCCGGTGTCTTGACTGTCCTTATTCACGCGGCTAAAACGTCGCTAATCGCCTGGCTTCAGGCCCGCACGAACGCTGCCCAGCAGGAAATCATCATGAGAGTGGCATCGGAAGCGATGGCTTTCGCGGAAACGCAGGGATTGATTTTAACGGGAAAGGAAAAAATGAACGCGGCCATCGTATACGCGGCTACCGAACTTCAATCAAGAGGACTGAACGTAACGCCGGACAAGCTCCTCGCGGCTATTCAGAAAGCCTGGATGGAATACAACCCCGCTCAAGATAAGGCGGATAAAGCTTTGGAAATGAAGGAATCCGACACGACACCGGCAGCCGGTTAATGTCCGTATAATATAGCAGGAACCTTTTCATGATACCGATACCCCTTTCAACCGAATCCGGTTGGGAGGGCTTTTTTTGTTTTCTGGATATTTTTAATGAATATTTTCTGAGATTTAATCGGGTCAGTTAAGGAGCTAAAAACGACAGAATGGAAGGGCTGGAAAGCGTGAGGAACATAATCATAAGGGGATAATTGGTTTTGTGCACATAAAGTACGAACTTACGTTCCTATTTTGGTTGATTTTGTGGTATAATAAACTTACATCTCACACGGATCTCTACCATCATCTTGGAGGTGACGACCCATCGCACCCGTGAAAGTAGACCTGAAATCATTGGCGGTCATACTTGGCATCGAGCTGAAAACCTTGATTAAGGTCGCTACTTATTCTGGCGCAGCGTGCGGACAAAAGCGATTATGTTCTTCGTCTCCGACTTCGAAAGCTCCCGACCGTCAAGTTCCAGACTGAAATGCTTCAGCAATTCTTCATCCGACAGTTCGATTTTATCGACAAACTCCTTCTCGTTGCTATGCGGGTCGGAGTTTTTGGATTGGCTGCGGCTTTCTTTTCTTTCCGTTTCGTCAGGGGATTGCACGTGCTCGTGGGTGGGAAGTTCCGATAGACCGAGCAAATAATCCGTCGTGACCTGTAAAACTTCGGCAATCCGGGCGACCATATCCGCGGACGGATTTTTAATGCTGCCGTTCAGTAAAGTGCTCATCGTAGAATGCGGAATTCCGGCCCTCTGCGCGAGCTTGTATTGGGTAAGGCCCTGCTCTTTCATTAATCCTTTTATAGTATCGACAAGTGTCATGAGATTCACCCTCTATCTATTCCAGAATACTGTAATATTAGTTAAAAAACTAAGAATAGTCAAGAAAACAAGAGCTTTTTAAAGGGAACACTTGTTCGCATGACGTAATCAAAATATTACCGAATTATGAAATAACGTTATATTGTAATATACTTAAGACAGGAAAAAGAGTGGCTTCAACGATAATCCATGAAGCTTGCCGCAAGAGGAGATTTAACCTATAAAGGAGGGCTTACCGCCTATGAAAACGAGTATCGAGATGCCGGAACTTGACCGGAAAAAGACGAAAACAGCCGTTGAGGGAGCGCTGCTCAAATACCGGATGTATAAAACGATTACCTTCGAAGAAAGAACCGCGACAATAACTTCGAGCTATACGGAAAAATTTCACGGGCCGACGAATGTCACAAGCGATCAGACCGCGAGCATAGCGATTTATAACGTGGAAGAGCCGGAACGCCGGCGCCGCTACTGCGAAAGAATCGAGATGGCGGTAAGCCGTCTTCACCCAAAAGAAAGGCTGCTGATCGAAGAGCGGTACATGAAAGACGATTATGTAAAAGATTACGCCGTTTACAATCATAGTTTCGATCCGCCGATCAGTGCGGTAACGTATTCGTCCATCCGATGGAAAGCTTTTTATAAACTTGCGCTGATGCTTTCGCTGGGAGTGCCGGGGCCAGTCGGTCAGCGTGAAGGGGCTACGGGCTAGACGGTAGGCAAGTGTGTCAGCCGTGCCAAACTGTGCGGCCAGTCCAGAATCAAGCGCAGGCTGCATAGCCAAAAAAGGCACGGATTTCACCGCATGCAAGCAGGTGATTCCGTGCCGGGATTACAAAGGAAAGCCGGGTGTACGACTCGTCCAGGTTCAAGGCGCCGCTCAGGAGGAAACTTCCATCTCCGTCCCTGTCTGTACGGCGGAAGCGCCCGAGTTCCGGCGGCGCGTCAACATATAGACGCTGTACACAAGGAGGAACAGCACCATCACACCGGCCGCATAGCGGTACATCACCGCATAGCTGGTGCCGGAGGCGACGAGGCCGAGCAGCATGGAGCCGACAGCCACTCCGAAATCGATGGAGTTGTAGAACAGGCTGTTCGTCGTCCCGTGCTGCTCCGGCGGAGTTTCGCGGAGCATCCAGGCCTGGGTCGTCGGCTGAAGTGCGCCGAAGCCGAGACCGTAGAGCAGGGCCGAGACGATCAGCACCGGCATCGTTGTCGCCACGGACAGAACGAGCAGGCTCGCGATCAGAATGAGGGCGCCGGGAATGAGAATCGCGGCGTGGCCCTTGCTGTCGAACAGGCGGCCGGAGATCGGTCGGACAACGAGAACGGTGATCGCGTTGAACAGGAAGAACAGCCCGATTTGCTCCAGATGCACTTCCTTGCCGTATAAGGCGATGAAGCTGAGCAGACCGCCGTACGTCACCGACAGCAGCGCGTTGAGCAGGGCCGGCAGCAGCAGCTTCTTGTTGAAGCCGCTGCGCTTCGCGGCTCTGCCGGCTTCGCCTGCCGCCTGATCGCCTGCCGCTTTACCGGCAGGCGAAGCGGCCGCGGCCGCCGGCTGCGGCGGAATGCTCCGCGATCCGAGCAGCAGCGGCACGATCAGGGCGGCTGCCGCGGTGCCCATGGCGGTCAGCGGGGCGAAGCCGTAACTGCCGATCATCGCGAGGCCGATGGTCGGCCCGACGGACATCGCCAGGCTGCTCGACAGCCCGAAGTACCCGACGCCTTCGCCGATTCTGCGGCGGGGGATGATCTGGGATACCAGCGTCGGCATGACCGTGCTGGCCATCCCGAAGCCGATGCCGAAGCAGACGCGCAGCGCCAGCAGCGTGCTCATGGAGCCGGCAAACGAATAAGCCGCCGTCGAGGCGGCGGCGAATGCCACTCCGCAGAACAGCAGCGTGTTGCGGTGCACACGGCGCATCAAGGCAGCCGTTACGAACCGGGTGATAATGGCCGAGATGGCGAAGAGGCTGGTTAAGAGACTCAAAGTGAAATCGCCCGAATGAAACCGGTCCTTCGCGTAGGTGGGGAAGGGCGACAGCAGCATTTGCAGGCAGAGAAACAGAAGAAAATAGCAAAACGTGAGCATAATAAACGATTTCGTCCAGAGCGGTTCGGTTTTCTCCGCATCCGGATGGTGAAGCAGTTCCAGCTGTTCTGGATGTTTAGACATGGTGTAGACACTCCTATTCGCTTTCTGATGTCAAAGTAAGGTTGTCGATGATCACGTGCAAAAAAGTAATGAGCTGGTCATACTGCTCCCGAGACAAGCCCGCGGCGGCATCCCGGATGGTCTGCTGCTCAAGGGACTTCGTTTCCTCGATCAGGGAGCGGCCTTTGTCCGTGATATAAATATGAAAAGAACGCCGGTCTCCTTGCTCGACTTGCTTCCTTATAAATAGCTTCGCCTCCAGCGAATCCAGAATGCGTGTCGTTGTCGGCTTGTCTTTACCCGCCCTGGCGGCGATGTCCTTCTGGATGAGGCCGTCATGCTCGAAGATCCGGTACAGCACCGACCATTGTTCGGGCGTAATGTCGTACTCTTTCAACCGCTGCGAGAGCAGATTGGAAATTTTCCGGTATGCCACGCCCAGCAAAAAGCCCAGGGAATCGTTCATTCCGTTCCTGTACAAGATGGGGTCCGTTGTCATTGGATTCCTCCGCATTAATGATTGTCTTAACAACTATATGTCAAACAACTATTATTGTCAATGGAAAACAGGCTCCTGATCTCTTCGATATAAGCAGCCTTGTCTTGTTGCATCGCGTCGGCTTTTGCTATAATCAGGAAAACATGCAGAGTTGAAAGGGAGAGTGCTTTGAAGTGACGGTTCTACTGCTGTTCGGTCTGGTTCTTGTCCTTATCCAAATCATCCTTATTAGAAGGATCACGTTCCGTCCGATTCCTTGGTTTACCAGAATGGCCGCTTCGGCAAGGCTGGAATCCCCCTACGCGTACGGAGGTTTCTTATTTCTCGTGAACATGGTTATTTTTCTGGTCATTACGGCGCTTGTGGTGCTCACCATCATGATGAATGTCGCGTTTTCCCTGTTTTTGTTTGCGGGCGCCGGCGTGTGTATCAGCTTTCTGATCTGGATTCAGATGAGCGTATCGCGTGAGGGCACGAAGAAAGAAAAGCGGATCATCGGTGCGGTCGGAAGCGCTTTTTATTGGGCGCTCACCGTCTATCTTCTTTTGCAAATCCTCCTGCTTCCGCCGTCCACACCGGAACAAGATCCTTTCATGCAATTCGTCGGACTCCTGATGGGCGTCGTTATTTCCCTGACTGCGGCCGTATCCTGCTGGGTGACCGTTTACTTGGCGAAAGGAAAACCGGTCAACCCCGTCATCCGATAAAAGCCCAGACGATGAAATCGGGTCTCCTTCCAAACTAGGACGAACTAACAACAACCTAACAATAACAAGGAATCTATATTTTCCGCAGCCGTCCGCATCATGCAGGCGGTTGTTTTTATTGGAGTCGGGCCGGGCCAATCGTCACGCATTCGATATGAGGCCGGTTTTACGCAAGCTGAAAATTATGAGAGGCATCCGCACCGGCGTACAGCGTTGTAGTCTATTTTCCGATCCGCCTTAAGCCTATCGGTACGGCCTATATCGGCATACAAAGGTTGCCCTGGGGGAACTCTTTTTAAAAGAACATCATAGCTCAATTGCAAAGGAGAGACTTCCGTGGAAAAGAAGCAGACGGCCGGGGAAAACGAAAAAAAGCTGAAATGGTGGCAGCTCTCCCTTCTGGGAGTGGCGTTTACGATCGGAACCGGCTATTTTCTGGGCTCCAGCCTGGCGATTACGATCGGCGGTCCCGCCGTGCTGATATCGTTCGTGCTGGCCGCTTTAGGAACTTATATGGTGTTCGACGTGCTGGCGAGAATGACCGCTGCGGACCCCGTCAAGGGCTCTTTCCGCTCCTATGCCAAAAAAGCTTACGGCCGCTGGGCCGGATTCAGCAGCGGATGGGTGTACTGGAGCTCGGAGCTGCTCATCATGGGCAGCCAGCTCACGGCATTGTCCCTGTTTTCCCGTTTCTGGTTTCCGGCTGTTCCCATGTGGGTGTTTGCGACGGGTTACGGTGTTCTCGGGCTTGGGATTATTATGCTCGGCACAAAAGGATTCGAACGGATGGAAAACTTGTTTGCCGTAATCAAAATTTCCGCCATCGTGATGTTTCTCGTCATCGCGGGGCTGGCCCTGTTCGGCATCATTCGCGGAAGCCGGGCGCCGAGCTTTCCCGCAGAAGCTTCGACGCTATTTCCCGCAGGGGCGGCAGGCCTCTGGTCTTCGCTTATTTTCGCTTTCTACGCATTCGGCGGCATCGAAATTATGGGGCTGATGGCACTCAGGCTGGAAAAGCCGGAAGAAGCGCCGAAGGCGGGGAAAATCATGCTGCTGCTGCTCGCCGTCGTGTATGTGCTGTCGATCGGACTGGCAGTTACGCTTCTGCCATGGGGCGTTTTCCATACGAAAGAAAGCCCGTTCGTGCTGGCGCTGAGCCATTACCGGCTGCCGTTTATCCCGCACGTTTTCAACGGAGTGCTTATTATCGCCGGATTTTCCACGATGGTAGCTTCGCTCTTCGCGGTGACCACCATGCTCGTAACGTTAGCGGAAGATAAGGATGCCCCGCAAATGTTCGCCCGCCGGTGGAAAAAAAATCTCCCGCTCCCGGCGCTCGGATTAACGGCCTGCGGGATGGCGGCTTCGATCGTCCTGGCCCTGCTCATGCCCGAAGGCGTATATGAATACATTACTACCGCGGCAGGACTGCTGCTGATCTACAACTGGCTGTTTATTCTGATAACGGCGGGAAAACTGCTTCGTCTGAAAGCGCTGGGACAAACGAAGCGGATGACGGGCATCGCTCTTATTTTGCTTGCCGTCAGCGGAACGCTGGCGCATCACGGCAGCCGCCCGGGTTTTTATGTCAGCATGGGCTTTATCGGCGCCATCGGGCTGGTTACCTGGATCATGATCCGAAAGTGGAAGAAAGCCGGAGACAATACAGGGGGGCAGGAGCAAACGGAAGCGGCCCCGGGTTCGGAGGAGGAATGGGTGTTTACGCCCGCCCTCTCTATCCGCGAGAAAGCGGATGTGTTTTTTCGCAAAAAGTCGAAGTGAGTAAAAGAAAGGGGATACATGTTACATCCCTATGACGATGACAGAACAGGAAGAGGGGGGGAACCAGAAGGAATGAGTTTCTTTTTGAAATAAAAGTTTATAAATCATATTTATATTGAAAAATTTTTTCTCTCCTTCTATAATGAAGCCAACTGGAACCCGTGCGGCCGTTTCGATGTACTTGTACGGATGCGCGGGGACAACGCTTGGGAGGGGTATACATGATACTCGGCATAAAGGAAGAGGAAATAATCGCAATCGGGCTGATGTCCGGGACCTCGCTGGACGGGATCGATGCCGCGGTTGTGCGGATAAACGGAAGCGGGATGGATACCCGGATGGAGCTGCTGCATTTCTACAGCAGGCCCTACGACGACGCTCTCCGGGAAAAGCTGAAAGATCTTTGCTCCGTCGCCCGTTCGGACGTTGCGCTCGTCTGCGGAATGAACGTCTTTCTTGCCGAGCGGATGGCGGAAGCCGCGCTGGAGGCGGTGCGCGAAGCGGGCCTGTCCATGGACCGCATCGGTTTCATCGCTTCTCACGGACAGACGGTGTGGCACATCCCCGAGGGAGATGCTGCCGATCCTTATCTCGTCCGTTCGACGCTGCAGCTCGGCGACCTCTCCGTCCTCGCCAAGCGGACGGGCGTCCCTGTCGTCGGCGACTTCCGGCCGGCGGATATGGCGGTCGGCGGACAGGGCGCGCCGCTGGTCCCTTATGGCGATCTCATTCTGTTCCGCCATGAAACGAAAGGCCGCCTGCTTCAAAATATAGGCGGCATCGGCAACTGCACGGTCCTGCCTCCTCAGGCGGGGCCGTCCGATGTGTTCGCTTTCGACACGGGGCCGGGCAACATGGTGATCGACCAGGTGGTCTATCAGCTGTCGGGAGGCCGGCATACCTATGACGAAAGCGGCTCGTGGGCGGCGCAGGGACGTGCGGATGAAGGGCTTGTCGCGGACGCCATGACACATCCGTACTTCTCGCTGAAGCCGCCCAAATCAACCGGCCGCGAAGTGTTCGGCAAAGCGTATGCGGCCGATTTTATCGCGCGGGCGAAGGCCCTCGGACTGGCGGACGCGGACATCGTGGCGACGGCCACGGCGTTCACGGCCCGTACGATTGCCGAGGGCTGCCGGCGGTTCGTGTTTCCGCGCTGCCGCGTGGACGAGGTCATCGTTTCCGGCGGGGGCGCTCACAACCGGACGCTGCTGACGATGCTCGCGGAGCTTCTGCCGGACCAGCAGGTAACGACCTCGGGCGCGCTCGGTGTGCATGACGACGCCAAGGAGGCCGTCATTTTCGCGCTGCTCGGAAACGACTTCCTGCGCGGCATCCCCAACAATCTGCCCTCCGCGACGGGGGCGGCTCGTCCGACTGTGATGGGGAAGCTTGCGCTTCCGTAACAATCCCGCTGCCGCTCTGCTGCGGCAAACCAGGCGGTTCGCCGCAGCAGAGCCTGCAAAAAAGCGAACGGTGGACGGTTGCTAGAAAAGCTTATAGAGATGGGTGGAGGCAAGCTGATTATGGCAGTGTCTCTTTGTACTGCGCGTGGGAACTCTCCTCATCCGCCAAACAGATCATTCACTGTTTAGAACGTATTCTATACAATCTGCTCCGGAGGGACTCCATGAACTCCCGGGAAACAGCGTAAAGAGACCGCCGGTCGGACGGTCTCTTTTTTGCGCTTTTAAAAGTGCGGTTTTGTGGGCTGTCCACGGCCGGCAGGACGAAAATCGCTTTAAGAAGCCATGCCAGAAATTTCATAAGCACGTCTTATACCCAGCCGAACGCTCTGGCCGCCTGGGCGGTGGCGAATGTAACCAGAAGGGCGATCGCCAAGGGGATAAGGGCGGAAAGGATCGTCCATTTCGTGCTCTTGGTTTCTTTATAAATGTTGTACAGGGTCGTGCCGCACGGGTAGTGAAGCAGCGAAAACAGCATCATATTAAGAGCCGTCAGCCAGGTCCAGCCGTGCTGAAGGAAGAGATCTTTGATGTTGTCCAGCCCGTCCGCATCGACCAAGGCGCCGGAGGACATGTAGCCCATGAGCAGAATCGGCAGTACGATTTCATTGGCCGGCAGGCCGAGTATAAATGCCATGATGATATAGCCGTCCAGACCGATCAGATGAGCGAAAGGATCAAAGAAGGCTGCCGTATGGGCAAGGATGCTCGTTCCGTTGATCATGATGTTGCCCAGAATCCAGGTGATGATTCCGGCGGGAGCCGCCACGATTACCGCGCGTTTGAGCACGGCCCACGATTTGTCGCGGGAGGCGAGCAGAATCGTTTTCCACATCTGGGGTTTCCGGTAAGGGGGAAGCTCCAGCGTGTAGTGAGTGGGTACACCGCGCAGAGCCGTTTTGGACAGCACCCACGACACGGTTAAGGTGACGACTATCCCGAACAGCACGAGCCCCATGACGAACAAAGCGGTTCCCAGAGTCTGCCAGCCTCCTGCGGCACCCGCCGCCATAAACAAGGACGACAGCAAAATCAGCGTAGGCCAGCGGCCGTTGCACGGGACGAAGTTGTTCGTCAGGATGGCCAGCATTCTTTCGCGGGGGGATTCGATAATCCGTGTGGACAAGATCGCCGCCGCGTTGCAGCCGAAGCCCATCGACATCGTCAGGGCCTGTTTGCCGTGGCCGCCCGATTTTTTGAACAGGCGGTCCATATTAAACGCGACCCGGGGCAGATAGCCGAAATTTTCGAGCAGTGCGAAAATCGGGAAGAAGATCGCCATGGGCGGAAGCATGACCGAGATCACCCAGGCGGTTCCGCGGAAGAAGCCGAGTACCAGAATGCCGTGGAGCCATGCAGGGGCATGGACGGCTTGGAAGCCAGCCGTCAGATACCCTTCGATTACGCCGAAGAAATCCGCGATCCAGCCGGATGGAACGTTGGCCCCGGCAATCGTGATCCAGAAGATCGCGCCTAGCACTGCAAACATGATGGGATAGCCCCACAGCTTGGAAGTCAGAATCTTGTCGAGCTTGTGCGTGCCGGCAAGCTTTTTCCTGTCCTCGTAGCGGACGGCCGCGTTGCAGATGTCGCAGCTCGTTTTATAGATGTCGCTTACAATTTCATCCCGGATGGAGCTGCCGCTGGTGATGGTTTGCGCCATCGACAACAGGGAATCGATCGAATCGGGCCGGTTAGTTGCATGCGGTGTGGCCATAGCTCACCACCCCCTGTCCTTGGGCGGCGGCCGTGCCGCCGAGTCTCTGCTTCAGGGAAGCGATGAGGTTCTCATCCCCGTCGAGCAGACGGAGCGCGATCCAGCGGGCCGGGAAGCGTGCGCCTAGCGTCTCCCGGACGAAAGGTTCCAGCTCCCGGACCTGCCGCTCGATTTCTTCGCTGTACGGGATAGGCGGAGGCTCGGGATGAAGGACGCCTTCCGCCACCTTTTCGACGAGATCGAGCATGGGGCCGATGCCTTTGTTGTTGCGTGCGGAAATAGCGGCGACGGGCACGCCGAGCCTCTCGCGGATTTGGTCCAGATCAATCCGGATGCCGAGCTTCTCGGCTTCGTCCATCAGATTGATGCAGACAACCGCACGGCTGGTCATTTCCAGGACCTGCAGCGCAAGATTCAAATTCCGCTCCAGCGAGGTCGCGTCCAGTACGACCAGCGTGACGTCCGGCTGCTCGAAAATAATGTAATCCCTGGCGGCTTCTTCGTCCGCCGAATTCGAATAAAGGGAATACGTGCCGGGCAGATCGATGAGCTTGTAAAAAATTCCGTTCCGCTCAAATTCGCCTTCCGCGGTCAGCACGGTTTTGCCGGCCCAGTTTCCCGTATGCTGCCGGAGTCCCGTCAGCCGGTTGAACAGCGTGCTTTTGCCGGTGTTCGGGTTGCCGGCCAGTGCTACGGTATAGGTTTTCACGGACTGTCGCCTCCTTCCGGCTCCGCGTAAATGAGCGAACTTTCTTCTTTCCGGAGCGCGATGGTTGTATTGCTGACGCGAAAAGCGGTCGGATCGCCGAGCGGGCTCCGCTGGATCACTTCCACGCGGTTACCCGGGACGAATCCGAGATCAAGGAGCCGTCTTCGCATGGCTCCCTGCACCTCGATCCGGTTTAACCGGACGACGCTTCCCACTTTGACCTGGTCCAATGACAATTCCGATATAGACATGGGGCCCACCTTTCTTTTTCCCTTTGGACAAACTGTTTGCCGAGTGCAAAATTTTGTTTATGGAAATCCGTCTTCCGTTAACGTTGCTTTATGATGTTAGTATAGGCAAACAGTTTTTTCCTGTCAACAAAAAGTTTCTTGTGGGCAAAAGTTTTAGGGCTAGGAATGAATCGGGGGATCGCCGCACGGAAACGAATGTCCTAAATTAGTTAGCCACATTTTATGTAAAAGCAAAAAGAGAGAACCTTGTTCACCCTAAATTAACTTGATTTTATTTTGAAGAAAACGAAAGGACCCGGAACGGGGCCGTGCTGTTTTTTGGCGGAGAGTGGTAAGTGGCGCTGCTTTTTTTGCCTGACGCTTGGAGATTAGGCAGCGTTCGTGCCTTTTTGCGGCGAAGTTGGTAAACTAACAAGTATAAAGCATAGCGCCTTGCTGGAATAACATTCCGGAAATATGATGTAAGGAGGGGGAAGGCGTGCCTAACGATTTTTTTATTTCGGATCATCATTTCGGACATAAATTGATTATCGATTTCGAGTCTCGGCCTTTTGCGGATGCGGATGAAATGACGGACGTCATGATTGAGAAATGGAATGCCGTAGTCCGAAGCGAAGACAAGGTGTTTCATCTGGGGGACTTCTCGTTTCTGAATCAGGAAAGAACGCAAGAAATCGTCCGCCGGCTGAACGGCTGTAAATTTCTCATCCTGGGCAACCACGACAGAGGCAGGTCCCGGTCTTGGTGGCTGGACGCCGGATTTGACGAAGTGAGCGAATACCCGATTCTGTACAAAGACTTCTTCCTGCTCTCGCACGAACCGGTCTATATGAACAAACATATGCCGTACGTCAATGTGCACGGTCATATCCATGGCCAGAAGTATGAAGGCAAGAACTATTTCAACGTGTGCGTGGAGCACTGGGACTATACTCCGCTGACCTTCGGGCAGATCCGGGATGCGGTTGTCGTCAGCGAGGAGCAGGCATGATAGCCGTTTACGCGGGAAGCTTCGATCCCGTCACCCTCGGGCATACGTCGGTCATTGAGAGAGCTACGAACCTGTTCGACGAGCTCCACATTCTGGTTGCCAACAACCGCGCCAAGAAGCATCATTTTACGATCGGGCAGAGAACCGAGCTGGTCAGGCTTTCCGTTCCCCCGGGCAAGAGGATCAAAATCGTCGCATTCGAAGGCATCGTAGCCGACTATGTCAATGAAGCGGGAGCCAAGGCGATTGTCCGCGGCATCCGCAACGCGACGGATTTCGAATACGAGCTGCAGCTGGAGCAGTACGTCCGGAACACGACGAAAGCCGATACCGTCTATTTATCGCCGTATACGCCGAACATGCAGACGAGCAGTTCTCTGGTCCGGATGTTTATTACGACCGGAAAAGCCGAGCAGGCCAGAGCTTTTATGGTTGAGGCCGCTTTCGAGCAGATGGCCATCTACGAGAGCGAGAACAATCAAAGCCGGAACGGAAACGGGTAAGACCGGGCCCGGTCCTTCTGTTCCGTGTCCACCCTTCCACAGGGTATGCCTGCTATGGCGGCAGCGAATGGGCGGAACTAGCCCGGACGGATCGTTTGGGCTCGAGAGCGGCTTATCTGGCGAAATCTCGGCCAGGTTCAACGGGTCATTCTCTTTAACCGGTATCCGCCCCGGAATACCGGCACTCCCCAAGATGCCTGCAGTCAAGTCCTTCGGACGGATTCTGCGGGCTTTTTTGCTATTCATTGGCATTATAACGGCGCGCTGCGGCCGCTTTCCTCCTTTTTCTATTATTTTTCAGTTTTAGCTATTAATCTTGTATTTTATAATAATTGCGCTTATGATGAAATTGTTTTAGAGGTCAATCATGTCCACCGTTTCAACTTCTTTTCTTACCGGTTCAGCTTCAAGAATTTATAGCGAGTAGGGAAAAATATGGCCATAAATGATAACGTTTTAATTAAAATCCGCCAAATGAAAACGAGCCTGACTCCCGTGGAGAAAGCGGTAGGCGAGTATATCCTGGAGAACGTGGAGGAAATCCCGCACCTTTCGATCAAAAATCTGGCCCAGCTGACGAGAACCAGCGATGCCTCCGTTCTGCGGTTCTGCAAAACGATGGGATATTCGGGCTACCGCAGCTTTATCGTCAGTATTTCGGCTTCCCTCGGCTCTATGCACGAAGAGGATGCGGATCCGTACCGGGATATCCAGCCCGGCGACGACCTGTCCACGATTATTTTGAATATTTCCCGCACCAACAGCCAGTCCATTGAAGATACGCTGCAGGTAATCGACAAAAGCGAGATTGCGCGGGCCGTTGACGTCCTCCGCTCGTGCAGGAGGATCGCTTTTTTCGGAATCGGGGCATCCGGTCTGGTCGGAATCGATGCGGAGCAGAAATTTTCACGGATCAACAAGATGTGTCACACCTATACGGACGGGCACAGTATGCTGACGGCGGCGACACTGCTGGAGAAAGGCGATGTGGCCATCTTCATCTCCAATTCGGGAGAAACCGTCGAAGTTCTCGATGCGCTGGAAATCGCCAAAAAGAACGGCGCCTGTCTAATCGCCATCACGAAGTATACGAAAAGTCGGCTGGCGGATCAGGCGAACATCCTGCTCAGCATTTCCACGCCGGAAATTACGATCCGCAGCGGCGCGATGGGCTCGCGGATTGCGATGCTCACGGTCGTGGATATTCTTTTCGCCGGAGTGGCAAGTGCGGAATACAAACACGTGAAAAAATATTTAACCAAAACGCACAATATTGTCGCAAGCAAACAGCGGCGCTAGTCTGAACCGGAGAGGAGGAAAGGATATGTTCGGCTCTAAAGCAGATGAAGTGGCCGCCCGATTGGAGCGGTTTTCCGCTGAAGAGAAAGCGAGGATAGCCGCCACGGGAGAAGAAGTATTCGGCAAATCGGTTCCGTTTACCGCAGAGAGCTTGGCGGAGTGGGACCCGGCAGATCTGGAAACCCTTCACGGCATCCTGGGCGGAATGATTCTGACGAAAGAGCACGCGCCGCGTCTCCATGAGAAAATGTTGTCCGAAATGAAGGACAAGGACCTGCCTTCGGAAGTCGAGTTCGGCTGGGTAGACGACAGCGGCCGCTGATGCCGGGATCCCGGCTGCCATCCAAGCATAAACCGCCGTTATACCGAATAAGACAAATCAAGGGCCGGCATAGGGTCCTTTTTATTTTGCGCGAAAAGAAGAGGGAAATGCCGTGCGGCAAGGAGAAGACGAAAATAAAAAACAATGAAATGTTTCATCATAAAATATTATTTCAAAAACTGTTGACCAAACTGAAATTTCTCGTTAAGATGAAATCAAGAAGTTGAACTAAACAGATGGGGGGGAGAAAGCTGTGGATGAGTATCTGGCGAGACTAACGACCGAAGAGATCAACGAGAAAACACAAACGATAGACGAATGTACGACGGAACAGATGCTGCGTCTGATGAACGAGCAGGATGCAACGGTTCCGGCTGCGGTTGCGGCTGAAATACCGCAAATTGTGAAAGCGGTTGATATTTTGCATCGAGTGCTTAAAAACGGCGGCAGAATGTTCTATATCGGAGCGGGATCTTCGGGCAGGCTCGGTGTACTCGACGCATCTGAATGTCCTCCAACTTTCGGTATCGATCCTCTGCGGGTGCAGGGGCATATCGCCGGAGGAGATGGGGCACTAAGAATAGCCGTTGAAGGTTTTGAGGACAATAAAGATGAGGGAATCGCCCTGATCGAACGATGCGGCGTAACGGATAAAGACGCGGTAATCGGAATTACGGCCAGCGGAAGCGCGCAATTTGTCATTGCCGGCTTGAACAAGGCAAGGGAAATCGGAGCGGCGACCATCGGTCTTGTGAACAACAAACATTCCAAACTCGAATCCGTTTGCGACGTATGCATTGCCCCTGTTGTCGGGCCGGAAGTCATCATGGGATCAACCCGATTGAAAGCGGGTACGGCACAGAAGCTGGTCCTGAATATGCTTACGACTTGTACGATGGTGAAGCTCGGCAAAACCTACAACAATCTGATGGTAGACCTGAAAGCGAGCAACATCAAGCTGAAAGACCGCTCCATACGAATCATAAAAGCGGCTACGGGCGTGGATGACAAGACCGCTGCTGTAGTTTTGGAAAGCGCTTCCATGAGTTGTAAGCTGGCGATCATGATGATCAAAAGCGGCTTGGACGCGGCTTCGGCGCAGCGGGTACTGGATCAGTGCGAGGGCAGTTTAAAAGCGGCAATACGAACCACGACCAACGTGGTGTAAATTTTCATATCCTTGGGGGAGGCTTGTTATTCATGAAAAGAAAATTGCGTGCAGCAGCATCGGTATTGGCGTTAACCATGGCAATGTCCACACTGGCGGCTTGCGGAGATTCTGGTAAAAAAGAAGGCGGCGCGGCGGGCGATCCGAACGCCAAAGACACCATCACGGCCCTGCTTCCGCCGGTTTCCGCGAGCTACCAGAACAATTTTGCCCAGATGTCGAAAGATTTCAACGCGCTGTACCCGAATCTGACGCTGAAAATCGAACCCGCAAGCTGGGAAGACATTACACAGAAGCTGGATACGCAGGTGAATGCGGGCAGCCCTCCTGATATCGCGTTCATGGGTTCCGACGGGATTTCCAAGTACATGCAGCAGGAAATGATGATGGACATTAAGGACGTGGCCACCAAAGAAATGGTGGAAGATTTCGACCAGGCTCCGCTGGAGTATATGAAGAAAGGCGACGGCCTTTACGGCTTCCCGGGCTATATGGAAGTTCACGCGATCGGCGGCAACCGCGAATACCTCGAGAAAGCGGGCATCGACTGGAAGAAAGTCCAGAAAGAAGGCTGGACGTTTGACGAGTTCCGTGAAGCGATCAAGAAAGGCGTCGTTTCCGAGGGTGGCAAAACATCCCGCTACGGATTCGTGTTTGCGACAGCGGGCGTAGCGTCCAAAGATTATCTGAACATCCTGATCAAAAACGCCGGCATGCCTGCTCCGTTCAACAAAGATCTGAAATACGCTTACACCAGCAAGAATTATCTCGAAGTGTTAAAAGACATCCGCACGATGATCGATGACGGCTCCATGCCGAAAGAGCTCAGCTCCATCGACGCCGGTAAGCGTTGGAACATGTTCCTGACCGGTCAAACCATGATTACCGGTAAAGGACTGGCGACTTTCGAGAACTCCGCCAAGAAAAACAACGAGAAGCTGAAAGCCAATGACGGCAGCGCCGTCAAAGGTAGCGTCCCGGTTGAATATACGGTCCTGCCGGTTCCGACCTTCGCCGGACAAAAACAGCAGTCCAGCGTAGCGGTCGACGGTTACGTGACTTTCCGCGGATCGAAAGAACCGACGGCCGAGCATAAAGCCAACGTCGTAAAAGCGGCCTACTTCCTCGCAAGCGGTAAAGTAGCGGCAACGACGAACAACGACCTGTTTGTCGCCCATATCACGAAGAGCGGCAAGAAAGAAGCCGAAAGCATGACCGTTAATCGTGATGCCGACAACAAAGCGGCGGTTGAAACGATGCTGAAAAACGCGGCTCCTGCCCGTCCGGATATCCCGGCCGACCTGGGTGCCAAAGCGATCAAGCTGGAAGAAGAAGTGATCATTCCTAAGCTGCAGGCGTTAATTTCGGGTGAAATGACTCCTGAAGCGATGTTCGAAGCGGTTAAGTCGGCAGCCGTGCAAACGTTCGGCGCAGACGGTGTCGTAAAAGAATAGAGAGCTTTGAATCAGATAGCCGTGTGCCTCAACATGCGGCTATCTGATATGTAGAGTGAATTAGAGGATAGAGAGGGGTGCGAGAGATGACTCAACCAGCTAAACCGGTTAAAAGACGGAAAATCAGAGGAGACGGCGCCTGGGGCTATGCCTTCATCGCGGTTGCGCTTCTCGTCTATGCGCTGTTTACGGCTTACCCGGTTATTAGTGCCTTCATCATTAGCTTTCAGAAATACAGACCGCTGGGTTCCACCTTTATCGGATTCGACAATTATACGGCGACCTTTAAAGACCCGCTGTTCTGGAAATCCGTCGTAAATACGATCGTGTATACGGTTCTGACGGTGCCTGTCGCGCTGTTCCTTTCTTTTGCGGTCGCGATCCTGGTTCTTCCGCTGAAGAAAAAGCTGCAGACGACGTTCAAAGCGATTTACTATTTGCCTGCCGTAGCTTCCGGCGTTGCCTTGTCGGTCGTATGGCTGTGGATTTTCGACCCGATGCCGTCCGGTATTCTGAACAAACTGATCAGCTATATCGGAATCAGCAACCAGAACTGGCTCGGATCAAGCGCTACCGCAATGTTCTCATTGGTTCTCATGGCCTGGCTGTCCAGTCACGGCACAAGCATTATTATTTACTTGGCCGCGCTGCTGGGTATCGATGAGAGCTATTACGAGGCAGCCGAGCTTGACGGAGCGAATTTCTTTAAAAAGCTCTGGTACATCGTTATTCCTTGTTTGAAACCGACTACTTTGTTCCTGCTCGTAACAGGCGTTATCGGCTCGTTCCAAGTTTTCCAGAACGCGTATCTCATGACGGGCGGCGGTCCGGACAATGCGACGACGATGGTCGGCCTGCTCGTGTTCAACAATGCGTTCAAATACTTCGACTTCGGCAAAGCGGCCGCACAGTCCCTGATTTTGGCCTTTATTATTGCGGGGATCTCACTGGTTCAGTTCAAATTCCTCGGCAAAGAAGTGGAATATTGAGGAAAGGGGGGGCGAGCTATGGCGCTCTATAACAATCACGCAGGAAATCGAACCGCCAGATACAGCCGGAATGCGGTCATTATCGTAATCCTTACCCTGTTTGCGCTGGCTACGATTTTCCCGATTTACTTTATGCTTATTTCTTCCTTTGGAGATCCGATCGAGGCTGGTGCGGTGAGCTATTCCCTGCTTCCTACCAAATTTACACTGGCATCCTATAAGTTTTTCTTCGATTATAGCGAGTATTCCATCCGCTGGCTGCTCAACTCTCTGATCGTAGCCACGACCGTGATGGTGTCCAATGTGATTTTCGCCAGTATGGCCGGTTATGCGTTCTCGAAAATTAAATTCAAGGGCAGAGCGATGCTCTTTACCATCCTATTGATCGCGATGATGATTCCGTATCAGGTTACGCAAGTTCCTCTTTATATCCTGATCGTAAACATCTTTCATATTCAAAATACGTACAGTGCGCTCATTCTGCCGGGTCTGGTGACGGTGTATAACATCTTCCTTGCCAAGCAGTTCATGAGCAGCATTCCGACCGAAATTATCGAAAGCGCCAAGATTGAAGGCTGCAATCAGTTCCAGATTTATTTCCGGGTCATTCTTCCGTTGTCCAAAACGGTATTGGCCGTCATGGCGATCTTGACGTTCATGGACAGCTGGAACACCTTCTTCTGGCCGTTCCTCGTAACCAATACGATGGATATGCAGACCATTCAGGTCGGACTTAAAAACTTCCGGTTTGCGAACACGACTTATTTTGCGCCGATGATGGCGGGTGCCACGATCTCCGCCCTGCCGATGTTCGTTCTCTTCTTCAGCCTGCAGAGGTATTTCCTTGAAGGGGTCACCGTCGGTGCGGTGAAGGGGTAACACGAGCGCGCTGATCCGGCTATCTCCGTTTATCGTGACGGAATAGCGGGCTGGCGGGATCACAGCGTACTGAACCAAGACGGGCTTTTGTTCCGAAAAGCAGCCTGCATACAGGCATCTAAACATTCCTTAGATGCCGGTGCGAGGTGCTTTGTCCGAGAATCTCGGCGGAGTACAGAGGCCCGTTTTTTTATAAGCGGCGGTGGGGTCCCGGGCGTTATTCCGTCCTGAGGGGCACGCAGCGGCAGCTATACCAGATTTATGGGGAGCGGGGAGGGAACGTCAACATGATCGAATCATGGAATCAATCTTATTCGGACGCGGTGATCCGGCTGTGGAACACGGAAGCCGTAAAGGACGGCTACAAAGAACTGACCGACCGGAGCTTTAACGAAATTTTCTTGTCCAGTCCTTACTTTGACAAAGACAATACGTTCGTTATGCGCGAGGAGGACGGAGCCGTCACGGGGTTCGCCTGCGGCTGCACAGGAGACGACCTGCCTTTGGGCGCTGTCGCGGGTTATATCACCTGCATCGTGTTGTCCGAGGACCGTCAGACAGATGCGAATTACCGCTTGCTGCTGGAGGCAATCGAAGAGCGGTTCCGGCAGTCGGGGAAGAAGCAGGCCGACGTTCTTTTCTTCAATCCGATGATGCTGCCGTGGTACATCCCGGATACTCCCGGGCACGAGCACAACAATGCTCCGGGTGTGCCGGCAGACAGCCGTTTGTACGGATTTCTGCTCGGCGAAGGCTATATCGAACGCGCCCGAGAATGTGCCATGTACCTGAATTTGGCGGAGTTCTCCATCCCGGATGAAGTCCGGACCAAGGCAGCGCGCACGGCGGGCGACGGCTATGCGGTCGAGCTTTTCGATCCCGCCCGGCACGAGGGTATCGAGGCCATGCTGCAGGGCTTCGATAACCCGCTGTGGCAGAAAGAAATTGCCGCAAGCACGGCAAACGGCGTGCCCGTCGTTATCGCCGCCCACCGGGGCCAAGCGGTCGGCTTCGCCGGTCCCGTTATCCGCCAGGAAAGCGGCCGCGGCTATTTTGCCGGCATCGGCGTCCATCCCGAGCATGAAGGGCACGGGCTGGGCAGCCTCCTTTTCTTCGAGCTGTGCGAGGCTTTTAAGGGCATAGGGACCGAATATATGTCCCTCTACACCGGCAGCGCCAACCCGGCTATCCGTATTTACGAGAAAGCCGGATTTAAAACGGTGAAACAATTCGCCGTCATGAGAAGAGAATTGTAGGGCGGTTCTCCGCTCCGCGTTGTCAAGTCCTCGCCGATGCGTCTGTAGAGGACGAATGGTTTGAAACGCCGTAAAAGACATCCTTTTTTGAAGGGTGTCTTTTTTTGTATCCCGTTCATATTACGCCAAGCGAAAACCTTGAAAAAGGTAAAAATATAAAAAATATAGTAATACATTATTAAAATGTATTTAATGATAATGGATGTCTTCTTTCGGAGAATCGCACGACCGTACCCCGATACTATTCCTTTGCATGCGTAGCAGAAAGACACTGTATTTCAGTGTCTTTTTTTATATTGATCTCCTATATATTAAATTATTTATATAAATTAGGTTATAAATGTCATTAAAGTACCAGAAAAAGTAATCATAGCCTACTTAAAGTTAAACTGGATAAAAGGTAAGATATAAACAAGGAAATCAAATAAAGGAAAACGCTTCACAATAAGATTTCCTCATTCCATTCTACCGGGAGGGAAGAAAGTGCAGTCGGTACAAGAGGAAAAAGATCATAGAAGATTTTTAAAACAAACGATCGAGCATTATAAACTGGGGCAATTTTTTCCCGAGGAACTTATTCTTCTTGCCAAATCCGATTCTGTATCCTTTGAGTGGATGAGGCATACCGAACACGGGACGATCGTTTTCCTGATGAGCGCCACCTGTTCCGCCTGTAACATGGATTTTGCGGTATCTTTTATGAGCAGTCACCCCGGTTTCAACTACTGCATCCTTTTCGAAGGAAGCCCGGAATCAGTGGAGGACCTGCGCGAGGAGATCGCTCCCGACGTACGGATTCACCGGTGCGAAACGGTAAAACTGCATAGCCAGCTCAAGGTAAATGCGGTTCCATATGCGATTGTGCTCAACAAGGTCGGACAGGCTGTCGGGGCGGATATTTTTGACAAAGTGGATAAGTTGAACCGTGCCGCTGCTCCCTTGATCCATGTCTACCGCAATCTGAATCCGAACGAATGAGATCGCTGGCGTTTACAATTCGCACGACCTGGAGCGCCTTTTCCAAGGTTTACGCGTTTAACAAAATCGTTGTTCTCTTCTCCTTGTTCGCTTACGTCTTCTCGGCTGTTCAATCGAATGTAAGTGTTTATCTCAGCAAGTTAGTAGTGGATCAGCTAACGATTAAAAACTTCTATCTGCTGATGGGCGGCATTGGACTTTTAATCTTGTTTCAACTTCTCCGGGCGGCCTTGGATGCGTACGCTCAGCTGAAAAGCCGTAAGATGAGCCTGATGTTTGCCATCCAGTGCGAGGGCAAGCTCATCGATCTTGTAGAGAAGACGGAACTGATCGAGAAAGAACACCCGCGATTCAAAGGCGATTTTTCTTACTGGTCTTACAGCAACAATAAATATTACGATACCTACTTGATTGCAATCGGTCTGGTCAAACAAATCATTCTCGCTTCTCTGAGCCTGTTCTTTCTTCTCCATTCGTATTGGATTACGGGGATTCTCGCTCTTCTTGTCGGAGCCTGGAGAGGTGTTTACGATCTGCTCGCCGTACGCAGACGTGTAGAGATCAATGAGCAGCTGATGAGAAATACAAGAAGCCACCATTATTATTACGACCTTCTTACAAATTCGGAGACTCAGAAAGAAATGATGCTGTTCCGGTTGTTCCCGTACTTTCGAAAACGATGGCTGGATAAGAAAGCGGAGTCCGCGGAGCTGGAAATCAAACTTGAGAAAATCAATCATCAAAGGAGCTTTCGGGGCGAGCTTGTCTCCATCTTGAACACCGGTTTAGTCACCGCCATAACGGCCTACTTGATTTATGCAGGATCTTTGAGTATCGGAGATTATGTGGCGATCACGATGGCGCTCGGTATGACGGAAAGCAACATCAGTTCTATGTTTACTTCTTATTCGAGATTAAAAGAATACTGCACGCATATCGAGAAGTTGAAGCTGATCGAAGAGAAAAACGAGGTGGCCGTCAGTGCCGAGAAAAACGTCCGGAGCAAGCCGTTCGTTTTCGAAAAGGACATCCGGATTCAAGACTTATCCTTCCGATATCCGAATCAGGATCAGCCTGCTCTGAACGGGATCAGCGCTGAAATCAAGAAAGGAGAAGTTGTCGCCATTCTGGGCGAGAACGGTTCCGGCAAATCGACGCTCATTAAGCTGCTTCTCGGGCTGTATCAGACGGAAGAAGACTCGATCTTTTATGACGGTGTCAGCTTGAAGAACATGGACCGCCTTCAAATGTGGCAAAAAAGCAGTGCCGTATTCCAGGATTTCATCCGCTATATGACGGACGTAAGAGAAAATGTGGCTGCCGGCAATATAGCCGAAATCGGAGATTCGGAGAAACTCGAGCAGATGCTTGCCAGAGTCGGTCTGGCCGATGCCTTCCAACACGGACTGAATAGCCGGTTGGGGTTTCTGGATGACGGTGCCGTCAATCTGTCGGGAGGACAATGGCAAAGACTCGCCTTAACCCGCGTTTTCGTCCGGGAAGAGGATGACCTTGTCGTGTTCGATGAACCCACCGCCGCTTTGGACCCGCTTAGCGAAGTCCGCTTGATGAATGAACTTCTGAGCCATTTTAAAGGCAAAACCGTTCTCCTCATTTCCCATCGGGTCGGAGTCGCGCGAAATGCGGACCGCATTATCGTCATGGAACGCGGACGAATTGCCGAGACCGGAAATCACGAGGAACTGCTGGAACGTCAAGGTCTCTACAGCGAGATATGGAATCAGCAGAAGCAGTGGTATGTGTAACGAACTTACAAGGAGGGAAAGATCCATGACGTCATCAACCAAATCGTCCCGCTTGTCGGATACCGGTCTGCCTTTAGGCGCCACGCTGCCTGAACTTCCGGACTACTTGAAGGAACGCGTGGGGGCCGCCTGGAATCAATCGGGCACGATTCGAGTCCTGCTGTTCGCCTCTGTTTATTGCACGCATTGCATAGATCTGCTGCCTCATCTTCAGACGATAGCGGAGAATCACCCGTCTTTTTCCATCCGTCTGTTCACTACCGGAGACGAAGAGGACCATCGCAGCATGAAGGAGTATTTCGGCTGGAATTTCCCTGTGAGCACGATGGATCAAAGCGATATGGAAGCCTATTTCGAGGTTACCGCGCTGCCCTTCATGATGCTTGTGGACGAGTCGGATTCCGTTGCGGCGAAAGGTGTCGTCTATAACGCCGATGATTTTGAACAGATCGTACAATTTAACCGGATCTCCTCTTTCTAAAACCCGGTATCACGGTGCTTGCGCCTGACGATACAACTCTCTTATTGAAAGGAGGTGAAAAAGATGGCTTGTGAATGTCCAGATGGAGTAGTATTGAGCGAGTCCAGAGCTTGCCTGACTGGTTACTGTACGGCAAACGGAACTTCTTACCCAAAAATTTTGACTTCCACTAAAAGTGTCGGCTGTAATGACGGTAGAACAGTAGTTTGCACTTTCAATGCTGGTTGCTGCTACTAAGCACGACAAAGAGAAGGGCGATCGTCCCTTCTCTTTTATTCCATTTCAAAGGGGCTGCGTGTTATGAATGCTCAATTACTCGTCTGTGATCAGATTACGAACAATACCATACTGGGAGGCCATGCTTTGGGCACTGTATTGAATCAAGTGTCTATTCCGGCGCTGCCGTATGTGATAGAAATGCATATCCTGATCAAATTGTTTGATTTGCCGCGTAATGAATTCGTCGATACCGCTTTAATGATTACAAACTCGTCGGGAGAAATTATTGATCGTACCCCGGCTGCCGTTCTGCGTAATTACAGAGCGGAAGATCAGGTTCCCGGAGTCGATCAGGATGTGTCCCTCCGCTTGATCGTAACGGAACCGGGGATTATTTACATCCGGTGTATGATAAACGGAGAAGAAGCGGCCTGGTACCCGTTAACGATTCGTCTGCAAGAACAAAAAGTCTCTTGATGCTAGTTACGGTTGCCTCGCGATAAAGAAATGGGTGATTATACTTTGATCCAGTGGTTGGGCTATGTTCTGGATATGACTATGTCGGTTCTGTTTTTCATGCCGTTTTACATAAAAGCGTTTCGTTTTCCCAATTTTCGGATTGATCTGTACTCTTACGGTCTTCTTCCCCGTTCTCTTGTTACGATTGCGGCCTTTTTCGTGCTGGTTTTCGAATTCATCCTGTTTATTTCGTTTGCCGGCGGGCTGCTCGAAGGATGGAAGGAGCTTCCCGCCATCGTTCTTCTGGCGGCGTTTGCCTTCTTTTCATGGCGGAAAACAAAACTCACGGGTGTCGACGCTTGCGCTTGTTACGGAGATATCGCATTCCTGAATCGGTCTCCCGTTTACCGCAATGCCATTCTTATCGGTTTGTTGGTGGTGGATATGCTCTTGCCTGCTCCCGAGCAGGACGGATACGCCAGGATCAATTCGCTTCTTTTTGTAATGACTTTGTCGATAGCAATCGGGCTTATTCAATCCGTATGGACCCATAGGAAGAGGAGGCAGGAACGTGAGCAATCTGCTGTTCCTATGTAATTTGATAGGTTTCCTTGCTTGTATCCTGGTTTTGTTTATTCATAAGCGAAAAGAACATAACGAAATAACCGAAATGGTTGATGAGATCAAAGTCCTTTCGGGTTGGAAAGGGAACGTGACGAGGATTTTATTCGTGGATTATAAGGACCCTGCCTTCCAAAAGATCGACTCCCTGCTTTCGACGAGCGCTGACGGTCCCGATCCCGAATATATCGTGGTGATTCATGCCCCTTCCTGGTTGATTGCCGCCAGGGAAAAGAAGTGGACCAGGCATGAGGTGATAGATGCCAAAAGGATACCTTCCTCCGGCAAAAGCGGGATTATCGTGACTCGCGGCGGAAAATATGACGTTTACGACGAAGCGGCAGCCTACCTGACGTATATGTCATCGTAAGCACAATCTCATTCGCGGCTGTCGCAGGTAGCATCTGGATAAGCAAACAAAAAGCACGCAAATTCCTGTAAAGGAATGAGCGTGCTTTCCATTTGTCCGATAGACAGCCAAACCGGGCAAAAAGGCTCCCAATTTGCAAACATTTCCAACAAAACTTCCGGAATACCGAGCCCTATTGAAAACTTATAATTGATAATGAGAACCATTATCAATTATAATAAACGGATAAGGTAACCAGCATTGTTCCGAGGAGTTGGTAAAATCGATGCGGGTAGACGACCATTTATTCCTTTGGAATCAGGCTTCCGTTAAAATCTTGGACGTCCGCCGCATAGCGTTGATTTCGGACGAGGAGATGCGGTCATGGATTATGCCGGCCAGCTGTTTTATGTACACGGTGAGCGGGAGAGCGTATGTGCGAATGGATGGTGAGCTTTTTCGGATAAGCGGTTTTCATGTTCTGCATGGGGGCAAAGGCAGCCGCGTAGATATATATGCGGTTGAAGAACCGTTGAGCTATTATCTGATCTATTACAAAGCGTATTTCCCTGTCCCTTTACGAAAAGAAGCGGCTGAGACGGCGGACGGCTGTAATCCGTTTCAGCTGCAGTATGGCCTTGCGCCGCATCATCCTCTTTCTCTGATGAGCAAAATGCGGCTTATGCATCAGGAGTGGGTGACGCAGGGAAATCTGGAGCGGCTTCATGTCAAAGCGCTGTTTTATCAGTTTGTGCATGAACTGTTGGCCCAGGTTCACGCCCGCAACATTCCGGCTGCAAAAGCCGATGTCGCGGAGCAAGCGCGCCGCTATCTCCAGGAGAATTACACAGAGCCTATTACCTTGGAGAGATTAGCGGAACTGCTGGACAGCAGCCCCCGGCATTTAACCAGATTGTTCAAACGCAAAACCGGCACAAGCCCGATTGATTATATAATCCGGCTCCGCCTGAACAAAGCGAAGGAAATGCTGCTGGCGACGGATATGACCTTACAGGAGATTGCCGAAAGCATCGGGTATCCCGACAGTTATTCGTTGGCTAAAATGTTCAAAAAACAGGCAGGAATTGCGCCGATTCGCTACCGGACGGAAAAAAGAAACGGAAGAACTTGTCCCGATTTGCCATCGGATACGGCCGTATTTGACATTGCGGGAAAAGATAGGCTGTTTTATATTGAATATGATAATCATTCTCAATATAAAAAGGAGCTAAACTTCCCCATGTTATACAGCAGAAGACCTTCCGCGGCAATCACTTTGCTGCTTTGCCTGATGATCCTGCTCAGTGCTTGTTCGACGGGAAAGACGAGCGGATCCGCGAACAACAATTCGCTTCCTTCGCCAAGTCCGGCTTCTGTTGGCGCCGATACCGACAGCAGTCAGACTGCGCCAAGCAAGCCTGCGACTAAGACAATTTCCACCGCCAAAGGCGACGTCGAAATTCCCGTGAATCCCAAACGGGTCGTCGTTTTGTATTTATTGGGCGATGTGCTGGCTTTCGATGTGAAGCCCGTGGGGATATCGGACGTTTACAAAGGAGCGGCGTTTGAAAAGGAAATGTCGGGAGTCCAAACGCTCGGCGAATGGTTCAAACCAAGTCCGGAAGCCGTGCTTGCCCTGGAACCCGATCTGATTATCGCCCCTTCGGAAGAGACCTACGGAATGTTGAACAAAATTGCGCCTACCGTCTACCTCCCTTATGAACAGATGACGATGGAGGAACGGTTAAATAAGCTTGCGGAAGCGCTCGGCAAGGAGAAGGAATCCGCCAAGCTGCTGGACAACTTCCATAAGAAGGTGGAACAAAGCAAGCAAAAGCTGAAACAGGCCGGGATTTATGATAAAACCGTTACCATCATGGAAGGCGGGAAAGGCAACATGACCATCATTTCATCACGAAACTACGGCCGCGGTTCCCAGGTCATCTATGAATATTTAGGCATGAAAGCACCTGCTGTCCTTCAAAAAGAGATCGATGGCGGAAGCAAAGCGGCGAGCTCGAAGAACGTTTCGTTGGAAGTGCTCCATCAATATTCGGGCGATTATGTGTTCCGTTCGGCGTACGAAGGGATGGAGGATTTGTCCCAGAATCCTGTCTGGAATCAAATTCCCGCGGTGAAGGAAGGGCGGCTAACCGAGATGAGTTTCGGTTTGTCGTACTACAACGACATTTATTCGCTGGACAAGCAGTTGGATTTTGTTATGGAAAACCTGCTGGCGAAGGCGGAAAAGCGGGTAAACTGAATACGCAAACGGTCCCGAGTAGGGTTTGCCGTTCTTGCTTTTGAAAAACAGAAAAGGGGGTCTCCTTTCATTACAGGGGAGTACCGCCTTTTTCGCATGTCTTGATTACTTGACGATCGGCTCCGTAATCTCTCTTCGCAGCAGAGCGATCTCATGTTTGTACGGAGCGTTTTTATATTTAACGGGACCGATGGAAGGGGTCTCCAACAGTTTAGGCACTCTATCGAACTCGGGGTGACGATATAATCAAGGGCTTTAAGCCCGATGAAGCCGTGTCCGATGTTTTCATGCCGGTCTTTGCGGGAGCCTCGTTCATTTTTGGAATCATTGACATGAATGACCTGAATGCGGTCCAGCCCGACGATTTGATCGAACTCATTCAAAACTCCGTCGAAATCCTCGGCGATGTTGTATCCGGCATCGTGGATATGACACGTATCGAGGCAGACGGATAGCCGCTCATTGTGGGTGACTCCGTCGATGATCTCAGCAAGCTCTTCGAACGTTCGGCCACATTCCGTTCCTTTGCCCGCCATCGTTTCGAGTGAAACTTGGACGTTCCTTTTCTCAGTCAGAACTTCATTCAAACCCTCGATTATTCTCCGAATCCCGGTCTCGGCTCCGGCTCCCATATGTGCGCCGGGGTGAAGGACGATTTGATCCGATCCCAACGCCTCCGTCCGCTGAATTTCAGAACGCAGAAACTCGATACTGTGCTCGAAAGTCCACGTATTCACGGTATTCCCCAAATTAATGAGAAAAGGGGCGTGAACCACGATATTCGAAATGCCATGGGCTTTCATATGCGCTTTCCCCGCTTCAAGGTTAAGCGCTTCAATAGGTTTACGCCGTGTATTTTGCGGGGCACCCGTGTAAATCAGAAAAGTCGTTGCGCCGTAGGATGCCGCTTCTTCGCTTGCCCGCAGCAGCATCGTTTTCCCGCTCATGGAGACATGCGAACCGATAAGCAGAGACATGTTCTCGCCTCCTGTCACTTGTGTAGGATGTCTTGGTGATGAAAGAACGTCCGGGTAGGTGTCCTTTATGCTTGGACGGAACAGCCTGACGGCATGTGAATTAGAACCGTTCCATACTAGTCTATCAGCTGATGTGACTCGCGTTTAGAGGGAGTTGCAGGGAAACCAAAAAAGGCCGAGGTTTCCCGTGGCCTATTGCGGCAATACCTGATCGGAATAATGAATGTGCCAAGTTTTGCGACAGAAATGCGGCGGCTATCCCCGGCATAGAGTTACTCGGCTGTATAAGCTTGCAGGCGGGAAGCGAACTCGGCAAAACTGCCGGCTACCTTCCTCACATTTTGCTCCATCAGCTCCTGCGCCTCTTCGGGCGTTTCCGACTCGCTTTCCGCGTCCTCCCGCACCATCGCTTCCTCGTGATCCATTAGAACAACGGAAGGGCAGGAAGGGTTCGTGCGATAATCGAATAAGTAATTGTTGCCGCTGCTTACGCTCCATCCAAAAGGAATGAGCCGTTTGGGATCGGGATTCACATCATCCACAAGATTCCGGTTTGTTTCGATGAAGCGTTCATCCAGCTCGGAAAATCGGATTTCCCAATCGGTAACGTCACCATCCTCTACGAAGTTATATCCCTGCTTCTCCGCCTTTTGCAGAAAGCTCAAATAATCGGAAGGGAAGACGATTCCATAGTGCTGTTCGATTTTTTTCACAGTGTTGTTGTTTTTCATAGGCTGCGCACCTCTTTCTTTCACACTCGTATGTTATATGATAGATAAAGTATATCCTATTAAAACAAAGGAGAACACCATGCAAATTGTTGCGGCAGCCATAACGGATTTTGATTACCTGCGTGATCGCGATCCTCATATTGAAGGAAATCTGATCCTTCCCAAAATTAGAAACAAAGAAATTTACATCTTGCGGAATGAAGAGAATATCAACATCGGCTGGATGAGATACGGATACTTTTGGGATAACACTCCGTTTATGAACATGCTTTGGATCGACGAACCGTATCGGGGGGGAGGTTTCGGAAAGGAAGTTGTCCTTTTTTGGGAAAAAGAAATGACACAACGCGGGTTCAAGCTGGTTATGACATCCACTTTGGCCAATGAAGAAGCACAGCATTTTTACCGAAAGCTGGGGTACCGGGACGCGGGATGTCTGCTGCTCGAAAACGAACCCATGGAAATCATCATGACAAAAAGACTGCTGTATACCATATCATCTCCTGAATCATGAAGAATGGGGATTGAAAAACGGAAGAGGACGTGAATCCGATAGATAAAAAAGCGAAAAAAATATTGACAACCACTTTTTGGACTGCCGCCGGTTGGAAATACAGGCCGGAAGACTTCGCCGGTGAAGATTTCGAATATGCCAAGAGCAAAGGGCTCATGTTCGATCCCCTTACCGTTAAGCATGATGAGCTGATCAAGCGCCTCCACGACCTCCATCAAACCATTACGAAGGAACAAGTAGCCGCCGCTTTTCTGCATAGTCTTTCCACAAAAAAAGTTCATTTGCGAAGCGCCCTTTCCAGTTGGGCGTTGACAGCTAAGCTGCCCCTCCATACGTATGGAGAGCGCCGTGCAGTGCGGGCTAATTACAGCAGCTGCGGGGACTGCAACCACCACGGGCTAATGTCGGACCTCGAATATGTCAATACGGATCTGAACGTGCTGAATTTCGAGCGGATCAAATGGGGAGGAATTCGTTTGAACTGGCTTCTTTACTGCTGGCTGGATCTCGAATTATTCAGCAAAGAGGAAGCCTTCGACGTAACCCCGGAGGATAAGGCCATTCTTCACAAAATGACCGAAGCGATTCAGGAATGCGAGGATCACGATAGTGCCCGAAAGCTGGAAAAGTGTTGGAAGGATGTACTCCCTTCGAGCAAGAATGAACGGGATGTGGTGATGGAAATATGGGGATATGCCGGCTTGCTGGCACAGGGGGACACACCGCGCAGGCGTCGCGGCGGAGATCATGACTTTAATTCCGTGGCGGGCTGGCAGGGGGATGACCGTTATTCGCGGGAAGCGCTGGAGTTTTATTTCGGGGCGTTTTTGTAAGGAAAGACTACTTATTTAATCCACAACAAACAGGCCGCTGAACCGACTGGTTTACCGGTCTTTTGTTTTTGAACCAATACCCGGATTGACAGATGATGGAATGAAGAGTAAGATAACTTTAGATTTAGTAAATTAGTAAATTAGTAAATCAGTAAAATACAAATTGGAGCGTGTTAACTATGAAAATCCCGACAACGTTAAAGCATAAGCCGGTTATCGTTTCAGAAAATTACGAACAGGTCGACGGACGGCTCGCCCGGAACACGGACGCCAAAGGATTATCTCTGGGGCTGGCCCAATGGAACGATAGAGGCAAGGTCGATATTTCGGCCAAAGTATGGAGACATACGGGAGAAAAATGGTCCAGACAGTCGGAGGAGCTTCCCATGCACCGTGTTCTTGACCTTGCCATTATGATTTGCAGAAGCAGCTTATATTTTCAGGATGCCTACCGTTTTCCGAAATTGTATGATCCCGAGAACCCCATGATTGACCGTATCGGGCTGCAGGGGGATGCGATGAGTGTGTCCGTTTGCGAAGACAATCCCATGCTGGATCAAGATATTAAGCTGTTCGCTCAGGCGCTCAGCGAGGATGGCGAAATGATCGGGGAACGGCTTCGCGTGTTATCCCGGCTGCTGGAGGAAATGGGGTATTGACCCCTTATAAGAGGTGAAAAGCGATGAACGTCAACGGGGATTATTACGTGTCTCCCGACAGGCAGCTGACGGATGCGGAACAAGCACTGGTTTGGAAAAAGCCGGCCTCTCACAAGGTCAGCGAAGAGGAAATTCGGATTTGCAAAGAAATCAAGCGCAACTGGAATCGCGGGGAAATGAAAATCGCCAATGTTCTGCTTGAGGGAGACGCAGGTTCCGGCAAAACCCAACTCGCCAAAGCCTTGTCGGCTGATTTGGGGCTGCCTTACACGAAAGTGACCTGTTTTGCCGATATGGATAAAACCGATATTATCGGGGCTATTTTGCCCGTTATTTCGACGGACCGATTGGAGCATATGGAGGCTGCGGAGCAAACCGTTTTGAAAGCTTTATATGAAAGCGACGGTTTTCAAAGCGCGGCTGAAGTCGTGATGAACGTGCTGGGAGTTACCCGGGAGGGGGCTGCCTTAAGGCTGAAGCAGTTATTGGACCAGATGGAGCAAAACTCCCCTGATGAAGGGGTAGAGTACCGGTTTTACCCCTCCGAAATCGTCAGAGCCTATCGAAGCGGCTATCTTCTCGAAATTCAGGAACCGACCGTTATCCGGGACGCCGCGGTGCTCATGGCACTCAACTCCGCCTTAGAGCTTGATGGCAGCATTAACCTTCCCACGGAAATCATTCACAGACATCCCGATTTCATCGCGGTCATCACGACGAACCGCAGTTATGCGGGAACCCGGCCGTTAAACGAGGCCCTGCGCGACAGAGTTCAGCATACGGAAAAAATGGACCTGCCGACCAAAGAAATTATGGTAGAACGGGCCATGTCCAAAACCGGCTTCAGCGATGAAAAAACGCTGGATATGTTAGCGGAGATCATTATCCTTTTGGACAAAACGGCCCGGGCCAACGCGATTAAGGGTGTAGCGGGCATGCGCTCCTTCTTCTACTGGGCGGATGCGGTGGCCGGAGGCGCTTCGGCTAAAGAATCCCTTTACCACAAAGTCATCTACAAGATAACCACGGATTCCGAAGAGATCCACCTATTGGAAGAAGCGTTGAAAAGCCGGGGGCTGCTGAACGGGCTGGACCAAGTCGATGCCGAAGCAAAAAAAAAAGAATAACGGACGAAGCAGAACTAAAAACAGAGGGAACGGTCGGCAACACGGATGTTGAACAGGACGATGAGCTTGAAGAACAAGGGATCGCTTTAAAAAAATCCGCCGATAGTGACGAAAACACATCCGGGCTTTCTGACGACTCCACCGACACGGAGTTTTCAGATAGGGAAGAGGACGGAGCTCCGAAGTATCATCAGGCGAATCTTGAAACGAAGTCCGACGAAGCCAGGCAAAAGGAGCGGGATTACCGCAAAAAGCTGAATCGCGATGCCCGGGAGATCGTGTCCGGTTCGATTCACAGCAAGGTGAAGCTTATTGTTCACCGTCCGGATTACGATAATGATTCTCAAGCGGAATATGCCCGTTTAAGTGCGGAGCTCATGCCTGTCGTACGGGAAATTGCCCGAAAAACACTTCCGCTGCTGGAACACGAGACTTCCTCCGAATTTGCGAGGCATCACTATTACGGCAGCAAATTTCAGGCGGACAGCGCAGTTTACCGGGATCTCAGGAATTTCGCCAAGAAAATTCCGCCAACCGATTCTCCTTCTCTTGTCGTCGGTCTAAGGGTGGATGAGTCGGCATCGATGTCCGCTTTCGGGAGACTGGAAGCCGCAAAGCGTGCGGTGATAGCCGTCTATGAATTTTGTCAACTATGTCATATTCCGGTCCTGATTTACGGGGATACGGCAGATGCTTCCAGGCTGGAGCAAATGTCCGTCTACGCCTATACGGATCTGGACAAAACAGATCCCAACGACCGGTACAGACTGACGGGAATTCGCGCCAGAAGCAACAACCGTGACGGGATGGCGCTTCGCATTATGGCAGACCGGTTAGCCGGTTCCCCGCAGCAGACAAGACTATTGATCAGCATAAGCGACGGGCAGCCCAAAGCGATGGAGGATTATACCGGAACCTACGCCATCAAAGACATGCGGCAGACCATGGCCGAATATGAACGCAAAGGAATTACTTTTCTTGCAGCCGCGATAGGCCAGGACAAGGATGTCATTCATCAGATCTATGGAAGCGAGCGATTTTTGGATATCACGAATCTGACAGATTTGCCTGCTAAGTTAGTCCGGATTATCGCCCGGTATTTGTAAAGTTGTATTTGTTATATAGTGGCGAAAGGAGAGAAAGACATGGATAAAACCAAGCGCAAGGAGCTTTTGGAAGAATACAAGCAGGTGAAGACCTACATGGGGGCTATTCAGATTCTCAACAAGACCAACGGTAAAATGTACGTAGACACCTATCCCAACCTGAAAAACAAATGGATCACCCTGCAGGCTCAACTGGACATGGGCAGATTTGCCAACTCTCAGCTTCAAAAGGATTGGAAGGAACTGGGCGCAGAAAACTTCACCTTTGAGGTGCTGGAGCAGAAAGAAGCTGCAGAAATTACAGACATGCGCTGGGAGCGGAAGCAGCTGAAAAAGCGGTGGCTGGAGAAGTTGGAGCCTTATGGGGACAGGGGATATAATAAGCCGCCTGTAGAGTGATAAAATGAACTCTTTTAGGATCCGTTAAAAATTTCCGTAATTATCGTCAATTGAGACTCCACGCCTAACATGGTATATTTTACTAATAATACCAAATAAAAGGATAGAGGAGAGGACGAAACGTGAGGAAATTTAGAGCTCTTGTTTTAGCGGCCGCCGTAGGAATAGCCTTCAGCAGCAGTGTACACATTCCATCTGCGGCGGCAGCGCAACCGACTTCAATCGCTATACCGACTAATTTGGCTTTAGGCGGCAATGTAACGGCAAGTGGGGAGTTTGCGCCGCACCAAGGGAAGGATAAAGCGTTCGACCAGGATGTTTTTTCGAAATGGTTGACATTCAGCAGTCCGGCTTGGCTTCAATATGAATTTTCCGCTCCCAAAGCCGTAACCTCATACACCATTACTTCCGCCGAGGACGTACCTGACAGAGATCCGAAAAGCTGGGTGTTAAAAGGCTCTAACGACGGATCTGACTGGATTCCGCTGGACACACGGCAAAACCAAAGTTTCTCTTCCCGGCATGAGACGAAAACTTATTCATTTACCAATACGACCGCATATAAATACGTGAAATTCGATGATTTTAACAATCAGAGCGGAAGCGGTATCCTGCAGCTGTCTGAAATCAAATTATATGACGGCAGCGCGAAAACATGGAGTACGACCAAGCCCACGGTTACGGCAAGCGGAGAACATACGCCTACCAACATCAAAGAGAACCTGGTGGATGGGACAAGCGTGACCAAATGGTTAATTAAAGACGATACCGCATGGCTTAAGTTCGACTTCGGCGAACAGGTGACGCTCGATGGCTACGCGCTTACGGCAGCTAATGATAGACCCGAACGCGATCCCAAAAGCTGGGTTCTGCAAGGATCCAATGATAACAATACCTGGACCGGCATAGACACGAAAAGCGATGAGAACTTCAACGCTCGGCACCAGCGCAAGCATTACCTTCTAACTAACAATACCACGGCCTATCGGTACTACAGGCTCAACAACATAAAGAATCACAGCGGAACCTCCATACAATTGGGAGAAGTTGAATTTTCGCGCACGAATGATATCGGGCATGCCGTCAACCCGGTCATCGAAGTAAAAAATCTGGATTCGGCAGGCAACGGCAGCTTATTCACGAATGCCCTTCCCAATGCCGAGAAAGAAATCTTGGCCGTCGCACGTAAAGTACACGAACTGTTATACAGCAATCCCGCAGATGCGCCTGTCGATGTTAAAAAAATCCTGGTGACCATTGAAGATGTTCCCGGAGTGGCTTGGACATCCGGAGACTCTACGCAGAAGACAGTTGGCTTCAGTTCCCAGTATCTGAAAAATTTTGTAGCCAGCCCTTCCAAATCGCTGCGCGAAGAAATCATTGGCATTCTGTATCATGAAATAGGCCATGTTTATCAGTACAGCAACTTTGATGTGGAAGCGATAGCGGATAGCTTACGTTACCAGACAGGCTATCACGACCGTTATGGCGCGACCAAGGGTGGAACCTGGCAGACGAAAGGAACGGCGAACTTCCTTCGCTGGGTTGAAGACACGAAGAAACGCGGCTTCATCCGTGAATTGAATGCGGCTCCGATCCCTTACAACCTCTTCGGGAATGCAAATGAAATTCAGCTGTGGAAAGAAAATCAATTTAAAGTGATTACCGGAACAGACGTGAATACGCTTTGGAGTCAGTATCAGGCGACGCTGCCTAATTAGCGGTGATACTTTAGGTTCATAATGATTGAACTGAGATGAAAATATAGTTTGTGAAGAACGTAAATTTCGGATGTACTTCCGAGGTTTGCGTTCTTTTTTGTTTTTATGAAAAGGAGGCAAAGGGTTCGTATAATTCTCGGAATAGGTATATAACGAGTCCGTGATAAGTAAGCAGTCAGCGGAAGACAAGGAGCAAGGCGGTTCCTGGATACATGGGTTGCTATTGATTATTTAATTGATAATGATTATCATTACTTATGATAAGTTTCCAATCGTTAGGAACAAGCATTCGCGGATGCGATCGGGAAACTCCTGCAAGGATAATATCCATCCATTCGAAAATATGTGGTCCTCCGAAAGGGCGGCTTCTGATAGAAACGGGGTTGAATTTGTGGAAAGCGTTGAGCGACATTGTGAGATTGCGAATGAAGAAAATAGTAACTGCGGACTCACACTTAATCTAAATGAAATGTATCGAACATGCTCTTTTGAACAGATAGTGAAGGTGCCTGAAGAGATGGGCAAGGGCTACTGGAAATGTATTCGTACGTATTCTTCTATAGACCTAGTAATATGCGACGTACGCTTTACTAAAAATATGACCCTGAGCAGTAAAGAAGGAGGGAATAACATAAACCTTGGATTCTGTCTCGGAGACAGCATCCGTTGGAGCGTAGAAGGAAGAAAGGGCGAATTTGGACTCGATCCGTGGGAGGTCTCCGCTTTTGGCAGTATTCAAACTAGCAATCGATGTCAGTATGACGTCGACAGTCACTTTCAAGGTCTTACTCTAAAGCTTAATCACATGGAGTCGATTGGGCCCCTGCACCATCTTCCCCTACACAAAATATCGTCCGCCTTATCAGGAAATTCCGGACTCTTCTATAACAGCCAAATGACATCCGGAATGAAACGAATTGTTCATGATATCATTCACTGCTATTACCATGGTGATATCAAGCATATTTACTTGGAAGGAAAAATATTGGAACTAATTGCCTTGTATCTATACGAAGTTATTTTGGAAAAGAACACCTCCTCTCCAGCGCTTGGTCTGTCCAGAACGGAGGTTGCAAGCCTTCATCTCGCCAAAGACATACTGGATGGCGATTTGATTTCCCCGCCTGGTCTAGGAGCACTCGCCAAGCGGGTATGTTTGAACGAATTCAAACTTAAAAAAGGATTCAAATTGCTGTTTGGCCTGCCAGTTCATGCTTATGTGATCGACCGAAGGCTGGAAGCTGCCTTCCACATGTTAGAAGAAGGCAGAATGAAGATTACGGAGGCGGCCTATGCAGTAGGTTTCGGGAAGACAGGTCATTTTTCCGAACAATTCAAAAGAAAATACGGTGTCAATCCCTCCGAGTACTTCCGACAATTTCGCCAGTAAGAAAGAACAAAATCCGTATTTGTGTTTTTTACTCCCGATTTGGGTATCTGGATCAAGGGGGGAAGTGGGATACTAGTTCATGACAGTTGCTAGGAAGCAATCGTAAAGGCTTTTTTTTAAAAAAATAATTGATAATGATTATCATTATCTATAAATGAAAGGGAGAGACGATGAAACGAGTACTAGTTTTGGCCATCCTATGTTGCATGTTGGTAATAACCGCATGCGGAAACCAGACGACCCGCGACGGGGAGAATCAACAAAATTTTAAAGAGATTGAAAATGCCAAGGGCGACAAGGTTAAAATTCCGATCCATCCTAAGCGCATCGCCGACCTTTCAGGATCAACGGAGGAGCTTCTGTTACTTGGAATACAACCGATTGCCTCAGGGAATACGGATTTCGGCAATAGAGCCGTATTGTCTCCAACGATTAAAAATCTTTTAAGCGCAGATACAGTCAATTTGGGTTGGTACGCAGAGCCGATCAGCCTGGAGTTAGTCGTATCCGCTAAACCGGATTTGATTATTCTGGGAACCTTATTTAATGAAAATCTGTACGAGCAGCTATCCAAGGTTGCCCCGACAGTGATTGTGCCCTATCCCTATTACGAGTGGAGAAACCGTTTTGCCTTTTTAGCGGATCTTTTTGGAGAAGAAGAGAAGAAGGATAAATGGTTGTCTGAGTATGACAGAAAGGTAGAAGAATGGAGCAAGAAATTAGAACCTGTTCTTGGGAACGAAACCTTTGCTGTAATCGAAACCTATCCTAAAAATCTTGTCATCTACTCCTCATCCGGAACTGCTGAGCTTATTTATACGGATCTTGCATTGAAGCGTACGGACGGCATTCCAGAACCTGAAAGCTGGGGAGGGCGGGAAATAAACCTTGAATCCTTAGCGACGATCAATCCTGACAACTTGATACTAATGGAGAACAGCGAAAACACAATGAACGACAGTAAAGTTTGGAACAATCTCAAAGCCGTACAGAAAGGGAATGTCTACAAAATATCGAATATCGACAATTACAATTATTCCTTCACGGCGATTGGTCGTATGGAGCTGCTCGACCGACTCGGAGAGCAAATATTGAAAAACCATAAAAGCAACGAATAGATAACTCCAATTTTTTGTATAGAAGGTCTGGGTGTCCTTGCCTGATATTCGGGCAGGGATGATTTTGTTTTTCACTACATAAAAGGAAAGGAGTGGAGGCAGATGAGTTTCAAGTCCGAAGTGTCGGGCCTGTTGCATATTGCCGGCGAGAAAAAGGGGCTGTTGACGGTCGCAAGCGTGTTCTCCTTCTTTTCCAGCTTGTTGCAGCTTGTTCCTTTTGTCGCGGTGTATAAGATAGTCGAGGAATTGTTGAACCATGCACAAAGTCCTGAGGGTGCAGACAAGGAGCTTATTCTGTATTGGGGGGGCGTCGCGTTTATAGCCTGTATGGGGGCTTTGGTAGCTCTGTATATCGGCGGGATGTGCTCACATATCGCTGCGTTTACTATTCTCTATCAGCTTCGGGTGCGCCTGGCAGAGCATGTTGCCAAAGTGCCAATGGGTTACCATACGAAAACGACTACGGGCGAATTGAAAAAAATTATCGAAGTCAGTGTCGAAAAAATCGAGAAATTTATTGCCCACCAATTACCCGATATTGTCAGTGCGGTCATGATACCGCTTTTATTGATGGGCTATTTTTTTTGGCTGGATTGGCGCTTGGCGCTGGTTCTGCTCATCCCGATCGGATTCGGATTTTGGCTTCAGACCCGTATGTTTACCAGCGAAAGAGGACAAACAGCATATCGCGAATTTCAATACGCCGTGGAAGAAATGAATGCAACCGGTGTCGAATATGTCCGTGCAATGCCCGCTGTGAAAATATTCGGTATTTCGGCCGAATCCTTCCTGACGTTTAAGCAATCCGTTGCCAACTACCGTGATATCTCATTGAAAATAACGGATTTATGCAAGACGCCGTACAGTCTTTTTTTCGTTATTGTCAGTTCTTTGTTCACGTTTATCGTACCTGTGGGCATTCTTCTTGGAAATGGTCATTCCGGAAATCAATCGTTTGCCATTACTTTTATTCTGTTTCTGATCGTTACACCGAGCTTATCGGTACCGTTATTGAAGTTGATGCATGCGGGAAGCGGGATGCGAGAAATTGTTGAAGGCAATAAGCGTATTGAGGCCATTTTTTCCGAAGCGATGGTGACGGAACCGGCATCTCCCCAAGTTCCAACCGTGCACGATATCGCCTTTAAGCAGGTTTCCTTCGCTTACGAAACGAAAGAAAGCAAGGATTTTAAGCCAGTGCTTAACGGTATCCATTTTGTTGCGCGAGCGGGTGAGATGACCGCGTTGGTCGGTCCTTCAGGCGGTGGGAAATCGACCATTGCCAATCTGCTGCTGCGTTTCTGGGATGTTCAGGAGGGCGACATTACGATTGGGGGCGTTCCGATTCGTGAGATGGGGACGGAAAAGCTGATGGATACGGTTTCCTTCGTGTTTCAGGATGTGCATCTGTTCTATGATACGATCGAAGCGAATATCCGGATGGGAAATACGACCGCTTCCATTGAAGAGGTCATCGCAGCTACGAAGACGGCCTGCTGCCATGAATACATCGAGAAGCTGGCGTACGGGTACGATACCAAAATCGGGGAAGGCGGAACCTATTTATCCGGCGGAGAGGCGCAGCGGATTGCGATTGCCCGTGCATTGCTGAAAAATGCGCCGATCCTCGTGTTGGATGAAGCAACAGCTTATGCGGATGCTGGGAACGAAAAGAAGATCCAGCGGGGTCTGGCCGAGCTGGTCAAAGGAAAAACCGTCCTCATCATTGCTCACCGCCTGTCTACGATTCGCGCGGCAGATCAAATTCTGTTCGTGAAGCGGGGAGAAATTGCGGAACGGGGAACGCATGACGAACTGCGGAAATTAAACGGCCTGTATGAGCAGATGTGGCAAGCTCATATCAGCGCAGCTTCATGGAGACTCGGCGCGAAAGACAACTCGCCGGCACATGCGGTCGCTGCAAAGGGGGGCTTAGGCTAATGAACCGTTACTTTACTAACATCTCGGGAGGAAACACCAGAAGCTTATGGCCATCCTCCTTTGCGGCCTTACTGGATGGGATCTCTAAAGTCATTCCGGCCGCTTTGCTTGTTGATATTTTTAATACGATCTATAGCTCCTTTGCGGAACCGGAGGCGGGCTTGAGTACCGGACGGTTATGGGTGGTATGCGCCTTTTTGTTTTTTTGGCTGATGGTGTCTTATGGGGCGTACGCCTTACTTTACGACAAGTCGTACAAAGCAGCCTATAGCCTGGCTGCATCCGGCCGCCTGAAGTTGGCCGAACATTTGCGTCATCTGTCGCTCGGATATTTTGGCAAACGAGATCCGGGGGATGTTACCAACCTATTATTAAGTGACTACTCGCAAGTTGAGCACACGATTTCCCACAATGTGCCTCAACTCATCAGCGCTATCATACTGCCCCTCCTGGCATTGTCGGGACTTATGTTTCTGGATTGGCAAATGGCATTAGCGATGTTCGTTGCTGTTCCGTTCGGCGTACTGCTGCTTTGGCTGACGGACGCGCTTCAGGCGCGTTTAAGCGAAACTCATGTCAAGGCCAAGAATGAAGCCGCCAGCCGGCTGCAGGAGTATTTAACCGGAATACGCGAGATCAAGGCCCATAATATGGGAGGGAAACGGTTTGAGCGATTGCGTCTTTCATTTGATCGGTTAATGCGTGCGTCCATCCGCTTGGAAGGCGTTATGGGACCCTTGATTATGGGCGCGATGCTGCTGACCCGCTCTGGGATGACGATCATGATTTTTGTCGGCAGCTACTTGCTGGTCGGCGGAACACTTTCACTTCCCGTTTTTCTCCTGTTCTTGCTGGTGGGTACCCGAGTATTCGAGCCGCTGACTGTGGTGTTGATGAACTATGGAGAAATTCGGTATTCGGCCTATAGCGCCCAACGCATCATGGACGTGCAGCAGGAACAACCGATGCAGGGGACAGATAGCATTCAACCTCAGGGGCAGATTGTTTTTGACCGGGTCCTATTTGGCTATGATGACAATGCACTTATCATTAGGGACTTGTCATTTACGATTGAACCGCGAACCATTACGGCTTTGGTTGGACCGTCAGGCAGCGGGAAGAGTACGGTAACGCGCTTGATTGCACGATTTTGGGATATCCAACAGGGGACGATCGAGATTGGTGGTCAATCCATTCGACATGCAAATCCGGAGGATCTTTTGAAACATATTTCTATGGTGTTCCAAGACGTTTATTTATTCCAGGATACTATCGGCAACAACATCCGAATCGGAAAGATGGACGCTGCTCAAGAAGAAGTGGAAGCAGCGGCCAAGCGTGCTTGTTGCCATGAATTCATCTCTCAATTGCCTCAAGGCTATGATACGCCGGTAGGAGAGGGCGGCTCGACGCTATCCGGCGGAGAGAAGCAGCGGATATCGATTGCCCGTGCCTTGCTGAAAGACGCGTCGATCGTGCTGCTCGACGAAGCAACCGCTTCACTTGATCCTGAAAATGAATCTGCTGTACAAAAGGCTATTAACGAACTGGTCGCCGATAAAACCGTCATCCTTATCGCGCATCGATTGAAGACGGTTCAACATGCGGATAAGATACTTGTACTTGATCAAGGTCAACTTGTTGAAGAAGGTACTCATATGGAGTTGTTGAAAAGAAAGGGATTATATGCAGATTTGTGGAGCTTGCAGCAAGAATCCGACGGATGGCGAGTCAAATAAGGACGCTTTGTATCTAGAAAGTCAGGAGGATTTTATATGAGTCCAACAACCGTAGATGAAAAAGGAAAACAGCAGGATTTCATCTTGAATGTAAATCTGTGGAAAGTGATGCTTCAATTATCATGGCCGGCGATCATTGCCATGGTTCTCTATGGATTAAATGCGGTCATTGCTGCCGTTTTTGTAGGTCGTTATATCGGAGAAAGCGCTCTGGCCGGGGTTTCCGTAGCCTATCCGCTAACCCAGATCAGTGTCGGTCTAGGCTCCTTAATCGGGGTTGGCGCTGGCTCAGTATTAAGTATGGCCATCGGCCGGCAGGACAAGCGCACACAGGAACGGCTGCTCGGGCATGTCAACTATCTTTCCCTTATTGTAACCGTGATTTATATGATACTGGGTCTGCTATTCTCCACTCCACTCATAAGGATGATGGGAGGAGAAGGCGAAGTGTTGTTCCTGGGGGACCGTTTCTTTAGAATTACAGTCATAGGCTCGTTTTTCTGGATCTATGGTCTGGCAGCCAACATGATTGTAAGAGGTGAAGGAAAGATGAAGTCGGCGGCCGTCATGATGGGAATCGGTCTGGCGGCAGATATCTTGTTCAACTATATTCTGGTGGTCGTTCTTGATTCAGGTGTAGAAGGGGCCGCATGGGCCACCAATATCAGCATGTTTGTCTACACGCTTCTGGGCTGGATTTACTTTGGCAAAGGTTTTGCTTCCTTCCAAACAAAGGTCTTCTCCATTTATAGGGATGCCGCCACTGTCAAATCGATCATTGGACTGGGCTTGTCTTCGCTAATTATGAATGTGATGAGTCTGGTGCAGGGGGTTGTCGTTTTCAACGCACTTGCTAAATTTGGGACGATGCTGGATATTGCCTTTTATGGCGTGGTCTATCGTGTGTTTACTTTTTTACTTACGCCGATCTTTGGTTTAATGCGTGCCCTGCAGCCAGTCATTGGTATAAACTACGGCGCTGGGCAATATGAGCGCGTTATAAAAGCCTACAGAATATTTACCGTTGCCTCCATGCTGTTGACCTTGCCTTTTTGGATCTTTTCCATGGCCGCTCCCGAAATGATTCTGGGCTTCATGCTGCCGGATCAAGTATTTACGGGAACACAATCGATGTATTTCCGAATTCACATGGCTATTTTACCGCTATTGTCGATGATTTTTATGGCAATGACATTTTTCCCTTCTATTAATAAAGGAAAACCGGCAGCCATTATCGGAATTGCAAGACAGCTCGTTTTCTATATACCGGTCATGTTGATTTTACCTAAAATGATGGGAGTCTCCGGCATTTATTTGGGTTCGCTTGCGATTGATGCCATCATTGTACTCTGGACTGTTGTTATGGTCAGAAAAGAATTTACGAGACTCAAGACAAAAGATAAGGTCTCTGTTATAAATACTTAGTGACGTACCTGTCATTGATGGGATGTTCGCGTGAGTCAATTCTAGTAGAAGTTTCTGCATGTGGTGAGCAGGAGCTTTTTTATTTATGTATAAACAATAAGGGGATTATTCAGGAGCAGCTAAGTTGCGAACCTTACATTAAATTAATGCCAACATTACAGGATCCTTAAATAGGATAAAATGTTCCAACTTCATTTGAATTAGAATCAGTTTTATGGTAAATATAAATACTAAATAAATTTAGTGAGTGAATCAGGGGCGGAATATCAAAGTTCCTATAAAGGAGGGAGAAACAATGTCAGCATATATTCAACCAATCTTTGTGGCAGCGATCTTTTTTGTTGTTTTAACATTTGCCTTAGTTATCCCATGGCTCATTTATACATATAGAAAATATAATTTTCTGCCATTTTCTACCACGTTAATTTCATTTTCATTTATCTTTTACTTTCTAGCCGCGTTATTTTTAGTATTGTTGCCTTTGCCAGAAATACGCAATACTTGTTCGCTACAAAAACCGGGTACACAACATTATTCACTTCTGCCATTTCAATTTATAGTGGACACCTTTGGGAATAGCGGCATTGTGTTATCACAGCCTGCAACTTATAAACTGTTATTTAACCAACCATCCTTCTATCAAGCGTTTTTCAATTTCTTGCTATTATTACCTTTTGGTGTTTACTTGCGATACTTTTTTCAAGACAAGAAATACTGGAAGAAAGCTCTAGGAATCACGTTCTTATTAACATTATTTTATGAGGTAACACAGGTAACCGGCATTTACGGGATTTATAATTGCCCTTATCGCATTTTTGATGTGGATGATTTATTGTTGAATACTACTGGCGGGGTACTGGGTTTCTTTATTGCTCCAGCTGTGTTAGCGTTATTCCCATCCAAAAAGAAAATTAATGAGAAAGCAGAAAGATTATTGGCTCTTGATGAAGTAAGAGGGATGTCTGTGTTGCTGGCTGTTAGTATTGATCTATTTATCAGCAACATGGTAGTTAAAATAGTGTTGAGTATGACCAACGTTAATATGGTTACTGAATTTATTGCGAGTACAATTACACTTTCTGTAACATTTTTTATTATTCCATGGATTTGGAACGGATCGACAGTCGGTACGAAAATTATGCGCTATCGCTATGACAGTAAAGTAAGTCGTGTGGAAACAAACAAGCGATTATTTAAACGCTTTGGTGCTATTTACGCGATATACTTCACAACAGCAATTGCGAATACTTTGAATAACGTGGAAATATCAATGGATTCTCCATTTTATAAGGCATCTATATTCTTAACGCTAGGTGCTGGATTGACCTTTATCACTTTAATGATCGTGTTGTTCATCCATATTGTATTAGTCGTGTTTGGCAAAGAAAAACGCCGCTTTTACTTTGATGAAGCTTCTGATTTATATACAACCAGAAAAAAATAATGCAGAAGGGCGATTCCTTTTTGTTATTTTTAGAGAAGATCGCCGAGACAGTCCCCACGGAGCGCCCGCTCAAAAGATTCACCTAAATCCTATTCAATAGCAAAGGGGTACCCCGTAGTCTTAAATGGCTACGGGGTACCCCTTTTTTTGTGGATTTAAGCTTGTTGTAAGGTTGGTATGAATTTGCTGTAAGGTTCGCAGCCTATAGTATAAGTATCAGCAAATTAAGAGGTGAAATGAATGGAACCATTATTAAAAGTAGAAAATATAAAAAAAGTGTACGGGAAGTTAAGTGCTGCTTACACAGCGTTAGAAAACGTGTCTTTTGACATTCATGCAGGTGAGTTTGTAGGGATTATGGGACCTTCCGGAGCGGGAAAATCAACCTTGCTAAATTTGTTAGCAACCATTGATTCTCCAACTCAAGGGAAGATTTATATGAAGAACAAGAGTATTCATGACATGAAGGAAGCAGCTTTGGCAGACTTCCGACGTGATAATCTCGGTTTCATCTTCCAAGATTACAATTTACTCGATTCCTTGACTGTAAAGGAAAACATATTGCTTCCTCTGGCGATTGCTAAAATTCCAGCGAAGAAAATCAATCACCTCGTGACTCAGATCTCTAAAGTATTTGGTATTGAAGATTTACTGGAAAAATATCCCTACCAAATTTCTGGTGGTCAAAAGCAAAGAACCGCTGCGGCTAGAGCGCTTGTGACAGAGCCTGCACTGATTTTGGCTGATGAACCAACGGGTGCGCTTGACTCCAAATCAGCAACAGATTTATTGGAAAGCTTAAGTACTTTAAATGAAAATAACAATTCGACCATTATGATGGTGACCCATGATGCGTTTGCCGCAAGCTTCTGCCGCCGGATTATTTTCATCAAGGATGGTTCATTTTCAACAGAAATATATCGTCGTGATCAGACACGCAAAGCCTTCTTCCAAGAGATCTTAGATGTTCATGCAGCAATTGGAGGTGAGGTAGATGACGTTATATAGTCTAGCAAGAAGAAATATAGCACGAAACTTTTCTCAATATTTTTTATACATTGCATCGATGGTGTTTAGTATCATCATTTACTTTACATTTGTGACATTAAAATATAGTGATACGATAGCAGAACAGACGGCTTCATCCCAAAAACTAGGTTCGCTAATGAGTGGGGCGGCAGTCATTCTCATCTTTTTCGTTTTCATATTTATAGCCTATTCCAATTCATTTTTTATGAAAAAACGTAAAAAAGAAGTGGCATTGTATGCGTTGCTGGGTGTACGTAATCGTCAAATAGGCTTTATGCTCTTTTTTGAAAATTTATTATTAGGATTATTCTCTTTAGTAGTAGGGATTGTACTTGGGTTCCTTTGTTCAAAAGGATTTATGACGATTTTGATTCATTTAATGGGTTATGACGTTGTAGCACCCTTTACATTTTCAGCGGCTGCAGCGATGAACACTGCTATCGTATTTCTGGTTATTTTCTTAGTGACATCGTATCAAGGCTATCGCTTGATTTATCAATTTAAGCTGATTGATTTATTTCATGCTTCGAAAAAGGGAGAACTGGCGCCCAAATCATCTATGATAGTAGCTGTTCTTGGAGTATTGCTAATTGTCTTGGGCTATTGGTTGGCGATGCAGGACCTTTTCACTTCTAAGGTATGGGAAAAAGTTGGATTTCTCATGACCGTATTAATTATTTTAACAACGGTTATTATGGGTACATTTTTATTGTTCCACAGTGTGACTGGCTTTGTGTTAGCAATGATTAAGAAAAATGAAAAGTGGCTGTGGAAAGGCCTTCATGTAATAACCATTTCGCAACTGCTCTATCGTATCCGTGGGAATGCACGTACATTAACTGTGATTGCCGTGTTAAGTGCTACGACAGTAACTGCTGGTGGAGCGGTGTATAGTCTTTATTACAATACGAATGACTCGGCGAAAACTATTAATCCGAATACCTTTATGTATCAATCAACAGATGCAGAAATGGATAAACAAGTGAGTGCTGTACTATCAGATACAAAATACGATGAAAATATCGAAGCACTGTCCATTACGTTTCATACGAAAGAATTAAACTCGCCATCAACATTCGATAGCTCTGATAAAAGAGGATATACAGTTATCGATGAAAAAACATACAACAAATTAGCAAGTGTACAACATAAAGAAAAATTAAATGTAAATGATGGCTGCGCGGTTATTTTAGATATCGGATATGATAAGAGGTTCTCACCTATATATACAGGAAAAACGATAACAACAGGAAACGGCCATCTACTCACGTTTCAAAGTTTTAGAACACAAACCGTATTGAATGGAGGCACAGCAGGTATAACAGTGGTAGTCTCGGATGACCAGTATAAAGTATTGCGAAATGATGGAGAAGTGCTACACTATCGTGTTCTTGGAGTAGATCATGCCTCTGTAGATTTATCTAAAAAAATTGCAAACCAATTACCTGAAGAAGCGCTATTTTCCAGTGCTCCTCAAGATTACCAAACAAGTTTGGAAAGTGTGGGTTCTCTACTTTTTATCGGAAGTTTCCTTGGCCTCGTATTTCTGGCTGCAACAGGCAGTATCATTTACTTTAAAGTTTTAACAGAGGCAGAAGAAGATAAATCACAGTACAATATGCTGCATAAAATGGGTGTCGGTGCAAAAGAAATGCGAAAATCCATTGCGTCACAGGTATTCGTTATCTTTGTTGTACCGTTGGCAGTAGGGTTATTGCACAGTGTAGTGGCTTTAAAAGCATTCTCTGGTCTACTGATGATAGATTTAGCAAAACCTGTGTTGCTCTGGATGATTGCTTATACCGTAATTTACGGGTTGTATTATTTCTTAACCGTAGCTTCTTACAATCGTATTATCACACTAAATAATAGAACAGAAGGATGATTGAGATGAGAAAATTTCTAATTACTATTGGTATTTTGTTTGTTATAGGAGCTATAGGTGTCTTTGCTCTAGCTAAAATTGACTTCAATCGCTTTAATGCCGAAACTTACTATTTACAAATAACAGAGGACGGGAAACCCCATGAATATAAACTGAGCGATGGTACAGTGATGACCTCCTATTCGTATACACTAGATGCTACAAATGCCAAAGGTAAAACAATTCCACTTGAATTTAATGCACAAAAAAATCTTCGTAAAGGAGCCTACTTGAAAATGTATGTAAAAAAAGGCGATCAAGTATCATCCTACGATGAAGTGAAATTAGAGGATATTCCGCAAAAGGCGCAAAAAAATTAATAAATTGAAGAAGGGCTGTCTCCAAAAAAGAACAGTCCTTTTCTCTGCCTAACGAGTAAGTAAGACAATTGTATTATAAAAGTATAGTAATGGTGGTTCCCATATTTTCAACGCTCGTCAAATCGAGTTTCCCCTTATGAGCCCAAATAATGTCTCTTGCGATTGCCATTCCTAACCCAGTACCATGCTTGCTTGCCGTATTTGTACCCCGATAGTAGCGTTCGAAAACCTGTTCCAGATCTTTAGCTGGAATACCATGGCCATTATCAGAAATCGAAATTTGGGTATGAAATTCTGGACCTGGAGATAGGCTGCCGGACGGGTGCTCTTGTCCATATTTGGGATGAATGGTTTCCACTCGAATCTTCACCACGACATTTTCATCGTTATGCGCCAGCGCGTTGTAGATAAAGTTAAGGATCGCTCGTTTTAGTAATTTTTTATCCACTTTATGCACGGCTTTAACCACATTTGCTTCAAACTCCACCTGCCGTTCACCAAATGTCAGGTCATTTAAAAGTTCAATCGTCATTTCTCGTAGAAACTGAACGAGATTCACATCTTCAAATTGCAGGGATAGCTGGTGATTACGCAAACGCATTGTTAAATTAAGGTCATCTAACAAATCCTTCATATACATAGATTTACTCTTGATAATGGATGTGTATTCCTGTAATTCTTGGGCTGTTAAATCTGTGGCACTGTCGTTTATAAATTCTGCATAACCTTGAATAGAAGCAAGTGGTGTTTTCATGTCATGCGAAACATTGCTAATCCATTCCTCACGCATTTGGTCGAGACGCTTACGTTCCTCTTCATGTCGATCGAGCTTTTCAGATAGTTCATTCATATTACGAAAAACATCTTCATAAACGCCTCTGGGAGTAGGCATTTTCTTAAAACGTCGTTCCCTAAGCTGTTGAATACCATCTATTAATGTATGAAGTGGTGCAGTTAACTTTTTCCCAAATAAAAATCCAATGATGATTACAATAAGAACATCAACGATAAAAAAAATGGAAAGAAAAACATTAACGTCCTTAAAAATTTTAGCATAATCATAGGTCGTTACGTAGCGGGCTACTTTCGGATTTTTAATCCCTAAAAAGTAACTGAAATTTTGAGCTTTGCTGACAAAAACAGTCGTGCTTGCATCTAATTCTTTATATTTATACATTTGGACAATTTCAATAGGGGAATACTCTGTTTGCAATTCTTCAGGTGTATAAAATGCTGATACTTGCTCCCCATGGTTATTCAAGAATTGTACCCAAGCGCTCATATCTTGTAGTTTTTTGAGGCCTTCTTCGTTCACAACAGGTTTGCCAGAATGTAGTTCTACATATTGTGAAAAGGTCCGGCTAAAGGTTTCTGCAGACGCTTCTTCAATGCCGAAAATATTATACTTTAGCTGCATAAAGAATAGGGAAAGGAACAAAATCGCGTTTACAATACCAACGATCACAACAATAGTCATAACCGATCTTAAAAAGCGGAGTGTCAATTTCCATTTCAACTTGTCTCACCCCTTGGTATGTAATTTATAACCTAACCCTTTAACCGTTAATAAAAAGGAAGGCTTTGAAGGATCTGCCTCAATTTTTTCGCGTAAGCGCCGAATATGTACCATCACTGTATTATCGGAACCCAAAAAATCTTCACCCCACACCTGTCCAAACAAGGTTTCTTTGCTTATTATCTGATTCGGATGATGCATAAAACAGCTCATTAAACCGACTTCTTTGGCAGTAAGCACAACGGCTTCGCCATTCTTTTTTAATTCTGTCTCATTGGCACTAAGCTCAAAGGGGCCAACTTGCAAACTTTTCGGAGCCTTCTTTTCCTCTGTAAAGCCAGCTCTTCTCAGCTGTGCCTTTACCCGATAAGCGACTTCTTTCGGACTGAACGGTTTAGTAATATAATCATCGCCACCTATCGCCAGTCCTAAAAGCTTATTAATTTCCTCATCCTTTGCAGACATAAATAAGATCGGTGCATTTGACGTTTCCCGAATTTTCCTGCATAAATCATATCCTTCTCCATCTGGCAGCATAATATCTAGCAATATAAGCTCAGGATTATACTCCTGAAACTTTTCCCAACCCTCCGCAACGGTCCCGGCAGTTACAACGTCTGCAATACCTTCTTTATGTAAAACTGTCTTCATCAGACGCGCTAAATCATCTTCATCGTCAATGATTAAAACCCATTTATGACTTACCATTTGTTTCCCTCCATAACACACTCTTTATCTACATTATAAAGTACCCATTAATTCTTTCGTAAAAAAATTCACGGTTCATACCCATGAAGCCGCTGAACACTTTCAAGTATTGGAATAAATCCCTGATTTATTCGATAAATTCAGACCCGGCACCTCCGTAGCGGTCAATGCGTAATTTATAGAGCTTAACCTCATCCATATCCGAAAGATTGACGCTCTCGAACCTGTTTGAACAGAAAGCTGAGGTCCACGTACCTGCCATTGATGAGATGTTCGTGTAATTATATACTAAGCTCTGAAATAGGGTTGACGATAGTTTGCATAATTAAGCGAGTGTGTATGATTTTTCACCTAGAATTTTATGGATTCCAAGCAAAAAAAGCTGACACCCGACGGTGCCAACTTTTTTCTATTTCTCCTGCAGCATCATTTCCCACAACTGCGGGGTGTCGTAGCCGAGACGCCAGGCGGCGACGCCGGCAAGGTCATACTTGCGCGCGATAGCCAGGCGCTGCTTGACCGTGTCGTTGTCTTCCAACCAGAACACGTGCTTTTTGCCGTCTTCGGTATAGTCGACCCGGTACTGCTTGAACTCGTTATCCCACGTTTTAGCGGCTTTCTTGGCCGTGATGAGCGCGGGGATGTCCTTGAGCAGGATCGCCTTGTTCTCCACAGGCTTGCCTGCGGCATCCAGGGTCCAGTCACGGACATAGTAGGGGATGCCCATGATCAGCTTGTCCCGCGGAATCCCGTAGCTCAGGAATTCGATCACGCCCTGCTCCGCCCAGGGAAGACCGGATACGGAGCCCGGCTCCGTGCTGCCTTTCCAGTACTGGTCATAGGCCATGATGGCGATGTAATCCACGTATGTAGCGAGTTTCTCATGGTCATACGCGGTTTTGTCGTTCCATTTGATGCTTCCCCGCGGCAGATCGACCGAAACGCTCAGTTTTTTCGCGTGAGCGGCATTCGCAAACTGCTTGACGAAAGCCGTGTAGCTCGCCCGGTCTTTGGCGCTCAGGCTTTCAAAGTCGAGATTGAGCCCGTCCACTTTCAAAGCGGCGGCTTTATCGACGATCTGGCGGATGAAGGCGGTCTGCGCAGCGGGATTCGCCAGGAAAGCCGAGGTCATTTCCGCATTAAACTGGTTGTTGATCAGGGGATACACGGTAAATCCCTGCTTTTTGAGCCAGTCGACCGTAGCCGCTTCGGACTTGTCGTCGACTTTGCCGCTCGCGTCCGCAAGCTGGAAGTAGGTAGGCGATACCACATCAAGGCCGACGGTGCCGGATGCTTGCGTTTGGATGGTCGAGGCTGCGGAAGAGCCCGTCCAGCCCCAGTACTGCATTTTGCGGAGATTATCCCAGATGACATTGCGGTCCAAGGTACGGATCGTGCTGTTCGAATATTTGGATGCGTACTCCAGCGCCTGAGGAATGGTGTTAAAATCTCCGATCAGCGTGTTGTTCTGCAAAACCTGATAGTTCGGATAATTGCTCCAGATAATTTTGCCGTTATAAGAGATTTCGCTGTGGGCCCAGCGGGAAGCATAGGCCGCAGCCGCGTCAAGCGACTGGAATTCACTCAGAAAATTGTCGCTCTGATACACTTTGTAGGAAGCTTCGTTCGTATGCACAACCGCATTGTCGGTCGTTCTGACGACTTTGGAACCCCCCCATTTAAGAGATTCGCCAATGGCGTCTTCCAGATAAGCGAAGCTCCAGGCAGGCGCCGAATATGTATCTTGATAGACCCGGTAGACGGGCGTTCCGGAACGGAGGGAACTTTTGTCGGCGGCACTGATATTGTCCCAGGCCCACTTGTTCGTGCTCAGGTCGATAATATGAGCGTGCCTCCACTTACGGGCTTCCGCGGTCGCGTCGGCCAGCGTCGTGAATTCCCACGATGCCTGCGTGCTGTCCCCTTGATAAACACGGTATCGGGGATAGTTGTTCCAAACCCAGCCGCCGCTCTGCAAATCTCTTACGCTCGCATGTCCCCAGCGCCTGGCTTCGGCCACGGCTGCGTCCAGGGTAGGAAACGTCCACTGAGGCTGTGTAAAATCATATTGAAACACCTGATAACGGGGAAAGTTGTTCCAAAGCCACTTGCGGTTGGAGATTTCTTCGACGTGGGAATTTTTGAACTGCTTGGCGTAGGCCTCGGCCTGACTGTAGTCGGAGAGCTCCGTTACGATTTTGTTGTTCTGGTAAACCCGGTATTTCGTGGTTTTGTCCGCCGCCTGAGCCTGCAGGGGGGAGCAAAGACTGACGACGACGGCTCCTGTTAGTATCCAACGCACTGCTTTCATTTATCACGCCTCTTTCTATCAATCTTCCTACTATTTGACGTTCAGGGGGGCCGTTTAGTTGCGTTTTCCGGGATAAAAAAAGAAAAAGCCTCCCCGGCTTCTGCCGGAAAAGGCTTTTTCCAATCTCTTCGTCTACTCGTGGATATAAGCGACGATTTCGTCTTCGAGATCGAGCTGGATCTGATCGCGGAAAACGCGGAGCTGCTGCTGGCTCAGATACTGCATGATGGCCTCATAAATGTTAGCCTCGATCAGAATCTGATTGCGGCCTTCCGCAAATACTTCCGCCGAGAATCCGAGATCCTCGTCCCACATGAGGACCACCTCGACTTGGGAAGGGTGGAGCTGTTTGCGCTGCGCCATGTTGACGCATAACGCGTTCGTGATTTCCTGTTCGGTCAGTTTCATGTCAGGTTGTGCTTCTCCTTCAGCTTGTCGGCTTTACGCTTGTCCATGAAGTAGACGACAATACGGCGGATCACCATCACGATGAGCAGGATGGCAAGCATGTTGACCATGAAACCGAGTACGTTGCCGAGCATTCCCATGCCCCCGAACAATCCTCCGAAGAGCATGCCGGCCAGACCGCCGATCAGAAGGCCTTTCATCAGACCGCCGCTGAAAAATCCGCGTTTTTGAGTCGGAGCGGTAGACGTCGTTTTGGACGAATTGCTTGGTGTCGATTTGTTAACGCTATCGTTGGATTTATTGGTTGTGGACGGTGTATACGATTTTTTGGTGGAGCTGTACGATTTCTTGGCCTCGACGGTTCCAGGCATAGTCACCGAAAACGTAAGCATACAGGCCATAACTAAAAGCAACCATTTCTTCAAAATATATGTCCCCCTTAAATAATTATGCGAACAATGTTCGTCTGCAAACATGCTATACGTGCGGAAGCGGGAGACGGTTTCACTTTTTTATAAAAATTTCAGGGGAGGAGTCAAAAATTTCGATAATCACTGATAATAATTATCATTATTGGTTACAATGGCTTTAGGAAAACAAAAAAAAGAGGCCCGCGAAAGGCCTCTCTTCTCCGGTAAGCATCAGGACAATTTCGATTCGAAGGTTTTGCAGTCGGTTTCTTCGGAATGACGGGCCTGGTTGCCGTCGTGGTGGCTCACGACATAAATCGATTCGGCCGCGCACTTGTTTCCGTTGGACCAGTGCCTGCAGGAATTTACTTCACACAAAACATCTTTAGCCATGCTGATTCACCTCCCTTTTCCAACTTTATTAGGGTGGGCGTATTCGGCATGGTTTTATACGTGCCTGGCCAAGAAAATTTTAAGTTTTGCGGGCATTGGGCAAATTTTTTAAAGCGATGTTCCGGTCTCTGCGGATATCCGTCTACAGCGACGTTGGACGATGCCGCGTATTTTGGTTAACATGGAAATGAAAGCATGATGTCGGCGATTACTTGGGATGAGGGGAAACGGACTATGGAGCGTTATCCGCAAGAGGTACTGGATTATTTGGTTCATTTTCACGGGGACCGTGATTTTTTTGAATGTCATGAAATTTTGGAAGAATATTGGAAGGAAAACCCGGGCCATCCGTATGCGGACACTTTGGTCGGTTTGATCCAGGTGGCTGTCGGCCTTTACCATCAGCGGAGAGGGAACAAGGCGGGGGCCGTTAAAATGCTGGGCAGTTCTCTTTCTTATCTGAACGGGGAAGATTTGAAAGGTCTCGGCCTGGAAGGGGATGAACTGGTTGCCCGGGTGCGGCAAAGAGTGCGGGAAGCGGAGCTTGATGTGGGGCCGTACGAAGATCTGGATCTTCCCGTAGAAGATCCTCTCTTGCTGGAAGCGTGCAAGCGTGAGTGCGCTCTGCGCGGATTCAGTTGGGGAGCGGCGAGCGACGCAAGCAATCTCATGCTGATCGACCGCCACAAGCTGCGGGACCGCAGCGATGTCGTGGAGGAAAGAGCCCGCCAGCTGGAAGCCAGGAAACTGCGCCGGAAGGGAGGCGAGGCGCAGTGAAGGACAAAATCGCGGTGGTCGACGACGAGCCGCACATTGCCGAAGTGGCCCGCCTCTATCTGGAGCATGCCGGTTACCAGCCGCTGCTGGTGGATCACGCGTCGGAGGTGCTCCCTCTGCTGCGCGAGCACAATCCGTCGCTTGTGATTCTCGACGTGATGCTGCCGGACGGGTCGGGCTTCGACGTGTGCCGCTCGATCCGTTCCATGAGCAAGCCGCTCTGCGACGTCCCGGTGATTATGCTCACCGCGCGCAGCGAGGCGTTCGACAAGCTGGAGGGCTTCAATGTCGGAGCGGACGACTATCTCGTGAAGCCCTTCGATCCCAGCGAGCTGATCGCGCGGGTCAAGGCGGTTCTCCGGCGCAGCAAACCGGAAGAAGCCGCTGCCGTTCCGGCCGATCCTTCGCTGCCCCAGCCGATCCGCATCGGCACCCTGACCATCGACTTCGCCCGTTACCGGGTCGAACTGGAGGGGAGCCGGATCGATTTGACGCCGAAGGAGACGGAACTTCTTTATTTCCTCGCCTGCAGGGCGGGGAGGGTGTTCTCCCGGGACGATCTGCTGGCCGGCGTCTGGGCGTTCGATTTTCCGGGCGGCACGAGAACGGTGGATGCCCACGTCAAAAATTTGCGCAAAAAGCTGGGCAACCGTCCCGAATGGCGGATCGAAACGCTTTGGGGCATCGGCTATTCGTTCGAGGTGACGGCGCATGAGAAGGGCTGAGCGCCTTCTGGATTTTTGGCGGGGACGGTTCGGCAGTTTGTACCTGCGGGTTTTTCTTTTGTTTCTCGCCGTATGCGTACTGTTCTTCGTGGGACTGGCTTTGTTCTGGAACATGTATTTCCAAAATTTCTTTTACAAAGACAAGCAGGAATTTCTGAAGAAGGGCTATGTGGAGGTAACGAAGCTGCTGGCTCCCCTTCAGGAAGGGACTCTGTCCACCCGGGAGCTGCGGATGGCGACACGCATCGTCGCACGCGGAGTGAACGGGCGGATTTTTCTCGTGGACGGAAAGGGAGTTATTCTGAACGGGTCCACCGAATACGAGACCTTCAAACTGCCCCCTACGCTGGAAAAATCGCTGGGAAGCGGCCTTGAAGGCAAGTCCGGCTTTCTCTTCGACCAGCCGCCGGGCGAGAGGCGTCCGGGCGACAAGCGACCGATGGACAGGCTGCTGACGTACTACGCGCCGGCCCAGATCGGCGGCGAAACGATCGTCGTCTTCCTGCAGGTGCCGGTGGCGGAAATACGGCAGACGATCGCGGTCATCCGGCTGATCATCCTGCTGCCGCTTCTGTTCTCGCTGCTGGCCGTCGGACTGCTGCTTTATTTCATTTCGCGCCGGATGACGGCCCCCCTGAAGCAGATGAACGCGCTCGCCTCGGCCATCGAGCAGGGAGACTTGTCCCTGCGTGTGCCTGTCACCTCGAAGGACGAGGTAGGCGAGCTGGCGGAGAGCTTCAACCGCGTGGTCGACCGGCTCCAGGAGTGGGAAGGCACGCGCCAGGAGTTCCTGGCGCAGGTCTCCCACGAGCTCCGCTCTCCGCTGACCTCGCTCAGAGGGCTCATCTCCGCCATGCGGGACGGGATTATCGAGCCGGACAAGTACGGCCACTACTTCCGGATCTGCGAGTCGGAAGTCCGCCGTCTGGAGCGGCTGGTGCAGGAGCTGCTCGATCTGGCCCGCATCCAGAACGGAGCCGGATTGCGCGAGCTGAAGCCGGTGGACATGGTGGCCCAGACCTGGGAAGTGCTGGACGTGATGCGGGAGATTTTCGCCCGCAAGCGGCTGGAGCTTGCCGAGCAGGCCCACGTGCCGGCCGGGGAAAGGCTTTTCGCCCGCCTCGATGCCGACCGCTATGCGCAAATTGTACACAATTTGCTGTACAATGCGGTTCAATTCACGCCCGAAGGCGGGACGGTTAAGGTCCGGCTGGAACGGAAAGAGGACAAAGCGGTTCTCACCGTGAGCGATACGGGAATCGGGATGACGCCGGAAGAAACCCAGCGGATCTGGGAGAAGTTTCACAAAGTCGACCGCACCCGCGGAGGTACGACGGAAGGCGTCGGACTCGGCCTGACGATCGTGAAGCATTTGGTCGAGGCCATGAACGGCCGCATTACCGTACAGAGCCGGCTCGGGGAAGGCACCTCTTTTTACGTGGAGTTTGCGCGTGTAAGGGGAAGCGGCGGGTATCCGGGCGGAAAGCCGGATGCGGACTCCTCTGCTGGATGATTATTGCAGACAAGCGCCGGGTTTTTCAAGGAAAAAAGCTTCACAGAGTAATATAATAAAGGTTTTCTCCTCTTGTATATTTTTGGGAAAAATATTCCGTTGTCAAATTCCGTTTCCTTTTATAGCATAGAAGAGATGCGTTTATCCGGAAAGCGGGGATGAGGCACTTATACAGAATACGACCGGGCGCTTAGACAGAAAGAACAGCCCTGTCGATAGAGGAGTGAATCGGAGTTGAAACGTTTTGCACAGGCATCCTATGTGATGTACTTTCTGGCGGGACTGGTTATCACCACGATCGGTTCCGTGCTGCCGCAAATTTTACGGCATTACGAGGTTACTTACACAATGGGGGGACAGCTTGTTTTCTGGGGCTCCATCGGATTTCTGGTCGGAGTGCCGGTGTCCACTCTTTTGTTAAACCGCTTTAGCGAAAAGCAGATTTTGGCATTAGCCTGTCTGATTATAGCCGGTTCCCAGTTTATGATGTGGTCGCTGCCGCCGTTTTCGGCTCTGCTGGTCATCAATTTCCTGAATTGTCTCGGAGTCGCCGCCGTTGAAACGATTGTGGCTACGCTCATGATGGAAGTTTTTGTGGGGCGGCGGGCGGTTGTGATGAGTTATCTTGAAGTATCGTTCGGTCTGGGGGCTCTGCTGATGCCTGTCATCTCCAGCCTGCTGATCTCGATGGATTTGTGGAGATACTCGTTCGTGGTTACGGGAATCACGGCCCTTGCGATGATGGGAGTGTGGGCCGTTATTACGTACTCCAAAACGGATACGGATGAAAATGCCGCCAAGGATGCGAGCAACATGGCGCCGCCCGAAAATATTTCGGCCCGTCTGAAATGGCTGCTGCTCATTTTCTTCGGGTTTATGATTTTTATGTACTGCGGCATCGAGGGAAGCATGAACAATTTCCTGTCTTCCATCTTTATCTCGTATCTGGATGCGGCTCCTTCCCTTGCGGCACTGAGCGTGGGTCTTTTCTGGGGCGCAATGGTTCTGGGGCGACTCGCAACGGGCTGGATTATCCGTAAGGTGACGTACAGCCGGTTTCTGTTTATCAGTATGGCAAGCAGTCTGATCGTGCTGGCCGCCTTTATCGTGCTGCACAACATCTGGACGGGCTATGTCCTGATTATCGCGCTGGGATTGCTGCTGTCCGGCGTGTATTCCATTACGATGGTGTATGCCAATCACACGTTTCCGGGTCTCGCCCGGCTTGTGACAAGCCTGATTACCGGCCTGGCGGGTCTCGGTGGAGCCGTTTTCCCGGCGTTGATCGGATATGTCATGGATCAGGCGGGCAGCTCATGGGCGCTCTGGATGACGGTCGGCTTCGCCGTTTTCTATCTGCTCGGTCTTGCGGTGGTCGAAGCTGTCTACAAAAAAACGAGGAGATCGGGCAATCCCGCGCAAGCTTCCTAGCACAGGAAGGTCCGGCCGCTAACGGCTGCTTGTATTTTCCATAAAAAAACCGCCTTCGGGCGGGCGCAAATGCGTTAGCTGCGCCTGCCGCCGAATGGCGGTTTTTTGTATGTAAACGGGTGGACTGCAGACGTTCCGGGAAATTAAATGAACGGATACTCTTCCGGGTTCGTTTTTACGGGGGTGGCGTCGTATCCTTCCGTAAGCAGGTCGAGTTTACCCGTCTGCGGGTTCATGACCAGGCCGTGTACCGGAAGGTTTTTCGGCAGAAGCGGGTGATTGCGGATAATGTTCACGCTTCCGATGACCGCTTCGTCGATATGCTCGAAACCCGTCAGCCACTTGTCGAGGTTGATGCCGGAATTATGCAGGGTGTCCAGCACTTCATTTTGCACGCCGCGTTCCCGCGCCTTGCTCAGAACCTTCTCCGAGTTCAAGCCGGTCATGCCGCAGTCGCGGTGTCCGATTACGAGTACTTCATCGGCGTCCAGTTCGTATACGGCCACGATAATGCTCCGCATAATACTTCCGAACGGGTGGGAGACGAGAGCACCGGCGTTTTTAATAATCTTGGAATCGCCGTTGCGCAGGTTCATCGCCTTGGGAAGCAGTTCCACCAGACGGGTGTCCATGCAGGTCAGGATAACCATCCGTTTGTCGGGAAATTTGGTAGTCAAATACTGTTCGTACTCTTTGGATTCCACAAACGATTCATTGTAGTTGAGAATTTCGGATATTAAACTCATATAGATCCTCCGCTTCTATTGTATGGTTTCTTTTTATGGCAAAGGCAACCTGCGGGCCGCCTTGTGCTAATTCACGCAGTTGACCAGTCTCATGGCCGGATTGTAGGTCTGCTGGCTGCTTTTCAGGACATAGGTTCCCCGCTGGGGCATGTAGTCGACCGACAGATTGTCCTCGAAGAAAACTTCTTTGCGGGGATCGTACTGCACGGTGAACGCATTGCTCCGCGCATCTACGTCGCCTTCGGTATGAGCGGCCTGGATTTGAAGAGCGGCTACCCCGGCCAAGGCGCATCCGCAGCCTTCCGTATCGTAAAACAGCCTGAGGATCGCATCCTGCGGCAGACGGTTCGAAAGGGCTTCGACGGCCGCTTCGCTAAAGTGAATATACATTCGTAAGCTCCCTCCTTTTTATCAATTGTATCACAAACGGAAGAATTTGATTATCATCCGCATAGAAAGTATGATGACAGTATACTTGTTTAGTGAAAGGAGAATCCACCATGAGCCAGACAGACTATCAGGGCAAACTGGATGAATTCCGCAAATACATACGTAAAATCAAACATTATGAAGAAGCAGTCGGCCTTATTTACTGGGATTTGCGCACCGGCGCTCCTAAGAAAGGCGTATCCGAACGTTCCGAAGTAGTCGGCGAGCTGTCCACGGAAGCGTTCCGGTTATCGGTATCCGACCAAATGGGCGAATACCTGGATTTCTTCTCGGATTCGGCACGCACCGAGGAACTGGACGAAACGAACCGCCGTGTCGTTCAGGAAGCGAAGAAGGAATTTGACCGCAGCAAAAAAATTCCGCCTGAAAAGTACCAGGACTACGTCGTCCTGACTTCCAAAGCGGAAAGCATATGGGAAGAGGCGAAGGAGAAGAACGATTTCGCCATGTTCCAGCCTTATCTGGAAAAGATCGTGGAGACGAACCTGGAGTTCGTCGACCTGTGGGGCTACAAGGGGCATAAATACAACACCCTTCTCGATATGTACGAGCCGGGCATGACCGTCGAGAAGCTGGACGAAGTGTTCGGAGCTCTCCGCAGCGAAGTGGTGCCTCTTCTGGCCGAAATCAAGAAGGCGCCGCAGCCGGACCGTTCGTTCCTGCGCCAGACGTTCGACAAAGAGAAGCAGAAGCATTTCTCCATGTTCATCTTAAAGGAACTGGGCTACGATTTCGAAGCGGGACGACTGGATGAAACCGTTCATCCGTTCGCGACCGGTCTGAACCCGGGCGATGTCCGGATCACCACCCGTTATCTGCCGGAAGACGCGACAAGCGCGCTCTTCGGTACGATTCACGAGTGCGGGCATGCGCTCTACGAGCAGAACATTTCGGAAGACTTGATCGGAACGAATCTCTGCACGGGAACGTCGATGGGCATTCACGAGTCACAATCCCGTTTCTGGGAGAATATGGTAGGTAGAAGCCGTGAGTTCTGGTCCCGCTACTACGCCGACCTGCAGCGCACCTTCCCCGGACAGTTCGATAACGTGAGCGAAGAGGCGTTTTACCGGGCGATTAATCATACCGAGCCTTCCCTGATCCGGATTGAAGCGGATGAGCTGACCTACAATCTCCACATCATGATCCGATACGAGCTTGAAAAAGCGCTGTTCAGCGGCGAGCTGAAAGTCGCCGACCTGCCCGAAGCCTGGAACGCGAAATACCGCGAGTACCTGGGCATCGAGGCGGACACAAACGCGGAAGGCGTGCTTCAGGATGTGCACTGGGCAGGCGGCGCCTTCGGGTACTTCCCGTCCTATGCGCTTGGAAATATGTATGCCGCTCAGTTCACCAACACGCTGCGCAAAGAGATTCCGGCGTTTGACGAGCTGCTTGCCAAAGGCGATTTCGCTCCGATCAAACAGTTCCTGGTCGAGCACATTTACCGCTACGGAAAATCCCAGACGCCTAACGAGATCGTCCGCCGCGTGACGGGCGAGGATCTCAATCCGCAGTATCTGGTGGATTACCTCAAGGACAAATACAAGCCGCTCTATGGCTTAAGCTGATAGAAGTTGTAAAAAACGCCCCGGATGACGTTGGCCGCTTCGGCCATCGCCTTTCGGGGCGTTTTTTTTTGCGCGTAAGGCCCCCGGCCGTTAACCCGCCTTCCTGCTTGTGCATATGCTGATAGCAATCAAGAAGAATGGAGGAGACGCCCGTGTTACACAGATCCATCGTCTTCCTCCTGCTGTCGGTGCTGTTGGCGGGATTGCTTCTGCCGGGCTGCTCGAAACAGGAAGAAGTCAGCAAAATCCGTATCGGTGAAGTCACGAGATCGATCTTTTACGCGCCTCAATATGTCGCGCTTTCGCAGGGCTTTTTCAAGGATGAAGGGCTGGAAGTGGACCTGACGACTACAGCCGGAGGGGACAAAACGATGACCACGCTCCTGTCCGGCGGCATCGACGTGGCGCTGGTCGGATCGGAAACGTCGATTTATGTGCATCAGCAGGGAAGCGACGATCCCGTCATCAATTTTGCCCAGCTTACGCAGACGGACGGCACCTTTCTCGTTTCGCGCACAAAGCCGGCCGGAAGTTTTGACTGGAACGCTCTCAAGGGAAAAACCTTCCTCGGCCAGCGCAAGGGCGGGATGCCGCAGATGGCCGGCGAGTTTGCGCTGCGCAAGCACGGCATCGAGCCTCACAAGGATTTGAACCTGATCCAGAATGTCGATTTTGCGAACATCGCTTCCGCTTTTTCGTCCGGAACCGGGGAGTATGTCCAGCTTTTCGAGCCCCAGGCTTCCGTATTCGAGAAAGAGGGAAGAGGGTTCGTCCTGGCCTCTTTCGGAGTCGAGAGCGGCAAACTGCCGTACACCGTTTACATGGCGAAACAAAGTTTTATCAAGAAAAATCCGAACGCGGTTCAGAAGTTTACGAATGCCGTACAGCGGGCACAGAATTGGATGCATACTAAAAGCGTCAATGAAATCGCGGATGCGGTTCTGCCTTATTTTAAGGATACCGATCCTGATATCGTGAGAAGCGTGGTCAAACGGTATAAAGACCAGAACACCTACGCCGGCGACCCCGTTATCGACGAAACGGAATGGAACAACCTCCAGGACGTCATGACCCAGGCCGGTGAACTGAAAGCGAAGGCCGATTGGAGCAAACTGGTCGACAACAGTTTTGCCGAGAAAGCCAAGGCGAACGTGAAGTGAGCAGGGACGGCCTGTTCACTGCCGCGGCTGCCGGTTCAGGCTGCCGGGCCATTCTCGTGCAAGCGGATAAGGAGGGATGCGACCATGGATACAGCGGCTACGGTTCAAGTTAGCGGCATGACGCATGTGTACGTGTCGGATGCCCGGGCGAACCCGGCCTTGGAAAATATCGGGCTGACCATCCGGCCCGGCGAGTTTGTCAGCCTGCTCGGCCCGAGCGGATGCGGCAAAACGACGCTTTTGTCCATTATCGCCGGTCTGATCCGGCCCACCCGGGGGCAGGTGCTGATTAACGGCCGGGAAATGGATTCTCCCACTTCCCGGGTCGGGTATATGCTTCAGCAGGATTACCTGTTTCCGTGGAGGACGATTTACGGCAATGCCGTCATCGGACTCGAGCTGCTGGGCAGGCTGAACAAGGAAACGGGAGCGTACGTCGATCATCTCCTGGAGGAGATGGGGCTGGCCGCATTCCGCGATTACCGGCCTGCCCAGTTATCGGGCGGCATGAGGCAGCGTGTCGCGCTCGTCCGGACGCTGGCCGCGAGGCCCGAGCTGCTTCTGCTGGATGAGCCGTTCTCCGCGCTCGATTACCAGACCAAGCTGCAGCTGGAGGATCTTGTCGTGCAGACGCTTCGATCACGGGGCAAGACCGCGCTGCTCGTCACGCACGATATTACGGAAGCCATCGCGATGAGCGACCGGATTATCCTGCTTGAACCGCATCCGGGCCGGATCCGGAGGGAAATCGCCGTTCCGGAGCACATTCGGCAGACACTGCCTTTCGAAGCGAGAGAAAAGCCGGGTTTCCATGAGCTTTTCCACGAGATTTGGCAGGAATTCGAACGTATGGGCGGAAAGGGGGCGGAAGCGTGAGTACTCATCCGGCAGATGAAAACGCACAACATAAAAAAGCCGGTACCGGAGCGAAGGCGCCCGGCCCGGATCATACAGGCGGCGGAACGCTTGCGGAGAGCATCCATGCGGCTCATTTGGAGACCAAACGCAAAGTGACGGTTCGTGTCCGTGTGACCCAACTGCTCATTCTTGTAGTCAGTCTGGGCTTATGGGAAGCCGCGGGCCGCCTGAAATGGATCGATGTGCTTCTGTTCAGCTATCCGAGCAAAGTTTTTGTGCTCCTGGCTTCGAAAATCGCGGACGGCTCCATTTTCCCCCATACGGGGTATACCGTCTATGAGACAGTTGTAGGCTTCGTACTGGGCACGCTTTTCGGGACGGCGCTGGCGATGCTGCTCTGGTGGTCGCCCTTCCTGTCGCGCGTGCTCGATCCGTACATCGTCGTGCTGAACAGCATGCCGAAAGTGGCGCTTGGCCCGCTTTTTATCGTCGGATTCGGCCCCGGAATGCTATCCATTATCGCGACCACGCTCTCGGTTACCGTCATCATTACGACCCTGGTGGTGTACGGGAGCTTCAAGGAAGTCGACGACAATTATGTGAAAGTCGTCCGGATCTTCGGGGGAAGCCGGGGCGAGGTCTTCCGCAAAGTGATCCTTCCCGCTTCTTTTCCTACGATTGTGGCGACCCTGAAAGCGAACGTCGGCCTTGCCTGGGTAGGCGTCATTGTAGGCGAATTCCTGGTTTCCAAAATGGGACTCGGCTACCTCATCGTGTACGGATTCCAGGTGTTTAACTTCACCCTCGTCATCGCAAGCCTGGTCGTAATCGCAATCGTCGCGACCTTTATGTATCAAGCCGTCGTCTGCCTGGAGAATAAACTGATGTCCCGCCGGTAAGCCTGAGAGAAGCATAAACTGCCGTCCCGTGCCGTACCTATGACCGATGGACTTGAACAATTACGCCGAACATGGAATAATCGAAGCAGAAAAAATCCACTTGACGGAGCAAACATCTATGAACATTCCTTTCATCGGCATTCGCGTCTTAAAAACGGCTCTGGCCGTCATCGTATCGATTACCTTGGCCCGGTGGATCGGCTTAACCAGCCCCAATTCCGCAGGGCTTCTTGCTATTCTGGGCATTCAGGTGACGAAGCGCAGAGGCATCAACAACGCTTTTCAGCGGATCGCGGCTTCCATTCTGGCCGTCCTTTTCGCATCCGTCCTGTTCAGCCTGCTCGGCTTCCACGTCTGGGTGCTCAGTTTGTTCATACTTATCGTTTTCCCGGTCTTGCACCGGATAAAGCTGAGCGACGGAGCGGTCACGGCATCCGTAACCATTTTTCACATTTATAATGCGCAGTTGATCAGCGCCCCGCTTATTTTAAATGAAATCATCCTTCTTATCGTTGGCCTGGGAAGCGCCACTTTGATCAACATTTCGTATATGCCCAAGGCGGACAAAGAAATCGAGTTTTACCGGGCTAAGGTCGAGGGACTTTTCTCGGATGTGTTTCTGCATATTGCCGAGCATCTAAGGGATACGACCGTCGTCTGGAACGGCAAGGAACTCCTCGAGCTGGACGAAGTGCTGAAAACGGGAACCGAAACGGCGAGCCGGTCGATTGAGAACGCGCTGCTTTTCGGTACTCATACGTATACGGATATGCAGCTGTATTTTTATATGCGCAACGAGCAGTTCGAATCCCTTCAGCGGATGGCGCTGCTGGTGTCCCAGGTCAGCCGGGAGCTGCCTCTCGGGGAAAGTCTCGCTTCTATTTTCGAAGAGCTCAGCAAAGATTGCAAGGTAGACTACTACACCGGACGTTCGGAGAAAAAGCTGGCCGCCCTGCAGGCGAACTTTAAGATGGAGACGCTGCCCCAGACGCTTTCCGAGTTCGAGGCGAGAGCGGCGCTCCAGCAGTTGACGCGCGAACTGAGCCATTATTTGAATATCGCCAAAAAGCAAAAAAAACAGAAGCCCGCGTCCGCGCGCTCCTGAAATAGTTGTCACCCCGGGCGACTGTCCTGCATACACTTGTAATGAATGATTGCATGGAGGAGGTTGAAAGGATGTCAATAGATAGAAATTTGCAAAGCAGAGAGATCATCGTGAAAGCTGTCTGCGGCAAAGGACGCAAATTTTCGCACGTAAGTCATACCGTGACTCCGCCTCATGCTCCAACCAGTATCTTAGGCGCTTGGATTATCAACAATCAGTACGAAGCCGTCAAGTCTGGAGAGGGAGTCGAGGTCGTCGGTACTTACGATATCAACATCTGGTATTCGTATGATCGGAATACGAAAACCGATGTCGCGAAAGAAACGGTATCTTATGCGGAGGTAGTCGGCTTGTCGTACCTCGACAAGCGGCACAAGTCTGCCACAGCGGAAGTTTCTGCGGTCGCAACGCAGGAACCGAACTGTGTAGAAGCGAGCATCTCCGGGGGCGGGAACGTGCTGATCCGCGTAGAGCGCGAATTCCATGTGGAGCTGACTGCCGAAACGAAGGTGCACGTGATCGTGGATCCGAGCGGCGGAGATTTCGAAGAAAAGCATGTAGACTTCGATCTCATCAGCGATGATGGAGATTACGAAGATTTGAACCCCGATCTGCTGGAAGATGATTTAAGTTAAAGGTTAATTCATCATATGCCGCGGAAGAAGCTGGGGCAGAGGGCATTTGCCCTCTTTTTTGTTTCTCCGGGTAAAAATGGGCAGCCGGGAGGAGGACGACTATGCAGCTCTTCGTGCTGTACTCCGGGCGGGATAGGCAGACGGCTTCGGCCATCGGCCGGGAATTGGGCCTCCTGAACCTTCCGCATGGAGAAAAGCTTCCGGACAAGAAACCGGTCAGGGTGATGGGCTGGGGAAAACTGTCCGCGGAGCAGGAGAGGGAATTGACCGCACTGCCCAGGCGCAGACTGCTGCAGCCTCCGGAAGCGGTCTCCTTGGCGCTCAGGGAAGAGGAAGCGGGGATGCAGCTTGCCGTGCACGGCATCCGGACGGTCCTTCGGGTCTCCCGGGGAGATACGGCAGACCGCCGTGATCGCGGCAGCCGTCCAGGCGGCGGATCGTATTCCTACGAATACCGCATTCCGGTTTTCCATATGGAGGCCCTCGCCGCTTACCGGCAGAAAAACAACCTGCTGCTGCTTCCAGGCACGGCCGGAACAGAGCCGTCCGGTTTCCAAGAAGTCAGCCTGGAGCAGCAGACGTTTCACACCCAGCGCGCTGTCCGCGAGTCGGTCAAGGCGGTGTACGCTCTCGGCCTCGACTACGGCCTCGTGCATATCGCCATCGAGCCTTCCGGCAGGACGCTCGTGCTGCGCGTAGATCCTTCACCGCCGCTGGATCAGCCGCTGGCGGCGCTCTTCGCGCACGCCATCGGGCGCTATGCCGCGCAGCTCTCGCAGGAGATGGCGCGGACGGAACCCGCGGTACTCGGGAGCGATCCCGAGTTTCTGCTGGTTAATCCGCGCGGCAAAGTCGTCTCCGCCTCCAAGTATTTGGAGCGGGAAGGACAGGTCGGCTGCGACGCGATCGTGCTCAGCGGCCACCGCGTCATTCTGCCGCTGGCCGAGCTGCGGCCGCAGCCGAGCAGCGACCCGGCGCAGTTGGCCGCAAATCTGCGCCGGACGATGCGTACGGCCGCGCGCAAGATCGGCGACGACAGCCTCGCCTGGATTGCCGGCGGCATGCCGCTGCCGGGCTTTCCGCTCGGCGGGCACGTTCATTTCAGCCGGTGCTGGCTGAATTCGCACCTGCTGCGCGCGCTGGATAACTACCTGGCGCTTCCTCTCATGATGATCGAGGGAGAGACGACGGCGCTGCGCCGCCCGCGCTACGGGCTGCTGGGGGATTACCGCCGGCAGCGGCACGGCGGGTTCGAGTACCGGACGCTTCCGAGTTGGCTGGTTTCGCCCGAAATCGCCCTCGGCGTGTTCGCGCTTGCGCGGATTATCGCGGACCGCTATTTCGAGCTGGATCAACGGCCGCTGGACGACCTGGAGGCTCAGGAGTACTACTACGCCGGCAATAAACCGGGCCTCGCGGATGCCGTGGAAAGCTTATGGGCCGATCTCGAGAAACAGCCCATGTACGGAGAATTCGCGAGGTACCTGCGTCCGCTTCGGGAGCAGTCGCGGCGCATGGAAGGCTGGCAGGAGCTCGCCGATTTCCGGCGGAGCTGGAAAATCGGTCCCTACGGACGGAAACAGGATGCCGCCCAGGAAAACATGCTATAATAGAAGAATCATAGACAGCCTTATCCGCTGAACGTTTCGTCGGAGGTTTAGAATGACTCAATACACACCCATGATCCAACAGTATCTGGCAATCAAGGCTCAGGTGCCGGATGCTTTTTTGTTTTTCCGTTTGGGAGATTTTTATGAATTGTTTTTCGAAGACGCCATCAACGCTTCCCGCGAGCTGGAGATAACCTTGACGGGGCGCGGCGGCGGTACGGAAGAAAAGATCCCCATGTGCGGGGTTCCCTATCATTCCGCGGACAATTATATTTCCCGTCTCATAGAGAAAGGCTACAAGGCCGCCATCTGCGAGCAGGTGGAGGACCCCGCCGCAGCCAAAGGCGTCGTCCGCCGGGAAATTGTCCGGATCGTGACGCCGGGCACCGTGATGGACGGCAAGACGCTCGGTGACGCGAGCAACAACTACATAGCGGCCGTCGCACAGGTCGGCGGCCGGTACGGCTTCAGCGCCTGCGACGTGTCCACCGGAGAATTGTACGCAACCTCCTTGTCGGACTCGTTCCAACTGCTGATCGACGAGCTGAATGCGTACGGACCGGCAGAAATTATCGGGCACGGACCGCTTCTTGACGAGGTCCGGGGCCAGATTCCGCTTACGGCGAAGTCCACGGTGTTTACGGCGTGGGAGAAGGCGGCGGACGACAAGCTTGCTCCGCAGTTCGGCGAAGGGGCGGCCGGGAAGCTGGACGCCTCCGCAAGACGCGTCGTTTCCCTTCTCCTTGCCTATTTGCATGAAACGCAGAAGCAGAGCTTGACTCATATCAAAGAAATCCGCGCTTACTCGCCCCAGCAGTATATGACGATGGATCCTTTCACACGCCGTAACCTTGAGCTGGTGGAAACGGTCCGGGAACGCAGCCGTAAAGGGTCGCTCCTGTGGCTGCTGGATGAAACGGTCACCGCCATGGGCGCCCGTATGCTGCGCCGTTGGATCGAGAAACCGCTGATGCAGGCCGATGCGATCCGCAATCGGCACGACGCGGTGGAGACGCTGTACAAACAATTTATTTTGCGCGACGATCTGCGCACCGTTTTGAAAGAAGTGTACGATCTGGAGCGGCTCGTTGCCCGGATGGCCTACGGAAGCGCCAACGCCCGGGACATGATTGCCCTTCGGGTTTCGCTGGAACAAGTGCCCAGGCTGAAGGACGTCTGCGGCGGTGCGGGCGCCCGTGTACTCGAGCGTCTTGTCGATGAAATGGATCCCTGCTCCGATATCTCGGAAATGATTCTGGGAGCTATCGAAGACGAACCGCCTGTGTCCGTACGCGACGGAGGCATGATCCGCGAAGGCTATCACGACTACCTGGATCAGCTCCGGGAAGCGAGCACCAACGGGAAGAAGTGGATCGCCGAGCTGGAAAGAAGCGAGCGCGAGGCGACCGGAATCAAGTCTCTTAAGGTCGGCTACAACAAAGTGTTCGGTTACTATATCGAGGTAACCAAAGCCAACGTCGGGTCCCTTCCCGAGGGGCGCTACGAACGCAAGCAGACACTCGCGAACGCCGAACGTTTCGTCACTCCGGAATTGAAGGAGAAAGAAGCGCTTATCCTTGAGGCGGAGGACAAACGCACCGATCTGGAATACGAGCTGTTCGTTCAGCTTCGTGAACGGATTTCCTCGCAGATCGGACGCCTCCAGAAGCTGGCCGAGGCGATAGCCGAGCTGGACGTGTACCAGTCGCTGGCTGCGGTGAGCGCGTCCAACCGGTTTATCCGTCCGGAGATCGGCGACGGCTACGATTTGCATATCGAAGAAGGCAGGCATCCGGTCGTCGAGGCGGTGCTTGAAAGCGGAGCGTTCATCGAGAACGAGACGAAGCTTACCGCCGGGGACGGAAGCATGCTGCTGATTACCGGCCCGAACATGGCGGGTAAAAGCACGTATATGCGCCAGGTTGCCGTTATTTGCCTGATGGCGCAGATCGGCTGTTTCGTACCGGCAAGCAGCGCGAAGATTCCGATCATCGACCGTATTTTCACGCGGATCGGCGCAGCCGACGACCTGATCGGCGGCCAGAGTACGTTCATGGTCGAGATGATGGACATACAAGTGATGACGGAGAAAGCGACCGAGCGCAGCCTCGTCATTATCGACGAGTTGGGCCGTGGAACCTCGACAGGTGAAGGCATGGCGATCGCCCAGGCGGTCATCGAGTTTCTTCATCACGAGATCGGATGCAAAACGCTCGTTTCCACTCACTTTCACGAGCTGGCCCATCTGGAAGAGAGTCTTCCGCAGCTGCGGAATTACTGCATGGCCGTCAAGGAAAGCGGTCAACAGGTTACCTTCCTGCGCAAGCTGATCCGGGGCGCGGCCAGTACGAGCTACGGCATCTACTGTGCCCAGATCGCGGGCCTGCCGGACGGCATTATATCCCGCTCCTACGAGCTTTTGCAGACTTTCGAGGCGCGTGCGGCGGCAGATGCGCCGGACCCGGAAGCCGGATTGTCCGGCGAGGCCGTCCTGACGGGAGTTCCGGCAGCCCGTACGTCCGCGAAAGCGGCAGCGGCCGGTGAGGCGAGCGCTCCTTACGGTGCGCCGAAGGGAGCGGTGTCTCCGGGCTCCGCTGTAGAGCAGCTGAGCTTTTTCGAGGAGTCGAAGCCGGTGAAGGCACAGGAACCTTCCGCCAAACCGGATCCGCAGACGCAAGCGGTCATCGAGGAGCTTAAAGCGCTGGATCTGCTCAACATGACACCGCTTCAGGCGATAAATGCCATTTACGAACTGAAGAAAAAATTACAGGCTTGACAGCAGAAATTTGGTTTTTTTCAAATAAATGGTTCCGATCAAGATGACGCACGAAGCCGGGATTAAGCGATACCTATGGTCCGCCTCAGTTTTCCTGCCGCATCGTATCTTAATAAAAGGGTGATTATGAATGGGTTTTCCCGGTATTCGCAAATTAAAAACGGCCGCCGCCGCCGCAGTCGTGTTCGGTGCGGTAATCCCGGCTTCGGCATGGGCTCAGGAAAGCGTGCAAACAACTAATGAGGTAAGACAAGTTCTCGGACAATATCATGTTAGCGGGATTACGGCCGATGAGCTTAAAGGTCTGAGCATCGCGGACATGCTGAAAAAAATTAACGCCAAGGACCCGTACACAACGTATTTCACCAAAGAACAGCTGGAAAAATTTACGGACAGCCTGGAAAATAATTATTACGGAATCGGCGCCCAGATGGGTTATGACGATGTCGGCGTATATGTGGACAAGATTTTCGAAGGATCGCCTGCGGAAAAGGGCGGACTAAAAAAAGGCGACTATATTCTGAAAGTCGCCGGCGTTTCCGCGCAGGGGAAGAACCTGAGCGAAGTGGTAAGCGGGGTTCTCGGTCCCGAAGGAACCAAAGTCGAACTAACGGTCAAGCGGGACGGCAAAGAACGGAGCCTCACGTTGACACGGGCGAAAATACATCTGCCGAACGTAGAGGGCTACCTCATTACGCCGAGCACGGGCTACATTAAAATCGACAGCTTCTCAAGCGATGCCGATGAAATTTTCGACGCGACCCTTTCGGCTCTGCAAAAAATGGGCATGAAATCGCTGGTCATCGACTTACGCGATAACCCGGGCGGCCTCGTGGACTCGGCGCAGAATATCGCCTCCAAGTTTGTAAAGGAAGGCGTCTTCGCCCACACGAAAAACCGCAACAACGAAGATACGCCTCTTCAAATCAAAGGCGGAACGACCCAAGACATTCCGGTTTTCATGCTGCTGAACGAAAATAGCGCCAGCGCTTCCGAAATGCTTGCGGGTGCCTTGAGAGACTATGGAGTGGCGAAGATAGTGGGCATGAAGAGTTACGGCAAGGGAAGCATGCAGAGTCTGCACAGTCTCAGCGACGAAAGCGCCGTGAAAGTGACCTTCGAAGAATATTTGACGCCCAAAATGAAGCCGGTCAACGGAGTCGGCATTGTGCCAGACATCGAAGCGGACGGCTACACGGCCCAACTGATTATGGCCCTGCGCAAAGCGGGAACGAATTCCTTCCAGGTGAGGGTGACCAAGCATGACGTAACGGTCAATCAAGTAGAAGTGACGGAGCCGTACAGACCGGTTCGCGAAGGAGGCCATGTTTTTGTCGCTTCCCGTACGCTGGCAGCTCTGATCGGTGCCGATATCAAGTGGAATCAGGCCGCACAGGCCGTTAATATAAGCACCGGTAAAGGAACACACACATTCGCGATGTCGCCCGACACGCTTCTGCTCAAGAACGGGACGAGCTACATCAATTTGGATAAATTCGACGATATCTATCCGCAGCTGCACTGGGAAGATGCCGATAATCTTTTGCAGCTGGAGACGGAGAAGGAGTAGGTTAAGATGGGCAAAATTCGGCTTCTTGACGAGCATATCGCCAACCAAATCGCAGCTGGCGAAGTTGTAGAGCGTCCGGCATCGGTCGTAAAGGAACTGGTGGAGAACTCCATTGACGCCGGAAGCAGCCGCATCGATGTCGTGGCGGAAGAAGGCGGTTTGCAGCTCATCCGCGTAACCGATAACGGTTCCGGAATCGAGAGCGAGGATTGCGAGCTTGCTTTTTACCGCCATGCTACGAGCAAAATTCAGTCGGGCAAAGATCTCTTTTCCATCCGCACATTGGGATTTCGCGGCGAGGCGCTGCCGAGTATCGCCGCCGTGTCCAAGACGGAATTCGTGACGTCGACGGACGGCAGCGGTCTGGGGCGCAAGCTTGCCGTGGAAGGCGGGGACGTCGTTACGCAGGAAGAAACATCCGCCCGCAAAGGGACCGATATTTCGGTCAAAGAGCTGTTTTACAACACTCCTGCCCGGCTGAAATATATGAAAACCATCCAGACGGAGCTGGGGCATATTTCCGACTATATGTACCGGCTCGCGCTGGCGCACCCGGATATCGCTTTTACATTGAAGCATAACGGCAACAGTCTGCTGCAAACTCTTGGAGGAGGCGATCTGCTTCAAGTTATCGCGGGAGTTTACGGATCGGCTGTCGGCAAGCAGATGATCGCGGTCGGAGGAGAGAGCCTGGATTACAAAATTTCCGGCTATATCTCCCGTCCCGAGCTGAACCGGGCGAACCGCAGCGCCATGTCCATTATGGTGAACGGGCGGTACGTGCGGAGCTTTGCCGTTCAGCATGCCATCATGAACGGATTCCATACGCTTCTTCCGATTAACCGCTTTCCGGTAGTCGTATTGCACATTGAGATGGACCCTTCGCTTGTCGATGTGAACGTTCATCCGTCCAAGCTTGAGGTTCGTTTCAGCAAAGAGCCGGAGCTGGTAAAAATGATCGAGGACATGATCAAGGAAGCTTTGGGTCGCCAGGTTCTTATCCCGAAAGGCGTTCAGGCTTCCGCACGGATCAAGGAATCGTTCGTTCAGGAAACGATGACGCTATACCGCCCGGAAGCGGATCCTTTGCTGAAGCAGGGGATTACTCCGGCGCAGTGGAGAGAACAGCTTTCCGCCTCCGCGGATGGACAAGCTCCGGCCTCTGCGGCGGACAACCGCGAAGGGGAAGGGAGTGACACCGCCCAAGAGGCGGACGAGCACCGGCGCAGCCTGGCTTCGCTCGACTCGCTTGCTCCGCCGGGCGCCGCCGGCGAAAGCGGAGCCGGATCGGCAGACTCCGCGGCAGAGGCCCTCACCCCGGGCGGCGTCGGCACGCGGGAGCGGCAGCTTCCCGCTGCCGGAACGTCCGGCACGGGAGCCGGGGCCGAGGCGGCACGCTTGACGCCGCTTCAGCCGCCGGGCAGCGCGGGAGCGCTTGACGCCGGCAGAGGCTCCGCGGGCTCGTCCGGGCTGGGGGCAGCGGACGACCGGCACGCCGGCTCCGCCCGGGACGCCGCAGCTCCGGGCGGCCCGAGCGGCGTGTCCGCTTCAGCCGCGCGGGAAGCGGCGGCTTCGCATCTGCGCGAGCCGCAGTCCCGGCCGTCCGCTGCGGAGCCATCCGGCGCGCCTTACGGCTCCGGGGCTTACGGCGGCCAGCCCCGCGGCGGGGTCTCCTCAGCTGCGGGAGGCCGGACCGGCCGCGCACCCGCGCAGGACGACCGGCCATACTCCCGCGAGGCGGCGGGCAGCCTGCTTGCCGCGCTGCCGACGCGCAGCGACAAGGAAGCGCTCAAGCGGCCGGATTTTCCGTCGCTTTCGCCGATCGGCCAGCTGCACGGCACATATCTGCTCGCCCAGAACGAAGCGGGCTTTTATATGATCGACCAGCATGCCGCCCACGAGCGGATCAATTACGAATACTACTACACCAAGTTCGGAGAACCCCAGGAAGCCAGTCAGGAGCTCCTTGTTCCGATCCCGCTGGAGTTTACTTCGGCGGATTTTCAAGCCCTTCGGGACAAGCTGCCGCTTTTGGAGCAGGTAGGCGTTTATCTGGAAGCCTTTGGGGGTAATACGTACCTGGTGCGAGCCTATCCGCACTGGTTTCCTGCAGGAGAAGAGCAGTCAATCGTAGAGGAAATGTGCGAATGGATTTTGACGGAGCGCAAGGGAGTGGACCTGTCCAAGCTGCGGGAAAAATCGTCCACGCTATGTTCCTGCAAAGCTTCGATCAAAGCCAACCAGAGTCTGAGTACCGCGGAAATGGAAGCGCTGCTTGACCGATTGGGCGGATGCGGCAATCCTTACACGTGTCCTCACGGCAGACCGATCGTCATTTCGTTTTCGGTCTACGAGCTGGAGAAAATGTTCAAACGCGTCATGTAAAAGTTGGCATCCATCCGCCTGGTATAAGCGGACAAGTCTTGATGCGGCGTGCTTTTCCGGCCGGCGGCCGGTGTGAAACGATGCGAACACGCGTTTTGACGTGCGGAAAGACTTTGTGATATGGTGTACATGTCCTTTGGCGGAACGGGTAATCGTTCCGTCATCGGCTTAAAACTCGCTAACGGATAATGAGGGAATGTTGTGCTTGTAACCACATCTTACGACCCAGCCACCGAAGACGTGGATAAAGCGATTGCCGCAGCCCGGACGCTGGGCGGCCGCTTTATACCGCGAAAACGGCTGACGCTTTCCGGACTGCGTTCGCGCTTCGGAGAAAACGAAATCCTTCTGATTACGAAGGAAGGCTTAAAATATGACTTCGGCGGCCCTCACGCGCTCTTTTTCCATCCGAGCATGGCCCTTGTCCGCTACAAACGGCTTCGGCAGGGTTCTTCCGATCCGCTTCTTCAATTGTCTGGAGCGGGCCGCGGCGATGCCGTTGTAGATTGCACGGCCGGACTCGCTTCGGATTCGATCCTTTTTTCCTTCGCTGTGGGGGAATCAGGCTCCGTAACGGCTTGGGAGCACGGCCGGGTGCTGGCTTATTTGCTTGAGCAGGGCCTGGAGTCCTACCGGACGGGAGAAACCGAATTCGACGCCGCCATGAGGCGCGTCGCCATCCGGCAGGGAGATCATCTTGACGGGCTGCGCGCCATGGAAGACAACAGCTGCGACATCGTGTATTTCGATCCGATGTTTCGGGCGCCGATCGAGGAATCTTCGGGTTTGTCGCCTCTGCGCAGCGCGGCGTATGATCGGCCTCTGGACACGGCTGCCGTGGAAGAAGCCCGGCGTGTCGCCCGGCGCTGCGTCATCCTCAAGGAAGGCCGGCAAAGCGGAGAATTCGACCGGCTCGGTTTCCGGGAGACCGTTCCTACGGGCAGCAAGCTGGCATACGGGGTGATCCGATGCTGAACAGCCCAGGCGTTAAACCGAAGCTGCTCGTTCTGATCGGACCCACTGCGGTCGGCAAAACGAAGCTGAGCCTTGAAATAGCCGAGAGGTGGAACTGCGAGATCCTTTCCGGGGACTCCATGCAGGTCTACAGAGGGATGGATATCGGGACCGCGAAAGCGACGCCTGAAGAGAGGGCCCAAATCCCTCATCATATGATCGATATTCACGATCCCGGTTACCCTTACTCCGTCGCGGAGTTTCAGCAGCGCGTCAGGCAGCTTGTGCCTGAGATTACGGAGCGGGGGAAGCTTCCTTTCCTCGTCGGCGGGACGGGACTCTACGTGGAATCCGTCTGCTACGAGTATCAGTTCCTGGAAGCCGGGGCGGATGAAGAATTCCGCCGGCAGAAGAATCGGTTTGCGGAGGAACATGGGGATGAAGCTCTCCACCGGACGCTTGCCGAGGTGGACCCGGATTCCGCGCTTAAGCTGCATCCCAACGACCGGCGTCGCGTTGTCCGCGCGCTGGAAGTGTATCATCTGACGGGAAAACCGTTATCGGCCCATAACGCCGCCCAGAAAAAAGAATCCCCTTACGAACTATGTATAGTCGGACTGACCATGGACCGTCAGCTTCTGTACGGGCGCATCGAAGAGAGAATCGACATCATGATGGCCGAAGGGCTGGTTGATGAAGTAAAAAGGCTGCTCGAAAGCGGAGTGCCCCGCCAATCAGTTGCGATGCAGGGCCTCGGCTACAAGGAAATGGTCTCTTACCTGGATGGGGAGATCTCCTTGGATAGAGCGGTCGAACTCTTGAAACGGGACACGAGACATTTTGCCAAAAGGCAGCTTTCCTGGTTCCGTCACATGAAGGATATCCAGTGGATAGACGTCACGGATACCGCAAACTTTTCTGGGCATCTCGAACATTTCCATGCTATAATAACAGGAAAGTTTGTACACGATAACGAATATAATGCATAAGCAAACGCTTGCTTTTAGACTTGGCTCAGTTTGATTATGTTAAGGGGGACCTTCTGATGAAACAATCGATCAATATTCAGGACAATTTTCTGAACCAGCTCCGTAAAGAAAGCATTCCCGTTACCGTTTACTTAACCAACGGGTTTCAAATCAGAGGGTTGATCCGCGCTTTTGACAACTTTACGATCATTATCGACAGCGACGGCAGACAGCAAATGGTGTACAAGCACGCTATTTCCACGTTTACGCCTCAGCGCTCCGTATCTTTGATGCCGGCGCCTGAACAGTCCGCAGCCGAATAGCAGTCGGCAACTTTTTGTTTACCTGCTTCGTCTAAATTAAAGAACCGTCCGGAACAACCTTATTTTATAGGGTTGTTCTTTTACTAGTTGACACTTTGCAAGGCAGCCTGCCCCAGAGAGAGCCATGCACAGAAAGAGAGGGAGCGTTGATGGCAGCAAGCAGTAAAACGCCTTCAAAAGGCAAGAAACCGAAAAAAAAGGGGAGTGCCGCGAAGGTTATATTGGGTGTGATTATTGCCGCCCTTCTCGCGCTCATATGCGCGATGAGCATTTATTTAGTCGTTTATTTAAATGGTCTTAAAATCCTTAATGCGAACATTGATAAATTGGACGATGCCCTGGGAGCATCGGTTATTTATGATGCCGATAAACAGGAAATCGCCAAGGTCATCAAGGAAAACCGCGAGAACGTCAAGTTCGAGGCGTTTCCGAAGCAGCTTGTGAATGCTTTCGTGGCGACGGAAGACCGGCGCTTTTTCGAGCATGCCGGGGTTGATTTCTGGTCGCTGGGCCGTGCGGTCGTCAAAGACGTTATTGCACGCAGCGCCGTTGAGGGCGGGAGCACGATCACTCAACAGCTCGCGAAGAACGTCTTTCTGAACTCGGATAAGACATTCTTCCGTAAAGGGACTGAGATGTCTATTGCACTGGCCATCGACAACCAGTTCAGCAAGAATGAAATTCTGGAGAAATATCTCAACCGCATTTACTTCGGCAGCCAGGCTTACGGGGTAAAAGCGGCGGCGAAACGGTATTTTGGCGTAACTGATTTGAAAGATCTGGAACTGTGGCAAATCGCGACGCTGGCGGGTCTTCCGAAAGCACCTTCGAAGTATTCGCCGATCTCGGATCCCGAGGCCTCCAAAGACCGCAGAGCCGTCGTTCTCAGACTTATGGCGGATCAGGGGTTGATCACCGAAGAGGAACGTGCCCAGGCGGCGGCCGTCGATTACGATCCGAAGAAGCAGACACCGGTTGCGCAAAGCGACCTGTTCCCGAGCTTCCGTGACTATGTGATCAAAGAAGCTTACGATCTGTACGGTGTTACGGACGAGCAGATCTCGAACGGCGGGTATAAAATTTATACGACGCTGAACAGCACGGCTCAGAAGGCGATGGATAAGGCATACACGAACGCGAAGCTGTTCCAGCCGGACGGACCGGAGCAGCCGATGCAGAGTTCGATGGTTATTCTCGATAACGCCAGCGGCGGGATCGTCGCGATGATCGGCGGCCGGGATTATAAATCGGGAACGTGGAACCGTGCGTTTAAACCGCGGCAGCCGGGCTCCGCGTTTAAACCGCTGGTTGTTTACGCGCCGGCGATCGAGAAGAAGGGTTACCTGCCTACATCCATGTTGGACGACACAAAGCAGGAATTCGGCAAATATGCCCCGAGAAACTATGACGGCCAGTATCTGGGTCAAGTCGATATGACCTATGCGATCAAGAAATCCAAAAACATTTCGGCCGTTTGGACGTTAAGCAAAATTGGCATCAACACCGGTAAAGATTTCGCCAAGCAGCTCGGCATCACGTTCGACGAAAACGACAATAACCTGGCCATGGCCCTGGGCGGCATGACCAAAGGGGAGTCTCCGCTGCAAATGGCGCAAGCTTATGCGGCCTTCGCGAACAACGGCGTTTATAATCAGGGACACGCAATCTTGAAAATCGAGAAAAGCGACGGAACCGTACTCGATTATAAAGCAGAGCCTAAGAAAGTGATGAGCGAGAAAACTTCCTGGTACATGACTCAAATGATGAAGGAAGTCGTAACGAGCGGCGGTACGGGCGTTAAAGCGGATTTCGGCCGCCCTCTCGCCGGTAAAACAGGTTCGACCCAGCTTGATTTGAAGGGGCTGGAATCGCACTACCGCGATATCTGGTTCGTCGGCTATACGCCTCAATGGACGGGAGCCGTCTGGGCCGGTTTCGACAAGACGGATTCCAAGCATTATATCCGCAAAAATTACTCGGACCGCGCCAACATGGTCTTCAGCGCCGTTATGGCCGAGGCGATGAAAGGTATCCCTGTAAAAGACTTCGAGCGTCCGAGCGGAGGCAAACCAATCGAGCAAGAGAAGCCTCCGGTCCAGGAGAAGAAGAGCGTAACGGACTTGAGAGCAGGCTGGCAAAACAGCGGCGTGCGCTTGAGCTGGACGGCGGCTGAAGGAACGAGCGCCTATCAGGTCTTCCGCAAAGGACCGGGGGAAGCCGACTTCAATCAGCTTACGCCTTCAAACTCAACGGAATATATGGATCAAACCGTCCAACCTGGCGGTACTTACGAGTACTATGTCGTTCCGGCCAACGGAGACGCCGCAGGGGTTCAATCCAACGTTGCGTCCGTTACCATTCCGGGAACGGAGCCGACTCCGACGCCTTCCGATCCGGACGGAAATAATAACGGAGAGAACGGCAATGGAAACAATGACGGGAATAGCAATGGTAATGGTAACGGAAATAACAATGGGAATAACAACGGGAATGGCAATGGAAACGGCAACTCCGGCAAAGACAAAGACAAGGACAAAGAAAAGGACAAAGAAAAGGACAAAGATAAAGATAAAGATAAGGACCCGGGCAATAATACGGACTCCGGAAACGGCGGCAGCGGAAGTTCCGGCGGAACGGTTTCGCCGACACCGACTATAACACCGTCCGAACGTCCGGGCGGATCGGGAACCTCGGGTTCCAGAGACGATGACCGGAAGCAAAATAACGGGTAGCAGCCGTACATTCAACACCCCTTACCTATCTGGTAAGGGGTGTTTTTTTATCACCTAAAAAATAGTTGTAAATTATTTCAATTCCCCTCTTGTATTTCTTATTAATCCCAGTATAATACTAGGTATAAGGTGCTGAAGGAGCTGATGGTCATGCGAATACCCTCCGTACAAGAATGGTCCCGTAAATGGGTAGATGATCATCTTGATTTGTATAATTACGCCGGCTCCCTTGGAGACACAGAGTGGCAGGAAGCCCTAATGGAATCGCTCAAGTTCCGAGACAATTATATCCAGCAGGAAATTCAGGCGAAGTTGAGACAAGATCTTTGGAAGATGTATGATTCGATCAATCTGAAAATGCTGGAGTTGTTCGAGCAGCTGAGGCAGAGCAAGGACAGTACTCAGATTGAAACCATCCGGGAGCAGGTCTGGGTTCTTAAATCGCAGAGAATTGAAATATCGAAGAAAATATTAGCGGTCAAGTAAGACTGACATGTTTTGAAGCTTACTCGGCTTCTTACGGCGGAAAGTCCTAAAAAGGCAAAAAAAAAGACATGCGGTCGTCCGCTCTGCCGGGATGATGCTCCTACTCATTGTGGGATGAATAGGGGATTCGGTTAGAAAGTCCGGATTACATAGACATTTGTTTCATTTCGCTCATCATCTTCATCATCATCGTCATTTTCTCGTCGCACTCTTGCATTTTACCCATCATCATGTCCATATCCATGTTCATCTCAGACATCATGTTCATTTGCATCATGCTGTCCATCATGGATTTCATGGTGTTCATTTTGCACATCATTTCATCCATACACATGGTCATCATCATTTGCATGCACATTTTTTCCATTTTTGTCGCCTCCATTCACTATCAAATTTTTACTACTCTAGTAAGATACCCCATTTTCCAATAAAAGACAACCCATATCGGACAATTCGACAGAAATACTTCTGTCTTTTTTTGGATTTTAACAGAATTGTCAAGATATCCGGACCCGGACAGCAAAAAACTGACGAGAGAATTTCTCTGCGTCAGTTTTTATCGTTAGCCACTGCTGTTATCGGCTCAGCCATTGACGACGGTACCGCCGTTGACGTGCAGAATTTGCCCCGACATATAGGAAGAGTCGTCCGAAGCAAGGAAGACGTAGCTTGGTGCGAGCTCTTCGGGTTGTCCGGCTCTTTTCATAGGTGTATCCGAACCGAAAGCCGCTACCTTGTCCTCCGTAAAAGTGGAAGGAATAAGCGGTGTCCAGATCGGTCCCGGAGCTACGCCGTTTACGCGGATCCCTTTGTCGATAATGGATTGGGAGAGCGCGCGGGTAAAGGAAACGATGGCTCCTTTGGTGGACGAGTAGTCGATCAGCGTCGGGTTTCCTTTATAAGCGGTGATGGAAGCCGTGTTGATAACGGCGCTTCCTCTTTTCAAATGAGGGAGAGCGGCCTTCGTAAGGAAGAACATCGAGAAAATGTTGGTCCGGAACGTTCTTTCGAGCTGCTCCGCCGTAATATCTTCCAGGCTGTTTTGCGGATGCTGTTCCGCCGCGTTGTTGACGAGAATATCGAGCTTGCCGAGCCCGCTGACGGTCTGGTCGATCGCCTTTTTACAGAAGGATTCGTCTCCGAGGTCTCCGGGAATGAGAAGACATTTGCGGCCCTCCTGCTCTACAAGGGACTTGGTTTTCTCTGCGTCCGAATGTTCGCTTAAGTAAACGATGGCCACGTCCGCCCCTTCTTGTGCGTAAGCGACGGCGACTGCCCGTCCGATTCCGCTGTCACCGCCGGTAATGAGCGCGACCTTGCCTTTAAGCTTGCCGGCTGGCCTGTATTTGCTGTCCTTGAATTGCGGCTGAGGAGTCATTTGCGTCTCAATACCGGGTTGATTGTTCTGATGCTGCGGTGGAAATGTCTGCTTCTGCTCCTTATTCGTCGTCATGAAAACCGTCTCCTTTCTATTCTAGCTTACCTTCCTCGGAAAAAATCAACCTTGCTGCAAAACCCTGTAATGGTACCTGAATTCGGGTTTGAATCCGGCACTTTCATACAGATGAAGAGCGGGAGCGTTGTCCTGCAGCACCTGCAGAAAGACGGACCGGGCGCCGTTTGAGGTACACCAGGCAGCCGAATGAGCCAGGAGCGCTTTCGCGAAGCCTGGTCCTCGGCGGTCTTCCCGGACAATGATAGTGGACAAAATCGCCCATCCGTCGGAGGCAAGGGCCGTGCCCAGTGCGACGGTCTCTCCATCGTCCGACATCAGACGGACGAAGACCTTAGGAGCGGGCATGCGTTCCAGCAAGCCTTCGTAGAAGGGACGAGCTTCCGCGGGATGACCCTCCAGCAGCATGTAATCCTCCATCCATGCCGGATCCGGGGCAGCAAGCAGCTCGGCGGCGACGTCGGTGCGGTCTTGATGCGGGCGCAGCCTCGCGTTCATTTCCGCTGCCGGAGCCATCATGCCGAAGCAGGGGGCTGTAACGATGCCGCCTTTGTCTTCCAGCATGGGATCCAGCTCCGGCGGCGACGAATCGCTGATATGAAACACGGCTGGCAGTCCGCGGTCCGAATAGAAGCGGCTTATCCGCTCATACCAGTCAGGCACGGCCGGAAGGTCTCCGACGGCAAGCACGCTGTTCGCGCGCTTCGTAAACCCGCCCGATGCTCTCAGGCGCCAATGGCCAAGCATCTCACTTTCCTCCGGTGGCCACTGGTTTGCAGCCCATTTTTCCAAAGCAAGCCAATCCATCTTCGTGTTCATCGGGTCATCTCCTTGACCTAACTCGTCTTTACCACACAAGGGGAACAATTAAACGAGCCGGCATCTTATAAACATACATAGTTGTGTATAAAAATACATCGTTCTTTATTTTTATTCAAGCATTTTCATGACCAGATCCGCCGTCGGCGTGAAAATATCTTTTTCGACAAAAATGATTTAAAATAAAAGAAAAACGCTGTGGAGGTCCCTATGCTGTTTATCGACAATCAATCCATCACAAAACCGCAAATCAATTTGGCGATCGAGGAATACGCATTGAAAAATTTGCCTGCAGACGAAACATATCTGCTTTTTTACATAAACGAGCCTTCGATTATTATCGGGAAAAATCAGAACACGGTCGAGGAAATCAACACGGAGTATGTGGAACAGAACGGGATTCACGTCGTCAGACGATTGTCGGGAGGCGGAGCCGTTTATCATGATCACGGAAATCTGAATTTCAGCTTCATCACCAAAGATGACGGCGAATCGTTCCATAACTTCCGTAAGTTCACGGAGCCCGTCGTACAAGCCTTGCGCAAGCTGGGGGTGGATGCCGAACTGAGCGGACGCAACGACATTCAAGTGGGCGAGCGCAAAATTTCGGGGAACGCCATGTTCGCGACGAAAGGGCGCTTGTTCAGCCATGGAACGCTGCTTTTTCAGTCCGAAATCGAGCATGTCGTCTCGGCACTCCGGGTCAAAGCGGACAAAATTCAATCCAAAGGCATCAAATCCATCCGCAGCCGTGTTGCCAATATTACGGAATTCCTTAACAAACCCATGACGATCGAAGAATTCAGACAAGAGCTTCTGGAAAATATTTTCGGCATGAAGGCATCGGAGGTGCCTCAGTATGTTTTAACGGAGAAGGATTGGAAGGCGATCCACGAGCTTTCCGCGGAGCGCTACGGCAACTGGGATTGGAATTACGGCAAATCGCCGAAAAGCGAGCTTGTCAATTCCAAGCGTTTTCCGGTGGGAACGATTGATGTACGGATGAATCTGGAGGAAGGCCGGATCGGCAAAATGAAAATTTACGGGGACTTCTTCGGGGTCAAAGATGTCGAGGAAATCGAACGCCTGCTTACCGGCGTGAAGTATGATACCCAGTCGCTGGAACGGACTCTGGAGGAGACGGATATTACCGCCTATTTCGGCGCAGTCGGCAAGGAAGAATTTATCGGGCTGCTGACTTTGAAAGGAGAGGAGGCGTAATGCCTCGTCTCTCCCGCAAATCCTCGCCTCCGGCGGCATGTCCCCAGTGCAGCGGCAAGAGGTACATTTCTTTTAACTGGGCCAGATTCCAGCACGGCCACGATGCCGAATCGAAGCAGGTGCAGCGGGCGCTCAAGATCGAGAGGCAGCTGAAGCACGGCTGGGAATACGCGTGTGAAAATTGCGGCAGCAGATGGTACCTGGGCAGGGACGGCATTATGATGTCTTATATTCACCCTTCCAAAGCCGGGCTGGTGGAGCATTGGAATGCGGGGACCTACGAGGTATCCGATGAAATTTGGGACGAGCTGGGGAAAATCGGGGCCACGGCTCAAGGCAGCATTGCCGGCGGCCGGACTTCCGCGGAAGTTCCCTGCCGGGTGACGACCGTGCGCGGCGAAACGTTCGACATGGCATATGTCAGCTTTCAAAGCCGGCCCCCGATTGATTTGTGGCAGGACGGCCGCCGCATCCGTTTTTGCGACGAGGTCGCAAGCGTGGAGCCGTCTCCTTATACCCTTGGGGCCGATGTCCGGCTGGCGACGTCCCGGGCCCGGGAGATCCGGATGGGCTACGCGCCTACTGCGGTTCAGGCGCCTGACGGCCATCTTTTCCAGCTGAACTGGGCGAATGATTTTTTTGCCTCGGGACCTTATAAGGGAGAGGATCTGAAGCTCACGGACTTGGCCGGGGATTGGGATCAGGCGGACATGGCAGGCGTGCCTTCGGAGTATATCCTCTACTTCGTCGCGGATTGGCGTGCCGATCTGGATTCCCTTTATTTGGACACGGCAGGCAGCGGAGCTTCGGAGCGAATATCCACGGGGCCGGAGGAAGACGAAAATGGTGACGCTTCGGCAGAGGATGAGTCCGGTCAGTTGGAGCAAGCTGAAGGCACGGAAGACCGTGAATAAACACTGCCGTTAGCCGATAAGAATCGGGCGCATGGCTGTTTTGAGGTAAATTTACGTGAAAAGAGGGGCTGAGGAGCCCCTCTTTTTTAGGGTTAAACCGATAATGGTCCGGCTTTTTTATGAAACTTTTGCGATAAGGAAAATGAAATTGTAAACCCGGTTCAACCGGTTTAAGCGATTTTCTAAAAATCAATAGAGTATTCTATACTTTTCGGGGCTTTGGAAGGAACGGTTTGGACAATCCCCCGGTCATATTGAACCTCTCTTACATAAATGGATTTGTAATATTGTTTATAAATATCGGTTTGGCGAACCTGTGTTGAATAGCCGTCGTATTGGATGGCTCCATAATAATCACGGTGAAAAGGCACGGTTTCGGGTGCCGTGTATTCCTTGGAATCCGGCCATACATAGCTGAATTCACCCAAGGCATTACCGATTACGGCGAGCTTTACAAGACCGACGATGCCGCTGTTATATACTCCGTTAATTTGCAGAGAAGCTCTTATTTGCTTAGGTTCGGTTATGGTATTGCTGCTGCCGCGAGCGGTAGAGACTAGAAAAACGTCATTTTCTCTCGGGCTGGTATCCAAACCGGTTATGCTCGTTCCCGCGTTGGAATAGACGGAGTGGTCATAAACTTCGGAAATTTGTTCCGCCGGTCGGAGAGAGGGTTTACTTTGCAGGGCCGTGCCCTGTTGTTTACGTTGAGGATCCGTATACGGAATTGCCGCATTTGAGATTCCCCGGTGCTTGGAGAGAATGCTGAACGTGCTGAACCTGATACCGGTCGAGGTATCCGTATACACGGATTCTGTAGTTGCTGCATAAGCCTTAGTGGCCGGAGAGACTGCCGCAGCGACCGCGGCGAGCAATGCCGAAACTAATTTGTTCACGGACTCACTTCCCTCGAAAAAGATGAAGATACAAGGCGACCTTAACACAATAACCATAATTTTACAATCCGACGATGGGTTTCGAAACCCGGTACCCAGGTCCGCAGCCTCGCTTAACATACGCTCCTGTCCCGCCGCCAAGTTTGTTGCATGACGCCGTTCCTTCCCTGCATATAATTACGAAAGAGGTGAGGAAAATGGACGCAACTTCAAGACGAATAACGGTGAGAAGCAATTCACAGATCAATATTGTGTTCAACAGTCAAGAGGCTGCGCCACTTATACAGGAACCGGAAAGCGCGACTCTGGACATCCAATCCGAAACGTTCAACGAAACGCTTAAGGAATTGAACACGATGATCGGCCTGCAGGAAGTGAAAGATCTTATATATCAAATGTACGCTACGCTGCATATCAACAAGTTGAGAAGCGCAGCCGGACTTAAAGATAATTCGCAGGTTTACCATATGATTTTTAAAGGCAATCCGGGGACTGGAAAAACGACCGTGGCGAGAATACTGGCCAAGTTATTTAAAAGCCTGGGGGTTCTTAGCAAAGGTCATCTGATCGAGGTGGAGCGTGCCGATCTCGTCGGAGAATATATCGGGCATACCGCCATCAAAACAAGGGATTTGATCAAAAGAGCGCTCGGCGGCATCCTTTTTATCGATGAAGCCTACAGTCTGGCAAGAGGCGGGGAAAAGGACTTCGGCAAGGAGGCTATCGACTGTCTCGTAAAAAGCCTGGAAGATCACAAAAATGATTTTATATTGATTCTCGCCGGGTATCCCGACGAAATCGATTATTTCTTGTCGACGAATCCGGGGCTGCCTTCGCGTTTTCCGATTCAGGTTGATTTTACGGATTACAATGTGGATCAGCTTATTCAAATCGCGGAATTAATGATCAGCGAGCGGGACTATACCATGCGCCTCGAATCGGTCAACAAACTGAGGGACATCATTATTATGGAGAAGGAAACGAGCCTCAACTTCAATAATGCGCGGTTCGTACGCAACGTGATTGAGAAATCGATAAGAAATCAGGCCGTCCGGTTATTAAGCCGGTACAAAAAGCCGTCCAAGCAGGACCTGATGGAGATCCTGCCTCAAGATGTGACGGCGGCGGAAAATAAGCTTAAAATGGAGTACGGCGTTTCCTGACTCGCCTAAAAGGGGAGTGTACGGTTTAAGCAGCGTCATAGGCGGATATGAAAACCGCCGAACAAAGCCAGGAGACGATCTGTCCGGCCAAGGGCGAAAAAAACTTATCTGCAGCGAGATAAGTTTTTTTATTTGGAAGCAGCTTGTGCTTTTTCGCCTTAAATCCACCTCAACAAGTGCGGGAAAAGACCCTGTCTAAGCAAGGGACTGATGAGTCCTCGCCGGATGCAAAAGAAATTGGTGAATACCTTTGTAAAAAAGGTAATAATGAGAGATAATGATGATTTAGATCCTCTAACGAGCCCTATAATTCCCACGAACATGGCGGATTACATATACGCAAAAGGAGACACGGCATGAAACAAACAGGTCATGAAGTTAGAACCGGAATGAAAGACCGCGCTATTCTTGTGAGTCTGGTGACGGATACTATGAAAAAACACGAAGAACTCGTGGCTTACTCGCTCCAGGAACTGATCCAGTTAGCGGAAACGGCCGGCGTGGAAGTGCTGGAAACGATGACGCAGAACCGGGAACGCGCCGATACGAAATGGTTTATCGGCAAAGGCAAGGTCGAAGAGCTGAAAGCGCTGATCGATGAGCACGAGGCGACGACGGCGATCTTCGACCAGGAGCTTTCGGGCGCGCAGGTGCGCAACCTGGAGGAGTCGCTGGACGTCAAAATTATCGACCGGACGCAGCTGATCCTCGATATTTTTGCCGGACGCGCCCGCACCCGCGAAGGGATCGTGCAGGTGGAACTGGCGCAGCTGAGCTACCTGCTTCCGCGGCTTTCGGGACACGGGAAAAACTTGTCCCGCCTCGGCGGGGGAATCGGGACGAGAGGTCCCGGCGAGTCCAAGCTGGAGACGGACCGCCGGCATATCCGGGGGCGCATCGGCGAGCTGAAGGCTCATCTTCAGGAGATGGTCCGCCACCGCACGCTGCACCGTGAACGCCGGCGCAAAACCGGCGTCTACCAGGTGGCCCTTGTGGGGTACACGAACTCGGGCAAATCCACCCTGCTGCGTCAATTGACCGACGCGGATGTGTACGTCCAGAACGAGCTGTTCGCTACGCTCGATTTGACTTCCCGCACGCTGGAGCTTCCGAGCGGCAAGGAAATCGTGCTGACCGATACGGTCGGCTTTATCCAGAATCTGCCCCACGATGTCGTAGCGGCATTCCGGGCGACGCTGGAGGAAGCCTGCGAAGCCGATTTTCTGCTTCACGTCGTGGACAGCTCCAGCCCGATGCGCGAGGAGCAGATGCGGGTGGTGAATGAAGTGCTCGGCGATTTGGGGGCGAGCGGCAAGCCTCAAGCGGTGCTTTTTAACAAGATCGACTTGTGCACGGAGCAGGAGCTTCAAATGCTGACGACGAACCTGCCGCACTTGCGGATATCCGCTTATGACGAGAAAGACCAGGAAAGAGTTAAGCTCCTGATTCAGGAAACGCTGATGGGAGACAGCCGTACGTTCCATATTCCTGCGGATAAAGGAGATATCATCGCTCTTGTATACCGGGTCGGCGACGTAGCGGAAAGCGGGGCGGAAGAAGACGTATTGACGTTCCGGGTGAACATTAATAAGGATGATTACGAAAAAGTGCAGTATCTGCTTACTCCTTACGAAGTTAAGGAAGATAAAGACAAGCAGGGAGAATAAGGGAGAGGGAACGGACGATATGCAATTTGATTCAGACATCATGGCTATTATGGAGCAGGCGGAAGAAGACGTCCAGCCGCGCTTCCGTGACATTGAACGGACGATCGACCATAACCAGTGGAAGGTTATCGCCGCTTTTCAAAACCAGGGCATAAGCGATTACCACTTCGCTTCTTCTACGGGTTACGGCTATAACGACAGAGGGCGCGAGCTGCTTGATCTCGTGTACGCGGAAGTGTTCGGCGCGGAAGCTGCGCTCGTCCGTCCTCATTTCGTATCGGGGACGCATACGATCGGTACGGCGCTTTTCGGCGTTTTAAGGCCGGGAGACGAGCTGGTTTATATCACGGGCAAGCCCTACGATACGCTGCATAAAGTAATCGGAAAGCCGGGAGACGGCACCGGTTCCCTGCAGGACTTCGGAATCGGCTACCGGGAGGTTCCGCTTCTGGATGACGGTTCTCTCGACGAAGCGGGCATCCGCGCGGCCATTACGCCGAAAACGAAGGTCATCGGCATCCAGCGTTCGAGAGGGTACGACTGGCGGGCGTCATTTACGGTTGCGGCCATTGGGGAAATGGTGGAGCTTGTGAAAAGCATCCGTTCGGACCTGATCGTTTTCGTAGATAACTGCTACGGCGAATTTACCGAACGACTGGAGCCGAATCAGGTCGGAGCGGATCTCATCGCCGGGTCTCTGATCAAAAACCCCGGAGGAGGGCTTGCGGCTTCGGGCGGTTATATCTCCGGCCGCAAGGAGCTTGTCGAGATGGCGGCCTACCGGCTGACGGCACCGGGAATCGGCGGCGAGGTCGGCGCCATGCTGGGAACGACGCGCTCGATTTATCAAGGGCTGTTTCTGGCCCCCCATCTCGTCGGACAAGCCGTGAAGGGCTCGGTGGTCGCCTCGGCCGTTTTCGAGCGGCTAGGCTTCAAAACCAGACCGAGACCGGACGACCCCCGCACGGATCTGATTCAGGCGATCGAGTTTACGAGCGCCGAACATCTGATCACTTTCGTGCAGGGGGTTCAGCGGGCATCTGCGGTAGACGCGCATGTGACGCCGGAGCCGTGGGATATGCCGGGGTATGAGCACCCCGTTATTATGGCGGCGGGCACCTTCATTCAAGGGGGAAGCCTGGAACTGTCCGCCGACGCTCCGATCCGCGAGCCGTATATCGCCTACATGCAGGGAGGATTAACCTATTCTCATTGCAAACTGGGTGTATTGACGGCTTTGCAGCATATGAAGAAGCGGGGTTTGCTATAAACGTCATGTGAGGTTCGGGAGAAAGCATGCGGTTAATATGCGAAAAACGGAAAAGAGACAGACATTTCGGCGTTTTAGGGCCCCGGAATGTCTGTTTTATTTTCTCTTGTAAATTAAGCTAACATGACTTGACATGTTTCCGTACTTTCCTTTACAATAAGAGCAGAACTTAACGTTCAGGAGTGAATCGATCATGAGTGATGATATCCGCAGAAATATGGCTCTTTTTCCAATCGGTATTGTGATGAAACTGACCGATTTGACAGCCAGACAAATTCGTTACTATGAGCAGCACGAACTCGTGATCCCGGCAAGAACCTCCGGCAACCAGCGGTTGTATTCGTTCAACGATGTGGAGAGACTGCTCGAGATCAAGGCTCTGATTGAGAAAGGCGTTAACATTGCGGGCATTAAACAAGTGCTGCTGCCGATCTCCAAAGACTCCGAGGAAGCTACCGTTATTACCGAACAAACCGAAGTGAAACGCAAAGAGCTGACAGACACCCAGCTGCACAAAATGTTGAAGCAGCAGCTGCTCGGCGGAGGCAAACGGCCGGGCCAGGTTTCGCTGATTCAAGGTGAGTTATCCCGATTTTTTCCAAAATAAAAAGCATGGGGTAAGAGGAGGAGAAGTTCATGACAGTTTCTTACACGAAAGAGGATATTCTAAGAATCGCCAAAGAAGAGAACGTCCGTTTTATCCGTCTTCAATTCACCGATCTCCTTGGAACGATCAAAAACGTGGAAATTCCGGTCAGCCAGCTTCAAAAAGCGCTTGATAACAAAATGATGTTCGACGGTTCGTCCATCGAAGGTTACGTGCGTATCGAGGAATCCGATATGTACCTGTACCCGGATCTGAATACGTGGGTCATCTTCCCTTGGGTGACGGAAAGTAAAGTTGCCCGTCTGATCTGCGACGTTTACCTGACGGACGGAAATCCTTTCCCTGGCGATCCGCGCGGAATTCTGAAACGTGCACTGAAGGAAGCCGAGGAAATGGGCTACACTTCGATGAACGTAGGTCCCGAGCCGGAATTCTTCCTGTTCAAAACCGACGAGAAAGGCAACCCGACCCTCGAACTGAACGACCAAGGCGGATACTTTGACTTGGCTCCTACGGATCTTGGCGAGAACTGCCGCCGTGAAATCGTACTTAAGCTTGAAGAAATGGGCTTCGAGATCGAGGCTTCCCACCACGAAGTGGCTCCGGGACAGCACGAAATCGACTTTAAATATGCGGACGCGATTAAAGCTTCCGACCAGATCCAGACGTTTAAACTCGTCGTTAAAACGATCGCCAGACAGCACGGCCTGCACGCTACGTTCATGCCGAAGCCGCTCTTCGGCGTAAACGGTTCCGGTATGCACTGCAACCAGTCCCTGTTCAAAGGCGAAGAAAACGCATTCGTAAACGAGAAAGATCCGCTGGGTCTCAGCGAAGACGCTCGTCACTTTATGGCCGGTGTCCTGCATCATGCACGCGCATTTGCAGCGATTACTAACCCGACCGTGAACTCTTACAAGCGTCTCGTGCCCGGTTACGAAGCACCATGTTACGTAGCCTGGTCTGCGAGCAACCGCAGCCCGATGATCCGTATTCCGGCTTCCCGCGGCCTCAGCACACGCGTTGAAGTTCGTAACCCGGATCCGGCGGCTAACCCGTACCTGGCTCTGGCGGTTCTGCTGAGAGCGGGTCTGGACGGCATCAAGAACAAAATTCAGCTGCCGCCTCCGACTGACCGCAATATCTATGTGATGACTGAAGAAGAGCGTATCGAGCAGGGCATTCCTAGCCTGCCGGGTAACCTTAGAGAAGCGCTTGACGAGCTGCTCAAAAGCGAAGTTATCGGCGACGCGCTTGGCGAACATGCGCTTGCGCATTTCGTGGAACTGAAAGAAATCGAGTACGACATGTACCGCACTCAAGTTCACGCTTGGGAACGCGAGCAGTACATGACGCTTTACTAAGATAACCGGGTAAGGCTGATCAAAGGTCGGTATCCTAGATCACAAGATCAGCTCCCGTGCCGCCTTATAAAAAAGAACCCGCAGAAAGCAATTTCTGCGGGTTCTTCTATGTTATTAGCGTAATAGGCAGCTCCATTGCCAAGGCCGGATTAATGGATATTGCGGAACAGACCAATAACTTTGCCCAGAATCGTCACATTGTTGAGCAGAAGCGGATCCATGGTGGAATTCTCGGGCTGCAGACGGATATGGTCGCGTTCTTTGTAGAAACGCTTCACCGTCGCTTCGTCTTCATCGGTCATGGCGACGACGATGTCTCCGTTGTTCGCCGTCTGCTGCTGACGGACGATAACCATATCGCCGTTGTGAATGCCGGCTTCGATCATGCTCTCGCCCACGACATTGAGCATAAATACGTTATAATCGCTTACGAGGTGCATCGGAAGAGGGAAGTAGTCTTCAATGTTCTCGGTAGCCGTAATCGGCATACCGGCCGTTACTTTGCCGATGAGAGGGACTTGTGCGACGGAAAGCGCGAAATCGGAATCTCCGTCCGTAATCTCGATGGCTCTCGGTTTTGTCGGATCCCGGCGGATCAGACCCTTCTTCTCCAGGCGTTCGAGATGCCCGTGCACGGTCGAGCTGGACGCCAGACCTACGGCTTCTCCGATTTCTCTGACGGATGGCGGGTAGCCTTTATCTTTCACTTCATTCTTGATAAATTCAAGGATGGCCAGTTGGCGCTGCGAGACCTTGCCCATTACGTATCACTCCAATATGTATAAATTACCTAAAGTATAGCACAGAACCGGAGTTCGTACAAACATAAGTTCGAAAAAATGCGTTGACACAAACATTCGTTCGTGTTAAATTCAAAACAGAACAAATGTTTGGAGGCGTTAATGATGAATGCATACTTTGCCAATCCGGAACTTTCCTTACATACAAGAAGCGGGGATCAGCCCCCGGCTGATAAGGCTTCACCGCATACACCCGCGGTTAATGGAGCGAACGAGCATCGGGAGAACAGCAGCCGTTTTACGTCGCGTGTTTCCGATTTCAAGGGTGAACAGGATGCCTCTATAACAGGGGTGGGAACAAAGGTTCGTAATACAAAAAAATCCAACCGCAACATCATCCGTACGGCTGTAATCGCCTTTGTGCTGCTGCTCGCCTTTAGCTGCGGCATTATGGTTCAAGCGTTCGCGAGCGGCGAGAACAATCCGGCCGACGGACAGGGCCAGGCTGCGGCTCTTAACAAGCAGGAGAGCACAGAGACTTCCGTCATCGTACAAAGAGGGGACACGCTGTGGAGTATCGCTGCGAATCAAGCTCCGGAAGGCTCTGACGTCCGGGCGTATATTTACAAGCTGCGCAAGGTTAATCAGTTATCCGCGGGAGACGTCCTTAAAGTAGGGGATGTCATCAAGCTGCCGTAAGTCTTTCTTCTATTAAAAGGTGTTTCCGCAAGCCCTATCCGCAGGCCGCTGACGGGCCGAAATGAAAATACCGGATAATCGAACGACATGTCCTGTTGGGATATGTCTTTTTTTCGTTTATCGTGTCATTTTAAGTCAGGCAGCTTCTTGACAATCCACATAGCGAGTGGCAAAGTAATAGATATTGAACGGCTGGATAGGAGGAATACGAATGAGCGACAGTTTCCAACTTAAAGTACAGCGCATAAATGAGTTGGCCCGGAAAGCAAAAAGCGTCGGATTATCGGAGGCTGAGCTTGAGGAGCGCAACGAATTGCGTAAAGAATATATTGCAGCTATGAAATCACAGCTAAGAGGTCAGCTGGATTCCATCCATTATACGGATGAACAATAAATCATCGGCCGCCTGAGGCAGTAAAGGGGATCTATAAGATGACGGTAAAAGCAATTTTGTTCGATTTGGACGACACTCTGCTATGGGATGACCGGAGTGTGAAGGAGGCGTTCGAAGCTACCTGTGAGGAAGCAGCCCGCCATGCGGATGTGAATCCCGCAGAGTTGGAAGTTTCCGTACGCAAGGAAGCACGCGCTTTGTATGAAGCCTACGAAACGTTTCCTTTCACCCAGCACATCGGAATCAACCCGTTTGAAGGGCTGTGGGCTAACTTTACGGAAGGAAAGCAGGAAGAGTTCCGCAAGCTGCAGGCTCTGGCTCCCGGTTACCGCAAAGAAGCGTGGACCCGCGGACTCGCCGCTCTCGGCGTTAACGATCCGGAGCTTGGAGCGCGGCTCGCCGAGCAGTTTCCTGCCGAACGGAGATCGCGTCCCATCGTCTATGAAGAGACTTTCGAAGTGCTCGCCGAGCTCAAGAAGTCTTACAAATTGCTGCTGCTGACGAACGGATCCCCTGATCTGCAGCGCGAAAAACTGGCGGGAGTTCCCGAGCTGGCGCCTTACTTCGATCACATCGTCATCTCCGGCGATTTCGGCGACGGTAAGCCGGCCGTCACGATTTTCAATCACGCCATGGAGCTACTCGGTCTACAAGCCGAGGAATGTGTAATGGTAGGCGACAAGCTGACGACCGATATTCTCGGGTCCTTCCGCTGCGGGATGAAGAACATGTGGATTAATCGGCACGGCATGCTCTTTAACGGAGAAGCGAAGCCAACGTTTGAAATCACCTCTCTTCGCGACATCCGGACTATTCTGGAAGCGGAGCGGGAAGTTCAAATATCCGGATAAAAACAAAACCCGTCTCTCGTTCAAAACGAGCGGCGGGTTTTTGCTTTTTATAAAGTTAATGAGTGAGTGCCGCTAATTGGCGTGAAGCGTCTTATGCTTTTTGAAAAGTCGGATCCTCGAACGGGTGGGCAATCCAGCCTTCGGTTTCGATAAAGAGGCGAACCGCAACGATTTGACGATTATCCATCAGAGTGAAGAAGTGCGGCTTGTGCTCCGGCACGGAAATGACATCTCCCGCTTCCAGCTCTACGTTGAAATAACCGACATCGTCGGAACCTTTGATGATAAAGATCCCTTTACCGGCGGTGATGGCACGGACTTCGTCCTCGGTGTGCGTATGCACTTGTTCGAATTTTTTAAGAAGCTCGTCCAGGTTCGGAGTCGCGTCGGATAGTGCGATGATGTCCCAGGTCTGGTAACCGCGGCGTTTTGCGAGATCGCGGATTTCCTCGTCGTAGGTGCTCAGGATTTGAGCTTTCTCCTCGTCGGACAAAATAAATTTCTCCTGAATGCCGGCAGGCAGCTTAGCGGGGTTCCAGTGCTCGTATAAAACTTCCTGGCGGTCCAAAAACGCCCGGACGTTCTCCTCTCCGGAAATGCGTTCACCCGTGTTGCGAATATGAATTTCAGCCATTTCTCATCCCTCTTTCTTTCTCGGAAATAATAGCCGCCCGTAGGTCGGAATAGGTTTATACCTGATTATAGAGGATAAACTCCCGGCTGTCGATAATTCGCGGCAAAAAATACAACTTTTCCGATAGGATTTTAAAAGAGCGCCCCTCCGGATGGAGAGACGCTCTTTTCTTGGCCGATCAAGAGATCCGGTTAGGGAGACAAGTCGAGTCGGCGAAGGGGACGTAATGCGGTTTCTGGCGTGAAGGGCGGATGCACCGCTTCCCGTTGTACCCTCCAAAACCGTCAGGATTGTTTATCCTGGCCTGTCGTTTCGATGCTTTTTTCCACATCATCCACCATTTCTTTGGTCGACGTGCGGAATTCGCGAAGCGTATCCCCGAAAGCGCGGCCGAGCTGCGGAAGCTTGGAAGGGCCGAACAAAATGAGGGCCAGCATCAAGATGATGAGCAGTCCCGAAATACCGATATTGTTGAGCATGGGAATGCCTCCTTTCCTGGTTAGTTTTAAGCTGTCCGGTTTAGAATTAACTTGTTCCGGCGGACAGGTTCTGCCTGCGGACATAGCGAGCGGACAGAAGAATGCTGCATTCAAACAGTGCGATCAACGGAATCGTGACGGCAATGTGGGAGAAGAAGTCGGGCGGCGAAATCGAAGCCCCGACGATTGCCAGTCCGACGTAGGTATACTTGCGCGTTTTACGCAAATTTTCGGGCGTAAGCAGACCGAGCCTTGTAAGAAACAGCACGAGAAGGGGCAGCTCAAACGCGATCCCGAGCGGGAACACGACGTTGAAGACGAGGCTGAAAAAACGGTCGATGCCGTAGGTTTCGGCTGCTCCAATGCTGCGGTTGATGGTCTGCATAAATCGGATCATCATCGGAAGGACAACCGTGTAGCCGAAAGCCGCGCCCGACAAGAAGAGCGCAAAGGAAGCGGGGACATAGATCAGCGTCCCCTTGGCTTCCCGCTCGCTCAGTCCCGGTCTGACAAACGCCCAAAGCTGGTACAGCAGCAGCGGCAGGGTGAGCAGGACGGCAAACAAAACGGCGCATTTCATGTAAATGGCCAAGCCGTCCGGAAGGGCGAACACGTTCCAGTGAAACGATAGAGCCGCCGATGAATTTTTTACCGCCTTCAGAATAACGGGGGAGGCATAAAGCCCTCCGATCAGGGCCAGCAAAAACCAGGCGGACACCAGAATCAGCCGTTTACGGAGCTCCTCCAGATGACCGATCATTTCGGATGGTCGGTCCATAAGCAGTCACCTCCTTTTCATGCTCGAAGCCCTGGCGGTTCAGACCAGCGGGCCGCTTTTTTTCAAATAAGTCAAAATTCCCTCTGCAGCTCGGTAAGCGAGAGCCCCCAGCGTTCCGGTCGGATTGTAACCGCTGTTGTGGGGGAAAGCGGATGCGCCGACGACAAACAGGTTTTCGACATCCCACATCTGCAGGTAGGTGTTGACGGCGGAGGTTGACGGGTCGGCCCCCATGATGACGCCTCCCGTGTTATGGGTGGACTGGTAGGGCACGATGTTATAGGTGCTGATCGTATTGGACGTCTCCACCTTGGTCGGCTTCATTTCTTTCATAACCGCCGTCGTTTTCTCGGCGAGGTATTTGACCATTTCTTTGTCCTGGTCTTCGAAATCGTAGGTCAGGCGGAGCAGAGGCAGCCCGTAAATGTCCTTGTAGGTCGGATCCAGATCCAGAAAGTGGTGCTGCCAAGGCATATTGGCGCCCTGAGTGCTGACGTTCAGGAACCGGTTGGCGTATTTGATCGTGGTCTGTTTAAAATCTTTGCCCCACCTTGGGGTGCCATTGGGCGCCGGGTTATGGGCGATCGGACGCAGTCCGGCCTGGGTAAAGCGGATGTTCGCCCCGTGCAGAAAATTCAGGGAGCTGTGGTCGAAGTTGTCGCCGTTAAAATCGTCGAAGCAGCTGCCCAGGGCCCCGGCTCCCGCGAAGATGTTGAACTCCTGGTCGTCATAGAAACCGGCTGCGCCTCCCCCCGTAATTTGATAGGCGTAATTCTTGCCGATGACTCCCGTTCCGCTCTTCGGATCGTAGGGCTTGCCCAGATTGGACGTCAGCAGAAGGCGGACGTTGTTGAACACATAACTCGCCAGGATGACAAGGTCGGCCGGCTGCTCGAATTCTTCGCCGGTAGGCGTATTGACATACACGACGCCCGTGACTTTGCCTCCGGTGTGCAAAATTTTGGTGACGTTCGAGTTGGTGCGGATTTCGAGATTGCCGGTCTTCTCGGCAACGGGAATAACGGTGACGACAGGATCGGCTTTCGCCCCGTACTCGCATCCGTACCGGTCGCAGAACGCGCAGTATTGGCAGGCCGCACGGGCAATACCGTCGGGATTCGTATAGTTTTCCGACAAGTTGGCGGACGGGATGGCATACGGGTGATAACCGAGCTTCTTGGCGGCGTCCTCGAAAAGAACCATCGCGGGCGTTTTCTTCATCGGAGCGGTCGGAAAGGCGGCGGAACGCTTGCCGACCATTTCGTTTTGTTCCTTTTCGCCGGAGATCCCGGCCATTTTCTCGTACTTGTCGAAGTACGGTTCCAATTGGTCGTAGGTGATGCCCCAGTCCTGCAGCATCATGCCCTGAGGAATTTTGTTTTTGCCGTAGCGTTCGATCGTTTTGGTACGGATTTCGAAATCGTAGGGCAGAAAACGGTAATTTTGTCCGTTCCAGTGCACGCCGGCCCCGCCGACACCGTCTCCCATCAGGAAGGAACCGTAGGAACGCATCGGAAGGGCGCGTACTTTCTCGCTGCTGCGGAACGTCACCGTCTCCTTCGACAAGTCCTGCATCAGTTCGTAGCGCTGGGAATAGCGGAGCTCGTCGTGGGCCATGTAATAGTCTTCGGTTTTCCGGCTTTTGCCGCGTTCGAGCGCGACGACTTTATGTCCGGCCTTGGTTAACTCCGCGGCCAGAATACCGCCGGACCAGCCCATTCCGACGATCAGGATAGGTACTTTGGGAAGTTTGGTTGCCATTCTTCGTTGATCCTCCTTGTCAGGAATGATTCGTGTGGTCGTGCAAGCTGAGCGGCTCCATGGCGGCAAACTCTTTTTTGTCAATGATGGCCGTATAGCTCATTTGGTCGCCGGGGTACTTGCGCATCTTCCAGCCCGCCATGTTTTTGTTGCCCCCGTAAAGCGGGTCCGCATACGCGCCTTCGATGGTCAAGCTGCGCAGCATTTCGAAAAAAGTCTGGCTCGGCACGCCGTTAAGCTGCACGTCTTTGCCGCTTTCGAACGCTTTCAGCACTTCGTCCTGCTCGCCCGCGGCAAGGTCCGCAAAACCTTTCTGGTACTTTTGCCTGCTGTGGTCGTTCATGACCGTAAGGCCCATCACAAACAGCTCGTGCCGCTTGTAGCTCGCCTGATAGCCCTGAGTCGCCTCGGCCTTGTAAAAAGGCCCCATCATATAATCCCGGGCGTTCATCCCCCACTGGCCGGCAAGCTGATGGTCGATATAGTAAGCGGCACCGAGCTCTTTGGCTCCCGGACCCAGTTCGTCTTTCGGAAAAATGCGCTCCGCCGCCGCTTCGGTTATACGCAGCTGCTCTTGATTGAAAAACATCGGAGCCTGGTTGTAGTCCTTGGCGTTGCCCGCCTGCGCCTGCCCCTGACCCTGGGGACTGCCCGGAGCGGCCTTTTTGTTCTTGGCCATGGAATTGCCGACAATACCGCCGACGACTCCGCCCGCCACAATTCCGCCGAGCGCTACTCCGGACAGTTTCAGAAACTTCCGACGGGATTCGTCCCGGGGCTGCTTGGTCTGCTGATTTTCTGACATGATGTTCCTCCTGTAAGAGAAGTGGAGTTTTCGAGACGATTGTTATATCCAAGTATCACCTTTTTGCCGATATGTATGTAAGGAAAAAGAAAAAACGGAATCTTTCGGAAGATTCCGTTTTCTAAACTTGTTCCGCATACTTGTCTAAGAGGAGTCGTTGAAGCCCTACAAGTAGGCGAACCGTTACTTCTTGGCGGCGAGCCATGCGGCCAGCGCCTGAATATCCGTATCGCTCAGGTTGCCCTTGAAAGCGGGCATTCCGCCTCTTCCGTTCAGAAGAATATTCTTGACGTCCGCCTCACTGAGCCGGCTGCCCGCCTTTTGAAGGTTCGGGCCTACGCCGCCGCCCATATCCACTCCGTGACAGGCGATACACTGTGCCTTGTAGAGAGATTCGGCCTGAGCCGTCTGGCTTCCGCTGCCTTCGCCTTCCGCTGCGCCACCGCCTGCGGCGGCTCCGGGGGAAGCGGTCGGGGACGCCGTGGGCGGTGCCGTTGCGGCCGGGGTCGTCGGCTGAGGCGTAGGCGCGGTTTCCTTTTGACCGCAGGCCGTCAGCGAAGCGGTTACGAGTAGGATGCCGATCAAGGTTGTCATCCGTTTGTTCATGCAGATCACCTCCGTTCGATTACATTCAGTAAAAGTTTCCCGACTATAGTTTGGCGTCCATGTCCCGGAGATATTCTTGTTTGCGAAATGCGGACGCGACGGCTTTTACAAACAGTCGAGGATTGCGGCCGAAAATCGACAAATTTCTTTTCTTCGCCCCACGTATCTGCTAAACTATTTCTTAACTTGTGCGCTTTTCTATGTTGAAGGGCGCGTTCTCAGCAGGAGGTTCGTGGAAAGGGTAGGGTGGACGATGAAACCTAGTTTGAAAGAACAATTACAGAAAAAAATTCTCATTCTGGACGGTGCCATGGGCACGATGATCCAGCAGGAAAATTTGTCAGCCGAAGATTTCGGAGGAGAAGAACTCGACGGTTGTAATGAGATGCTCGTTCTTACACGTCCGGATGTCATTCAGCGCATCCATGAGAAATATTTCGAAGCCGGCTCGGATATCGTTGAAACGAATACGTTCGGGGCAACGAGCGTCGTACTGGCCGATTACGATATACCGGAGAAGGCGCGCGAAATTAACCTGGCCGCCGCCAAACTGGCCATAGAAGCCGCCCGGAAATATTCAACTCCCGAATGGCCGCGTTATGTTGCGGGTGCACTCGGACCGACGACGAAGACGCTTTCGGTAACCGGAGGCGTTACGTTCGAGGACCTTGAAGAGAGCTACTACGAGCAGACGGTCGCCTTGATCGAATCGGGCGTCGATGCCCTTCTGCTGGAGACTTCCCAGGATACGCTCAACGTAAAAGCGGGCGGGATCGCGATCCAGCGGGCTTTTAAGACGACGGGCATCGAGCTGCCGATCATGATTTCCGGCACGATCGAACCGATGGGTACGACACTGGCCGGGCAAAATATCGAATCTTTCTATATTTCCCTGGAGCATCTTAATCCGATTTCGATCGGACTGAACTGCGCGACGGGACCCGAATTCATGCGGGATCATATCCGGACCTTGTCCGGGCTTGCAGGCACTTATATTTCGTGTTATCCGAATGCGGGGCTTCCCGACGAGAACGGACATTACCATGAGTCGCCCGAATCCCTGGCCAAGAAAATGGCCGCATTTGCCGAGCAGGGCTGGCTGAACATCGCGGGCGGCTGCTGCGGCACGACTCCCGCTCATATCCGCGCGCTGGCCGATACGATGAGCGCTTACAAACCGCGTACCGAACTGGGTACGCACCCGTCGGCCGTGTCCGGCATCGAGACGGTATACATCGAGCCGGAAAACCGTCCCTACATGGTCGGCGAGCGGACAAACGTGCTCGGTTCCCGCAAGTTCAAGCGTCTGATCGCCGAAGGCAAGTATGAAGAGGCATCCGAGGTCGCCCGTGCCCAGGTTAAGGGCGGCGCTCACGTCATCGACGTCTGTCTGCAGGACCCGGACCGTGACGAAACGGAAGACATGATCAACTTCCTGGAGCTGGTCGTCAAAAAGATTAAGGTTCCGCTCATGATCGACTCGACGGACACGCGTGTCATTGAGCTGGGGTTGAAGCATTCGCAGGGCAAAGCGATTATCAATTCCATTAACCTGGAGGACGGCGAAGAGAAATTCGAGAAGGTTCTTCCGCTTATACACCGTTACGGAGCCGCGGCGGTAGTCGGTACGATCGACGAGCGCGGCCAGGCGATTACGCGCGAAGATAAGCTGGAAGTCGCCCAGCGTTCGCACGATCTGCTCGTCCACAAGTACGGGATGAATGCCGAAGATATCATTTTCGACCCGCTCGTATTCCCGGTCGGTACGGGGGACCAGCAGTACATCGGTTCCGCCAAGGAAACGATCGAAGGCATCCGTCTTATTAAAGAAGCGATGCCCTTAACCAAAACGATTCTCGGTCTGAGCAACGTTTCGTTCGGTCTTCCCGAAGCCGGACGCGAGGTGCTGAACGCCGTTTATTTGTACCACTGCACGAAAGCGGGTCTTGATTACGCCATCGTGAACACGGAGAAGCTGGAGCGCTACGCATCCATCCCCGAAGAGGAAAGAACGCTTGCCGAGCGGCTTATTTACGAGACGAACGACGAGACTCTGGCCGAATTTGTGGCTCATTTCCGGGTAAAGAAGGTTGAGAAGAAGGAAAAGATATCAACCCTTACGCTCGAAGAGCGGCTGGCTTCATACGTGGTCGAGGGAACGAAGGAAGGGCTTATTCCCGATCTGGAGCAGGCGCTTCAAAAATATTCGCCGCTGGAAGTGATCAACGGTCCTTTGATGCAAGGGATGGCGGAGGTCGGCCGCCTGTTTAACAACAACGAGCTGATCGTAGCGGAAGTGCTGCAAAGCGCCGAAGTTATGAAGGCATCCGTAGCTTACCTGGAGCAGTTCATGGAGAAGAACGAATCTGCGGTGAAAGGAAAAATTATTCTGGCCACCGTAAAAGGCGACGTCCACGATATCGGCAAAAACCTCGTGGAGATTATTTTATCCAACAACGGCTACCAGATCGTGAACCTCGGCATCAAGGTTCCGCCGGAACAGCTGATCGAGGCCTTCCGCAAAGAAAAGCCGGATGCGATCGGGCTGTCGGGTCTGCTCGTGAAGTCCGCGCAGCAGATGATCATCACGGCGCAGGATTTGCGCAACGCCGGAATCGACGTTCCGATCATGGTGGGCGGCGCCGCCCTGACGCGGAAATTCACCAAGACGCGCATCTCGCCGGAGTATGACGGCCTCGTGCTGTACGCGAAAGACGCGATGGACGGTCTGGACATCGCGAACAAGCTGAGCGATCCCGTTCAGCGGGAGCGCCTTATCCAGGAGCTTCGGGAAGCGAAAGATTCCGATGTGATGGAAGCCGGCCGCAAGGAAGGGACGGAAATGCCGGTCCTTACGCGCGTATTCTCGTCCACAGTCGACCGCACCCTGCCGGTGGCGGTGCCGCCGGATCTGGACCGCCACGTCCTGCGGGATTACCCGATCGGCCATCTCATGCCGTACGTGAACATGCAGATGCTGCTCGGGCATCACCTGGGCCTGAAAGGCAAGGTCGACAAGCTCATTGCCGAGCAAGACCCGAAAGCCATGCAGCTGAAGGACACCGTGGATACCATCCTGTACGAAGCGCAGAAGAACGGCATCATCCGGACTCAGGGGATGTACCGGTTCTTCCCGGCCCAAGGGGATGGAAACGATGTCGTCGTGTACGATCCGGAAGACCCGTCGAAGGTGCTCAAACGCTTTACCTTCCCGCGCCAGGGAACGGAGCCGTACCTGTGTCTGGCCGATTATCTGAAGCCGGTAGACAGCGGCGTCATGGATTACATCGGCTTCCTCGTCGTGACGGCGGGGCAGGGCGTTAGCGAGCTGGCGCGCGAATGGCGCGAACAGGGCGATTATCTGCGCTCCCATGCGCTTCAGTCGACCGCACTGGAAGTGGCGGAAGCTTTCGCGGAGCGCGTGCATCATATTATGCGCGACGTATGGGGCATTCCGGATTTTGCGGAAATGACGATGCAGGAGCGTTTCGGGGCGAAGTACACCGGCCAGCGGTTCTCGTTCGGTTATCCGGCTTGTCCGAACCTCGAGGATCAGGAGCCGCTGTTCGAGCTGATGAAGCCGGAGGATATCGGTATCGAGCTGACCGAAGGCTGCATGATGGAGCCGGAAGCGTCCGTATCGGCTATCGTGTTCGCCCATCCTCAGGCGCGCTATTTCAACGTCGACAAAGTTTAACGTTTCGTTTCGCCCGCAAAATGATTATGAATAAATAGACGGCTGAATACAGATTTGGCCGCCAGGCTGCGAAAAGCAGGACGGTTCTTCCGAGAAGAGCCGTCTTTTTTGCCCTCTTCCGGAGGCGGAGGAGGAAGCAGCGCGAAGGAGATCGGGAAGTCAGTCCCGGACGGAATTACTTCTGCCGGAAAGAAACTTGCGGAGACTTAAAAGGAACACTCCCGCAGGGTACAGAGCCGTTTGACTTCCGGAACGAATTTTTATAGCATGTTAAAAAGCAGGGGAACTGACATCTGCAGAAACGAGGAACAGGGTCGTGGAATTGTATTTTCTCGGAACGGGAGCAGGCATGCCTGCCAGGCACCGTAATGTGACATCCATTGTGCTGAATTTGCTGCCGGAGCGGGGGAGCATCTGGTTTTTTGACTGCGGGGAAGGAACGCAGCATCAGATCTTGAGATCGCCGGTCAAGCTTAGCAAGTCAGAGAAGCTGTTCGTAACGCATCTTCACGGCGATCATATATTCGGCCTGCCGGGACTTCTGAGCAGCCGTTCTTACCAGGGCGGGGATACGCCCTTCACGATTTACGGACCCAAGGGCATTAAAGCTTATGTGGACATGTCCCTGCAGCTGAGCCAGGTTCATCTCGACTATGAGCTGGCTATCCGGGAAATCCCGTCCGAAGGCGGAGTCGTCTTCGAGGACGAGACGTTCCGGGTCGAAGCCGCGCCGCTGGAGCACCGGATCGAATGCTTCGGCTACCGCATCGTCGAGAAAGACCTTCCGGGCAAGCTCCAGCAGGAGAAGCTGCATGAGCTGGGCATTACGGCCGGGCCGCTTTACGGACGTCTGAAGCAGGGCCAGACGGTTAAGCTGGAGGACGGCCGCGAGCTGCGCGGAAGCGATTTCGTCGGCCCGTCGATCAAGGGCCGGACGGTAACGATTCTCGGCGACACGAAGCCGTGCGGAAATTCGGCGCTGCTGGCCGAAGGCGCCGACGTGCTCGTTCACGAGGCGACGTTCGGAGCCGAGCGGGAAGATCTTGCCGGGGCGTACGACCATTCGACGACGGAACAGGCGGCGCGTACAGCCGCGGAAGGCGGCGTGGGCACGCTGGTCATGACGCACATCTCCTCGCGCTATCAAGGAGAGGGTGCCGAGCGTCTTCTCGAGGAAGCGAGAGCGATCCACCCGGATTCGTGGCTGGCCGAAGACTTCTACAGCCACGCTGTCCCGCGCAAGCAGAGCTGAGCCGGACTGCTCGGGCCGGGCGGCCTTGGTCGTTTACGGCGGCGGGTTCACTGGGGCAGTACGTGCTGACGGCGAAGGCTCCGGCGGCCGCGGCTCCACGGCAGCAACGGCTGAAATTCGCCGTTGTAATAGGCCGAAGGGTCAGAGCGGCTGGGGATAAGTCTCATGCAGCCTCGCATACTCCGGGGATGAATCCAGTCGGGCGGCACACCGAGCACGGTTGCCGTTACATCGGCTTCGTCTTCGGACCCGCGGTGACTATGCACCCTGACTGCCGGCAGCCGGCGGACACGGAAGCATCCGGCAGCGGCAAGGCGGAAAGCGTTAAGGAAAAAAGGCCGACAAGGCACAAACGCATAGAAAAGCGTCCCGGCTGGATACATGTATCCAGCCGGGACGCTTTTCTATGCACAGCCTCTCAAGATCCGCTGTTTACTTCCGCTCCACCGGTGAAAACCGGAATCATTCGGTCGTATCGAATTTGGCTTCGTCCTGCAGCTCGCTTTTGAAGCTGTCGACGCTTTGACGGCGGCGTTCGTTCTTGGCTTCGAGCGTCGCTTGTTCCGTTGCGGAAATCTCGTCCGCATGCTCGTCCAGGTATTCCTGAGATTCATGAAGGCGGGCTTCCGTGTTCCGGATGCTGTTTTTTAGATGAACGGCATTATCCCCGCGGTTATCTTTTTTGGCCATCGGTATCCCTCCTTTCCATCTCCTACGATTTACTTATGAGGCACGGCGTATTCATAAAATCTTCATCTTCTGCTAACGCTCCAATGATGCAGGCTTGCTAGGCTGATCCCAGGGGATCGGGCGTTAACGGAGGCGGGCGCGGAATGAACGGCGAACCATCGTCACAAGGCGCCAAACCGCGCAGGCGGTTGCCCGCGGCGGGAAACGGATGTCCTGGAATAACGGGGATGTACTTGCCCGGAGTTACAGCCGCGGCGTAATATCGGTGCCGTGCGGAGAGCGGACACGATATCAGGCCGACCATAAGACCACGCCGTAAATCGGCGGTTAAAATAGGCTTGCAGCCTGAGCCGGCCGCTGTAACCACGACCGATAGCACCGCAGCCAACTAGCCCCGCAGCAAGATGCCCCGTATGAAAAGCAGTCCAGGGAGGGAAAAAGCATGGATACGGGTAGTCATCTGCTTTTCGGAGTCACGTTAGCGGGATTGGCCACACTGCAGCCGGAGGTCGCACACAATCCGCTTCTTCTGCAGGCGGTTTTGGCCGCAACCGTAGCGGGCTCGCATGCGCCGGATCTGGATACGGTCGCGCGCCTGAAAGGGTATGCCGTCTATCTCAGGCACCACCGGGGAATCACGCATTCGCTGCCTGCCCTGCTGGTCTGGCCCGCTTTGCTGAGCGCCCTGGCCGCAGCGGTTTTCGCCATGTGGGACCATTACGCTCTCCTCTTCGGCTGGGCGGCCGCGGCCGTTATACTCCACGTGGGACTGGATTTGCTGAACGCATACGGCGTGCAGTGTTTAAGGCCGTTTTCCTCCCGCTGGCTTCATCTCGATATCCTGCCTCTCACCGATCCGTTTCTTTTGGCGCTGCACGGAGGCGGGGCGCTGCTGTGGGCGGCGGGAGACGTAAACCCGGGGATATGGATGGCCGCTGTATATGCGGTCAGTTTCGTTTACGTAATCGCGAGATGGCTCCATAAACGAATTCTTTTCCGCCGGTTGACCGGGTATGTGAAAGACCGGTTCGGAACAGCCGACCCGCTGCTGCTGGTTCCGGGTTTGACCTGGAGAAGCTGGCAGTTTGCGGCGGAAACGGAAGACAGCTTTCACAGCGGAACGGTACGGGGGGCGCAGATTGTTTTGAAAGATACCTACACCAAGGACCGGCCGCATCCGGTCGTCGAGGCGGCGATGGCTGCCGAAGGCGTCCGGGCATTTCTGGGTTTTGCGCAGAGCAGTCATGTAAGTTGGGATTCGCATGGGGATGGTTATGTGGTGAAATGGCGCGAAGTGAGATTCTGGCATGAGCACAAGCTGCCGTTCGGTATTGATGTCACGCTGGATAAAGAAATGAAGGTGCTGTCCGAACATCTGGGATGGACGAAAAAAGCCTGGGAGCCTCCCTATGTATAAAAGAGAGGACCCCGGACTTTGATGACCGGTATGAAGATTAAATTTATTCGAAAGAGTTCCCGAATTTTCCCGCAAATAAAAACTCGTTAAGATCACGCCGTCCCGACGGCTGCTCGCGCTGCAGGTGCTGCTCGGAGAGAGACTCCGTGTTTCCGTGATACCCGATGGCGATGACGGCATGGATATCGTAATCGCCCGGCACACCGAGCAGCCGACGGGCACTTTCCCGGTCAAAACCGGCCATGGCATGGGAAATCAGGCCTTGACGGACCGCTTCCAGAGCCAGATAACTCCAGGAGGCTCCCGCGTCAAACGCATGAGAACCGTTCACCCCTCCGGTCGGGGAAGGCGTATGGGAAAGCAGGAGAGCCAGCACGGGCGCCTTCAGGCACCAGGATTTGTTGGAAGCCGAAATAAATTCGGCGAACACCTGCTTCTCTTCTTCCGTACGCGCGACAATGTAACGCCATGGCTGAAGATTGCTGGCGGACGGGGCCCAGCGGGCCGCTTCGAACAGGCTCATCAGAATTTCGCCTGAGATCTCTTTTTCGAGAAAAGCACGCGATGACCAGCGGTTAAGAAAGATCGGATTGATGTCATAGGCGGCATGACGCTCATTTTGTACGTCGAAACGATGTTCCGGCATGACCATTCCTCCTGTCGGGTTCGGTGACGAAATCAAAAAGGGAACACCTCTTTATTTGGACGCAAACGGCGAATCCTAAACAAACCGGCGTATGACGCAGGGAAAAACAGGGCATGCTAGTACAGCTTCTTTTTAACAAAATGGGGGTGCTGAACATGAACTTTACAAGCCAGGATATCATTGTGATTGAAAGAGCCCTTCAGCTTGCCATCCGCAGCGAGACGAAGGAGACGAAAGCAGAGGAATACCGCGAGGTGCTTCATAAGCTCCAGCTTAGCTCCTTGCAGGCCCTGCAGGAACATAGCGCCGTCACAACCGCCGTTCATGATGGCATCCGCTATGATTATGACGATTCGTCCGATCTCTTGTAGGCGTCACGGACCGGATAGATGCGGGGTACGGCTTCTGCCAGTATACCGCTGAGCGCGACCATCGGCGTCCCTCCTCCGGGATGTGTGGTTCCGCCCGCCTAATAAAGGCCTTGAATCCGGCGATCCCCGATGGATGGCCGGAAGAAGGTCGGCTTCACCCCGTGCGACGCCCGCCCGTATAAGGGCTCCGTACATGGAGCCGCTCAATTCGGCAATGCCCTCCCGGATGGAAGACGCGTTCGACTTCCGTGTTTGCGGGCAATCCTTACAGGGTCCGTTGTCTTCAAGAGGCCGATCAGACGCTTCCGGAAGACGCTTACCGGGATGCTGCGGAACTCAACCGGTACCAGGTTTATTTGCACGGCGTAATAATCGTTATTGGATACGACAAATTGAGCCGGAACGAAGCCGCCGGGAGTCTCCACGCCCTGCACTTTTCCGCCCCGTACAGAGATATGCCCGACCGGAATGGACGTCCTGATGTCCACTCCTTTTTTGCGTGCCGGCCTTTCCAGCGCTTCGATCAGCTTGTAGTCTCCGCCCTGAACGTCATACCCTCCTTTTAACAGCTCCAGGTAAGCGATCATCGACAACGTCGCCGGAGTCCGGTAAGGGGAGGAGCCGACGTAAGTCGCGACAAGGCCCCCGATTCCGCCCCCGATTATGACACCTTCAGGTGTGCGGTTCATCTGTAAACCCTGCCTTTCCAAGAGTAGCTCCGTCTTGTAATTCCGATATACCGGGAGCACAGCGCGATATAGCCCCAGACCTGGGAAAGAAAGGGGGGGCCAAGCCTTATCCGATCCGCGGCTTGTACTCGGTCGGAGCCTAGGTGCGTCCCGGCGGGGGAATCCCGATTGTGATGCAGGGGGCGAAACTGCTTGACGAGGCGATGGGCAAAGACGATGGACAGAGACGATCTAGCCTTCGCCCCCGGCGCCGGTGTTTGCCTTAACGAAAGCCCCGTATAAAACTGGGGCTTTTTTTCTTTTGCCCGGGAAGCGTATAATAAATGAGAACAGTCGTTCTAAGCAGTTGAGGTTAAGAAGGGACGCGAAACATGAGGAAGAAACAGCTTGCCGATTTAATTCAGGAACTCCGGACCGATGAAAATATAGTGAACTGGCACGAGATCGAACCCCAGGAAGCGAAAACAAAAGCCATTCCCGGGAGCGTGGATGCCCGGATCAAGTCTGCTTTGGCGAAGCGGGGGATTACAGAGCTGTATACTCATCAGCACACCGCTTATGAGACGGTGCATACCGGACGGAACATCGTGGCGGTGACGCCGACGGCATCCGGCAAAACGCTCTGCTACAATCTGCCCGTTCTGCAGGCCATTGCGGATGACGATACGAGCCGGGCGCTGTATCTGTTTCCGACGAAAGCTCTGGCGCAGGACCAGAAGAGCGAGTTGAACGAAATCATCGGCGAAATGGGCATCGATATCAAAAGCTACACGTACGACGGGGATACTTCGCCGGCCATCCGGCAGGTCGTCCGGAAAGCGGGGCATATCGTCATTACGAATCCGGATATGCTTCATTCCGCCATTTTGCCGCATCATACCAAATGGGTCAGCCTTTTCGAGAATTTGAAATATATCGTCATTGACGAGCTTCATACGTACCGGGGCGTATTCGGCAGTCATGTCGCGAACGTTATCCGGCGGCTGAAAAGGATCTGCAAGTTTTACGGCAGCGATCCGGTGTTTATCTGCACTTCTGCCACGATTGCCAACCCGAAGGAGCTGGCGGAGCAGCTGACCGGCTCTCCGATGAGGCTGATCGACGACAACGGCGCGCCCAGAGGGCGGAAGCATTTCGTGTTTTACAACCCGCCCGTCGTGAACAAGCCCCTTAATATCCGCAGAAGCGCGACCGCCGAAGTCAACAACCTGGCCAAGCAATTTCTGAAAAATAAAATCCAGACCATTATTTTCGCGAGAAGCCGCGTGCGGGTCGAAATCATTCTGAGTCATATCCAGGAACTCGTCAAAAACGAAATCGGCACGAAATCCATCCGGGGATACCGGGGCGGGTATCTGCCGAAACAGCGGAGGGAAATCGAAAGAGGACTCCGGGACGGCGAAATTCTCGGTGTGGTCAGCACGAATGCGCTGGAACTCGGCGTCGATATCGGACAGCTCCAGGTGTGTGTAATGACGGGCTATCCCGGAAGCATCGCGAGCACCTGGCAGCAGGCGGGCCGGGCCGGGCGGCGGCACGGAGAAGCGCTCATTATCATGGTGGCCAGCTCCACGCCTATCGATCAATACGTGGTCCAGAACCCGGAGTACTTTTTCGACAGGACGCCGGAAGCCGCCAGAATCAACCCGGAGAATCTGATCATTCTCGTGGATCATCTGAAATGCGCCGCCTACGAGCTTCCCTTCAAGGATACCGAGGAGTACGGGCCTTTGGCGGTCACCGAGATTATGGAATTTCTCGTGGAAGAGCGCGTGCTGCACCGCAATGCGGATACGTTCTATTGGGCGGACCAGTCTTTTCCCGCCAGCAATATAAGCCTGCGGTCGGCGTCCCAGGAGAACGTCGTCATTATCGACCAGTCCGATGTGGCAAACGTCCGGATCATCGGGGAGATGGACCGGTTCAGCGCTATGACGCTTCTGCACGACCAAGCGATTTATCTGCACGAAGGTGTCCAATATCAAGTGGAAAAGCTGGACTGGGAGCACAAAAAAGCATACGTCCGCGAAGTGGACGTCGAGTATTACACGGATGCGAACTTGGCCATCCAGCTGAAAGTGCTGGAGATTGACAAGACCCGCAGCCGGGAGAAGACGGCTTTGCACTACGGCGATGTGACCGTGAACGCGATGCCGACCATTTTCAAAAAAATCAAACTGACCACATTTGAAAATATCGGGTCCGGCCCCATTCATCTCCCCGAAGAAGAGCTGCATACCAGCGCGGCCTGGGTGGAGCTTGCGGAGGTCGATCCGGAGCTCGGTGTTAAAACGCTGGAGCAGCTTCTGTTGGGAATTTCAAACGTCATGCGGCATATCGCGCCCGTTCTGGTGATGTGCGACCGCAGCGATCTGCACGTCGTTTCCCAGATCAAAGCGGCCCATACGGGCCTGCCGACGATTTTCATCTACGATCATTACCCCGGTGGAATCGGTCTGGCCGAGGAAGTCTATACCCGCTTCGAGGAAGTTAAACAGGCCGCTAAGAATCTCATCCGCAAATGCGCGTGTGAAGACGGCTGCCCGTCATGCATCGGGTCGGAGATTGAAGGGGTCCATGCGAAGCGGACTAGTCTTAAGCTGCTGGATCAGCTGTAATCCGGGAGCCTTTGCGGCTAACTTTTCATATAAAAGGAGATGTCCGTATGGTCGTGTTAGAATCTATGCTGCCCGAACAGTTTAATAGCTGGCTGGAACTTTCCGTAAAGGAATATGCCGAAAGTAAAACCAAAGCCGGTAATGTGGAGGCCGAAAAAGGGCTGGAAGATTCCGCGCGTGAATTTAGAGAGCTGCTGCCGGAAGGATTAAACACGGCGGACAGCTATATTTTCAACATAACCGACGAGGAAAGCCGTCAAATCGTTGGCACGCTCTGGATCAAAATACGCAAGGAACAGCAAGAAGTATTTATTTACGGGATTCGCATGGATGAAAATTTTCGTGGGAACGGGTTCGGCAAGAAAACGCTTCAGGCTCTGGAGGCCTTCATAAAAGAAAAGGGACATCCTGCGAAAATTTCCCTGCATGTCTTCGGAGACAATGAAATCGCCCTGAACCTTTATAAATCTGCCGGTTTTAAAGCTACAAATATTCGTATGTCCAAGGTTATCAGTGAATGAACGTTAAACAAGGGTTACCCGAAAATGCCCAGGTAAGGATGGATGCCCATCATGTATCGGTACCGTAATAAAAGTGTTGAATATTATAACGATGTAGCTGCCGGAGCGCCGGATGAAATCCGGGGAGTACACGAGATAGACGGACTCGTCAGGTCCATTGCGGTCGGTTCTTTGAGCGGTGACGGCCGGGGCGGGGCCGTCCTGACGGGAGCAGCCCGATGAGCGGGCTGCGGGAACGTCTTACCCGGCATCTGAAGCCGGGTAAAGGAGCGGATCCGGCCGTGGACCCTGCAAGCGGGCCGACAGACGCAGGTACAGCGCCTGCAGGCGAATCGGCCGGGAACGCCGGACCCGCTTCTGCAAGCGCCAACGGGGCGCCGGGAAGCCCCGTTAACCCCGCTGGCCCGGCCTCACCCGCAGCGGCCCAGGCAAATCCGGAAGCCGTAGAGTGGGCGAAGCTGGGCGCGGAACTGTACGAGTTCCCGGCAGGGTCCTTCGTACGGCGCGTGTGCACTTACCCGCACGATGCCCGTCACGGCCGGTTCCGGCTCGATGCGCTCCATGAGCATGTCGGGGAGTTCGGGGCTTTCCACCCCGAAGCGGAACCGGTCCATGCCGAAGGCCTCCTGTTCTTCGACACGGAGACGACTGGGCTCGGAGTCGGTGCGGGCAATGTCGCTTTTCTCGTGGGCATCGGCTACTATGATGCCGGCCGGTTTTTCGTCGAGCAGCTTTTCATCCGGCATCCGGCCGAAGAGCGTGCGATGCTGGCTTATCTGGAAGAAAAATTAGAACGGTTCACCCATATCGTCTCGTACAACGGAAGGACTTTCGACTGGCCGATTTTGCAGAACCGGTTTATTCTGAACCGGATGCGGCCGGACATCGACCGCTTGCTGCACCTGGACCTGCTGCATCCATCCCGCAGCTTGTGGAAGCATTCCATGCCGTCCGTACGGCTGGGGAAGGTAGAAGAAGCGCAGCTCGGTTATGTGCGGGAAGACGACGTTTCCGGTGCGTTCGCTCCCGAGTTGTATGTCCTTTATCTGGCGGAAGGGAAAACAGACGTGCTGCGGGGCGTCTTCGTGCATAACGAGCGGGATATCGTGTCCCTGGCGGCGTTATCCGCCCTGATTTCCCGATATTTGGCCGATGGAGAGCCTCTGGATCAAAAATCGCCCGGAGATCTGTTCCGGCTGGGCCAGTGGCTGCTGAAAATGAACCGGCTCCCTTCCGCCGAGAAGATTCTGGAACTGGGCTTTTCCAGGCTCCTGGAGCAGGCGGAAGAGGGGCGTCATGCCGGGGGAGACCTCTTTCTCCGTTATGCGGCCCACTATAAAAAAGCGGGCGCCCGGGATAAAGCCGTCGAATTGTGGACCCGGCAGATCCGGCAGGCGGGACCTGCGGCTGCGGCGCATGTGGAAGCCTATATCGAGCTTGCGATGCACTACGAGCACGGGTGCAAAGATTACGCGCTCGCGCTGGAGCTGTCGCGCGAAGCGATGGATATCCTCCGCCAAAGACGCAGGCTCCTGCGGCGCAGCGAGAAGTCGGCCGACGAAGAGCGGCGGATCTCGCACCGGATCGAACGCCTGCAGCGCAAGCTTCGGGATTGCGGCAAGCCGGCCCCGAGGAGCCGGGCATCCGCGAAGTCGGCCGAGCCGGCTAAGTCCGCCGGACAAGTCAAGTCCGCCAAGCCTTCCGGCAAGTCCCGGCCCGCTTATGCGGCCGACAGCTTGTTCGATGTGTCCGGGAGCTCCGGCTGAAGCGTCCGGGAACGTCCCGTCTGCTGCCGGACAGGCATAAATCACGATGGAAGACCCACCATATCGTGAGGCTCCAAGAACACGCGGTGCGGCATCGCCTGACGGTGGTTACCCGCATCTCGCAGTCCGATTTATTGAAACGTCATGCCCATTTGTGGCATGGCGTTTTCCTTTTTCTTACCGGATAAAAACGGAGCATGTCTGCCAAGCCCTCTGCCGGAGGGTCTTGCGCCCGGAACGGTGTTAACGAATACCGCAGCCGGGGTGCTGAATATCGGCAATACGCTCCTTACGGGTGTGCTTGACGACCTTCAGTTAGGTATAAGGATCGGGCCCGGCACTCTTCCTTACGGAGGCGGCGTTCTCTTGTCCCAGCCTTTCCGCATCCCGCCCGATACGCCTGCCGGCACGCTGCTCGTGAACCGGGTCACGGCCGTAAGCGAAACGTGCGGGACGCTTGAGGCGGCCGCGAGTGTGACAGTTATCCGCGTTCTGGATGTCTTTAAAAATGCGGGTACGGGTAGGCCGAGGGCAGGCACCGGCGGGCGCGACCGCCGTCTTGTGAATACCGCCGAGGTCACTTACGGGGTACGTTCGACTTCGGGACGTCACATTATTACTGTTGCCGTTTCCAATGCGTCGGTCATTCTGATCACCGAAAATGAAGAGTAAAGCCTAGCGTGGACCGTCTGCACGGTCCGCGCTGTTTTTTGCGGGCGGGCTGAAGAGAACCTGACGTTTAAAGGGGGGAGAGCACGGACATACCAGTAAGAAGCCGGAGAAAGGATGTGGCCTTATGCCCGAATGGCCGGAAATGGAGCATTATCGACAGGAATTGAACAAAAGGATTCAAAACCGTACGATCAGCGGTATTACCGTAAATAGACCGAAATCGTTGAACGTGCCGGAAGGAGAGTTTCGCGGGGCCGTTCTGGGAGAGGTCGTGGAGCGGGTGGATCGGAGGGCCAAGCAGCTCATTTTCGTGCTGAGCGGTGAACGTTATCTCCTCCTGCATCTTATGCTGGGCGGAATGATGGTTCTCGGCACGGAAGCGGACAAGCCGGACCGCACCACGCAGATCGAGCTTTTCTTCGGGGAAACTGCGCTTTATTTTATCGGGCTGAGGCTAGGCTATCTGCACCTGTACAGCAAGCAGGGCCTGGAGGCGGAGCTGGACTCCCTGGGGCCGGAACCGTTTGACGCGGAGCTGACGGCTATCCGGTTTGCAGGCATGCTGAAAACCGGCAAGGGCAACCTGAAAACGTGCCTGACCGATCAGCACTGGCTGGCCGGAGTCGGCAACTGCTATTCCGACGAAATTTGCTTTGCCGCCGGTCTGCTGCCTTCAAGACGTCCGTCTGCTCTGGAGGAACACGAGACGGGCCGTTTGTACACGTCCATGCACAGCGTGCTCACCGAAGCGCTCAGAGCGGGCGGGTACATGGAAATGCCCCTCTATGAAGGGGATGAGCGGACGGGCGGTTTCAACGAGCTGTGCCGTGTCTACGACCGGGGCGGCGAACCGTGTGTAAGATGCGGGAACCCGGTAGTGTTCCAGACGTTATCTTCGCGTAAATGTTTCTTTTGCAGCAGCTGCCAGACATGAAGAGCCGAGGGGGAGAGAAGAACCGTGGCGCCCAAAAAGAAAAAAGATCTTCACATCGGTGCACATATCAGCACCCGCAAAGGGTTTTACGGGGCTGCAGTGACCGCTTCCGCGCTCGGAGCCGGGGCCTTTCAATATTTTCCTAAAAATCCCCGCAGCCTGATTCTGAAAACAAACGTAGACTGGAGCGATGCCAGGCGGTGTGCGGAATATTCCCGTGAAAACGGCCTTCTTTCGATCGGGCATGCGCCTTATCCCCTCAATCCTGCCGCGGAAGGCGGCCAGCAGGACGTAATGGTGGAAGCGATGCTCAATGCGCTGGAGATCGTGGATGCGTGCGGTTCCGTAGGGCTCGTCGTGCATTTCGGGAAGTTTTCCGGAAAAGATCCGTTACAAGGCTATAAAAATATAATACAATGTACGAATAAGACGCTGAGCCAGTGGCGGGGCAGCGCGCTTCTTCTGCTTGAAAACCAGGCCGGCAGCGGTTCCCAAATGGGCACGACGATGGAGGAACTGGCCCGGATCAGACAGCTTTCGGATTACCCGGACAAAATCGGGTTCTGCCTGGATACGTGTCACGCGTTTGCGTCAGGACTCTGGCACGGGAACGATTGGGACGAGGTCGAGCAAAGAGGCGGCGAGCTCGGGTATTTCGACCATTTGAAGGCTGTGCATCTCAACGATTCCCTCTATCCCTACGGCTCCGGCAAGGACCGTCACGCCAATATCGGCGAAGGATATATCGGCCTGGAAGGATTCAGATCCTTGTTGGCTTCGGATATCGTGCGGGATATACCGCTTGTACTCGAAACGGGAAGCGGCCCGGACGGTACGCACAGGGAAGAGATTGCGCTGGTCAAACAGACAGCCGGGGCGGCGGGAAAGGAAACCTGATGAAGATTCACGTTTTTCTGGACGATCAGCGCAGATGTCCGACCGGTTTTACCCTTGCGCGCAGCGTGGAGGAATGCCGGCTGCTTTTGCAGGAGTGCGAGGTGGATATCCTGTCGCTCGATTACGATTTGGGCTGGGACGAATCCGGGTGGGACATCGTAGCCTGGATGATCGGGACCGGCACTTTTCCGGCCCGCATTTATTTGCACACGTCCAGCTTGGAAGGCCGGAACCGGATGTACCAGGCTTTGTACGCTTCGGTTCCTTCCACAACCTCTCTTCATCCGGGACCTCCGCCTGCCGGTTTATTGGCCGAGCTTGCCGGGGGCTGACTCATTTAACCATTTTTTCTAGAGAAGAGAGGAGTCTGCGATATGATTCATTTAAACGACATTCATTTTATACGCGAAGAACGGCATATCCTACAGGATGTTTCTTTTCATGCGGAAAAAGGCGAGCACTGGGTTCTGCTGGGCAAGAACGGTTCCGGCAAAACGACGCTCCTTGAGCTTATGAACGGCTACCAGTTTCCTTCCAGGGGCAAAGTCGAAGTGCTCGGCAACCGCTACGGGCAAGTAGACGTGCGCGAAGTCCGCAAGCGGATCGGCTATATTTCCCAGTCCCTGTTTGAAAAAATGAATTTGGCGGATACGGTGTGGGAAGCGGTGGCGACCGGCGAGTACGCCTATCTGCGCTTTTACCAGGAAATTCCCGAAGATGTGAAAAAGAAAGCGATCGGCATGCTGGAAAGAATCGGACTGCCGCATGTCGCGATGCAGTCGATCGGGACGCTTTCGCAGGGCGAGCGCAAAAAAGTGATGCTGGCCCGTTCCATGATGCAGAAGCCGGAGCTCCTTATTATGGACGAGCCCTGCTCGGGACTGGACCTTTACGAACGCGAGAAGCTGCTGGCGGCGATCCGCGAATTCAGCGATCAGGAGATGACCGTGCTTTACGTCACGCATCATATCGAAGAAATCATCCCGATGTTTACGCACGTCGCGCTTATCGAACAGGGACGGATCATTGCGGCCGGGCCCAAGGAAGAAGTGCTGACGCCGGAACATCTCTACCAAGCTTTTCAGGTTCCGCTCGAAGTGGAGTGGTTCCGCAATAGACCATGGATAAAGGTGCTGTAAGGAATGACAGAACATGATTCGACTACAAACACGGCCCGCTTCATCGGCACGGCCAACCGCGGGTTCGCCCAGCAAGCCCAAGAAGAAGTCCGGCGCCTTATACCCGGCGTGAAATTCCGGACGCTTGTTCCGACGGAGACGTTTCTTGCGGAAGCGCCCGGAAGCTGGGAGGAGATCTCGGCGGCCATCCGGGCGCAGGAGCCGATTTTTCTGCGGCATATGCAGCCTGTTCAGGAGGAGCGCGATTTGTCCGGAACGGACGAGGACATCCTGGCTGCCGCGGAACTGGCGTCCGAACTCGGCAGTCTGCACGTCGGAAGCAGCTGCGCGGTCCAGGTGAGAATCGCCGACGGCCTGGAAGTGCCTTACGGCGCTTCCGATGTCCGCGCGGCTTCCGAGATCGCGATGAGCGAGGCGACCGGGGCCGAGACGCTGGTGCGCCATGCGGACAAGATCCTTTCGGTCTACGTCGGGCCTCAGGCGATTTATGCCGGGGTCTCCGTACCGGAAGAAAATTTGTCCGACTGGAGCGGCGGCGCTATCCGCTTTCAGCGCGAAGAGAACCAGGTATCCCGCGCGAAATTCAAGCTGCTCGAAGCGGAGCGCAAGTTCCGGCTGCATTTTGCGGATTTCCGCAAAGCAGTCGATGTCGGCGCGGCTCCCGGCGGCTGGACTTCGCTGCTGCTGGAGCGGGGACTTTACGTGACCGCGATCGACCCGGCCAAAATGCATCCGAGCCTCATTAAACACCCGCGGCTCACGTATCACGGCAAGAATGCCGCGGACGTTAAGTTGCGCCAGGACGAGTTCGATCTGCTCGTCTGCGATATGAGCTGGAGCCCGCGGCAGATGAGCCGGCTTATCCTCGATCTCCTTCCCGCGCTTCAAAGCGGGGGGACGGCCATCATCACGGCGAAACTGATGCACAAAAAACCCTTTCAGACGGTGAAAGAGCTGAAGCAGGATTTTGAAGACCAACTGGAACTGCGGCAGGCGAAGCAGCTGTTTCACAACCGCGAAGAGCTTACGCTTTATTTCGTCAAAAAATAAGCCGGAGTCATTCGGCGTTCATCATTTGGATGATCCACGTGAAAAGAGTCGTCAGGCAGTTCCAGACCAGATAAGGCAGGAGCAGCCAGGCGGCCTCTTTCGATAGAGGCGCCGTTAGGATAAGCATCCACCAGCCCGAAAGGGCGGCGAACATGCTGTCTGCCAAAGCCAGTCCATAGCTTTTTGCCTTGAAAAGAAAAAAGCCGTAGGCTTGGCTGGATAAATAATGGAGGATCACAACAAAAATCCAGGCGATCCCCACGTTTTGAAATCCGCTCGTTTTTACGTAGACAAGCGCGACGGAAGCGGCCATACATGCGTGCATAAATCCTCTTGCGCTGACGATCAGCTGCCCGGAAGGAGCCCATGCCGGCTTTTTGACGGAAGAATACCACCGTATATCGGCAGGAAAGAGAGCGGCGGATAAGAGTAAGAGTGCATACGTTACTACGGCGGCCAGCATAAATGGGTAGAACAAAAAGACACCCCCTCCCGGATTGTTTGTCCATTAGTATAGGTATATGGGAATGCGGGACAGGTATGCCTGTAAAAAAAGAAAAATAACCGTTGACCGGCTGGGTAATTGTGGTATAATTAGCGGTAATTAAACAACCGGATACACAAAAGCGGAAGCACCGCTGATGTGGAAGAACACGTTTCTTCCCTGTCAGTGGTGCTTTTTTGTGTTGTTTTCCGGTAATAAGCGAGGTGAATAATGACACGGCAAACCAAATGGCGTATAGCGCTTGCCGCAGGCGTGTCCGGCGCGGTGCTTATCCTTGGCGGGATCGTACAGTGGAATGGCTGGTAAGGAGGCTGAAAGATGAAAAGACTGCTGATCTTGATCGAGCCCGACAAGGAATTTGCGTCCGCAATGGAACGTTTTATCCGGGAGGGGGAGTTCCGTGACCGGGTGGATATCCGGATGTTTGCCCATTGCGAACACGCCGGACTGCTTATGAAGGAGAACAGGGGAGAGCCTCTGGTGATCCTTCTTGCGGAAAGCATTGCGGATGAAGAAGTAAACCGCTGTCTCGGGGAGGGGCATGTGAGCCTTGTTTACCGATTGTCGGAGACCCCCGAATGCGGGGATTTGCCGGCAGGGAACCGGATTTACCGCTATCAGCCGCTTCGAGCGATGCTAAGAGATCTGCTGCTGCGCACGGCCGAACAAACCGGCGAACCCGAGCTCGTGAGAACCGCATTCCGAAGCGGCCGTACGAATGTGCTCGCCGTGTATTCCGCTTTCGGAGGAAGCGGCAAAAGCGTTCTCGCGCTGAACATGGCCGCACAGCTCGCTGCGCAGGGGCGGAAGGTTCTGTATATGTCTCTGGAAGCGGTAAGTTCTTCCGCACTGCTGATGGAGGACGGCCCGCCGGATTCCTTTTCGCGGCTTCTCTATGCGTGGAGGAAGTCCCCGGACAAGGCTGCGGACTATGCGGATCTGCTTCAATGCCGCCATCCCGCGTACGGTTTCGATTATTTGGCTCCTTTACCGAACATCCGGGAAGCGGACGAGCTGCAGGCGGAGGACGTGAGCGGGTTGATCCGGCGCATAGCGGACAGCGGAATTTGTGACGTTCTGCTGCTCGATCTGGACAGTGCCGTCCAGCCGAGAACCGTAGGTGCCCTACAGGCCAGCGACTTCGTCATGTGGCTGGTTACGGAGGACTCGCACGCTTTGTACAAAACACGGAAAGTCCGGGAAGCCCTGGAGTCTATGGAGTCCATGGGTATCTGTGCGGGCAAAAGCTTGTTTGTTTTGAACAAATATACGGGAGGGAATTTCGAAATGACGAAGGAGCACGGCGTTACGATATTTGAAACGCTTCCTTATATCCCTTCCTGGAAAAGTGTTTCGGACCCCGCGGTCTGGCTCGGCGAGCCTGTTTTTGCCGCACAGGTCGGCCATATTTTACGCAGGTTTTCCGAGGGAGCTGAAGCGGTGTGAAAGAAGACTGGGTCCGTACGTTCAAGGAAGCCGTCAACGCCCGTCTGGACCCGACACATTCAACTTCGGACGGAGAATTGATGGAATTGATCGAGGAGGTGGTGCTGCGGGAAACCGGGGACGGACGGCTGACGGCAGGCGAAAAGTGGGAGATGGTGCAGCGGATTTTTCACTCCTACCGCGGCCTTGATATTTTACAGCCCTTAATCGACGATGCGTCCGTAACGGAAATTATGATCAACAGCCATCGGGATATTTTTATCGAACGTGACGGGCGGGTCAGCCGGAACGATGCCCGGTTCGAGAGCCGAGAGAAGCTGGAGGACATTATCCAGGCCATCGTCGCCAAAGTGAACCGGACCGTGAATGAAATGTCGCCGATCGTAGACGCCAGACTGCCGGACGGTTCCCGTGTCAATGTGGTGCTCCCCCCGGTGGCGCTTCAAGGCCCGACGATGACGATCCGTAAGTTTCCGGCACAACCGCTGGCCATGAGCGATCTGATCGCCAGAGGGGCGTTGACGGGGCAGGCAGGGGAGCTGCTCGGCGTTTTTGTGAAGGCGAAATACAACATCTTTATCGGAGGCGGCACCGGTTCCGGCAAGACGACTTTTCTTAATGCTCTGTCCCAGGGAATACCGGCGGACGAGCGGATCATCACGATCGAGGATTCGGCCGAACTGCAAATCGGCACGGTCCCCAATCTTGTGAGCCTGGAAACGCGAAACGCGAACACCGAGGGCAAGGGCGGGATCGGTATCCGGGATCTGATCCGTTCCTCTCTCAGGATGCGGCCGAACCGGATTATTGTCGGGGAAGTCCGCGGAGCGGAGGCGCTGGATATGCTGACGGTTATGAATTCGGGACATGACGGTAGTTTTTCTTCCGGGCATTCTAACTCAACCTTCGATATGCTGAGCCGTCTGGAAATGATGGTGCTTAGCGCTGCGGACCTTCCGGTGCAGGTTATCCGCAAACAAATCGCTTCGGCCCTAGATCTCATGGTGCATTTGTCCCGGATGAGGGACGGTTCCCGGAAGGTCGTTGAGATCAGCGAGCTCGCCGGATTAGCCAATGGCGAAATCTTTTTGAACCCGCTGTTCCGGTTTGAAGACCAAGGTGAGGATGAGAACGGCAGAGTGAAAGGGGAATTGGTTTATACGGGAAATCCGCTCGTTCACGGCTGGAAATGCCGCGTGGCGGGAGTGGAGCTTCCCGGCTGGATTGCCCATGAGAAGGAGGCGGCGTCATGATGCTTCCGTTTACGGCCTGTCTGGCCGGGTTGATTCTTTGGTTTGTTTTATTGACGCAGGACAAAAGAAAGCGGCGGAAATTGCCGGAGGCAGGCGATAGTGGCGGGCATGAGAGGAATGCGCGGCAGTTTCGGAAAGAAGCCCCCCTTCCTGAAAGCAAAAAGCCGGCACGCGCTGCAACCGCGGGTCTTACGGATTACGGCAGCTACCGCATGACGGGCCAGGAAATGGTGCTGACCTCGGGATTATCCGGACTCGCTTTTGCGGGGATCGCGTTTATTTTTTACAAGGAGCCTCTGCTTGCCTTGTTTTGCGCGCTGCTCGGCTTACTCGTTCCCCGCTTCCGCAAAGTACGGCTGATAACCGGGCGGAAGGCAAAATTGATCCTTCAGTTCAAGCAGGCTCTCTACTGCATGTCCACGTCTCTTACAGCCGGAAGGTCCGTGGAAAATTCGTTCCGCGAAGCATGGAAAGATCTTCAGCTGCTCTATCCTGATCCGAACTGCCTGATTGTCCGGGAATTCGAAATCATCGTAAGGAGGTTAGACAACGGGGAGCCGATTGAACATGCCGTTACGGATTTTGCGGTGCGGGCACAGTGCGACGATATTACGAATTTTTCTGATGTATTCACGACCTGCAAGAGGACGGGAGGCAACCTGGTTGAGGTCATCCGCCGAACTGCCGGCATTATCGGAGATAAGCTGGACATTGAGCAGGATATTTCGGTTATGGTGGCCCAGAAAAAGCTGGAATCGCGCGTTCTCCTTGCCGCTCCCGTCTGTATGGTCGCGGTGCTAAGCTTCAGCTCCCCCGACTATATGGCACCTCTTTACAGTGGTGCGGGCCCTCTGATTATGACGGGAGGGCTGCTTGCTCTGGGAGGCTGCTTGTGGCTGACGGGCAAGATTATGGACATAAAGGTGTGACGACATGCTTGTACTGATGTGTTTAAGTATGGGTTCGTTTTTAGTGCTGCTGCTCTTGTACGTCTTGGGTTCCAGGCGTTTTAAAGATGTGAGGACGGACTATCCCTGTGCGCTGCATATGAAAAAGCTGGCTCCCGCAGGTCTGTATGCGGTCGAACGATTCAAAACCATGGAGCGTTTTCCGGATGCCGGCGTCCGGATTATGCAGCGAATCCGGACGCTTTACGGTCACAAGGATACGCTGGTTATGACCAAGCTTATGATGGGGGACATGCTCCTGACCGCACTGCTCGTTCTTCTGTTGTGCGGTCTGCTGGGCATTGCGGGAGGCGGAGACCCCGCGGTCTCGCTCCTTGGTCTGCTGGGTGCCGGGTTGACTCCTCTGCTCATGCTAAGACAGCTCGATCAGAAAATCAGGCTGCGAAAACGCCGGATTGTTCTGGAGCTTCCGGAAGTGCTGAGCAAGATGATTCTGCTCATTAATGCGGGAGAAACCGTCCAGAAGGCGCTGATCCGCAGTGTGGATGGATCGCTGGCAGCGGCATCTCCGCTTCATGCCGAGTTTGGGCAGGCGGTGCGTGAGCTGGAGATGAATGTTTCGCTTCCCAAAGTGCTCGAAGATTTGAGCAAGCGGTGCGCCATGCAGGAAATGGCGCTGTTCACAACGACGATTCTGCTGAATTACCGGAGGGGAGGAGAAGATTTTCTGGTTGCCCTGCGTTCACTCGCGAAGGAATTATGGGACCGCCGCAAGGCGGAGTCCCGCAAGCTGGGCGAGGAAGCGTCCTCGAAGCTGGTGTTTCCGATGGTGGCTATCTTTCTGGTTGTCATGATTATCGTTGCTTCACCGGCCGTCCTGTCCATAAACGGATGACGGAAACCGATCCACATTTCTTGGGAGGTCATACACAATGAAAAACCGATTACAAACGTCCATGATCCGTTTCTGGAACGATGAAGAAGGGCTGGGCACGCTTGAAATTTTGCTTATTGTCGCCGTACTCATAGCCGTAGCCGTTATATTCCGGAAGTGGATTATTAAATGGTTCAATGAACTGATTGGTAAAGCGGACACGGAATTCAACAATTCCAAAAGCGATGATGCCATTAAAACACCGTAGCAAGAAGCTCGCGGAATTACGGAAGTATGTGAGCCCGATTCGCTTATTCCGTTCTCAAGCCGGTAATTTTACCTTGGAAGGAACCCTGCTGTTTCCGGTGGTGATCTTAATTACCTTAACCCTTATCATTTTCGGCATGTTTGTATACAATCGGGTCGCTCTGCAGCAGCAAGCAGGAGTCGCTTCCGAACGAGCCGCGTTCTCGTGGAATAACAGCCGCAAAGATCCCATTACGGGAGCGTTTACACCGGGAGCCGGTGACGGGCTCTACTGGCGTTTAACGCAGGACGGCATTCTCGGCATTTTCGGCTACAGCGGAAAATCTTCTACTGTCCAAGTGCCGGGCATATCGGGAGGAAGTGGTCCAGCGGGTAAATTGTCGCGTGCGGCCGCTTTCCTTCCGGCCGGAGCCCAAGGCTCGATGTCGTACGTGAATCATATATGGGAACGGAAAGTTTCGGCCGAGCTGGAAGCGCCTTTCCGAACGCGTTCCTTTCTGCCCGGAAGCATCATACGCGACCAAGTGACGGGTCAAGGCGCTTCCCACGTAGTGGACCCAGTTGAACTGATACGGACCGTTGATTTGACACGCAGCTACATCCCCGCGATTAAGAACCGTATTACCGCTTCAAAAGCCAGGGAAGTGCTGACCGAGCCCGCAGCCGATGCTATCCCTCCGACAAGCGCAATCACGAGCGAAGCGCAGGCAAGCGCTTATATCCGGAAGCTGGTCAGCGGACGAAAAACGGAAGTAATTACCCCGGAGGGAGATAAAAGAACGATTGACGCTTTAGATGCCGGAGGCACGGCGCATCTTGCTTTCTACACGTTTAATGAGAAGAACCTTAAGGAACAAATGCGCAAAGACGTCCTTCTGAAAAAGGAGGGGACACAGGTTAAGGGGATCGTATGGCACTTTTTCAAAACCAAGTCGGGAAAAGCGCCTTCACAAGCCATCCAGCGGGAGCTGGCTCAAAACGGCATTTCCGTCATTTTGCACGAATAAATCAAGGGCGGCTTCGGCTGCCCGGAAAGGACCGTGTTTTGAGAAGCTTCTACAACTCCGAGACGGGTGCTGTTTCTATTTATTTGATCATTATTCTCGTGCCCATCTTTTTTCTGCAAGCGGTTCTGATTGATTTCGCACGGGTCAAGGCAGCTGAAAGAGAAGCGGATACGGCCGCAAGGGCTGCGATCCGATCCGTTCTGTCCGCATTCGATCCCGAGCTTCAAAAATACGGACTGTTCGGACTCACCGAAGAGCTGGAAAGCTCGGAATCCCTGTTCAGCTCGATATACAAAGAAAATCTTTCCGGCAGTTCGAATGGTGTTTTTTATAAAATGCTGGATACTAAGCCGGAAGTGGGGGCAAAGTCACTGACCTCTCTATACACGCTTGCCAATCACACGGTGTTTAAAGAACAAATTCTTGAACACATGAAATACGCGGCACCGATCGAATTCGTGCTGGAGATAACGGATAAGCTTCAAAAACCCGGTGCCGTCAAAACGATGGCAAACGGCGCGGCATACGCCAAAGAAGCGGAGAAAATCGAAAAACTGCTTGCGAAGCGGGAAGAGTTGCTCGATCGGGCATGGGTGGAAACGGTCAAGCTGAAGGAAGAGCTGAGCGGCCGGCACCATACGTACCGGGCAACAATAACCGAGCTGAACCGTCTCTCGGAACTGATCGGTTTAAACACTGCGGACGAGGTGAGGTCGCAAATCAAAACGTTGGAAGAACAGATCCGCACGCTTTCGAACTCCATTTCAAGTTTGAACGGCTCCATTGCAGCCGCTGCCGCGGCAGGACCGGAAGCGGCCGCCGCCATTCAAGGAATGATGGACAGCATTCGTTCCCTTCAGGACCAACTGACCGGCCTGCAAAGCAGGCTTTCCGATCTCAAGGCGCTGCTTGAAAATATTTTGAAATACACCGCACTTCTGGCGGAAACCAAGCTTGAAATCGTCCGTGACGACGAGAAGGTGCAAATTCTGCAAAAATCCGTTCAAGAGCTGCTCGGCGAAGCGAAGAAAGCAAATGATGAGTTGAATAAGGAGTTGAAACGCTTATCAGCGGGTACGGGAAATGAACTTAAAGCTTTCGAAGCGTTTAAAAGTTTGAAACTTCTTAGTGAAGACGATTTCCGCAACTATCAGACGGGAATCGCTGCAAGCGCGGCTTTATTCAGCGGTTTTCGCAGCAGCATCGGCAGCACCAATCTGTTCACGAATGCCAACGCTCAGCAGATACACGCCGCAAACGACGCCTACCAGGCCCGAATGGACGAAACCTACCAGAAACAGCTTGCCATTGAAACGGAGCGAAACAAGCGAAACGAGAATATCCGCAAAGAAAAAGAAAAGCAGCGTTCGAACATACAGGCGGCTTTAGATCGGGCTAAGCAGGCCATGGGAGACTGCGGCACGGATCAGACGGCTGGGTCGGTTACGTCTTTTTACGAGATTTTGGAGGGAAAAGGAGAAGAGGGGTTATACCGAAAATACATGACTTTAAACGAGAGCTCTTCGAATGCCGGCGGCAGTCCGGTATACGACCTGGAGGGCAAGCCTGACACGGAAATTCAGCATGCCATGAGTTTACTGGAGCGGCTTGGCCAAGCGGGGGGAAATATCCGCAATGAGCTATTCGTAAACGAATATGCCTTGTCTCAGTTTAACTATAGAACGTACGGACGGGAATTGGACGGATCGGGGCAGACAAAGCCTCTTCATGCGCTGTCCGAACCGTCCGGCCATAAACTTCCCGGTCAGGAAGCCGAGTATTTACTGTACGGATTTAATTCCTGTGCCAAAAACATTTCATCGGCTTACGGGGAAATGTTCGCTTTCCGCTTTGCGGTTCGGATGGTGGAAGAATTGATGGACCCAAAAAACGAATTGCTTCAGGCGGGATCTCCATTGCTGGTACTGCTGGTCAGCGCGGCCGAGGCAGCCGTCAAAGCAGTGGCGGATATGGACAGCTTAACTGAAGGAAAAGCAGTCCCGATATCAAGCAAACTGCCGAATCCTTTGTTTACTTTCACTTATAAAGACTATTTGCGGATATTTCTTTTCCTGCACAGCAGTGACACAAACCTTTTGGCACGCCTTCAATCCTTGATCGAGCTGAATACAGAACGAACATTAGACAACGCTGTAACTTACATGCAGGGGTCTGCCGAATCCTCCGTATCCTTATGGTTTTTGCCGGGGGTAATGAAGCTGATGAACGGGACGGGTATTTCTTCCTGCGAAGTAAGAGAAAACCGGTGCCGTTTTATCAGTCGTGCGGATTTGGCGTATTAGGGAGATACGCGAACCGAACAGGACGGGAGCGAGACGTATGTACATTTTTAGAAAAAGCGAGCAAGGGGGAATGGTGCTGGAGGCGGCACTCATTTTGCCGATGTTCGTCGGATTTATCGTCGCTCTTATCGTATGCATCCAAATAGCGGTAGCTGATATGGCGCTGCGGTCTGCGGTAAGCGAGTCTACGAAGGTTTTGGCCGCGGGGATTTATCCGGCGGAAGTGCTGTACAGACAGGGCAAGGAAACTTTCGATCAGACGACTCTTGCATCAGGGGTGCAGAATGTAGTCGATACTCTTCAAAGCTTAAGAGAAAAAGCCGCGCAAGCGGGGGAATTTATCGACTCCGTTGAAGCATACATTCCGGATCCGGTGGTCGGGCTTCTGGCGTGGGTCCGCCAAGCGGGCGCAAACGGTGTGGATGGGGCAGAGGAAGCGGCAAGCTCGGCACTGCGTGATGCCATGAAACCGGTTGTGTACAGTTTTGCGGACAAACGGATTCTGAAGAAGGAACGATTCCGCATCAGCGGGGTGACACTACCCAGTTTAACGAACCGGGAGCGGGCTTATCTCGGATTTGAAGTCACCTATGATTTTCCCCTTGCCGTTCCTTTTTTCAACCGAACGTTAGTTTTGAAAAAGAAAGCGCTGGAGCGGGTCTGGCTGGGCGCATAAAGGAGACATGACCATGGAGGAGCTGCTGCTTTCTCTTCTTATTCTGGCCGCGCTTGCAGCCGATGTACGAAAATCGATTATTCCGAACGTGTTGACTGCTGCAGGTGCTGGCACCGGAATAATGTATCATCTGCTTACAAATGGCTGGAGCGGACTTGTTTTCTCTCTGGCGGGCTGCATGACCGGTTTTTTTGCGCTCTTTATCTTGTATGCGGCAGGGGCGCTCGGTGCGGGAGACGTGAAACTGTTCGGGGCAATAGGAGCTTTAACGGGCGGGGGTTACGTTTTTACGTGCGCGCTTTATTCATTATTGTTCGCGGGAGCGATCGGCTTGGGATTGCTTCTTGGGAGGAAAGGAGGAATCAAACGACTAGGCCGCTTATTCGGCGGGGTGGCCATGTTTTTATTTCTTAAAGATTTGTCGTTCTGGAAAAGTCTGAAACAAAAGGATCAGCTGCGGTTTCCTTTTATGTATGCGGTACTGCCGGGGGTTGTGGCTGCTTATTGGTATGGAAGCTTTGCTTTTAACTGATTCCCCTCAGGAAAGCGAAAGGATGTAGCTATGGAACTGTTCGGATTGCAGGCAAGCATGCGGTTATCACAAGGAAGATGGCTGGAAGTGGGCTTGGAAGACGGGCTGACCTTTGAACTTCTGGCACCTTTGCAGCTGAAGATGATTCAAGAATATCCGATACCCAGGGTGCTGAATTTGAAGACAGAAGAGACCGGAGGTCAGCTTAAGCTGCTCTACGACCTGGGTTCCAGACGGTCTTTGGCTTCTATTCTAAAGGAGCACAGTCCCGATCTCGCCGGGTGTCTACAATTGCTGCACGAAGCGGCGGCTTGTGTGAGCGATAGCGGCAATTATATGTTGACCGAATCCCGATTTGTGGTGGACAAAAATTACATTTACATCGAAAGAGGTTGGGCGGACGTCTCGCTGCTGTGCCTTCCATTAAAGGAAATTCCGGCTGTGCCCGCCTCCGACAGGTGGGGAGCGCTTGTTCGTGACTTAAACAACCGGCTGCCGGCCGAAGCGAGCGGAAGTCTCGAGAGACTTGCCAAGTACTGTGAGCATGGAAATTTCTCCGTTCAAGACTTCAAAAGGAGAATATATCTGGAAATAAGCGAGAGCAAGCAAAGTTTTAGAACTGACGGCGGGGAAGGAGGGGATGAGGTGGTCTCGCTTATTCGGAATTCAACTCTTCCGGATTCAGGCATACAGAGCCCGGCGGATTTCAGTGAACGAAGGGGGAAGGCACTTTCTGTTTTGGAGAAAGCAGGGCAAAATATTCCTGAGACGGAACCGCTGCAGCTTCACAGACAAAGTAACGATGCTGGTGACGGTTATTTGCCAGGAGAGAGCGAATATATGCTGCAAGGCGGGGCCGGGCCGTCCCGAAGGCTTGGGCATGAAAGTCGTATAGAACGGAAGCCGCCGCGCGGTGCCGCAGAGAAGTTTATCCAAAGACGCCAACAAATTGCTGCGGACGGGACCGATTATCCTGTGACTATCGGACCGGATTGTACGGCTTCTGCCTCTTCGGGCTATACGCAACCGGTCTTGCCGGGCAAAATCGTTTCCGCTGGGGTTTCCGGTGCGGCCTCGATTTCAGCTTCCTTTGCAAAAGGTTCACCCGCGGCGGTCGGCGCTGATGTAACCCGCTTTTCCGCAAGGGGGGCTGCGGTAACTCCTGCTGTTCCCGAAACGCCTGATCCGCCTACTGAAGCTCCGCATACCGCAGCTCCGTCAGGAACATGGGGGGGTAATCGCGTTTCTCGGTCCCAACGGGACGAGCGAAATGACCGCGATTTCGATGATTCTGCTGCGGCAGCTCCAATCGCGGCTGCGTCAATCGTGCCGCCGCCTGCTGCGGTGGCGCCGCTTAGACGGCGGCGGACCGGTTCCGGCGTGCAGACGGCCGGGCAAACCCCGGCGCAGCCGCATGCCGAATCGCACGCAGCGCCGCAGTCGCATACAGCGCCCCCAGCGCACTCCGCGCCCGCGGGAGCGGCTGCCCCTGCGGGACCGCTTCGCGGGTCCCGCGGCAAAATCCTCGCGCTGGGAGGCGCATTCCTGATCATCGGGATGATCTGGAACGCTTATTTCAGCGCTCCCGGGTCCCCGCTGCTGTATATCAGCAGCGGAGCGACGCTGCTGGCGCTGGATGCCGCTTACGTTCTGCTGGCTATCGGCTTTCCCCGCCGCCGTACCAGCCAATCGAAAGAAGCGGCACCCCCCGGCAGCAGCCTGTATCCGCCTGCGGCTGAACGGGAGCCGGTGTCGCTTGAGCAGTACTACGCCGGTTTGGGCGAACGTACGACGCTCCTGGCTCCTCCTTTATCTGCGGTGACGACCGCAGACGAGACGGTTTTTCTCGGAGCAGAGTTAGCACCGCCACCTGCAAAGTTCCGTCATCCCGTACTCGAAGTTATGCGGGAAGGGCGTAAAGAAACGATTCTGCTCGATACGGATTCTTTTATAATCGGGCGCGGTGAAGGGGATGCCGACTATATCGAAAATGTGCTGGGAATCTCGCGGATTCATGCGCAGTTTTTACGGACGCCGGAAGGGTACGCGGTCAAAGACCTCGGCTCGCGAAACGGTACGTTTTTAAACGACGGGATGCTGATTCCTTACCAAATGGTCGCTTTGAAAGACGGTGATATCGTGCGGATCATTCACACCGAATTTAGCTTCAGAACCTGCTGATGTGTTCCGGTCCCGTAACGTTAATGATATAATGGACAGGTTGTTGAAGAAACGGGAAAGAGGAGAATGCCCAATGATTACACATGTCGTGTTTTTCAAGCTTAAAGACCGCAGCCCGGAGTCCGTGGAACAAGCAAGAGCCAAACTTCAAAACATGGAAGGTAAAATTTCCGAACTGCTGCATATCGAAGTAGGGGCGGATGTAATCCATTCCGAACGCTCTTATGATCTGGTTTTGATCACCAAGTTTAACTCTCTTGAAGACCTCAAAGCATACAATGTGCACCCCGTCCATCAGGATGTGCTCGCCTATATGGGTGAAGCCAAAGACGGCGTTGCTCCATGCGTAGACTTTGAAAGCTAATTTTTCAAAAAATCAGTTATATCCGTAAGAACTTGCCGTTTATCGCGGCGGGTTCTTTTATAGTTTTAGCCGCCGACAGTACAAGCGACGTGAAAGTCATGATCATCATCTCAAGGTGAGCGAATTCCTTTGTTCCGATGTCATTCAACGGCGGAACTCTCCTTCCGATTAGCTTAATGCCACAGTAAGGTTGTTATCTGAAAGAATATAAAAATAACGTATAATGATCATAGCTCTACTACAGAATCCCCTGATCTTAATGTTTGCGATGGATAGATTGTTTTTTATAGGTGCGTTACTTCAAAAAATCGTCCAGCCTAGTTTCCCCAACGCCTGCATCATTATGACGACTCCTTACTTTTGACCCAGGCATTTGGCTCCTTACAGCCTGCCTTTTACGCAAAAAAAAGCGGCCGGTTCCATTTAAGGAACGGCCGATGTACATAGCTGCATTTAGATTGGATCGTATGATAAAATTATTGCCTTAATTTAAATTTTGCATCTGTGCATTTACAAAATCAATCAGTTCGCGATAAATTCTTGAACCCATTCGCCGTTGTAGTAAGCGACTCCGATTTTTGTGAAGTTCGGGCTCAAAATGTTTTGACGATGACCCTGGCTGTTCATCCAGGAATTCATGACATCCTGCGGTGTGCGCTGTCCTTTGGCGATGTTTTCGCCTGCATACGTATAAGAGATGCCATAAGATTTCATCATATCAAATGGAGATCCGTACTTTGGAGAATTGTGATCGAAATAGTTATTTGTGTACATATCCTTCGCTTTATCCAGTGCCATCGCGGCAAGCGCGCTGTCGGAAGCAAGCGGTTTTAAGCCGGCTTTGGCACGTTCCTGGTTCACGAGCGTTACGACTTGATCCGCATATTCCGATTGGGAAGCGGCCGGTTTTTCAGCCGGTTTCGGTGTCGGAGCAGCAGCCGGTGCGGAAGGCTTGGTTGTCGGTTTTGTCGGTTTCGTCGTGTTCACGGGAGCGCTCGGTTTTGCCGCAGGTGCGGAAGGCTTCTGGGCCTCCGGTTTCTTTTCAGGTGCGACCGGCGTCTCGGCAGACGGTTTTTCCGCGGCGGGAGGTGCAGCCGGTACGACGATCTGCATGCCTTTCCAAATGAAATTCGGATTATTGGGCTGCGGATTGGATGTGAGAAGAGAGGCGAGATCAATGCCGTATTTGTTCGAAAGAGCAGCAAGCGTGTCTCCGCCGGAAACGTTGCATGGCGCGGCGGATGCGGCGCCTGTAGCGAAAACGGACGTAAGGGCAAAAACACCAACGAGAGTTGCTTTTTTGATAGATTTCAAGTTAGAATCTCTCCTTTTTCGGCCTGCGAGGTTAGCTGACGGATTCGGGTCAAAGAGCAATCACCCGGCCATGAACATCATGGCTTCACCCCAAAAATGGGTTCCCCCGTGCTTCCGTAGAAGCTTCGGCCTTGTTTTTTTGCTTTCCGCCTGAGAAGAGCAGCAGGCATGACGCTCTGTGCTGCGCTCCGTCCCGGAAGAAGCCTTTTAATCCTAGCATGCGATTTGCTAGATTTCACCGCTCAAAGTTTTCCAGTAACGGCCGGATTGTTTTCCGCTAAACGGGTTTATCGTTTGAAAACAGAGGGGAAACAGTGTAGTATCACCTGTAAGAGGCGCTTTTGAATGCACGCCGAATCCGCCTGGAAATTTCGGAATCCGAACCCGGTTTTACAATCATATTGCAAGAAACTAAACCGGAGAGTTCCTTCTAAAATGAAGGTATTCGGCAAAAATTTCCATGAAAATAAAACCATCGCCTATCTGCGAGTGAAAATTGATGCACGCAAGTCAAAACTGACGCTTGTTTTAGGACTGATGGATAGAGGGAGTTTCGGGGTATTAAGTAGAAGCAAGACTTTACATAGCGCTCACAAACGGAAACCGGCCGCCGTTCAGGCGGTGAGAATGCCGCTAAACGGTTCGATTGGGCGACACTACTCGCACCGGGTTAAAAAAGGAGAGGTTGAGTTTATGGAGCAAGTAAACAGAACGTATCTGCTCGAAGTGCTGGACATGCTTTTGCAAACGCCGAGTCCGAGCGGATACACCCATCACATTATGGATAAAGTGAAGGCGGAAACCGAGAAGCTTGGCTATACGCTGGAACTGACGAATAAAGGCTGCGGCATCATCACGATTCCGGGTAAACGGAGCGATTACACGATCGGGCTCTCGGCCCATGTGGATACGCTCGGTGCGATGGTCCGGTCCATCAAGGACAACGGGCGTCTGCGCCTTACATCGGTGGGCGGTTTTATGATGGCCGCCATCGAAAACGAGTACTGCCGCGTTCATACCCGCCAGGGACTCAGCTATGAAGGCACCATTTTAACGACCAAGCCTTCGGTTCACGTTTTTCCGGATGCGAGAGACCACAAGCGCGTCGAGGAGAATATGGAAGTGCGCCTGGACGAACTGGCTTTCAATCGCGAAGAGGTGCAGAAACTGGGAATTCGTGTCGGGGATTTCGTCTCCTTCGAGCCGCGGGTTCGCATGCTGGAGAACGGGTATGTCAAATCCCGTCATCTCGACGATAAAGCGAGCGTGGCCGCCTTGTTCGCGCTTATGGATCTTCTAAAGAACGAGCTGATCGAACCGGCCTGCACCGTTAAAATCATTTTGACCACTTACGAGGAAGTCGGCCACGGGGCTTCTTACATCCCGGCCGACATTGACGAGCTCCTTGCCGTCGACATGGGAGCCATGGGGGACGATCTGACCTGCACCGAGCAGGACGTCTCCATCTGTGCAAAAGATTCCAGCGGTCCTTACGACTACGCGATGACCTCTCAGCTTATCCGCCTCGCCGAACATTCCGGCATCCGGCACGTAGTGGATGTGTATCCGCAGTACGGTTCGGACGCTTCGGCGGCTCTTCGCGGAGGCAGCAACATCCGTGCGGCGCTGATCGGACCGGGCGTTCATGCCTCGCATGGCATGGAACGCACGCATGTGGACGCCATCGCGGGAACGGCTTCTCTTCTGCTGCAATATATCTTGCATCCGGCCGCAGCAGCTAGCGACCCCGGACAGCCGGAAAATCCGGTCAGCCCGGTTTAATTCGGCGAACTCGATTTGTACATCCGGCTGGTCTCATCCAAAACGCCGAACGGCGGGCATGAGGGCAGCCGGATTCATTTGGCGCGACCGCTTAAGGACGGAGGAACTCATGAGTATTATTCATGCCGAACATCTAGTAAAAACTTACGGAGAGAAAGTTCTCTTCGACGATATTTCCTTTACGATCTCGGAAAAGCAGCGGATCGGCCTGATCGGTGTCAATGGCACCGGCAAGTCTTCCCTGCTGAGAATTTTGGCCGGTTTGGAAAAGCCGGACTCCGGATCGATCGTTCATTCCAATCACTTCCGGGTGGAGTACTTGCCGCAGCAGCCTGAGTTCGATGAACGTTCAACGGTTCTGGAGCAGGTTTTCTACGGAGAAACGCCGCTTATGAAGGTGCTCCGCGACTACGAGCAGGCGCTTGCGGCGCTTGAGAGCAGCCCCGAGGACGAGGCTGTCCAGCAGAAGCTGATGCGGGTGCAGGCGAGAATGGACGAGCTGGACGCCTGGGAGGCCGGCACAACGGCGAAGACAGTCCTGACGAAGCTGGGCATCACGGAATTCGGCAAGCCTGTCGGCGAGCTGTCCGGCGGCCAGCGGAAGCGTGTCGCGATGGCCCGCGTGCTGATCCAGCCCGCCGACCTGCTTATCCTCGACGAGCCTACCAACCACATCGACAACGAGACGGTGGACTGGCTGGAGCAATTTTTAAGCAAATGGAAAGGCGCTCTGCTGCTCGTCACGCACGACCGCTATTTCCTGGAGCGAGTGACCAGCCGCATTCTGGAGCTCGACCGCGGAAGCATATACAGCTATGAAGGCAATTACACGACGTTTCTGGAAAAAAAGGCCGAGCGCATGGAGCGGGAAGCCTCCAGCGAAGACAAGCGCCGCAATCTGCTCCGCAGAGAGCTTGCCTGGCTGCACCGCGGCGCGAAAGCCCGCACGACGAAGCAGAAAGCCCGCGTCGAACGGGCGGAGGAGCTGCGCGACCGCAAAGTCGACGGGCCTGCGGCCAAGCTCGATATGGCGCTGGCGGGCAGCCGCCTCGGACGCAAAGTCATCGAGCTCAAGCAGGTGAGCAAAGGCTACGAGGGTCATGAACTCATCCATGATTTCAGCTACATTGTGCTGCCGGACGACCGGATCGGCATTATCGGCCGCAACGGAAGCGGCAAATCGACGCTGCTGAACATGCTTGCCGGACGCCTTAGCCCGGACAGCGGCGAAATCGAGCGGGGAAGCACCGTCAAGCTTGCCTACTACACACAAGAAAGCGTGGAGATGGATGACAAGCAGCGTGTCATCGAGTATGTCCGGGAGGCGGCCGAGGTCATTCGCACCAAAGACGGGGAGAGCATCACGGCGGCGCAGATGCTGGAAAGATTCCTGTTCTCGCCGAATCTCCAGTGGACGCCGATCGGAAAACTTTCCGGAGGCGAGAAGCGCCGGCTTTATCTGCTGCGTACACTGATGGGAGAGCCGAATGTCCTCCTTCTTGACGAGCCGACGAACGATTTGGATATCCAAACCTTGTCTATTCTGGAGGATTATCTGGAGCAGTTTCCGGGCGCCGTCATTACGGTATCCCATGACCGTTATTTCCTGGACAGAACCGCCGACCATCTGTTTTCGTTTACGGGCGGGGGGGAAATCGAACAGTATATCGGAACGTACTCCGATTACCTGGAGCTCAAACAGCAGCGTGAAGACTCCGAGCTTAAGTCCGCCTCCAAAGAAAAAGCCCAGACCCAAGCCTCCGCATCGTCCGTTCCTTCCGCCGGCGGAGCAGAATCTGGCGGGGAACGCGCCAAGAAGAAAAAACTTTCCTTCAACGAGCAGAAGGAATGGGATACGATCGAAGACCGCATCGCGGCGCTGGAAGAGAAGCTGGAGCGGATCAAGAGCGATATCGCAAAAGCCGGAAGCGACTACGGCCGCGTACAGGAGCTGTACGCCGAGGAGATTGCCGCGGGCGAAGAACTGGAGCAGGCCATGGAACGATGGACCGTTCTCTCGGAGCTTGTGGAGGAAATCGAGCGCGGCAAGTAAGCTCATTCCCGCAATACCGAGCGGGGAGCCCTTTTTTATGGTATACTAAAAAGAATTGGCTTGGAAGAAGCCGTGATTCTACAAAAAGGCAGGTTAACCGCACTTATGATCACTGTAACGGATATAACGCTTAGATACGGCAAACGCGCTCTTTTCGAAGACGTTAATATTAAATTTACTCCCGGCAACTGCTATGGCCTGATTGGCGCTAACGGGGCGGGAAAATCCACGTTTCTGAAAATTTTGTCCGGCGAAATTGAGGCCAACAAAGGCGATGTTCATATCGCTCCGGGCGAGCGTATGGCGGTTCTGAAGCAGAACCACTACGAATTCGATGAAACCGATGTTCTGAAAACAGTCATGATGGGCCATGCGCGCCTCTTTCAGATTATGGAAGAGAAAGACGCCCTCTACGCGAAATCGGACTTCTCCGAAGAAGACGGTATCCGTGCGGGCGAGCTTGAAGGCGAATTCGCCGAACTTGACGGCTGGCAGGCGGAATCCGACGCGGCCGAGCTTCTGATCGGTCTCGGCATTCCGAAAGAGCTTCACGACCAGAAGATGAAAGATCTGGACGGCAACGAGAAAGTCCGCGTCCTGCTTGCACAGGCCTTGTTCGGCAGCCCGAATATTCTGCTGCTCGATGAGCCTACCAACCATTTGAATCTCGAATCGATCCAATGGCTGGAGAACTTCCTGGCCAGATTCGAAGGCACCGTCATCGTGGTATCCCATGACCGTCACTTCCTCAACCAGGTTTGTACGCATATCGCGGACATCGACTTCAGCAAAATTCAGATGTACGTCGGCAACTACGACTTCTGGTACGAATCCAGCCAACTGGCTTTAAAGCTTGCCAGAGAGCAGAACAAGAAAACGGAAGAGAAGCGCAAAGAGCTCGAAACGTTCATCGCGAGATTCAGCGCCAACGCTTCCAAATCGAAGCAGGCGACATCCCGGAAGAAACAGCTCGAGAAGCTTACTTTGGACGATATCAAGCCTTCCAACCGCAAATATCCGTTCATCAACTTCAAGCCGGAGCGGGAAGCGGGCAAGCAGCTTCTGGCGATTGACAGTGTCAGCAAGTCCGTTGAAGGCCAGAAAATTCTCGACAATGTTTCCATCACCGTGAACAAAGGCGACAAAATCGCTTTCGTAGGTCCGGACGGACATGCGAAAACGACTCTGTTCCAGATTTTGATGGGCGAGACGGAAGCGGATGAAGGCACTTATACATGGGGCGTCACCACGACCCAGGCTTATTTCCCGAAAGACAACTCGCAGTACTTCGAGGGTGTGGATATGAACCTCGTTGACTGGCTGCGTCAATATTCCAAAGATCAGGACGAATCGTTTATCCGCGGCTTCCTGGGCCGGATGCTTTTCTCCGGTGAAGAAGCTCTTAAGAAAGCGAGTGTTTTGTCCGGGGGCGAGAAAGTGCGCTGCATGCTGTCCAAAATGATGCTCGCAAGCGCCAACGTTCTTATCCTTGACGAGCCGACGAACCACTTGGACCTCGAGTCCATTACGGCTCTCAACAACGGGCTGATCGACTTTGACGGCACGATGCTGTTCGTGTCCCATGACCATCAGTTCATTCAGACGGTTGCCAACCGCATTATCGAAATTACGCCTAAAGGTGTGATTGACCGGATGATGCCTTATGATGAATATCTGGAAAATGAAGATGTACGCCGTCTGCGTGAAGAGTATTACGCTTAAATAGCAGAGGCTTGCGAACGGGATACACAGAAGAGGCGCTTGGATGTTTATCATCCGGGCGCCTTTGCTGCGCTCCGGAGAAGCGGGATTGGCCGGAACTTCCGATTGCCGCTGCCGCGTTGCCTGAACACAAAAACATAGAAAAAGGAGCTGCCGCGTATGTTTGATCCGACGGTTTATGAGAATTTAAAAGTCGTCTTGGAAGGAGCGGTCTACGATTTGGATCTCTCCGGCGAGATTCTGGTTACGAACCGGTCGGACGTCATGGATCTGTCCAGCCTGGGCCGCCATTACCGGATCCGTTTTGTCCTCCGCGGCGGCGAAGAGAACACGTCTTCTCCGTGGGCGGAGCTTCATCTGGCGGCTGAGCTGGAAGATTTGGCGGCGGAGCTGCTGAGCCGCAAAGGAGCCGAGCCGGGCTGCACGCTGACGGTGAGATTCGGATTCCTTATCGGGGATCCCTCACGGGACTGCCCCGCGGTCGGATCCTCCCTGGAATCGATCTGGAGCGGAAGGCCGCTCATCACCCAGACGCTTTCTTACGTGTTCGGCTTCGAAAACGAAGGCTGGCACAATGAGGTTCTGCTTGAATTCGGCCGCAAGGTCAACGAAAGCCATCTCGACGACTTCGAAGGGCTTCTTGAACATACGTTATTGTCGCTGTCCGTGCTCAGGGACAAACATACTTTCTGAACCCGCAACGGGTCCGCTTTTTTTGCGCGGGCTTCTGCGCTCCCGGGAACGGGAACTACTCGATAATCCCGGAGCCTTGCTGCCGGAATACGGCTTTTTACGGAAAGGAGATTGGCATGCAGGAATGGAACGATGAGCAAATCGAACAGGCTTTGAAAGAAAAACAGTCGTTCGCCGTATTTTTTCATACCCCTTTTTGCGGAACTTGCAAAGTCGCCGGACGGATGTTGGACGTAGCCCTGACGATCGAGCCGGAACTGCCGCTTAAAGCCTGCAACGCGAATTACGCGGGGGCGTCCGTGCAAAAGTGGAAAATCTCGTCCATCCCCTGTATAGTGGTGGTAGAGAAGGGAACTGCCGTACGATTCATTTACGCCGTGAAATCGGTGGACTATTTGCTGGCCGAACTTCGTTATTTGACAGGCATGCAGCATTTGAGGATCGTCGCATCGTCGGATTTTCCGGAAAATACTCCGTAACAGAGAGGAGCATCCACTTATGAACTATAGAAACGAAAGCACGGCTTCTGTCGGTGATCTGGTCATAGCATCTTACAAAACTGGGGAGTATATAGGCCGCATCGTGGAGCCGCCGTCCAATATAAAAGCGGCCGTTCAGGTTCTCGCGGTCGTTAAGCATCCTTCGCAAGGGGATCTTCATAATCCGCAGCAGGGGGATGTCCCGTTCTTTCATCAGCGCCGCGCGCTGGCCTTCCAGGAAATTGCGCTGATGCCGCTGTCTAGCATCCACGCCTACCACGGGAATGTTCCGGATTACACCCTTTCGCTCCAGCAGGCTCTCGAACGCGAGCTGAACATGCTGCATCAGACGGAAGAGTGGGCCAGACGTTCCATTGCGGAGCTGGAAGAGCTGCATCGCGAATATTTCCCGCAGTAATCCTGTTGGCCGCGCAGGTTATCAAGCGATGAGAAACACCTGACAAGCGTAAATATATCCGTTAAAAAGCAGAAAAATCCTGTTTTCACGAACGTGATCAGGATTTTTCTGCTTTTTACGTATTCCCTGCTTTTTCCGCAGAAATGTAAGCATGCTTGTGACGACTATTCGTTCCTTTTATTCATAACGGTCAATGCTTAGGAACGTCTACAACCGTATCCCGTCCGATAAGGTTGGGCTTTTGCGTCTTGTTATAAAACCAGAAGGCCGGCGTATCTGTAATCCCGTTCAGGGTAAGCCGGAATTCTTTTTTGGGCAGGCGGGCCGACCGGATAAGCAGGTTGCTGCCATCTACCGAGATTTCTCCGGGGTTCAGCGTAAAGCTCTCCGTGCCTGCCGAAACCGTCACGTTTCCTTCGGCTTTCGACGAGCCTTCGTCGATTCTTTTCTGGAACGGTATCTTTACTTCCGTGGGTGAAAGCCGCTGCGCTTTGCCGGGGAGCGGGGCTTCCTTGTACATATAACCGCCCAGGTGATATTCGTACGCGGTCCAGGCGGAATAGCCGAGCGCGCGGACGGAATCGGAAAAAGCGCTCAACCACCCGCCGTCCTTAACCATCAACAGAGCCGAGCCGATATCCGCCTGAACCCCGAGCGGAAGCCCCCGATGCTCCGCCTTGATTTTATCCGCAAAAACCTTGTACGGCTTCACGTAATCGGGAGGAAGACTCTCCTGCGGTTTGAGCCAGTCCGGCCAGTGAGTTTGAAGGAAATGGATGTCCGGCTTAACCCGGCCGACCATGGCTGCGGCATCGAGGCCCTGCAGTTCCCTCAGCTTGTCAAAGGAGCCGGGACCAGCATCTATGGCCAAAGACCAGGTCGCCACCAGAATGCCCGGACGGGCTTCCCGCACTCCGTCTTTCCCGTTTATAAGCTCGTTCAGGAAATCGTTCACGGCTTCCACCCGGAAATCGACCCACTTCCGGTATGTCGCCTTGTCGGTTAAAAAATAGCGGGGCGAGGAGGCGTCGGTGAAATCCGGCATCTCCAGGCCCGTTTTGTCGCGGAACGCCTTCTGCGCCAGAGACCCGACGTCCCCGTACACGCCCCGGTTGATCCCGTCCCATTCGGGAAAGTAAGGTTCGGCGACCTCAATCCCGTCAAAAGGATAATCGCGCACGAGCTTGGCGAGCGCCTGCTTTTTCCACTGTACATAGGCCGGGCTGTGGGGAGAAAAACGGTAGTACCCGTCGTTCAAAGGCTTAAGCAGCTGCATCTGCCACGAAGGCCAATCCGCCGGAAAGCGTGCCGTAGAGTAGCTTCCGTTACCGAGGACGAGCGCCCATACTCCGATGCCTTTTGCCTGGAGGGCTTCGATAAACGTGCGGTTTACATCGTTTTCGTTGACGACAAAATAATGAACCGTTTTGTACCCGTTCTGGAGAAGCTCATCGGCTATGCTTTCGGGTGTCCGGTTCTGATAATACGGAAAAGAGGGATCAACCTGGATGGAAGGGCCTTTCAGGGCGGCTTCTTTGCGTTTTTTTTCCGCGGCTTTGGAGTGAAGGGGCGGGGCCTGGGAGCCTTCCTGTGCGAGTGCGGGTACGGCTGGCAAGAATTGGGCGAGAAGTGTCATCAGGATGATCAGCGTAAACGGTTTGACCCACTTGCGGCTGCTTGGCCGGGGGCGGTGCTTTTTCCGACTGTTCATGTCGTCATTCCTCCTTGCTTTCCGTTAGGATGGGCATTTTGTTGACTGTCTTATGAGCCGTGTTCCCATAAAATAGTTCGCTTTTTTAAATAAATAGAAGAAAATATTCTTCATTATTCTTTATATAAAAAAAGAAAGCGTTTTATTCCTTGGGACAATCACTTGGAGAAATCCTTTTTGAAAATATAGCCGGAAGGCTGATGCTGTCCTTCATTTGTGTTAAAATAAAGCCGAACTTACTTTAACGTGATATCGGAGGGTTTTGCACAATGGCACTCAATGATGAGATCAGAATAGGCGTCATCGGCGCGGGCAATATCGGTAACGTGCACATACTAGGGCTTCTTGAAACCCCGGGCGTTACGGTAGCCGCGGTAGCTGACGTGTTTCTTCCGCTTGCCGAAGCGCGGGCCAAAGAACATCAGATCTCTAAAGTTTACGGAAATGGTGAAGATTTGATCCATGATCCCGACATAGATGCAGTGGTTATCGCCGTATCGAACGAATGGCACGCGCCTCTTGCGGTAAAAGCGCTTCAGGCCGGCAAACACGTCCTGCTGGAGAAGCCGATGGCCATCGATGTCAAGGCCGCTAAGGAAATCGTCCTGGCTGAGCGCGAAAGCGGCAAAGTTCTGATGATTTCGCATCAGCGCCGCTGGGAGCCGCTCAATATGCAGGTAAAAGAGCTCGTTCAGCGGGGCAAGCTCGGTAACATCTATCATGCCAAAACGGGCTGGCTGCGCCGCAAAGGAATTCCGGGCTGGGGCACATGGTTTACCCAGATGTCCAAATCGGGCGGCGGGCCGCTGATCGATATCGGCGTGCATATGCTGGATTTGTCCCTTTCGCTGATGGGCAATCCCCGTCCGGTTTCCGTCTTCGGAGCTACCTATTCGGAATTCGGGCCCAAACGCCGCGGAATCGGCAGCTGGGGCAAACCGAACTGGAGCGGCAGTTATGACGTGGAAGACTTGGCGACGGCCCTGATCAAGATGGACAACGGGAGCACGCTGACACTTGACGTTAGCTGGGCCGCACTGACCGAAACGGACAATCAGCCGTACATTCATCTTCTCGGTACGGAAGGCGGGGCCACCTTGAGAGGAAGCTCCTACGGCAAGCTTTTTGCGGAAATGTTCGATAAGGAAATCGACGTGGAGCTACAGCTGCCCGAGCAGCAGACCGATCCTCGCCTCCTGATGAACATGCATTTTCTGGAATGCATCCGGACCGGAAGCGAACCGATGACATCCGTCATGTCGGGCTACACGAACAACTTGATTCTCAATGCAATCTACGAATCGTCCCGTACCGGCAAAGAGGTTGAACTGGACTGGGATTTATCTAACTAACCCGGGGGAGCTGCAGAATAGTGGATTGGATGGCGTTAAGCTTAATCGGAACGATCGCGTTTGCCGTCAGCGGCGCGATTGTCGCTATGGAAGAGGATTATGATATCCTGGGTGTTTATGTCCTGGGCTTTGTAACCGCATTTGGCGGTGGGGTTGTCCGCAACCTGCTGATCGGAGAGAAAGTGACGATGCTCTGGCAGCAGGGGTTCCAGTTCACGATTGCGCTGGCCGCAATGACACTGGTCTTTATATTTCCGCTTGCCTGGATTAAGCGATGGAAATCCTGGGAATCGTTCTTCGACGCCATCGGTCTGGCGGCCTTCTCGATTCAGGGGGCGCTCTATGCGTCCAATCAGGGGCTTCCTGTAAGCGCCTCGATCGTTGCGGCCGTACTCACGGGAATCGGCGGCGGGGTTATCCGCGATCTCCTGGCCGGGCGCAAGCCTCTCGTTTTAAGAGATGAAATCTACGCGGTCTGGGCCATGCTGGCCGGCTTTCTTATCGGCATCGGCTGGCCCCAGAATCCGCTGGGTCTGATTGTTTTGTTCCTGATCGTCGTCGTATCCCGGATGTTCTCGGTTATCTTTAAATGGAAGCTTCCGCGCCGTTCTCTCCGGACGCTGCTGCAGCAAAATGACGTGCCGAACAAACAGCGCCCTCCCGCTTTGCAGGAAGAAAGGAGAGAGTTCGATGTCAGCTGAATCTTTCTCGGCCCATGCCAAAATTTCAGGCGAACTTTTGCAGGAAAGACTCCAAACGGTTAAAGATCTGAAACAGAGCGAGCTGGACATGTATGCCTTGTCCAAAGACAAGGAAACCGGTGAGCACTACGTACATTATGCATACAAACACCGGCAGATTTCGGGTACGGGCGAGGAAGAGCAGTTTCATCAGCTCCTCCCCGTGGAGAGTGACGATGTTCTCGGAATCCTGTTCTCGGATCAGCCTTACGAGTACCCGGCCGCCTGGAACCGGCCGTTCTTGCGCAATGGTCCCGAAGGGTTCTACATCTGGTTTGATCCCGGTTACTCGGAGGATACCGACGCGGATGAACAGTTTGCCCGGGAAGTCCGGGAACGGCTTCTCCGAATGAAGCAGGCGGGCAAAGTGGACGAAGAAGCGGTCAAGCGGCTTTTTCGCGAGCTCGATGAGTTGAAATAAGCGTTACGGTAAGCGTCCCTCTCGGGGACGCTTTTTTTGCTGGCCGCCAAGATCGTGGGAGGCGCGTATGGATAGAGGCCGGCGGACGGCAGAAACCAAAAGATCTCCTTACTGTAGCGTAAGGAGATCTTCACGGAATAAAATCGGATTATTTGAAATACGAGGTCGTAAGTGGGACGAACAATCCGCCATTTCCTATGATATCTGCATGAACGAAAAGTTTATCGACACCGGCAATATCGACTACAATGGTCTTCAAGCCTTCTTCGACGGCAATTGTCGTTGTTTTCAGGTAGACATCTTTGTCGCTGTCTTGAACGAAAAATCTTTCGATATCATTGCCGGTCGCCGCTACCTGGAGCACGAGCTTCTGGTATTTGCCTTTGGGATACAGCATGAAACTGCTGGCCCGGCTCGATTTTGCGTTATCGAAATAAACGTCTTTGTAGTCCTTTCCCTTGTATGTAGTCAAATTGGGATCTTTCGTATGATAGGACGAGTCGCTGAAGCTCTTGGCCAGTGCGACCCCTTCCGCTTGCTCGCCTAACAGGACCGTGTTGGTCGCTCCGTCGTAATTGACGGCTACATTCAAGGTTTTGGCAATGCTCCGGACAGGCAGATAGGTGTTGCCGTCATAAGTGATCGGAAGCACGACAGCTCCCTGCTCATCCTGCAGTTGGACAGGGGAACCGTTATATTTGACCGTAATGGAACCGTTCAGATAGGCTTTAATTTCCTGCAGATTGGCCCCGGCCAATACTCCGGTGCCCATACTCAGTACCATGGCGGCACCGATTGCGGTTGCTGCTAGTTTCTTCTTCAAATCATTCTCACTCCTCTTTGGGATTAGGTCACCTGAAAAAGGGAGTTGAAAACCCATTCAGGCGGTTGCTCACTTTATTTATGTCAAGTTTTTACATTAGTTTCAGATAATTAACATTATAAGCACGATTTATTATCCTATTAAGGGTCGGAATACCCGAATTATACGGGAGCGTCCTTGGGAGGATGCTTTTTTATTGGTGCCCGGCAACGGGGAAGGGGTTACTTTTAAAAAAGAACAGGCGTGGAAAGAATAAGAAGCGGTACGGCTTAAGCCCGGATCACACTCAACGGGAAGACATCCGACAGGAGGCTTATCACATGAAAACGAACGGGTACACGTTTGCCGAATTGAAAGGTAAAGAAGATCTGATCGAAGAAATCCGCACCCTGGAAAGCAAATTGCAGGAACAGACAGGGGAAGCAATCACCCTGATCGCTTACGAAAAAGAACAACCGGGGACGGAGAATAGGCATGATTAAACAATACTTTGCCGAAGTCGTATTGGATGAAAGCGCAACGCTGAGCGAAAGTCTGAACAGTCTCGTGGACCGGGCGGAAAATGAGTTCGGCACCTCTTATATCGAGATAGCGTCGATCGTGCCGACAAAGCCGGACCGGTTTACGGTCATTTTGAATCTGGATTTCAACCGCAAACAAGGGGAGGACAAGGCTTAACGCCTGCGTCCTCCGGAAATGAGGCTACCAGTGGCAAACGCATATAAAGTCCGCGCGACCTGCGGATCTTCTTCTTGTACATATGTGCATCCCCAGGATATTATCCGGGCAGTTAATTATGAATCTTCCTATGCCATGGCGCTCATGCTTAACGATATCCCGTCTTATATGAGTTGTCCTTCCTGCGGAAATGAGCTGCATTTTTATCCGTATGCGCTTATCGAGGAGCCGGGAACTTGACACCGCTTGTTCTTTTGGCAGATAGTTAAAAGAGAGAAAGCAACACGGGAAGGAAGAACGCCGGATGAATAGGACACCTGACGCTATGATGCAGCAATGGGAACTGCCAGAAAGTATTACAAACCGTCTCCTTACCCTGCGCAGCCGGATTGATTCCGGCCGGCTGGCCGAGGAACAGCTCCATTTAATCGGAAAACCGGGATTTGTCCCCGCACAGCCCGAAGTGCTCACAGATGCGATCATCGCTATGGCGCTCGGCAAGCCTCTTTTGCTGAAAGGACCGACGGGTTCCGGCAAAACGAAGCTGGCCGAGCACTTGTCTTTTCTGACGGGCCAGCCGATGCACAGTGTCAATTGTTCCACGGATCTCGACGCGGAAGCTTTGCTCGGGTTCAAGACCCTGAGCCGCTCCGGGGAAGGCACGACGATTGAATTTGTGCCGGGGCCGGTCATTAGCGCCATGAAAGCCGGGCATATCCTCTACATAGATGAAGTGAATATGGCTAAGCCCGAGACGCTGCCGCTTATTAACGGAGTTCTCGACCACCGGAGAACGCTGACCAATCCGTTTACGGGCGAGACGGTCACGGCCCATGAAGATTTCCGCGTCATTGCGGCGATTAACGAAGGATACATCGGGACCGTGCCGCTTAACGAAGCGCTGAAAAACCGTTTCGTGGCCGTCGACGTCCCCTACCTGCAAGGAGAAGCGCTCCTCAGTCTGCTGACGGAACGTACGGTTCTGCGGGATAACCGGCTTCTAAAAGCATTTGCGGCTTTGTCCGCCGATTTGCTCGCTCTCGTGCAGATGGGCCAGTTGTCCGACGAAGCGGCCTCCATCCGCGCTTTGCTGGATGCATGCGATCTCGCCGCGTTCATGCCTCCACGGAGAGCCGTTGAACGGGCAATTACCGCCAAGCTGGAAGACGAACGCGAAAGGGCTGCCGTGCGCAACGTGGCGGAGACGCTCTTTTAGTTATGTTCGTCGGGAAGCTGAATCTGCTCGATAACCGGCTGGAAGCCTTTATGCTCATGCAGCTTGTCGATCTGGCCCGGACCTTTACCCGGAACGGGGATCTGGAGCTTCAGCTCGCTTTTCATTCCCATTATGAGGAAGGCAAGGCGCTGCTGACGGTCAGCCAGTTCTGGCGGGACTGGAAACCGGCGCAGCGGGAAGCGGGAATGAAAAGCGACGTCTATCTCCGCGCGCTAGGAAGCGCGTGGTATTCGGGAAGACGGGATACCGAAGCGTTTCTGGAGTCCGTTACGGAATCGCCGCTCTCCAGACTGGGCATAGAGCTGTTTGCCCTCTGCGAGGACTTGCGGCTGGAACAAATCTGCCGGCGCATCCGTCCCGGTACCGCAGCTGTGTTCGAGGAAAGAGCGGACGTGTATAAGGGATATTTCACGCATAAATTTAAAACACATCTTGCCCGGAATGAGTTTGCGGACGCCCTGTTCGTTTCCGTTTATTTGTGGTTTAAAGGGGCGGACGTGCAGGCGCTTTATAAGGAAGCGGATGACAGGACGGGGAGTTCTGACACGGAAGCTTCTGCTCCGGCGAAGCGTATAGAGGAACTGCTCCGGCTCGTTCAGCCGCTGCTGGAAGAGGCCGAAACGGCGGAGACGACGGGAGAAAACGCCCGGCTGTGCCTTCATATGCTGGAGCATCTGGAATACCGGCTGGAGCGGGATGCGGCGGAGGCCTATTTCTCGGTCCAGGCCGGAAGCGGCACGGATGCGCCCTTGAAGCGCGGCGAACACCCCGCCGGCAAGAAGGCGAAGCGCCTCGCGAATGACGATGCGGAGCGGCTTAGCCCCCGGCGGGACGAAGACCGCAGAAGCGAGCGCCAGTCCATGTGGCACAGGGAGACGCGGAGCACCGCCGGGGAAGCGCTGAGGCAGTCGCTCGAACGGGGCACGAGGACCGCACGATTCAGCGGCGCCGCGGCAAGGCCCGGGGACGACTCGGCCGACGAGGCTACGGCAGCCGCGCGCGGGCGTTCCGCCGCTTCCGAGCGGAAGTCGTCCGAGCCGCCGCCTGACAGCAGCGCGCCGTTCCTGCCGTCCGCGGCTTCCGCGGGAAGCGGAGACGGGCCTTCCGGGCTGCGCGCTGCCGCCGAGTTTCAAGCCCCGCGCAGGCCTACCCCGGCGGAGGAAGACGCTTACCGCGAAGCGGTCCGTGCGGTGGAGCCGCTGACGAGGCAGCTGACCCGCACGGTGAGGCTGACGCTGGAGCGCAAGCGGGTCGCCCCGCGGAGCGACCTGCTCTACGGGCGGCTCGGCCGCAGGCAGCTGCTGCGCTACGTGACGGACAAAGCGCCGCGGCTCTTCACCAAGAAGCAAAACCCCGCGCCCGAGCTCGATGCGGCCTTCTCGCTTCTTGTCGATTGCTCCGCTTCCATGTACGATAAGATGGAAGAGACGAAGCTGGGCATCTCGCTCGTTCACGAGACGCTCCGGACTCTGCGCATCCCGCACGAGGTGACGGGCTTCTGGGAAGACGCGGAGCGGGTCACGGCCGAAGAAGCGCCGAACGTGTTTCACACGGTCATCGACTTCGGCTCGTCCTCGGCTCCGCGGAGCGGCGCCGCTCTGCTGCAGCTGGAGCCGCAGCAGGACAACCGTGACGGATTCGCGATCCGTCACGCCGCCCGGCGGCTGCTGCGGCGGCCGGAGAAGCAGCGCGTGCTGCTTGTCTTCTCCGACGGCGAGCCTTCCGCCGCCGAATACCAGGAGGACGGCATCCTCGACACGTACGAAGCCGTCCTGGAATGCCGCAGGCTCGGGATCGACGTGATCAGCGTCTTCCTCGCCAGCGGCGACGTGCACGAAACGCAGCGCAGCACGATGCGCAACATTTACGGCCGGCACGGGATCGTGGTTCCGCACGCCGCCGAGCTGCCGGAGCATCTCGCTCCGCTGCTGCGCAAGCTGCTTTTGCGCAGCGGCGGGTAAAGGGCGCCATCCCGAATAGCCGGTCGGCTATTTTAGGCGCCTGCCGTCATGAACGTTATCACCCATAGGAATACTTGCCTAACCGCAAGCCGACAAAATATAGAGGCACACTACTGCACTCAGGGGAGAGGACACCGTATGTTTGGAGCACCGCTATCAGGGAAATCGAAGAAAATTATGCTGCTCGGTTCGGGGGAGCTTGGCAAAGAAGTCGTTCTGGAGGCGCAGCGGCTCGGGATCGAAACGATCGCGGTCGACCGCTACGATCACGCGCCTGCCATGCAGGTGGCGCACCGCAGCTATGTGATCGACATGCTGGACAGGAAGTCGCTTCGTGAGCTCATCGAGCGGGAGCGGCCCCATCTGATTGTGCCCGAGATTGAAGCGATCGCCACTCAGGAGCTTGTCGAGCTGGAGAAGGAAGGCTACCGCGTCATTCCGACCGCCAACGCATCACGTCTGACGATGGACCGGGAAGGCATCCGCAGGATGGCTGCCGAGGAGCTCGGTCTGCGCACGGCGAAATACGCCTTTGCGGACACGCTGGACGAGCTTCATGCCGCGGTCGCGGAAATCGGTACGCCCTGCGTCATTAAGCCCATCATGAGTTCGTCGGGCAAGGGCCAGAGCGTATGCCGGTCCGAAGCGGATATCGAGGCCTGCTGGAATACGGCGCTGGAAGGCGGCCGGGCGAAAAAAGCCCGTGTCATCGTCGAAGCGTTCGTCACGTTCGAATCCGAAATTACGCTGCTCACCGTCCGCTCGGTAAGCGGCACCTCCTTCTGCGCTCCGATCGGTCATGTGCAGAAGGAAGGCGACTATATCGAATCGTGGCAGCCGCACGCGATGAGCGAGGCCCAAATCGCGGAAGCCGAACAGATGGCGCGGACGATCACCGATGCGCTCGGCGGTTACGGAATATTCGGCGTCGAATTGTTCCTCACGAGCGAGGGCGTATACTTCAGCGAGGTTTCGCCGCGTCCGCACGATACGGGCATGGTCACGATGGCGACGCAGGACCTGTCCGAATTCGCGCTCCACGCCAGAGCGATTCTCGGGCTGCCGATACCGCAAATCCGCCTGCTTACGCCTGGCGCTTCCCATACGCTGAAGGCGGATCGCGGCAGCACCGATTTCGAAATCGTCGGGCTGGAAGAGGCGCTAGCGGTACCGGATGTCCAGGTGCGGATTTTCGGCAAGCCGGAAACGAAGCCGGGCCGCCGGATGGCAGTTGCCCTTGCCGCCGCATCGGATACGGAAACGGCCAGAGCGATGGCCGCCGAAGCGGCGGGCAAGCTTTTTATCCGCTACGGGGAATAAAGCCAGACGCGCAAGTTGGGACAGGCAGATTAGCGTCACGGAAAAGGACGGACCGGGGCCGAAGTTTACCGGCTTCCGCTCCGGCCGACGAGAAGGAGGCTTTGACCCCTATGGAAGCGAAACCGACGAGCATCTCCCGCTCCATTATGACGGAGGTTATTTTTCCGCTGGATACGAACTATCACGGGACGGTTTTCGGCGGCAAAATTATGGAATATATCGACAAGATCGCGACAATCGCAAGCATGCGCCACTGCCGTCGCGGCGTCGTAACGGCTTCAAGCGACAGCCTAGACTTCTTGTCTCCCGTGCATCTGGGGGAAGCCATCGAGCTGGAAGCATTCGTATCCTGGACGCACCGGAGTTCTATGGAGGTTTACGTGCGTGTGGTGGCCGAAAATATGTTTACCGGCGAACGGCGGACTACCGCCACTTCCTTTATCACGTTCGTGGCCCTGGATGACGAAGGCCGGCCGACTCCCGTCCCTGCGGTCATACCTGAGACGGAACGGGAAACGCGCTTGTACGAATCCGCTCCGGCTCGCTATGAGGCGCGCAGGAAACGCAAAGCGGAACGGGAAGACGATTGATGAGCCTTAGGCGAGCTTAAATTTTTTTGAGCGGAAGCGGAACCGGTGTCCGTCAGCACCGTACCAACAGGTAAAGGTATACGTTAATGATGTCGGTTCCTATCCCAATGAACAGAGGAGTGCTTGTGCTTGAACGCTCACGAAATTGATTACATTATACACGGCAATGAAATGCAGTACGTGGAAATTGAGCTTGACCCGCAGGAAAGCGTCATCGCCGAAGCCGGCAGCATGATGATGATGGAAGGCAATATCGGAATGGAAACGATTTTCGGCGACGGATCGGGCGGCGGTGGCGGCCGCGGTCTGATGGGCAAGCTGATGGGTGCGGGCAAGCGGCTGCTTACCGGCGAAAGCTTGTTTATGACCGTCTACACGAACAACGGGCGGGGCAAAGAGCACGTCACTTTCGCCGCTCCGTATCCGGGCAAAATTATTCCGATGGATCTGCAGGCGCTGGGCGGCAAGCTCATCTGCCAGAAGGACTCGTTCCTGTGCGCGGCCAAAGGCGTATCCATCGGTATCGAGCTGCAGCGCAAGCTGGGCGCGGGCTTCTTCGGAGGCGAAGGCTTCATTATGCAGAAGCTGGAAGGCGACGGACTGGGCTTCGTGCACGCCTGCGGTTCTATTCTGGAGCGCGAGCTTCAGCCGGGTGAGGTGCTTCGCGTCGATACGGGCTGCTTCGTTGCGATGACGCCGGACGTGCAATATGACATCGAGTTCGTAAAAGGCATCAAAACGGCCGTCTTCGGAGGCGAAGGGCTGTTCTTCGTCACACTGAGAGGACCGGGCAAAGTATGGCTGCAGTCGCTGCCGTTCAGCCGCCTGGCCGAAAGAGTGATGAGCGGAGCCGTCCGCGGCAAGGAAGAAGGCAGCGTGCTCGGGGGCCTCGGCAATCTGTTCCAAGGCCGCTAGAGGGTTCGTCTCATGGAGAGGCTCGGATAATGCTGAGCTGCGGTCGCTGGCGTTCGGGCGAGCTGTCCGGCAGGGGATAAGTTTCTGACGCCGGCGGGCTTAGGACTTCGTTGCAGGGCTGCGTATGCGTGATATATAAGCAGGAACGGATGCCGGCTAAGCCGTTAGCGGCGGTTTGGACGGGAATCACCCGGCATCTGCAACCGCGCTCCGTGACAGGCGGCGGCGAAACCATCAGGAGATTCCGGCGCCGAGTTCGTTTCCAACCAGCCAACCTGCGCATACACATTGAAAAAGGCAGTTCCTTTCTTATGAAAGGAACTGCCTTTTTATGTGAAAAGCCCGGGGGCTTCTGTTTTTACGCTGCCGCGCATCATTTGACGGTACGAATGATTAGTAATGAAGCAGCATTTGATCCAGGCGCTCGTTAAACTCGCCCATCGAAATCAGCTCGACCTGACGTGCGTCGTAATCCTGTTCGTCGAGATAGGAGTCCACATCGACTTCTCCCGGTACATTTTCCACGACGATGTCATTATTCAAATAAACGATTAAAACGCGTTCGGCGTCTGCGGTTAAGTTGTTGTTCATCTTTCTTTGACCTCCATGAAACAAGTGATTTCAAAGCTTGACGTCTGTTTGCAAGATAACTCCCACGCCTTTCTTACACGCTGGAAGTGCGTTTGAAACGGGGGATTTTTTTCCCGGGGAGGGGCGGACAGGCACTTACATATTTTGCAAAAAAACGTATTGACACGATTTATAGGCGATGCTATATTGATGTATAAATAATTCTTACTAAACTTATAGGATTTGTTTATTTTGTCCACCGGATCACCGGAGACGCGAAGAAAAAGTTCAGTAGGGAATGTGAAAAGATAGACAACGAGGTGCCAAATTCGAAAGGGGTATATGTACATGGCTGCTTTACAATCGCATTCTTTCAAAAGGGTTCTCGGACGCACGGTTTCCGTCCTTGCCCTGACTTCGCTGCTCACCGGGTTGACCGCTTGCGGCGGAGGAAACGAGACAACATCTACGAAAACGGGAACGGATAACGGCGGCTCCGCACCAAAATCGGTCGAACTGCTTAATGTATCTTATGACCCGACGAGAGAACTGTACCAGGCGTACAACGAAGCCTTCATTAAGTACTGGAAAGAAAAGAAAGGCCAGACCGTAACGGTCAGCCAGTCTCACGGCGGTTCGGGCAAACAGGCCCGTTCGGTCATCGACGGACTGGAAGCGGACGTGGTTACGCTTGCGCTGGCTTACGATATCGATCAGGTTCAAGCGGCGGGTCTTATTGATAAAGGCTGGGAAACGGAATTAAAAGATAACAGCACTCCTTACACCTCCACGATCGTATTTCTCGTACGCAAAGGCAATCCGAAAGGGATCAAGGACTGGGACGATCTCATCAAGCCCGGCGTATCCGTCATCACCCCCAACCCGAAAACTTCCGGCGGAGCGCGCTGGAACTACGTAGCGGCCTGGGGCTACGCGCTCAAGAAAAACAATAACGACGAGGCCAAAGCCAAGGAATTCGTGACCCAATTGTTCAAAAATGCGCCCGTACTCGGAACGGGAGCACGCGATTCAACGACCACCTTCGTGGAAAGAGGCCTCGGCGACGTTCTGATCGCCTGGGAGAACGAAGCCTATCTGTCGCTTAACGAGCTGGGCAAGGATAAATTCGAAATCGTGACACCTTCGATCAGCGTGCTGGCGGAACCCCCGGTAGCCGTGGTCGACAAGAACGCCGATAAGAAAGGCACGAAAGAAGTGGCCCAGGCTTATCTGGACTACCTGTACACGGAAGAAGGACAGAAAATCGCCGCGAAAAATTACTACCGGCCGCGTCTGGAATCCGTTGCGAAGCAGTACGAAAATCAATTCAAGCAAGTGAACCTGTTTAAAATCGACGATCCCGAATTCGGCGGCTGGGCCAAAGTCCAGAAAACACACTTCGCCGACGGCGGCGTATTCGACCAGATTTACAAACCGAAATAAAACTGCGTGCCCGGGTGCGACGGTACAAACCGGCACCACTCGGTCTGCGATCAAGGGGACGTGTTCGCAATGGGAAGACGAAACAAAACGAAACGTATTTTACCCGGGTTCGGCTTGTCTATGGGCTTTACGGTGCTTTACTTGAGCCTGCTCGTGCTTTTCCCGCTTTCCGCGGTCGTGTGGAAAACGACGGGGCTGACCTTTGAGCAGTTCTGGCAGGCAGTCACCGATGAACGGGTGGTCGCTTCTTACAAGCTCAGCTTCGGCGCTTCTCTGGCCGCGGCGCTGGTCAATACCGTATTCGGCCTGCTCGTGGCCTGGGTGCTTGTGCGCTACCGCTTTCCCGGCAAAAGATTCGTCGACGCGCTGGTCGACATGCCCTTCGCGCTCCCGACGGCCGTTGCCGGCATCGCGCTGACAAGCCTGTATGCCGACAACGGCTGGGTCGGCAGCCTGCTCGCTCCGCTCGGCATCAAGGCGGCGTATTCGCCGCTTGGCATCATCATCGCGCTCACGTTTATCGGGCTTCCGTTCGTGGTCCGCACCGTGCAGCCTGTGCTGCAGGAGCTGGAGCACGAAACGGAAGAGGCCGCCGTGAGCCTCGGCGCTTCACGCTGGCGTACGTTCCGCCGCGTCATTTTCCCGCAGCTGGTGCCTGCGCTGCTGGCGGGGTTTACCCTCGCCTTCGCCCGGGCGATCGGCGAGTACGGCTCCGTCGTCTTCATCTCCGGCAACATGCCGATGAAGACGGAGATTACGCCGCTGCTCATCATGACGAAGCTCGAGCAGTACGACTATGCCGGGGCGACAGCCATAGCTCTGGTCATGCTGATCATCTCGTTCGTGCTGCTGCTCGTCACCAACGCGCTGCAGATGAAATCCAACCGGCGGGTGAGCGGATGACCGCGAAAGGAGCTGAAGCGACATGGCAGGCAATGTAGCTGCAAACTTGAGCGGGCCTTCCTCGGAACCCGCGAAGCATATCACCGAGCCCAGGGCCGTCCAATGGCTTTTGATCGGGGGAGCCCTGCTGTTCCTTGCCCTGCTTCTGGTGCTGCCGCTTGTGACGATTTTTATCCAGGCGTTCAAAAAGGGCACCGAGGTCTATCTGGCGGCCCTGACCCAGAAGGAGGCTTGGGCGGCCATCCGGCTGACGCTGACGACAGCGGCGATTGCCGTTCCGCTGAACGTGGTGTTCGGCGTGGCGGCCGCCTGGGCGATCACGAAGTTTAAATTCCGCGGCAAGAACGTGCTGGTTACGCTGATCGACCTTCCGTTCGCCATTTCGCCCGTTATTGCCGGTCTCATGTTTATCCTGCTGTTCGGGACGAAAGGCTGGTTCGGCCCGTGGCTGGCCGATCACGATCTCAAGATCGTGTTTGCCCTGCCGGGCATCGTGCTCGCGACCGTGTTCATCACCTTCCCGTTCGTTGCCAGGGAACTGATCCCGCTTATGCAGGCTCAGGGCACGCAGGAGGAAGAAGCGGCGGCCACACTCGGCGCCAAAGGCTGGCGCATTTTCTGGAAAGTGACCCTACCCAACATCAAGTGGGGCCTGCTGTACGGAATCATTTTATGTAATGCGAGAGCGATGGGGGAGTTCGGCGCCGTCTCGGTCGTCTCGGGCCATATCCGGGGCAAGACGAATACCGTTCCGCTCCATATCGAGATTTTATACAACGAATATCAATTTTCGGCTGCATTTGCGGTTGCTTCCCTGCTCGTTATGCTGGCCGTGCTGACGCTGATCGTGAAAAGTCTGGCCGAATGGAAGTTCCACCAGTCCAACCGGCAGCATGCCGATTCCGGCTCAAACCAGGCAACGGAGGGGAGTTAACACATGCATATCAGTGTAAGAGGAATTAACAAGTCGTTCGGCTCTTACGAAGCCGCCAAAAATATTTCGTTCGACATTGAGCAGGGCAAGCTGATCGGACTTCTGGGCCCGAGCGGAGGAGGCAAAACGACGATCCTCCGGATGCTTGCCGGACTGGAGTCGCCCGATTCGGGAGAGATTCTGTTCCACGGCGAAAAGGTGAATGCCCTTATGCCGCAGGAACGCCATATCGGGTTTGTTTTCCAGAACTATGCGCTGTTCAAGCACATGTCCGTATTCGACAACATCGCTTTCGGCCTCCAGGTGCAGAAGCGCGGCAAAGCGGAGATAAGCACCCGCGTCCATGAGCTGCTGCAGCTGACCGGCCTGGCGGGTCTCGAGAAGCGGCTGCCGCACCAGCTTTCCGGCGGCCAGCGCCAGCGGGTGGCTTTCGCCCGGGCGCTCGCTCCCGAGCCTCAGCTGCTCCTGCTGGATGAACCGTTCGCGGCAATTGACGCGAAAGTCCGCAAGGAGCTGCGCAGCTGGCTGCGGGAAATGATTTCCCGCGTCGGCATCACGACGATCTTCGTCACCCACGACCAGGAAGAAGCGGTCGAGGTGGCCGACGAAATCATGATCGTGAACAAAGGCCGGATCGAGCAGAAAGGTTCGCCGATCGACATTTACCGCGAACCGCTGACTCCGTTCGTCGCTTCCTTTATCGGCGAATCTTCGCCGCTGGAGGAAGCCGGCTCCCTGATCGGGTTCGCGGAAGCGGGCGAGGCGCCCGCTATCGTCCGGCCCGAATTCGTGGAGATCGGGCTGCCCGGTGAAATCAGCCGTCAGACGGCGTCCGCGGAAGCCATAGTCAGAAGCACGTATTTCCGCGGTTCGAACTGGCAGATCGAAGTGGAGAGCGGACCTTACCGCCTGGTAGGTTACCGCTCGCTGGAACTGCCCCAGCTGGAAACGGGGGACCATGTCCACGTTCTGGTCCACCGCCTGTACATCTTCGACGGCAATCAGACAAGAACCGTTGAAAATGCTTTAAAAAACGATCCCATGCCGGTTCATATCTGATCCGGACCTCACAGAAGCGCACTTGCAGAAAGGACTAGGGCTATGGAACATCACATCACAATCCCGAGCGGGGACTTGGAACTGGCGGCTACGCTGCACTATCCGACGGACGGGGAGGGCTCCGACTGCCGAGGAGGGGCCGGCAAATGGCCGGTTGTCGTTATCTGCCACGGCTTTATCGGCAACCGGATCGGCGTCGACCGGCTGTTCGTCAAGACGGCGCGGGCTTTGAGCAGCCAAGGGTACATGGTACTCCGCTTCGATTACGGCGGCTGCGGCGAAAGCACCGGCGACTACGGAGCGGGAGGACTCGATCCGATGATCGCCCAGACGCGCCGGGTGCTGGATTATGCGCTCAGCCTGGACTGCGTGGATCCCGGCAGCGTTACGCTGCTGGGCCACAGCCTCGGCGGCGCGGTCGCCCTGCTTACCGCCGCATCCGACCACCGTGTACGGACACTGGTGATGTGGTCGGCCGTAGCCCACCCGCACAATGATATTGTCAGAATTGTAGGCAAGGAAGCTTATCGACAGCTGGAGCCGGACAAAGGCATCGATTATCAGGGGTATCTGCTTACCCCGGCTTTTTTCGACTCTCTCTCCATGCATCAACCGTTCGAGCAGCTGCGCAAATTCGGGGGAGATGTTCTCATCGCACACGGCACGGCGGACGAAGATATACCCGTAGATTATGCCCCGCTTTATCAAAAAATGTTCTGGCTCCGCGCGGACGGACGCTGCGATCTGGAACTCATTTTCCAGGCCGACCATACGTTCTCGAACCGTGACGCCACCTTTACTTTAATAGGCAAAACGTCCGCTTGGCTGGTAGACCTGCAGAAGCGTAAAAAAGAATGGTACGATTGGATGATTTGAATCGAGGGTAGAGAGGATGAGAATTATGGCCAAACCTGTTGAACTGAATGAAGTCTGGATTGACCGGATCATTCAAAGCATTAACGGATTGGAGTACGGAACCGTTCAAATCATTATTCATGACGGCCGGGTCGCTCAAATCGAGCGGACGGAACGGAAACGTTTCGACAATGAGACGAAACGGAGCGCGGCCGGCACCGAAGCCAAGCTGCATATCGAACGCAAAGCCAGCGACGGCCGGGGATAGCTTCCTTTTTCCTGAACCTTGTACTTAATGAAGACCTGTTATCCATAGGGATAGCGGGTCTTTTTCGTCTAAAGGCTTGAAACAATAGCATGTGGGAAATAATGTAAATATAAAAATCGGAATCTGCCGTGCCATTCAAGAATGAAAAATAAATTCAGCGTGAAGTCTATCTCAATCCATGATACAATTCTTGATTAGCGGCAAGGAAAGGACTGGAATTGATTGGACAAGGCAGAAGCGTGGTTTAAGTTAAAAGAACGCCAGACGACGATCGGGACGGAAGTGCTGGCGGGATGCACGACTTTTATGACGATGGCGTTCGTGGTGATCGTGAATCCGGGCATTTTAAGCGCATCCGGTATGGATTTTCAGGCGGTTTTCATCGCAACGATCCTGACGACCATTTTTTCGACCCTGATCATCGCGCTGGCGGGCAACTACCCGATTGTCATAGCTCCCGGCATGGGCATTAATGCGTTCTTTGCCTTCGGCGTCGTCCAGGGAGCGGGGGTATCCTGGCAGGTAGCGCTGGGCTCCGTATTTTTGGCCGGACTTCTATTTATGCTGATTTCACTCAGCCGGCACGGCCGGTTGTTGATCGAATCCATTCCGGCCTCGTTAAAATATGCGATTACAGCCGGTACGGGTTTGTTTATTTGTTTTGTAGGGCTGCAAAACGCCAAGCTGATCGTGGCTTCCCCGGATACGCTCGTCACGTTCGGAAGCCTGCACGAACCGGCAGCGCTGCTGTCCGTTATCGGACTTGTGCTGACGCTGATCTTGATGTCGTACCGCGTCCGTGCGGCGCTTTTTATAGGGATGCTGCTGACGGCGGCGATGGGCTGGCTGATGGGGCTGCTAATTTTACCGGACCACTGGTTTGCCTGGCCCGGAACCATGACGGGAACGTTTATGCAGATGGACGTGAAAGGGGTATTCGAGCAGGGCCTGTTTGCCGTCACATTCACGTTTCTGCTGATCTCGGTGTTTGATACGACCGGAACGCTTGTGAGCTTGGCGGAGCAGGCGGGGCTCATGAAAAACGGCGTTTTCCCCCGTTCCAGAAGCGCGCTTATGGCGAACGCAGCCGGCGTTACGGCCGGTGCCGTAATGGGGACAAGCCCGGTTACGACGCTGATCGAGTCGGGCTCGGGAATAGCCGCAGGGGGAAGGACGGGCTTAACGGCGGTCGTCACTTGCGCGCTGCTGACCGCCACGTCTTTTCTGGCCCCCGTAGCGGAAACGCTGGCTAATCTGCCGTCGGTCACGGCGCCCGCACTTATTGTGGTCGGGTATTATATGATTACCGATCTGCTGCATATCGACTGGAAAGATTTCGAAGAATCTTTCCCCGCTTTTCTCGTTCTTGTTACGATGCCGCTGACGTACAGTGTATCGACGAGCATCGGAATCGGGTTTATTTTTTACATTATACTGAAGGCGGCCCGGGGACGGTTCAAGGAAATCCATCCTGTGCTTTACATATTCGCTGCGCTGTTTATTGTGCAGATCGGATTTTTCCACGGCTGAACCCTGTACTGCTCAAACCGTAAAACAAGGGTGATCGGATGAAAGAAACACATTTTCACTTAAATGAAGAGACGGATACGCCTGTCGCTGTGTATCGGTGGGAGCCGGAACGGGACACTCCCCTTCGGGGCGTCGTGCAGATTGCGCACGGCATGGCGGAACACGCGTTTCGCTACAAGCGGCTGGCGGAAAGGCTCACGGCCCGTGGTTATATCGTCTACGCCAACGACCACAGGGGGCATGGAAGAACGGCCGGCCATATGAACGACCTGGGATACCCGGGCCCGGACGGGTTTGCAGGCATGACGGACGATATGATCGATCTCGGCAGACGGATACAGGAGGAGCGAAGCGGCCTGCCTCTGTATCTGGTCGGGCACAGCATGGGCTCGTTTCTTTCCCAGAAAGTCATGTACCGGGCTCCGCAGCTTTATGAAGGCGTGGCTCTTCTCGGGACGAACGGACCGAAGGGCGCGATTTTGAAAGCGGGTATACTTCTGGCAAAAATGCTCGTCTCCCGCAGCGGTGACCGCGCCCGCAGCAGCTTCCTGAGCCACATGGCGCTCGGCAGCTTCAACCGGCCTTTCCGCCCGAACCGGACGGAGTTCGACTGGCTGAGCACGGATGAGGCGGAGGTCGATAAATTCGTAAAAGATCCGCTTTGCGGGTACATTTGCACAACGGGATTTTTTAAAGACTTTTTTATCCATCTGTCCGATATTCATCTGAAACGTCATATGCGGAGCATCCCGAAAAACCTTCCGGTCCTGCTTATGGCCGGAGATAAAGATCCCGTCGGCGGGCAGGGCAAGGGCGTGAGGCGTCTTGCGGCTTTGTACCGCAAACTGGGGCTGGAGCAGGTGGAATGCAAGCTGTATGAGAACAAGCGTCACGAGATTTTGAACGAAGTGAACCGCGAAGAAGTGATGGAAGACTTGATAAGCTGGCTTGATGCTTCCCGAGGCATGAGTAAAGAGCCTGCTACATCATAACGAGCAGCCTGGACCGCGAAAGCGGTCTTATTTTTTTAGACGCGGACTGCATAATTAAGGGTTAACAAATATACCAAATAAAGGTATCATGAAGACATCTAAGCGGGGATGTGATCTTCATAATGGTGACCAGCACGGTAGTGGGATTGCTTTTGTTGGGGCTCGTGGTCTGGAAGTCGTATAAAGCTCGGCAGGCTTATAAGAAGGTAGGCGTTGTCGTGGCGAAGGGACAGATGCATCCCCTCGATTTTTGGTTTTTTGCTGCCAGCATGCTTATCCTTGCTCTTTTGATAGGGCAGCAGGGATTGTGGTTTGCCGCATCATGCGGCTTCATTTTCTATCTGGAATGGGTCAAAAGGTTTTATTTAGGTACGGAAGGGCTTAAAGTCGGGACGAAATTTTACGAGCGCGGCAGGCTGATCACGTACGAAATTACGGAAGGAAACGGCCCTGTGATCCATATTATTGTTGCAGGCGCATTGGACCCTGTGCGCCTCTCCTGCAAGGAGAAAGATTTTGCCATCCTGAAGGATCAGGTCATGCGGTATTTCGAAGAGAGGCCGGAAGGATCTGAGACGGCGGGCGCGGGAAGAGGGAAGATTTCCAGGGTATGAGATGGGGGGCCGTGCACGGTCGTCTAACACGGTATTGCTGATTTTGTAAAAAGCAAGGTAAAAAACGTCCTGCAGATGACCGATGAAATCAAGGTCGCTGCAGGACGTTTTATTTTAGGCGAAAGACATTTGTCCGCCCTTCATTCAGTAAAGGCCGAGGGAGATGTATTTGATCTCTACGTATTCCTCGATCCCGTATTTGCCGCCTTCCCGGCCAAGGCCGCTTTCTTTCATGCCTCCGAACGGGGCCTGTGCGGAAGAAGGCAGGCCGTCGTTTATACCGACGATGCCGTACTGAAGCCGTTCGGCGAGCCGGATGGCGTGGTTCAGGTTGGAGGTAAACACGTAGGACGCGAGCCCGTACGGAGAATCGTTCGCCTGCCGGACGGCATCGTCCGGATCGGTAAATTCCACGATCGGCGCGACGGGCCCGAACGTCTCTTCCTTCATGATCAGCATGGAGCTATCTACGCCCGTGAGCAGAGTCGGTTCAAAAAAGTAGCCGGCATGCTCAGGCACTTCCTTCCGGCTGCCGCCCGTAATCACGGTTGCTCCGCGTTCGACGGCATCCGTCACATGCTTTTGAATCTTGCTCAGGCCGTCTTCGTCGATGACGGGCCCGATTGCGGAGTCGGGGTCCAAGCCGTCGCCGACTTTCAGGGCCCGGATTTTGTCCGCCAGCAAGTTCTCAAACGTTTCGCGGATACCCTTCTGGACGTAAATCCGGTTGGCGCAGACGCAGGTTTGTCCGGCATTGCGGAATTTCGACAGCAAGGTCTGCTCGGCGGCAAGCTCCGCGTCGGCATCGTCGAGCACGATCACCGGGGCGTGACCTCCCAGCTCCAGCGATATTTTCTTCATCGTATCGGCGGAAGCGCGCATGATGTGCTTGCCGACCTCCGTCGATCCGGTGAACGTCACTTTCGCTACCCGGGAGTCCGCAAACAGCGTATCGCCGATCACGGAGGCTTCTCCGGTCACGATGTTAAGTACCCCGGCGGGTATCCCTGCTTCTTCGGCCAGCTTGGCCATGTACAGCGCCGTTAACGGCGTCTGCTCCGCCGGCTTGACGATGCAGGTGCAGCCTGCCGCGAGCGCCGGACCAACCTTGCGCGTAATCATGGCGGCGGGGAAATTCCAAGGCGTGATCGCAGCCACGACACCGACAGGCTGACGAAGGACAAACATCCGCTTGCCCGAGCTGGTAGCCGGGATGATGTCTCCGTAAAGCCGCTTGGCTTCCTCGGCATACCAGGATATGAAGCTGGCCGCATAAGCGATTTCGCCTTTGGCTTCGGATAGCGGCTTGCCCTGTTCGGCTGTCATCGTTTTGGCGAGTCCTTCCTGATGCTGCATAAGCAGGTGATACCAGCGCATCAGTATATCGGAACGCTCGTAAGCGGATAAGGTGCTCCAGGACTGAAAAGCGGTATGGGCCGCCTCGATAGCGGCCTTCGTTTCGACTTCTCCCGAATCCGGTACGGTCGCAATCTCGCGCAGAGTGGAAGGATTAACGACCGGAATCGTTTTGCCGCTGCCCGCTTGAATCCATTGGCCGTTCACATAATTCAGCCAGCGTTCGGAAGTGCTGCCGGAAGTCGTTGTTGTCATGAAAATCTCCTCCTTATGTGAAGCAAAAAACGTGAATAATAAAAAGCGCAGTCCGCCTTGTCTGTAAAGCGGCACATCAAAAGTATACATAGCTAACACCAGGTGCAAGCCGGCCTATTATACGCTAACCGGTATCCTTTATTATACCCCTTCCAAAAGCCGATCGCACACCGGGCCTCCTGCGGCTTCTAATTCAGCGCTTGGGCATGCTCTCACATAAGACAGCCGGTAGAAAAAGCGCCTTTTCCATCCCATGGCCCGTCAGGGGATTTTATCAACAGCGCCTGTTCCTTTCCACATAGCGGGTATCACCGGCACCTAAAACGGGTATCTATGATAGGAGGCTTTCTACCCGGAACCGGTAAGGCGCCCGGTAAGAAGAACAACGAATAAGCACGGGCATACCGGAACTGTCAACATGCTCTTGTAACAAGAGAGCGAAGAAGAGTGAACGGAAGGAAGGGTGAGATCATGACAGACCAACAACCATCCATGGAAAAAAATACGAAGCGGCGCACCGCCGGCGATTCTTTGGGGCAGGTTCAGCTCCCGGCCGACGCCTATTACGGAGCCCAGACCCAGCGCGCGGTGATGAACTTCCCGATCAGCGGATACCGGCTGCCGCGGGAGTTTATCAAGGCCCAGGCGGTTATTAAAGCGTCCGCTGCCGCCGTACATAAAGAGCTGGGCGAACTGGACGACGAAATCGCGGACGCCATCCTGGCTGCCGCGGACGAAGTGATCGAAGGACGCTGGGACAGCCAGTTTGTCGTCGATGCTTTTCAAGCCGGGGCCGGAACGTCGCAAAACATGAACGCCAACGAGGTGATCGCCAACGTTGCGCTTGAGAAACTGGGATTGGAACGTGACCGCAAGGACAAGATCCATCCCAATGATCATGTGAACAAAGGCCAGTCGACCAACGATACGATTCCGACGGCGATCTGTATTTCCTTGTACGAATCCGTGGAGCGGAAGCTCTTGCCCGCCCTGGATAAGCTGATGGGCGAGCTCACGAACAAGTCGAAGGAGTTTCATTCGGTCGTAAAATCGGGCCGCACCCATTTACAGGATGCGGTTCCGCTTCGTCTGGGGCAGGAGTTCGAAGGCTACGCGGCCACTATCGGCCAGATGCGAAAGCAGCTGGGGCATGCAGCGGATGGCCTCCTGGAGCTGGGCATCGGCGGCAATGCCGTCGGCACGGGCGTGAACACTCATCCCGAATATGCCGCCAGGATGGTGGCGGAGATCGGACGCCGTACTGGCACGCCTTACCGGCAAGCTCCGAGCCGGTTCGCCTTTATGCAGAACCCGTCGGCGGCTCTGCGCGTAAGCGGGCTTCTCCGGGATGTGGCCGTGCATCTGATCAAGCTGTCCAGCGATATCCGCCTGCTTAATTCCGGCCCGCAGACGGGCCTTGCCGAAATCCGGCTGCCCGCCGTACAGCCCGGCTCTTCCATTATGCCGGGCAAGGTTAATCCGGTCCTGCCGGAGATGCTGTATATGGTCTGTTGCCAGGTGATCGGCAACGACACGGCCGTCCAGACGGCGATGATAGGCAGCCAGCTTGAAATCAACGTCATGATGCCGGTCATCGCCCACAATGTTTTGCAATCGGCACATATTTTGAGCACCTCGGCGGAAGCGTTCTGCGAACGCTGCGTGAAAGGAATTGAAGCCGATGAGGAGCAATGCCGCTACTGGATGGACCGCAGCTTGTCCCTGGTGACGATGCTGAATCCGATTATCGGCTACGACAAAGCGGCCGAGATTGCCAAGGAGTCGCTGAAAACGCAGAAGCCGCTTCGTCAGCTTGTCGTCGAGAAGGGGATTTTAACCGAGGAAGAGTGGGAGCAGATTGTTCAGAAGAGTCTTTCCGAATAAAAACTGACACCGCCGCTTGGGAAACCAGGCAGGCTGGCAGAAAAAAGTCCCGGCTTGTGCAGCATTTCGCGTGCACGAGCGGGACTTTTTTGGTAGGGAACGAACAGGGAGCGGGGCGGGAAATCGTTTATTTTCCTTAGCCGCCGGGTTCTGTCTTCATCCCGTGGAGGGGCGAACGCTCCTGGAGGCGCGGGGCGAACTTGCGTCCGCCGCCGTAAATCCGTACGGCCGTACAGCCGAACAGCCTCAAATGTAGTTTAGTCCCGCCGTATACGGGAAAGGGAGCGGGAAGACGGACCGAAGCTCTTCCTGCCACTGGGCGGGGGCAACCCGGACAGCGGCGTCCGGGTTGAACAGCAGCGCCGTCCAGTCGTCCACGCTCAGGAGAAGATCCGGCAGTCCGGGCAGCGTCAGCCATACGCCGCCTTCTCCGGTTTCACGGACGCCGAGCCGCTCCCCGAGCCTGCTTCCGCTCTGTTCGTCCAGGTAAGGACGGAGCTGTCTCAGAAGAAGCTGGGCGCCGGTTACGAGGATGGTGCCCTCATTTCGGCTTTCTTCCGACGGGAAGCTTCGCAGTGCTTCCCGCAGTCCCGTTTCATAAAACGGGACCGCTGCCTGAAACTCGCGAAGCTCCAGCTTCGCTGTGAGACCGGCGAGCAGCCGTGCGGCCGCTTCGGGAGCCCCGGCCCACTCGATCAGCCGGGGAAACCTCGTGGACGCCACAGCCGGGTCCGGCACCGCCGCGACGATAAAGGCCGCCGGCTCACCGTCCTTCTCGGCGATCCACGTCTCATGCCGCAGCTTCAGGCAGCTGGCGTACGCCCGCGCCTCGATTAGACTGCCGAGGTCCCACGGGCTCTGCTCGAAGGCGGAGCGGCGTGAAGCGGCGAGCCTGCTCATGGCGGGCAGATCGCCCCGCTCGTACGGCCGCAGACGGAAGCCTCCTGCGGACTCATCCGTCTGCGGGGAGGAGGCGCCGTCCAGCGTATACCGGCGGAGTGAGCCGAACGGCCGGCAGCCCGCACGCGTGTAGAGGGAGCGGCCGCCGGAGACGAGCAGCAGCGAACCGCCCGAGCGCGACACCTGCCCGCGGACGGCGGCGAACAGTTCGCCGGCGATGCCTTTTCCGCGGCTTTCCGGGTGCGTGCACACCGAGCCCAGCGAATACACGGAAAGCCGGGCGGGACCGATGCGGATGACGGACGGGAGCAGGCCCATGAAGGCGACGAGCCGCCCGTTTTCGAAAGCTCCTACGGATTGGGAGTGTAAAGCGGAGAATAGGAACGGGAAACCGTCTGCCATTGAAATCTGCTCGGAATCCCGGAAGACCGAATCCGCCAAATCGGCGGCCTCCCGCATTTCTTCCTGTCTGACAAGCCGGATGTTCATGTAAATATTCATCCTTTCCGCCGTTTTTAACGGTTTTCTCTATTATAGAAAAAGCCCGGCCGTAAAGGCAGGTAAAATTTACAATTCATTCAAAATTTCTAACCCACCTGTAAGGATCGGACCTGGCAGTCCCGACGCCACGCCTCGGATGTAACGTTTAACGCCGGATAAAACCGAAACTCCCTTTTAAACGATAGCGAAAAAAAGGAAAATTAAGGTATAATGGCCCCGACATCCCATTCACTCCATTGGAGCGAAATCGGGAATGAAAGCAAGATTACGGTGCGGGGAGAGCTGGGGATGAAACTGCGTTGGAGAGGGATGGCATACGGCCTGGGAGTTGCAGCGATTGCGGGCGGCATTTGGCTGGTTACCTCGGATTATGAAGTGAGAAAAGAAGGGGCGGCCCGCAAAGTAAGCGTGGAACAGGCGCCTGCGGCCGATGCGATTATCGTGCTCGGAGCAAAGGTGCACCCGGACGGGCGGCTTTCGGATATGTTAAAGGACCGGATGATTACGGCCGCGGAGCTGTATGAGGGCGGAAAGGCGGACAAAATCCTCGTATCCGGCGATCATGGGACACTCGGTTACAACGAAGTAGGGGCGATGAAAGACTTTCTGCTCGAGCGGGGGATTGCGGAAGAGCGCATTTTTATGGATCATGCCGGCTTTAGTACGTATGAGTCGATGTACCGGGCCAAGGCTATTTTTCAGATCCGCAAAGCTATCGTCGTAACCCAGGATTATCACCTGGCGCGCGCGCTGTATGATGCGGGGGGACTCGGCGTCGAAGCGTACGGCGTGGCGGCAGACCGTCAGGATTACCGGGGAATGGCGAAATTCGCGGCCCGCGAAATGGCGGCGAGAAGCAAAGATTTCGCTCTGATCCGGTTCTTCAAGCCGCAGCCGACTTACCTGGGGGAAGTGATTCCCATCACCGGCGACGGTCGGGCGACCGAAGATTCCTGGCTGATCGAGGAGGCGGTGTGGCGGCCCAATGCCTGAGAAAGACGATTGGCTTCCAAAGAAAAAGCGCCTCTGCGGGCGCTTTTTTCAGTAAATCGTGCTGAACGGGCAACTTGTGTCCGCCGGGCCTGCATGTCCGTTAAGCCGGTCTTCGGGCTCGAACCAGATATGACGGTAATCGATATGGCCGAAGGCGTTCAGCCTAAGCCCTCGTACGCTTTTGTGGTAAGTGGTCTGCATTCTCCGGTGATAGAGAAAATGGATCGCGTTATCTTCCGTGAGAAGGGATTCCAGCTTATCGAAAAGATCCAGCCGTTTGCGTGGATCAGGTTCAGCAAGCAGTTCGGCCACTCTCCGGCTCAGCTCCGCGCGCAGCGGGTCGTCGAACATGCGCCGGATCGACCCTTCCTCCTGCATGAACAGCTCCAGCAAAGAAAGCGTCTCGCTTTCGTCCAATACGACTTCACACAGAACAAGATCGGCTTCATCCATGACATCGGGTGTGAGGAATTCATCCCGCTCATGGAGCACCACCTTGATGTGAAGTCCGGCTTTCAGGCAGCGTTTAACAATCCAGTCGAAGTCTTCGTGCGTTTTGTATGAATCTTTGCCGTGCAGCGTCAGTTCCGTTCCGGCGTAGGCGGAGGAATACGGAATACCGGGGACATCTTCTTCCTCCTCATCCCCGTAAGGATCACAGCCTATCCGCAGGCTTTTATCGGGCAAAAAGCTTGCCGCCGCTATCGCGCGGCTCTCCCCGAGCTCCTCCACCATCGCGCACGCCTGAATCACCGAACGCACGTACCGGCGGAGTCCGGCGTCCTGCAAGGGGCCATTCTTGCGGCGGTTAAACGAAAGAAGCGCACACCCCGACGAAATGCATTCCACCGCCTGCCAGTCCTGCTGAGGCTTGGAGCCGGGCGTGTAAGGAGCGCGCTGAACCATATTGCAGGCGTCCGTCATGTCAACAAGCTCCGGAGAATCCCGGAGCAGAATATGCTCGACGACATCCAGGAAAGGGCGTCCCAGGCAGTAGCGGTCGTTGGCGTGCAGCAGGTACCCGTAGCCGGGGCGAACCTCCAGCCGGAAAGGCCCGGTGCCGACCGGACAGGCGAAGTAAGCCTCGGGATCCGCCTCGCAAAGCTCCCGGGGCAGGACCGCTGCGGACGGGGAGGTCAGACAGTGCGGGAAAAGCACGTGCGGCTTACTCAGCACGAACTGGATGGTCATCCGGCTCGGGACGCGAATCTGCCGGACATCTTCCAGCATCCAGCGCTGGGGCGAGAACACCCCGGGATCGAGCAGCCTCCGTAAGGAATACTCGGCATCGGCCGCCTCCAGCTCGCGGCCGTGGTGGAAGAGCACGCTTTTGCGCAGGTAGAACGTCCAGACGGTACAGCTTTCATCCGACTCCCAGTGATGGGCGAGACTAGGAACGAAGTCGCCTGCGGCTCTGTCGTACCGCACGATCGTATCGAATAACTGACGGCTCAGATGCACATCATTGGCAAAAATCAGGGCGGCCGGATCGAACGTCCGGTAAGTTTTGTTAATGGGCAGCCGCAGCACGTCCGCGTCCTGTTCCGTTTCCTTCGCTTTGTACCCGAAATAGCGGGACACATGCTGGAGCAGCTGTTCTTTCATCAGAGGTGTGTCCGCATACTGGTGAATCCATTCAAAAGCTTGCTGGTACTGTTCTTTTTCGGCAAATTCGGCCGTTTGCTTCATTAGCATTTCTTCCAGGGTATAACGGAAGTGGAGCTCGGATTTGTTCCCCCGGCCGCGGCCGGGAATCCAGGTGATCCAACCGGCTTCGGACATTTTGCGGATCACGAGTTTGACGTTGCGCACCGTGCAGTGGAGCCGTTCGGCTATTTCCTCTAGGGTGAGGGAGATGGGAAGCCCTTGCGGCACCGCGCTGTACGCTCTGCACAATTCGAGATAATGATGGGTGACTTGCATCCCGATCCCGCCTTTACAGGAGAATTTTCTCCTGATTATACAAGAAGCGGGTAAGGAGCGAAAGCGAACAGGCTCAAAAATAAATCGATCCCGGGAGGGTTTAATCCATGAAAGTAGAGCAGAACGGCAACATGATGTATGAAGAATAGAAAGACCGGGGGAGCCGAGCTCCGGTCTTCGCTTTTTACCCAAATAATTGTAAACTAATAAGGAAGCGGACTTTATACTAAAAAAGAGGTGTTTTCCATCAAGATTCTTGTCTTATATCTTCTTGTCGTTAATCTTGTCGCCTACGTATGGATGGGCGCCGACAAACGCAGGGCGCGCAGCGGGGACTGGCGCGTGCCGGAGAAGCGGCTATTCCTGACGGCTCTTATCGGGGGGGCTCCGGGTATCTGGGCGGGCATGTATGCCTACAAGCACAAAACCAGACATTTCACGTTCAAATACGGAATTCCGCTTCTGCTGATCGTCAATGTGATCGTCTTCTGGAAGCTGTTCCGTTTTGTGGGGGAGTAAAGTTTCATACGGGGGAGAGCCGGGTAAACGAGACTGGACTCCGCTTGAAGAATAATGAAGAAAAACTCCAATTGATGTGGTAGAATAAAAAAATACATAGAAACTGTTGCAATCGGGATCACACAGGTAAGGTACAGTCGTTTTACCGGGATGCCCTAAGGCCCCGGCGGAAGAGCAGGGAAGGAAGCCATCCGACTTGACTCCTTGAACCAAACACCCTATGATGGAAAGGCTGCCGTCCGCTGCTGCTCGCGGATGGCTTTATGCTGTGGACTTCAATCCCCGGCTCCTGGCGCGGACGCGTCCTGGTTTCGGCCGGCAACGCACATTCTTTTTAACGACCGGAGGAGATCGTGATGGACCATACATTTCTGATCGTCAAAGTGGCGGAACAGGAACAATTACATACGGTGATCCGAACCTTAAAACAACATATGCTGGCTCCTCTGCTGGCCTGGAAGACGCCCGGGAAGAGACACCGGTCCCATCTGATTCTGCGCGGGGATCTCGCACGCTTGACGGAGGCCAAACTATTGCTGGGCGGACTGATGTCGGCTCAGAGCATCGAGATGGATTTTCAGGTGCTGATGCTCGCCTCGTAGCGCATTTTCCATGCTTCGCCCGTCCGTGACGAAAGCCCGTCAGGTTGTCAGTCCATGACCGGTATGCTAAGGTGGACGTACATCCTTTTTTGAAGGGGGCGCCAGACGGAATGAATCCCGATTTTATTTCCATCCAGATGACAGACGGCGAATTGAAATATTCCCATAAGAAAAGTGGTCTGGGACTTACGGTCACGACGAAAGAACTCATCGTCCAGAAACCCCACGTCAATTACTATATTCCTTTGCACGCGATTCTCAGCATCGTGCCGTTCGAAGCCAAAGGACGCACGCTGACGCTGTCTTCCCGGAGCGGAGGCGGAAACGAGCTGACTTCGATGTCAGCCGGGCTTCCGCATTACAAGCTCAGCGTCAGCGGCGTAAGGCTTCACAACAGAAGCGGCATCTTCACCATGGGCGCGGTGGAATTCATCGTTCCGCTGCGTGACGAGCTGCTGATGACCGTCTCGCGCTTGAGCGGGCTTCACGCCGTTGAGTAAGGGCGCAAGCGCCGCAACCCGCCGGAACACAGCGAGACGCACATACAAAACCCCCGCAGGAAAGCCTTACGGCCTTACGACTGCGGGGGTTTTTGCATAGCCGGTTGCGGCGGCAGCGGCGTCCGTGCCGCGTCAGGCTTTAGCCGTCGTACATCGTCTTCAGCGGAAGGCTCAGGCTCTGTCCGGCGTGGATTCGGGCCGGTAGCCGGCTTCCGCCTGTGCTTCCGCGCCCAAACCATGGTCGTCTTCGATAGTGCCGGCTTCGTAGGACTGGAGGAATTGCTCCCGGGTCAGTTCCGTTCCCTGTGCGGAAGAAGCTTCGGCGGAATCCTCCGAGGAACGGGGTGCGCCCAATACGAAATTGGGATCGTGATTTTCGGTCATAGACAAGGACCTCCTTTAGAAGGACCTCCGCTTGGAGGCCGTGATTGGGTTTAGTATGTTCCGGTTCCAGGCGGATTATAAAAAAAGAAAAAAACAGGCGGGACATTAAAAAAACTTAATGCCCGTCTGTTTTTCGTTTTCTTCGGCGCCTTTGAAAAATTGCTCGACTAGTTTATCCAGCCTCACGATCTGGTGACCGTAGTCATAGATCCCGGAAGCAACCACAACGAGCCGATGCAGATCCCCGGTGCTGCTGGAAGCGTCCGTTATGAGTCTCAGGAAGGCGTCGTTTTTGAGATCCATCGCTTCGAGCTTCTCGTAGGACTCGTTCTTGTACTTCTTCTCGAATTTCATAAGCACGTATTCGTGGTATTGGGTAAGGGCTTCCAAGTGCTCGTCGACGAACGCGTTCATGTTTGAAGTGCGCGACGCTTGGAAATAATGCTCTTCGACCAGCTGTAAAATGTCCACGCCTTTGCGCAGGGTGTGAAGCATCTGCTTGTAGACGACAAGGCGCTTGGACTGGCTGTATTTCAACCGCTTGAGTTTCTTCTGCTCTTCTTCGAAGAGCTTGTATTTCTCCTCCAGCCGGAACAGCGCGCTGACGACGCCGTCTTTCGTTTCCTGAAAAACGGATTCTTTCATTTCATTGGAAATGACCGTCCTCTGTAGAGGCGATATCTGACTGAAGACCCCATGCACTTCTTCCATAAATCGTTTCTGCCAGTTAGGCGGGAAAAACAGCACGTTAATGACGAAAGCGGACCCGACTCCGAGCGAAGTGAGCAGAAAGCGGTTAACGGCGAACCACCAGTGGCCGCCGGAAGCATCCATGACCGCGATAACCGTTACGAGGGTGAGGCCGATGTTCGCTTCCATTTTCATTTTAAGACAGATCATAATGGCCAGAATGCAAACGATCCCGATGGCGATCGGGTGCTTGGGAAAAAACGTACCGGCGACGAGCGCGAGCGCGGCTCCCAAGGTGTTGGTTTGCAGCTGATCGAGGAAATAACGCCAGGACCGGTAGATGGACGGCTGCAGGGCGAAAATCGCGGCAACCGCGGCAATGACCGGGGCGGTCGTATGCAAAAGCATACTTAAGTACAAAGCTAGAGTGACGGCCATGCCCGTCTTTAACATTCTGGCTCCGAACGTCACATGCAGTAACTCCCTTCAGATGGTTCAAGATGACGAACTCATTATCGCATTGCAGGTGCGGACTAGTCAATCGGCCGGAGAATTCCCGGCGCAGCGGGCTATATAAGGGGCATGCGAACCGCAAAAAATCCCCGATTGCAGTTAAAAGCTGTTAGTTTCACATACCCGCGGGAACGGTTATTGAAAAGGTGTAGAGGCTGGGAGGCATATCATGGAGCTACTATTAATCGTCATCTATTTGGGAATCGTACTGCTCGTTATCGAAATTTCGGCGGTATTGATGATGCTCACCGGGCTTGATCACGAAATCGCCCGCTTTCAGGTCACTTCCCTGCTGACAGGCACGGGCTTTACCACACAGGAATCCGAGCTCATTATCCGGCATCCGGTTCGCAGGCGAATCGGTATTTTTCTCATTTTGTTCGGCGTATTCTCTCTGGCCGTTATCATTACACTGGTGTCCAACCTGCTTGAAAAAAGGTTCAGACTACCGGAGCTGCTTGTGATCACGGGCATTCTGGTTTTTCTGCTGGTCGTTTTAAAATTGAAACCGATGCAAAACCGGCTGAGCAAAAAACTTCATGCTCCACTGGAGGAAGACGAAGGCGTGGAGGAGCTGCCGGTAAGCGAGCTGCTCTACAATGACGAAGAAGACTGGATCACGGATATTCCCATCATGGAAAATTCCGAGTACGAGCATTGTCTTATCGACGATCTCTGTACGGCCGATGAAGACATTAACCTGCTCTTTGTGCAGCGGGGATCGCTGAGAATCCGGAAACAGAACAAGGATTCCGATACCCGCATAGAAGCGGGGGATGTTCTGTACGTATATGGGAATAAAAAGCATATCTCGGAAAAATTCAGCAAGGAACTGGAATACCGGCATGAAAATCTGATCGACGAAAACAAGACCGTCTCTCTCTTGTAAAGAAACTATTCCTTCTTCCATGCGTTAAATAATATGGGAAACTCTAACAAATGGAGATGAGGGATTAGGATGAACAACAAACACGCGGCCCGCTTGCGCAAAGCGGGGTTGCTTACGGTGGCCGGCTCTCTTGGAGTCGGTCTTCTGCTGCCCGGAATTACCAATGCGGAAACTATGTCCGCTCCTGCATACAGGTTTCAAGAGGACGCGAAAGCCGTGTCCGAAAGCGTACCGGTTCGGGGGGCCGATGCTCCGGACAGCGACAAGCTGGAGAAAGAGGCCAAGATTACGAAGGAGCAGGCGATCGGAAGACTGCGGGAATTATTTCCCGATCTGAAAAAAGCGGAAGTGTCGTCGGTGAAGCTGGGGGAGTCGACAGACCGGTACCCGCCCGTTCCGGGGCTTGTATGGACCATTTCCTGGTCCGTGACGAAAGGGAATTCCACTTCGTCCTTTCACAGTACGGTGGATGCCCGGACAGGAGATATTCTGTCGACTTCTTTTCCTATGGACCGGCTCAAGGAGCAGGAAAGCTTTTATCCGCCGGCAGTCAATCAGGAGAAAGCGGCTCAACTGGCATTGGAATTCGTGAAAAAGGCGATTCCGTCCCTGCAAAAGGATACGCTGGAACCTATTCTTTCCTATGGCTCGCAAAACGCGCTGTTCGGTCAGGTCCTTTACGATTTTTCATTCAAGCGCAAAGTGAACGGGCTGTTTGTCGATTTCGAAGGCATCAACGTACAGATGAGCGGGGACGGACAGATTACGGGGCTGCACGCCAGTTTCTATACCAATACGTATCCTTCCGTGACTCCCAAAATAACCGAGCGGGAAGCCGCCGCCAAATACAAGCAGGATTTTGCGGTCGATTTGCAATATGTGCAGCTGCAGAATGGATCGGGCCCAAAAGAATGGGTCCTCGGCTATGTGCGGAACCCGTTATCTTACACCCCTGTCGACGCTCAAACCGGGGAGTACGTATTTGAAGGCTTGTATGCCGCCTACGGTACTTCGGCTTATGCGGACATTCCGAAAACAGGATCTTCTTTTAAAGCGCATACGGGAGGACCGTTAAGTGCGGAGCAAGCCGCCGAACTCGTAAAAGCGACGGGTTACGTTCCGGAGGGAAGCAAGCTGGCCCAGAAGTCCGAGCAGGAAGGCTGGCGCATGCCGGGGCAGCTCGTCTGGAGTCTGAACTGGGAGGACGAGAACGAAAACCGCATCAAATACAGTGCGATTGTCGATGCCCGGACAGGTCAAATTCTCGAACTGAGCGAGAACGGGATATATCCGCCCTGGAACCAAAATCCTAACGTGAAGGCGCGAAGCGTCACAAAAGAAACGGCGGATGCACGAGCGCTTCAATTGTTTGACAAACTCGTTCCACAGGCTTCTGAAAACTGGAAGCTGGTGAAGAACAGTGCAGTAAAGGACAACGTCTCGTCCAAGAAAAACGAGCCGTTTACGTACCAGTTTCAGCGGGTCTATAAGGGAATTCCCGTCCAGGATCAGCAGATTATCCTCAATTTGAACGGAGACGGAAGTCTCTACACCCTCCAGCTTCCCTATGAACAGGAAGAGATTGAGAAGGCTTTGAAGGCGGTTAAGCCGGCCGTCGTGACGAAGGAAGAGGCGCTGAAACGGCTGCAGGGCGACGGGCGGGTAAGCTTGTCCTATACAATGAACGGAGCGTTTTATACCGGCGCCGACGTTAAGGAAAGAAAGCTGCTGCTTGTCTACCGGCAGGATTCCGAGGTGGAGTCGGCCTGGCAGGTGCTCGATGCCGTTTCCGGTAAGCTGCGTGATTTGAGGCCGCTGATCCCTGGTGCCGGCAAGCCGTCCGAGGCGAAGGATATTAAGGGGCATTGGGCGCAAAAAGACTTGACCGAGCTCGTCCGTCTCAAAGTACTCGTTTCCGATGCGGAAGGTAATCTGAACCCGGATGCCATTCTTACTTACGGGGACTGGCTGACGATGTTTGCCCGGGGAATCAGACCGGATTCGTATTATGGAGAGAACTACCGGAAGGGTGAGCCGCTTTATGCGGATGTGCAGCCGGGGAGCCCTTACTACGGAGCCGTCCGTTTACTGACCGATATGAACCGGTTGAAGACAGACCCGGAGGGAAAACTCGGAGTGGATGAACCTTTGACGCGCGAGAGGCTGGCCTCGGCGCTTGTGAACGAGCTGCGTTACGAGAAGCTGTCGTCCCTGCTGGATAAGCCGCTCGGCAAGCTTGCCGTCACAGATGAAGGCAGCGTCAAAAACAAAGCCGATGTTTTCCTTGTCATGAAGCTGGGCCTGCTGCAGGACATCGGCGGCGAATTCCGTCCGCAGGACAGAGTCACGCGGGCACAGGCAGCCATCGTTCTGATGCGGATGGCGGGGCTTCAAGGCAAAACGGATCAGCCGGTATCCTATTAAGCGGCGGAAGAGCCGGGGGTATAAGACTAAACAGATGAAGCCGTGCAGAGTAGCGGAGCGAACTCGAAGGTACTGAAGGGAGATGAACGGATCAGCCGGACATTAGCGATAGAGCGCAACTTTAGCCCGGAGAGAAAGAATGTGGCCCGGTCATGACGTTAACGAAGCTCTGAACCGTACTTGAATGAGACATGAACTTTGAGGAGCAAGCAGGAGCATTGAGTCCGGAAATGGATGTTAACCTAGCGGTATTGAATAAGCCCGGCCTGATTATTCAGGCCGGGCTTATCCGGGTTGCGGATGCTTAAGAACCACCCAAATATAGTCAATGATCGGCTGGAAGAGGAGTCTGATTACAATCAGGCTCCACGGCTGATGTTGAAAGCACTGGGACTGCCGATGTCATGCGATGTAGGCTGGCGGCGCATGCACATGACATGCGGCTGACCCATTGCCATTTGGCGCCGTGCCGCGCGCCGTATCGTCTGCGCCAGGGGAGAAGCAGCGAAAAACAAAGGCACCGGCGTACCCGCACGGCGGCTAGTACGTGCTGCGCGCCCGGCCGGGGAGCCTCCGCTGGAGCCAGCGCAGCACCCGGGCCGCATCCGGCTCGATGCAGGGCCGCACCGCGGCGGCGAACCTGCGGCTCGACAGCGCGGCCACGATCGCGGCTGCGGCCGCGCATCCCGCCGCAAGAGCCGCGGCAGTCCCCGCCGCTCCCGCGTCCATCAGCCGGGCGAGCAGCTGCAGGAGCCCTGCCGCGCCCAGCAGCTTGATGGCGGCGCCATGCAGCAGGAAGACGTAGACCGTCCGTCCTCCGAGGACGGTCAAGCGGCTTTCCGCGCGCGGGAGCAGCAGCAGGAACGCGGCCGATGCGGCGGCCTGCGCCGCGTAGCAGCCGAGGCGCAGCATTGTGCCGGCTGCGGCGGGAACGCCGAGCTGCGCATAGCCGCTGCCTCCGGCGAGCCACTGTGCGGCGCTGTCTGCACCCGCCGCATGCCACAACGCGGGCAGCGCCAGCAGCAGAAGCGCCGCGGCGGCCCGGATCACGCGGCGCCGGGCTGCCGTGCGCCGCCGGGGCTGCCGTTCTTCCCGCCAGTAGTACCCGGCGAGGAAGAACGGGAAGAACACGAGCGTGCGCGTCAGGCCGAGCCACGCGCCCGCTTCCGCCGGCAGGAAGCCGGCTGCCGCGCCGAGCAGGACGGCGGCGGCCACCGGGTGCTTGAGCCGGGCGAACGGGATGAGAAGAAGCTTCCAGCCGAAATGCGCGGTCAGGAACCAGAGCATCCAGTAAGGCAGCCAGAACGAATAGCGGATGCCGGGGCTGTGGAGCCAGAACAGATCCATGACCGAGTACAAGGTCTGAAAGAAGAGATACTGCAGAGCGATCCGCAGCATTCCGGCTGCCGCTTCGGGTTTCTGCCAGTATGTTTTGGCGAAATAACCGGTTACCAGCACGAACACCGGCAGATGAAAAGTGAAGATGGCAGTCACAACAGCTTGCGCTGCCTCCGGCAGAGGCGGAAGGGTAAGCAGCAGGTTGACCAGAACGACCAGCAGGATCAGGAAGAAACGGACATTCGTAAAAAAGACGGCTGTAGGGTTTCGCATAGGGGTCATCTCGCTTTGTGCAAATTTTGTTTAGGTTTTGATTGTTCTCTACTTAGTTTCTATAGAAGAAACGCAAGCAGCCAAACCTGCCTGGATGCGGCTGTTACGGGAAGATGGCTTTCTAAAGAAAGTATAGAACTTCTTCTTTTAATAGATTGTGATATTATTCACATGCCCTTATTAAGTAACGGCTTTCATTATGAAGAATGCTAGAACATGATTATAATCACTTATTTCGGGCTAAGTGTGATTAATATCACATACACTCCTCGCGGAGAGGACTATACTAAAGTCAGAAAGAGAGAACAACACACGAAAGAAGGTGAAGGAGCCATGAAAGAGACAGCTGACCCGCAAGTCCAACAAGGAAGATGCCCGCAGTGTGGTTCCGGTATTCCGGTCGTGAAAAAAATCAAATCCGCCTGGATTTGCGAAGACTGCCGGTTAAAGCCTCTGGTATCCAGAGCTGACGGCTCCGCCGGCTCATCCGAACTTCCTGATTGATTCAGGAAGGGGAAGAAAGCTATTTACGGCCAAGAATGTGAAAATATTCACAATAAAATAGCGAACTACGAAAGGATGCGAATATCATGACCGCCCTTCATCTTGTAAACGCGGCTCCCGCACACTGCGAGGCATGCGGCGCCCGGCTTCAACCGCACCCTGAGGGTTATAAGGATTTATGCTTCGACTGTGTGCAGGCAGGGCAAATCGTCCGAATGCAAGCGGTCGGCAAAACCGGACTTCCTCTTCCTCTGGAAGCGGAATGCGGATTGATCGAGCAGTACTGGCTTTAAAAAAACGGAAACACGCAAGATCATCATCATACAGAATACGCAGCTTGAAAGGGGAAATTTATATGTTTAACTGGTTAAGAACGAACGTCTATGCGGCAGGTCTGATGCTAATCCTCCGCTTCTATCTCGGATACGCATGGATCACGGGAGGATGGCACAAGCTGACAGGCGGGTTTGACGCCACTGGCTTTCTGAAAGGCGCGGTAACGAAGCCGATTGTCGATAAAGCGACCAATGAGCTGGTCTATCCGACCTTCACCGCATTCCTGGAAAACTTTGCACTGCCGAACGCCAAACTGTTTAACGTACTGATTCCGCTCGGAGAGTTTCTGGTAGGACTGGGTCTTGTCCTCGGCGCACTGACAACGGCGGCAGCATTCTTCGGGGTTCTGATGAACTTCATGTTCCTCTTCGCAGGTACTGTAAGCACCAACCCTTGGATGATCCTGCTCGGTGTCATCGTCATCGCCGCCGGAGCCAACGCCGGCAAGTTCGGAGCCGACTATTACATCCTTCCTTACCTCCGCAAGCTCCTTCGCCATCGCGGAGACCACGGCGCAAACCCGACCCTCGGTGGAGGCAAGACACGCGCCCACATCTGATCGGACGATAGACGCGATCCAAGCAAAAGCCCCGGATATCCGGGGCTTTTTTTTGTTAAACGGAGAAAGAATGAGCTGGAATCAGCTTGAAGAAGCAACGATTAAATGAATAGGGTTACATGGAACAGAATGGCAGAGGGCTGTCCGCCGTTTTGTTTACAGGCCCGATTCGCGGGAGTAACATACTCTCATGGTACGTCGGATCAGGCTTCGGGCAGCATGCCCGGACGCCGGCGGTGGCCATACTATCATCTTCATCTGCGCGCTTAATTCTCGAACGAGAAGCGGGGGACCCACGAACTGGGGTGAATCGGAATGTTTATTCCGTAGGGGCCTCTCAAATCCGAACCCGGCAGCTAACCTCGCAAGCGTCATTGGGAGAAAAGGAGTGGAAAAGGAAGAAATGGACTCACGAATTATCCGGATTGAACTGTTTGAATTCGATGTACCCTGCTGTTACCATCATGCCAAAGGAAAGCTCGAGAACTGCAGATACGGGCTTCTGAAACTCACGGACGAGGGCGGAGAGACAGGCTGGGGAGAATGTTTGATGTCCGTCGATGAGAAGTATTTCGATCTTGTGAAATGGGCGCGATTTCTGTACCGCCTCCCCAAAAGCACGGTGGCGCAGGCGCTTGATATCGTTCGCTTGTACCGCGTTCTCTGGGGGAATGTCAAAGCGGATCTGGTAGAAATGGCATTGTTCGATCTGACGGCCCGGTCGCAGCGCAAACCGTTTGTCGACATTCTCGGAAGCTTTGGCGGCTTCGGGAATAACGGAAGCTTCAGCCGTTCCGGCGTCAGCTCCCTCCGCCCGCAAACGGCAGCTGTCCGGAGTGCGGAAGACGGATTACGGTCTGACGCGAAAACGCGCTTTCCTTCCCGCAGCGGAGAGGTAGAGCGCTGTGAACACGCTGCAGCGACGGAAGGGGAATTTCCCGTAAACATGTTCTTCCGGGCTGAGCGGGAGATTCACCCCGGCTGCGGCAGCTCTCTGCTGGATGATCTGCGCAGCGCGTGCATGCTGCGGCAGGAAGGAATGACGCTCGCGATGCATAAAGATTATTTGATCGGTCCGGCCTGCTGCTTATGGGAGCATACCGCAGCGGTGCTGGGAGCGGACTGGCTGGAAGAGGGCCGTTATCCCGAACCGGCTCGCCTTGCCCCTCTGCAAGCTTGCGAGCGGATAGCCGGCACCGGATTTCAGCTGGATCAGTCGGTGCTTTTCGAGGAGTCCCGGGCTTATTTTGTCGTTTTGTAGGGCGGGACGTTTGCTTTTTGGGGGGAAGTTCGCCTACAATAATACCAGAATTCCCCTGAAAGGAGAGGTTCTCGTGTCTGCTAATGAATTCGAAAACCTGGAATCACTTAAAAAAACACGTATCGTTGTCATCGGAACGGGTGCCGTCGGTTCCACCACGGCTTATACCCTGCTGCTCAGAGAGCGGATGTCCGAACTTGTCCTCATCGATTATAATCACGCGAAAGCGAACGGGGACGCACTGGATATGAATCACGGCCTGCCGTTTACGGGCAGGGTGAAAGTGTGGGCGGGTGACTATTCCGACTGTGAAGGTGCCGATATTATCATTGTTTGTGCGGGCGTCGCGCAGAAGCAGGGGGAAACCCGTCTCGATCTGCTTAAGCGCAACGTCGACATTTTTAACGGCATCGTCGAGAATGTGACGAAGTACAACCAGACAGGCATTATTCTGGTGGCGACCAATCCGGTTGATATCATGTCTTACTTTACTTGGAAAAAGTCCGAGTGGCCCGTTAACCGTGTCATCGGTTCGGGAACTCTGCTGGACAGCGCGCGTTTCCGCTATTTGATCGGCGAGAAGCTTCAAGTGGATCCGCGAAGCATTCACGCGGCGATTATCGGGGAGCACGGAGACTCGGAAGTGCCTCTGTGGAGCTTGGCGAATTTTGCCGGACTGCCTCTTGAGCTGAATCAGGAGGATAAGGACGAAATTTTCCGGAATACGCGAGACGCGGCTTATCAGATTATCGAAGCGAAGGGATCAACGTATTACGCGATCGCTTTGGCGCTCGACCGGATCTGTACGGCGATTCTGCGAGATGAGGGCGCGGTGCTGAACGTATCGACGTATGTTTCCAATTATCACGGGATGTCCGACGTTTATCTCGGAGTTCCGTGCATTGTGGACCGTACGGGTGTGCGGGAGGTTATTACACTGCCCTTGAGCGATGAGGAAGAGGCTAATCTCCGCAAATCGGGAGCCAAAATCCGGGAAATGATCGATTCGATTTCGGAACGGCTGTAGGCGGGAGAGACATGAACAAGAATAGAGCATGCGAGTAAAACGCGGAAAGAGCGGCTGGTTATCAGCCGCTTTTTTGTATGCTGCAAGTGTATTTTCAAGGTGATATGCGCTTTGATTGACAGATTCGCTTATTAACGCTTATAATTACTTACAAACAATTATCGAATTGCATGAATTCACTTAAGGGCGTGCCGATATGTTTCAGGAAGAACGAATTGAAGCGATTATGGAATACTTAAGGGAACATCAGCGGATGGACGTCAAGGAAATCTGTGACAAATTCGACGTGTCGCGGGACACCGCTCGCAGGGATCTCGTCCGGATGGATGAGATCGGGCTAATTGTCCGGACCCGCGGAGGCGCTATGCTGCCGACGCTGAACCGCGCGGTGACCGCTTATAAGGACCGGATGCAGAAAGCTCCGGACGAGAAGCGGCAGATCGGCAGGGAAGCCGCCAAGCTGATCCGCGACGGGCATTACTTGTTTCTCGACACGTCAACGACGGTTGCGACGGTCGCCGAGCATATTCAGACGACGGGCAACGTGGTCGTGACGAATTCCATCGATATTGCGGCGAAACTGGCGGACACTAAAAGCTTGAAGGTGCATATGCTCGGCGGGCAGCTTGAACTGGAGCACCGGTTTCTGTTCGGAGCGACTGCTCTGGCGCAGCTGGGTGATTATTACGTCGATTTGCTGTTTCTTGGCGCCTGCGGAATCAGTCCGGACGGGCTTTCCTACCCGCATGAAGAGGACGGTTCCATCAAGCGCGAAATGATCCGCAGAGCCGACCGTGTCGTCGTTTTGGCGGACCATACGAAATTCGGCAAACAGTTGTTTTATAAAGTGGCCGGTCTGGCCGACTTGGATGTGATCGTGACGGACCGGGAACCGGAAGAAAGCATGCTCCGCCTGCTGGAAAGGCATGATGTGGAGCTGCTCATCGTAGAGGGGGACAATCAGCATGATTAAACTGATCGTAACGGATTTGGACGGGACTCTGATGAATGCCGATCTGGAGGTCGCGGACGCGGATGCCCGTATGCTGCGGGAGGCGGCCGGGCAGGGCGTGCAGATTTGCATCGCATCGGGCCGGTTGTACCCCGATATCCGGAAGATTATGGACCGGGTCGGCGTCAAGGCTTACGGCATCAGCCAGAACGGATCCGCGGTTTACACTCTGGAAGGGGGACAGCTGGATGCCTCGCATTTCCCGGCGGACCGCGCGTCGGACTTGTTCGAGATTGTCTCGAAGCGGGGCATCGTCTTCTTCGTCTGCTGCTCGGACGAAACGATCCGTCTATACAAGAGCACGGACGCTTCCCGGCCATACGAAGAGCGTCAGCTCAGCCCCGTCCATCATCAGGCCGACATCGGCTTGGAGATAAGCTCGGGACAGGTGAAGCCTTGCAAGTTTTCCCTGTTCGGCGATATGGATAAGCTTCTGTCTTTCCGCGAGGAACTGATGGAAAAATATGCGGGCAGCGTGGAGGCCGTCATTTCCGATCACGACTGTATGGATCTGATGCCGGCGGGGATTTCCAAAGGAACCGGTCTGGCCAGGCTGCTTAAAGAGTTGGGACTGAAGCATGAGGAGGCCGCCTGCGTAGGCGATTCCTATAACGATCTGCCGATGTTCGCCCTGACGCCCCACAGCTTTGCCATGATAAAAAGCCGCGATGAGGTAAAGGCGGGAGCGGGTCATACGACTTCGTCGGTGGCGGAAGCGGTGACGGCCGTTCTGGAGCACAACCGCAGCGGCCGCGGCCATTAGGCCGCCGGAGCGCAAGCTTAAAGACGGTGAGCACACGTCTTTAAGCGTACGCTCGTCCGGCCGGAGTTTCCCGGCTTTCGAAGCCAGCCCCGGCCGTTCCTGCAGCCGGCGGTGTTCGTAAGCCGGAGCGGACCCGCAGGAGCGTAATCCCCCTCGGAAAGGCAGCTTTCCGGAGCGGGAGCGTGATCCTGCCGGGTCCGCAGGCGTTTTGCGGGAGAGCCGTTGACACGACTCACGCGGCGCGCAGTACCCTGTGCGCGGTGCCGAACGATGACGGCCAACGATACAAACGCTAAAAGGCCCGCCCGGGATCTCGGGGCGGGCCTTTTAACGATAATGCGGAGCCCGGCACCGCCGGATTCCTTTGGTTAATCGGCTTGCCGTGATCAGGCACCAACCTGCTGTCCGGCCCATATCCTGATATCAATTCCAGTTATTCATTCCATAAGAATACCTGATATACAGGAGGATACGGTATGAATCTGCTTCAATCGATTGAACATGCGTTCGGCGGCTTAAAAAAACCGACGATGAACGAGCTGAGGGCCGGGCTGGAAGCCTTGTCCCTGACGAGGGACAAAATCGCCCCGCACGTTACCGAGCCGGAGCGGCTGGCTTATGGCCGGCATGTGCTTCTGCGGACAGCCGATGTGGAGGTCGTCGTGATCCATCTGCCGGGGCACGGCAAAACGGCTATTCACGATCACGGGTCTTCGATCGGCTGTGCCCGCGTTATTGAAGGCGAGATGCTCAATGTGTGGTACGAACTGGACCGGAGCGGTTATCCCGAGCCTTTTATGGCAGCTCCCGTCGCCAGCGGGGAGTGCATGTACGCTCCCCGAGGACAAATTCACGAAATGCGCAACCAACATGAGGAACGGATTGTAAGCCTTCACGTGTATTCGCCTCCATTAACGGGGACGAAAGCCTACTTGCCTTACCGCGAAGTGCTCGATTTTGTGATCTGACGTTCACGCATGATTCCATGCATCTTACCTGCCGACTGAATCCGGGCTGCGCGCGGCACTGTACGGCAGTTCTGCTGCAAATGACACAAAGCCCTGGATGAACCAGGGCTTTGTGAGCTGCTTTCGAGCGTCCGGACATACGTCCGGGTCTTCTATCAACCACCACGCCGCGGCCAAATCGCTACCCGGAAATCGTGGTCTTTTTCGGTTTTTTGGGAAAAATCACATACGACAACGTAATGGCTGCGTCAATGGCCAGGATGAGGCTCCATACTTTCAAAACGGATGCCGCAGTCTCGTGGTTCACGATGCCGGCCAGAACAAGGCGGAGAGCCAGCGGACCCGAAGGCTCGGGAGGGAGTGATTCCGCAGGCAAAATTCCGTACATCACGATCAGGACGGCCGTAACGGCGGCATAGAGAGCGAAATGAACGGAGAAGTTTTTCAGCTCGCGGCGTGTATGTGCGGCTCCCGTTAATTTAGGCTCGGCGGAAGGAAGCTCGTTTTCCGGTATCCCCCGCCATTTGGCCGTTTTTCTGGCGATAAAGGCATCCAGCTTGCGCAGATCGCCTCGTCCGAAGAACAGCGCATAGGCGAGAAAGATCAGGATTACCAGTTGAAAGGTCTCGAATTGACCGGTCCGCCTGTAATCCAGGTAACCGATTGCCGCCATCCACAAATCGCTCAGCAGGAACAGAAGAATAAACAGCTTGCTTAGCTTCCGGTAGTTCCAAACGTAGCGAAGGAGGAGAAAACACGCGATGCTGCCCCAGAAAACCGCTTCTCCTCCGATAAAGAACGCCCACTTGTACTGTAAAATGAAATCCAACATCCGACGATCACCTCTGCTTCATGTCTATGCCTGGAGAATAACACATGACGCAGCGTCAGGTTCAAGAGAAAATCGTCTGCGGTTCATATCCGGGTCGGCTCGATGTGCACGTGCACATGACCGACCTTATGCTTGCGGAGCATCCGCTGCTCCACGTCCTCCGCGATATCGTGGCTCTGGGCGACGGTCAGCTGATGATCCACGACGATCACGACGTCGAGAAGCACCTGATTGCCGTGCACGCGGGCTCTGACATCTTCGATGCCTTCCACACCGGGTGTTCCGGCAATCGTCTGTTTATAGAGCACCAGCTTTTGATCGTCGAAGCCGTCCGTTAAGGCATGAGCGGCATCGATGAAAATGCCCCAGGCCGTTTTGCAGATGAGGAAGGCGACAAGGACGGCGGCAACGGGATCGAGCCAGGGAAGCCCGAGCCGAGCGCCGAGAATGCCCGCGAATGCGGCCAGGCTGACGAAAGCGTCCGAGCGATTGTCGTAAGCGGCGGCCAGCAGCGCTTTGTTGTTGATCCTGCGGGCAAGCCGGATATTGTACGCGTACACCCCGTACATAACCGCCGCGCACAATAAAGCGACCCACGCGGCCAGCATGCCGGGGGCTTCCAGTTCCGGTCCTGTGAAAGAGCTTATCGCCTGGATAAATACCTGGATGCCGACGGCAAACATGATAAAGGAAGCGATGAGCGCCGCGATGGTCTCGGCGCGGAAGTGGCCGTAAGGATGATCGCTGTCGGGCGGTTTGCGGGAGATCCGCAGCCCGATCAGGACCGCCACGGAAGCGATCAGATCCGTGGCGTTGTTAAGACCGTCGGCCGTGAGCGCCTCCGAACCGGCCCGATATCCGATGCCGAGTTTAAGCACGGTTAGTGCGATATAGGCGACAATGGATGTCCAGGCACCCCGTTCGCCTTGTTTTAAATCGTTATATGCATCCACTTGCGCTGCCTCCATTGCCCTGCTTAGTTCTGGACTTCTATCGTACCGGACGATGCCCGTGTGGGTCTAGAGAAACAGTGTTGACCCCCGGCTGAAAACATGGGCCGGGTCCACTATGTTGGCTCTGGACAACTTTCGGAAAGGCGGAAACGGAGGGAAGTTCAGGTACCTTATTCACCGGGGGGTGGAATGAAAGCAAAAAATTCTTTACAATAGAGTGAGGTATTTAACCCCGCGAAATTTTATATAGGGATGTTTTCCATAGAGAGAGCGCCGATTGCTTGCAAAATGGATACAAACAGGTTTACACAAGAGTTGTATTTGACCGGTTAGGAGGTATCAGCATGATTCGCAGAAGCACCCTGCTCCTGATAAGCCTGCTGCTTGCAGGATTGTTAAGCGGCTGCCTGAGCACCAGCTCCAACGAGGCCGGTGCGCCTCAGGCGCCGGAACCGACAGTGACTCCCGAACCGCAGCCGACGGTAAAGCCGGGAGCGGATACTAAGAAGGATACTCCTTCGGAGTTCCAGATTCAGACGAGGCTGCTCGATTTTCATCTGATCGATGAGAGGACGGGCTACGCCTGGGGCGTGACAAACCAGTCTTTGCGCATGTACCGGACGCTGGACGGCGGGCAGACTTGGCAGAACGTGTCCCCGCCGTCAGCCGGTAATTTTAAATTTTCGCCGGGCTACGGTCAGGCGATTTCCTTCCTGGACAAGCAGAGGGGCTGGATCGTCCGCAGCGATATGGAGGGCAAACAGACCACGATCTGGCAGACGGAGAACGGGGGAGAAAGCTGGAAAGCCGTTGAACTGCCCGAACAGATGAATCCGGTCGTGCTGGATTTTCAGACGCCGCAGAACGGCTGGATGCTCAGCATCACGGACCCGTCCAAGACGGATTCCGGGCACGTCCTGTACGCCACTTCCAACGGAGGATCGACCTGGCAGCGGACCGCCGATGCCCAGCTTCCCCAGGAAGGGACCATTACCGGACTGACTTTTCAGAATCTGCGGACAGGCTGGCTCTCCATGGAAGTGAAGGGGCAGCCGAAAATGTACCGGAGCGAGGACGGCGGGCGGACCTGGAAGGAAAGCAAGGTGATCGCCGGAGCCCGGAGCAGCGATGCCTGCGAGGTTGTGGACGTGCTGCAGCCGGTATTCTTCGGGTCGGACCGCAGCAAAGGCTGGATTCCGTTCAGCTGTCCGAGCAGCGAGGCCGATCAGTTCCACGGTTTGTTCACCGACGACGGTGGCGTCAACTGGAGTTACGCGCCTTTCAAAGTCGGAACGGGCAAAGAGTCCAACGCGTTCACCCTGCCTTTTTTCCTGAGCGAAACGGACGGGTGGTACCTGGATAAAAATATCGTCTACCATTCGACCGACAGAGGTAAAACGTGGGCACCGCTGAGCGAGGACAAAATTTTGTCGAGAACGTGGAGCAAATATCCCCAATTGACCCAGCTCCAATTTATTTCCGAAAATGTGGGCTGGATTCTTCTCGAAACGAAGGATCAGAAGAGGTCCGTTCTCGTGCAGACCAAAGACGGCGGGAAATCGTGGTCCGTTTTATAGAAAAGTTAAAAACACCCGTCCGTAACGTAAAGGGCGGGTGTTCTTGTGCGGCTGGAGGGTTCGGGCGGATTTTCCGGAAATCCTACTGCTTCAGCAAAAATTCGTTTCCGTCGATATCCTCGAACCGCGCATAGGTTCCCCAAGGCATCTGATTGGGCGCTTCGAGAAAATGAACGCCTTTGGCGGATAAAGCCTTGTAGGTTTCCTGGATATCGTCGCATTCGAAAACGACGGCGGCCTTCTGCTCTTCCCAACCCGGCATGATGGCCTTGGGATAAAGCACGAGGCGCGTCTGCGCGCCGGGCGGCGCTACTTCTATCCAGGACGCATCGGGACCCATCGGATGGTTGGCCACTTCGGCGAACCCGGCCTGCTCCGTCCAAAATTTGAGGGATGCCTGCTGGTCATTCACATAAACCGCAATGGTGCCCGCTTGTTTGATCATGGTTGTCCTCCTGGAGTATACTCGACATAGGGATCTGGATGGTGTATCCAGCTTTTAGTATAGTCAAGCTCCCGTCCGAGATCAAATCGGCAGGGAGAAACGCAAGCAAGCGAAAGCGGCCGAACCGGAACCCGAAACGACCCGACAAGCCTTAGTCCGATTCGGCCAACCGTAACGCGGACCCGGCAACTATTCGTTCCGCCTATCGCAGCTAGAAAAGAAAGGGGAGCATAGACTCCCTGAAACGATCCGAGGAGTGATTGAAGCCATGAACTCAAACGTAACGCACAAAAGCCGCATACTGATGATGGCAGCCGTTGTGTCCCTGCCGCTTGCCCTGGCGGCATGTGGTTCGGATTCGAAAGCCGTGCCCAGTCCTACGGCCGCGCCAACCGTATCCGCCGTACCGACTCCGTCCGCGAGTCCGAGCGGGAGCCCGCCACCGAGCGCAACGCCGGCTCCGTCGGCCAAGCCGGGCGAAGCGGGTTCGACCGGTTCCGATAAAGCGGCGCAAGTTAAAGGGATAATGGAGCTGGCGCGCAAAGGTCAGATTGCGGGCGTGGAATATGCCGCCCACACGGGACTTATTGACGACGTGGAGAAGAAATGGGGCAAGCCCGACAAACAGGAAAGCGCAGGAAAAGGCCAATATGCGACCTATACGAAGCGCGGAGTCGCTTTCGGCTTTAACAAAGGGATGCTGATCTTCGATGTCCGTTCCTATGACAAAGCTCTGCAGCAGCTTGCTCTAGCGGATATCAAACAGACGCTCGGCGAGCCTGCGGAAGTAACGATCAACGGCGGCGACACGATTTATACGTACGGAGCCGGAAGCCGGTATCAGTTGAAATTCGTTATCCCGAAATCGACCGGCAAGGTGGACCACATCTCGGTATACAGTCCCGAGGATACCAAAAATCTGATGGCCGGATAAAAGTCAGGCAGTTCCCGTAAGGGAACTGCTTTTTTATTTCTTGCCTGATTTATTAGGAAGCGCTTCGGCAGGTAAATGAAACTTGCGGGCGAATTCCAATGGAGAGAGCCTGTACATGAAGGAGGGAACACCATGAGACTGGAAAAGCACGACAAGCTGGTTATGATCGGCGATTCCATCACCGATTGCGGCCGTGCAAGGCCGGTCGGAGAAGGGCGAACCGATGCGTTGGGCAGCGGATATTCGGCCCAGGCGGATGCCCTGATTCGCTCGGTCTATCCGGAGCTTGCGGTCCGGATCGTCAATATGGGCACGGGAGGCAATACGGTGCGCGACCTGAAAGAGCGCTGGCAGACCGATGTGCTGGATCTGAAGCCGGACTGGCTGTCCGTGATGATCGGCATCAATGATGTGTGGCGGCAGTACGATACGCCGCTTATGACGGAGAAGCATGTTCATCTGGAAGAATATGCCGCGGTCCTGGAAGAGTTGGTCCGCACTACGCGTCGGGGGCTGAAAGGGCTCGTGCTGATGACGCCTTTTTATCTGGAGCCTGACAAACAGGAGCCGATGAGAGCCACAATGGATACATACGGAGCGGTTGTACGGCGGATTGCGGAGAAGCATGACGCCTTGTTTGTGGATACCCAAGCGGCCGTAGACCGTCTGCTCGCCCACAACTATCCGGCTTCGCTGGCCTGGGACCGGGTTCATCCCAACCTGCCGGGTCACATGGCTATCGCACGCGCTTTTCTTCATGCAATCGGTTTCAATTGGGAACATGGAGAACCCCGTTCCATATAACATCATCTTCGGAGGTGCTTATACTCATGCATTATTTGGCGGATAAGGATCGCTACGGTTCCATGGTTTACAATCGGGTAGGACGCTCCGGCTTAAAGCTTCCGGTCATTTCGCTGGGACTGTGGCACAATTTCGGCGGATCGGATTCCTACGAAAACAGCCGCGCGATGATCAGAAAAGCATTTGATCTGGGAATTACCCATTTCGATCTCGCGAACAATTACGGTCCCCCGCCGGGTTCGGCGGAAGAAAATTTCGGCCGGATTCTGAAAACGGACCTCGCGCCCTACCGGGATGAGCTCATCATTTCTTCGAAAGCCGGTTATCTCATGTGGGAAGGCCCTTACGGGGAATGGGGCTCGCGCAAAAATCTGACGGCCAGCCTGGATCAGAGTCTGAAGCGGATGGGGCTCGATTATGTGGATATATTTTATTCCCATCGCTTCGATCCCGAAACGCCTCTCGAAGAAACGATGATGGCGCTGGATTCGATGGTCAGACAAGGCAAAGCGCTCTATGTCGGCGTGTCCAATTATACGGCGGAACAGACGGCGGAAGCGGTCCGTATCCTGAAAGAGCTGGGCACGCCGCTGCTCATTCATCAGCCGTCGTATTCCATGTTCAACCGGTGGATCGAAAACGGCTTGCAGGACGTGCTCCGGGAGAACGGCGTCGGCAGCATTGCCTACTGTCCTCTGGCGCAGGGCCTGCTGACGACCAAATACCTGGGCGGAATCCCGGCGGACTCCCGCGCGGCCAAACCGTCCGTCTTCCTGCAGGAAAAAGACGTGACTCCGGAGAAGCTCGAACAAATCCGGAGACTGAACGAGCTCGCCGGCGACCGCAAGCAGACACTGGCCCAGATGGCGCTTGCCTGGGTGCTGAGAGAAGGTCGCCTGACCTCCGCGCTGATCGGCGCCAGCCGGCCGGGCCAGATCGAAGAGAATGCGGCCGTTGTTTCGGGCCTTGACTTCACCGGAGAAGAGCTGGAACTGATCGAATCCGTACTTGCCTGAATAGAACCTACTCCTTGCCAACCCCCCGGCGGACAAAATATTCCCATAACGCTGGAAGGACCCTACAGGAAGTGTTATGATGGTAGTTGACTATTTTGGCTGTGCCGATCTACAAAGGGGGAAGAAAAGATGGGCCGACGCTTTATTATCGAGTCCGTCCTGGTTGCCATATATGGACAACTGCTGGTACCCGGGCGTCCGGTAGAATATATTTTGCCGTACTCCACCGTTGCCGAGTTGTACGAGTTGAAGGACAGCCCGGAGCCGGTTATGCCCGATCCGCAGGAGGACGCGCATGTTAAAGGGATGATCGGGGAGCTGATCACTTTTTTCGAGGATCCGCTGAACAAGAAAAAAATCGAACGGGCCTTGACCGTTCCGTGGCGCAAAAGCCCGCCGATTCTCGTGAACGATATGGTTTCCTTCATCGTTATTAATTCCGTGGACAACGCTCATTACGGAGAATCGTTCGATCCGGTGGAAACCGAGCTGATTTTGACCGCTCTGCACGAAAAGGCGCCTATGCTGACCGATCAGGTCGAGCTGGTGGAAAAAATCATCCAGGCGGAAATTCCGGTACAGATTTACGATGTGGACGATTTCGAGTTTGCGGTGGAAGAGGGCATATCCGCGGACGATTTTAAAAATTTGCTGTAAGGCGTCCCGTTCAGGGTATGCTGCCAGGTGAAAAGCCGCCGAAAGGCGGTTTTTTTCGTTTGCGTCTGTTACGAGCTCAGATGGCGCTTCCCGTAGGCAAGCGGGCATATTGCACATTTTCACGCGGTGCCGTAGGATAGAGAGTAGACGATTTTCGAGTTGGATCGTTAAAAACCGCATCCCGGATTCGACACCGAAGACCTTATCGCAAGGAGGACAAGACTATGTACAAAGCATTAACGATTGCGGGTTCCGACACTAGCGGAGGAGCCGGCATTCAAGCCGACCTGAAAACATTCCAGGAGCGCGGCGTATACGGAATGACCGCTCTAACCACGATTGTCACGATGGACCCGCACAACGGCTGGGCCCACCAGGTTTTCCCGATTTCCACCGAGGTGCTCGCGCCGCAGCTGGAGACGGTTCTTCACGGAGTCGGCGTGGATGCCATGAAAACAGGCATGCTCGGCTCCGTTGAAATCATCGAGCTCGTAGGCCGTACTATCGACCGCGAGAACGTCGGAAACGTCGTCATCGACCCGGTTATGGTCTGCAAAGGCAATGACGAGGCGCTTCATCCCGAAACGACCGTCAGCCTGCGCGACGTTCTGGTGCCGCGTTCCACGATCGTGACGCCGAATCTGTTCGAAGCGGCTCAGCTTAGCGGACATGCTCCTCTGCGCACCGTGGAAGATATGAAGGAAGCGGCTGCGGCGATCAAGAAGCTCGGCGCCAAGTATGTGCTCGTCAAAGGCGGCGGCAAGCTGCAGCACGACAAAGCGGTCGACGTTCTGTACGACGGCGAAACGTTCGAGCTGCTGGAGTCCGACCGTATCGAAACGACGAATACGCACGGCGCAGGCTGCACATATTCGGCGGCGATCACGGCGGAGCTGGCCAAAGGCAAGTCCGTGAGGGAAGCCGTTCATACGGCGAAGGCTTTCATCACCGAAGCGATTCGCCATTCGTTCCCGCTGAACCAGTACGTAGGGCCGACGCTTCATTCGGCGTACCGTATGTATGGCGGCGGAAACTGAACCGTTGTTCCAACGGCTAGAGTCTGATCGGCATATAGCAAAAACCCCGCATGCGGAGAAATCTCCGTGTGCGGGGTTTTTTCGTGTCGACTGCTCGATTCGCGGGCTTTACTTGCGGTTGTCCGTTCCGCCGTTTCCGGTGTTTTTCGCCGCTTCACGGAACATATCGCGGAGTGTATCCCGGTACTTCCGGTCGTCGTATTTCTCGTCCTTCCGCGGTTCCGGCGTGACTTCTGGCACCGGTTCGGGACGAAGTCCGCGGCGCAGCGCGTCGCGGTAGTCCATGTCCGAATGCGCGCCGCCGTCTTCATCGGCCGCTCTGGACGGTGCGGCGGGAGCCGCAGCCGTCATTTCGGCGGCGTGTTCCGGCGCAGGGACGCCGGCCGGTGCGCGATCCGCGGGAGCAGACGGCGCTGTGCGTTCCGCCGGCGCTTCGCCCGCCCGAAGGCTGGCTGCACCGTCCGCGCCGGCCGTGGGCAGCGCTTCGGCGCTGCGCTTCCGGTCCGCGAACGGGTGCAGCTGCAGCCGCGGCGCATCCTCGGCGGAAGCGGCCGCGCTTTCCGCAGCGCCGCTTCCGTCGGCGTCCGCCGCGGCAAGCGCACTGGCTGCCGACGGTGCGGCCGCTTCATGCGGCGAGTCCACCGGCAGCGGTGTCTCGGCAGGCCGTGTCTGCGCTGCCGGTCTGATGCCGCTGCCGCGCAGCGACGCTTTGCGGCCGTGCGTGTGGCCCGCATGCCGCTGGCTGCGCGGAGGCAGCTCAGGCTCTTCCTCCTGCCGCGCGAGCGGAGGGAGGGCTTCCTCGGCCTCCTGCGCGAAGCGTGCCTCTTCCTGCTCGACTATTGGAGGAGCAGAGGGAGCAGGCGGCGCAGACGGCGCAGGTGGAGCGGTATGCCCGGCAGTGCCGGTTTCCCGTGCCTGCTGGGAAGCCGCCGGAACGGTATGTTCCGGCGCGCGTTCTTCTTCCGGGCGCTCGGGACGCGTGCCGACAAGAGAAGCGTCCACCTGGTCCGTCGACGGCGCTGCGGCAGGTGTGTCTGTCTGTACGGAAGGAGCTTCTCCATGCGGACCGGCGGTTTCGGGAGCACGGCCGTCCGTCAAGTTGTTGCCCCGGCTTCCGGAAGCTTGCTCTTCAGCCGGTTTTTCCGGCCGCTGGCTTTGTGCCGACTTGCGGAACAGCTTCAGGTTAACCGGGATGAGCACCAGAAGGCCGATGACCACTATGGCCAGAAAATAAAATAAGTCCAACGGGTATCATCCTTTCCTTAACGCTTTAGGCTAACTTTTGGGCGATATCGGCGACCCGTTTGCCCAGGGCCCGTCCCAGAGCCAGATCCGACTCCGTCGGCAGGTTGGGAGGAGCATCCTTGGACGCCTCGACCGGACAAGTGATGCCGACGCCGTAATAGGAGCCGTAAAGCACATTTTCCGGTACATTGCTCGGTAGGCCGACGATGATCATGCCGTTGTGGAGCATCGGTGTAATCAAGTTCCACAGCGTCATTTCAATGCCGCCGTGTACGGTTGCCGTCGTGCAGAATGCGGCGCCGACTTTCCCGATGAGTTCGCCTTTGGCCCACATGTAGCCGAGCTTGTCGATCCAGCTTTTAAGTCCGGAGCTGATCGTGCCGAAATGGCCCGGGCACCCCCATATGATGGCATCCACGTCTTCCAGCTCGCTGATTTGTGCCTCGTTGACGTGGCGGAGGAGGACTTCGGCCTCCGGATGACCGGCGGCGCCTTCCGCGACGGAGCGGGCGAGCGCTTCCGTGTGGCCGCTTTCGCTATCGTACACTACGTAAATTTTCATAATTGACTTCCTTTCCTGACAAGATCAAATTGGAAAGCGCGGATGTTATACCCGCGCCGTTTGTCCTCTCGAATCCGTCAATTCAATCGGTTCTGCCGGCTTCTCGGCCAATTTTTTCTTGGCGGATTTGCCGTGAGCGACGCGGCGGAAGAAGAAGGAGACAACTAATGCGACAATAGTCAGTCCTGTTGCGACCACGAAGGCGTCATTGATTCCCTGAATGGTCGACTGCTTCGTAACCAGCCCATACAGCATCTGGCTGGCATACGCTTTGCCTGCTGCAAGGGATTGGCCCATCTGCTGGGCAAATGCGGCGCCCATGCTGTCCAGGCCCTGCGAATTGTAGTTCGGGTTGGACAGGGAAAGTTCGTTCGCATATTGGCCCACATGATAGGTTGTGCGATTTGTCATGATGGTAACCAGAACGGCTGTACCGATCGAAGAGGCGATCTGGCGGGCCGTATTGGAAGCCGCCGTGCCGTGGCTGGCCAGCTCTCTGGGCAGTTGGTTGAGTCCGGTCGTCATAATCGTCATCGCGATGAACGACATGCCGAACATACGGATCGTGTACAGCCACATCAGAGTCGAATACGTCGTATCCGCATTGAGATGAGCGAATTGCCAGGTCGTGATGGCCGTGATGGTAAGGCCGATAAAGGCGAGGGGCTTGATGCCGAACCGGTCGAACAAGGCGCCTGAAATAGGCGACATGACCCCCATCAGGAGCGCGCCGGGCAGCATAAGCAGACCTGCTTCCATCGGGCTATATCCCCGGATGTTCTGGACATAGATCGGAACCAGGATAGATGCCCCGAACATGGCCATGTTCACGATACAGCTGACGACGGTACTAAGGGAAAACATGTTGTACTTGAAAACCCGCAGATTCAGAAGCGGGTTTTTGGCGGTCAGCTCGCGCACGATGAACAGAGCGATAAAGACGACGCCGATAAGGATGGTCAGGACGACAGGAACGGAATCCCAGCCCTTGCTGCCGGCTTCACTGATGCCGTACAGGAGCGAGCCGAATCCGATCGTCGACGTAACGAATCCGAGGAAGTCGAATGCGGGTTTCGTTACTTTCGTGACGTTTTTCAGCACAAAGAAAGCAAAAATAATATCGAGAATGGCAATCGGCATGGCGACGTAGAACAAGATTCTCCAAGTCCAGTGCTCGATAATCCAGCCCGACAAAGTAGGGCCGATCGCCGGAGCAAAGAACATGGCAATCCCGATCGTACCCATGGCACGTCCCCTTACTTGAGGGGGATAGATGTTCAGAATAACAGTCATCATGAGCGGCATAATAATACCGGCTCCCGCGCCCTGTACGAGACGACCGATCATCATAATCGTGAAATTCGGCGCCATGCCGCATATCAAACTACCGACAGTGAAGGAAATCATCGCGGAGATGAACAGCTGCCGGGTCGTAAACGTACCGATCAGGAACGCGGAAATCGGAATAATGATCCCGTTAATTAGCATGTAACCGGTGGACAGCCATTGAATGGTGTCCGCAGACGCATTGAAATCATTCATCAAATGGGGCAGAGCCACATTGAGAAGCGTCTGATTAAGAATAGTGACGAAGGCACCCAGAATTAAAACGAGAAGCACCGTACCACGATGCTTCGTCATGTCTTCTTCGGGTTCCTTCTCCTTATAGACAACTAACGCTTTTGTTTCAGACATTCCTTAATCGCTCCTTACTTATGGATGCGGACCTCTGCGCTCATACCGGGTACGAGTGCAACCCCTTGATTATCGGTCAGCATGATTTTAACCGGGACAACTTGAGTGACTTTCGAATAGTTCGCGTTGCTGTTGCTTTGCGGAAGCATGGAGAACGTACCGGCCGTAGCCTGGCCGATCTGATTCACGGTTCCGGTCAGCGTATTGTTCGGGAAAGCATCGACATAGATATCGACGGTTTGGCCGGCTTTCACGTTTTTAAGCTGCGTTTCTTCAATGTTGGCATTTACGAAAAGGCTGCTCATGTTGTAGGCATAACCGAGTGGTGTGCCCGGAGCTACGGTTTCGTTGTCATAAGCACTCGTCTGTACGACAGTGCCGTCGGCCGGCATAGATACGTTCACAGCTGTAGTTCCTTGAGCTCCGGCTGTTTGAACGGTACCGATCACGTCGCCGGCTTTAAACACTTGGCCGACTTTGCCTTTCCAGTCTTCAAGCTTGCCTGTGGCAGGAGCGGTAATCAGCATTTGCTGGCCGGCGATCTGCGCATTTTCGGTTTTGATATAAGTGGTCGACTGATTATAGAAATAATAGCCGGTAACAGCGGCGACAATTAAAACAATAATGACTACTACGTTGGTGATAACGATTCTGGTGTAACCCATCTTACTTTATTCCTCCTTGGCATTTAGCTGATCTAAAATTTTTTGATGCGTGTCTAACATGTTTTGAAGCTCCTGAGGCGGGACTTCCAAGATCCGTACGAGCTGCTTATAAAGCTGCGAATCTTCGTTCATTGACAGCCTTACCTTCTCCGTACCTCTTTCGGTCAAGTTTAATTTGACGTTCCGGCGGTCTTCGTCGCTGCGGATCCGATTGACAAGCCCCATCCCGACCAGCTGCTCAATGGCTACGCTGACCGAACTGTTTGTCTGCTGCAAGCGTTCGGCCAATTCCGTCACATTGGTATCGGGACAATTTTTTAGGAGCCGAAGAATCGTGAATTGCACATGGGACAACCCCATCGCTTCCGCATTCGTGCGAAGGATACGCTTGATCGTCTGATTAACTTCACGAAAAGAAGTATAGATGGGGTAAAGCGGGCTATCCATGCTCTCGCCTCCTATCGTTGCACTGTTTAATGATTCACATGTGAAACATTCGATAGTCAATATTATGCTACGGAATAAATGACATGTCAAACAAATCAAAACGGAAGTTTCTCCAACTCTATCCAACCCGTCCCGGCTGCTTCCGAGCCATCAAAAAAGAAAGAAGGCCGACGCCCGGGCGGGCGTCGCCTTCTTGACAGGTGGCCTTTACGGCACAATCGGTTCCTGATTCTTAACGATGGTTATTTGCGGACGGGAAGCAGCTTCACATATTCATCGGATAGCTGCATCAGGTCCATGATGTAGTCGTAATCTTTGCGGTACTGGCTGAAATCAGCCACAGGCTTGTGCGTTTTGAGCGAGACGGCAGTCCCGTCGTCAAAGCCTTCGCCCGGAACGAACAAGATATCGTTATTGACGAAGGAGCCGGTCGGCAGGTAGTACCGGATACCGGATACGTTCTTCGTAACGTTGAGCAAGTCGTGCCCGAACGGCACAATTCCCGTTTCTTCCAGCCGGATGCCGAGCAGATTGGCTATGGTCGGCATAATGTCCAGTTGGCCGCCGGCCGTTTCGATCTGCTGGCCTTCCTTCTGGGAAGGCGCACGGACAATGAGCGGAATATTGTAGCGGGAAATCTGCTCGTGGTAGTCGATTCCGAGCGTCTCGCTGACCATCTTCGGATCGTTATCCTGCGGCTGCAGACCGAAATGGTCCCCGTACAGAACGAGAATCGTGTTGTCCCACATGCCGTTCTCTTTGAGCTGATCGATCAAGGTTCCGAGGGCATAGTCCGTATAATGGACGGCTTCCAGATAGTCCCCGAGCTGTTTGCCCTTGATGTTCTCCGGCAGATCCAGCGTCTGTTTATCCGCGGGTATTTTGAACGGATGGTGGCTGGAGGCCGAAATAAACTGGGCGTAGAACGGCTGATTTTCGTTGTTCAGCTCAACGAGACGTTTCATGCCGGTCCGGTACAGCTCCTCGTCGGATGCGCCGAAGGCATTGAAATTATCGTTCGTGAAAGACGGTTTATCGAAATATTGTTTAAATCCGAGAGCGGGGTACATTTTGTCCCGGTCCCAAAATTTGACGTCATTGACGTGAAACGTATTCGTTTCGTACTGGAGGGCGTTAAGCGCTCTCGGCAGTCCGGGCAGCTCGCGGTTGTTAAAGCCGCTGGACATCGCCACGGTAGCTGTCGGGTAAATGGACGTATTGGAAATAAACTCGGCGTCCGATGTATTGCCCTGCCCGACCTGCTGGAAGAAGTTATTGAAATAGAAGCTGGACTTCAGCAGCTCATTCATGTTCGGCGTGATGGTCTGACCGTTCACTTCCAGATTGATCGGGAAGTTCTGGAACGCTTCGAGTTGGACCACGATCACGTTTTTGCCTTTTTCCGTGCCGAAATAATTAGGCGCCGCTCCTTGTGCCAATGGGGCGCTGCGAGGGAAGGAGGCTTCCAGCTCCGTCAGATTTTGCTTCACCTCGGAAATGTCCGCGTAATTGGTTCTGTTGGCGCGGAGCCCGTCAAACAAAGAAACGGCCTGATAAGCGAAGAAACCGAGTTCTTCTCCTTTTTTCAGTTCGTTTTTGGTGCCGGAAGCGGCCGCGATGGAAGTGGAGGCCAGCAGAACGCTCACGATCATGAGAGCGTATGTAACCGGTGACGGGAGCCGGAAAGGCACGTAATTTCTCTTCGCTTTTTTACGCACGACGAGTTTGAACAGCAGAACGATGAGAATATCCGCGAAGAACAGCAAATCTTCCGGTCTCATAATCGAACGTACGGACGAAGAAACTTGTCCCACTTGATGAAGCTGTTTCAACGTTGTGTAGATGGGGACTGTTCCAAAATTTTGAAAGTAGATAGCGGATGCGAGCAATGCCAAACTGACTAAGATGTTGAAAATCCAGAAAAGTGCTGTTTTCACACGCCCGGGCCGGAACAGCTCGATTAGACAGGCTGCTACCATCACATCGAAGGTGTCGATTAAAATTTTGTCCAGGGTCAGTTTGTCATAGACCAAGATCCGGAACAGTGCCATCTTGGCAAGCAGCAGCACGATCGTCCAAACAAACATGCTTTTATACCATTCTTTCCATCGAATGCTCATGCAATAGGCTCCTTTCCTTTCGATCTATACTTTTATACAAGAAAAATATTAAGGAATTATGAACGCGTCCCTTTTCATGTAAATCCAAATCGTGGATATAAGACTTTAATTGATGAAATACCCATTCATATCGAAAAAGTCTATTTATTAACAAAGGAACGCCGAACCCCATATTCTTCTGGACTATTGTACCCTAAAAAGGTCGGTTGACCAAATTTTTTGTCTGAAAATGTCGGTAAATGTCTAAAAAAGGAAGGAGAAATAGAATATATTTCCTGGGTCCGCGGCACAATAAAGCACAAAAGGATGGTGAATTCCATGTGCAAACAATATTCCCTGACGGCCGATTTAGCCGAGATTCAAAACCGGTTCCAAGTGGACAAGATAGCGTTTCCTTACAAAGCCCGGTATAACCTATCGCCCAGACAGCATGTGCCTGTAATCGTTTCCGTAAACGGTGAGCTTGTGTTGGATGAATACCGGTGGGGATTCGTTCCTTTTTGGGCAAGAGATGCGGTTAACGCGGACGGGATGTCGGTTCACCAGGACCCTGCTTACCGTAAAATTTTTATGCGTCAGCGCTGCATCGTTCCGTGCTCGGGTTTTTATTATTGGAAGACGGAAGGGAAGAAAAGTTTTCCCGTTCGCGTGGTGCCCCGGAATCGTGAAGTTTTCGGCATCGCCGGTTTGTATGATGTATGGAGCGACCCGAGAGGGAAAGAGCTTCGGACCTGTACGCTGCTGATGACGGAATCGAACGCGCTGATTACTTCCTTCCATAACCAGATGCCGGTTATTTTGAATCAGCACTCAATCGGAGAGTGGATGTCGCAGGGGCCGATGGATACAGACCGGCTGATCCCCCTGCTCAAGCCTTTTAAGGCCGAAGCGATGGAAGCCTATCCCGTCACGCCCGCCATTTCCAACCTGGAACTGGACGAATCGCATTGTATAGAAGAGATGAATTTAAAAGCAGCCTGGATAAAAGAGTGATAGGTGAGCAGCGGCGAGAGTAGAATGAAGGAGAGGAGGCTTGTCCCTGAGGGACAAGCCTTTTCGTTTCTAGGCGGGAGAAGGCTCCGGTTTGGGCGGGGGCTCTTCATCCGTGGACGGGTGGATGGCGAATAAAGCGAGAAGAGCTGCCAGTAGGCTGGCCGCACCGAGTACATAGAACAGAATAGTCGGATATTTGGACAGCAGAACGGATACGACGGGAGGACCGACCGCGACTCCGATGAACCGCATGGAACTGTAGAAGGAAGAGATCGTGCCCCTCTGGGCTTTGTCGATTCCCGCGGTAATGAAGGCGTCCAGGCAGGGAAGAGCGAGCCCGATTCCGATTCCAAGCAGAGAAAGCATCGTAAGCAGGCCGTACAGCGAGTTGAAGAAAAGGCAGCCCAGGGTCGCGCCCAAAGCAAGCAGGCTGCCGATAAAGGTCAGCCATTTCATCCGCTTTTTATGCTGTCCGATGATTTTGCCGGTAATAAAAGACGTCAGGCAGAGCAGCGTCAGGGGGATCGCCAGAACGCATCCTTTGAGGATGCCGTGCAGCTTGTATTTCTCTTCGAGCAGCTCCGACAAATAAAAAAGAGCCCCGAAAAGCAAAAACATACAGATGCAGCCGATGGCGAAAATGGCGTACAGCCATCTCCCGTTCCTGGAAAAGATCCATTTCAGATCTTTCAGAAAAACGGGGAGCGAGATCGGTGCTCCGTCGGTCTCTTCCGATTCTTTGGACGGGCCCTTCGTCGGCTTCCCGGTTTTCTCCGCAGGCTTTCCTTCCGCCTTCGCTTGCTTTTGGTCCGGGACGGCTTCTTTGCCGTCTATTTTCTCCGGTTTTTTGACGAGAAAAAGAACCATAAGGACGGAAATCAGGCAGAAAACGGGGATAGCCATAAATGGCAGAAACCAGATCAGGGCGGCAAGCGCGGACCCGAGAATGGGGCTCAGCACCTTGCCCCCGGTGTTGGCCGTTTCTATAACGCCAAGGCCGCTGCTGACATCGCTTTCCTTCGTAAACATGTCTCCGACGAGAGGCATGGCGACGGGAGCCGCGCCTGCGGCCCCTATACCCTGCAGCAAACGGCCGAGCAGGATCGTCATATAAGGATTAGGCATAAACCAGGCTGCAAATCCGCAAACGGCACCGCCTATGCCGGCGATAATCAGACTGGGGATGATCACGATTTTACGGCCGTATCGGTCCGATAGGAACCCGGCGACCGGAATAAGTAGAATCGCTGCAATCGAATAGACCGTAATAAGCAGGCTGACCTGAAACGAGGTCACGTGAAGCTTTTCACGAATCAAAGGCAGGATAGGAATTAGCATAGAGTTTCCAAGAGTCATGATCAGCGGGATGGACGCCACAGAAATGAGATCCCATTTTTTTTTCGCCTCCATAAGGCGGATTCACTCTCCTCGGTAAGAATTCCTCAGGATCTCCGGTGATCCGGTCGCCAAAAGCTAGGAATACTTTGTGCAGATGAGAGGAATTTTATCCTGCGGTCCGGAGGCGTTTCTCACTGGCTCGCTTAACGTATCCGGGCGAAAGAAGCCCCAGCCCGTGTAAAGCAGACGCAGGAGCTGCCGGTTCAATTGCACGGGGGGGCTGGGGAATGCCGCTTTCATGCGAGATATCTATGGAGATACTCCTTTAAGCGGCTTCATTCAACCTTTCGAGAATGCGGCGCTTCCGGTACAGCATTTTCCCGGCTTCGGCGACATCCCGTATCGTCCCCCGGTTAAAATACGCCCCGAACAGCATGCCTGCGACCGGGATCATCTGAAACAGCTTTTTCCAGCCGAAATTATCCCGGTACGTCGTGACGACTTCCCGCCAGCCTTGAAGCTGGGATACGGACTGCCGGCCCTCCGTATCGTAATCGGACAATTTCTCCAGGATAGCTTTTTTCCCCACGATATCGGAGGACGAAAACTGCAGGCAGTTGATAATAAAGATTCGCTCCTTCTTGTCATTGGGGTCGTAGCCGTAGCAGACGGCAATTTCCTGGAGCACTTTCAGGGAAAGACCCAGCAGGGCGGGAATGTCGATCGCCAGAGTAAAAATGCCGCCGAAACCCGTGGTGGCTCCTTGCACGGTCGCGAGCGCGGATCTGGATTCGGCCAAGGAACCCACGGCCCGGTCCATGACGACGAGCGGAAGATCCGCCGCTTCCCGGATGGATGGGACGACTTGGCGGGCTTCTTTTTCCTCTGCCGTATGTTTGGAAAGATGTTCGAGCATGCCTTTCTCCGAAACGAGGTATTTTCCGCCGGTTTGAATATAGCTTCCGATTTCATCGATAAGCTGTCCGATGCGGTCTTGTAGAAAGCGCGGGGTAACCTTGTCCAGCAGGGCGAAGGGGAGGCGGCTGAGCTTTTCCCAGAAAAATATATCCTTCTGCTCTTTTTCCCATTTGTGGATTTCGTTCAGCTGCATGAGAAGTTCGTCTTTTGTTTCCGTCGGGTGCATGGCCGGACCTCCTGGTGTGATTCAGTTTTTTAGTAATACGCATAAAAGAAGAAAACCGGTTCAGAAAAGGGGAAAACTGTCTCCGTTCATTTACCTTTTTTAGTGGGGAACGATTTGGTAAACTGGGGAAACGAAAACAAGCACCCAGTACCGACGGAAGATGAGGAAACGGACATGAGATTCAGAGATTTTCATCCCAATGTAAAAATCCGGATAACGCTGCACTTTGTGACGGGCATTCTAAGCGGCATGGTTCTGCCGTTCATGGCGGTTTACTTCGCCAAAACGCTCGGAACGACGACCGCCGGATTAGCGGTCATGGGCAACATTATCGCAGGAGTCGCCGCGACGTTTATCGGTGGATATTACGCGGACCGCATCGGACGCAAGAAGCTGATGCTGATCAGCGAGCTTGTCTGTACGGCGGCTTACGCGGTGATGGCGGCCGCGAATTCGCCCTGGTACGAGTCGCCGTACCTGACCCTGGCGATGAGCCTTGTCATCGGAGCCGCCTGGGGACTGGGCAAGCCCGCCGCGGACGCTATGCTGATCGACGTGACCGAGACCGGCGCCCGTAAATTTATGTACCGCATTACATACTGGCTGAATAACTTGTCCATCTCGATCGCGGGCATTATCGGGGCGTTCCTGTTCAGCTCGCACTTGTTCGAACTGTTAATCGGGGTATCGGCGGTCACGTTCATCTCTTACCTCGTTACCCTGATCTGGTTGTCTGAAACGCTGCAGCCGGCTGTTCAGCCGGTAGAGCGGGAAGGTGTCCCGAAAACAGGCGGACCTTTTCATATTCTCAAAAGCTATGGAGAGGTGTTCCGCGACCGGACGTTTATGGTTTATGTTCTGGCCAGTCTGCTTCTGGTTTCGGTGGAGTTTAATTTGACGGAGTACATCGGTATCCGCCTGGAAAGGGATATTCACGGAGCCGTTCTGCTGCCGGGCATGACGAGTTTGAACGGTCTTGAGCTTCTGGGTATTCTGAGAACCGAGAATACTCTCGCCATCGTCGTTCTTTCGCTTTTTACCGGTTATCTGCTCAAAAAATACGGCGGTACGCGCACGATGTTCGTCGGTCTCTTCCTGAACATTGCGGGCTACAGCTACCTGGCCATGGGCAATCAACCTTGGGCTCTCCTTGCCCTGATGCTCATCGCCACCGTCGGCGAACTGGTTTACGTTCCGATCAAGCAGGCGTTCCTCGTGAACATCGTTCCCGACCATGCGCGAAGTTCTTATATGGCGATCAACGGGATGTTGTACAGCGGCGCCCATTTCATCTGCGCTATCAATGTCGTGATCGGAGGGTTCCTGCCTGCTTGGGGGATGGCCCTGGTGCTTTTTGCGACAGGCATGACGGGGATGCTGCTTCTGGGCTCTATCCTTCCCAAGCTCGCGCCCGTCTCCGATGCGGCCGGTAATAGCAAAGTCGCTTCCGCTCTTTGAGAAGGGAAGATGGAACGAGTTCGGCTGGAGAATGAGGGGTGATATCCCTTTTTTAAATAAATCCGGGAATATAACGGCTGTATGTAAAATGAAGAAAGCGTCTTGCGGATTGTCCGCATGGCGCTTTTTTATTTTTTTCCAGTGGTCGAGCTTTGTCGAAGCAAATCGGCGGAGGGTGCAGCATAAACTACCTATAGCGGAAAGGAGGGATACGGATGCCTTTTATAAACCGATACTCGACCACCACCAACGGTGCCATCACGTTTACGGGCAATACGCTCGGTCTCAGCAAACAGAATAATACAAACGCGCCGGGAACGGCTCATTCCATCGGCACGTTCACCACGGCCAATACAAGTCTCCGGGACGGAACCTATCCGCTCGGGACCACGTCCGATTATCGGCTGAATTCTTCTTCGGCCATCCTCGTCCTGCCTTCTCAGAGTACCGTTTTGTATGCGGAGCTGATTTGGGGAGGGAGCTACAACTTAGGCGGAGAGAACGTAAGCAGCGCCCTGGGGAATACGGTGTCGCTCGCGAACAGTGCCGGCGTTTTTACGGTTACACCCGATACGGCTACCGCCAGCGTGAATACAACTCGTTACTTTTATGTGAGGACCGCCAATGTAACGAGTCTTGTCCAGGCGGGCGGAGGCGGGACCTATACGGTCGGTAAAGTTCCGGGTACGCAGGGAGACAGCGAGAACAGCACTAATCATGCGGGCTGGACGCTCGCCGTCATTTATCAGAATGCGACGCTCCCATCGCGGAACATGACCATTTTCGTCGGCAATGAGATGGTGGATACCCCGTCAAGCACGAACTCGGCCGTCGTTAGCGGGTTTTCTACCCCGACGAGCGGTCCGCTCAGCGGGAGGCTGCTCGTAAGCGCCCAGGAAGGGGACTCTCCGCTTACGGGCGACCAGATGCAATTTGGACCCACGGCAGCCGATCTTGCACCGATTTACGGGCCGAACAATCCCGTCAGCAACTTTTTTTGCTCGCAGATTAATAACGACAGCGGCTTGCTCGACGCGACCGGGACGTTCGGAGACCGGAATCATCCTACGGGGAACGTTATATCCGGCGGCCGTCAGGGATGGGACATCACGAATGTGGACGTATCGTCCAAACTGGTTAATTCGCAGACGTCCGCCAATATCCGGGGAACGACGTCCGGCGACGTGTATCTGATCAATGCGCTGGCCCTTCAAGTGAACATCAATGCGCCGGTCATTAGTGTAACGAAGGAATCCGGCAAGACAACCGCATACATTAACGATGTGATCACGTACAAAGTTACGATTGCAAATTCCGGCAACGCCACGGCCAATACGCTTACGCTTACGGACCAGCAGCCGGCGGGTACGACGTTTATTGCGGGCAGCGTGACCGTCAACGGCACGGCTCAAGCTTCGGCAAATCCTTACACGGGAATCTCCCTGGGAAATTTGGCGAACAGCCAGTCCATCGTGGTCCAATTTCAAAGCCGGGTCACTTCGCGTCCTACCGATCCTGCGCAGTTCGCCGACCAGGCGACGGTCACTTACCAGTTCCAGAGTGTGACCGGAGGGACGGTTTTCAACGGTACGGCCGCCTCTTCCGTTGTGACCGTAGCGGCCGGTAATTACCCGCCGACCGCTTCCAACGTAACGGGAACAATCGCCGAGGATACGGCCTTTACGGGACAAATTCCGGCATCGGATCCCGAATCCGCGGTTTTGTCTTATACAGTCGGAAGCCCGCCCGCGCACGGGACGGTCACGCTTAACGCCAGCGGCTCTTTTACGTATGTGCCGAGTTTGAACTTCAACGGAACGGATTCATTCTCCGTTACGGTCAGCGACGGCGCGGGAGGGTCGGCAAACTCGCTCGTCACCATACGGGTTACACCGGTGAACGACCCGCCGGTCGCCCAGAATCTATCGCTTACTACGCTGGAGGATACGTCGCTGAGCGGAAAAGTAACGGCAACCGATGTGGACGGCGACACGCTGACGTTCAGCCTGGCCGTCCCTCCCGCGCACGGGACGGTTGTATTCGGTCCGACAGGAGTGTTCACGTACACGCCCAATCTCAATTACAACGGTACCGACAGTTTCACTTATTCGGTCAGCGATGGCAATGGAGGAACGGCTTCGGCTTCCGTAGCCATTACGGTTACGCCGGTGAATGATCCTCCGGTCGCCTCCAATGTGAATTTGACGACGGCCGAGGATACGCCTGTCACCGGTGCCATTCCCGCGACGGACGTCGACGGCGACAGTCTGACGTATACGCTGGCAGCTCCCGTTACGCACGGAAGCGTCACGCTTAACGCGGACGGAACGTTCGTCTATACGCCGGGGCTTAACTTTAACGGAACGGACTCTTTTGCCGTCCGGGTAAGCGACGGCAAAGGCGGTTCGGCCGTTTCCAACGTCACGATTACGGTGACGCCCGTCAACGACCCGCCGGTCGCCGCCGGAGGAAGTGTCGTCACGCCGGAAGACACTCCGGTCAGCGGGAAAATTACCGCGAGCGATGTGGACGGCGACGCGCTGACCTATGCGCTGGGCACCGCGCCGCTCAACGGCACGGTCGTGCTGGCCTCCGACGGGAGCTATACGTACACCCCGCTTGCGAACTTCAACGGCTCAGACAGCTTCACGGTTACCGTCAGCGACGGAAAAGGCGGTACGGCGAGCGCTTCCGTACAAGTCGGCGTCACGCCCGTAAACGATGCGCCCGTAACGTCCGACCTCGCTTTGACGACGGCGGAGGATACACCGGTTACGGGCACTGTGACGGCAGCGGATATGGACGGCGACGCGCTGACGTATGTGCTGGGGACGCTGCCGACTCACGGCACGGCCGTGCTGGGCACAGGCGGAAGCCTGATCTATACGCCGAACCTTAATTTTAACGGGACGGACAGCTTCAATGTGGTCGTTAGCGACGGCAAAGGCGGTTCGGCGATTTCTCATATCGTTGTCACGGTAACGCCTGTCAACGATCCGCCCGTGGCGCAGGACGAGAACGTCGTTACTCCGGAGGATACGCCGGTATCGGGCCGGGTCCTCGCGGCGGATGTGGACGGGGACGCGCTCGCCTTTGCCCTGGCTGTCCCGCCTGTCAACGGAACGGCGGTCGTAGCGCCCGACGGGAGCTATGCGTACACGCCGGCGCCCGATTACAACGGGACCGATGTGTTCACCGTTACCGTCAGCGACGGAAAAGGCGGAACCGATTCCGCTGCGGTGACGGTAACGGTGACTCCGGTCAACGACCCGCCCGTCACTTCGGATGTCGCGCTGACCACCGCGGAGGATACGCCGGTAAGCGGTCTGGTCGCCGCAACGGATGCGGACGGTGATTCCTTAACCTACACGTTGAAGGCACCTGCATCGAACGGCACCGTCTCCTTGAATCCCGACGGGACGTTTACTTATGTTCCGGCACCGAATTTCAACGGAAACGACTCGTTTGTCGTCGAGGTGAGCGACGGCAGCGGAGGGAAGGCCGTTTCGAATGTGAACCTGACGGTAACTCCGGTCAACGATCCGCCCGTGCCGGAATCGCTGACGCTGACTACGCCCGAGGATACGGCGGTAAGCGGTCAGGTCACGGCTGCCGATGTCGATGGGGATCCTCTGACTTTCGCTTTGGGAACGGCACCGGTCAACGGGACTGTAACCGTAGCGGCAGACGGATCTTACACCTACACGCCTGCGCTTAACTATAACGGGACAGACAGCTTTACGGTAACCGTAAGCGATGGCAGCGGAGGGAACGCGGAGGCTGTTGTCACAATTATTGTGACTCCGGTCAACGATCCTCCGGTAACATCGGATGCGGCGGTGACGACCCCGGAAGATACTCCGCTGAACGGTGCCGTGAGCGGAACGGATGCGGACGGGGATGCCCTGAGCTACGTGCTCGGAACGTTACCTACGCACGGAACAGTATCGCTTGCCTCCGACGGGAGCTATACGTACACGCCGAACCCCGACTTTAACGGGACGGACAGTTTCACCGTTGTCGTCAGCGACGGCCGCGGGGGTACGGCGATTTCCAATGTGACGGTTACGGTCACGCCCGTGAACGATCCGCCGACTGTCTCGGACACGGCGGACGTCACCTTGGAGGATACACCGGTAACCGGGCAGGTAACCGCGTCCGACGTGGACGGCGATGCGCTCTCCTTCACGCTTGGCACGCCGCCGGCCTATGGAACTGCGGCCGTATCGGCCGACGGCACCTACACGTATACACCCGCACCGGATTTTAACGGGACGGACAGCTTTACGGTTACCGTGAGCGACGGCAGCGGCGGTACGGCGACCGCGACGGTAACCGTCGTGGTGGAGCCGGTCAACGATCCGCCCGTCACCTCCGATGTGACGCTGACGACGCCGGAAGATACGCCGGTGAGCGGAGCGGTCGTCGCGACGGATGCGGACGGCGATGTCCTCGCTTTCACCGTGGAAGCCGCCGCGGGACACGGCACCGTTACGCTGAATCCGGACGGGACGTTTGTTTATGCCCCCGGACCGGACTTTAACGGGACCGATTCTTTTGTAATCGGCGTGAGCGACGGAAACGGCGGGCGTGCTTTATCGAGCGTAACCGTTACGGTTACGCCTGTGAACGACCCTCCCGCTGTAGCGGACTTTGCGCATGTGACTCCGGAAGACATACCTGTAACGGGTCAGGTTACGGCGACGGACCCGGACGGCGATGCGCTGACGTTTGCCATCGGCACCCAGCCTGCAAACGGAACGGCAGTCATTACTGCAGCCGGCACGTTTACGTATACGCCGAATCCGAATTTTAACGGGACCGACAGTTTTACCGTGACCGTTAGCGACGGGAACGGAGGAACGGATACCGCTACCGTAACGATCACCGTCACGCCTGTGAACGATGCGCCAGTGACGGCGGATCTGAATCTGACCACCCCGGAAGATACCCCGCTTGCCGGAGCGGTAACGGCTTCGGATGCGGATGGAGATGCACTCCAATTTGTTCTGGGCACGGGTCCGGTAAACGGCAGCGCAACGGTTGCGGCCGACGGAACGTTCACGTATATTCCCGCCTCGGATTTTAACGGAACGGACAGCTTCACCGTGGTCGTAAATGACGGGAACGGAGGAACCGCAATCTCGAATGTGACGGTTACGGTTACGCCTGTGAACGATCCTCCGGTCGCAGTAAATGCAGCGGTCTTCACACTTGAAGATACCCCTGTCCAGGGGCACATAGGAGCGACAGATGCGGACGGCGACGTACTGACGTTCGCTCTGGGGACGCCTCCCTTAAACGGGACGGCGGTTGTGGGAGGCGACGGAGCCTACACCTACACGCCGGCGCTTAATTTTAACGGAACCGATACCTTTACAGTTACCGTCAGCGACGGCAGCGGAGGAACGGCCGAGGCCCGGGTGACGGTACAGGTGGCTCCGGTGAACGATGCGCCCGTTACGACGGACGTCACTATGACGACACAGGAGGATACCCCCGCCGGCGGAACCGTAACGGCAACGGACGTGGACGGAGACACGTTGACGTATACATTGGCTGCTCCTCCTTCGAACGGAAACGCGGTTGTCAATGCGGACGGCACGTTCGTGTATTCGCCGTTTCCCGATTTTAACGGGACCGATACGTTTGCCGTACAGGTAAGCGACGGGAACGGAGGAACCGCCATCTCCGGCGTGACGGTGACGGTCACCCCGGTGAATGATCCGCCCGCAGCGGATAACATCGTACTGGTAACGCCGGAAGACACACCGGTGAGCGGTCAAGTGTCGGCCACGGATGCGGATGGAGACACTTTAACGTTCACGCTGGGTACGCTGCCCGCTAACGGGACGGCGACGGTTACTCCGGCAGGTGCCTTCACGTACACCCCCGCAGCGGATTTTAACGGCACGGATACGTTTACTGTCAGCGTCAACGACGGTAACGGGGGAACGGCGGATGCTTCCGTTACCGTTACCGTTACGGTGACGCCGGTCAACGATGCCCCGGTAACGGCGGATCAGGCGCTGACGACGCCGGAGGATACGCCGCTTGCCGGCGCGGTAACCGCCACCGATGCGGACGGGGATTCTCTTACTTTTCTGCTGGGGACCGTTCCGACGAACGGCACCGCTGCCGTTTTACAAGACGGAACGTTTACGTATACGCCCGTACCGGATTTTAACGGATTGGACAGTTTCACGGTTGTGGTCAACGACGGTAACGGAGGGTCGGCGATTTCCAATGTGACCGTTACAGTGACGCCTGTAAACGATCCGCCCGTAGCGAATGATGTATCGGATCGCACGGCGGAGGATACGCCGACCAACGGCCAGATTACCGCTGTCGATCCGGACGGAGACCCGTTGACATACAGTCTTGCCGCGCCTCCGGTCAGCGGCACGGCCGTCGTCAATCCGGACGGTTCCTACACGTATACACCCGGTGCCAATTTCAATGGAACGGACAGTTTTACGGTCCTCGTCAACGACGGCAACGGCGGGACGGATACTGCCGTGGTGACAATAGAGGTGACACCGGTGAACGATCCGCCTTTTGCTCCGCCTCAGAATTTGAGCACCCCGGAGGACACGGTGCTTTTCGGGATCATCGGAGCGGTTGACCCGGATGGCGACCCGCTTACGTACACAGTGGTCGTCTCGCCGGAAAACGGCGTGTTCACGTTAAATCCGGACGGAACGTTCTCTTATACGCCCGGTTTGAATTATAACGGCACAGATACGGTTGTCGTAAGGATCGACGACGGTAACGGAGGTTCCGGGATGTCCGTTCTGACCCTGACGGTTGTGCCTGTCAACGACCCGCCGGCTGCCGAAGATACGTCCGTCTCGGTTCCTCAGGACTCCGCCGTGACCGGTCAGATCGTGGGCACGGATGTGGATGGGGATACACTCACGTTCAGCACATCAACACCTCCGGAGAACGGTTCGGTCGTCATAGGAGCGGGCGGTGCCTTCACCTATACGCCGAATCCCGGATTCAGCGGTACGGACGCGTTCGTCATCCAAGTGAGCGACGGGAACGGCGGTACGGATACGGCGCAGGTTACCTTAACGGTTATCCCTACGCTCAATCCCAATTTAGGCAACGACACTGCCTTTACAACGCCCGAGGATACGCCGCTCACCGGGGCGGTCACGGGAAATCCGCCCCCGGGAAACACGCTGACTTTCGCGCTGGAAGGAGCTCCGGCCAACGGCAGTGCGGCAGTTAACCCCGACGGGACGTTCACGTATACGCCGAATCCGAATTTTAACGGGACGGATTCCTTCACGGTCCAGGTGACTTCGAGTCCGGGAGGCCAGATCGATTTCTCGCTCGTCACCGTGACGGTGACTCCTGTCAATGACGCTCCCGTTGCTGCGGATCTGCAGGTGACGACTCCCGAAGACATTGCGTTTAGCGGTAAAATAGCCGCGCAGGATGCGGACGGTGACCCGCTGGCCTATTCGTTAAGTACAGCTCCTTTGAACGGGACGGCAGCAGTGGGGGCCGACGGAACGTTTGTTTATACGCCGAACGCCGATTTTAACGGCACCGACAGTTTTACGGTCCTTGTCGATGACGGAAACGGGGGAACGGATACGTCCGTGGTAACGGTGACCGTTACGCCGGTTAACGATGTGCCGGTTCTGTCCAACGCGTCCGTTACGATTCCGGAAGACACGTCCGTGACCGGAACCATAACGGCGGTCGACGGAGACAACGACACGCTGACGTTTGCGCTTTTCACGTCTCCCGTGTACGGAACCGCTGTAGTGAATCCGGACGGGACGTTCACGTATACGCCGATTCCGGATTTCAACGGAACGGATTCGTTTACGGTCCTGGTCGATGACGGTAACGGGGGGACGGCGGTCGCGAATGTAACCGTGACGGTGACGCCGGTCAACGATCCGCCGGTGGCCGCCGATGTGGCCGATGTGACGCCGGAAGACACCCCGGTGAGCGGCCAGGTCCCGGCGGCCGATGTGGACGGCGACGCGCTGACGTTTGCGCTGGGAACGCCGCCGGTGAACGGCACGGCGGTCGTGACGGCGGCAGGCGGGTACACGTACACGCCGAATCCGGACTATAACGGAACCGACAGTTTTACGGTGACGGTGAGCGACGGCAGCGGCGGCACGGACACGGCTACCGTCACGATTACGGTGACGCCGGTCAACGACGCGCCGGTGACGGCGGACCTGACGCTGAGTACGCCGGAGGATTCGCCGCTTGCCGGCGCGGTAACCGCCACGGACGCGGACGGCGATGCGCTGACGTACGTGCTCGGCACGCTGCCGTCCCACGGGACGGCGGCGGTGGCGGTCGACGGGACGTTCACGTATACGCCGGCGCCGGATTTTAACGGGCTCGACAGCTTCACGGTCGTCGTGAGCGACGGCGCCGGAGGATTCGCTATCTCGCACGTCACCGTGACGGTGACGCCGGTGAACGATGCGCCGGTTGCGGCCGGGCAGGTCGATTACACGGCGGAGGATACGCCGGTAACGGGACAGGTCACGGCGACCGACGTGGACGGCGACACGCTGACGTTTGCGCTGGGGACGCCTCCGGTGAGCGGAACGGCCGTGGCGGCGGCGGACGGCACGTATACGTACACGCCGAACCCGGACTTCAACGGCACCGACAGCTTCACCGTGACGGTGAGCGACGGCAGCGGAGGGACCGCGACCGCGACGGTCACGGTAAATGTGGCGCCGGTCAATGATCCGCCGGTAACGGCCGACCTGGCGCTGACGACGGCGGAAGACACGCCCGTGGCGGGGCAGATTACGGCCGCGGACGCGGACGGCGACGCGCTGACGTACGCGCTGGCGGCGGCCGGGCACGGCAGCGTCGTGCTGAACGCGGACGGGACGTTCACGTATACGCCGGCGCCCGATTTCAACGGGACGGACAGCTTCAGCGTGACCGTGCGCGACGGCAGCGGAGGGACGGCAGTGGCTCACGTCACGGTGACGGTCACGCCGGTCAACGACGCGCCGGCAGCCGCCGATGTGGCTGACGTGACGCCGGAAGACACGCCGGTGACGGGGCAGATCACGGCCACGGACGTGGACGGCGACGCGCTGACGTACGCGCTGGGGACTCCGCCGGTGAACGGAACGGCCGTGGTGTCGGCAGGCGGGACGTACACGTACACGCCGGCGCCGGACTTTAACGGCACCGACAGCTTCACCGTGACGGTGAGCGACGGAAACGGCGGCACGGCGACAGCAGTCGTAACGGTGACGGTGACGCCGGTGAACGACCCGCCGGTGACGGCGGATCTGGCGCTGACGACGCCGGAGGATACGCCGCTTGCGGGTGCGGTAACCGCCACGGACGCGGACGGCGATGCGCTGACGTATCTGCTCGGCACGGGTCCGGGAAGAGGAACGGCGGCGGTTGCGGCGGACGGGACGTTTACGTATATACCCGCATCCGGCTTTAACGGTACGGACAGTTTCACGGTTGTCGTCAGCGACGGAAACGGCGGGCATGCCATTTCGAACGTGAATGTCGTCGTAACGCCGGTCAACGATCTGCCGGTCGTGCTCGACGAGCAATGCTTCACGACGGAGGATACGCCCGTAACGTGCCAGATCATAGCTTCGGATGTGGACGGCGATGCGCTGACCTACGCGTTGGGCACGCCTCCGGTGAGCGGAACGGCAGTCGTGACGGCGGACGGCACCTACACGTATACGCCGAATCCCGACTTTAACGGAGTCGACAGCTTCACCGTGACGGTGAGTGACGGCAACGGAGGAACGTCGACTGCGACGGTCACAGTGAACGTGGCACCGGTGAACGACGCGCCGGTAACGGCCGATTTGGCGCTGACAACGCCCGAGGATACTGCGGCGGCCGGACAGATTGCGGCGACCGATGCGGATGACGACACGCTGACGTTTATGCTGCGGACACAGCCGACGCACGGCATCGTGCTCCTGAATCCGGACGGGACGTTCAAGTATACGCCGATTGCGGATTTCAACGGAACGGATTCGTTTACGGTCCTGGTCGATGACGGCAACGGGGGGACGGCGGTCGCGAATGTAACCGTGACGGTGACGCCGGTGAACGATCCGCCGGTGGTCGCCGATGTGGCCGATGTGACGCCGGAAGATACCCCGGTGAGCGGCCAGGTCCCGGCGGCCGATGTGGACGGCGACGCGCTGACGTTTGCGCTGGGAACGCCGCCGGTGAACGGCACGGCGGTCGTGACGGCGGCAGGCGGGTACACGTACACGCCGAATCCGGACTATAACGGCACCGACAGCTTTACGGTGACGGTGAGCGACGGCAGCGGCGGCACGGACACGGCTACCGTCACGATTACGGTGACGCCGGTCAACGACGCGCCGGTGACGGCGGACCTGACGCTGAGTACGCCGGAGGATACGCCGCTTGCCGGCGCGGTAACCGCCACGGACGCGGACGGGGATGCGCTGACGTACGTGCTCGGCACGCTGCCGTCCCACGGAACAGCGGCGGTTGCGGCGGACGGGACGTTCACGTATACGCCGGCGCCGGATTTTAACGGCCTCGACAGCTTCTCGGTCGTCGTGAGCGACGGTGCCGGAGGGTTCGCCATCTCGCACGTTACCGTGACGGTGACGCCGGTTAACGATGCGCCGGTTGCGGCCGGGCAGGTCGATTACACGGCGGAGGATACGCCGGTAACGGGGCAGGTTGCGGCGACCGACGTGGACGGAGACACGCTGACGTTTGCGCTGGGGACGCCCCCGGCAAACGGTACGGCCGTGGTGGCGGGGGACGGCACGTACACGTACACCCCGGCGCCGGACTTCAGCGGCACCGACAGCTTCACCGTGACGGTGAGCGACGGCAGCGGCGGGACCGCCACCGCGACGGTCACGGTGAATGTAGCACCGGTGAACGATCCGCCGGTAACGGCCGACGTGGCGCTGACGACGGCGGAGGATACGCCCGTGGCGGGACAGATTACGGCCACGGACGCGGACGGCGACGCGCTGACGTACGCGCTGGCGGCGGCGGCCGGGCATGGCAGCGTCGCGCTGAACGCGGACGGGACGTTCACGTACACGCCGGCGCCCGATTTCAACGGGACGGACAGCTTCAGCGTGACCGTCCGCGACGGCAGCGGAGGGACGGCGGTGGCTCACGTCACGGTGACGGTCACGCCGGTCAACGATGCGCCGGCAGTTGCCGATGTGGCCGACGTAACGCCGGAAGATACGCCGGTGACGGGGCAGATCACGGCCACGGACGTGGACGGCGACGCACTGACGTACGCGCTGGGGACTCCACCGGTCAGCGGGACGGCCGTGGTGTCGGCAGGCGGGACGTACACGTACACGCCGGCGCCGGACTTTAACGGCACCGACAGCTTCACCGTGACGGTGAGCGACGGCAGCGGAGGGACGGCCACGGCGACCGTGACGGTGACGGTGACGCCGGTGAACGACCCGCCGGTGACGGCGGATCTGGCGCTGACGACGCCGGAGGATACGCCGCTTGCCGGTGCGGTAATCGCCACGGACGCGGACGGCGATGCGCTGACGTATCTGCTCGGCACATTTCCGACCCATGGTACGGCGGCGGTTGCGGCGGACGGAAGTTTTGTGTATACGCCGGGGGCGGATTTCAACGGGTCAGACTCTTTTACCGTAGTGATTGACGACGGCCGGGGAGGTTCTGCGATTTCCAATGTTACGGTAACGGTGACGCCGGTCAACGACGCGCCGATTGCAGCCGCTCAGACGGATTATACGGCGGAGGATACGCTGGTATCCGGGCAGATTACGGCCTTTGATGCCGACGGCGATGCGCTGAGTTTCACACTTGGCACGCTTCCGGTGAACGGATCGGTCGTGATCGGTGCGGACGGAGGCTATACCTATACGCCGAATCCCGATTACAACGGTACGGACAGCTTTACGGTCGTCATCGGCGACGGACAGGGCGGAACGACCGAAGCGCAGGTATTTATTGTCGTCACGCCGCAAAACGATCCCCCGACAGCGGAAGATCTTTTTGCAGCCACGTACGAAGATACGCCACTTACCGGCACGGTTGCCGCGTCGGATGCCGACGGAGACCTCCTGACCTTTGCGCTGGCGCTACAAGCTTCGAACGGATTCGCTTCGGTGACGGCGGACGGCGCATTCAGCTACACGCCGAATGCGAATTTCAACGGAATCGACAGTTTTACCGTAACCGTCAGTGACGGGGCGGGAGGAACGGACAGTGCTGTCGTGACCATTACGGTCGTACCGGTTAACGATGCGCCTATTCTGGGGACGGTGAATGAAGCAACCGCCGAAGATACCGTTCTGAACGGCCAAATTACGGCAGTCGATCCGGAAGGCGATTCCGTTACTTATGCCCTTGCCGCACAGGCCGCCAACGGGATCGCCGTCGTTAATGCCGACGGATCGTACACGTATACGCCGAACCTGAATTTTAACGGCACGGACTTTTTCGTGGTCCATGCCTCGGACGGTCAGGGCGGAGTCACATCGGCCGTTGTAAACATAACGGTCACGCCTGTTAACGATCCGCCTTTTGCAGCTCCGCTGGCCCTTTCTACACAGGAGGATACGCCTGTATCCGGACGAATTTCGGCGTATGATCCGGAAGGCGATCCGATTGTGTATACCGTCAATACGGCACCCGGCAACGGTGCGGTCATTTTAAATGCGGACGGGAGCTTTATCTATACTCCCGCACAGGATTTTAACGGGACGGACGGTTTTACAATCCGCGTGAGCGATGACCATGGAGCCGACTTCGTCTCGGACGTGACGGTTACGGTCCTGCCCGTCAACGATCCGCCTCGGGTCCTCCATGTATCGGAATCCACGTTCGTGAATCAGGCTGTTAGCGGTACGATCGATGCGGTCGATATCGACAGTGATGTCCTGACCTACATGCTGGACACACTTCCCGCAAACGGTACGGCGACGGTAGGACCCGGAAATACGTACACGTATGTGCCGAATCCAACCTTTGCGGGAACCGATTCTTTCCAAGTCAGTGTCACCGACGAGTCGGGCGCTTCAGCGACGGCGGCAATTACCGTCGAAGTGTCGCCGGTTTTCGCGGGATCATCCAACGAAACCACTTTAATGACGCTGCAAAATATACCTCTTACGAGCATGGTCCCGCTCATACCGGAAGTTTCGGCGGCCTATCAGTTGAGTACGCCGCCTTCAAACGGTTCGGTAACGATAAATGCCGACGGAAGCTTTACGTACGTCCCTAATCAAAACTTCACGGGCAGCGATTCGTTTGTCCTCACGGAGTCAAGCATCTTACAGACGGTTTTGGTTAAAGTTGTCGTCCTGCCGGTGAACCAAGCTCCGCTCGTCGGGAATGTCCAAAGCTCAACGACAAGAAATGTGCCGGTTTCAGGAACGATTACGGCGACCGATCCGGAAGGGCAATCGCTCTTTTATAACTTGAATACCCTGCCTCTTAACGGGACGGCATCGGTCCGTACGGACGGGACGTTCACTTATACGCCCAGCCGCAACTTCACAGGGACGGATTCCTTTACGGTCAGCGTAACGGACGCGGGTGGAGCTGTCAGTATAGCGCTGGTTACCGTGAATACCGCTTTCACAAATTTGCCTCCCGCTGCCGAGAATGCTTCTTATTCGACACCGGAAGATACGGCGGTTTACGGGAAGCTGTCCGCTGCCGATCCGGATTCGGATCTCATCGCTTTTACTGTGAAAAGGCCGCCTGATCACGGTACTGCCGAGCTTGAGCCGGACGGAAGCTTCCGCTATACGCCTTATTCGGGTTTCGCGGGCAGCGATGTTTTTGAAGTGGAAGTGACGGATTCTTACGGGGCATTCAGCGTTCTGGAAGTGACCGTAACGATACTGCCCGTCTCCGAGCAGCCGGTAGCCGGCAATATCGAACTCGCTACCCGCGAAGGGGAGCCGGTAACCGGACGGATTTCCGCCGCGGATCCGGAAGGAGGCCAGCTTCTCTTTGAACTGCAGGGTTCGCCTTCTTACGGAACGGTCGTGGTCTATCCGGACGGAACCTTCACGTATACGCCGTTTGAGGGATTCACGGGAACGGATGTGTTTACGGTGGCGGTCACGAGCCTGCGTACTGGCGAAAAAACGCTGGCGGCGGTCCGGATTACCGTCATTCCGTCGAAAGCTTTCCCGCCGTCCAACCGCCCTCCCGCGGTATCGGACCAGGAGTTCGCCACGTATGCGTACACTCCGCTCGACGGGCAGATACAGGCGTCCGATCCGGATAACGATCCGCTGCGGTTCGAGCTTCTGCTGCCGCCGGAATCGGGAAAAGTCAGCGTCGGGGCGGAAGGCAGATTTATTTACTTGCCGGATCCGGGCTTCACGGGAAGCGACCGGTTTACGGTCCTTATTCGTGACAGCAGGGGCGGCGTTTCTGTAGCGCTGATTGTGATAACGGTCGAAAGGAAGGAGGACGGAGGCGGTAACGGAGAGCCCGTCCCCGATACACTGACGGCACGGAGCGAGACGCGTATGACTCTAGTGAACACGCCGATTCAGGGCAGAGTGCGGGCACTGAGCAGGCTGGGACTGCGGCTGACCTATTCGTTAAAACAATCCGCCGGATACGGAATATCCACGGTAAGCGCGGGCGGGACATGGACCTACGCTCCCGGCTGGAACTTTACGGGAATGGATTTCTTCACGATTGAGATCACCAACACCCGAGGGGACCGTACCGAAGCCGTTATTACGGTTATTGTGGAACCGCTGGTCGAGGAATAGAGGAGGAGGCGGGCCGCGTGCAAGGTGTTCACTCCAAGGGGACGATGGGAGCGTCCTCTTTTTTTGTGCAATCGGGTGAATGGACGGGAAGCGGTCAATTGGTTTATGCTGTGAAAAGAACTTCCGGTCATTCGCTCTGCCGGATTCAACCGGATACGAAGACCGACCGCCAACGGAGCGGCTCTTTCGTGTTTTTGAAAAAACGATCCGGCGCAAACCCGCAAGCCCGGCAGTAATTAGGATCGGCCGGGATTCGGCCGCGAATGACCGATCCTGGCGCACAAAGGTTTTGCCGGCAGGATAAACGACGCGGCCATTTTTTGACGCGGACATGAAGACATGCTTCGGGTTGGATGAAGCCGTGAAGTTCGGCGGGCTATAAGGTTACGCGCAAAGGCAGTTTAGAATCGCTTCTATAATAGAGCAAAGCATGATAAAGAAAAGCAAGCGTTGACTTTTAACGAACTAAACGGGGGATACAGATATGAACGTACCGGTGGAGGCAGTACTCCCGGAGCTGCTGGATGTGCTGCGGCGGGAGCAGAACGCCGTCCTTATCGCCCCGCCAGGAGCGGGCAAAACGACGCGTGTGCCGCTTGCTCTCCTCAAGGAGCCCTGGCTGGACGGCAAACGCATCCTGATGCTGGAGCCGCGGCGAATTGCGGCAAGGGCTGCCGCAGCTTATATGGCGTCCCTGCTGGGGGAAAAGACGGGCGAGACGGTCGGGTACCGGATGCGCTCGGACACGAAGGTCGGGCCGAAGACACGGATCGAGGTCATTACGGAAGGGGTCCTTACCCGCATGCTCCAGCGCGATCCTTCTCTTGAAGGAGCGGGAATCGTGCTGTTCGACGAGTTTCACGAGCGGAATCTGGCGGCGGACCTGGGTCTGGCCCTCTGCCTGCAATCCCAGTCTCTGCTGCGGGAGGACCTGAAGCTTCTGGTCATGTCCGCAACTTTGGAAGGAGACGGAGTGTCGGCGCTGATGAACGGCGCTTCCGTCGTCACGAGCGAGGGCAGGATGTACCCGGTCGAAACCCGTTACAGACGGGAACCCGTAAAAGGGTCCGTGGAAGCGGCCGTCCTGGATACCGTTCTGCAAGCCTGGCATGAAGAGGAAGGGGACCTGCTCGTGTTTTTGCCGGGAGCTCCCGAAATACGTCGGGCGGAAAAAGAACTCGCTGCCCAGCTCCCAGCCGGACAGGCTCTCATTGCGCCGTTGTACGGCAGTCTGACGCAGGAGCAGCAGGACCGCGCGATTCTCCCGGACTCGCAGGGAAGGCGCAAGATCGTGCTGGCGACGACGATCGCCGAGACGAGTCTGACCGTCGAAGGCGTGCGCATCGTCGTTGATAGCGGCCTCGTGCGCGTTCCGCGCTTCTCGCCGCGCACCGGCATGAGCCGCCTGGAGACGACCGCGGTCTCCCGCGCCTCCGCGGATCAGCGGCGCGGCCGCGCGGGACGCCTTGCGCCGGGTGTCTGCTACCGGCTGTGGACGGAGCAGGAGGAGAGGCGCCTCGCCCCCGCCGGACGGCCCGAAATCGCGGAGGCGGATCTCGCCCCGCTGGCGCTGGATCTCGCCGTGTGGGGAGCCCGGCCGGATGAGCTGGCCTGGCTCGACGCTCCACCGGCGGCCGCTTACGCGCAGGCGTGCAGCCTGCTTCGCAGGCTCGGAGCGCTGGGCGAATCGGGTGCCGTTACGGCTCACGGCCGCAGCATGGCCGCTCTGGGCCTGCACCCGCGCCTGGCGCACATGGCGCTGCGGGCACTTTCGCTTGGCGCGGGAGGGCTTGCCTGCGAGCTGGCGGTGCTGCTCGGCGAGCGGGACATTCTCCGCGGCACGCCGTCGGCCCGGGATGCGGACCTGCGGCTGCGCGCCGAAGCTCTGCGGGCCTATTCCGGCCCGGGGCGCGGGACGAAGCGGTCGCCGCACAACGGCAGCGGCTCCGCCGGCGCTCCCGCTGCGGAGCCGGAAGACTTCGCGGCCGGGTCCGTACCGGAAAGCGCGGATGTTTCCGTGCTGCGCCGCCTTGGAGCGGAAGCGGTCCGCTGGAAACGGGAGCTGGGTGTCCCGGAAGGCGAATCGGGCGGCACGGAACGGACGGGCCTGCTGCTCGCGTTCGCCTTTCCCGACCGCATTGCCAGACAGCGGTCGCCCGGGCGGTTTACCCTCAGCAGCGGCAGAGGGGCCGTTCTGCCTGATATGCAGCGCCTCTCGTCGGAGCCTTGGCTGGTTTGCGCCGATCTGGACGATCAGGGCGCGGAAAGTACCATTTATTTGGGAGCTCCCGTGAGGCGGGACGAGCTTGAGGAGCATTTTGCGCATGAAATTGTCGAGGAAATAGCGGTAAGCTGGGACCGGCAGGCTCAGGCCGTACGGGCCAGGAAAAGGACGTCGCTCGGCGTGCTGGCCCTCCAGGAAATCACCGTTGCCGCTCCAGACCCGGAGCTTATGCGGGATGCCCTGCTTCAGGGGATCAGAAGCCAAGGGCTGGAGGTACTGGGATGGAGCAAACCGGCAAAGCAGCTGCGCGAGCGGCTGAGCTTTATGGCGCATCATGATGACCGGTGGCCGGATGTTTCCGATGAAGCTTTGCTCGCCGGTCTGGAGGAGTGGCTGGGTCCGCATGTGTACGGGATGAAAAGCCGGGGAGACCTCCAGCGTCTGAATCTGGTGACGGTGATGGAAGCGATGCTTACGTGGGAGCAGCGGAGGCTGCTGGAGGAGCAGGCTCCGACCCATCTGGCCGTGCCGAGCGGCTCCCGCATCCCAGTCGATTACAGTGCGCCGGAAGCGCCCGCTCTGTTCGTCCGGCTTCAGGAAATGTTCGGGCTCAAGGCTACGCCTGCCATCGGCGGCGGACGTGTGCCCTTGACCCTGCATCTGCTTTCTCCGGCACAGCGGCCCGTTCAGGTTACGCGCGATCTGGAAAGCTTTTGGAAAGAGGCTTATTTCGACGTGAAAAAAGATCTCAAAGGCCGCTACCCGAAGCATTACTGGCCGGACGATCCGCTTGAAGCGATTCCGACCAGCCGGGCGAAGCCGCGTAAATAGTCCGGAAACGGACCCGTCATTGGAATAAACGAGGTGCGGATATGAACGAAAAACCAACCATCCGGCTGATCCAGCACGATGAGCTGGACCAGCTTCTGGAGCTGTACCGGCAGCTGAATACGGAGGACCCCGTCATTCCTCCAAGCGAGGAACTGGATAGTCAGTGGAACGAAATGTTCCATAATCCCCGAATGAAATTTGTCGTAGTGGAGGACGACGGGAAGCTGGCTGCCGTATGCGTGCTTGTCATCGTCCAGAACCTGACACGCGGCGGACGCCCTTACGGCTTGATTGAAAACGTCGTGACCCACGAAAATCACCGCAAAAAAGGATACGGCAGTCTGATTTTGCAAAAGGCGCTGGATTTGGCCCGGAAGGCGGACTGTTATAAAGTGATGCTGCTGACACGTTCCAAAGAGGACGCGACACTTCGTTTTTACGAAAAGAACGGGTTTGAAAAAGACGTCAAAACCGGTTTTATCTCGTACTTGTGGTAATGGGTGACCGGAAACGGGAGAGGGCAGGGAGAGGACGGGACAGATGGACAGCAAGGGCTGTCATCCCTGGTGCAGATGAAGATTTGCCGGTAGTTCGAGGCACTGACTGACCGGAAGTCTCGACATTGAACAGGTTAAGTTTTTTACGTAATGAAAGGAAGGAGGGACCGCTGTGCTGATGAAGCGGGTAGGGCAAGCGATTGCGGCAGGAATTCTGCTGCTGGGACTCGCCGCATGTTCGGCCGGGCAAGCCGGTACTTCGAACGGGAAACCGGACACAAGCGGGGAAGCTGACGGGAGGGCGGCTGAACTGACGGTTTCGGCAGCCGCCAGTCTCAAGGATACGCTGGAGGAGATCGGCCGGCGTTACGAGAGCGCGAACAGCGGCGTGAAGCTGCTCTATAATTTCGGATCTTCGGGGACGCTGCAGAAACAGATCGAGCAGGGAGCTCCCGCGGACATCTTCATTTCGGCAGGGGTGCCGCAAATGAAGGCACTGCTGGATAAGCGGCTCATCGACAAGGAACATTCCGGCGTTCTGCTCACCAATGAGCTGGTTTTGATCGTACCGGGGGATTCGGGAGCAAACATCGCCGGTCCGGAAGACCTTTTGAAAGAGAAGATCAAGCAGGTCGCTGTAGGGGAACCCAAAACCGTTCCGGCGGGCAGTTACACGCAAGAGGTCTTGAATGGAGCCGGGATCTGGGATAAACTGCAGCCCAAAATCGTGTGGACCAAGGATGTCCGCCAAGTGCTGGCTTATGTGGAATCGGGAAATGCGGATGCGGGATTCGTCTACAAAACGGATGCCCTTACTTCCGGTAAAGTGAAAACGGTATATACGGCAAAAGAAGCGGCGGCAAGTTCGCCGATTGAATATCCGGCGGGAATCGTTGCGGGCTCGAAGCAGGCGGGGGAGGCCCGGAAGTTTTATGAGTATCTGTCTGGAGCGGAAGCGCGGGAAATTTTCACGAAATACGGCTTCGGCTTAAAAAATTCCTGAAGTATGCCGGTGAACATGGAAACGTTCCTCTCTCCGGTCTGGCTGTCGCTGAAAATCGCGCTGCTGTCGGGAGTTCTCGCCTTCGTACTCGGCATACTGGCGGCCAGGCTCGTAAATAAACGCCCTTTCAGGGGGAGGACCTTGCTGGAAACGGTCTTTATGCTGCCTCTTGTCCTGCCGCCCACCGTAATCGGTTTTCTGCTTCTGCTCGCCTTAGGCCGGAGAAGCTGGATCGGCCGTCTGGCGGAATGGCTCTGGGACCAGCCGGTCGTATTCTCCTGGGGAGCGGGGGTCATCGCGGCGACGGTCGTTGCTTTTCCGCTTGTCTACCAGTCGGCCAAAACGGGCTTCCAGACGATCGACCTGGACTTGGAAGGAGCCGCGCGGTCTATGGGAGCCGGCGAGTGGCAGGTTCTGTTCCGGGTTACGCTGCCGCTTGCCAGACCGGCGCTCGTGACCGCTTTTGTGCTCGGTTTTGCCCGGGCGCTGGGGGAATTCGGGGCCACGATCATGATCGCGGGAAATATCCCGGGACGGACCCAGACGGTTCCGACGGCCATTTACACCGCAGTCGATTCGGGCGACTATACGCTCGCCTGGTGCTGGACGGCGGCGATCGTCTCCTTTTCTTTTCTGCTCCTGCTTGCGGGCAACTTCCGCCGGAATCCGCCCGACGGAAGCTCCTCCCCATAGAAAAACCTGCCAAGGCATGCCTTGGCAGGTTTTTCGTTTCTCGTACGTTTTTTTACGGGTCAGGACCAGCCGTCCTTCTTTAAACGGGCGTCCAGCACGAAAGTGCCGAACGGCAGGAAGGAGGCCAGGATGGCGATCAACACTTTGAGGATCGACCAGCGGTGAACGAATGTGACGTGTGCGACGGCGAGCAGGAAAAGGACGAACAGCAGTCCGTGCAAGCCTCCGACAACCGTAACGGGTTGAGGGATGTCCGCGAAATGCTTGAGCGGCATGGCGATAAGCAGCAGCAGGAGGAAGGAAACTCCCTCGAGAATGCCGATCACGCGCAAACGCCCGATAGGGGTACTGAGCATGGTTAACATACACCGCCTGTGTAAGAAAAGTGAGGGAAGGAGAAATCTCTCTTCCTTACTGTATCACAGAGCGAATGCCACTCTCAAACAAGCCGGGCGGGCAGCTCCCCGGACCGGTCCGCGACTTGGTGACGAGAGCGTTATTCCACGGTCACTACGGTATAAACGGCCGGATCCAGCGCCGCTACGAACGGAGTCACCGTTCCCGCGGAGTAGAGCTGGAGCTTGTGCATGGCCCTCGTACAAGCCGTGTAGAACAGCTTCCGCTCGCTTTCGCGGCTGTAGACGGCGGCGGAGGCGTCGTAGATGAGCACCGCGTCGAATTCGACCCCCTTGGCGAGATACGCGGGGATGACCATGACGCCTTTCTCGAACGAAGGCGTATCCTTGCGGATGAGGCGGAGCCCATCCAGGCCGCTCAACGCTTCGAAGGCGTGCTCGCTTTCCGCGGCGGTTTTGCAGATGACGCCGATGGACGCGCTGCCTTCCGCCTGGAGCGCCTTGATTTCCGCCGTCATCCGGCGGACGAGCGCGTCCATGCCCGCGTCCGTGCCCGTGAAAACGGCGGGCTTGCCGCCTTCCCGGTCGAACGGCTCGATCAGAGCGCCGTCCTTCAGCATGCCGCGCGTAAACTCGACAATTTCCCTTGTCGACCGGTAGCTGCGGTGCAGCACGATTTGCTCCGTCTCGCCGGGACCGTACAACTCCGCAACGGGCGTGCTTCCTTCCAGCGTGGTCGCCTGGGCGAACACGGCCTGGTTGAAATCGCCGAGCACGGTCATGCGGCAGCGCGGGAAGAGCCTTTTCAGAAATTCGAACTGAAAAGGGGAATAGTCCTGGGCTTCGTCGATCAGGACGTGCCGGACGATCGTGTTGGTACGGAAGCCTTCGACCAGTTCCTGCAGGTACAGGAACGGTGTCGCGTCTTCGTACGGCAGATCGCCCCGGTTCATCCGGTCGAGCGTGTACGTGCAAATTTCATCCCACAGGGCCGGTAGTCCGTCCCGGTCATCTGCCATCTCCCCGGTAACCGCGGCATCCGCCGCCGCAACCGCCCGGTGAAGGGACTGAAACAGCGGCTTGTTCTCGTACAGCTGCCGGTACAGGCCGGGAACATCGACGAAGCGGAGCCTTTTAACCCGTGTCCGAAGGGGCTTAAAATGCTCCCGGACAATCATTTTCCGCAGAAGCTGCTCTTCCACGTCCGCATCGTCGAAGCTTTCGGAGCGTCCCCGCCGTTTGCGCAGTTGATTGTAGGCCCGCTGATACGCCTCTTTGTCGAGGAAATCGAGCTCGTCGCGGACCCAGTCCTCCTGCATCTCCAGCTCCTGGTACGCCGCAAGCTCCTCCAGCAGCCACTCCTTCATAAGCTCGATGCGGTTGGCCAGACGGATAGAAGCATCATAGCCGTAGAAGCGGTCCGATAAGGCTTGACGGGACAGGATTGCCTTATCCCGGAAAACGATGTCTTTGAACAGCATATGCTCCTTCAGAAGCTGATCTTTATAAGCGTGAATAACGTGCAGGAAGCGGGAGGAAGCCTTGTAGCGGATTCCGCTCACTCTTGCGGCATACCCCGGAGTCTCTTCGTCCGCCAGCACGTATTCGATCTGATCGAACGGGTCTTCGATGTCGAACCGTCTGCCGAGCCGATGATGCAGATAATCCTGAAACGTTGTCTGCTGCATATTTTCCTCGCCAAGCTCGGGCAGAACGGTCGAAACGTAGCTGTTGAAAAGCGGATTGGGCGAAAACAGCACCATCTGGTCTGCGGTTAAGGTGTTCCGGTGTTTGTACAGCAGATAGGCGACCCGCTGGAGTGCCGCGGACGTTTTGCCGCTGCCGGCCGCGCCTTGAACGATAAGCATCCGGGAGCTGTCGTTGCGGATAATGCGGTTCTGCTCCTTCTGGATGGTGGCGACAATCGTCTTCATCTGAGAGCCTGCTCCTTTGCTGAGCACCTGCTGGAGCAGTTCGTCGCCGATCATCATGCCCGTGTCGAAAAGGAAATGGATACGACCGTCGCGGATAATAAACTGGCGCTTGAGTTCGATTTCGCCTCCGACAAGTCCTCCGGGCGTGTTGTATTCGCCCGGGCCGGGCGCGTAATCGTAGTAAAGACTGGCGATGGGCGTCCGCCAATCGTAGACGAGGAAGGTTTCGCCGTCCTCATCGAGAAAAGAAGACACGCCGACGTATACCCGCTCGGTCCGGCTCACGCCGTCTTCATTAAAATCAATCCGCCCGAAATAAGGGGAGGGCAGAAGACGTTTCATCCGGTCGGCCAGCTTCTTGAGCTGCCGGTGGGTTCTCTCTCTCTCGGATAAAACTTCGGCCTGCTGCCTCAAGCTGAGGTACGTATCCAGGACATCGTCGTCATGAGCCAGATTGACGGTCACTTCATCCCAAAAATGTTTACGGATATCGACAACCTGCGATTTGAGCTGCCCGACATCGGGTTCGATTTTATCAAGCTGCTGCCTGAGCTTGCTTCTGACGAGATCGACCCTTTGCTGTTCGTGCTGCCATTCTTCTTTGGAAACCGACAAGAAAACCCCTCCTTAAACGTGAAAGAAACAACCCGCATAAGCGGCTGTGCAAAAAAAGTTGACAAAGCTGCGCTAAGGTGATACGATAATAACAGATAAAAGCGCTCAATACGTTTAATTACTAGTATTGACAGCGGTTTTTTATTTTACCATCTTTACTTAAATAAATCAAACTTGTTTTAAGCCGTCAGGATAACTGGCGGCTTTTTTGATTTTTAAGGGAGTTCTGATGAAATGAAAGGCACGACTCAGGTGACGATTTTGTAAGCCGGAAACGCGTGTTTGCAAGGGAAATCGATGGGTCTCTTCTCCTTATCGCCTTAAACTGATCCTATCAACGGAAATGATGATCCCGGAGGAGACTGGATGAAGATGAACCTAGGAGCTACCATCAAACTTGCAAGGACCCGGAAGGCGCGCTCGGGAATAGGGGGGCGGATCCTGCTTGCAGCCGCCGCAGCTCTTTTGATTGCGGTGCCGGCCGCCGAAGCGGCGGGGAGCGTTTCCGGTAAGGCGGATACCGCAAGGATCGACGCTTACATGGAAGCGGTCATGAGCCGGCTGCATATTCCCGGAGCCGCGCTCGGCATCGTGAAGGGGAGCGATACGCTCTATCTTCAGGGCTACGGCACAAGCGGTCCGGACGGTACAAAAGCGACCCCGCAGACCGCATTTGTACTGGGATCGACAAGCAAATCGATAACGGCAGCGGCCGTGATGCAGCTTGCGGAGCAGGGAAAGATCGATCTGGAGGCGCCGGTGCGCCGCTATTTACCGGAGTTCAAGACGGCGGACCCGGAGCGGTCCGACCGGATACGGGTCAAGGATCTGCTTTACCAGACGAGCGGATTCTCGAAATACGACGGTGTGGCCGCTCTGACGCACGGGGATTCCACAATCGGAGCCCACATCGGCCGTCTGGGTAAAATTTCGCTTGTCCGTGATCCCGGAACGAGTTTCGAATACTCCAACTTGAACTATAACGTATTGGGCGGCCTGGTGGAGAAAGTATCCGGAACGTCTTACACAGCTTATGTAAAAAACAATCTTTTCGAACCTCTCGAAATGAAAAGCAGTTTCGGTTCACCTCCTGAGGCGGGCGGGGCGGACCTGGCGACGGGGTACCAGTCGGTTTTCGGCTTCAAAACTCCGACCCGGCAGCTTGCGCATACCGGCACGGTGCCTTCCGGTTATCTGATTTCCACCGCGGAAGATATGACCCACTACCTCAGCGCGCAGATGAACGGGGGCCGTTACAAGGAGAAATCGGTCTGGAGTGAAAATAGCAACGCGGCGCTGCACAAACCGGAAGCTTCCATGGGTGGCGGTGCTTCCTACGCGATGGGATGGACGGTCAAAAACGGGATTCTCTTTCATGACGGAGCGACCGAAAACACGTATTCGTTTATGGTACTTCATGGCGACACGGGCATAATTCTGCTTCTTAACACGATGGATTATCTCGTCTCGTACGATCAGATCGTAATGGGGATATACGGCATTTTGCAGGGGGAAGACGCTCCTGTCGATGACCTTCCGAACTATAACCGGACGTATGCGCTTGCCGATCTGGCGATGGTCGTCGTGCTTGCGCTTGCCGTCCGCAGTTTTTACGGCCTGTTCCGGAGGAAAAAACGCGTGAAGCCGACGGCTGGCCGCATCGCGCTCAGTGCAGCCGGAATTGCGGGGGTTCACCTGCTGCTCCCGGCCGGCATTCTGATGCTGCCCAAGCTGCTTCATGCGCCTTGGCCGGTTTTGATGGTTTTCCTGCCGGGACTGTCCCACGTGTTGTATTTTATGGCAATCTTGCTGATTTGTACCGGTCTGCTTAAGTTCGCGGCTGTTGTCCGGGCGCTTCGGGCGAGAAAACTCGCGCAATAGAGGACACTAGGTCCCGGACTGGCAGCCGGACGAAGCCGCAGTCTTTACGTTTCGCCCGTTAGACGCTTCAACCCGGCATTTTTTGGGGTAAGCATGGGTAGCGAAAAAGCAGCGGAAGGATGATGAGCATGAATTTGGCACGTTTACAGCGTATCCGGCGTGAGGAGAAGGCATATCACGAGCAGTATTTTGAAGAGCACGATTTGTACGAGAAGGACAGCTGGCTGGAAGAGCCGGATGAGCGGGTTTTGGGGTATTTGGAGAAGCTCCGGGACGGGAAGCCTTTGCAGGTGCTTGATCTGGGATGCGGTGTCGGACGGAATTCCATTCCGCTGGCCCGGAAGCTTGGCCCGGCAGGCGGCAAAGTCGTCTGCGTGGATCTGCTGGACAAAGCGCTGGAGCAGCTTGAGGCAAACAGCGAGGAATACGGTGTTCGGGAGCTTATCGAAACCGGGCAAGCGGACATCAGCGAATACGAGGTGCCCGGGAACACGTTCGATTATATCCTCGCGGCCTCCAGCCTTGAGCATGTCCGTTCCGAAGCCGCCCTGGATAAGGTGCTGGCAGGACTTGCGGCAGGAACCAAAGACGGAGGCATCAACTTCATCCTCATGAACACGAATATAAGAGAAGTGATTGCGGAAACCGGCGAGGGACGCGAAACGCTGATTGAGCTGATTTTGACGAAAGAACAGGCGCTCGAAAAACTCCGGCAGGCATATTCCGGCTGGGAGGAACTTGATGTGTCCCATAAGCCGCTGGATATCGAAATCAACCGGGGCGAAACGCCCGTCATTATGAAAACGGACTGTTTGAGCTATGCGGTCCGGAAGCGGCAGGCGGAGTTTTAACGTGTTGCGGAAAGGTGAAGTAGAATAGAGGCACGAGATAGATGGAAAGCGAAGAACCGCAGAGAAGCTGCGGTTCTTTTTGTTTTTCGTTGAGAATAATTTTCAATTAGGGATTGAAAACAGAGCGGAGACCCTCTATACTTATTATGAAAATGATAATCATTATCAATGAAATGAGACCAGTCATAATCAATTTACATAGATGGAGGGACGTGTGACGGATGAGCACATTTATAGTCGTGTACGCAAGTTTAACGGGCAATACGGAAGAAATGGCGGACGCCGTGGTGGAAGGAATCAAACAGGCCGGCGGAACGGTGACGGTCAAGGATATTCTGGACGCCCGTGCCGCTGAACTGGAAGCCTACGACGGCATCGTGCTCGGAGCTTACACATGGGGAGACGGAGAGCTGCCGGACGAGTTTCTGGATTTTTACGAAGAGATGGATGAGCTGCGGCTGCCCGGTAAAATCGGAGCGGTATTCGGCTCCTGCGATTCGAGCTACGCCCAGTACGGAGCGGCCGTGGATTTATTGACGGAGAAGCTTCAATCCCTCGGCTGCTCGATGCAGGAAGGGCTGAAAATCGAGCTCTGCCCGTCGGCTCCCGAACGCGAAGCGTGCAGAGAATTCGGACGGCAGGCGGTACTCCGCCTCCAGGGGGCCCTGTGAGCGGCGCGGCAGCGGCAGGCCGGATGGAGGACGGGCGGCTGGAGCAGTTTATCCGCTGCCCCGGCTGCTTCTATTCCGGCGGGAACTGTCAGGAGAGCGAGCCGTGGCGCGAGAGCGCGAGAGCTTCGGCCGACCGGATCATCCGCGAGTTCTACGGCATCGACGCTTCCCGGCGGACCGCGGACATTATCCTGGAAAGGCTGGAAATGTACTTGACCGGTCCGGAGGAGTCGGGGCTTGTGATGGAAGATTATTTGCGGATGAAGAAGAATCTGGCGAAATATTTGATTCTCGCCCTGTTTCAGGAAGAGAAGACGGACCCCCCGTTGTTCCTCTTCGAGACGCTCTCCGTACAGGTCGAAGAGCTTGACCTGGAGCTGGTCATGCACCTGCATGTAGGCGAATGGGCGAACGGCTCCTATACGCTGAAGCGGTACTATCTTGACGAGGACTGGTGCGTCGTGAAGGCCTACCTTCAGTTGTCGCTCGTTTTCGCCTACAAGGCTTTCGGCAGGCTGCCGGGGCAGATCGAAGCCTACAACCTGCTGACCGGGGAAGCCTACCGGATTCGGCCCAAAATGGACGATCTGCAGGCTTCGATGGATTTTCTGCGGCTGACGGATACGCTTATGCGCGAGCCCAAGCGCGGGCGGATTATGCTCGCCTAGCCGCTGCGCCGCCCCTTTCCGGCGTCCGCCTCCGCCTCCTGCCGCACAATAATTACTGCGGCTTCCAGCAGAGAGGAAGCCGCAAAATCCGCTCCGTCCGGACCGGCGGTGAGCGCTTCGGCAGACTCCCCGCCGCCGATCCGGATCGTGCGGGTTCCGGCCGCCCGGCCCGCCCCGATGTCGGTCTCGCTGTCGCCGATCATGTAGCTCCGCGCCAAATCGATGCCATGCTTGCGGGCCAGGTCGAGCAGCATGCCGGGCTTCGGCTTGCGGCAGCGGCAGCCTGCGGCCGGCCGGTGCGGGCAGTAGGCGATATCGTCGATGACCGCGTCCTTTGCGGCCAGCAGCTTTTTCAGACGCCGGTGAATGTCCAGAAGCGTCTTCTCCGTCATAAATCCGAGTCCGATCCCGCCTTGATTCGTGACGATGCATACGAGAAAACCGGCCTCCTTCAAGCCTTTGACGGCTTCCGGCACGCCGGGCGGCAGATGCAGATCGGACGGTTTGTTCACGTGGCGCACCCTGCCGGTCATCACCTCGTTCAGGACCCCGTCGCGGTCCAGGAATACGGCTTTTTTCATCGTTGATCCCTCCTGAAGTAAAGCATCGAGTATATCGTCCATAATCTCGCGGGAACCTTTCTTTCGTTTCATGGTACAGGAATTTTGCCGGCCGCTCACTAAAAATATCCGGCTGAACCGTCGCCTTACGTCTAAGACCTGTGATAAACTGGTTTAATCGCAAATTTTTTGCAAAAAAACAGGAGGATTGGAGACTGCCATGATTATCGGCGAACAGCCATTTTACGTGAACGGATTATCGTATACGATCCGATCTGCAGCCGCAAAAGATGCGGAGCAGTTATCCCGGTTAAGAGTGCAAATCGACGGAGAAACCGAAAATATGGACCGGGAACAAGGGGAAGCGTTTATCGACGCGCGGGGCTTCGAGCAGCTGGTTCAAGCGGATTCGGAGAGCCCGAGAAACTTGTTTTTAGTCGCGGCCGTAGAGGACCGCATCGTCGCCTTTTCCAGATGCCAAGGCAATGATCTGATCCGGTTCTCTCATAAAGTCGAATTCGGAGTCGGGGTGCTGAGAGATGTTTGGGGGCACGGAATCGGGAAAAATCTGCTGAAGACCTCCATCGACTGGGCCGATTCCAACGGAATGACGAAAATGACGCTGACTGTACTGGAAACGAATGAGAAAGCCGTTAAGCTTTATCGGAAGCTCGGTTTTGAGATCGAAGGGGTTCTGAAAAAGGATAAACGCCTTTCGGACGGCACCTATTACAGCACGCTCGTGATGGGCAGATTGAACGAATAATTCCTTTTGCGCGCAGGATGGGGTCTATGACCTCATCCTGTTTTTTCCGTCCGGCTCTTTGATTGATCCCCCCCGGCTCTCGGTTAAGTACAACACATACGCTTCTTTAAGCGAAACGGAGGGGATTGACACATGCAAACGATCTGGAAGGGCGCCATCAGCTTCGGTCTTGTCAACGTACCGGTTAAAATGTACACGGCTACAAAGGACAACGACATTCCGATGAAAATGCTGCACAAAGAATACAATGTGCCTATCCATTACACCCGGACCTGCCCGAAATGCGAGAGCGATGTGAACTGGAGCGAGATCGTCAAAGGCTACGAATATGAACCGGGCCATTTCGTCACGTTCGATAAAAAGGAGCTGGAAGGGCTCGCTTCGGAGAAATCCCGCGAAATCCGGATTCTCGATTTTGTCCAACTGGAAGAAATCGACCCGATCTATTTCCAGAAAACGTATTACCTGGCGCCCGACGAATCGGGAACCCACGCTTACAATCTGCTTGTTTCCGCACTGGAAGAAACGGAGAAAATCGGAATCGCCAACGTCACGATCCGTTCCAAAAGCAGTCTGGCCGCAATCCGCGTCATCGACGGAGTACTCTCCATGGTGACGATGTGGTATGCCGAAGAAATCCGGCCCAAGGAGCAGATTCCAAATTTGCCGGAAGAGGCCGAAGCCGATGAGCGTGAACTGGAAATGGCCAAAATGCTGATCGAGCAGCTCACCGGGGAATTCGATCCCGGCAAATATGAAGACGAATACCGCGAACGTCTGATGGACGCGATCGAAGATAAAGTAGAGGGCAAGGAAGTCAAAGTGGCCCCGGAGGAGAAAAAATCGAACGTCATCGACCTGATGGACGCTCTGCAAGCGAGCCTGAAGCAGATGAAAGATAAGCAGGGAGCGGCTGGAACCGAGAAGAAAAAGGCCTCCGGAACAGCCGGACGAACCGATTCAGGAGGAAGGAGCAAGGCCGAGACCGCTCCCAAAACGGCCGCCAAAGGCAAGCCGAAAAGCCGTTCCAAGTCTTCGTCCAAGAAGACGGGGAGCTGATTTATGCAGCCGTTTCTGCCGATGTCGCCCATCCTCACGAATACGCTGCCTGAAGGCGATGAATGGATCTACCAGCTTAAATGGGACGGATTCCGGATTCTTGCTTTTGTGGATAACGGAAAAGTGGAGCTTTTCTCCAAAAAGATGTTATCGAAAAACCGGAACTATCCCGACTTGATCGAATCCCTGGGGCAGTTGAATGGGACCTTCGTGCTCGACGGCGAAGCCGTTATTCTGGACCCCGCTACCGGACGGCCCAGCTTTCAGAAAATGCAGCAGCGGGACAAATTGACCGATCCGGGCTTGATCCGGCGTGCGGTCGCCTGCGAACCCGTTCACTACATGCTCTTCGATGTGCTGCAAATCGGGGAAGAAGATCTTCGCGGCCTTGCTTTCGAGGAGCGCTTCAGGCGGTTGGAGGAGCTTGCGGCCGGCTGGAAGCCGCCACTTTACCGGACCGATCTGTACGCGGACGCCGAGACGCTGTGGGAGTGGGTGACCGATAACGAATGGGAAGGCGTCATTGCCAAGCGTGCCGGGAGTCCCTACCGCGAGGGCAAAGAGCACAAAGACTGGTTCAAGCGCAAAAGGGCCGTCCGGCACGAGGTACAGGCCGTCGGCATTCTGATCAAGGAAGGCCGGGTGGCCAGTCTCGTGATGAGCCGCGAAGGCCGTTATTTCGGCCGCGTCTCGTCCGGGCTGAACGAGCGGGTAAAGCGCGAGCTCCGTGGCCTCAAGACCGGGCGGATTATCGAAGATTATTTCATGGGGACGCCCGAAGGACTGCGAAGCGCCGAAGTGCTGTGGCTGGAACAGCCGCTGACGATTCTTGTTACGGGACGCGAGGTGACCGAAAGCGGCCTGCTGCGGCATCCTAAACTGCTTGCGCTGGGAGGGATGACGTTATGAGTCCAAGTTCAAGCGAATCGGGAGTCGTTACGGTCGACGGAAACGAAATCACGGTATCGAACCCGCAGAAGCTCCTTTGGCCCGAAGCGGGCATTACGAAGGTGGTGTACCTGCAGAAGCTGATCGCGCTGTCTCCGTACCTGCTTCCATACTGCCGGGACCGGTACCTGACCACGATCCGTTATCCGGACGGGATCGGGGGGAAGTTTTTTTATCAGAAAAACGCGCCCTCCAAGCTGCCGGAATTCGTGAAAACCGCGTCTTACGGAGGCGTTAATTATATCCACCTGGAATCTTTGTCCACGCTGCTTTGGCTCGGTAATCTGGCCGCACTGGAATTTCATCCTTCGTTCGAATACATCGGGGGAGAAGAACCCGCGGAATGGGTGCTGGATATCGATCCGAGCTTCGAAGACGAGCCGAGGCTCATGGAAGCCGTCGCGATTATCGGCGAAACGCTCCAAGGGATGGGCGTACGCTCGGTGCCGAAAACGTCGGGTGCGACGGGGGTTCAGATTTTCGTTCCGATCCGCGGAGGCTATACGTTCGATCAGCTCCGGTCCGTCGGAGAATTTCTCGGAAACTATCTGGCTGAGAAGTACCCCCGGCTGTTCACGGTCGAAAGGCTGATCAAAGAGCGGGGGAAGAAGATCTATATCGATTACGTCCAGCATGCTTCCGGCAAAAGCTTGTCGGCGCCCTATACGCCCCGCGGGAGGGCGGAAGCGACTGTTTCGACGCCTTTGACCTGGGACGAAGTCCGTCAGGGAGTAAGCCCGAAGCTTTTTACCCTGCTCACGATTGAGGAACGGCTGGAGAAGTTGGGGGATCTTATCGCAGCGGAAGAAAAACAGTCGCTGGACCCGGTGCTTGATTTTATCCGTTGACCGACCGGTGTAATGCTTGCTTGGTCCGGATTTATGCCGAAACGGAAAGGCTTCCGCAATTTTCAGCCTATTGTTTTTCCGGGCGTGGTCTCCAGGTTTTGTTTGTTTGGGCGCCCGGTGAGTAACAACCCGGAAGTTAGGGTAAGTAGATCATAAAAAAACAGGAGGGATCCCAATGTCCAAACATGAACCGGCTTCCGTACATACGACGCCGAATCCCGAAGGCGGCTGGGACAATCAGCGCGACGGGGAGAAAATCAGCCATCACGATACGAAAGAAGAAGCGCAGGCAAGAGGCCGTGAAGAAGCCAAGAAAAGAGAAACGGAGCACAAGATTCACAACCGGGACGGCAAAATTTCGGAATCCAACAGCTACGGGAACGACCCGTTTCCGCCGAAAGGCTGATTTCGGATAGCGACTTTCATGGAACTAAAATTCGTTCAATCCTTTTTCCGAAATGGAGAAAGGATTTTTTTGATTGAGCGCGATTTACAAAAACTTCTTTACACTTTGTGAAAGTCAAAGGTAAGTTTAAAGAAAGACCTTTCAACCAAACGGGGGAGTGATGGAAGTGGAAGTGAAGCAAGCGGGGAAAATCGATATCGCTCGGTACGACAGCAACTTGAAGACGGACACGATGATCGGTGGAGAAGCCGTGTGGCACGATCCCCGGCAGGCACCGTTCAGGATTTCCGGGTTTCCGTGGCTGAAGACGGAAGGCCGGTACCGGCGGCTGCCCGTCCTTCCGGCCGGCAAGCTGCCGGAAGCGGTCGACCGGCTCGCGGATTGCACGGCGGGCGGACAGATCCGCTTTATTACCGATACGGCGCAGCTGTCCGTCCGAGTCCGCCTCGGCGGCGATACCGCCATGCCCCATATGACGCTGCTGGGCCAAAGCGGGTTCGACTGTTACATCGGGGAACCGGGTAATCAGCGGTATATTGCAACCGCTTCCTTCAAGCTGGGAGACTCCGGGTACACGTCACGGCTTTACCGGTTCGGGGAGAAACGGATGCGGCACGTCACGCTGAACTTCCCCCTGTACCAGGGAGTGGAGGAGGTCTGGATCGGAACGGACGACGATGCCTCCTTGGAAGAACCGCTCCCCTATGAAAATTCCGGCAGAATTATCGTCTACGGCACCTCGATCACTCAGGGCGGCTGCGCGAACCGGCCGGGCATGAGCTATCCGGGTATTCTAAGCCGGCAAATAAACCGGGAGTTCATTAATCTCGGTTTTTCGGGCAGCGGCAAGGGGGAGCCGGAAGTGGCCGAAGTGATCCGCGAAATCGGACATCCCGCTCTGCTGGTCCTGGATTACGAAGGCAACACGGGGGAGCCGGAAAACATTCGGGCCACACTGCCGGTTTTTATCGAGTTGTACCGGGAAAAACACCCGGAGGTTCCGATCCTCGTTCTCTCCTGCATCGAGTTTGCCGCCGTCACGTTCGACCCGGCTGTTCGCAAGAAGCTGGACGACCGGCGGGCCATACAGCGGCAGATCGTAGAGGACCGGATCGCAAACGGCGACCGGTTCATCACGTTCTTCGACGGGTCGGCGCTGCTCGGCGAAGACGGCCACGAATGTACGGTGGACGGGATTCATCCGACCGATCTCGGCTTTAAACGGATGGCGGACGGACTTCTCGGGGTATTCAAGCGATGCTTGCAAACGGAGTAAGAAAACGCGCGGCCATGAAGCGCCGTTTCCGCTGCCGTCCGCTTCGTCCGCTTGCCTTGCTTAGAAGTTCGCTTCTCCTGGGGGCGCTTGCCGCCGTTTCTACCGGCTGCGAACGTGCGCCGGAAGCTATCGGAGGCGGACTTGTTCCGCACGGCCCCGCATCTGCGGCTGATTCCATCTCGATTGTAACGAACACGATCGGAATGAGCTTTCCTCAGGGGCTGGACGAAAATAACAATCCTTACCTGCGCTATATCGAAGAAAGCACCGGGTTGAGTATAAAGGTGACTCTCCCGCCCCAGGATGTATATCCCGAAAAGCTGAACGTCATCATGGCCTCCGGCAATTTGCCGGATCTCATTAATTTTTCCGATAAGGTATGGATGAACGATAACGCCAGACAGAACAAGCTGATGCCGCTGGACGAGCTGATCGGCCGATATGGCAAAGCCCTCAAGGAGAAAATACCGAAAGAAGCATGGGATCAGGTCACTGTCGACGGTAAAATTTATGCGGTACCGAGCTTGAACGAAGTGAAAGGGCTGGAACTGATGTACGCGCGCAAGGACTGGCTGGACCGTCTGGGACTCGCTCCGCCTGTCACCCTGGACGATTATTACAAGGTGATCCGCGCCTTTACGCTGGACGACCCCGACGGCAACGGGCTTAACGACACGATCGGATTGACATTCGGCGAGGCCCTTTCCCGTTCGGCGCCCTTCTTCGGAGCTTTCGGCGTGCAGCTCGATCAGTGGGCCGATCGTTACGGCGAGCTTGCTTACACCAGTACGCTGCCGGAGACGAAAGAAGCGCTCGCTTTTCTGAACAAACTGTATCGCGAGAAGCTGCTCGACCCCGAGTTTCCGTTGAATCGCAACCCCAGCTTGATGGACAAAGTCAAGAACGGCAAGGTGGGATTGTTCTCCGCAGCCTGGTACGATACACGGGGGCCGATTGCGGCCAATATGCAGAAGGATCCCCGGGCCGTCTGGATTCCTTTGGAATATCCGGTGGGACCGGAAGGGCACAGCGGGGTCTACGCGACCAATCTGATCCGCTCGTACAACGTCATTCCGGTAGGCAGCACCAATCCGGAAGGGGTCATCCGGTATTTGAATTTCATTGCGGGCGATGGTTACAAGACGCTTAAGCTGGGTTTCGAGAACGAAATCTGGTCGATGCAGCACGGAAAGATGGTCATCAACTTCGAGGAACACGACAAGCATTTGTACCGCGGCATCTATCAGGCGATGGTTGATGTTCAAGATAGAGAGATTTCGAAAATACGGCTCGATGCTCTGGGCGATTTTCATTTATACGACAATTTAAAGCAAATTGAAGGCCACCTCATCCCGAACGCCTTCTACGGCTCGCCGACCCCGTCGATGAGCAAATACTACAACACCAAGGGGAAGGAACTGATGGAGCATTTCGTCCGTATCATTGTGGGCGTCGAGCCTTTGGAGTCATTCGAAACGTCCGTGGAACAGTGGAGGAAAGAAGGCGGGGATGACATGACCCGTGAAGTGAACGAGTGGTACGAGATGCAGGGTATTCCGCAGGGTGTGCGATGAGGAAGACATTTCGCTGGCTGCGCGACAAGTTTCAGCGGAATATTCAAGTCCGGCTGACCTGTTATTTTCTGCTCATTCTGCTTCCGCTTGTGCTGGTTAGTCTTTTCGCCAACGAACGCTCCAAACAGATTCTCGTCGAGCAGGCGGCGGAAAGGTCCCGGCTGGCTTTGAATTCCGCGATGGATTATATCGATTTGACGCTGCAGAGTGTAGAGGAGCTGTCCACGCTGATCTCGACGGACTCCGAGCTGATCCGCACTTTGTCGCGTAACGGAGAGGAATTGACGCCGCGTTCCGTCATAGACTTTTCGCAAATGATGAAGCAGCTGGCCAATATGAACTCGATCAATCACATTGCCGCCCAGATTTCGATCTACCATTATCCGACGGGAATGATGATTTCCACAAATTACGGCACACGCCGCCTGGACAAAAGCCAACAGGATTTTATGCACGGCATGACGCTCAAAAACGGCACGGGCATTCTGTATATGCTGCCGGGTCAGATCATTTACGGGAGCAGCACCTTCGGAGACCTGATGCTGTCGGACAGCGTAACCCTGCTCCGCTCCATGGATCTGTACAACCCTCAGCGGGAACAGAATGTGCTGCTCATTACGCTGAACAAACCGCGGCTGCTCAATCTGATCAAACCGCTGCTTCCTTCTCCCCAGACCAAAATCTACCTGACGAACGCCGACAACAGCTTGATTGCGGGCGTCGGCCAGGAAGGGGAGACACGGGACAAATATCTTCCCTCCGAGCCGGACATGCTGTCGGTCTCCATTTCTTCCGCCACGTCCAAATGGAAGCTGACGATGACCCAGCCCAAGAGCGAGCTGTACAGCAAGACGGAGCAGATCACGCTGTACATGTACGGAATCATTACGATTAGTTTTTTGCTCGCTTTGTGGATCTCGTGGATCGTCTACACAGGCATTGCATCGCCGCTGCAAAAGCTGTCGCACGGGATTAAAAGGCTCGGCAGCGGCAAGATGAACATCCAGCTGGAGAACAAGCGCAGGGACGAATTCGGCTATTTGACCGAGGCGTTCAACCAGATGGCCCAGCAGCAGAAGCATCTAATCGAGGATCATTACGAGCAGGAGCTGAGACTGGCCAAGACGGAGCTGAAGTTTTTGCAGTCCCAGATCAACCCTCATTTTCTGTACAACACGCTCGATTCCATTTACTGGACAGCCAAAAATTACGAAGCGGACGAAATCAGCGAAATGGTTCTGAACCTGTCGCGGTTTTTCCGGCTCAGCCTGAACAAAGGGCGCGAAGTTTTTTCGGTGGAAGAAAGCTTTTCGCACCTGCATTACTACATCCGGATCCAGCAGATCCGGTTTCTCGAAAACTTCGAGGCGGAGTACCGGTTGGAAGACGAAACGAAGGGGATTCCGCTTCTCAAGCTGCTGCTCCAGCCGCTGGTGGAAAACGCCATCCTCCACGGCATGGACGGCAAAGAACACGGCGGGCGCCTCGTCGTTTCCTCCCGGCTGGACGAAGGGTTTCTCGTGCTGGAAGTGAAGGACAACGGCAGCGGCATCCCGCAGGAGCGGCTGGCCTATATCCAGGAGGAGCTGGGCAGGCTCCACAGACGCAAGGGCAAGCTTTACTCGCTGGATGAAGAAGGCGTGGACGACCTGTTCGGGCTAAGGAACGTCGTGTCCAGGATCAAGCTTTATTACGGCGGAAGCGCGGAGCTGAGCATCGACAGTGCGGAAGGCGGAGGCACCCGGACGGCGCTAAGGCTTCCCCTGGTCCGCTGCAGAGAAGATTTCAGTCCCGGTGCGGACAGCATGATCGACTACAAGGAGGAGACGGGAACATGAACTTAATGATCGTCGAGGACGAAGCGCGCCTGCGCACTTCGCTCGTAAACAATATTCCGTGGGAAGACAACGGAATCGAAGTGATCGGCCAGGCGGCCAGCGGGGCGGAGGCGCTGTTTCTGTTCGAGCGGAAAAAGCCGGACATCGTTCTGCTCGATGTCCAGATGCCGGAGATGGACGGGCTTACTCTGGCCCGCAAGCTGCGCGAGAAAGATGCCTTCGTGAAGATGATTATTCTCAGCGGGCACGATAATTTCGGCTTCGCCCAGAAAGCGATCGAAGCCGGGGTTTCCCAGTACCTGCTAAAGCCCGCAGGAGACGAGGAGATCCTGGAAGCGGTTCTGAGCGCAGCCGAACAGCTGCGGCAGGAGCTGGAGCGCTGGCACAGCCAGTCGGAGCTCCAGGAGAAATGGTCGGAGCATCTGCCCCAGCTGCAGAGCGCGTTTTTCCAGAATCTGATCGGCGGCAAGTACGCCCTCTGGGAAATCCGCAAGATCAGCAGGGACTATCTGCTCGATCTGGATGAGAGCATGCAGTACGCCGTAGCGGTAGCCGACGTCGATCCGCTCGCGCCCGGAGAGACCCGCTACAAAAGCGGGGATATGCCGCTGCTGCGCTTCTCGCTCCAGTGTGTCGCCCGCGAATTTCTCCAGCCGCACTTGTGCTGGGTGAATACGGACGCAAGCGGCTACACCCTGATGCTGTTCGCCATGCCGGCGGACGATTCGCCCAACGACGTGATGCTGCGCGTGCATGCCGCGGTCGTGAAGCTGCTCTCCCAGGCCAAGGAATGCCTGAAGGTCACCTGCAGCGCGGGAATCAGCGGAGGGACCGGCGGCCTCACGGAGATCAGCAAGCTGTACGCACAGGCGTACCAGGCGCTGCAGGACCGCATCGTGTACGGGGCCGACATCGCGGTGCCGTACCGGGACAAGCCGGCGGCCGGGACGTCGGTGCCGCTTTCGCCGGGACTGGAGAAGACGCTGGAGATCGCGCTGGAAACCGGCGATGAGACGAAGGCCGCAGAGACCCTCTCGGAACTGTGGGATCAGGCGATGGAAGGAACGGAGACCGCTGCGGGGATGCACGAGGCGCTGATGTACTGGACGAGCCTCATGATCCGTCTCATTCACAAGCAGGGCTGGAGCGTGCAGGATGTCGTGAAGGAGGACTACCCGTATTACCGGGACGTCACGCTGCTGAGCACGAAGCAGCAGATCCGGGCCTGGCTGGAGCGTTCGGTGCTCCATTACTCGGCCTATCTGCAGGAACAGCGCAAAACGACGAGTCACGGAGTCGTGAAAACGATCTTGTCCATGGTCGAGAAGGAGATCGACAGCGATATCACGCTCCACAGCGTGGCGGACCGGCTCTTTGTAAATTCCTCGTACTTGAGCCGTTTGTTCAAGCAGGAAACGGGCGTCGCGTTTTCAGCGTACGTGCTGGAGCGGAAAATGGACCGCGCCAAGGCGGCGCTGCTGGAAGGCGCCAAGGTGTACGATGCGGCCCGGCTTGTCGGCTACCGGGACGTCAGCTATTTTACGAAAGTGTTCCGTAAATATTGGGGCGTCACTCCGGGCGAAATGAAGCCGTAGCGTCAGGGGACGGGGCAAGGTACAGGGGGAATACCGGCGAAGGCTGACAGCACCCGCAAAGTAGATGTAATTAAATGGGGAATTTATTGATAACTTCGTTATATTCCTGCTGGGCATCGGTGATTGCAAGTTTTGAATAGTCCTGCGGCTTTCATGACCGGAAAGAAGGCTGTATGAGCGCGTCATCGATGCCCTGCTTTTATAAGCCAAGTCAACAGGAAATGTCGCAGTTTGTGAGGCGACAAGTTTTGTACTAGGCCGGCTTCCTCCGAATATTTAGCTAATATCTTTCGTATTCCCCGAACCGTATATTTTTTCTTCCATGAGGATTCGAACAGATAAACCGTTATGTTAAAACTTATACTCAAGTAATCAAGAAAGGGGCCTTCTTATGAATCCAACCAGAAAAATTCTGATCACTGGCGCAGGAGGTAGAATTGGATTAGCGCTCATTCCTTATCTAAATGATAAGTACAGTCTTACATTAGGTGATATAAACACATCTAAACTGCAAAAGTGGGTACATGATGGACATGAATGGGTTGATTTAGATATTAGGGATATAGAATCATGTAGACAGGCTTGCAAAGGTATAGATACTGTTATTCACTTAGCAGGGGATCCTTCTCCTCATGCAAGTTTTGAATCTGTGCTGAAAGTTAATATTGAAGGAACTTATAATATTTTCAAAGCTGCTCAGGAAGAAAGTTGCAGTCGAGTTGTATTTGCAAGCAGCGCTCAGGTTGTAGAGGGGTATCCAGTTGATACACAAGTACAGCCGGATATGCCTGTTCGCCCAAAAAATTTATATGGTGTGGGCAAATCTTTTGGAGAAGCACTTGCTTCTTATTTTGCTTACCAAGAAAATCTTCCTAGTATCGCGATAAGAATTGGGGCATTCGATGAAGTTTCTCAAGTAGGTACAGATTTGACAGCGAGAGATATGAGTGCTTATATCAGCCCCGAGGATATGTGTCATTTAATTGAACAGTGTGTTATAACTCCCTTACAAAAGCCCTTTGAAATTGTTCACGCTGTTTCTAATAATCGTTTTAAAAGACTTGATATTTCAAAAACGAAAGAAGTCCTTGACTATAGCCCTCAACACGATGGATTTCAAAAATGCGGCTTTATTTTTAAGGATTGACTTACGAAACTCTCCCTTTGTTTTACATCAGCTACTATTCCGTTAATTTGAATAAAAGAAGAGCACATATTATACATGACTACTATGTGCTCTTCTGGCGGATTCGCACGGCCAGAGCGAGGTTGCATTTGCATTTTGTTACCTTTTGGGATTACAGCAATAAAAGCGCGAAAAAGCTGTCCGCCGCATTACGGCGGGCAGTTTTTTTTCTGGAATGCGTTTGCATCCGTGGCGTTCCCGGGAAGCTCAGCGCGCTATCAAAGTACCACAAATAGTAATGAGAGTCCTCTACTACGGATTTCGCGCAGGTTCTACACTTAGTACTATACAAAAGCGAAACCGCATAAGGGGGGATTCGATGAGACAGCCTGCTTCTGAAGTAAACGTCTCCCGATCGAAACAAAGTTTTTCCAGACAACTCAGCTCGGATATCCGCAAGGATTGGGATTTATACCTGCTGCTCGTGCCGGGTATCCTGTTTGTTTTACTTTTCAAATACACGCCGATGTACGGTCTTGTCATTGCGTTCAAGGACTTCAATATTTTCGACGGTATGGCGGCAAGTCCGTGGGTGGGACTCGAGCATTTCAAAAAACTGTTTACCTCGCAGGAGTTCGGCGGTGTTTTCGTCAACACGCTTATTATCTCCCTGCTGAAAATCGTCATCCTCTTTCCGCTTCCCATTGTCGTCGCGATTCTGATGAATGAAATGAAAAACATGCTGTTCAAGCGCACCATCCAAACGGTCATTTACCTGCCGCACTTTCTGTCCTGGGTTATCGTAAGCGGAATTTTTATCGATCTGCTCTCCACAAACGGCGGACTCGTCAACAAGGTGCTGATCAGCCTGGGGCTGGAGCAAATCGCCTTCTTCATGGACAGCAGCGTATTCCGCAGTGTCCTCGTCACGTCGGCCGGCTGGAAGGAGACCGGATGGGGCATCATCGTTTACCTCGCCGCTTTCTCGACAATCGACCCTCAGCTTTACGAAGCCGCCAAAATGGACGGCGCCGGGCGCCTGAAGCAGATCTGGCACATTACGCTGCCCGGAATTTTGCCGACCATCCTCCTGATGTTCATCCTTCGTCTGGGCTCCGTTCTCGAAGCGGGCACGGAACAAATTCTCGTGATGTATAACCCTACCGTTTACAACGTCTCCGACGTGATCGGCACGTTCGTGTACCGCATGGGTCTGGGCAACCAGGATTACAGCTTTACGACCGCCGTCGGACTATTCGAATCGGTCATCGCCTTCACGCTTGTCATCACCGGCAATTATTTGAGCCGCAGATATTTGCAGCGCGGAATCTGGTAGAGAGGAAGAGACGCATATGAATACAGACGCAGCCCTGCCTGCCGTAAAGCCGCACAAACGCAGAAAACCCCGGACCACCTGGTCCGAGAAGCTGTTCCATCTGATCAATTACACCTTGTTTATCCTGTTCGGACTGGCTACGCTGCTGCCGTTCCTGAACCTGATCTCCAAATCGCTGAGCGATGAATCCGCGGTCATATCCGGACAAGTCAGTTTATTTCCGGTCGGCTTTCAGCTGAGCACCTACGCCTATGTCCTCCAGGATCAGATGTTCCTGAATTCGTTTAAAATATCCATCCTGATCACCGTCGCCGGCACCCTGCTCAGTCTTTTTCTTACCACGATTACGGCTTACCCGCTTTCGAAAACGAGGCTGCGGGGCCGGAAATGGCTGCTGCTGCTGTTCATCTTCACGATGCTTTTCAGCGGCGGGCTCATTCCGATGTACCTGCTCATGCAGAACCTGAATCTCGTCAACACGCTGCCCGCACTTTTCCTGCCGGCTATGGTAAATGTGTATAACATGCTCATCATCAAAAACTACTTCGAAGGGCTTCCCGAAAGCCTCGAGGAATCGGCGAAAATGGACGGGGCCAGCAATCTGCGCATTTTGTTCAGCATCATGCTTCCGCTTTCCCTGCCGGTTCTCGCTACGATCGCGCTTTTCTTCGCGGTATATTTCTGGAACGATTATTTTGCCGCCATGATTTACATTACGAATCCGAGTCTGAAGCCGATGCAGCTGTTTCTGAAAGAACTGCTCATTTCGTCCACCGGGGATTTTCTGCGGAACAACAACTTGGATTCTTCTATGAATACGACCCCGCAGTCGATTCAGGCGGCCTCGATCCTGCTGGCCACGCTGCCGATCCTGCTCGTTTATCCGTTTCTGCAAAAATATTTCGTGAAAGGCGTGCTGGTCGGTTCCGTTAAAGGCTGACGGGCATCTTCCATCCTGAAATGAAAGGCGGTGAGGCCCCTCTTTTGTGGCTTGCGAAACTCGGCTCGGTCTTGTTGTTCAACAAAAAGGGAGGTTACATCTATGTTAAAAAAAGCAGCGCTTCTGCTCACGGTCGCAGCGCTTGGAGTCACTACGGCGGCATGCGGCGGCGGAAAAGAGACCCAGACCGGCGGCACTTCGCCGGCACCGGCAGGAGGAGCCAAGCCGGCCCTGCGCCAGCTTATGCAGTACGGAAATTTCGATCCGAACAAAGAGTATACCGCCAAAACGATTTCCGAGAAAACGGGCTATAAGGTCAATTACGAAATGCTTCCGGCGGAAAATCCGGACGAGAAACTGAACCTGCTGATGGCGAACAAAGAAGAGTACGACGTCATGAAGCTGAGCGCGCCGCAGTTCGAGAAGCTGGCTACATCGGGTGCCTTGGAGCCGCTTGACGATCTGCTTGAAAAGCTCGCTCCGAACATTAAAGCGGCTATCGACCCGGCCGCGTGGGAAAGCGCCAAGGTAAACGGCAAAATCTACGCTATTCCGGAAACGGGTTCCGGTCTTGCGGTCGGGGAAGAACTGGTTGTCCGCCAGGACTGGATGGATGAGCTCGGTCTGAAAACGCCGACGAACACGGACGAGCTGTACACCGTGCTGAAAACGATCAAAGAAAAGAAAAACATCGCACCGCTTACCGGTTCCAAAGATGCGAAAGAATCTATTATCGGCGATATCGGCGCCGCATTCGGCGTGACGACGGATTGGGTCAACCAGAACGGAACGCTTCTTCACCAGGTAGAGACACCGGCGATGAAAGAATTCCTGACTTATATGAACAAGCTGTACAAAGAAGGTCTGATCGATCAGGAAATGCCGATCAATACGAGCGCCAAGGCGATCGAGAAATTTTCCAGCGGCAAAGCGGCCATTTTCAAGCAGGCTTACTGGAACGCGGGAACGACGGAGAAAGCGCTTAAGAAGAACGATCCTAACGCTAAAACAGCCATTATTCCTTTCCTGAAAGATAAATCCGGCAAAGCGTCCACGTTCGTCAAAGCGAACACGACCTGGTTTGTCACCATTCCGAAGGTTTCCAAGCATAAGGAAGATGCCTTGAAATTTCTGGATCTGAAGCTGAAGCCGGATAATTTCATCGAGATCGCCATCGGCAAGCAGGGCGAGCATCATGAAATCAAAGAAGGCAAGTACTACCCGATTCTGCCGAAGTTTAACGACGAGCTTAACAACGGAAGCGGATTCCTGACGGGCGTCGATCACAAAAAATATCCGGACTACTGGCAGGCGCGTGTACGTAAAGATCCCGTTCTGCAAGCGTTCTTCGAACAGATCAACAAAAACGCCGAAGGCATCATGGTCACCGATCCGCTTGCCAAGGCGCCGCCGATTGCGGACATTTCCAAAAGTAAACAGAAACTCGACAAGTTCCAGACCGACAGCATGCTGAAATTTATCAGCGGGTCGGATCCGCTGGCCAATTACGACCAGTTCCTGGCCAAGTGGAAGGCGGACGGCGGCGATGCGATGATCAAAGCGGCCAACGAGTGGTTTAAAAGCGCCAAAAAATAAGACACATCCAGAATCATTTACATCCGGCAGCAGCTTACGAGCGGCTGCCGTTTTTTTCACCGGCCCCGGCCGGGTTCGACTCTAAACTTTGACCGAAAGAAGGGAGCCGTTATGAAAAACTTGCTGCGCAAGTGGAATGGGATGCTGATTGTCGCTCTGGTGATTTCTTTGCTTTCTCCCGCATTTGGAAAAGTCTCGGCGCAAAGCCCCGGGCGGGAGAGCGGAGGAAGTCATCCGCAAGCCGCCGGTGTGACGGACGATGTGTACGTCCTGTCGCAGGACGGCGCGTTCCGGCTGCCGGTCGGGCACATCAACGTCAATGTCGACGCGCCGCCCCAGAAGACGAACTATGTGGCCCTGTTTACGAGCGGAGCCCAGGTGACGAACTCGACGGAGAACGATAAGGTATTCGTCAAGAAAACGAACACGGCGATAGCGGTGGATAAGAACGATCGGGTGATCCGGGTCATCGGTCCGACGGCTGTTCCGCCGACAGGTTCCACGTGGGAGGAGAGCCAGAACCTGCCCGTTCCGGAGGGCGGATACATCCTTCTCGCCAACGACTCTTCGTGGGGAACGTCCGTAACCCGGAAACCGCTTTTCGAGCATTACAAAAACGGAGACATCGTGTCTTTACATAAAGGGGGAAAAGTTGTGCACGCAGGTGATTTTCTGAACGCGGAACCGGGGCTGAACCTGCTGACGGCATCGGGAACCACGGTCACATCGCCTGATTTTACCGTATCGGGTCAGGTGCTCCGTTACGGCAGCGGGCAGGGAATCTCCTTGACTGTGAACGGAACGGATACCGCGTTGAAGGCGGACGGAACGTTTCAAAGCGTGATCCGGCTGGCAGCGGGGACGAACGCCATTGCGGTCAAGCTGCTGAAGGACGGCCGGGAAATCGTTTCGTCCACGGTAACCGTGACGTATAACGACAGTCAGCAGCCGGTCGATTTAATAGAAGTCGAGGCGGCGCCGATCGACATTACGATCAGCATCGAAGGCCCGCGCCATGCGATCGGTTACGTGGATCGGGACATTGCCGGGATCGACGACACTGTGGCGCTGTTCACGAACGATTGGGGGACGCGGATTACCGTTCCTCAGTTCAACGTCGCTGTGCAGGTGGATGCGGGCAGTAAAGTGACGAAGGTGATCAACCCTTCGATTGACGGCAAAACGCCGGCCTGGACCGGTCCCACGGACCTGGAAATCCCCCCAGGAGGCTATGTCTTGATCGCTCAGGATACGAGCTACGCCAGCAAGAACATCAAGAAATATTTAGCGACTTATTTCAAAGTCGGGGATGCGATCAAACTCCGGAAGAACGGCTTCGCGGTCCCGGTTAAGGATCTGATGGGAGCGGGAGGGCCGATTGCCCGGCTGACGCTCGACAATTACGCCATGTATACGGAGACGAAGCCGTCCACCGAGCTTTCCGGAACGATTACGAATATGGACGATCCTTCGAAAATCGAGTTAACGGTGAACGGGACTCCGATTCCTTTCGGTCCGGACGGCAAGTTCAAGACTTCGTACACGCTTGCCGAGGGCATCAATTACCTGGATCTCGCCGTTACGAAAGAAGGCAAAGAGCAGGACTCCAAAGATCTGGTCGTCTACAGCCGTCCGGGCTTTTCAACCGAAAAGAAGGTGATCCTGTGGGTCGATCAGGCCGCGAACGCAAGGAAATTCCAAACCAGTGACAACGTGGACAATTTTTTGCGGACCGCGAAAGAGAACGGCGTGACTTCCGTCGTTTTTGACGTGAAAGGAGTCGAGGGGTACGTCTCGTACAAGAAAAGCACCCTGACCGGCCGGCCGTACGTAAGCGCGATTAAAGCGCCGGAAAAAGCGGGCTCGAATCCGGATCTGGATCTGCTCCAGGAATTTATCCGCTACAGCCGTGAGCTGGGGCTCGATATCCACGTCGCCTTTAACATTTTTGCGGAGGGGTCAATCGCCAGCAATGAATACGCTCTGCTGAACAGCCATCTCGACTGGGAAGAGCGGGTGTACAACGCGGCGGATAAAGGACAGATCAAACGGCTGCGCGAATCCGCCAAGCAGGGCGCCGTCGCATTCGTGAACCCGTCCAACGACGAGGTGCGCGATTTCCAGCTCAAAACGATCGAGGAAGTGCTGCAAAATTACGACGTGGACGGCGTCGTATTGGACCGTGCCCGGTATGACAACGAACGCGCGGATTTCAGTGACTTGACGAAAGCCAAATTCGAATCGTTCCTCGGCGCGCGCGGCAAACAGCTTCAAAACTGGCCGGACGATGTATTCACTTACGCGGGTAACGTGCGCAAAGACGGTCCGCTTATCCGGGACTGGTGGGAATTCCGATCCAAAACGATTCAAAGCTTTACGTCCGAAGTAAGGCAGCTGACCGACCGGTATAAAGCGGAAAAAGGCAAAAAAATCGAAGTATCCGCCTATGTGGGCTCCTGGTTCGAATCGTATTACCTGAACGGCGTACACTGGGGCAGCACGGAATTCCGCTACGACGAGCGTCTGCGGATGAAAGACGAATCCGTGTACACGCCGGGTTACTATGAAAGCGGCTATGTCAAAAATCTCGATTTCATTATGATCGGCGCTTATCAGACGACGGCTCCCGAAATCGAGCATTACATTACGCTCGGCAATATCGTAACGAACGGGGAAGTGCCGCTCTACGCCGGCATCGCCCTCACGAATGTGCAGGAACCGGCTCTCCAGCGGGACGTTTTCCAGGCAGGTCTGGAAAATACGCACGGGCTTATGCTTTTCGACGCGTCTCAGGTGAACTGGCCGGTAGCCGGGGCGGCCTTGCGCAATCTCGTTTACGTGAGAGACTATCAGCTCGGCGTCTCCCTTCCGGACTCGCCCGATTCGTTCCTCGAGGGAAGCTACACCAACACCAATCTGATCGAAAATAACATCGGTGTGCTCACGGACACTTTCGGCTATTCGACCGGCAACAGCCGCTTCGGCGTGGAAGCGGTCGTGGACAGCTCCGGCAAAGTGACGTCCGTGCCGAACAAAACCCAGGCCATGACGTGGAACTGGGGCAAGCCGGACGAAACCAACAGCGTCATCCCGCAAGGCGGCTTTGTCGTCTCGACGCTTGACGCTTCCGGGATCCGCACCAAACGGCAGCTCGTCGCGAATTCGTACGAGATCGGCGACTCCGTCCGGGCGGCGGCTCTCAGCGGCTTCCTCGCGTACGAAGGACTCAGAACCTCCGCCGACCGTGTGACCTTACGGGGGAAGGTGGACGTACTGGGACCGGGTAAGGCCTCCGTTACCGTAAACGGGCAGGAAGCGGCGCTTCGGGAAGACGGCTCATTCCAGGCCGATGCAGCCATCCGTCCGGGAGCGAATCCGGTCGTCGTCACTGTCCGTGTGGACGGGTTCAAGACCAACGAGAAGACCGTCACGATCATCGGGGATGAAGCGGCGGTAAAAGCATTAAAGCTGGCCCGTGACTCGTACAGTCTGGGTAAGGGCGAGAATGTTCAGCTTGCCGTCACCGCCGAATATAAACAGTCCAGCGCGGACGTGACGGGACAGGCGGCTTACGTCTCTCTCGACCCGGCTGTTGTCTCCGTAGACGCTGCCGGACGGATCACCGCTTTGCGGGAAGGAAGCGGCACGGTGCAGGCGGCTTACGAAGGCCATACCGCGTCGGCCCGGGTGAACGTAAGCTCGGGCGGTACCGGAGGCGGATCGGATACGGACTCGGGCACGGGCTCCGGTTCCGGGGGCGGTTCCGCCGGAGGAGGCGGCACGTCCCCGTCCGGGCCGGAACGCACGTCGGTAACGGAGACGAAAGGTTCCGACGGGCGGAACCTGACCCTCGTCTCGGCGGATGCCGGCGTCATGGAGGCCGAGATCGCGGCGCTGCAAGGAAAGGCGGCCCCCGGCCTTTCCTACGAGATTCCCGGCAGCGAGCCGATGGGCACCGTATCGCTGCCGGGCGCGGCGTTCCGCAAGGCGGCCGCCGAATCGCCGGACGCGATCCTCAGCGTAACCTCGCATCTCGGCGCCGTCGAGCTCCCGGCCGGCCTGCTGGCGGCTGACATTCCCGCGGACGGCAGCTTCGATCTGCTTGTGCGGATCGGGCAGACGGCAGCGGGCGAGACCGCGGACCTTGCCGCCCGGGCGGCAAAAGAGGGCATGCAGGTACGGGGCATGCCGGTTGAATTTCGGGTTTTCCTGAAAAGCGGAGGGAAAACGAAGGAAATCGGCGGCTTCGGAAGCTACGTACGAAGAAGCGTAAACCTGCCGGAAGCGCTCGACCCTGACCGCGCCACGGCGGTGAAGCTGGACCCGGCCGCCGGAGAACTCCGCTTCGTGCCGTCCCGCTTCGAATCGTCCGGTGGTGCGCACCGGGCCGTTATCCGCGACAGAAGCGGGGGGACCTACGCGGTGGTTACCTCCGGCGTCAGCTTCCCCGACCTTGCGTCCCACTGGTCGCGGAAGGATGTCGAGCTGCTGGCCGCCAAGCGCATCGTCGACGGCATGGAGGGCGGCGCCTTCTCGCCGGACGAAGCGCTGACGCGGGCGCAGTTCACGGCCCTGCTGACGCGGGCCCTTGCGCTAGACCCGGCGCCTGCCGCGGCAGACTTCACCGACATCGCGGGTGACGCGTGGTATGCCGGCGCCGTCGGCGCCGCCGTTCAGGCCCGGCTCGCCGACGGCTTCGAGACCGGGGAGTTCCGCCCCGGGGAGGTGCTGACACGCGAGCAGATGAGCGTGATGCTCATGCGCGCCGTGAAGCTGGCCGGTGTCCGGACGGAGGAGAACTCCGGGGCCGGTGCTCTGGCGGTCTTCGCGGACCGGGGCGAAATCTCCGGCTGGGCGGCCGCCGCCGTCTCGCAGGTGGTGGAAGCCGGCCTGCTGGACGGGCGCGGGGACGGCCGCTTCGTGCCCGGAGGCACGGCTGCCCGTGCGGAAGGCGCGGCTGTGCTGAAACGGCTGCTGCAGACAGCCGGATTCGTGAACTAGGCGCAGGCGCATCTGCCGCGCATGTTTTAAATCAAACAAGGAGCATACCCGAGGGTATGCTCCTTGTTTGATTTGGCCGGGCGGACGGAAGCCAAGTTCGAGTGCTTTTGCTTCAAGGGCGGGATTTTCCGATTTCGGAGAGAGACGTGGTTTGTCGGTTTTTTGCGGCTCTTTTTTCGATCAGCAGGATGAGCGGGTACGACACGGCCAATAACAGGCTGACCAACAGCGACGTTTCGAAGAAGTGTTTAAAACGCGCCGGAGACCAGTTTCCTTCTCCAATGATCCAGTAGGCCACCTCGTTGGCTATTCCGATTCCATCATTTGCTTCCGGAATCAGACTTTGGGTATAATTTTGCGATAGACCGATGGCGGCGACCAGCGCACAAAAAAGCAACATGAGTACAGTGTTCGAGTAAACGGCATCCGTTTTCGCTTTCTTCATAATAACTGCCCAGATCGTTGCAGCGATGAGGCAGACAGTGGAGTACAGCACCCGGGAGACCTCCTTGGAAAGAATGTTATCCTTCGTATAGCAAGACAGGAGCGGCCGTTCTAATCTAAAGATTTCTAAATCTGATATCTGGAAAACGGTCCTTTAAAAGGAATTTTGTTCCTGACGGCGAATAGGAGTAATTTCCGTTCAAAGGCGGGATCATCTTGAAGCCGCTACCGGACACTAGCGCCAGAAAAGGCAGATGACGAGGCTGTCCGGAAAATTTTTATTTCAGGGAACGGAATCGTGCGGTGTCGAATCCCGCATCCACATTCGTATCACATGGAGTTTTAAGGAGGAACAGACAGATGGATGAGAGTATGCGTAACTGGCCGGAGGAGCTTCTTGAGCTTCTCGGGCAGACAGAATTAACCGTGAACAAAATCGGGTATTCCGGAGACCACGTCTATCACGTGAAGGAGTACAAGGGAGCCCCCGCATTTCTGAAAATCGCCCCTAGCATCTGGTGGAGAACGCTCCGGCCGGAAATCGAAGCGCTCACTTGGCTGGACGGGAAGCTCCCGGTTCCCAAGGCCTTGTACACGGCCGAACATGGCGGGATGGACTATTTGCTGATGGAGGCGCTGGCCGGAAAAGACGGCTCCCACGAGACGATTCAGGCGAAGCCGGAACTTTTTGTGAAGCTGTACGCGGAAGGTCTCCGAAGCGTGCACGGTCTCGATATCCGCGATTGTCCGCTGTCGAACGGGCTGGAGAAGAAGCTCCGGGATGCGAAAAGAATAGTCGACGAAAGTCTGGTGGACCCGACCGATATAAAAGAGGAGTACGATTGTACGCCGGAGGAATTATACCGGATTTTGCTCGCCAATAAGCCGGAAACCGAGGATCTGGTTTTTGCGCACGGAGATTACTGTGCGCCTAATCTGATTATCGACGGAGAGAAGCTGACGGGATTTATCGATCTCGGCCGAGCGGGCGTGGCGGACCGTTATCAGGATATCAGTCTGGCGATCCGCAGCCTCCGGCACGATTACGGCGACGACCGTTACAAAGCTCTCTTTCTGGAGCTTTACGGGCTGGACGGGCTGGACGAGGACAAGGTCAAGTATTATATCTGGCTGGATGAATTTTTTTGAACAACCGAAAAAAGGCGGACGAATGTAAGCGGAGCTGAAAACTCACGATTGGAGCAAAAAGGAGGCGGCCCGATGCTGTATCATTTCAGCGAAGAACCCGGCATCCCGGTCTTCATTCCCCGAAAAACGCCGGGACGGGAAGATTTGCCGCCTGTAGTTTGGGCGGTAGACGAAGCCCATGCGCATTTATACTACTTCCCGAGGGAGTGCCCGCGAATCGTGTATGCGCTCTCCGGCGAGGTCGGGGAGGAGGACAAGCGGCTGCTGTTCGGACCGGCCGCCTCCGATACGGTCATCGCGATAGAGAGCGCCTGGCTGGAGCGGCTGAGAGAGACGGTCCTGTACCGGTACACCTTCGATGAACGGGACTTCCGTTTGCTCGATGCGACGGCGGGCTACCACACGGCCGGGCGGGAGGTAACACCTGTATCGGTCGAACGGGAAGGGGATCTGCTGGCTAAGCTGGCGGCGACGGGCGCCGAACTGCGGATCGTTCCGAGCCTTCATCCTTTGCGCGACGCTCTTTTGGCTTCATCCGTTTCGCTTTTTTCGGTGATTCGTTTCCGCAATGCGCAGCCTCCCCGGTAGAACCCGGCAGCGGCACAGACAGGAAAATGCTGAGAATCCGAACCAGAAGGGAAAAAGACGTATAGTAAAAATTATTATGCAGATCCTCGGGCGATTTAATCTGCATAGCCATGGTCGAGGGCGCGATCAGTACCATGGGATTGCCAGCGACCATCAGCCCAAACCGGCCGTTGAGGAGAGCGCTGACGGCAAAATCGGGTCGCCCCGTGTAATCCATCAGGGGCATCAGGGAAAGTGACCAGCTCTTCGATTTGGGAAATGCTGTAGATGCCGTCTACGTCAATGGACTCCAGCCGGCTGCGGGCTTCAAGGAGCAGTTCGGGCGAGAGGATGTCCCGGACATCGGCTATATGGCGGGCACGGGACTTCAGCACGGTTACATGGAGGACATCATCGTACACCCCGCCCTACCACGGCCGGGGGATCGGGAAGGCTCTGGTGTCGCGCTTGCTGGAAGAGGCGGACCGGACGGGACTCCAGATCGTAACCGTCACGTTTGCCGAAGCGCATGCTTCTTTTTACGAAAAAAGCGGGTTTAAGCCGTGCCCAGGCGGTTTGTGGAAGAGCGGATCAAATTGACAATGATAATCTTTATCAACTACAATGAAGGTATAGTTCACAAATAAGGAAGTGTATCTTCATGTTCATTCAAACGAGATCCGTCGTAGTGGAAAAGGGAAATGCCGATCAGGTTGTCGAGCGTTTCAGCAAAGAAGGCGCCATTGACAGCCGCGAAGGCCTTATCGACGTCAGTGTGATGGTTAACCGTTCGAAGAAAGAGAACGAGGAAGTGCTGATCCTGATCCGCTGGGAATCGGAAGAAGCCTGGAAGAATTGGGAGAAGAGCGAAGAGCACATTCAGGGGCACCGCGAGAAAAGAGGGCAGCCGAAGCCCGAGTATATCATCTCTACCAGCGTAAACTCCTACGAGCTGAAAAAGAGAAAGATCGGCAAAGCGGGCCAATAAATGCACCAAAATGCACCCCGTGTGCATGTACATGCCTGTCCCGGACGAGAGCTGTGCCGCGGCAACCCGAACTCTACCGAGCGCCGGGAGCTGCGGGAACGCCGCCGGATGGAACAAAGAAAGCCGCCAATCGGCGGCTTTTTTTGTTTTCGCAGACCCGACCCGACCCGACCCGACCCGTCCCGTCCCGTCCGGGAGCGGAGCAGGAGATAAGACTGCCTTCGGAAAAGAGACGGGTTAAAGAGAACGGGCCAACGTAAGCAGCTTGTTCATCGTGTTCCAGTTCCGCGTCGTTGCGGGGGTTTTCAGCTTATGCAGGCTGGCGGCCACCTTGGAATCGCGAATGCTTTGATGAAACAGGAAGTATACCTCGCGTCCGTTCACCCGGTATTCCTCCAGGCGGGGGTCCGGCTCAGGGATACGCCCCAAATCTTCCGGCTCCGGCCGGTCTCCCAGCAGCGTCACATAGATGCTCTCGCCCTCTTTCAGATCTGCCGCATCATAGGGACAGTCCCGGATAATCTGCTCCCATTCCTCGGCCGTTCGTATAATAACGGAGACCTGAAAGCCGAATACGGCGGCGATTTCATTTTCAATCCGCTCCCGGAGCGAATCTTCAGCATTCGCGAGGTCTGACCGGAACAGAACGTTTCCGCTTTGAATATACGTTTTCACCGCGGCAAACCCCATCGCTTCGAACATGATTTTGAGTTCGGCCATTTTAATCAGCTTCTGTCCGCTTACGTTGATTCCCCTTAATAAGGCGAGGTACGTCGTCATGCTTCAGCCCCGATTCTTTTTTGATCCAGTATAGCATGTACCGGTAGGGAAGTGAGAGAAAACGGACGGGGCGCCACCTGTTCCGGACGTATCGATGCAGATGGAAACCGGATTAGTCATTTCGCGTCCATTCCATTTCCGTCTGTTTGTGACCTGGGAAAACGACGGTCGATGCCGATAATCGGTAATCGATAATCTCTCCGTTCAGCCTTTCGTACCCGTCATGGCGATTCCTTCGATAAAATAGCGTTGAAGGAAGATGAACATCAGAATCATCGGCAGGGTGGCAAGCAGAGCGCCGGCCATAAGCAGCGGATAGTCTGTCGTGTATTGGCCCTGGAAATTCGCAATGCCCACAGGCAGAACCCGCATGCTGTCCGAGCTGGTCATAATGAGCGGGAAGAAGAAATCGTTCCACGCCGCCAGAATGGTAAAAATGGCCAAGGCGACAAGCGCCGGTTTGGATAAAGGCAAATAGATGCGCCAATAGATGCCGAAGAGGCTGCAGCCGTCGATTTTGGCGGCTTCATCCAAATCTTTGGGGAGCCCCATAAAAAACTGGCGGAGCAGGAAGGTACCGAAAGCGCTGAAAATACCCGGCACGATCAGCGCGTAAAACGTATCCAGCCATCTGAACTGCTGCATGAGAATAAAATTCGGGATGAGCACAACCTGAGAAGGCACCATCAGCACACTCAGCATCCCGATGAACAGCAGATTCTTGCCGGGAAAACGCAGCCGGGCAAAGGCGAAAGCCGCGAGCGAGCACAGGAGCAGCTGTCCGGCCGTGCGGGCAGTCGTCACGAAGATGGAGTTCAGGTAATAACGTCCGAAGTTGTTTTTCCCCCATACTTTCGTGAAGTTTTCAAACTGCCACGCGTTCGGAAAAATTTCGGGCGGTACTTTTAACGACTCGGACAGTGTCTTGAGGGAGGTCAGGATCATCCATAGAAAAGGGGCGACCATAACGACACCGCCGGCGATTAACAACAAGTGGACGATTAAAAAGCGGGACCTGCCTTGGGGAGCAGTCCTAACTGTTGTCCTGACCGCTGTCCTTGCTGCCGGTTCTGCTGCCATTTTTGCTGCCATCTCGGCACCCCCTTATTCGTAATGAACCCATTTTTTCTGGAAATACATCTGGATAAGCGTAATTAGCATCAGCACGACGGAGAGCACCCACGCCTGGGCGGAGGCATACCCCAAATGGAAAAACTTGAAGCCCTGTTCCCAGATGCTGAAGACGGCGGTTCTCGTGTAAGTGAGCATGGACTGGTCTTTGCCCATCATCATATAGATCAGGTCGAACACCTGGAGCGAGTTAATGAACGAGATGATAAGGACAAAAAAGAGACTCGGACTCAGCAGAGGGACCGTAATATGAATAAATTTGCGCCAGCTGCCGGCTCCGTCCAGGGAGGAGGCCTCGTAATAGGTTCTGGAGATCCCCTGGAGACCGGATAATAAAATGATCGCGTTGTACCCTACATTCATCCAGACGCTGACAAGGATAATGCTGATGAGCGCAATATGCTCGTCAAACAGCCAGTTGGGCTGGGGGAGATGCAGAAAGCCCAGCACCTGGTTGATGAGGCCGTATTCCGAATTGTACAGCCAGCGCCAGACCATTCCTACGGCGACAGGCATCGTAACGACAGGGATGAAGAAGAGTGTCCGGTACACCGTCAACCCGCGGATCGGCTGGTTCAGCAGCACGGCGATCAAGGTCGCGCAGGCGATGGACAGAGGGACCGAGCCCGCGGTAAACAGGAAGGTGTTCCAGAGAGAACGGAGGAAATCCTCATCTTTTGCCAGAGCGGCGAAATTGTCGAAGCCGATAAAGGAAGCTCTGGACAAGCCGTCCCAGTCAAAGAAGGAAAGGACCAGCGAGCCAAGAGCGGGAAGGGTATAAAAAACCGCCAGTCCCAGAACGACCGGAGCAATAAAAAGATAAGCCCACATGGCTTCCCGAGCCGCCATGCCGGAGCGTCCGGTCTTGGATTTCACGGCGGAGCGGATAGATCGTTCCGTGTTCATTTCGCCACCCCCTGTTCTTTTTCCAGCAGCGTGTTCATTTTGGAAGCGATCCTGCCCGCGGCTTCTTCCACGCTTTTCATCCCGCGCATAGCCTCCAGGATTTCTTTGGTTTCGACCGTCTGCCATTCCGCGGTATATTTCGAGACGGGGTACGGAGCGGCATTAGCGATGCTGTCGACGAATACCTGCAGATTCAGCGACGGGATCGATTTCAGCCACTCGGCCTGGGCTTTCTCATAGGCGGGAATACTAAAGCCGGATTTAGCGAGAAGAGTCGACCCGTGTTCGCCGGCAAGCGCTTTCACTAAATCCCAGGCCGCTTGCTCGTGCTCGGTATTCTGATTCACCGCCCAGCTCAGGCCGTGCACGATGGTGGCTTTCCGCTTCCCTCCGGGCAGCGGAGCAATACCGAGTTTATCGCCCAGCATGCCGTGAAGCTCGGGGGCTTTGACCGAAATGGCCTGCACCATGGCGGCCTTGCCGGAGCCGAACATCTGCACGGGCTCTGTTTCGAGCTGCTGCCTGGCGTCCGGCGAGATACCCTCATCCGAAAGCTGCTTCAGCCATTTCAAGGCAGCTACGGATTCCGGAAGGTCGAAACCGGATTTTGTTTTATTTTCATTGATTATGTACCCGCCCGCCTGATGAATCAGGTTGTAGTAACCGTCCTGGTTTGTAACGGGGGAGATGTAACCGTATTGGCCTTTGTCCTTGCGGGTAAGTTTGGCGCCCGTTTCCTTCAGTTTATTCCAGTCCCAGGTTTCATCGGGATAAGGGATGCCCGCCTCATCGAACATTTCTTTGTTGTAATACAGCGCGATGTCGTCCAGGAAGTATGGAAGACCGTATAAGTTCCCGTCAGTGGAGTACATATCGACGAGCGTTTTCGTGTAATCTTCCTTTTTTATGCCGTCCGCCGCCAGCAGCGGATCGAGCTCCTTCAATAAGTTAGCGCTTACATATTGATAGAAATTCGGGCCGTTCATCCAGAAAACATCCGGTCCGCTTTTGCCCGCCAGGCTGGTGCGCAGCTTGCTCCAGTAATCCGCGAACGGGGTATACGTGACTCTCACGTTTACGTTCGGATGCTCTTTTTTGTAGCTTTCAAGCGACTGTTGGATCACTTCCGTCAAATTTTCGTCCCAGAGAGCCAGATCAAGCGTAATCGTACCGGCTCCGCCGGATGAATCAGAGCCGGAACCGCAGCCGGCAAGCGGCAGCAGCGCCAAATGAGCGCAGAATGCAAGCGTAACCGCTCTTTTGCGCGGGTTCATTTGTTTTCCCCCTGTCAGGATGAGATAGATCCGTTGATCGTACGCTTCGGACGGTAAATAATTCCATTAATAATCAACAGATATTAGAAATATTTAACCAATCAAACTTCGAATGAAACGCGGCTCTGTAAAAGGCGGGGTAAAAAAATAGCAGAAGCTGCCTTACCTACAAACCGCCAAGCTCCCGGCCGATGACATGTCTCTTGCGGTATTCACCGGGCGGAAGCCCTGTCATCTTCTTGAACATCCGGTTGAAAGAGGTGACGTTGCGGTAGCCGATTCTCACGCTGATCTCCTGCATGCTCAAACCGGTACCGCCGAGCAGCTCTTTCGCCCTGCGGATGCGGATCGCGTTGAGCTGTTCGCTGAAGTTGGCGCCCGTTTTCTCTTTGATATACACGGACAAGTAGGCAGCCGACAAGTTCAGCCTATCCGCGAGCAGATCGAGCGAAATATCGTCGGCGAACTTGTTTTCCAGTTCGTTCATCACGAATTCGATGACGGAATCCCGCTCTTCCCTGCCCGCTGCGATGATCCCGGCCGCCTCCTTGAGCAGCTGCGCGTAAAATTGCGCGAATTGGCCGGGGGTGTAGCAGCTTCTCAGCAGGCGCTGGTGGCGCTCCTGGAAGGAGAGGCCTCCCTCCGGGCCGCAAGCCCCGCCGCAAACGCAGGCCGCTTCGCAAGGCGCGCCGGGATCTCCGCCGCAGGTGCAGGCCGTCTCGGCAACCGCAGGTCCGGCTCCGCCAATGTCCCCGCCATTCCCCGCCATATTCCCCGGCAAAGTCCGAAGAATATGGCCGGTGCCCCCGCCGCTCTCCATCATATTCCCCGGCAAAGACCGGGGAATATGGCCTGCGGCACTGGCTGCGTAGGCCTGCTGGCCCGCGCTTGCGTCCGGCGGCTTCTCCGCCGAACGGTGAGCGCTACTGTCCGCCGCCGGGGCCTGCGGGTCAGGCTCGGCGTCCTTGCCCTGCCCCGCCATTGCGGCTGCCCCGGCGCGGTGGTAAGGCTCGACGGCTCTAGCGGCGCGGAGCAGGATGCTCTCGGCGATTTGCCGGTACTGCGCGAGTCCCGCCTCCTTCTTCTCCATCTGCTCCAGGATGCGTTCCGTCAGCGACACACAGTGGGCGAGATTTCCCGCCTGGATGTGCTGGAACAGCTCCTGCTCCTGGGCAGCGTTCAGCGCGAAGGGAGGCGAAACGCGGTGACTGCGGATAATCTGGCACTCGTCCAGAGGCCGGGCCTGCTGCGCCATCTCCTGCGCCTGCTTGTAGGCGGCGTTGAACTGGCCGGACCCTTCGTGAACCGAACCGACGGCGAGCGTGACGAGAAAATAAGATTTGTCCCGGTCGAGGATGGGCTTCAGCTTCTCCAGCGCTTCCTCGAGTTTTTCCGGCTCATCTCCGCCTCTTACGAGCGTCAAAATCTGATTCGTATCAATCTGGAACGTGTGCGAATGGGGAAGATGCTCGGTCATGACAACGTTGATATATTCCCGGATATAGTAGGCCATCCGGTCCGTCCGGGTATGGCCGTCGCGACCCGGCTCCGTTTTGAACTGCAGTTGGGTCAGCACAAGGCAGAACGGGTCGTCCATGTCCGCGATATCCTGCCAATCGTTAATATCCGATGTAATCGCTTTCAATTTATTGATATAACCGAAGCTGGTCAGAAGCGACTTTTTCCCGAGAAGCTCTTTCTGGACAGCTTCTTTTTCCTGTATCAGCTCGTGGAGGTTCTGATGGATCAGGTCGAACTCGCGGATCGCGCTCTTCGGCCGGACAGGGTCACGGCTCGCAATGGAGCTGAGCATCTGTTTGACGGGCCGGTCAATTCTGCGGCTGAAGAAGAGCGAGGCCGCAATGCCGAGCAGAAGAGCGGCTGCAAAAATAAGCAGCAGCGTCAGGCTCGCGTTGCGCACCTTGGTCGTAATATTCGCGTACGGCAGCGCCGTTACATATGTAAGCCGGGTGAGGGGATCTTTTTCGGCAAAAAAATACGTGTCGCCCGCCTTTACATACCCGGCTCCTTCCGGCCCGAAGGACGGGATATCCCCGGCGCCGAAGGCGGATGAAGACCGGTACAGCAGGGAACCGTCTTCCCGGAGGATCATAAATTCCCGGCTGTCTCCGGGGCCGTAGAACGCTTCCTGTAGAGCGCGGGCGTCCAGGAGGGCAACGGTCTGGTAGTTGGAGCCGGGCATGCGGAACGAGAACGGGATAAGCTCGACATCCACCGACGAGTTTAAGGTCGTCACGTTGAATGACGACTGCGGATGCAGCACGTAGTTCCCGCTTCGCGCAAACTGTTCCTTCCAATAAGCAAGCGGATAATCCGCGCTCCGGTAAAAGCGCTCGAACAGCATGGGCGCGTTCACGCTGCCTTCTTTCTCCACGATCAGCGAATGGGAATCGTAATACACCAGCAGGTTATTGAGATAAAACATCGGATTGTAAGCCTGAGTGCGGACCGTTTTCAAAACCTCGGACGCCTTCCAGTATTCGATGTCCGGCTCCGCCTTCGTCAGCAGTTGGCGGTTGAACGCCACGAGCGCTTCATTCGAATAAAGGTCGAACAGCATCGTTTTGATCCGTTCGAAATGGGTCTCGTACCGTTCGGCCGTATTTTTAAGCATCAGCCGGTTGTACTGGATAATTTCGTTTTGCATGCTTTTGTTAAAGAAATAGACGGACACGCCGTTAAAAACGGAAAACAGCAGCAGAATGCCGAGAAAGCTGAAAAATATTTTGTAGACCAGCGAATGCCGGTTAAGCAGGACCCGTTTCAAGCGCATCAAGCTCCCTTACCGTGTTGTCTTCTTATTTTATCCAAAGAATGCCGGGGAACAAATAAGCCTTTTTTTAGATTCTTATCTTTTTTTTATCCGGCGAATCTGGGGCCAAGGAGATAAAGAAGTGTAAATACCCGTCGGCGGCCCCGTTTGCTATGCTCCGGAAAGAATACATGAAAAGTGGGGTGGGGATTTGTCACAAGAAGCGTCATCGTCACAAACAGCGGCTCCGGCATCAGCCCCGGCCGCTTCGGCCGTCCGTAAACCGAAACGATCCGCGGTCTTTAAACGGGTCCGGAGAAATTGGGATCTGTATCTGCTTATTTTACCGGTCCTCGTGTTTTTCCTGGTCTTCGAGTATTTTCCCATGTATGGCGTACAAATTGCCTTTAAAAATTTTATCGCGACCAAAGGAATCTGGGGCAGCCCGTGGGTGGGCTTCAAACATTTCGAGCGTTTCTTCGAAAGCTATTATTTCTGGCGGCTGCTGACCAACACGCTGGGCATCGGTCTCTACCAGCTCGTCGTCGGTTTTCCGGTTCCGATTATTCTGGCCCTCATGATCAATGAAGTTCGCTCTAAAAAGTTCAGCAAGTTCGTCCAGACGGTCACGTACGCGCCGCATTTTCTGTCGACGGTCGTTCTGGTGGGTATGGTATTTATTTTCCTTTCGCCGCAGACCGGTCTGCTGAATATGGTCGTGACGTGGTTCCGGGGGGAACCGGTTAACTTTCTGACCGATCCCGCCTGGTTCAAAAGCGTCTACGTCCTGTCCGGCGTCTGGCAGCAGATGGGCTGGAGCTCCATCATTTACTTGGCTGCCCTCACGGGAATCGATCCGCAGCTTCACGAGGCGGCGAGGGTCGACGGGGCAAGCCGTTGGCAGCGCATCCTCCATATTAATCTGCCGGGTATTATGCCGACAATCACCATTTTGCTCATTCTGAATATGGGATCGCTGCTCGGCGTCGGTTTCGAAAAAGTGTATCTCATGCAAAACTCGCTGAACATGCAGGCATCCGACATTATTTCTACGCATGTGTACCAGAAAGGAATTATCGACGGTCAATACAGCTATTCGGCGGCAGTCGGCCTGTTTAATTCCGTCATCAACTTTATTCTGCTGCTTACCGTGAACCGGATCGCCCGCAAAGTCAGCAGCACCAGCTTGTGGTAGAAAGGAGGACTGCCCGATGAATACCATTCAAAGCACCCGGGAAAAAGCGTTCGACTGGGCCGTTTACGCGCTGTTGTCTCTCGTTTCCCTGATTGTGTTATACCCTCTTGTCTTCGTCCTGGTTGCCTCCTTCAGCAGTCCGGAAGCGGTCATGCGGGGAGAAGTATGGCTGTGGCCCAAAGGCGTTACATGGATGGGCTATACGAAAATTTTTCAGAACAACGAAATTTTGACGGGGTACCTGAACACGATTGTGTACACCGTCGTCGGCACGGCGATCAATCTGATTCTATCCGTCGCGGCCGCTTATCCGCTCTCGCGCAAAGATTTTGCCGGACGGAACGCGATTTCCGCCCTCATGGTGTTTACGATGTTTTTCAGCGGGGGTATGGTTCCAAGTTACCTGCTCGTGAAAAACCTGGGCATGCTCAACACGATGTGGGCGCTGATTATTCCGGGAGCCGTATCGGTGTATAACATCATCATCATGCGAACCTTTTTCCAGAGCTCGATCCCCGGCGAAATGCAGGAAGCGGCTTCGATAGACGGCTGTTCCAACCTCGGCATTCTCTGGAAAATCGTACTGCCGCTTTCCATGCCGATCATCGCCGTCATGATCTTGTTTTACAGCGTCGGCCACTGGAATTCTTATTTCAGCGGGCTGATGTATTTGACCGACCGCGACAAATATCCGCTCCAGCTCTTCCTGCGCGAAATTCTCATCCAGGGGCAGATGCAGGAAATGCTCGGGGTCGGAGACGATTCCCATGCCCGGAATGTGATGGAGGGCGAAGCGATCAAATACGCCGTCGTCATTGTGGCCAATCTGCCGGTGCTGATGCTGTACCCGTTTTTGCAGCGGTATTTTGTCAAAGGCGTCATGATCGGCTCGGTCAAAGGCTGATTGGAAGGGAAGGAACGGAAGACTTTGCGGGTCCGCCGGGGCTGACACCCCGGCTGCCGATAGATACAATGGACTAAGGGAGGAAGATTTGCTGATGAGAACAATGAGATGGACAGCCGTGACGTTAACCGTCGCCATGGCCGTGAGCGTGCTGTCGGCATGCAGCGGTGGAAGCGAAAGCGCGGGAAGCGCGGACGGCAAAGACAGCAAGAAAGAAGTGGCGAATTTGAACCCGACGGGAATGCCCATCGCCAAGGAGCCGGTGTCGCTCACCTTCTTCACGGGGAAGGCGGCGACGAACGGCAATAACTTCGAAGAAACACTCGTTTGGAAAGAATACGCCAAAATGACTAACATGAACATCAAGTTCCAGCTCGTACCGTTTGAAAATTTGACGGAAAAACGCAATCTCGCGCTGGCCGGCGGGGACTATCCCGACGCCTTCTATTCGGCCCGCGTTCCTTCCTCCGACCTGATGAAGTACGGGGCGCAGGGGACTTTCGTCAAACTGAACGATCTCATCGACCAGTACGCTCCGAATTTCAAGAAACTGATGGAGAAATACCCGGATTTGAAAAAAGGCCTGACGATGCCGGACGGCAACATTTATTCGTTCCCTTCCTTCTACAGCCCGGATTTTCTTCCGATGCTTATCGGGACTCCGCTCTGGGTCAAGCAGGATTGGCTGGATAAGCTGGGCATGAAGGAGCCGGCCACCACGGAGGAATTTTACCAGTATTTGAAAAAGATCAAAGAAACCGACCTGAACGGGAACGGGCAGGCGGATGAAATTCCATATGCGGGAGAGGGAATCAACCCGCTGATCGAGCAGCTGCGCGGGGCGTGGGGCTTCGGAAACCGCGGTCTCGGCCACAAATTCGTCGATGTGGACCCGAAAACGAACGACCTGCGGTTTTTCCGGACGGACCCCGCCTACAAAGAAGTGATTGAATACATGCGCAAGCTGTATACCGAAGGCTTGATCGATAAAGAAATCTTTACGATCAAGACGGCGGCCCTGTTCGCCAAAGGACAGAAAGGCGTGTTCGGCGCCACCATCAATCCGAATCCGAAAACCCAGATGAACCAGACCGGCTATTTCGGGCTCGGTGCTCTGAAGGGCCCTCACGGCGACCAGCTTTACTCGCACGTCAAGGTGCCGGCCGTCTGGCCGGGCGCGTTCGTCATTACGGACAAGAACAAGAATCCGGAAGCGACCGTACGGTGGATCGACCATTTTTACGGCGATGAAGGCGCGACGTTCTATTTCATGGGAATCGAAGGCCAGACCTATAAGAAAACGGCGGACGGAAAGCTCGAATTCGTCGAGGAAATCACGAAAAATCCGAACGGGCTGACGATGGACCAGGCTTTGGCCAAATACATCACCTGGCTCGGAGGCAGCTACCCGGGGTACGTGCAGCAGAAGTATTTCAAAGGCTCGGAGACGCTGCCGGAATCCGTGGAAACGGGCAAGAAAGCGGAGCCTCACGCCGTGAAGGAGCTGTGGAACAACTTCAACTTCACCGAAGAAGAGACCGAATTCCGCTCGACGGTGGGCAAGGACATGGAAACGTATATCGGCGAAATGGAAGCGAAATTCATTACCGGCTCCCAGCCGATGTCCGAGTGGGACAAATATGTGGCGACCGTTCAAAAGATGGGCGTGGACGAATATGTGAAGATTTACAAGCAGTCTTACGAGCGGTATAAGAGCAGCAAGTAAGAGCTTCCGGCAGACGGGAGGAGGACGTGATGTCTTTCTCCCTTTTTTACAGCCTAGTAAGGAAGAAAGGGGAAACGTCCATGTCCCGGCTGAGAGGCACACATAGCTTTACATCGCGTTTAAGGCTTGCAGCCGCCGCTTTAGTTCTGCTGACGGCGGCAGGATGCTCGGCACCCGGCTCCGGCAGTGCCGGAAGCGTTCAACCGGCAGGCAGCCCGGGAGGCGCCGTGAATGAGGGCGGCACGGGAAAAGCCGGAAACGCAGAGGGATCGGGGAAAAACGGGAGTACCAGAGGAACCGGAAGTTCCATGTCCGAACCGGCAGCGGCTTCACCAGTACCTGCACCCCAAAGCACGGAACCGCGTACGGCGCGAATTTTCAATAAAGAATCGGGAAAAGGCGTGCTCAGTATCCGTTACTTCGATCTGAGAGGCGAGAACCTGATGGGCGACAGCTTCCTGATCACGTCGCCGGAAGGCAAGACGCTGCTGATCGACTCCGGTTTACCGGAAGCGGGCGCGCAGGTGATCGGGTATTTAAACAAGCTTGGCGTCGATAAGCTCGACTTTGCGCTCAATACACATCCGCACATCGACCATGTCGGCGGATTTGCCGCAGTTGCCGGGAACAAACCGATCGGCCGATTTTATCAGGTGAATTTGCCCTACGCCAAATCGACTCCGTACAACAACACCATGGCCGCTCTCGAAGCGAAAAAGGTTCCCGTGCAGACGCTGGAGGAAGGGGACGTTTTCCAATTGGGAAACGAAGTCAAGTTCGAAGTGCTCTCGCCCCCGAAAGGCGCTCTGCCGGACGCGGTTAAAGTATTTTCCGCACCGGAAATCAACGATTACTCCATGGTGCTGAAAATGACATTCCGCGAAAAATCGTTTTTGTTTACGGCGGATATTTATAAACATCGCGAAATCGAGCTGTCCTCCGGACCGTGGAAAGACAAACTGAAGTCCGATATGATGGACGCCCCTCACCACGGAAGCGAATCGACTTCGTCGTCCGAAGCTTTTCTGAACGCCGTTTCCCCCCAAATCGTGGTCATGAGCCAGACCAATTTTCAGAGTCCGAACTTGAAGGAACGGCTGGAAAAGAAAAATTCAACCGTATATTCCACGGGACTTAACGGGAATATTCTGCTTACATCCGACGGCTCCAAGATCGAGGTGCTGACGGAAAAAGACGGGCTGGCGCCTAAGAAAAGCAAGCCGTAACATTCCTTGCTTCCAAGTGAACTGGTGCCCGAAAGCCGCTGCTTTTCCCTCCTGCAATCAATCATCCGGTGCGGTTGCTGTCTGTGAACCTGGCAGTCCCTCTGATCGCCGTGCAATCTGCACGGCGGTTTTTTTTACGAATAGGTCCATGGAAAGAAGACGTTATCCGTCGCGCAAAACCCGCATCCGGTGCGGCTTCCATACGAAACAGACCCAGAAAAACGAAAAAGAAACAAGGCAGAAGACGGGGCCGGTTGTCCGGAAATGTTTGCAAGTCTTTTTTAGAATCGTTTATAGTTAGGATTATATCGTACATAGAAGGAAAAAGTTGACACGGGAGGGACCGTTATGTCCGAAATTAAACTATCAATTGATTACGAGCAGTACGAAGCCGGCAAGAAAATGAAAGATTTGCTGGAAGAGCTTGCCGACAGCCCGCAAAGCGGAGAGCTGACGAGCCTCATTATCGGTGACTGGGGCGGTGCTTATGAGAACGATTCCGAAGAAACGGTCGAGACGCTTGTCGCGCTGAAGGACCGGTTTTCGAAACTGACGAGTTTGTTTATCGGAGACATGAGCTTCGAGGAATGCGAAGTGTCCTGGATTATGCAGTCCAACCTGGCCCCGCTGCTGGAGGCTTACCCCGCTCTCCGGTCGTTTACGGTCAAAGGAAGCACGGGACTGGATCTGAACCCGGCTCGTCACGAAAACCTGGAGGAACTGACCATTATTTGCGGCGGCCTGGGCAAGGACGTGATCCATCAAATTTACGAAGGTTCTTTTCCGCGTCTGAAAAAGCTGGAGCTGTATCTCGGTGTGGATGAATACGGATTCGACGGCAGCCTGGAAGACGTGCTGAAGCTGACGGAACCCGGTAAATTTCCCGAACTGACTTATCTCGGTTTGAAAAACAGCGAAATCCAGGACGAGCTGGCCGTCGCGCTGGCGGATGCCCCGATTCTGGACGGGCTGCACACCCTCGACATGTCGGATGGAACGTTGACCGATACGGGAGCGGAAGCGCTGCTGAACAGCGAGAAAGTGAAAAAGCTGCAGTTTCTGGACTTAAGCCATCATTATATGTCCGATGAAATGGTAAACCGCTGGAAATCGTCCGGCCTTAACGTGAACACGGACGATCAGCAGGATATGGATGAAGACGACGATTACCGGTATCCGTCGCTCACGGAATAACGGCATGCCGCAGAGGATGATCCTGATCGGCAACCCGGGCAACCGCCGCACGGCAGGGCTGCAGAACGCCCGGACGAAGCTGGGGCTGCCTCCGGCCGTCGTGCTGCCCTACGCCGGGCTGCTGGACGGCAGCGCCTCGCTCGCGCAGGCGGCAAGCCTCGCCGGAGCGGCGTCGCAGCTGGCGGGCGAACCCGCCCCGCTGCTGCGGCTGGACGCCCCCGGCGAGCTCTTCGCGGTGGAGCGCGGGCTGATCGCCCTCGGCGCTCTCGATCACGAAGAGGCGGCGTACGGCGACCGCCTGCTTCCGTTCGGGCACCGCAGCGATCCGCAGCCGCTCTCCGTGCGGTCGGCGCTCGCACTCGCGGAGCAAGAGGGACGGCAGTATCACCCGTCCCAATGGTTCCGCGGCTTCGCGCGGCTGCTTGCCCGCCTGCGGCGGGAAGCGGAGGAGCTGTGGCCGCAGCCGCAGTGGACGAACGCGCCGGACGACATCGCCGGCATGTTCGACAAGCGGCAGACGCACCGCATCCTGTCCGCTGCCGGCGTGCCGGTGCCCCGCCTCCTGGCTCCGCCGGAGGAGATCGCAGACTACGAGGCGCTTCGCGGGCTGATGCTGTCCCGGCGGGTTCACCGGGTCTTCGTGAAGCTCGCTTCCGGCTCCGGCGCCTGCGGCGTCGTCGCTTACCGCATCAACCCGCTTACGGGCGCGGAGCAGGCGGTCACGACCGTCGGCGTCGAGAACTACGGCGCCCGCGCCCCGGTTTTCTATAACGCGATGAAGCTGCGGCGTTACACGGACCCGTCCGCGATCCGCCAGGTGCTGAACTGGCTTCTGAGGCACGGCGCCCACGTCGAGCAGTGGATCGCCAAAGCTTCTTACGGCGACCGGACGTACGACATCCGCCAGCTTGTCGTGGCGGGAGAAGCCTGCCACAGCATCGCCCGTGTAAGCCGCACGCCGATCACGAACCTTCACCTGCGCAGCGAGCGGGTGAGCGTAGATGACCTCGGCCTGGCGCCGGGCGTCCGGGAAAGAGCTGCGGCCTGCGCCGAAAAGGCGCTGGCCGCTTTTCCGCGCTCCGCCGCAGCGGGTATCGACGTCCTGCTCGACAGCGCCTCGCATGCGCCTTACATACTTGACATCAATCCGTTCGGGGATCTGCTGTACCGTGTCGTTCATAAGGGAATGGACCCTTACGAATGGCAGATGAGCCGGCTCGCAGGAGGCTCCGGCGCAGCTGCCGCAGCCTACGGGTCTGCGGGGTCTGCGGGAGCCGCGGGTTCCGCCGGGTTTGCCGGATTTACCGGAACCGGAGCTTCAGGGAAGCCGAGAGCCGGAGCGGCTTCACCGGACGGGGAAGGAACGCTTCGATGAATATGAACGATATCGTCGGTACTCACGACATCTTGATGATTACGCTGGACACGCTGCGTTACGACGCCGCCGTCCTGGAGGAAGCCAACTGCCCGAATTTGTGCGGCGGCGGCTCCTGGGAAAAGCGTCACACGCCCGGCAGCTTTACCTATGCGGCGCATCACGCTTTTTTCGGCGGTTTTCTGCCGACTCCGGCGACGACGGACAAATCGCAGCATATCCGGCTTTTTCATTCCAAAAACACGGGGCTTAAAACCCATCCCCATACATGGCTCTTCGACACACCCGATCTGGTGTCCGGTCTTCGGGAAGAAGGCTACAGGACGATCTGTATCGGGGGTGTAATTTTTTTTACGAAAAAAGTTCCGCTCGCACGGGTGCTCCCCGGCTATTTCCAGGAAAGCTACTGGCGTATGACCTTCGGGGTGACGAACCCGCGTTCCACCGAGCATCAGGTCAATCATGCGCTCAAGCTTCTCGAGCGGACGAAGCCGGATGAGAAGCTGTTTATGTTTTTGAACGTCTCGGCCATACACGGGCCTAATCATTATTTTCTGCCCGGCGCGAAGAAAGATTCGGTCGAGAGCCAGAGGGCCGCGCTGCGGTACGTGGACGGCCAGTTGGGCCGTTTGTTCGAAGCGATGAGAGAACGGGAGCGGCCCGTGTTCTGCCTCGTCTTCTCCGATCACGGAACGTGCTACGGCGAAGACGGCTACGAAGGCCACCGGCTTGCTCATGAAGCGGTCTGGAATGTGCCTTACCGCGAGTTTATTCTATAGATTGACGAAAAGGAAGTGAACGGCCGATGTCCTCTTCTCAACTGAGGAACCAACCGGTGCCGGCAGCTGAAGAAATGTCCGTTTCCGCTTGGGAAGAAACGCTTCGTTCCGCACCTTACCGCTCGTATTTGTATTCCTATCCGCATAAGACGGCTTATCGCGAGCTGGAGAGAAAAATCCCACTGGAGGAGCTGTGGACGGACGAACCGGCGGACACCTTCTTCTTGTATATGCATATCCCGTTCTGCGGGGCGCGCTGCGGCTTCTGCAATTTGTTTACGCTGCCGGACAAACGTACCGGCGCCCACGAGCAGTATGTGGATGCGCTGGAGCGGCAGGCCCGCCAGTGGGCTCCCCATGTCGCGCATAAGAAATTCGCGCGTTTTGCCGTCGGAGGAGGAACCCCTACGCTTTTGGAACCGGCGCTGCTCGACCGTGTTTTCCGGATCGCGGAGGACGTTATGGGGCTGGACAGCGGAGAAGCTTCCATCTCGGTCGAAACTTCGCCGGAGACGGTCACCGCGGAGCGCCTGGATATTTTGCAGGCGCACAGAGTGGACCGGGTGAGCATGGGCATCCAGAGCTTTGTGGAAGCGGAGGCGGCGGCCATTTATCGCCCGCAAATGCCGCTGGTGGTCGAGAAGGCGCTGGAGCAGTTGAAGCGGGTCAAGTTCCCGATCCTCAATCTCGACCTGATTTACGGACTGCCGGGCCAGACCGTGGACACCTGGCTTTACTCCCTGGAGCGGGCGCTTGCCTACGAGCCGGAGGAAATCTTTATATACCCGCTGTACACGCGCGAGCATACGATCGTCAAGCCCGAAGAGATCCGGCAGCGGGGCACGGATATCCGCATGGCCTGCTACACGGCGGCGCGCGACCGTCTCCTGGCCGCAGGGTATACGCAGTATTCGATGAGGAGGTTCGCCAGAGAGAACGCTTCCTCGCCCAAAACGCTTCTGCCGTACGGCTGTCAGGAAGAAGGCATGGTCGGTCTCGGCTGCGGGGCCCGCTCGTACACGCACAGCGTCCACTACGCGACCCGCTATGCGGTCAGCCGCAGCGCGACGGCCGGCATTATCGCCGATTATGTCGCTGCGGAGCGTCATGACCTCGTCGACTACGGCTTTGTCCTGAACGAAGCGGAACAGAAGCGGCGCTTCATTCTGAAGGCGCTCCTCCACCGGGAAGGGCTGGAACTCGCGTCCTACGCCCGCCGGTTCGGCACGGAAGCGCTGGAGGACCACCCGGAGCTGAACCGGCTGACGGAGACCGGTCTGGCCGAGCGGGTTCCCCAGACCGGAACGGGCGGAGGGGACGGTTGTTTCCGGCTGACGGACGACGGGCTCGCCCTCTCCGATTCTATCGGAGACTGGTTCATCTCCACGGAGACCCGCGCCCTGATGGAAGGATACACCTTCGCATGAAGGCGACGCTGTATTACCGGGGGAGCCTGTCGTCGTGCAATTACGACTGCCCGTACTGTCCGTTCAGCAAGAACAAGGACAGCGCCGCAACGCTGGCGAAGGACCGGCAGCAGGTCGAAACCTTTACGGGCTGGGCGGAAAGCCAGGGAGCCGAAGGCCACCGCCTGTCCGTTTTCTTCAATCCCTACGGGGAAGGGCTGACTCACCGCTGGTATAAGGAGGCCATGGTCCGGCTCTCGCACATGGAACACGTGGATAAAGTTGCGATCCAGACGAATTTGTCCGCCGGCCTCGCATGGACCGGGGAACTGGACCCGAGGAAGACTGCCTTCTGGGTCTCATATCACCCCGGACAGACGACGGAAGAGAAATTTCTGGAGCAGGTTCTGCAGCTGTATAACCGGGGAATACCGTTCAGTGTCGGATCGGTGGGCGTCAGAAGCGCTTTCGGCCGGTTGGAGTCGCTCCGCCGTTCGCTGCCTTCCGACGTGTATATGTGGGTGAATGCCTTCAAGGACAAGCGGGATTATTATTCGGAAGAAGATAAGGCTTTCCTGAGAAGCCTCGACCCGCTTTTCGATCTCAACGCCGAGGATTACGAGAGCAGAGGGCGGGCGTGCGGCACGGGTCTCGACGTTTTCTACGTGCAGGGGCCCGGCATAGTGAAGCGCTGCTACAAAGACCGGCGGGTCATCGGCCATTTGTACCGGGACGGCCTGGACGCGCTTTCGCAGCCGCGCCCGTGCCGGATGGACTGCTGCGACTGCTATATCGGCTACATTCATATGCCGGAACTGCAGCTTCGCAAACGATACGGCGGCGGGCTGCTCGAACGCATCGCAGGGGCCGGTTCGCGGCAAATACCATACGTTTACGAAGAAGGAGCGGACAACTGTGACGCACATGCTTAATACAACGGTATCGGCCGGCCTTGCCTACTGGCTGACGGGACTTTCCGGGTCGGGCAAGACCACGACGGCGAGAGCCCTCGCTGCGGAGCTTGCGGCCCGGGGGCACGCCGTCGAGTGTCTCGACGGGGACGAGCTTCGGCAGCAGGTCGGCAGGGGCCTGGGCTTCAGCCGGGAAGACCGGATGGAGAATGTCCGGAGGGCCGTCTACATAAGCGGCCTGCTTAACCGCAACGGCGTTACGACCGTAGTCAGCCTGATCAGCCCGTACCGCGAAATGCGGACGTACGCCAGAGCGAACCTGCCGCGTTTTATCGAAGTGTTCGTCGATTGTCCTCTCGAGGAATGCGAGCGCAGGGATGTGAAAGGGCTGTACGCGAAGGCGCGAGCAGGCGAGATCCCGGCTTTTACCGGCATCAGTGACCCGTACGAAGCTCCGGAAAACCCGGAGCTGGTTATCCGTACGAACGGGGGCACGCTGGAGCATAATGTGCAGAAGCTGCTCGATTTTTACGGGTGAAAGAAGGAACCTGTCCTGCGGGGTCGTATGTTATACCGTACGGAAGAGTAGAAGCCGGGCAAATGGGAATGCAAAGGAGGCAGATAACGACGTGGAAATCCGCAAACCGATTCCGGAGGAAATTCAGCAGATCCGGAGGCTTTCGCCGCAGGCTCTGTCGGAGGGAACGCTCGGCAATGCCGAGCCGAACCGGGACAAAGTGAGGCAACTCGTAAATCCCCTTCTGAAAAAAGGCTGCTATTACCTGATCGCAGCGGAAGAGAAGCGGCTGGCCGGATGGGTTCTGATCGGGGAGAGCAAAGATTCGTTTACCGACCGGACGATCGGGTTTGTGTACGAGCTCTATGTGCTTGAGCCGTTCAGAGGACGCGGTATCTCCAGGCAGCTTATGCAGGAAGCGGTGGAGCAGCTTAAAAGCCAAGGATACCCTGAAGTAAGGCTCAGTGTATACGCCGGAAATCACGCGCTTCATCTGTATGAGTCGCTGGGTTTCGCTCCGAGAACGATTACGATGACCCTTCCTTTATGACATGCCGATTGTCGCAGCAGGAAAACGAAGAGCCTGCCGGCCTGAATAAAAGTCTATTTCCCCTTGAGGAAATAGGCTTTTTTAAATGGGTCAGAAAATAATATTTCAAAATTCACAAAATTGTAGAATTATTATTTCACCCCCACTATAATACAACTAAGGGTGGCGTGAGAGCGCTCTCATTCCATAGTGCCGGGGGTCTGTTTCTTTTTTTGACCGAGCCGGTGATGCTAGTTCTTCGTCCCGCGATTCCTTTTGTCCCCGTTTTCTTTCCTGCATTGCTTTCTTTCAACCTTCCGTGAAAAGGTGGTAGGCAGATAATGATTCCGATCCCGAAACCGAGTTCTTTCCGCATTGCCCTGTTCTGGCGTCATTTCGCCAACTATTTCGTCATTATTCTGATTCCCGTTATTGTTGCCTGCACGCTGGCTCATTTCCTCGTCGTCTCTCTGATCGAGAAGGATGCGCAGAAATTAAACCGCGTCATTATGAGCCGTTTCTCCGAACAGACGGACACCGCTTTTAATTCCCTGAAAACGAACATGATTAACATGCTCAGTACTTCCAACATCCGCAGCCTGATTAAAGAAGCCGGCGATCTATCCGGCGAGAACCCCCAACGTATGGAGCTGATCCACTCTCTGCGGGAGCAGCTGATCAAGCTGCAATCGGATGAGCTGGTGACCAAGGCATACCTGGTGTTCGTTCGTCATGACCTTGTCATTGATGTGGATACGTATACGGATAAATCGTACTATTTTGATTTCCGTTATCCGATGGGTGCGGAGGAGAAGGCGGCCTATCTGGCACGGTTTACAAACAAGAAAATGATGGAGTTCACGGAACCGAAGCCGGATGGCTCCACCTTGTCGGCCTTGATGAGCTATCCGTTCAATACGAATGTTCCCGACGTGTACCTGGTGGTAGATGTAAACAGGGACAAATTGCAGCATTTGATCGACATCCGGGAAAACTGGGTGGCCGGTACCGCGATTCTCGGAAGCAGAGGAGAAATCATCAGCTCGAACGGGGTTGTATCGGACGGAATCAGCCGGCTTCCGGTGCCCCTGGCGGCTGCCTCGGAAGACTCCAAATTTATGATCACGGAGGACAAAGCGATTTCGCTGGTCAAATCGGGTTTTGACGAATCTTCCTACTATTTGAGTCTCGTCGATTTGCCGACGCTTATGAAACCCGCCCATCTTACGCGGCTCATCAGCTGGATTTTTCTCGGTTTTTTCATTGTGGTGGGGAGCTTCGTCTCGTATTATTTGAGCCGCCGCATGTACCGGCCCATCCTGGAGATCAAAGAGGGCCTGAAATCGCACGGATCGGCCCAGGCGCTGCAAATGCGAAGCGACGGGAACGATTACGATGTGATTAAACGGTTTTCGCAGCTGATCATTTCGGAAAACAAACAGCTTACCCAGCGGGTGGCGGGCATGTTTCCGATCGTGCAGGAGCATTTTGTGACCAAAATTTTGCTGGGCGAATACAGGGACGCTCTCTCCATCGAGACGTACGCCAGGGAAATCGGGTTTACCTATACGAAAAAAGCGGCACGGACCGTCCTCGGCATAGCGCTGCACTACGATCCGCACGTGTACGGCCAGCTTACGGAAACCTCCAAATCGTTCCTGATGGCGGAGCTGAAAGAGCGCATTCTCCAGCTTCTTCCCTCCACAATCTGGCTGTGCGGAACCAAGCCCGATTTGCTCGTCTGCGTCATTCAGAAGGACCCCTTCCTCAGCCTGAGTCCGGAGGAGGACGCGAACCTGATCCGGGCGGCTTTGCAGTTGTACGGCGGCTACTTCAAAGCGACGATCGGCATCGGCAGGACGGTATACGGCATCGAGGAGCTTCACCTGTCCTACGAGCAAGCCGTATCGGTTCTGCAGCGCCGGGGACTGAGCGCGGGCGTCGAGATTTGCAGCGGACAGAGCGCGCCGGATTCGCCCCAGTGCGATACATTCCTGAGCGTGCAGGAGGTGGGCCGCATTCTGAACCGCTACAAAACGCGCGACTACGACAAGCTGCTGCAGTCGGCCTATGAAATGGTGGAAGAAGCCGTGCGCAAAAACGCTACGGCCGTTCAGATCAAATATTTGTGCACGGACCTTTTAAATACGTGGGTACGTGCGGTGGAAACCGACCGCAAAGACTTCAACGTGCCTTTTTATGCGGGACTGTTCGATAAGGTGAACGCCTGTATGACGCTGGAGGAAGTGAAGCGCTGCTTCCGGGAGTTTCACGGGCTGTTGTTCCAAACGGCTCAACCGGATGAGCGGGCCTGCAAATTCAACGAAATTCTGACGTATATTCACGAGCATTACGATGAAGAATTGTCGATCGAACAGTTTGCGGGATCGATGAATATGTCCGTAGGCCATTTCAGCCGGACCTTCAAGGAGGAAGTCGGGGAGAAGTGCGTGGAGTATATCGCCAAATACCGGCTGGTGAAAGCGAAAGAACTGCTCCTTCAAACGGATTTGAAAATGGACGATATCGCCGAAAAAGTCGGTTACTGGGGAAGAAATTCCTTTATCCGCATGTTCCGGAAATACGAAGGCATCACCCCGGCGAAATACCGGACGATCCATCAGTGAAAATGGCAGGACTCCTTATTTTCCGGAGTCTCTTTTTTTTCCTGAACGTACCCGGAAGCCCCGGCCGGCAAGGCATAGAGGAAATGGCACCCGGGCACAAATTTGCACGCTTTACGGGAAGAGGCGGGTTCTCTATAGTTAGGCCATCACCAATTGCAAGCGCTTACTTGAAAGGAGGAAGAGGCCATGGCGAAGAGTGCCCGCTTCTGGTATCTCGTCAGAAAACACAAAGCGCTTTACCTGCTGATGCTTCCGGGGATCTTGTACTATATCATTTTCAAGTACGTGCCCATGTACGGCATCATTATCGCTTTCCAGGATTTCTCCATCGGCCGGGGCATCCTCGAAAGCAAATTCGTAGGGCTGAAGCATTTCATCGAATTCTTCTACGTCACGCCGGATTCCTGGAAGCTGATCCGCAATACGGTCTTGCTCAACGTATACGACCTGCTGTTTCATTTCCCGGCACCGATTGTTCTGGCCATCTTGTTCTACGAACTGCGGAACAAATGGTTTAAAGGGTTTGTCCAGAGCATCAGCTATATGCCCCACTTCCTCTCCACAGTCGTTATCGCGGGCATTCTTGTGACGTTTCTGTCTCCGTCAACCGGAGTCGTCAACCATTTTCTCGTGAAGGTGTTCGGAATGGAGCCTGTCATGTTCCTGGGCATTCCCGAGTGGTTCCGGACGATTTACGTGAGCTCCGAAATCTGGCAGAAGATCGGCTGGGGAACGATTCTGTACCTGGCGGCTATCGCCGGCATTGATCCTACGCTGTATGAAGCGGCCAAAATGGACGGAGCGAACCGGTTCCAGCAGATCCGCCATATTACGCTTGTCGGCATGCTGCCGGTCATGATCGTCCTGTTCGTGCTGACGCTCGGTCATTTTATGGAGACGGGCTTCCAGAAAATTTTGCTCCTCTACAACTCCATGAACTACGAAACGTCGGATGTCATCAATACCTTCGTGTACCGGCGGGGCATTCTCGATTCCGATTTCAGCTTCGCCACGGCCGTCGGCCTGTTCCAGTCTATCATCGGGCTTATCCTGGTCGTAACGGCCAACCGGATCGTCCGCAAATATTCCGAGACGAGTCTGTGGTAGGAGGAGGACAGCGATGAAAATCAAAACCAGCATAGCGTCCAGAGTGTTTGACATCCTCAACATCATTCTGATGCTGCTTCTTGTCATCGTCATGATTTATCCGATGGTGTACGTGTTCTCGGCGTCGATTTCGAATAACGCCCTGGTGGCGAGCGGAGAGGTGCTGCTATTTCCGAAGCAGGTCACGCTGGTCGCCTACGAACGGCTCGTCACCAACCCCGATCTGTGGATCAGCTACTGGAATACGATCCGCTACACCGTTCTTCATGTGGCGCTTACTCTCATCGTGACGGCGGCAATGGCCTATCCTTTATCGAAAAAATGGCTGCCTGGCCGCAGAACCATTCTGCTCCTGGCCGCGTTTACGCTGCTGTTCAGCGGCGGCATGATTCCGACCTTCCTGGTCGTTCAAAAGCTCGGCATGCTGGATACGATCTGGGCCATTGTCCTGCCGTCCCTGATTTCCACGTGGTATCTGTTTATTATGCGGACCTTCTTCGAGGCGCTGCCCGAGGAGCTGGAGGACGCCGCAACGATAGACGGCTGTAGTTCGCTGCAGGTGCTGCTGCGGATCGTCCTGCCGCTTTCCATGCCTGTCATGGCGACAATCGGCTTGTTCACCGCGGTCAACCAGTGGAACGCTTTCTTCGACGCGCTGATCTATCTCAATGACCGAAGCATGTACCCGCTGCAAATTATGCTGCGCAACATTCTCATCGCCGGAACCAGCGTTCAGGGCGAGGGAGATCTGAATCATCTGGAGACGCTCAAATACGCGATGATCATGATCGCTACGCTTCCGATCCTGTGCGTCTATCCGTTTATCCAGAAATATTTCGTACAGGGCAGCATGATCGGCGGCATTAAAGGCTAGACAGCGGGGATAGTTCTGAATTCCCCTTGGAATTCATGGCTATAGAGCAAAATCCGCGATACGCGGGGCTGCGCGATGATCGGGAGTACAGTCCGTCCTGGCCATGCGGCAGCACTTCCGCTTCCGGTATGAGCAGCATAACCCTCATGAGCATCATGACCAGCGTGACATGCGTGATCAGCGTGACAAGCGTGACCAGCACAGTACGACGAGCACAGCAGAACCAGTAAAGCAAGCCAGTAGAGCGGAAGCTACCATTAAGGGGAGGTTCGGAAATGAAAAAAAGACCGTTTGCCGTGATTTTGACAGTCGCTCTGCTTGCCGGAGTCGTTGCGGCGGGATGTTCCAGCAAGGACCAGGGGGCATCACCGGGGGAGGGCGGAGGATCGGACGCCAAGAAACCCGTGAAATTTTCATGGCTGGCGTATGACCGGGTAGAGGGAAAAGTGCGGCAGGACTGGGACATTTTCAAAGAGATCGAGAAAAAGACCGGCGTCAGCATCGATTTCCAGATTGTCAGCCAGGAAGGACTCACCGAGAAAAGACAAATCATGATCGCCACGAACTCCGTCACCGATTTTATCCAGGTGAGCACCCAGGAGGGCAGGGAGCACGGTCCCGACAAAGTGTTTCTGAACTTGAAGGACTACCTGGACAAAGCGCCGAACCTGAAAGCGTTCTACGAGAAATACCCGGAAGCCAAAGCGGTCGCCAGCGGAGCGGACGGCGGCATTTACACGGTGCCCGTAATCGAGGGGGACGCCGAGGGCAAAGGCTTTAACTTCATCTGGTACACCCGCAAAGACTTGATGGATAAGTATGGCCTGAAGCCGCCGGGTACCTTGGATGAATTTTACCAGTTCCTGAAGGCGTATAAGGAGAAAGAACCGAATTCGTATCCGCTCATTCCCAATGCGATCGTTGGCGATACAGGGTTGTATACGGTGTTCGGCCGGGCGTTTACAGGCATCCAGGGCTTCTTCAACATCGACCCGACAACCGATAAATATGCGTTCGCCCCGTATCACAAAGGCTACAAAGATTCGCTCGTTTTCCTGAATAAGCTGTATGCCGAAAAGCTGCTCGATCCCGAGTATTCCCTGCTCACCCAGGCCCAGTGGGAGGAACGCATTCTGAAAGGCAAGTCGCTCGTGACCTACTTCTGGAAAGCGGATCTGGAATCGTTAACGGACAAAGGCCGCAAAGCCGGCACTTCGACCTTCGAGCTCGACGCGATCCCGCAGTTTGCCGCGGACGGCATTAAAAATTACCAGTTCTCCCGCCCCGTAATCGGAGCCGTCGGGCGGGCGATTTCCGCGAAGGTCAAAGACAAGGACCGGGCGGTCCAGTTCCTGGACTATCTCGTCAGCGAGGAAGGCTCGAACTACCTGTCCCTCGGAATCGAGGGCAAAACCTACACGATGGAAAACGGCAAGCCCGTTTATATGAAAGAATTCGGCGCTTCCCCGTTCAATACGCTGCGCAAGGACTGGGGCGTCTGGTACGACCTGATCACTCTGGACAACGCAAAATCCCGCGAGGTTTGGGAACGCGGACTGAGCGACAAGAGCAAGGATATCAACAAGCGGTATGAGCCGTTTATCGTGCCGTCCCCGAAACAGATCGTGAAAACGGAGGAAGAACTGGAGTTGGAAAAATCGAAGCTAAACAACCTCAATAAATTCCTGGAGCAGAAATTAACGGAGTTCGTCACCGGAAAAACACCGATCAACGATACGACTTACCAGCAGTTCCTGGATCAGGTTAAGAAGATGGGAGCGGACGATTTGCTGAACATGTACAATACGGCCTATACCCGGACGTACGGCAAAAAGTAAACCTGGAGCCCGGGTACAAGGGCAGCATCAGTACGAAGGAGGGAAAGTTGTGGCAGCAGCGGAAAAGCTGAAAGTCATCGATACCGACGTTCACAACGAACAGAACGACTCGGCCCTGATTCCCTATTTGCCGGAGCCATGGAAATCCAGGGTCGCGGCAACGGGCATCGGTTATTCGGGCTCCGGTTATTACTCGCCGATAGGCGTCATGAAGAAGGACTCGATTCCGCCGGGAGGAGGCAGAGCCGGCTCCGATCCCGACTTCATGATCAAGCAGCTCATCGAAGGCTACAACGTCGAGTACGCCGTCCTGACGGGCGTCGTCTACAACATCTCGACGACGCACGACCCGGATTACGCGGCGGCCGTCTGCTCCGCCTACAACGACTTCCTTATCGCCGAGTGGCTCGGCAAGCATAAGGCGTTCAAGGGCGCCATGGCGGTATCGACGCTGGACCCGCAGCTCGCCGCCAGGGAGATCGACCGGGTCGGGGATCATCCCGACATCGTCGAAGTGATCATCTCCAGCGCCGCACGCTGGCCGCTGGGGCACCGCTTCTACCACCCGATCTACGAAGCGGCGCAGCGGCACGGCCTGCCCGTCGCCATTCATCCGGGTGCCGAAGGAGGGGGCAGCTCGACCGCGCCTACGGCGGCCGGGTATCCGGCGAGATACATCGAGTGGCATACGTGCCTGTCCCAAATGTTCATGGCCCATTTGGTCAGCCTCGTATGCGAGGGAGTATTCGCCAAGTTCCCCGGCCTGAAGGTTGTGCTTGTCGAGGGCGGCATTGCCTGGCTGCCGCCGCTGATGTGGCGGCTCGACAAGAACTACAAGGCGCTCCGCTCCACGGTTCCGTGGCTGACGAAGATGCCGAGCCAATATGTCGCGGAGCACTGCTTCCTGACGACGCAGCCGATCGAGGAGCCGGACAATCCGCAGCATCTGGTCGACTTGTTCAACATGTTCGACGCGGAGAATATGATTCTCTATTCCAGCGACTATCCGCACTGGGACTTCGATGCGCCGGATATGATCCTGCGCAAGCTGAAGCCGGGAGCCCGGCGCAAAATCTTTTACGAGAATGCGAAAAAGCTGTACAACTTAACGTAAACGGAGGGCCGTTTGATTATGGCGGTACACGATGTGCTGGATGCGGCAGACGTACCCGAAGGCGGGCATGTCCTGGTCGAGGTGGAGGGGCGGGAAATTTGCATTTACCGGATTGGCGGGGAGTTCTACGCGCTTCATAATTACTGCCCGCACCAGGGAGCACCGATGTGTTCGGGTCTTGTCTCCGGAACGAATCTTCCGTCGGACGTCTACGAATACGAGTACAGCCGCAAGGGCGAGATTGTGCGCTGCCCTTGGCACGGCTGGGAATTCGATATCAAAACCGGGAAGTCCTTGTTCAGCGACCGGACCCGGGTTAAGAAATACGAACTGGAAATGAAGGACGGCCGGATTGGTATTGTGCTTGGAACCCGATGAACATAGCCGTCAAAATGGCCAAGAGCTGCGTTGCGCAGCTCTTTTTTTTGTTTAGAACAGGGTAGCGGCCTGTAAGTAGAGACTTCGCATAATGAAACCGACTCCCCGCAAAAACAGTATTACCTTAAACGTACTGCAATAAGCCACTAGCTTGTCTTGAAGTGAACGAGGTGTGAGTGTGAGCGTGTGCGTAAAGTTGCTGTAATTATTTAATGAGAGATGTTGGGTAAAGTTGACTTCACAGCCTTTACAACAGCTATTACCGACGCGCGATTCCTTTTGTTGTTGTGAGGTATGAAATGAAAATGACCAAGGTTGTCATCAAAGCACCTAGCCATCCGATAGTTGGAGCATATTCTACATAGCTCTGACCATATATAGCAAATAACATGAAGATAACGTTAAATACCATAGCTGATAGTACAAATTTTCTATTTTTCATAGCAGTCTCCTTAGATATACGAAGTGATTAGTAGGAGTCCCAATCTTCAATCCAAGCCTTTAAATGTTTGTTAGACAGACAGATTGTTTGTTATACGTCATTAATCCAGTAATGTGTAAACTAAGAGGAGATCCTATCTAAAAAATAAACCAAATATACATTTATTTCAAATTTCAGGGTTAAATTTCTTGTTGTATAGGGGTCGAGGATATCTGCAGCAAGAGTATCGAGAGGGATAAGAGGATTAGCCTATAGGGTTGTGATTGCTAGACATTGCATAGGGTTCTAAGGAATATTTGATATATAGGTTTGAAATTCCAGAAGCAATTGAGAGGGGGGAACGTACACAACTTAAATAAATGTGTAGGGTGTGACCTACATGCAGGTCGGCTGTAACTTCATATACCGTATAAACGGAAACAAAGGAGGCCTTCGATTCATGAAAATCAGACTCAGACTCGTCCTTGCGGTTTTGACCGTTTTGATGCTGTCGGGCTGTTCGCTTTTGGACGGCGTGAGCAGCACCTTAAACTATGGGGAAGAAGCGAAAACGTATCTCCAGGAAGCGGCGGCTTTCGCCGAAACCCTGCCTGCCGCCGCCCAGGAAGCCGTAACCGATCCCCAGGCGGGAGAGAAAGTGAAAAAAGAACTGGAAGCGATGAGAGAGAACATTTCCAGTTTTAACGGTCTGGACGCGCCGGGCTTCGCCGAAGACCTGCATAAGCAGATCGTCGGGTACAACGAAACGATGCTGGGCACGATTAACGGACATCTGGAGCAGCTTAACAGCCAGGTGCTTGATTATAAATCGCTTCTCCAGTCCCCGGTGATTCAGCAGGTCAACGAAATGAAGCAGCTTACCGAGAAGATTCAGAACCTAGGTCAGTAGACCAGGCGGATAATACGGTCTTCTACCAGGAAAAGAAGCGGCCGGAACGATGAATATCCAAGCCCGTGAGGGCTTTTTTTGTTGGAACGATACGGCCGGCAGGCTGTATGGATCACCGCTGCGGCACGCGGGTCAATTCCTCGGTGGCCTTTCTTTCATATAAGAGGAAGGGGTGCGGCCGGTCATTTTTTTAAATATCCGCTGAAAATACGATACATCCTCGTACCCGACAAATTCGGCGATTTCGCCGATCGTCAGCAGTGAATCCATCAGCATATAGACGGCTTTTTTCACTCGTACGGCATGGACATACTCGCTGATGGTTTGCCCGGTTACTTTTTTAAAAAGAGCGGCGGCGTAGTTAGGGCTTTTCGAGATGAATTCGCCGAGCTCGTCTTTCGTCACTTTCTCGCGGTAGTGGTCCCGGATATACTGCTTCATCCGTTCCGCATGTTTTCCCGTTTCGGACGAAACCGCCGCTTGATCCGCTTCACGGCTCAGCAGTGCGAGCATTTCCAGGAGAATGGCTTGTCCGCGGATACGGGCGTACGGCTCGTTCTCCTTCCAGTCGGAGTAGCATTTGCGGGTCCGTTCGAGCAAAAATTCAGCCATGCCGGAGCGGATTTTTACCCATGGTTTACTCAGCAGCGGCAGCTCGTGAACGGTATCCGTAAGATGGAAGCTTGCGACATATTTGTTGTGCAGAAAGGTCGGAATGCTTTTGCCGTAATAGGAAACGCCCTCTTTGATCAGGAGTAAGTCGCCTTTCTCCAGCATAATTTTGTCGTTTTCTATCCAGTACAGGCAGCGGCCGTAGCTCAGCATGATGAACGAAGCGGTCGCACTACCGCCGGGTCCGCTTTCTTCGTACCATTCCGCCAGCCGATCGTGCCGGATATTTGTCAATTTGAGCATAGTTCCCTCTCTATAAAACGTACTATAGTACAATTGCAATACTATAGTTCATTTTCTCCTGAACGGAAACGAATTACAATAGGGACAACCAAAGAAGAGGAAGGACCGATCATATGCGGAAGACGAAAATTGTTTGCACCATGGGGCCTTCATGCCGCTCCGTCGAGGTATTGAAGGAATTGATCGCAGCCGGAATGAACGTGGCGAGAATTAACATGGCTCACGGAGAGCTGGAGGACCACAGCCTGCAGATCAACCGGATACGCCAGGCGGCAAAAGAAATGGGCGCCATCGTACCTGTACTGATGGACATCAAAGGACCGGAAGTACGGATCGGCCTGCTCAAGGAAGCGTCGTGCGAAGTGAAGGCGGGGGATTGCCTCACGCTGACAAGCGAAGAAATCGCGGGAGACAGCAGACGTATTTCGGTCAATTATGCGGAACTGCCGCAAGTGGTGAAGGCCGGGGACAGAATTTTAATCGACGACGGGCTGATCGAGCTAAGCGTCGTTACGGCAGCGGGAACGGAAGTGTCGTGCGAAGTGATCAACGGGGGCGTCATCAAGCCGCGTAAAGGGGTTAACCTGCCGGGGGTGCATACGACGCTGCCCGGTGTCACGGAGCGGGACATCCGCCATATCGAATTCGGCATCCGCGAGAAGATTGAAATTATCGCCATGTCCTTCGTGCGCAAAGCGGAAGACGTGCTCACGGTCCGTCAGCTGCTGGAGGAACAAGGCTGCGGTCATATCCAGATCATTTCCAAGATCGAAAACCAGGAAGGCGTAGACGAGCTGGAAGCCATCGTGGAGGCGTCGGACGGAATCATGGTGGCACGGGGCGACTTGGGGGTTGAAATTCCGGTCGAAGATGTTCCGGTCATCCAGAAGGTCATGATCGAATCCTGCAACCGGGCGGGCAAGCCGGTTATTGTCGCCACCCAGATGCTGGATTCGATGCAGGTCAACCCGCGCCCGACCCGGGCTGAAGTCAGCGACGTCGCGAACGCCGTTCTGCAGGGCTCCGACGCGATCATGCTTTCGGGGGAGACGGCCGCCGGCAAATATCCGGTCGAGTCGGTGCGCATGATGACTACGATCGCCAAGAAAGCCGAGGGACTTTACATGGCGGAGGCGAGCCGCCGGCAAGCGGGCGTTCCCGCTCAGGTCAACGTGACGGAGATTATCAGTCAGGCGGCCGTCAGCGCTTCGGAGGCGATCGGAGCGAAAGCGATTCTGACGCCGACGATGAGCGGGTACACCCCCCGGATGGTGTCCAAGCACAGACCGAAGGCGCCGATCATCGCCATTGCGCCGAGCGACGAGGTTTTGAACAAATTGTGCCTTCTGTGGGGCGTGCTGCCCGTGAGAGGCGAGTTTGTGCAGACCACCGACGACATGTTCCAGGCCGCAGTATCCAGCGGCACCGCGCAGGGGCTGCTGCAAAGCGGCGATTACACCGTCATCACGGCAGGCGTGCCGATCGGCAAAACGGGAACGACGAATCTGATTAAAATCATACAAGTGTAGAAGGAAAAGCCTCCCGGCGACGGGAGGTTTTTTTGCAAACGCGGGCGTCCTACATCCTGCTTTCCATTTATGGTCGTGATAATGACAATTTATCCGTTTTCGCCATGCAACTTTTTCCAAAAAATGGAGTCTAGAGGGTAGAACTTTTGAAAGGTGGAAAACGCACTCATGAAAACGGCATTTCTGCTGGCTTTCCTTCTTGCAGTCAATACGATCTCCACTTCCGTTCCGGAATCGGCTTCGGGAATGAACGCCAACACGGAGAAACGGGAAATTCGGCAGGTGGAAGCGGGATTGCTCCCTCAGCCGTCTTCTCAGGAACCCGGCGTGCCAGCTTCGGGAACTATCACAGTTCCGAGCTCTCTGAACGTGAGCCTGGAAGAGACAAAAAGCGGCTTCCGGCTGAAACTGGCCGAAGAGGAGAACACGACGGCAACCGTGATGCAGTCTCTCATTTCCCCCGATGACGGAAAAACCGTCCTGCACCTCGTCCGGAGAACAGCTCCGGCCGAAGGAGGAACCCGGTACCGGCTCGATCTCGTAGCCGTGCAGCCTGCGAAGAAGACGTTCAAGGTGTTTCCGTTTGCCGATCTGCGGATGAGCGACACCTACTCAACCGATTCGCTGGCCATGATGTACGGTTTCCGGGACGACTCACATCTCGTTATGATCCAGCCTGTCGGGAAAGCGGGCGGAGCAGGAATCGGCTACCGGATCGTTTCGCTGGACGTTGGAAGCGGACGGCTTCGTGAGCTGGCGGCCAACGTCCCTCCCGATCTGTCTCCCGATTTTCTGGCATCCGGCTGGTTAAACGCGGACGGAAGCAAGCTGTACTTGAACAGCTACCGCGGGGGCAAGCTGTGGATCGCAGACCTTGCGCGCGGAGGAGTTAAAGCACTCGACGGCACTTTCAGCCACTCGTGGCCGGTGTTCCGCTTGTTCAAATCGCCGGACGGGGAGCGCTTCTGGTATGAGAAGGACGGATACCGGCTGTATGACGGCAAAGGCGTCAAGCTGGCCGAACTGCCGGCGGATACCGGCTTGCATTCGAACCCGGCGTTCAAATGGAGCCCGGACAGCCGCTACGCCGCTTACGAGTATACGTTCACGAACAGCGAAGAGAACGTGATAGGCGGAGAAGATTACAAGGTCATCGCTCCGCAAGGTATCAAGATTTTCGGCCGGGACGGAAAACCGGCGTGGAGTACCGATGCGCGCGAGTTGAAGCACGGGGACCGGCTGGAACTTCGCGGCTGGATCGGCGGCAGCGGCGAAAGCCTCAGCAGCGTCGTAAGCACCGCAAGTGCCGGTAACCACGAGGGAAGCAGCGGCGCCGCAAGCGCAGGAAGCCTCGACGCGGCCGTGCTGCGCAGCTACACCGTGGAGCGAGCGGAAGACCGCGAGCCGAGGAAAACGGACTCGGTCTACCATCTCGTACAGCCCGCAACCGGGAAGCTGACGAAGTTAAGCGAGGCGCAGCTTGCCGATTTGCATAATCCGCAGGCCGTCCTGGGAGAATCCGGCGCGCTGATGCTGGTGGATGCCGGGAGCGCCCGCTATACGATTATCGGCGACGAGACGGATTCGCAGCGGACGGTGAAGCTGCTCCTGTCATCGGACCCGAAGCGGCTGCTCTGGGCGCAAACCGACTACGTTAAAGACAACGTGACGATAACCGCGTATGACATTGCGTCGAAAAGGGCCCGGACAATCGAAACGAAAGATCTGTCGGCGGGAGACCTGCAAGCGGCCGGTAAGGAATATGTTATCGATTCCGAGCTTGGCTACCTCAAACTTCGTTGACTGAGCCAGCAAGTTTGAACCATAAAATCCGCCTGCGGGCGGATTTTATTTTGCGCTTCTAAGAAAAGGAGGATTCGCTCGGGGGTCTTTTGCGGTATAATGGACAGATGTACGTAACGATGATGTGGAGGCACGGCCAGATTGAGAAATTATCCATTTGCATTTGATCCGACAAAACCTTTCGTTCAGCAGGCAAGCGACTGGATTGCCGACGTGTTTTACGAGCTTCTGCCGGAAGCCGGTTTTGAAGTGAGAGATGAACAAATCTATATGGCGTTTCAGCTGGAGAGGGCTTACCAGGAGAAACAGACCATCTTTGCGGAAGCGGGAGTGGGAACCGGGAAAACGCTGGTGTACCTGCTCTACGCTCTTACTTATGCCCGCTACACGAGGAAGCCCGCGATTATCGCGTGTGCGGACGAGTCGCTGATCGAGCAGCTGGTCAAACCCGAAGGGGATATCGCCAAGCTTGCCCGGCATCTCGATCTGACGATTGACGCCCGGATGGGCAAGTCGCAGCACCAGTACATCTGCCTGAATAAACTGGACGATACCCGGGGCGGCGGCTCCGACGATGAGGAAGTCTTCAGCGAGATTTATCACGGCCTTCCCGCGTTCGTCCACTATCCGGATACGCTTCAGTCCTTCTTTCCGTACGGCAACCGTAAGGAGTACCCGGAGTTGACGGACGAGCAGTGGGGCCGGATCGGCTGGGACGTGTTCCAGGACTGCCTCGTCTGCAGCCAGCGCCACCGCTGCGGCCAGACGTTGTCGCGCGAGCATTACCGCAAGTCCGCCGACCTGATTATTTGTTCCCATGACTTCTACATGGAGCATGTCTGGACCTACGAGGCCAGAAAACGGGAAGGCCAGCTGCCTCTTCTGCCGGAGCACAGCTCCGTCGTTTTCGATGAAGGGCATCTGCTTGAAACGGCCGCGCAGAACGCGCTCACCTACAAATTGAAGCATTCGGTATTCGAAAGCATCGTCATCCGGCTGCTGGAAGGCGAGGTTAGAGAAACGCTCGCGCTGGCCATCGAGGAAGCCATCGTCCAGAGTGAAACGCTGTTCCGTGTGCTGGAAACCGGCAGTTATTCCGTCCCGGCCTCGGATCGGAAGGAATTCGCCTGGAGCGAGGAGTTGAAGCGGGAAGTAAGCCGGTTCCGGCAGTTGATCGACGTGATCGAGGAAGAACTCGTATTCGAGAGCGGACTGTCCACGCTGGATGATTACCAGCTCAAAATCGTCGAGGAGCACCTGGAAATGATTCAGCTTGCTTTGAGTTTGTTCGATAAGCCGGGTCAGCTCATTTCATGGGTTACCGAGGATTCCGACGGCATTACCCTTGTCATTATGCCGAAAATGGTCAAGGAAATTTTAAGAGACCGCGTGTTCTCGAAAAAAATGCCGGTCGTGTTTTCTTCCGCGACCTTGTCCGTCAACGGCTCTTTCGACTATATGGCGGGCAGTCTGGGCATCGAAAGCTTCCTATCGTTCTCCGTCCCTTCACCTTACGATTACAGCGCTCAAATGAAGGCGAGCCTGTATCCCGATAAGCCGGAAGAGGACAAAACCGGTCGGGTTCTGGAACTGCTCCAGGAATCCGACGGCCGGGCGCTTATCTTGTTCCCGTCCCGCGAGGCGCTGGGAACCTTCAGACGGAGCTTGGCGCTGTATCCCGAGTCTGCCGCTTACCGGTTTTTGTTTGAAGGCTCGGCGGAAATCAGCCACCTCATTTCGTCGTTCCAAAACGATGAGGAAAGTGTCCTCTGCGCGGTAACGTTGTGGGAAGGGCTTGATATACCGGGACCATCCTTGTCCCATGTGATCGTCTGGGAGCTTCCGTTTCCTCCGGACGATCCCGTCTTCGCGGCCAAGCGGAAAGATTCGGCTCAGCCGTACGAAGACGTAGACATGCCGTACATGCTGCTCCGTCTGAGGCAGGGCATCGGGCGGTTGATCCGCTCACGCGATGACCGGGGCATGGTATCCGTTCTCGGTCGCGATCTGGATAATCCCGCTGTCAGAGAACAGATCCGGGGGCTTCTGCCGGATTGATCGGGATGGTAATTGTTGCCGATTTCGGGCTTATCCGCTATGATAGACAAGATACTTCCGGTTCGTATTCCGGCCGGACGATGATGAATTGAATAATTCGGTACAGGTGCTTGCCGCTGGAATTTTAACGCGGTACAGCTTAATAGGGAAGTCCGGTGCAATACCGGCGCGGTCCCGCCACTGTAACAGAAGAGTCGCAGCAACGAGTGTCACTGGTATCCGTACCGGGAAGACTGCTGCCGATGATGACGCTGATAGCCAGGAGACCTGCCTGTATCCGTAACACGATCAACCTACGGGAGATAGGGAGGTGTTAGATGCGTTCTGTACCGAAATCACGGGCGTCTTTCCCTTTGTCTGCCAACGAAGGGGGGGGGCGCCTTTTTGCATGGGCAGCCCTAAATATATCAACGGTCGAGGTGAGAATTTGCAATCGGTTTGCAATAAAGAAACGGTACGGGAGTCGGGGGAGGCCGGGGGCTCTCAGGGCTCATCCGCCAAAAAATACGGAACGGCACGCGGGCAAACGGCCTTTCCGCTCCTGCTGGGCGGCTTGTCGCTTTTCCTTCTGATCTCCGTGACGGCTGCCGTCATGCTCGGTTCCGTACGGATCGAGCCCGTCACGGTCTGGAAAATCGCTTTTTCGCATATGCCGGGATTCGGAAGCCTGATCGAACACGATTGGACGAAAGCGCAGGAGCAAATTATTTGGAACATCCGCTTTCCCCGCGTTCTGCTCGGTCTCGTGGTAGGGGCGGGCCTGTCCGCAGTCGGGGTGACGATCCAGGCGCTAATCCGCAATTCGCTCGGCGACCCTTACATACTCGGGGTATCGTCCGGTTCGTCGGTTGCGGCTACCCTTGTTCTGCTGTTCGGAGGATTCTCGTTTCTGGGCGCTTACGCACTGCCGGTATCGGCCTTTATCGGCTCCCTCATCGCCATGGCGCTTGTCTTTACCTTCGCGAGGGTCGGGGGCCGCATTTCGACTACCCGGCTGCTGCTTGCGGGAACCGCCGTTGCGAGCATGATGTCGGCGTTTACGAGCTTCATCGTCACGATGGCGCCGAACGCCCAGGGCATCCGCTCCGTCGTGTACTGGCTGATGGGCAGCTTGGCCGGCGCCAAGTGGGAATACCTCACCGCACCGGCTCTGATCGTAGTGTCCGGTATCCTTTTCCTGCTCTTTCAGCATCGGTCCTTAAACGCTCTTCTCGTGGGCGAAGGCGCGGCGGGAACGATGGGGGTCAATGTGCCGGCGTTCCGGACCTGTCTTGTGATCGTGACCGCGCTGATTACGGGAACGATCGTGTCCGTCAGCGGCTCGATCGGTTTTGTCGGCCTGATGATCCCCCATATCGTCCGGCTGATGATCGGCTCCGACCACCGCAAGGTGCTTCCGGTCAGCGTCCTTTTCGGGGCCGTCTACGTCATATGGGCCGACGTTCTGGCCAGGCTCGTGCTTGCGCCGGAAGAACTGCCGATCGGCATCGTTACGGCGATTTGCGGAGGCCCGTTCTTCATCTGGCTGCTCCGCAGAAGCTCATACGCATTCGGAGGAACTTCAAAATGAACCTGGAAGCAAATCATCTTTCCTTGAGCATAAGTGCCAGGAAAATTCTCGACTCCGTAAACCTTGCCGTCCGCGAAGGCGAGTTTATCGGCCTGATCGGCCCGAACGGGAGCGGGAAATCGACCCTGCTCAAAACGCTCTACCGTGAGCTTAAGCCGGACGCGGGACAGGTGCTTCTGGATGAGCGGGAACTGCTGAACATGCCTTACAAAAAAGCGGCCGAACTGATGGCCGTCGTCAGCCAAGAATCTTCTGTCGAATTCGACTTCAGCGTCGCCGACATGGTTCTGATGGGAAGATATCCCCACAAGAAATGGTACGAAAGCGATACGGAGGCGGACCGGGAAATTTGCTTTCGCGCCTTGGAGACAGTGGGACTCGGTCCATTCGGAGAACGCAGCTTTGCGACCTTGTCCGGTGGCGAGAAGCAGCGGGTGCTTATCGCCCGGGCACTGGCGCAGCAGGCGAAGTTCTTGATTCTGGACGAGCCGACGAACCACCTGGATATCCGCTACCAGCTGCAGATCATGGAGCTTGTCCGCTCCCTGGGCATGACGACGCTGGCCGCCCTTCACGATCTGAACATGGCCGCATACTATTGCGACCGTCTCTACATCATCAGCGAGGGAAAGATTGCGGCGGAAGGAACGCCCGCCGATCTTCTCGTCCCTGCTGTTCTCCGGGACATATTCGGCGTTCACGCCGAGGTGAATCTGCACGCCCTGACGGGCAAGCCGGTCATTACGTATTTGCCGGAATCTCTTTTTAACGCCGGAATAAAATAGACGGAGGAATTCTTTTGAACCTTATGCGATCTCTTAAACTTTCTTTATTCGTATGCCTGACTCTTGTTTGCATGGCCGCTCTAAGCGCCTGCTCCGCTGCTGACTCCACCAAAGAACTTGTCCCGAGAGGTGCTGTGGAGACAACGGAAACACCGGCGGCTGCCGTAGATTTGGATAATATGGGGCAGAAGCTTCATTTTACGGAAGCGCCTAAACGGGCCGTGACACTAAATCAGCACGCTACGGAAGTGATGCTTGCGCTTGGCCTGGAGAAAAACATGGCCGGCACCGCTTACCTGGACGATCAGATCCTCCCGGAGCTGCAGGAAGCTTACAAGCGGGTTCCCGTGCTCGCCAAAACATATCCGTCCAAGGAAGTTTTCGCGGAGGCCGCTCCGGATTTTGCCTATGCGGGCTGGAAGAGCGCCTTTACGGAGAAAAGTCTGGGTACCCGGGAAGAACTCGCCAAGCAGGGGGTTCAGACTTACCTGCAGGAATCTTCCAATAAGACCGCTCCGACTCTGGACGATGTGTACCGGGATATTTTGAATATCGGCCGCATTTTCCGGGTGGAGGCTAAAGCGAATGAGCTCGTGGACGGCATGAAGCAGCGCTTGAAAGACATTCAGGAGCAAATCGGCACAGTCGATACTCCTCTGAAAGTGTTCATTTACGACAACGGGGAAGACAAAGCATTTACGGCGGCCAACACGTACATTACGAGCCTGATCAACATGATCGGCGGTAAAAATATTTTCGACGACATTCAGAAAAGCTGGGTCGAAGTCAGCTGGGAAGAGGTGGTCAGCCGCAATCCGGACGTGATTGTCATCATGGATTACGGCGATACGCCGGTAGAGAAGAAGAAAGAGCTTCTCCTGGGTAAAAGGGAGCTGGCCGATATTCCGGCCATCAAGAACAAGCGGCTGCTCGTTCTCCCTCTGTCGGCCGCTTCCGAAGGAATCCGCGCACCGATCGCTCTGCAGACGCTGGCGGAAGGGTTATATCCGGATAAAGTACATAAAAAATAAGTTTTCTCTAGCTATCCAGCCTTTGGGCAATACCGTTTAGAGTCCCTGACCGAATATGGAATGAAATGAGCCCCTGCGAAAGGGGCTTTTTTTTGTATATTTTGAATCTAAAAGGATAACGGGGAAGTGATTTAAGAAAGTTTTAATAGATGCTTCATAAGGGGTTTATTTTTTAGGCCTATGATGACAGTGGCAGTTAAATACGGAATCGTTCAGGAGGATGAATATGAACAAGAAATGGCTTGTGCTGGGAAGTGTAATCGGAATCAGCAGTCTCATGATGGCCACGACGGGAATTAATGCCATGGCCGGAACTTCGGGGTACGACGCCTATAAGTCGGCCTTGAAGAACACGAAAACAGTCAAAAGCGTGACCGTTCAGGCGGCAGGATCTTTGCGGGACAACGGAAACGCGGCTCTGAGTGCAAACGGGACATTTAAAATGAGCCGGGAAGGCGGCTCGGCAAGCGGTGCGGGTGAAGTTTCCGCAGGAGGCGCGAAACAAACGCTTCAATTTTACAAGCAGGGTGAGCAAGCCATCTTCAAACCCGGAAGCAGCGATGTGTACTATGTGAAAGATGCGGCTGGCAAAACGCACAAGCGGTTTAAAGATTCCGCAGAAAAGGAAATGCCGCAGCAGGTGGAAACCGTAATCGACGCGCTGGTCGGAAATCTGAAAGATTATGTGGCCGTCGATGTAAAGAACGACGGAAGCAAACGCGTATCGGTACAGCTCGACAGTGCCCAGCTGCCGGCTGTCGTCCAGGCGATTGCACCGATTGCCATCAAGCAGGCGTCCAAAGAACACGGCGGGCCGGAGAAGAAAGCAAGCGCGCCGGAAACTCCGTTCGGCAAAGATTTTCTAAAGGGCGCCGCTCCCGAGCTGACCGAGGATATTCGCATAGAGAAAGTCGCCGTTAACGCGACGATCAGTCCGTCGAACTATATTCAGCACCAAGAGGCGGAACTGACCGTATCCGGCAAGGACGCCGGGGGCCAAGCTCATCAGGTTGTCGTTCATCTTCAAGCGGATCTGTCCGGGTACGATAGCACCACGCCGGATACGGTGGACCTGAACGGCAAGAACGTCCAGCCGATCCAATCCGAGCACCGGAATAAGTGGCAGGGAAAAAACGGCTGATCCAGCCGCATCTGGTTTCGTTCGCAGCCGGTGGACCCGGGTAACCGGCCGTCTGCCGGCTGCCGGACGATGAGGGAAGAGGTCATAAGGATGGAACTTATTTTGGAAGCCTGCGGCTTAACCAAGCTTTACCGCGGAAGCGGACGCGGAATAAGAGATGTAAGCCTGCGGCTGGAGGCTGGCGATGTCTACGGGCTGCTCGGCCCGAACGGAGCCGGAAAGACGACGCTCCTGAAGCTGATCACGGGTCTGATCCGGGTCGACAGCGGTACGGTCACCCTGTTTGGCGCCGACAGGACTCTCCATCACGAGCAGGCGATGGCGAATGTCGGCTGCATGATCGAATCGGCCGACTTTCCCGATTTTCTGACGGCTTGGCAGTATCTTCAGCAGTCCGCGCGTTTTTATCCGGGAGTGACAGGACAGCGGATGGAGGAGGTGCTGGATACCGTGGGACTGCTTCAAGTACGGCAGGAGAAAATCAAAGGCTTCTCGACAGGCATGAAACAGAAACTGGCCTTGGCCGCCGCCGTTTTGCCGAAGCCGAAGCTTGTCCTGCTGGATGAGCCTACGAACGGTCTGGATATCGAGGGTACCGTGATGTTCCGCAGGCTGATCCGCAAGATGTCGGCCGAAGAAGGAACCTCGTTCCTTATTTCCAGCCATATGATCCACGAGCTCGAGCAGCTTTGCAGCCGGGCAGGGATTTTGGACGGAGGCAGCCTGAACAGAGAGGCGGCTGTATCCGATTTGCTGCTCGGAGGCCGGACGCTCGAAGGGTTTTACATGGAAGAAATACAGAACAGGGGGGAGCTTCAAGGTGCATAGATGGAAAGCGGGTTACGTGAACGAGCTTTATTTGCTGCTGTATCGGAAAAAAACCGCTATCTTCGGGGTGGTCTCCGTACTGCTTCCGATTCTGCTTGCTGTCTCGTTACAGGCGCTTCAGCCTGTGCTGGGGTTGCTGGCGGTCAGCCAGTCTTTTCCGGTTCAGATGCTCGGTTTCTACACGGCGCTGTGGATTCCCCTCATTATTTTGACGCTTACGGGCGACCAGTTTCCTCACGAAGTCGCCTCAAGGACGCTTAAACTCTCTTTTCTGCGTCCCAACACACGCTTTCACGTATTCAGCACGAAGGTGGCCGCTCAGGGATCCGCCGTTGCTCTACTGCTGGTGCTGCTCTTTGTGGTCACGCTGCTGTGCAATATGTTCGCGGGAACGCCCCTCGGCATAGACGAAGGATTGGCCGCTGCCATAGCGTATCTGGCCGCTTTTGCCGCAATGCTTGCCCTGTCGGCCGTGTTTGTTTTTGCCGCACAGTTTTTCAAAAGCGCCAGCGGATTCGTCGTCTTCGGCATTGCTTTGTATGCGGCCGCCAAGCTGGCTCCATTCCTCGTCCAGTCGTTTTCGGCGTTCTCGCCCATGTCCTACACCGATTGGCATCTGCTTTGGCTGAACGACGGCGTCCCGGCGGGAAGACGGATGACGGCTTCTCTGTTCCTGCTTTCCAGCAGCCTCTTGTTTTTTGCTCTCGGTTATTATAAATTTGATCGAAAAGAAGTGTGAACGGGGAAAAGCCTATGTCAATCCGTTTCAAGCTGCTGCTTTCTTATGCCGCGATGCTTGTTATCCCGCTCGTCATGATGCTCATAACGGCGATGCTTCTCGTCGTGGTGTTCCGCGGGGATTTGCAGTCGATCAAAGACCAGCACGGCGAAGGCCGATTCGAGAACCGCAGCATCGAACGGCTGCTCAAAGAAATCAGACGTACCACGGAAATTAACCCCGAGGCTTGGACGGATACGTCTTACCTGAAGGAAATCGACGGGGAGCTGCAGCGGAACCAGTCCAATCTCGTTTTGCGCAAAGGCGATGAGATCGTCTATGCGGCGGCCTCCTTTCCTTATCCGGAGCTTCTTAAGAATCTGCCGGTATATGAGAGGCCGGGGAACGTGGCCATGTCCAGGCCCGAGCGGATCGGCAAGCAGCTTGTCGAAGTTTCTCATGCGGATTTCAAGTTTGAAAACGGTCAGAAAGGCAGCCTGTTCGTCGTGACGACTGTAAGCCCGTTCGTCACTTTCGCCCGGAAGTTTTTCCCGATCTTGTTTATCGCTTTAATCGTCATTCTCATTCTCACGCATACGCTGCTGACTTATTTCGTTTCACGGAGCATCATTAAACCGCTGAACACGCTGAAAGCCGCGATGAAACGGATAGAGGCCGGCGATCTGGATTCCCGGGTCGTGCCTTCGGGCAGAGATGAGATCGGCGAGCTGAGCGCGGCCTTCGAGCAGATGAGGAAGAAGCTTAAGGCATCCATCGAGACGCAGCTTCAATATGAAGAAAACCGCAAAGAGCTCATCTCGAATATTTCTCACGATATTCGTACACCGCTGACGGCCATACGAGGGTATGTGGAAGGGCTCGGGGACGGAATTGCGGATACCGAGGAAAAACGGGAGAAATATATCGGTATCATTACCTCCAAAGCGGAGGAGATGGATCACCTTATCGACGAGTTGTTTTTATACTCCAAACTCGATTTAAACCGGCTTCCGTTCAATTTCGAGGCCGTCGATCTGCACGCGTTTATCGAAGATTTATCTTCGGAGCTGGAGTTCGAGCTCGGCAAACAAGGCATCCGGTATTCGGCCGATATTAGGCTGAAGCCGCATACGGAACTGGCTATAGACCGCGATAAAATCAAGCGGGTTTTCGTGAATATCGTCGACAACAGCGTCAAATATATGAATAAGCCCGGTAAACAGATCGGGCTGAAGGTCCTGGGAAACGGGCAGGAGGTCCGCATCGAAATATCCGATAACGGCCGGGGCATCGATCCCGAATCTCTTCCGCATATCTTCGAGCGGTTTTACCGGGCCGATCCGTCGCGCAACAGCGATACCGGAGGCAGCGGCCTCGGTCTTGCCATTTCCAAGCAGATTATCGACGGCCACGGGGGCACGATCCGGGCAAGCAGCCTTCCGGACGAAGGCAGCTGCATTACGATCGTGCTTCCGATCCGGACGAATAAAGAGAGTGATTCCGTATGAAATCCATCCTGATCGTGGAAGACGAGCGGCTGATAGCCGAGCTGCAGAGAGATTACCTGGAGGTTCACGGATTCCGGGTCGAAATCGCGGTGGACGGGGAGAACGGACTGCGTCTCGGCTTAACCGGAGAGTACGATTTGATTCTCCTGGATCTCATGATTCCCCGCATCGGCGGGTTTGAGGTCTGCAGAAAAATCCGGGAAAAAAGAGACATTCCGATTCTGATGGTTACAGCCAAAAAAGAAGATATCGACATTATCCGGGGTCTGGGCCTCGGGGCCGACGATTACATCACCAAGCCGTTCAAGCCCGCCGAACTCGTCGCTCGTGTGAAAGCGCATTTGTCCCGTTACGAGCGGCTCATAGGCCCGCCTAAAAACAAGGAGGAAGTGTCCATCCGGGAGCTTGTGATCCAATTCGGTTCCCGCCGGGTCTTTCTGCGCGGCAGTGAAATTACGCTGACGACGAAGGAATTCGATCTGCTCTGGTTTCTCGCCCGGAATCCCAACCGTGTGTTCAGCAAGGATCATCTTTTCGAGAAATTGTGGGGCATGAATTCGCTCGGCGATTCTCAGACCGTTACCGTCCATATTAGGAAGCTGCGGGAGAAAATCGAGCCGGACTCTTCGAACTCCGAGTATATCGAAACCGTATGGGGTGCGGGCTACCGCTTCCGCTTATAGGATACGGAGCAAATTGAGCAGGAGGCGGTTGCGGCCTGCTTTTTTGTTTTTCGGGGAAAGCTTGTTTCAAATAATTGTCCAAGGGTAAATAAGACATAGGCAACGCCACAACGCCTAAAAAATTCAATACCTGTAAGGAGTGATTCAAAATGGCACGTAATGATGACAACAGAATGAGCCGTGAAGAAGCAGGACGTATAGGTGGAGAAACGACCTCCAAAAATCATGATAAAGACTTTTATCAGGAAATTGGCGAAAAAGGCGGCGAAGCTACATCCCGCAATCATGACAAAGATTTCTATCAGGAAATCGGTCAAAAAGGCGGCGAAGCACGCGGCAACAACGGAAATAACGGAAACGGCGGCAACGGCGGCAACAGTGGCGGCGACGGTAAAATGAGCCGCGAAGAAGCCGGACGCAAAGGCGGCGAAGCAAGAGCCCGCCAGCGTGACCGCGAATGAACTAGCCTCAGACAATCGGATACGTAAAGACCCTTATAATATAAGCTATGGAAAAAGTCCGCCGGGAAACCGGTGGGCTTTTTTAATTATAATCAAACTTTAACCTTTCTTTTTGGCAAACGCCCTTTATAATAGAAAGCAATCTATCCAGGAGGTGTCGTTCATGCAACAAAGCTCAATTGAAAACCCCGCGCAGAAAAGAACAACAACTAAACTAGTGGGGAAGACGGCACGTACGGAAAGCTTGCCGATGAGCGGATAAGTTGATTCGAAGAAAACGTGACGTGCCGTCTGCCTGAAAGGCGGACCGATTCATGAATGTACACGCGTCACAAGTTTATTTAAGATTAAAATTCGGCCTGGCACTGGCCAACAGTGTCATGTTTACAACGTATGCGGTGTATTTTATCCAGACGCTGGGTCTGACACTGCTGGAACTCCTGCTTGTCGGAACCGTATTGGAACTGACTGTGCTCCTGTTCGAAGGAATTACAGGAGTCGTGGCGGATACGTACGGCCGCAGAAAATCGGTCATCCTCGGGATGTTCGTGATGAGCGGCAGCTTTTTCCTGGAAGGCAGCGTGATAGGTGCCGGGATGGTCGTGCCCGCTATCTCGCTGTTTGTCTGGGTGCTTATTTCCGAAGCAATTCGCGGATTCGGAGAAACGTTTCTCAGCGGCGCGGATACCGCGTGGTTCGTGGACGAAGTCGGCGAAGAGCATGCGGGCCCGGTCTTTATGCGTGCGAAAAGATGGACGCTGACCGCGGCGCTGCTCGGAATCGGAATCAGCGTGGGACTTTCTACGCTGGCTACGAACCTGCCGTTTCTGGCAGGCGGCCTCTTATATGCGGTATTGGGGGTTTACCTCTTCCTTCATATGAAAGAGACCAAGTTCGTCCGTCAAGAGCGGCCGCCGGGAAGCGGTCCTTGGACGGAACTCAAGTCTACCTGGCTCACCGGTGCCAGAGAGATTTCCTCCCGGCCCGTCCTGCTGATGATGCTGGCGGTGACCGTATTCACCGGTGCGGCTTCCGAAGGCTATGACCGCCTGTGGGAAGCGCATCTTTTGAAGGAGATCACGTTTCCGGACGAACTGCCTTTATCCGCCGCCCTCTGGTTCGGGCTTATCTCCGTCCTGACGATCCTGCTAAGTATGCTTGCGATGTGGATCGCCGAGAAGCGGCTCGATACGACGGATGAACGCATGGTGTTCAAAAGCATGTTCGTGCTGACGGCGCTGCGGATCGCGGCCGTTCTGTCGTTCGCCTTCTCGCCGAATTTCGGCTGGGCTCTGGGGTCCCTGCTCGCCGTAGGGGTCATCGGAACGCTGAGCGCTCCGCTTTTCGAGACTTGGCTCAATCTCAATATCGAGAGCCGGGCGAGGGCGACGGTGCTCTCGATGATGAGCCAATCCGATGCGCTCGGCCAGACCGCGGGCGGTCCGTTCGTCGGCTGGATCGGCAGCCGGCTCTCCGTGCGCGCGTCGCTTACGACCGCTGCGGTCCTGCTGCTGCCCATCCTGTTCGTATTCGGACGCGTTCTTCGCAGACGATAGCGGCTCCGTTGTAAACGAAAAAACCTATGTCCATGGACATAGGTTTTTTTGACCGGATTATCCGGTATTCCTCTTATAGAAGAGTCATTCTCATTATGAAGGGTCATATTGAAAAAGGAAATTTGCGATCATCCTCCGGAATTTTACCGCCGCCTGTTAAGCTGCATTTTGAGCCGGTTGACGAAGAGATGGGCGGCTTGCGAATAGGGCTGTTCTTTGGGATGAACGCACCACAGGTACGAGGGCCGCTCGCCCGGAAGCTCCGCGTTCACCATCACGATATCGCCGTTTTTGTAATCCGGGTTCCCGTAAAACGTGTAATCCGTTCCGAGCGTAACGGCGATTCCTTCCCGGACCGCTTTCATGATCGCGTCGATATTGTTGCTCGTGAACAGCACATTCACGGAATCGCCGAGCGTGGCGATAAAACGGGCAATATACTCGTCATGATAAAGGACGAGCTGATGATCGGCCAACTGGCTCAACGTGAGCGATTTTGCCGAGGCCAGGGAGGAATACCGGCTCACGCCGACGACCATGCGCCCTTCGACAAGCGGCTCGGCATGCAGACATGCGTTTTTTTCCAGAATCGTATCCGGGAACAAAATAAACCCGATATCGACGCGGTTATGGCGCACATCCTCGATAATTTCTTTGGTGCCTTTTTCGATCATTTCCAGCCGGATGCCGGGAAAATCTTTTTTGAGTTCCGTCAGCGTATCGACTAGCAGAGAGACGGGGCCCGGAATCGTAGCCACGCGGAGCCTTGCGTTTTGCAGCTTCCCGTAGCTGTTCGCCTCGGCTTTCAGCTGATGAGCCTGGGTTAGAATAGCCGACGCTTTGCCGAGAATCATGTGCCCTTCCGGGGTCGGAACCGCTCCTATACGTGACCGGTTGAAGATGCGTACGCCGAGTTCTTTCTCCAGGATAGATATCGAGCGGCTGATTCCCGCTACCGTCATATGTTTATTTTGCGCAGCCTGGGTTAACGTTCCCGCCCGGGCTACTTCCACGATGAATTCCAGCTGTTCAAGATTCATTCCCAAGTCTCCTTGATGTTAACTTTTAGTTAAGGTTAATTAACTAATATGAAATATAATTAATCATGAGTATATGATACGATCTAATCAAGGTCAATGTGTGACAAAACGCACACCATCAACAGACATTCAAAACGAGATTTTTTTGGAGGCGTATCTTTTATGACAACCATTCAACGTGTAGCAGTAATCACAGGCGGCGCAAGCGGTATCGGCCAGCAAGCTTGTTTAAAATTCGCCCGCAAAGGCGACCGTGTCGTCGTAGCGGATTTCAATGAAGCGGGCGGTAAAGAAACCGTCGAGCAAATAAAAAAAGAAGGCGGAGAGGCAATCTTCGTCAAAGTCGACGTTTCCAGTCAGGAGAGCGTACAAGCCCTCGTAGAGGAAGCGGTTGCCCAGTACGGCCGTATCGACGTGATGTTCAACAATGCGGGAATCGGCGGGGCCGGACCCGTTTTGACTCAAAACATGGACTTGTATCACAAAACGATCGCCGTCAACCAGCACGGAGTCGCTTACGGTATTATGGCCGCAGGCAGCAAAATGAAAGAGCTCGGCATTAAAGGGGTGATCATCAACACCGCTTCGGTGTTCGGATTCCTCGCTTCTCCCGGAACCTTCGCCTACCATGCGACCAAAGGCGCCGTTATCATGATGTCGAAATCGGCGGCACTGGAGCTTGCTCCTCACGGCATTCGTGTCCTTGCGGTAGCGCCGGGCGCGGTGGATACACCGATCATCCAAGGCTTCAAAGATAACGGCATGCTCGAAAGCATGAAAGCCAAAGTGATGGGCGGCGAGCTGACAAAGCCGGAAACGGTAGCAAACTCCGTCTATCTGCTGTCGTTGGAAGAAGCGGACGCCATCAACGGCAGCGTAGTCATGGTCGATCAAGGATACGCATCGTTTAAATAAGCTTGATCATTCCCTTTTACGATCGGGGGAAGCCTCTCTTCACTAAGAAGAGGGGCTTTTTTTTATGAAATCTTCCCTCCCAAGTAAACTTTATGTAAAATCAATTTCACCCGTTTTATTGCCGATGACCGTGGTATGATTTGGGAAAATAGTCATGAAGGAGAAATGGTATGGTTATTACGATCCGAAACATGCATATACCCGAAGACTACGAAGGCACGGCCGTTTTGCTTAGTACCTATTATTCCGAGCCGATTACGGTACAGCGCATGCGCGAAGAGGATGCCGCGATTCCGCAGAAGGGTGCTTTGTCACGTGACGAGAATGGAAAACTGACCGGCCATGACCGCCAGCGTCTTGTGGCCGTAAACGAGTCGGGTAAAATTATCGGCTACGGCTGCTCCTGGCGGGCTCCCTGGACGACGCCTGGTACGTTGTACCAAAAGGTTCTCGTCGATCCCCAGGAACGGAAAAACGGCATAGGACGCGAAATTTACTCGAAGCTGGCAGCCTATGCGGACGCAAACGGGGCATATAAAATCGTAGGTATGGTCCGCGACGACGATCCGGATTCTCAAGCTTACATCACCGGACGCGGTTTTGTCAGGGACCGTCACCAGTTTGAATCCCTCATCGAATTGAACGGGCCGGCGCCGGAGGCAGATGACGGATCGGCAGACGCGCCGGAAGGGATCACGCTGACCACGCTGGCGCAAGTTTCAGGAGAAGAGATGGAGAAGCGGGTCTATGAGCTCTACCGAAAAACCTACCCCGACATTCCCGGCTCCGAGGGAGAATTTACGTGGTACAGCCAGTGGCGCAAAGAGACTCTGGAACGGGAAAGCTTCGATCCGTCGCTGTTTTTGCTCGCTTTGGACGGAGACGAACCGGTCGGAGCCGCCGAGCTGTATGAAATGAAGGAAACCAACAGCGTTTACAATCTCTATACATGTGTGGACCGGGAGTACAGAGGAAAAGGCATCGCTCTCGCACTCAAACGGACCTCTATCTCTTTGGCAAAAGAGCGGGGCTACGGGTACATCCGGACAAACAACGATTCCCAGAACGCGCCAATGCTGGCCATTAACCGGAAGCTCGGTTACGTGCCTGTCCCGGGCTATTATCGCATGTTTAAAATCCTCCAATAAACATCTCGTAGCCTGCCGGCTTTATCCGGCAGGCTTTTTGCCCGTTGGTGGCCAACAAGGGAAAGCTTACAAGTTTGTAAGCCGCTCCCTTGCATGTTGTCATGGAAATCGATGGGAGCATTCTCTGGAAACCGTTATGCTGGAAGCAATACGATACCAGTAAAGGAGACAGTCACCGATGAAAACACACTCACCGCGTATGCTACCTATTTTCTTGTCAGCCGCCATTATCGGCAGCTGCATGCCGGTAGCCGCCATGGCATCTCGGGACGGGAAAAGCATGCAGACTCCCGCTTCACAGGCTCTCGCCGCCGGAGAAGACTACATACCGCTTCGCGCGCTTTGCGAATGGGTGGGCATTCCCATTGCCTGGGACGATGCTAAGCGGACCGTAACGGCCGCCAAGGACAAGCGTATTCTAAGCTTAGTCCTCGCAAAGCCCGGGATGCCAGCGGCCGACCTGGAGGGCACTCCTTTAGCGCCGGATGAAGTGATCCTGCTGGACAGCACCGCCTATATTAAGCGGGAAACAGCCGCTAAAGCGTTCGGCATTGAAGCGTCTTGGCGAGGCGGAAAGCTGGAGATCCCTACCCGTGATCTCGCCGCAAGAGCCCGCGCTTTTGTAACACAGCTTCAAAAAAACAACCGTGTAGGCGCAGACTCGCTAGCGAACGGCGCATTCAAGGAAGCCGGACTGCCGGCAGGAACGCTCCAACTGGTTAAACAGCTTGCACAGCTTCCGATCACCAAAGAGCGGATCGAAAGCAACGGAGTCCACCGGACTGTCATCCTCACCTGTGAAAACCCGCAGATGAATTTCGATCTGGAGATCCGGTTTGACAAAGACGGCTTTGTGGACGATTTTTATGCCGGAATGGCTTTTGATGGATACCAGCCGCCTTCCTATGACAAACCCGGCGCGTATGATGAGCGCAAGATGGTCATCGGAACCGGCGACCATGCCGTGGAAGGCACATGGACCGTTCCGGCAGGTAAGGGCCCGTTTCCGCTGGTGATTCTCGTGCAGGGCGACGGGGAATTGGACCGGGACAGCACGGTATTCGCCCAAAAGCCGTTCCGGGATCTCGCCGTCGGATTGGCGAATCACCAGGTTGCGACCCTCCGGATGGATAAGACCACCAGGGAGCATTTCGCGCAGCTTAACGGTCATTACACGATCGGGGACGAATTCGTGGAACCTGCACTGGCGGCGGTCAAGGCGGCCCGGTTAGATCCGGACATCGATCTCGGCCGAATATACGCGGCTGGCCACAGCCGTGGAGGCTGGATGATTCCGCGCCTGCTCGCAAAGGACACGGAGGGGCTTATCAAAGGAGCGGTCGTTCTGGCGGGAGCCGATCCCCGTTACACGGAGATCGACTCTTACGAACACGAAGAACTCGGCGGGATGATTCCGAAGGAACAGTTGGCCTATTACCGCGAGCAACTGGAGCTGGTGAAGGCCGATTCTTTCGATCCTAAATCGCCTCCGGCCGCTTTCGAGCTGCCGCCTAATCCTTACTGGTGGCACGATATCCGCGGTTATTCACCGGCGGATGAAGCCCGACGCCGCAGCGCAGCCATGCTGGTGCTGCAGGGAGAAGAAGATTTTCAGGTGCCGCAGGCAAGCCTGACGGGCTGGAAGGAAGTATATGCGGGGAACCAGGCTGTTACCTATAAAAAATACCCGAAGCTGACGCATTTGTTTACGGAAGGTAAATTGGAGAACGGCATCCAGAATTACAAGACTCCCGCGAATGTACCTGACGCAGTCATCTCCGATATCGCGGCATGGATCAAAGATAACGCGGTAGGCTTAAAATAAAACAAACAAAAAAAGCCTGGTTTTCAGGCTTTTTTGTTTGCCCTAAACTTAGAACGGCGGGCGGTTTAGTATTTCTGACTGTTATTGGACATATAAGCGATTGACCCGATGATGGTACCCAACAAAACGAGGGCGACCGGAATTCCGATCAGTTCCATGATAGCAGCTTCTGTACCGTGGTAGGTTTTATTCCCGACGACCATCGGAATTTCCAGACCGAGCACGTTCAGAATAAACACGATGACCCCAAGAATGACCCCCAGCAGAACAAACGGCTTTAAAAACCGGAAAATATATGCGGCCATTGTCAAACGCCTCCTTCACTTGCCTCTTTTTACTTACTTAACCCTTAGACGACTCCCAAAAGGATACCCCTTCAAAATATGGGTGAGGTTAACAATTTTATTTAACCTTTAATTTCCGTTTTGAATACGCCGCCAAAACAAGCAGAACCGAAGCCGCTAAAAGAACGGCGAGAATAAACAGGGAAGGGGAAGTAAGGTTGCGGACGGGGCCGGGCGGGATTACGGTGCCCATAAAATCCGCATAAAACAGCTGGTTGAAAGGACCCAGGAACCACAGGAGCATGTAGATAAGCTCAAAGGGACGTTTGGATTCCGTCCAGATACCCAAAGCCAGAGCAAAGCTCGGTACGAATAAAGCTGCCGCGACGGCGTAGATCAGATGGGTCATATCGCCCGTCACGATAAAACGGATGAGCATCCCGCTTCCCGTAAGAAGCACGGCCAGAAAACCGGACAGCCACACCGCGGGCAGCTGTCTTCTGACATAGCCGGGTGACGAAGCGAGCACAGACAGCGTGCCGTACTGGTATTCCCGGTTGCCCATCGAAGACCAGAGTGAAATCGGCCAGATCCAGGCAAGCGGCCAGATCCATCTCAGTGCTGCCGTATAGGGCAGGAACAGGCACAGAAGGACGAGAATTACCGCCACAACGTACCAGCCGGGCGGAAAACTGGCAAACTGTAGCCGGAATTCCGCGCCTACGAGAGGCAGAAACCGGTTGTTCACCCGGACAGGCGTAAGCTGGGCTGCCGACGTAAGGGCAGGTCCTTGCGCCGCGGCGGGTTCCGCCGGAGCTTTTTTCGCCTGCTCCGTGGCAGGCTTTCCGCCGCCGCGGGAGCGGGCGGGAACGGCCTGGCCGGCGGCGGTGCCGGCACCCGGGCCCTGGACGACGACGGGGCTTTCCTTAAAGCCCCGGAAGAGGCGGGAGGCCAACAGGCAGACCAGGATCGCGATAAGGAGCAACGCGGCTTGTTTGAATACAACGTCCCAGGTCCAGCTTATGCCGTCCCAGACGAAAAGCTTAAGCGGGCTTTCCAGGAAAAGAATTCCTTGTCCGTACGTACCTTCATAATCGGCGTGAGTGAGCAGGAGCTTTTCACGCATCGCTTTGGTGATGACATCATTTCCCATGCCCGAATACAGCGTGGACATCGTAACGCCGGTAAACAAAAGCAAATAGAGCACGATGCCAAACGGGCTCCTGAGCACCGGCCGGGTTTCGAACAGGACGGCCATGGCTGAAACAACCGCTAGGGCGGGGATCACAACGAACAGGTATGGGGCCAGGTATGCACCCAGGTGAAGCGTGTAGTCTTCGCCCCGGACCCATTGCATACAGATCGCGACGGGAATAACAACGGCGGCAATCACCGCCAAAACCAGAAAATTGCTAAGTGCTTTTCCGAGCAGATAATGGGATTTTTTCAGCGATGAGCCTTCGATGATCTGGCCCACCCTAGTCCTTTTGTCACGCTCGATGCCGTTTCTGACCAGGAAGAAGCCGAAAAAGGATAAAAACAAGGAGGTCGAAACCGCCGTTGTTCCGCCTACCCAGGCTGAGTTATAGATCCCCCGGAATTCTTCGAAATATAGCGTGACGTATCCGGCATCGGCGGGAGGGACGAACAGATAGGCCGCAAGAATCGTCAAGCCGAGCGTAACGAGAAAGCTGAACCGCCGCGTTCTTTCCAGAAAATCGGCCAGGGCCACCTGGTATGTAATCTTCCATGCGTTCATAACGCTTTACGCCTCCTTATCCTGCGCTCAAAAAAAGGTAGGCGTCTTCAATTCCCGCATGAACCGCTGCCGCCTGCTCATTGGGCGGAGTCTCCGACACCACGCGGAGAAGCAGTCCGTCTTCGCGCCTGACGGTTGCGCTAATCAGCCATTTGGCACGGGCTTCCTGAAGCTGGCTTTCGGGAATGACCACGTTCCACACTTTTCCCTGTACATGCCGCAGAAGCTCTCCGGGATTGGAATCGCTGATTAGCCGGCCCTTGGAGAGGATAGCGATTCTGTCTGCCGTCGCTTCAATGTCCGATACGATGTGAGTGGAGAAAATAATGAGCCGTTCTCCGGACAGGTCGGTCAGCAGATTGCGGAACGACAAGCGCTCGGCGGGATCCAGCCCGATTGTGGGTTCGTCGATAATGAGCAGCTTGGGATCGTTGAGCAGGGCCTGAGCGATACCGATTCGCTGTTTCATGCCACCAGAAAAGCTGCCGATTCTTCTTTTGCGCACGTCGTACAGATGCAGCAGTCCGAGAAGCTCGTCGATGCGTTTCTCCGCGGCCTTGCCGCTTATCCCCTTTACCGCCGCCATATAGGTCAAAAATTCATGGGCGCTGAGATGCGGATAGACACCGAAGTCTTGCGGAAGATAGCCGAGAATTCGGCGAATCTCTTCGGGGTTTTCACGAATGCCGACTCCGTTCCACGTAATGGTGCCCTCGGAAGGCTCCGAAATCGTGGCTAGAAGCCGCATCAATGTAGATTTTCCGGCTCCGTTAGGACCCAGCAGTCCTAGGATGCCGGGTTGTACCTGCAAATCGACATGTCGGAGCCCCCATACATTTTCCTGGTACTGCTTACCGATATTGCTCATGGATAGTAGGATGTCGGCCACCTCATATCTAACAAATATTAACAAAATAACCAGATATCAAGATAGAGTATACACGGGTAAAATGGGAATGTCTATATAAAAAAACCATATTTACCAAAATATAATAATTAAAATCCAAACAATTAAAAGACAAAATAAGTAACAATAACTTCAATTTTTTAATATTTGAAAATGCATTGACAACATTTGTAAACCTACTCTATCATAATTTATGAAAGAATTGGTAATTTCGACTTTCTTTTGCTACTTTAGACCTCCAAGAAGCCCTCACATGATTCGTTAGTCTCACGTTTAGTCGGACGTTATGGCTAAGGACATCTCAAGAATCCCGCACACACTACTAGAACAAGTTCTGCCCTCATCATGACCTGCCTGGATAGCTCTTCGGATTGAAGCTGACCTCGAGCATTTTTTTAAAATGCTGCCTTATCAGCGGTTTTTTGTCCTGCAAAAAAAATACAGATGGAGGATGAAATGATGAACTCGTTCGAACTTTTGGAGTCAAATGTAAGATCTTACAGCAGGGTGTTTGGAGATGTGTTTCGCACGGCTAAAAATTCTATGATGTTCACGGAAGAAGGCAAATGTTTTCTCGATTTTTTCGCTGGAGCGGGGGCTTTGAATTACGGGCATAATCCCGATTTTATCAAAGGGAAATTGCTGGAATATATCGGGTCCGATGCGGTTGTGCACGGTCTGGATATGTACACGACGGCCAAGCGGACTTTTATCGAAACGTTTAACGAACTGATTCTGGCGCCGAAAGGGCTGGACTACAAACTGATGTTCTGTGGGCCTACCGGCACAAATGCGGTCGAAGCGGCGCTGAAGCTGGCAAGAAAAGCGAAGAAACGGACGGGAATCTTTTCGTTCAGCGGCGGCTTTCACGGTATGTCTTACGGCAGCCTGGCCGCAACGGGCAATTTGTACAACCGCGGGGGTGCAGGCGCTCCGCTGAACAACGTGACGTTCATGCCATATCCGTACGGGTTCAATGAGTCTTTCGACACGATCGGCTATATGGAGAATGTGCTTACGGACGCGAACAGCGGTATCGAGAAGCCGGCTGCCGTCATTCTCGAAACGGTTCAGGCCGAAGGCGGCGTAATCGTGGCTCCGATAGAGTGGCTGCAGCGTCTGAGCGCTCTATGCAAAGAGCATGATATTCTGCTCATCGCCGACGATATCCAGGTCGGCTGCGGACGTACGGGATCGTTCTTCTCGTTCGAACGGGCGGGAATTCAGCCGGATCTCGTCGTGCTGTCGAAATCGATCAGCGGATACGGGCTCCCGATGTCGCTTCTTCTCCTGAAGCCGGAGCTGGACGTATGGCAGCCGGGCGAGCATAACGGAACGTTCCGCGGAAACCAGCTCGCTTTCGTCGGCGCCACGGCGGCACTGCAGTTCAGAATTTCTTCGAACCTGGAGGAATCGGTAAAACAGAAGGAAGCATGGGTCAGCGACTATCTGCAAAAAGAGATCGTTCCCATGCACCCGGCTATTGCGGTCCGAGGACTCGGCCTGATCTGGGGAATCGATCTGAGCGGACTGGAAGGCGGCGAGCAGGCTGCCAAATTCGTGGCGTCCCGCTGCTATGACCAGGGCCTCATTATCGAGCGGTCCGGAAGAAACGACACGGTCGTGAAACTGATGCCGGCCCTGACGATCGATTCCGAGCTTCTGGAACAGGGCTGCACGATCGTGAAAGAAGCGCTTGCCGCTTATTTCGAGCAGGCGGGATTGGCCGCACGGAAGGAAGCGTCGCTTGAGCCGGCGTAACTTTTAACCGCCTTCCGCAAGCATTTTACAAAATGGATACGAATGGGGCAGGTGACAGGATGAAAAAGATTTTCTTGTTTTGTCTGCCCTATGCGGGCGGGTCGTCGGTGATTTACACAAGGTGGAAGCCCCTGTTGGATCCCGGCATTGAGCTGGTACCGCTGGAACTGGCGGGCCGGGGAAGGCGCATTAACGAGTCTTTCTACGAAAACGTGGACGAGGCCGTAAATGATCTTCTGCCCGTAGTGGAACCTTATCTCGACAAAGGACAGGCTGCTTTTTTCGGTTACAGCATGGGCAGCCTGATTGCCTTTGAACTTATCCACCGCATTAGGGAGAAGTACGGACAAAACGCGCTCCATTTTTTCGCGGCGGCCAGGATGGCACCGCATATACAGAGGACAGAGCCTCCTTTACACGGGCTGGAGCCGGAATCGTTCAAAATGAAAATTGCGGATTTGGGGGGAACCCCTCCGCAATTGTTTGAAAATTCAGAACTAATGAATTTATTTTTACCTCTTCTCCGGGCGGATTTCCGGCTCGTCGAAACATACCATTACACAGAGAAAGCGGAGAAGCTGGACTGCGCGATGACGGTTTTGGCAGGCAAGCGGGATAAAATGCGGGAAACGGACGTGCTCGACTGGAGGCGCCATACGACGGGTGCTTTTACGGCTCATTCGTTTGACGGCGGGCATTTTTTCATCAACGACTTCCAGAAAGAAATCGTGGATATCCTGCACGCTTCCCTTGGAATCCGTTACTCATCTTTGTACGCGTAAGAAAGGAGCAGGGCATGGTTAATACCGCCTGGTTATTTCCCGGGCAGGGTTCCCAGCATGTCGGTATGGGGGCTGCCTGGTATGCCCGTCACGACGGGGCAAAAGCATTGTTCGAAGAAGCAAGCGATCTGGCCGGTTACGATATGAAAGCATTGTGCTTCGAAGGAAGCGCCGCCCGGCTTTCCAGAACGTCTTTCACGCAGCCTGCGCTGCTGACGGTAAGCGTTCTGGCAAGCCGGGTGTACCTCCATGAGATCGGGATCGAACCCCGATACTCGGCCGGGCACAGCCTCGGCGAATACTCCGCGCTGGTGAGCAGCGGCGTTCTCTCGTTTGCGGAAGCGCTGGAGCTGGTCATCCAGCGGGGCAAGTTCATGGAGGCGGCGGCGGAAGCCGGCCTCGGCTCCATGATCGCTGTCCGCACGTCCGATCAGCCTATGCTGGAGGAGTTGTGCCGCAGAAATTCTTCGGCCGGGCAGCCGGCGGCCATTGCCGGGTACAATTCCGGCAGCCAGCTGGTCGTCTCCGGTCACCGGAGCGCCGTGGCAAGCGCCGCGGAAGAACTGGAGCGGATGGGCATCGAAGTGACCCGGCTCGCGGTCAGCGGGCCGTTCCACAGTGTGCTTATGCAGCCTGCGGCGGAAAGTCTGGAAGAAACGCTGAACAAGGTCACATTCAAAGATGGCCGATGGCCGGTCATTTCCAATACCACGGGGCTCCCTTATCCGGATGCGGCGGCTATCCGCCGGGGCCTTGTCGATCAGATGACGACTCCGGTAAAGTGGCTGCAAACGGTACGGTTTTTAGCGGGAGAAGGCATCGAACTTGCCGTTGAACTGGGTCCGAGAACGGTTCTGAAAAACTTGACCCGGGACAGCTCGGAGCACATCCGGCCTTACGCTTACGACCGGGAAGCGGATGCGGGGAGTCTGGCGGATCTGTTTCCGATCCGGCAATTTATCGAGGAAGGATTCTCTGCCGCGGTTTCGGCGCCCAATGCGAACTGGAACGAGGAAGAGTATGAGCAGGGAGTGCTGGAGCCGGTCAGACGCTTGCGTGAAATGCTGAGTTCTTACACGGAAACGAACGGTTCCGTGCGGGATGCTCACGGTCTGAGGCAGGATGTACTGGAATGCGTTCGGCAGGTACTTTGGACGAAGAAGGTTTCCGCGAAGGAACAAGATGAGACGATTCGCCTGTTGTTTACGGGCTCTTTTACAAAAAAACTTGTGTCAAGGGGATAACTGCGGAGGGATGAAGGTGGAACAATTTCAGACACTAATTGATGTTATCCGGGATAGGGGAGACAAGAACTCCAGAGGGATTACCTTTATTAACGGCGACCAGAACGAAGAGAGTATCACTTATGGGGAGCTGTTTGAAGAGGCGCTTGGCGTCCTTCACCATCTCCAAAGCTCGGGCATGAAAGCGGGCGACGAGCTTCTTATGCAAATCGACGATAACAGGTCTTTTCTGAATGTGTTCTGGGGCTGCCTGCTGGGAGGAATTATCCCGGTACCGGTAACGGTCGGCAATAATGACGAGCACAAGATGAAGCTGTTTAAAATATGGGATACTTTGAATAATCCTTACTTGATCACCGAAGGAAAAGCACTGGAGAACCTGGAAAAGTACGCCCTCCAAAACGGAAAAGAGGAGGTGTTCGAAAAGGTCAGGGAAGTGTCTCTTTTTACAGATAAAGTACATTATTCCACTGGGGATAAGGGGGTTATTCATGAGGCAAGCGCGTCTGATCTGGCGTTTATCCAGTTTTCGTCAGGTTCGACGGGGGATCCGAAAGGGGTCATGCTGACCCATGAAAATCTGATTTATAACACGCGGGACATGGCCGTTCAAACGGAGATGGACGAAAAGGATGCCTATCTCGGCTGGATGCCGCTCACGCATGATATGGGACTGATCGCCTTTCATCTGACGTGCGTCATGGCCAACTCCAGGCAGCTTATCATGCCGACAGCGCTGTTTATCCGGCGTCCGTCTTTGTGGATGAAGAAAGCGTCGGAGCATAAGGCCACCCAGACTTGCTCGCCCAACTTCGGGTATAAATTTTTCCTGGCCCAGTATAAACCGGAAAATGCGGCGGATTGGGACTTGTCCCGGCTGCGTCTGATTTATAACGGGGCGGAACCGATTTCCAGCGAGCTTTGCGATGTTTTTATGGAGGCGATGAGCAAACACGGACTGAGAAGTACGGCGATGTTTACCGTATACGGCATGGCCGAGGCAAGCGTAGGAATGTCTCTGCCGCCTCTTGGAGAAAATTTCCGGAGAATTCACCTGGACCGGGAGCATCTGAATATCGGCGAAACGGTGATTCAGACGGATGCTTCGGATAACCGCTGCTTGACGTTTGTGGATGTCGGCCATCCGCTGCAGAGCAGCTATATCCGTATCTGCGACGACGCGAACCGGCCGCTGGATGATTATGTGATCGGGAATATTCAAATCCGCGGAATGAATGTAACGGCCGGCTATTACAACAATCCTGAGGCGACCGCCAAGGTTATGACTCCGGACGGATGGCTCATAACGGGCGATTTGGGCTTTATGCGCGAGGGCCGGCTCGTTATTACGGGCCGGGCGAAAGATATTATTTTTGCGAATGGGCAAAACGTGTATCCTCACGACATCGAGCGTGTAGCGGAAGAAGTGGAGGGCGTTGAGCTCGGGAAAGTAGCGGTTTGCGGCGCTTACGATCCGGCGACCCGCCAGGACCGGATTATCGTTTTTGTCATGCACACGAAAAAAATCGAAGATTTCGCCCCGCTGGCCAAACGTCTTAAGGGCCACTTGAATTACCGGGGAGGGTGGGACATTCAAGCGGTTCTCCCCATCCGGCGCATTCCCAAAACGACCAGCGGAAAAGTGCAGCGGTACAAGCTTGCCCAAGACTATACGGCAGGGAAATTCGAAGAAACTCTTGCGGGACTCCAGGAAATTTGGGAGCAGGAAAAGAAGCGAGCGCGTGCGGCTGTCATTCCGCGCAGCGTAGCGGAGCAGAAGCTGCTTGCGATTGTGAAGCAAATTTTGCAGGTCGACGAGGTCGATACGGACGAGAGCTATTTCGACATCGGAGCCAGCTCCCTCCAGCTCGTGCAAATCGTCGAGGAACTTGAAGCCCAGCTCGGCGTTCAAGTGTCCGTGACGGACTTTTTCTCCTATCCGACGATTTCGAAATTGGCCGCCTTTATTTCACAGGGGGATGCGGCCGAACACTTCGAGCAGGGCCAAAGTCTAGCGGATTCCGGACAGGAAACCGACGGGGATATCGCGATTATCGGAATGTCCGGAAAGTTTCCGCAGGCGGATAACCTTAAGCAGTTTTGGACGAACATCTCCGAGGGCCGCGACTGTATCGTCCCGTATGGCGAGAAGAGAAAAAAGGACGCCGAGGCGTTCATTTCTCATTTGAATACGGAGGGCCGGGATTTGTTGCTGGCGGAAGGCGGATATCTGGACGAAATCGATACGTTTGACTATTCGTTCTTTAAGCTCACGCCACGGGAAGCCTCGCTGATGGACCCGAACCAGCGGCTTTTCCTGCAAACCGTATGGAGCGCGATCGAAGATTCGGGCTACGGCGGTTCCAATCTTTCCGGCAAACGAGTAGGCGTTTACGTCGGATTTTCCAAAACGAGCTTCGAGTACGAGCGGCTTCTGTCCGAGGTGTCTCCGGCTTCTCTGCCGAATTTCGCGATTGGCAATTTGTCCTCTATCATTTCCAGCCGGATTTCGTACCTGCTTGATCTCAAAGGACCTGCCGTCACGGTGGACACCGCTTGCTCCTCCTCGCTGGTCGCCGTTCATCTGGCCTGCAAAGCGATTTTGAGCGGAGACTGTGATATGGCGCTTGCGGGCGGCGTAAAAACCATTCTGCTGCCGCTTAAGGCGGGCATCGGCATGGAGTCCTCCGACGACCGTGCCAGAGCTTTCGACGACAGTTCAGACGGCACGGGCTGGGGCGAAGGCGTGGGCGCCGTTTTCCTGAAGCCTCTCAGCAAAGCGATCAAAGACAAGGACAATATCCTTGCGGTGATCAAGGGGAGCGCGATTAACCAGGACGGAAGCACCGTGGGCATATCGGCCCCTAACGCTTCTTCCCAGGCGGATGTCATTTCTCAAGCCTGGCGCAATGCGCGAATCGATCCGGAGACGGTGACTTATATCGAAGCTCACGGGACCGGAACCAAACTGGGCGATCCGGTCGAAATCGACGGAATCGGGAAGGCTTTCCGCAGAAGGACGAAACGCAAGCAATTTTGTGCCATCAGCACGGTTAAATCGAATATCGGACACTTGTATGAAGCGGCCGGCATCGCAGGCTTGATCAAGACCGTGCTTTCACTACAGCACAAACAGATTGCCCCTTCCGTCCATTACCGGGTTCCGAACCGGAAAATCAGCTTTGAGGAATCGCCGGTTTATGTGAATACCCGTTTAAAAGAATGGGAGACGGACGGCACTCCGAGAAGATGCGGGATCAGCTCGTTCGGCTTCAGCGGAACCAATTGCCATGTCGTACTGGAAGAGTACACCGGAGCCCGCGAAGCTCTGCCCGCAGCATCTGCGGCAAACGGCGGATCCGAAGGCAGCGTCCCGCTGCTGCTCACCCTGTCGGCTAAAACCGAGGAAGGGTTGCAGGAGCTTATCCGGGATTACGACAAGCTGTTTACCCATACGGATGAACTCGATATGCAGGGTGTATGTTATACGGCCAGCACGGGCCGCGGCCATCTGACTTACCGGTTGGCGGTTGCGGCAGCCGACGGAGCCGAATTGAAACGGAAGCTGCAGCGTCTTCACAGGGAAGGCAAGGGTTCGGATGGTGTTTATATCGGCAAAATAGACGGCACCCAAGTGCACGAATACACGCATCCGGGAAATCTCGCCGATCTTGGCGCGGAAACTGTGCAAGAATTGGCCCGCCAGTATGTACAGGGAGCATCCGTAGATTGGAAGGCTCTATATGCGAAAGGCTCATTCAGAAAAGTATCCCTTCCGACGTATCCGTTCCAGCGGAAAAGATGCTGGATCGATGTTCCCGTCAAGGCCGGGCAGGCAGCATCTGCGGCGGAATCGCGGCATTCGGTGCCGACGGTTCAACCGGAACAATATATATCCGCAAAGGAGCAGGTGAGTGTGGTGAACGAACAGCTACAAGCGGAAACAGCCTCCGCCCGTCACGCCGATTCCGTACGTCAGACGCTGATACAGATGATCGGCAACGTCTCGCAGCTCAGTACGGAAGAGCTTCAGCCTCAGACACATTTCCTGGAACTGGGTCTGGATTCGATCAATTTATCCCAGGTCCGTCACAGTATTAAAGACGCGTTCGGACTGGATGTTCCCATGAGTGATTTCTTCGAGTCGCTCACAAACCTGGATCTGTTGACGGCTTATATCGTCGAACGGGTGCCGCAGACCGAAACCTTGTCCGTTGTCCGGTCCGAAACCGACCTGCAGGCACCTCCCGCCGAGACGGCGTCTGGTGTATATGAGCGGACTGTTCCTCCGGAGCCGTACAGCTACGGCGAGCGTGCCGGTGTGGCAGCCGGACAGGGACAGGCAGCGGCCGGACCGGTCGCCGGTATCGCCGGAAGCGCAGCTTCTACCGCAGTCGAGCGCATCCTGGAGCAGCAGCTCCAGCTGATGTCACAGCAGCTGCAAGTGCTCGGGAGCCGTCCGGCAGCGCAAGCGCCGCTGTCCGTACAACCGGCCGCCGTGCCCGATCCGGCACCTGCTGTGAGGGTCATTGCGGCTTCTCCGGCCCAGCATGACGTCCGGCTGCATGCCGGAACGACGAGGGAAGTCGCCGCAGCCGCCGAAACGAGACCGGCGCCGCAACAGGTAAACGGCGAGGAGCCGAAGCCTTACGTCCCTTATAAAGCTTTGAACGTGAAAGCCCGCGAGTCTTTGTCGCAGAGACAGGAAAAGCATGTGCGCGAGCTGATTGAGCGGTACACGGCACGGACGGGTCGTACGAAAGCGTACACCCAGCAGTACCGTGACGTGTATGCGAATAACCGCAACGTCGCCGGATTCCGGCCGCTTTTGAAAGAAATGGTCTACCAGATCATTTCGGAACGTGCCGAGGGCTCCAAGCTGTGGGATCTCGACGGCAACGAGTATGTCGATCTGACGATGGGGTTCGGCGTGAATCTGTTCGGACACAACCCTTCGTTCGTACGCGAGAAGATCGAACGGGAGCTTGCGAACGGCATGTGCGTAGGCCCGATGTCCAACCTGGCGGGCCAGGTCGCCGAATCCATCTGCAGGATGACCGGTGTGGACCGCATCGCACTGTACAATTCCGGTACGGAAGCCGTTATGGTTGCCCTGAGGCTTGCCCGTGCGGCAACCGGCCGCGCCAAGGTCGTTATTTTCGCCGGTTCTTATCACGGTACGTTCGACGGGGTGCTCGCATTGGGAAGCGCGGGAACGAACAAGGAGCATTCGACTCCGCTGGCTCCGGGCATTCTGCAAAATATGGTCGACGACGTGGTCGTGCTTAATTACGGAAGCGAAGATTCGCTCGAATACATCCGTTCGCACGCTCATGAGCTGGCTGCCGTGGTGGTCGAGCCCGTGCAAAGCCGCCGGCCGGATTTTCAGCCGAAAGCATTCCTGGAAGAAATCCGCCAAATCACGACCCAGTCCCGTACGGCCTTCATCTTCGATGAAGTGATTACCGGTTTCCGCCTGCATCCGGGCGGCGCCCAGGCATGGTTCGGCATCAAAGCGGATCTCGTCACGTACGGCAAAGTCATCGGCGGGGGCATGCCAATCGGTATCGTTGCCGGTTCCTCGGCGTATATGGACGGCATTGACGGAGGAACCTGGAAATTCGGCGACGATTCTTTCCCGCAGAACGAGCACCAGAGAACGTTCGTAGCAGGTACGTTCTGCCATCATCCGCTGGCCATGGCGGCTTCCCTTGCCGTACTGAACCATCTGGAAGCCTCGGGTGGCCAAATCCAGGCTGAACTGAATGCGCGCACGGCACGGTTCGCCGAAGAGCTGAACACGTATTTCGGCCTGGAAGGCGTGCCGATCAAGGTGGTACACTTCGGCTCGCTTTTCCGTTTTGTGCTTAAAGGCGATCTGGAGCTTTTCTACTATCACATGCTCGATAAAGGCATTTATATCTGGGAGGGGCGCAACTGCTTCTTATCTACCGCCCACTCGGAAGAAGATATCTCACGCATTGTACAAGCCGTCAAAGACAGCATCGGCGAACTGCGGAAAGGCGGATTTCTTCCGGACCGTGATCCGTCCCCGGACGATGACGATCCTTCCGGCCGTCGGCTTCCCGCTGACAGGCTGCCGGAAGGAAGCCAAGGAGAAGCGTTTCCGCTGACTCCGGACCAGAAGCAGCTCTGGTTCGCTTCCGTTTCCAACCGCAAGGATTCCCCGTCGCTTCACGAAACCGCACTTCTGCGGTTTCGTGGACCGCTGCGGAACGATGCGTTCGAGCAGGCTGTGGGGCTTATCTCCGCCAGGCATGAAGCTCTCCGTCTCGTGATTAGTCAAGACGGCGAAACGCAGAAAGTTCTGGATGCTTTGAATGTGACGGTTCCGCTTGTGGATTTAACGGGTTTGAATCCTTCGGAACAGGAACGCCAGATGCGGGTTTGGCTCCATCGCGAGAGTCAAACGCCGTTTGATTTGGAGCAGCAGACACCGCTGTTCCGGATTCATCTTCTCCGTACATCGGCTGACGAGCATACGGCCGTGTTCACTTTCCATCACCTGATTGCCGACGGATGGTCCATGGCTTTGTTCGTCCAGGAACTGGAGCGGATTTATTCCGCTCTTGTCCGTCAGGAAGATTACCGCCTGCCGGAACCGGCACCTTTCAGAAGGTATGCCGCCTGGCAGTCCGAGCAGCTGACGAAACCGCAAAGCGCTCAAGCCGCCGCGTATTGGAACGAGCTTTTCGAGCAACGGGTTCCCGTGGTCGAGCTGCCTTCCCCCGTCCGGGGGGCGATTCTTCCGACCTCCCGGGGCGGGAGGCATACAACCGTACTGCCTGCCTCGCTTGTACAAGAACTGAGAAAAACCAGCATAAAGCTCGGAAGCAGTCTTTTTGTGACGCTGCTTTCGGGATTTCATCTTTTTCTGCACCGGTTAACAGGCCAAAGCGATATTACGGTCGGCGTGCCGACGGCCGGGCAGGCGCATATGGAAGCTCCTTTTCTGATGGGAAACTGCGTCAATCTGCTCCCTGTTCTCAGCCGGGCTTCCTCCGAACAGAGCTTCGCCGTTTATGCGGGTTCTATCAAGCAAAGAATGAACGAGCTGGACGCTTATCAGGCATACAGCTTTGCGGCGCTGGCGGAGCGGGGGCTCCGCAATCTGCCTGTCCTTACGGCCGTATTCAATATGGACCGTCCGCTGCCCAAGCTCGCTTTTCACGAGCTGGATACGGCGCTGCTTGTTCATGATCCGGCGTACTGCAAGTACGAGCTTTTCCTGAACGTGACGGAGATTTCCAAAGAGCTGAGGCTCGATTTCGATTATAATGCGGACCTTTTCCAGCCCGAAACGGTTGAGACCTGGTCCCGTTATTTCATTCGTTTGCTCGAATCTATTGCCGAAGGGGGCGATAAACGCCTTCCCGAGCTGTCTCTCCTCAATGCGGAAGAAAGTGAGCGGGTGTGGGCGAGATGGGCCCTTCATGCGGATGAGAACGGGAGCTACGAATGTATTCTGGATGCCTACAAGTATCCGGCTCCACCCGGAACGATCGGCGAAGTCTATGCGGTATCGGGCGGAAAGGTCGAACCTCCGTCGAACCGTTTCACGAGTACCGGGAAATGGGCCTACAGCTATGCCAGCGGAGCCATTAAACGGCTCGGGAAATCGTCGCGCTCTGTCCTTGTACGCGGACACCGCGTTTATTTGGACCAGATCGAAGAGCATTTGCTGCACACGCTTCACCTTGAGGCATGTGCCGTAACTGCTCATTTCCACCCTGAAAATGATGCAGTTGACTATATGACGGCATACGTCGTTGCTAACCCTTCAAAAATATGGAAAGAAATAGAAAAATTTTCGCTGCTGCATGAAACCATGCCGGATTATGCGGTCCCCCGGTATATGATTCCGATGGCGGAGCTGCCTCTGCTGCCGGACGGAGAGATAGATTTTGCATCTCTGCCTCTGCCCTCCGGCGGCAATTTACCGGTTCCCGGCAAACAAAACTTGCAAGGAAGCGTGACGGATAAACTCATCGCTATTTGGAAGGATGTGCTTGGCGCCGCATATGTAAATTCCACGGATAATTTTTTCCAGCTGGGCGGAGATTCGTTAAAAGCGACCGTCATTCTTTCCCGGGTAAACAAAGAATTCGGCATTCATATTCCGTTAAGCGAGCTTTTCGCCCTGCAGACGGTCGTGGACCTGGAACAGTACATCACGGGCGGTACCGGACAAGCATTCGAATCCATTCAGCCGGTCCCGCAGGAGAAATCTTATCCGGTTTCCTCGGCCCAAAAAAGAATGTACGTCCTCGATCAGTTGGGTGGCGGAGGGACGGCTTACAACGTGCCGGGACGCCTTTTTATAGAAGGAGAAATCGACCGGGAGCGCCTTATCTCGGCACTTCGGCAGGCGGCGGCGCGTCATGAATCGTTTCGGACCTTTTTCGAGCTGGAAAACGGGGAAGTGGTGCAAAAAATCGCGGAAGCAGCCGATCTCGATGTTCCCGTCTCGACAGTGCGGGCGGAAGAGATAGAGACGCTGCAGATGCAGTTCGTTCGGCCGTTCGATCTCGGGCAAGCACCTTTATTCCGTGCCGGTCTGTTCGAGCTTGAAACGGGCGGCAGCGTACTGCTGATCGATGTTCATCATGCTGTGGCGGACGGTTACTCCATGGCTGTACTTCTGGATGAATTTATCCAGCTTTATCAAGGCAGGCTTCTGCCTCCGCGAAATGCGCACTACAAAGATTATGCGATCTGGCAGAACAAGCAGCTGGCCCAAGGAAAATTCAGCAGTCAGGAAGATTATTGGCTCCAGACGCTGGAAGGCGAGCTGCCCGTCCTTCAGATGCCGACGGATTATCCGCGGCCGGCCGCTCAAAGCTTTAAAGGGGACAGCTTTGTCCAGCTTCCGGACGGGAAATTGACAGAGGCGCTGTACAGCCTGGCGAAAGACAACGAAACAACGCTGTACATGGTCCTTCTGGCTGCCTACAACGTACTGCTGGCCAAATATTCCGGTCAGGAGGACATCATTGTCGGTACGCCGGCCGCGGGGAGAAGGCACGCCGATACGGAGAATATGGCGGGGATGTTCGTAAATACGCTGGCAATTCGCAGCAAGCCCGAGTCCTCACTGGCTTTCGGACAATTTTTGCAAGAGGTGAAACGGCAATCTCTCGCATCGTTCGAGAATCAGGAATATCCGTTCGAGGAAATTGTCGAGAAGCTGCATCTGATGCGGGATTTAAGCCGCAACCCACTCTTTGATACGATTTTCAGCCTACAAAATGTAGGGACGGACGTCGTGAAGACGGGCAAGCTTTTGTTCAAGCCCGAGGAGTTTAACACAGGTATTTCCAAAATTGACTTCTCCTTACATGTTACGGAGCAGAAAGACGGGCTGCTGTTTACCTGGGAGTATGCCACGGATCTGTTCGCACGTGAAACAATGGAGCGTCTGGCCGGGCATTATTCGGCCATCTTAGATACGATTGCCGACTCGGCAGATATTCTGCTTGGAGATATTCAAATGCTGACAGCTTCGGAGAAAGAGGATCTGATCACCGGGTTTAACGCCACGGCGGCGGAGTTTCCTTCTTCCGTTACGATTCATAAGGCGTTTGAGGAGCAAGCCGCGAAAACGCCGGAAGCTGCCGCGCTCGTTTTCGAGGGCCGGAGCTTGACATACCGCGAATTGAACGAACGCGCCAATGCTGCTGCCCGGACGCTGCGGGAGCTGGGCGTGGGACACGACCGGCTTGTCGGGCTTATGGTGCCGCGCTCGGCTGAAATGATCATCGGGCAGCTGGCCGTGCTGAAGGCCGGAGGCGCGTATGTGCCCATCGATCCGGATTACCCATCGGCGCGTGTTCTTTATATGCTTCAGGACAGCGAAGCAGGGGTGCTGCTGACCAGCCGCAGTCTGATCGAAGGCCTGGACTACGACGGAAACGTGCTTTTCCTCGAAGAGGACGAAATTTACCGGAACGACGTCACCAACCCGGATGCCGCCGGTACAAATTCCGGACATCTGGCTTATGTCATCTATACGTCGGGGTCGACGGGAAATCCCAAGGGCGTCATGCTGCCGCATCGTTCCGTTATGAACTTCGTAACCGGGATGAGAGAACGGATTGACTTCCGCCCGGATAAAACGATTCTATCGCTAACGACCATTTCGTTTGACATATTCGTTCTAGAATCTCTTGTGCCGCTTCTGACCGGAATGACAGTCGTCATCGGAGACCGGCATCATCAGCTTGAAGCCGAATCTTTGGGTGAACTCATCCGCTCCCATGAAATTGATATGCTGCAAATGACGCCTTCCCGCCTGCAGATGCTGCTCGCCAGTGATGAAGGCAAACGAGCGCTGAACGGAGTGAAGGAAATCATGGTCGGCGGTGAAGCCCTTCCGCATGCGTTGCTGGAGCAGTTGCAAGCACTGGACGGGCTAAGGATCTATAACATGTACGGACCGACAGAAACGACGGTGTGGTCCGCGGTCAGAGAGCTGACTCAGGCAAGCCGGATTGATATCGGCCGGCCGATCGCCAATACGCAGGTGTATATCGTCGATGCGCGTTCCAACCTGCAGCCTGTAGGAGTGCCTGGCGAACTGTGCATAGCCGGAGAAGGACTGGCACGGGGGTATTGGAAACGCGAAGCTCTCACGGCGGAGAAATTCGTGCCCAATCCGTTTGTCCCCGGAACAAAGATGTACAAAACAGGCGATCTTGCCCGCTGGAAGCCGGACGGGAACTTGGAATTCCTGGGCCGGATCGATCACCAGGTGAAGGTAAGGGGCTTCCGCATCGAGCTCGGGGAGATAGAAAATGCTTTGATCAAGCTCTCATTCGTCCAGGAGGCGGCTGTTACGGTCAATGTAAGCGGCGGACACGAGGCCGTCTTGTGCGCATATGTCGTACCAAGATCCGATTCCGCTTTAAGCGCGGTGGAGGTCAGGGAGCAGTTGGCCAGACAACTGCCTTACTATTCAGTTCCGTCGCACTATGTATTTCTGGACAAGCTTCCGCTTACGCCAAACGGCAAAACCGACCGGAAGTCGCTTCCCGAACCGGATGACCTTTTCCGTCCGGATACGGAATACGTCCCTCCCCGGAATGAAGTGGAGGAGGCGCTGGCCGGCGTGTGGCAGGAAGTGCTGGGCCGGTCCGGCATCGGTATCCACGACAATTTCTTCCTTCTTGGAGGAGATTCGATCAAAGGCATTCAGGTCGTGGCCCGCATGAGGGCGGAAGGGTATGCACTGGACATCAAGCAGCTATTCGAGCATCCGTCCATCGGGGATCTCGGCGCGTACGTGCAGTCGTCCGTCCGTAAAATCGAGCAAGGGCCGGTCAGAGGAGAAGTGGTGCTGACCCCTGTGCAGAACCGTTATTTCGAACAAGGCGGCTATGAATCCGCTTCGTCGCTTGCGGCGCTGTTGTTTTCGGTAGCCGGTCTGGAAGAAGACCATGTCCGGTCGGCCTGGGACAAAGTGCTGGAACAGCATGACGGTCTTCGTCTGCGTGCCGTTTTGAAAGAAGGGGAATTGAGGCTGGAGCATCGCTCCTTGGAGGAAGAAACCGCAGGACTGAACGTCATTCGTCTGAACGGAGATAAGCCTGATCTCAGAGCCGCCGTTGAGCAGCAAAGCAGAGAGATCGAATCGGGTCTCTCCCTGAAAGAAGGACCGCTTGTGAGAAGCGTGCTGTTCAAGACAAGCGAAGGTGACTATCTCCTGATTGCGATCCACCGTCTGATTACCGACGATTCTTCTTTTGCCATAATTTTGGAAGATTTGGCGACCGTTTACGGACAGCTTGTTTCGGGAGAAAGCGTCTCGCTCCCCCTCAAAACAGATGCTTTCCGGACTTGGGCAGAGCATTTGAAAAAATATGCGGCGAGCAATCAGGTGCAGACTCAGCGGGAATATTGGACTCAGGCTGTCGGTTCGGGCGAATGGACTGTTCCGGTTGATAAAGAAACCGGTCCAGGACTTCCGCCGCTCCGAAACTCGGTTTGCACGGTTATCCCGGCGGAAAAGACGAGTCAGCTGCTTACCGGGGTGAAAGATATTTATTCGATGGATGCCCGCGAAGCGATTTTGTCCGCCCTGGGCAAAACGTTCGGCAACGGGTCCGGACTCAAACGGCTTCTCATCGAATTGACCGAAGACGGCAGAAAGTTGTGCACAGACAAGAAGCTGGATTTTTCGCGGACAGTAGGCTGGTTCGATACGCAGTATCCGCTGGTGCTCGACACTTCGTTTACCGACGATCTGGCCGGCTATCTCAAGCAGGTTAAAGAATCGGTGCGTCAGGTTCCGGACGGAGGCATCGGATACGGGGTCTTGTACGATCTTGTGTCCTCACGGCAGCAGGAAGAAGAAACCGCAGCCCGGAAGCATCCTCGGATCGGGTTCGTCTATCGGGAGCCGTCCGATCTCGTAACCCCTTATTTTGATTCCCTCAACGCGGGCGAAGGACTAACAGACGATTTGTGGGCGGCACGGGAGTATAACTGGTATCTGAAAAGCACACTCGAATCGGGCGCCCTTACACTCCGGCTCGACTATGACGGCCATGCGTATACGGAACAGACCGCAGCGGATTTGCTTCATCGTCTGGAGGAAAATTTGTATGAGGTGCTCCGTCACTGCGAGGCCAAAACAGAGCGGGAGATAACTCCGGCCGATGTCGGGGCAAATGATCTGGATCTCGACGAATTCGAGGACATTAAACAATTTTATGAGAGCGTATAAGGGTTGCAGAGGGGGGAGTTACGGATGAGTAAAGGGCTGGAAATTGAGAAAATGTCCCATTTGACGCCTTTACAGGAAGGCATGCTGTTTCATGCACTGATGAATCCCGATTCGCATGCCTACCTGGAACAGGTGAGGCTGTCCATACGCGGAGATCTGGATGTGCAGGCGCTGGAAAGAAGCTTTTGCCTTCTTGTGAAGCGGCATGAAACACTCCGTTCGAATATGTATCACAAAAATGTCGCGAAACCCCGGCAAATCGTATTCAAAGAACGGGAGGCCTCCGTCATTTTTGCGGATCTGGCCGGGTTACAGGACAGCGAGCGGAATGCCGAACTTGAATCGGTTATCCAAGCCGATAAGAATCGTCCTTTTGACATAAGCAAAGAACTGCTGGTGCGGTTAACCGTACTGCGGACAAGCCAGCTGGAATATACGCTGCTCTTCACGTTTCACCACATTATTATGGACGGCTGGTGCATTGGCATCGTGCTGGAAGAGCTTCTGAGTTACTACGAAGCCGAGAAAAACGGCCGGCAAGCATCCCTTCCGGAAGTCCGGCCCTACAGCCGTTATGTGCAGTGGCTGCAAAAGCAGGATCAGGCGGCTGCGTCGGATTACTGGCGGGATCTGCTGGCCGGTGTGGAGGAACCGTCCGGATTGCCAGGCAATAAAGTGATATCCGGCGGTAAAGGCTATCTGGCGTCGGAGCGGACATTTACGGTCGGGGCGGAGACGGCCCGCCAGCTTCGCGGCATTGCGGAACGCAGCGGTTCGACAATCAGCAGCTTGTTCCTGGCTGCGTGGGCGCTCATCCTCGGACGCTATAACCGGAGCGAGGATGTTGTTTTCGGCACTGTCGTGTCGGGCAGACCGCCGGAGATTGAAGGCATCGAGCGGATGGTAGGCTTATTCATTAATACGGTTCCCGTGCGGATCTCACTGCTGTCGGACAATACGTTTACAGGTTTGTTGAAGGAAGTTCAGCGACAGTCAGTGCAGTCACGCGTGTACGATTATTATTCACTGGCGGAAATCCAGGCTCAGTCGGCATTGAAGCAGGATCTTATCGGGCATATCGTCGTTTTTGAAAATTATCCGCTACAGGAGCTGATCGGTCAGGAGGATTTGGAAAAACGGCTCGGGTTCGCTATTACGGAAGCGGCATTATCCGAGCAGACTCCATACGATTTCAATATCGAAGTAGAGGACGGGGATGTTTTAAACGTTACCCTATCCTATAACGGACACACATACGGCGAAGCGGAAATTCTGAGAATTCAGGGACACTTGGAGACGGTTCTGGACCAGGCCTCCAACCAGCCGGAAAAATTAGTCTCCGAATTCACTCTTTTGCCGGAGACGGAGCACAAAGAGCTTACGAAAGTATGGAGCGGTTCTTCGGCTTCTTATCCGGAAGGCACGTTTCATGAACTTTTCGAGGCACAGGTGTCACAGACTCCGGACAAAACGGCGGTCGTGTATGAAGAGACCTCGCTCACCTACCGGGAGCTGAATGAGCGCGCGAATGTATTGGCGCGTATTCTCAGGAAACAGGGCGTGAAGCCGGACAGTCCGGCCGCCGTTCTGCTTGAGCGTTCGGCCGATATGGTGACGGCAGTTCTGGCCATTCAGAAAGCGGGCGGAGCTTATATTCCGATCGATCCGACTTATCCGGAAGAGCGCATTGCCTACATGCTCCGCGATAGCGGTGCGCGTGTCCTGCTTACCCAGGCAAATCTGACCGGGCTGCTCCAGGGAGCCGACTACCCGGGAAGCGTTCTCGATATGCAGGGTCTTTTGGAAAGCGCGGAAAATCAAGGTTTTATCAAGCCTTTGAAAGCGGGGACGAAAAAAGCCCCGGATTTAGGCGAGGAGCTGGCCTGGCTTTCCGGGTTGAACCCGGAAGAAGCGGCAAGCAACCTTGAGCCGGTCAATAAACCAGATGACCTTGCTTATGTGATCTACACGTCCGGAACGACGGGCAATGCCAAAGGCGTAATGATCGAGCACCGGCATTATGTGAACACTTCGTTCGGATACCGGTACGGGTATCGGTTGCGGGAATTTGATGTAAAACTCCTGCAGATCGCGAGTTTTTCGTTTGACGTATTTGCGGGCGATCTCGCACGGACGTTCGTGAACGGGGGAACGATGGTTATTTGTCCCCAGGAGGTGCGGATTGATCCTTCCGCGCTGGCGAGCTATCTGGAAAAACACCGGATCACGGTGTTCGAATCTACGCCGGCTCTCATTTTGCCGCTTATGGAGCACGTGTACGAGCAGGGGACGGACATCAGCGCGATGAAGCTGCTGATCACGAGCTCGGACAGCTGCAGCGTGCACGATTACCGGACGCTGCTGTCGCGTTTTGCGGGAAGCATGCGGATCATGAACAGCTACGGTGTGACGGAAGCGGCCATCGATTCCAGCTTTTACGAGGAAGCTGCGGACAAGCTGCCGGAATCCGGCAATGTTCCAATCGGCAAGACGCTGGGAAATCAACGCTTCTACATCGTGGATTCCGCGCTGCGGCCGGTTCCCGCCGGGGTGGCGGGCGAGCTCTGCATTGGCGGAGATTCCGTGGCTCGCGGATATCTCAACCGGCCGGAGCTGACGGCCGAGAAGTTTGTTCCCAGCCCGTTTGCGGGAGGCGGACGGTTATACCGGACGGGAGATTTGGCCCGCTGGATGCCGGACGGAAGCGTCGATTTTATCGGCCGGATCGACTACCAGGTCAAGATCCGCGGATACCGCATCGAGCCCGGCGAGATAGAATCGGCGCTGCTTAAGCTGGAAGGAGTCGCGCAGGCCGTTGTCACCGATCGCACGGATTCAAGCGGGCATAAGTATTTGTGCGCTTATGTAGCGGGCGATGCCGACGAGGCTTGGCTGCGGAAGCGGCTCGCCGCCGAGCTGCCGGGCTACATGGTCCCGGCCCACATCGTGCGGCTGGACACTCTTCCGTTGACGCCTAACGGTAAGATTGACCGCAAGGCTCTGCCTGCGCCGAGCGGGGATCCGGCACCGGTGTCGGCTTACGCCGCACCGCGCACTTTAACGGAAGCGCAGCTCGCGGAGCTGTGGCAGGAAGTGCTCGGCGTCAAAACCGTCGGCATCGACGATTCGTTCTTCGAGCTTGGCGGGCATTCGCTCAAGGCGGTCCTGCTCATCGGCCGCATTGCCAAGCAGTTCAGCGTCGAGGTGCCGCTGCGGGAAGTTTTCGCCCATCCGACCGTGCGCGGGCTGGCTCCGCTTATCGCCGGCTCGGAGGAAAGCGCCTATGCGGACATAGAGCCGGTCGGCGAGAAGGATTACCATCCCGTATCGCCGGCTCAGAAAAGACTGCTTATTATCGACCGTCTGGGAGACGCCGAGAGCGCATATAATATGTGCGCCGCGCTGGAAATGACAGGTCCGCTGGACAGAGAGCGGCTGGAAGAGGCGTTCCGGACGATGGTCAGCCGCCACGAGTCTTTGCGCACGTCTTTTGCCGTGATCGACGGGGAACCCGTGCAGCGCATCCATCAATCGCTGGATTTCCGGGTCTCCTACCGCGAGCTGGACTCAGACGGGCAGCATGAAGCACGCGCTGAAGCCGCCACGGCATCGGTAAGCGGGCTCCCGGCAGAGGCCGAGTCCGTTTCAGGCGGCAGCCAAGACGGAGCAAAGCAGCCGGATTTCTTGCTGGAATCTCTTATCCGGCCTTTTATCCGCCCGTTTAATCTGGAAGAAGCGCCTCTTCTCCGTGCGGAGCTGATCAAGCTGGAAGAAGGAAGACATCTGCTTCTGGCCGACCTGCATCACATTATTACCGACGGTATTTCGATCGAAGTGTTTGTCGAGGAGTTCAGCCGCCTTTACGCCGGTGAGACGCTTCCTCCGCTCCGCATTCAGTATAAAGATTTTGCCGCTTGGCAAAATGGGCAAATTGCCGGAGGAGCGGCAGAGAAACAAGCCGGGTATTGGAAGGAACTTTTCGGCGGCGGAGAAGACGTGCCTGTCCTGGATATGCCCGCCGATTATATCCGGCCGGCGATTAAAAGCTTCGAAGGAGACAGCTTAACTTATGAAATCGACAGCGGACTGACCGCTGACCTGCACCGCTTGTGCGCTCAGACGGGGACGACCTTGTACATGGTCCTTCTGGCTGCTTTCACTACACTGCTTCACAGATACACCGGGCAGGAAGACATTGTCGTAGGGTCGCCTGTGGCGGGCCGCCCGCACCCGGATCTGGAGACGATGATGGGAATGTTCGTCAATACGCTGCCGATGCGGAATTTCCCTTCCGCCGATAAGACGTTTACACATTTTTTGAAGGAAGTAAAAGACGGGGCGCTGCATGCCTACGAAAATCAGGATATTCCGTTCGAGGAAGTCGTTGAGCGTCTTCAGCTGCGCCGTGACGTGAGCCGTAACCCGCTGTTCGATGTGATGTTCGTCCTGCAGAACACCGGCATGAACCAGTTCCAGTTCGACGAGATTACGTTCCGGACGGTCGAGTTCGAAATGGGGATCGCAAAATTTGATTTGACGTTAAGCGTCGAAGAATTCCCTGACAGGCTCGGCTTGTCGTTCGAATATGCGGTCAAGCTGTTTAAGCGGGAAACGGTCGAGAAACTGAGCCGTCATTTCCTTAATATTCTTGAAACCGTCGTCCGCGATCCGCATGTGAATCTCGCCGATATCGAGCTGCTGACGGAAACGGAAAAACACCGGATTATCGGGGAGTTTAACGCTACGCAGGCACCGTTCCCTGAGGACAAAACGATCCACGGGTGGATCGAGGAACAGGCCGCGGAGGATCCGGACAGGATTGCCGTTGTTTTCGGCGGGAACCGGCTCACCTACGGGGAGCTGGATAAGCGTGCGAACCGGCTTGCCCGTACTCTGAGAGCCAAAGGCGCACGGCCGGACGGGGTTATCGCCATTTTGACCGAAAGATCGGCTGAAATGATGATCGGTCTGCTTGCCATTCTAAAAGCCGGCAGCGCGTACTTGCCCGTAGATCCCGCGCATCCCCGTGACCGGGTCGGCTTTATGCTGGACGACAGCGGAGCGCGTATCGTGCTTACCGTATCGAAGTGGGCCGAGCAGCTGCCTGGCGGATACGAGTGCGTTCTGCTGGATGAGGAAAAGTCTTATCACGAAGATTTCAGCCCGCTGTCTTCTGAAGGAGCGGCAGGACCCGGAAATCTGGCTTATGTCATTTACACCTCGGGTACGACCGGTAATCCGAAAGGCGTCATGATCGAACACCGGGCGCTGGTGAATCGAATTCACTGGATGCAGAAAAAATACCCGATCGGCCGTGACGATGTCATTTTGCAAAAAACGCCTTACAGCTTCGACGTATCCGTATGGGAGCTGTTCTGGTGGGGGACACAGGGCGCGCGTGTCGTATTCCTGGCCCCCGGCGGAGAGAAAGAGCCGCAGCTTATTGTGGATGAAATCAAGCGAAGCCGCGTAACCACCCTGCATTTCGTTCCTTCCATGCTGTCTGTCTTTCTTGATCATATCGAGCAAAACCGGCAGGCGGAGGACCTGGGCTCGCTCCGTTATGTTTTTGCCAGCGGGGAGACGCTTCAGGCCCAGCATGCCAACCGGTTTGACCGGCTTATCGGTACTCCAGGCGGAGCCGTACTGGCCAATCTGTACGGTCCTACCGAAGCGACCATCGATGTGACGTATTTCGACTGCCCGTCAGGGCAGCAGCTGGAGCAGGTGCCAATCGGCAAACCGATTGACAACACGGAGCTGTTCATCGTGGATGCCAAGCATCACATCCAGCCGGTAGGCGTACCGGGGGAACTTTGCATCGCCGGAACGGGCTTGGCCAGAGGCTACCTGAACCGTCCCGAGCTGACGGCGGAAAAGTTCGTGCCGATTCCTCATCGCCCCGAGGCGAAGATGTACAAAACGGGCGATCTGGCCCGCTGGCTGCTGGACGGCAGCGTGGAATATATCGGCCGGATCGATCATCAGGTCAAAATCCGCGGTTACCGGATTGAATTGGGTGAGATCGAAGCGAGGCTTTTGGACCGGGACGAAATTAAAGAAACGATTGTGTTGGACCGGACGGACGCAAACGGACAGAAATATTTGTGCGCATATCTGGTTTCCACGGATGATGCGGAGCTGACGGTTTCCGAGCTTCGCAGCGGGCTCGCCGAAAGACTGCCGGATTATATGATTCCCGCACAGTTCGTGTTTCTGGAAGCGATGCCGCTCACAAGCAACGGCAAAGTCAACCGCAGGGCCCTTCCGGAACCGGACGGCTCGGTAAGGTTGACGGCCGATTACGTCCAGCCGGAAACGGAGATGGAACACACGCTGGCCGAAATATGGCAGGACGTGCTGGGAATCAAGAAGGTGGGAGTACGCGACAACTTCTTCGAACTGGGCGGCGATTCGATCAAAGCCCTGCAGATTGCCGCGCGATTGAACGGTAGAGGGCTCAAGATGGAGCTGCGGGATTTGTTCCGCCATCCGCAAATCGAGCTGGTGATTCCTTATATTCAGGTTGTGCAGAGGACAATTCCTCAGGGGATCGTCCAAGGGCAGACGGAGCTGGCTCCGATTCAGCGGAGATTTTTCGAACGTCACCATACGGACCCTCATCATTACAACCAGGCCGTTATGCTGAAAAGCAAAGAGCGTTTGAAAGAAGATGTGCTCCGCCAAGCTTTGGATAAGCTGACGCTGCATCACGATGCGCTCCGCACCGTGTTCCGTTCGACGGAAGAAGGGAGCGTTGCAACTGAAACACGAAACTGGAAAGAGGGAGAGACATACGAGCTGCTCGCCTACGATCTTACTCTATCGCGGGAACCCGGCCAAGAGATCGGGCCGCTTGCGGATAAGCTGCAAAGCGGATTCGCGCTGGCCCATGGCCCCCTTGTGAAGCTCGCTCTGTTCCGCACGGCCGAAAACGACCATCTGCTGATCGTTATTCATCATCTGGTTGTCGACGGGGTTTCCTGGAGAATTCTGCTGGAAGACCTGGAAACCGCCTACGGACAAGCGTTGGACGGTCGTGCCGTGTCCCTTCCGGCCAAAACCGATTCCTACCGCGAGTGGGCTTCCCGGCTGACGGAATATGCGAACAGCAGCCGCGTTCAAGCTGAACTGAGCCATTGGTCGGCTGTCCGTTCGCAGGTGCCGGATGCTCTACCGTACGATTATGAGGGAGTTTCGGATAAAGTCGAAGACGGCAGGGACATTGAAATCGAGCTCGACCGTGAGAACACGGAGAAGCTGCTTAAACACGCACAGCAAGCCTACAACACCGAAATCAACGATCTGCTCCTTGCGGCGTTAGGACTGTCCTTCCGCGAATGGAGCGGACTATCCCGGATTGCCGTCAGCATTGAGGGTCACGGGCGCGAAGAGATTCTAAAGGATGTGGATGTATCCCGTACCGTCGGCTGGTTTACCGTCATGTATCCGTTTGTGCTTGATATGAGCAGCCCCGATGACCTGGGGCATCAGATCAAGCTGGTGAAGGACGGCCTGCGCCGCGTTCCGAACAAAGGAATCGGCTACGGTATACTACGCTATTTGACAGAAGGAATCAATCCCGAGGAACTTCCTTTCGCTTTTGAAGAACCTCAGATCAGTTTTAATTATCTGGGACAATTCGACGGCGATAATGACGGCGGCGCAAGATTCGGGTCTTCTTCTTTCCCCTCGGGCAATGAAATCAGCGGCGGCAGCGAGAGACCGTTCGCATTTGATCTCAATGGGCAAGTCTCCGACGGAGTCTTCCGCCTAACCTTTAATTATAACCGTCATCAGTACCGGTCCGAAACGGTCGAAAAGCTGGCCGACGGATTCAAGAAATACCTTCTGGAGCTGATTCGCCACTGCTGCGAAAAAGAGACCTCTGAGCAGAGCCCGACCGACTTCACTTATCAGAACCTGTCCATCGGACAGTTCGAGAATATGGCGGCTCAGTTGGCCGGCAAGTTGAAGCTTTAAAAAACCTTTGGTCATTCCCGTTTCACCGCTTAAGGCGGACATACGCTTCCGGGCTGTCCTGCGGGACGGCCGGAAGTTTAAAGGAGAGTGAAATTGTGTCTCAAGTGAAGATTAAGGACATCTATCCGCTGTCCCCCATGCAGGAAGGCATGCTGTATCATTCCATGCTCGATCGGGATTCCGAAGCTTATTTTCAGCAAAATATCATTACCGTCGGTGAAGTATTGGATCGTGAGCTTGTTCAGCAAAGCCTGCAGCTGCTTATAGAGAGATACGATATTTTTCGTACGGTGTTTGTATATAAAGAAACGGAGCGCCCTCTTCAGGTGGTGCTTCAGGAGAGAGAGGCGCCTTCCGTCTATACGGAAGACGTTTCGGGACTGAGCGAGGCCCGCAAAACGGCTGCGCTTGAACAGTTTACCGGAAACGACAGAACGAACGGATTCGATCTGGAAAAGGACGTTCCCCTTCGTCTGGCTTTATTCAAATGGAGCGATACTACCTGCAAACTCGTATGGAGTTTTCCGCATATTGTTATGGACGGCTGGTGCCTCGGCATCGTCGCCAATGACTTTTTCAGCTTGTATACGTCGCTTCGAGACGGAATTCGGGCCAGTCTGGAGCCGGTGTATCCGTTCAGCAGTTTTATCCAGTGGCTGGAAAATCAAAACAGGGAAGAAGCCGCAGCTTATTGGAACAAGTACCTGGACGGACTGGAAAACGAAACGACGGTTCCCGGGTTCAACCGGGCGGAGGGCAAGCCTTTCCGGCTCGAGCATCATTCGCAGAAGCTGGACGCCGTACTTACGCAAAAGATGGAGCAGATCGCAAAGCGGCACCAGGTTACGGTAAGCACCGTCTTTCAGACCGCCTGGGGAGTGATTCTCCAAGCATATAACAACAGCACGGATGTCGTGTTCGGCACCGTCGTCTCGGGCAGACCCGAAGAAATTAAGGGCATCGAGAACATGGTAGGGCTGTTCATCAATACCATTCCTTTCCGCGTCAGCGGGGAGAATAACGAAAGTTTTGCGTCATTGTTGAGCCGTGTGCAGAGCGGCTGGATGGAATCCAACGCGTATTCCTATCTTTCCCTAGCGGATATCCAGGCGCAGTCCCAGTTAAAACACCATCTGATCCGCCACCTCGTTGTGTTCGAAAATTATCCGATTTCCGAAGAACTGATCGGAACCGGTGATGAAACTGAGGGAGGCAGACAGTCAGACGGAGAGCCGGGAAAAAACAGCCTCCGCATTACGGAAGTGGACGGCTTCGAGCAGACGAACTACGAGCTTACGCTGACGGTTATACCGGGACGAGAGCTCGAAATCAAATTCAGCTTCAATGCGGCGAATTATGAACATTCGGGAATCCGCGCGATCGCCGGGCATCTGCATCAGGTGCTGGAGCAGGTTACGGAAACGCCTGAAATGCCGCTGGGCGAAATAGAGCTGCTCACGGATGAAGAACGCAGCCAACTGGTTGCTTTTAACGACACCGGTGCTCCCTATCCCGCCGAAAAAACTATGCACGGCTGGTTTGAACTGCAGGCCGCTATGACACCGGAAAAAATCGCCGTCGTATTCGGCGAGAAGCGTCTTACGTACCGTGAACTGAACGTGCGCGCCAACCGTCTTGCCAGGCAGCTGCGTTTAAAGGGCGTGAAGCCGGACACGGTGGTCGGTATTCTTTGCGAGCGGTCTATCGAGATGATGGTCGGGCTGCTGGCAATTTTAAAAGCGGGCGGCGCCTATCTGCCGATTGATCCCGGGCATCCGCAGGAGAGAATCGATTATATGCTCGCCGACAGTGGGGCTGTTCTTGTGCTCGCGCAGCAGGATTTGTTGGAACGTGCTCCGGCCGGTGCAGAGACTGTCGAGCTCGATGTGGAAAACCTTTTGACGGGTGACGGAAGTAATCTTTCTCGCGGATCGGGACCGGAGCAGCTAGCTTATGTGATTTATACGTCCGGGACGACAGGAAATCCGAAAGGGGTCATGATCGAGCATCGCGCCCTGATCAACCGCCTTCACTGGATGCAGAAACGCTACCCGTTGGACGAAAAAGACGTCATTTTGCAGAAAACGCCTTACAGCTTCGACGTATCCGTCTGGGAGCTGTTCTGGTGGGGAGCGTACGGGGCTAAAGTCGTGTTTCTGGAACCGGGCGCGGAAAAAGATCCGGCGCAGATCGCAAGGGCTATCGACAGGTACAAAGTGACCACAATGCATTTTGTGCCTTCCATGCTATCCGTTTTTCTCGATCATTCGGAGAGTCGGATGGAGCCGGGCGCTCTGGCTAGTTTGCGCTACGTATTCGCCAGCGGAGAAGCGCTCAATCCACAGCAAACCAACCGGTTTAATTCACTGTTTTACAGGACCAACGGCTCTCGGCTTATCAATCTTTACGGACCGACGGAAGCGACCATCGATGTTTCCTATTTTGACTGCTCCTTCGGAGAAAAACCGCTGGATCTCGTGCCGATCGGCAAACCGATCGATAACATCCGGCTCTACATTACGGATAACGCGGGCCGTCTTCAGCCTATCGGAGTTGCGGGCGAGCTCTGTATCGCAGGTACGGGTTTGGCCAGAGGGTATTTGAACCGGCCCAAGCTGACGGCCGAAAAGTTCGCGGCAGCGGATTTCGATCCTTCCGGCCGCATATACAAAACGGGTGATCTGGCCCGCTGGCTGCCGGACGGCAACATCGAGTATATCGGACGGCTGGATCACCAGGTCAAAATCCGGGGCTACCGGATCGAGCTGGGCGAGATCGAAGCGGCTTTGCTCGGGCATCCGATGGTAAAGGAAGCGCTTGTTATGGACCGGACCGACGTGCAGGGACAGAAGGTGCTGTGTGCCTATCTCGTCTGCGGTCCGGACCCTGCTCCTGAAACGGGGCTTCTGCGGGAGACTCTTGCCGCTAAGCTTCCGGGGTATATGATTCCTTCTTATTTCGTATTCCTACCGGAAATGCCGCTCACATCCAATGGCAAAGTGAACCGCAAAGCACTCCCTGCGCCGGACACGGCCTGGGATGAAAGCGGGTATATTCCGCCCGAAGGCGAGACGGAAGAAGTGCTTGCCGCCATCTGGCAGGAAGTGCTTGGGGTGGAACACCTCGGCGCGGGCGATTCGTTTTTTGACCGGGGCGGGCACTCCCTGAAAGCGGCGCTGCTGGTTTCCAAAATACATCAGCGGTTGCAGATCGATTTACCGCTGCGTCAAGTGTTCGAGTCCCCGACGATCCGTTCGATGGCTGAGGCGATCCGCAAAGAAGCTTACTCGGCTCACCAAGCTATCGAACATGCCGAACCACGAGACGTTTATCCTGTCACTTCGGCTCAGAAGAGATTAATGGTGCTGGATCAGCTCGAACAAGAGAGCACGGCATACCATATTCCGCATGTGCTGATCAGCCGGGTTCCATTGGACCGCAGACGCCTCCAAGCCGTTTTTGAAAAGTTGATCGCCCGCCATGAGCCTCTCCGTACTTCCTTTGAGCGGATTGAAACCGATGTCGTTCAGAGAATTCATCCGGAGGTGGCTTTTGAAGTAGAAGAACTCATTTTGTCGGGAACGGACGGACAATTCTTAACGGAACTTGGCGGAAGCGCTGAAATGAAGGAGAAGAGCGGGGTTGAGGAGATTCCGGCGATTTCAGGGCTATCGGAGATTTTGAAAGCCGCTGAAGAGATCACGCTTGAAAGGACGGATGGTGCTGGAGTAAGCGATCATTCGAATGAGCCGGCTACGGTACAGGCTCTCCTTACACCGGCCGAGAAAGAGGCTCTTGATCGGGTTATCGAAGGATTTATCCGTCCCTTTAACCTTGCGGAGGCTCCGCTCATCCGGGTTGGGGCAGCGGATCTGGGCTGCGGGGGAACGGCGCTTCTTATCGATATGCACCATATGGTAGCCGACGGTGTTTCCATGGCGGTCATTGCGAATGAATTTAACCGGCTGTATGCCGGAGAAGAGCTGGCCCCTCTCAAAATCCAATACAAGGATTACGCGGTCTGGCAGCAAAAACGAAGCGCCAGTGGCGCTTTGGACGTCCAGGAAGCTTATTGGGCGGAGAAGCTGAGCGGCGAGCTGCCGGTTCTGAATTTCCCGACCGACTTTACGCGTCCCCCGCTCCAGAGATTCGAGGGAGACCGATATGTCTTCGCACTCGGATCAAGTGAAGCAGAGGCGCTCAAGCAAACGGCATCCCGCGCCGGCGCGACGTTATATATGGTTCTGCTCGCTTCATTCAACACGCTGCTGCATCGTTATACGGGACAAGAAGACATTATTGTCGGAACACCCGTCGCCGGCAGGATGCATGCGGATTTGCAGCCGCTTATCGGGATGTTCGTCAATACGCTGCCGATGAGAAGCTTTCCGGCCGGGGATAAAACTTTCCGTCAGCTGCTTGAAGAGGTCAAGCAAACCGCGCTTGGAGGATTCCAAAACCAGGAGATACCCCTGGAGATAATTCTGGACAAGCTGTCTCTCAAGCGGGATTTAAGCCGCAATCCATTGTTTGACACGATGCTTATTTTTCAAAACCTCGGTATCGAAGAGATCGGCCAACAGGGGGAACTGTTCCAGTCTTATGAGTTCGGACATGCCGTATCGAAGCTGGATCTCACTCTCCAAGCGGAAGAAAACGAGACCGGCGGCATAGAATTCCAAATCGAATTTGCAACTGGCTTGTTCAGAAAAGAAACGGTTCAGCGGCTTGCCGGTCATTATCTTCGCATATTGGAGGCGGCCGTTCGCAATCCGGACGTTAAACTGTCGGCGATTGAAATGCTGGAAGAGCAAGAACATCGCATGCTTGTAGAGTCTTTTAACGACACGGCCGTGGCATTCGCCCATGACAAAACGATCCACCGCCAGTTTGAAGAGCAGGCAGCCTTGACTCCGGACGTCCCTGCTCTGTTGTTCGGCGAACAGGTCTTTACTTATCGGGAGCTGAACGAAAAAGCGAACTCGCTGGCCCGTACGCTGCAAAGTCACGGAGTCGGACCCGACCGTCTCGTCGGGCTGCTGACGGAGCGCTCTCCGTCAATGATTATCGGCCTTCTGGCCATTCTGAAAGCGGGCGGTGCCTATGTGCCGATCGACCCGGATTACCCGGCGGCACGTGTTGCCTACATGCTGGAAGACAGTGAAGCCCGTGTTCTTCTGACCGACGGAAAACTGGCGGAAGGTCTGCAGGCTGTAGATACCGTTATCCCCCTTGACGAGGAAGGAATTTACGGCGGCGAGACCGGCAATCTGGAGCCTGCCAGCGAACCCCATCATCTTGCTTACGTAATCTACACGTCAGGCTCGACGGGTAATCCGAAAGGGGTCATGCTCCAGCACCGCTCCGTATCGAACTTCTTTATCGGGATGCGGGAAAAAGTCGAATTTGTCCCCGGCCGGAAAATATTGGCTTTAACTACCGTATCTTTCGATATCTTCGTGCTGGAGACACTGCTTCCGCTTACCTGCGGGATGAGCATCGTCCTTGCGGAAACGCTGCACCAGACGGAGCCGGGAGCACTTAGCGGTCTGATTTCCGGACAGGGGATTGATACGCTGCAGATTACGCCTTCGCGTCTTCAAATGCTGCTCGGCAGTCCGGAAGGTGCTCAAAGTTTGCTGAACGTTCGCAATATTCTTGTCGGCGGTGAGGCTATGCCGTACGCGCTTCTGCGCTCGCTGCAGGAGTTTCCGGAATTGAACATTTTCAACATGTACGGACCGACGGAAACGACGGTTTGGTCTGCCGTGCAGAACCTGACGAACGCCGGTTCCATCGATATCGGCAGGCCAATCGCCAACACGCAGATTTACATTGTCGACGCCGGAGGCAAGCTGCAGCCGGCCGGAGTGCCGGGCGAGCTCTGCATTGCAGGCGAAGGGCTTGCGCGCGGGTACTGGAAGAGACCGGATCTTACGGCGGAGAAATTCGTTCCTTGCCCGTTCGGCAAAGGCGAAGGGCGTATGTACAAGACTGGCGACCTTGCCCGATGGCTTCCGGACGGCAGCCTCGAGTTCCTCGGACGTTTAGACCACCAGGTCAAGGTCAGAGGGTATCGTATTGAGCTGGGCGAGATCGAGAGTGCTCTCGTCCGCCATGAAGCCGTGGAAGAAGCTGTCGTCCTTGCCAAAGAGGATTCTTCCGGCGGACACACATTAACGGGATATCTCGTGGTGAAAACGGAGATTCCGGCAGCGGAAATTCGTACCTTCCTTGGGCAAAGCCTACCGGATTACATGATTCCGGCCGCCTTCGCCCAGCTTGAAAAGTTTCCTTTGACGCCGAACGGAAAAACGGATCGCAAAGCACTGCTCGGCATGGATGCCGTGCAGACTTCCGCAGCCGTTTACGAAGCTCCGAGAGATGAGATCGAACAGCAACTGGTCGCCATGTGGGCGGGCATTCTGGGTGCTTCCAGAGTGGGAGTACACGATAATTTCTTCGAGCTCGGCGGACATTCACTCAAAGCGTCACTGTTCGTGGCCCAGGTCCGTGAACAATGGGGAATCGAGCTGGAACTTCGTCAGCTGTTCCGGCAGCCGACTATCGCGGAAATTGCGGAGCATCTTCGGCAGGAACTTGACGAAATGCGCAGGCTGGAGGAAATTTTGCGGGAAATCGAAGCGCTGGAGCAGGTATAAACGGTGCAGACGGTACAGACCAGGAGAGGGGAGTGCGCCAAGTGGATTTATCGAAGCGAATAGCCAGTCTTTCGCCTGAAAAACGTAAACTTCTGGAAGCGAGACTCGCTCAGGAAGGGTTGTCCGCGTCCCGCCCGGCAGGGGGCGGCGCAGGATCGCCAGCCGGGCTGCGGCCCCTGGAGAAGATGGACGCTTATCCGGTATCGGCCAGCCAGAAAAGATTGCTCCTGATTCAGGAGATCGGAGATACGGCAGCCGCCTACAACATGCCTTTCGTCCTGCTTGCGACAGGGCCGGTACAAGTCGGAAAGATTGAAGGAGCTTTTAGTGCCTTGATTGCTAGGCACGAAACGCTGCGCACCTCTTTCCGGAAAAGGGACGGAGAGTACGAACAGATCATCCATGAACCGGACGAGATCGCGTTTAAGCTGGACTACTCGGAAGAAACGGTTTCAAGCATGGAGGAAGAGAGAAGCGTCATCGAAAGATGCGTTTCCTCTTTTGTCCGACCGTTTGATGTAAGCCGGGCACCGCTGTTCAGAGCCGCCTTGATTCGGTTGACGCCGGAGCGGCATCTGTTGATGACGGATATGCATCACGCTGTCTCGGACGGCCTGTCGCTGCAAATTTTGGCGGAGGAATTCAATCGGATATATCGTGGAGAAAACCTACCTGAACTGCCTGTGCATTATAAAGAATACGCGTATTGGCAGCAGGAGCGAATGCGCGACGGTGTGTTCCTCAAACTGGAAAAATACTGGCTGGACGTGTTTGAGGCAGAAATTCCCGTTCTGAACATGCCCGCCGATTACCCAAGACCTCAGCTGCAAAGCTTCGAAGGCGGACGCTGCGAGTTCGTAACCGACCGGGGGCTTGGGGATAAACTCCGTCGTCTGGCCTCGGAGACCGGTTCCACGCTGTACATGGTGCTGCTTGCGGCTTATTATGTTTTGCTTCATAAATATACCGATCAGGAAGACATCGTCATCGGAACCCCCGTCGGGGGGCGGACTCATACGCAGCTTCAGCCGCTTATCGGGATGTTTGTGAATACGTTGGCCATCCGTCAGGCACCCGCTGGATCCAAAACATTCCTCTCTTTCTTGAACGAAGTCAAGGAAGGGACTCTGGGAGCATTTGACCACGAGGAGTATCCGCTGGAAAGCCTGCTTGAAAAGCTCGGCCTACGCAGGGATGTCAGCCGCAATCCGCTTTTTGATACGGTTTTTTCCTTGCAGAATAAAGGCTCCCAGTCGATGGAGATGGACGGATTGTTCCTGGAGCCTTATGAAGCGCAGTCGGGCGTTTCCAAATTCGATCTTTCGCTTTTGGCGGAGGAGGGCGAAGAGCTGACTTTTACGTTCGAGTATGCGACCAAACTATATGCAAAACAGACTGTCGAGCGGTTAACCGGCCATTATTTGCAGATTCTCCGGGAAATTGCAGAGAACCGAAGTTTAAAGCTCTCGCAAATCGGCATGCTGTCCGCAGAGGAAAGGCTGCTGCTTCTAGAGGAACTGAACGAGACGGGCGCACCGTACGCCCGAACCGCAACAATTCACGGCTTATTCGAAGAGCAGGCGGAAAAACATCCCGGCCGTATCGCCGTTTCGTTTGAAGACCGTCGGTATACCTACAGCGAGCTGAATGCACGTTCCAACCGGCTGGCGGCCTCGTTGCAGGAATTAGGAGTCGGTCCGGATACCGTTGTAGCCATTATGCCCGAACGCTCTCCCGAAATGGTGATCGGAATTCTCGCAATTTTGAAAGCGGGAGGCGCCTATCTCCCGGTAGATCCCGAGTATCCGCAGGAGAGAATTTCATACATGCTCGAGGATAGCGGAACACGGATTTTGCTTACGCACCGACATCTTTTGGGCGGCACGGAATTTACCGGACACACGGTTTTTATGGAGGATGAACAGTGGTATACAGGGATTGAAAGCAACCCGCGCGTACCTGTCACATCGGATCATATTGCTTATGTGATTTACACGTCCGGAACTACGGGCAAGCCTAAAGGCGTCATGATCGAGCACAGAGGTATGGCAAACATGAAGCTTTTCTACGAGCATACGCTGGGATTGGGAACCGAGGACCGGATTGTGCAGTTTGCCAGTTTTTCGTTCGACGCTTCCGTTTGGGAAATGTATATGGCGCTCTTTATGGGCGGGGGACTGTACCTGGCCCCGAAAGAAAAGCTGGTTCAATTGGATTCCTTTGAAGCGTTTGTCCGGGATAACGGAATAACGCTTGCCATGCTTCCGCCCACTTTCGCCGTTTATCTGGATCCCGAACGTTTGCCGTCGCTGAGGATATTGATTACAGGCGGTTCCGAGTCTTCACCGGAACTTGTCCGCAGATGGAGTCCGCACGTGGATTACTTTAATGCTTACGGTCCGACGGAAGCAACGATTTGCGCGACTGTATGGGAAGCGAAGCGGGGAACTTCCGTGCAAAATCACCGGATGATTCCGATCGGAAAGCCGCTTCACAATACGCAGGTATATCTTGTAAACGCCGACCTGCAGCTCGTACCTCGGGGAACGGCCGGGGAGCTTTGCATCGGCGGGGAAGCTTTGTCGCGCGGCTATTTGCATCGCGAAGCTCTCACCGGTGAAAAATTCGTTCCGAATCCTTTTGCACCCGGCCGGAAAATGTACCGCACGGGCGATCTCGCCAGATGGCTGCCTGACGGTAATCTGGAATATTTGGGCCGTATCGATCACCAGGTCAAAATCCGGGGCTACCGGATCGAGCTCGGTGAGATCGAAACGCGTCTACTGCAGCACGACCGGGTTCGGGAGACGATTGTTCTCGTTCACGAAATCTCGTCGGAAAAAACACTGTGCGCGTATTACACCTCCGAAGGGGAACCTCCGGCTGCCTTAGAGCTTCGCGAGCATATGGCGTCGGGTTTGCCGTCTTACATGGTGCCGGCTCATTTTGTCCCATTGAAGGAATTTCCGTTGACGCCTAACGGCAAGATCGACAGAAAAGCGCTCCAAGCGCCCGATCCGTCCAATGGAGCTTCCGATGAGTATACGGCACCGGGAACGGAGACAGAAGTTCGTCTGGCTTCGCTGTGGCAGGAAGTGCTTGGCGCGGAGCGTGTAAGTCTCCATGATAATTTTTTCGAACGGGGCGGGCATTCTCTGAAAGCGGCGCTTCTTCTTACCAGAATCTCGAAGGAATTCGGTGTTGAGCTCCCTCTCCGAAAAGTATTCGAGGCTCAGACACTGCAAGCACAGGCGGCTGCAATCGCCGGAAGCGCAAGAACGGAGGCAGCGTATGCACCGATTCCGAAGGCCCTCGAAAAACCGTGGTATCCGGTATCTCCGGCCCAGCGCAGACTGCTGGTTGTACAGGAAATCTCGGGAGCGGCAACGGCGTATAACGTTCCTCTGATTCTCGAAGTGGAAGGGGGACTTAATCCGGAGAAGGTTAACGAGACCTTCCGTAAACTGATCGCAAGGCACGAAGCGCTGCGGACTTCCTTCACCCGTATTCAGGAGGAATATGTGCAGGTCATTCACGATCCGGCACAGATCTCTTTTCAAGTTGAGGTTGCGGAGCTTGCTGAATTGTCCGTGGATTGGAAGGACGAACAAAGAGAAGCGTATGTGCAGACGATTGCAGACAACTTTATCCGTCCGTTCGACTTGGGAACAGCCCCTCTTATGCGTGCGAGTCTCGTAAAGACGGGAGTAGAGCGTCATCTGCTGCTGATCGATATGCATCATCTTATTACCGACGGCACTTCTCTTGAACGGATGACGGATGAGTTTACCCGTCTCTATAGGGGAGAGGAACTTGGAGAGCTTTCTGTCCAGTACAAAGATTACACGATGTGGCAGGATCAGCTATCGGCGGACGGTACCGTTGCCCGCCAGGAAAAGTTTTGGCTGGACACGTTCAGTGGCGAGATTCCCGTGTTGAACTTGCCGGCGGATTACGCGCGTCCCCAACTACAGAGCTTTAAAGGGGCCGTCTATGGTTTTGAGACGGACCACGAGCTGACACGGCAGCTGCAGCAGACTGCGTCCCGGCAGGGCGCGACGATTTTTATGATCCTGTTTGCCGCTTATAACGCGCTGCTTGCCCATTACTCCGGACAAGATGATCTGATTGTCGGGACTCCGGTAGCGGGAAGGCCCCATGCGGATTTGGAGGACGTTCTGGGAATGTTCGTAAACACCCTTCCTCTGCGTAATTATCCGTCAGGTTCAAAAACGTTCGCGGCTTTTCTCGATGAAGTGAAGCAGAACGCCCTGCAGGCGTTTGAAAACCAGCTGGTACCGCTCGAAGATCTGATTTTGAAGCTTCAACTCCGACGGGATGTGAGCCGCAACCCGCTGTTCGATACCGTTTTTGTTCTGCAAAATACGGAATCCCGCGAGCTGGGAGCGGATGGCGTCGATTTTGCGCCGGTTGAGCATCACAGCGGAATTTCCAAGTTCGATCTGACTCTTACCGCCCAGGAAACGGAAAGCTCGGAAAGCTCGGAAGGTCCGCTTCTTTCTTTCAGCATTGAATATGCGACAAAGCTGTACAAAGAAGACACTATCCGCAAATTTGCCGATCATTATGTGCAACTATTGAAACAAATTTCCATAAGCCCGGACATGAAACTGTCGGATATCGATTTATTAACCGTTCGCGAACGGGACCTGATTCTGAAACAATTCAACGCAACGAAGACAGAGTATCCGAGGGACGCAGCCGTACATGAATTGTTTGAAGAACAGGTAGTGCTGAGGCCCGACGAAGCGGCTGTTCTTTTTGAAGATAGGGAGATCACCTACGCCGAGCTTAATCGGAAAGCCAATCGGCTTGCCTGGAGGCTGCGGGAAAGTGGTGTAGGCCGGGATACGTTAGTCGGGATTATGGCCGAACGGTCACCCGAAATGATCATTGGAATCCTTGCCATACTCAAAGCGGGAGGAGCTTTCCTGCCCATCGATCCTTCGTACCCGGAAGACCGTATCGCGTACATGCTGGAGGATAGCTCGGCAACTGTAATGCTTGCGGGAGACCCGGATTCGGCACAGAGTATGCTGGACGGCTTCAAAGGGACCGTGTTGGGCTTGACGGACCTTTCCGTGTATACCGGCAGCGAAAGCAATTTACCGGGCACAGGGGACGCGGAATCTCTCGCTTATGTCATGTACACATCCGGTTCCACCGGGCGCCCTAAAGGGGTAATGATCGAGCATCGAAGCGTTGTCCGTCTTGTCAAAAACACCAATTTTGTCACGTTCGGACCGTCGGACCGCATTCTGCTTACCGGCGCGCTTGTGTTCGATGCCTGCACGTTTGAAATCTGGGGCGCTTTGCTTAACGGACTACAGCTGTGCATTGTGCCAGAAGCTGTTTTCCTTCACGCCGGCAAGCTGGAAGAAGCATTGCAAACGTACGGAATTACCACGATGTGGCTGACATCGCCGCTTTTCAACCAGCTAGCGTTAACCAATCCGGCCTTGTTTGCTCCGCTTCGTTACCTGCTTGTAGGCGGGGATGTGCTGTCGCCGACCATGATCGCTTCCGTAAGAAGCGCTTGTCCTCAGCTTACGGTTATCAACGGCTACGGCCCGACCGAAAATACGACGTTCTCCTGCTGCTTCCCTATCGATCGGGAATATGCAAATATTCCGATCGGCCGGCCGATCGCGAATTCTACCGCTTATGTGGTGGATACTTCGGGTAGGCTGCTGCCTGTCGGTCTTCAGGGAGAAATCTGCGTCGGCGGTGACGGCCTTGCCAGGGGCTATTTGAACCGTGAAGATCTGAGCCGGGAAAAATTCGTGCCGAACCCGTTCCGTCCCGGTGAAAAAATGTACCGGACCGGCGATTTGGGACGGTGGCTGCCGGACGGCAGCATCGAATATTTGGGGCGGATGGACCAGCAGGTCAAAATCCGGGGCTACCGGATCGAACCGGGAGAAATCGAGACCCGGCTGCTTGGGCACGAATCGGTCCACGAGGCATATGTCGCCGTTAAAGAAACCGGTGAGGGTCAGAAGTTCCTTTGCGCGTATATCGGAACAAGCGAATACCTCACGCCGGCCGAGGTGAAGGCGTACTTGAGTGGACGCATTCCCGATTACATGATCCCTGCCCGTTACGTTTTTCTGGCGGCTCTGCCGCTCACGAAAAACGGCAAGATCGACCGCCGCGCACTTCCGGAACCGGAGCAGGATGGCCTCTCCTCATCGCCGTATGCCCCGCCGAGAAGCACCAACGAAAAAATTCTGGCAGGTGTATGGGAAAGCGTGCTCAGTGTGGACAGGGTCGGTCTCGACGATAATTTCTTCGAACTCGGCGGCCACTCTCTCAAAGCTATTCAGCTTATATCCAAAGCGCAGGAGCTGGGGCTGGAATTAGGGATGCACCAGCTGTTCCAGGTGCAGACCATTCGTGGCCTGTCGGAACTTCTCCCCGCCCTTAAGGAGGCTGGAAAAGTGGGCTCAGAGTCCCCTGACAGACGCTCTGTTCAATCTAGGGGAAATGTCGGTGTGAAGACTTTCGAGGAGGCGGATCGGCTGCTGAGCCTCACGTTCGGTTCCGGATTCAGGTTAAGGGCAGATATGCGCGAGGACAAAAAGGTGGTGTTTCTACACCTCAACCCAGATCACGAGAAGCGGCTGCCGGATATTACGGAACTTATCCGCCGCAACTTCCATGCGGACCTTCATCCTCATTTCATCGTACCGCAGGTTGCTTCTGAAGACGGGGATAAGGGGGCCGTTGCCGAGAAGGGACAGGCAGGAAAAGAGCTGTCATCTGGAGCGCTTACTCTCACGGAAGCGGACCAGCAGGATAAGCTGATACAAGTTCTGAAAGAAGTCTTATCCGCTAATGAAGCTTGGGGAACCGCCCTGGCGCAGATGACGGCTGCCGAGCGGTACTCGTTGGCGCCGATCCAAGAGTATCACCTGGCTTACCCCGAAGCATCGGGCACGCTCCTTTCTTTCGACGAAATGCTCGATACCGAAAGGTTAAATGCAGCCTTGCAGCGGGTGATCGGCAAGCATGATCTGCTGAGAAGCCAGCTCGTCCAGACTGGAGAACAGTGGGAGTGGGTACTGAAAGAAAAGGCACCGGGATTTGTTCTTCCAGTTATTGATCTATCGGCATACACGCCTTCCGTGCAGCAGCGAATCATGTCAGGGCTGTTGAAGGAGCTTTATTTCCGCCCTTATGAGCTGGGAGTCAGCGCCCTATACCGGTTTGCCCTGGTTTCGCTCAACTTGCGGGAGCATTACCTGCTGCTTCCGTGCTCGCACATCATCTTTGACGGCATGAGCAGTGAAATTCTGAGAACAGACGTGCTTGCGTTTTACAACGCGGATGATGAACAGGTCTCAGACCCCGATCAAAACAAGACTGAGCACTCATACCGCAGCTATGTTCGCCAAGTCCTGCAGGGTCCAGTTGAAATCGGCGATTCCGAGATTAACGAACATTTCCGACTGGAATCGTTTTACAAGCAAACATTGTTGATCGGAGAAGCCTTGCAGGGGAAAAATCGCTCCAAAGCCACAAAGTGGCGGCACGAGATAGACCTCGGAGGACAGGCTGCCGGAACAGAACACTCCGAGCGCATGTGGCAGACGGCTCTTAATCTTGCGGAACGGTTTTTCTCACGATATTTCGGCTTGGAAGCAGTGCCGGTCTGGCTTACGAATTATGGAAGGAATTATGCGGGGTGCCATTATTACGATACGATCGGCGAATGCATCGATCAAATTCCGTTCCTGCTTAGCGGAACTTCCGATGAAGAAGAGAAAGTGTCTGTACAAAATCTTCTCCAAAAGGCTTCGACGCATAATCTGAACTTTTTTAACCTGATCTATAACCGGCAAACGTCAGAAGATTATCCGCTGTCCGGCTATTATTTACAGAACAGTCTTCACAAACTTCCGATCGTCGTGAATTATCTCGGCGAAACCCGCCAGGACGGGGAACTTCTCCAAGAACTGGACGATCCGGACATTTATTCGACGGAAGTTCGGCCTGTCATTTATTTCACCGTACAACATACAGGCAACCTTCTGCACATTTCTCTCCTGCTGCCTTATGAGGAAGACGAAGAAACGATCCGCCGCATATTCGAGCCCGCGATTCCAACCTTCCAGACCATCAAGCAGTAAGGAGTTGAAATGAGATGTCCATGTTTAAAAACAGTTTGTTTGTCCGCTTTTATTTATCCAGAACCTCCGCCAACATCGCGGATAGCATCTATTCGATCGTTCTGCTGTACTTCGTCCAGAAATCGACGGCTTCCGTTTCGTTTACGAGCTTTACGTTTACCGCTATTTCGGCGGCTTCCATTTTCAGCTTTCTGCTGGGGCCGCTGGTTGACCGGTATTCTCCGTCGCTGCTAGCCAGCATTTCCTTATTCGTTCAGGCCGTGCTGATTCTGGCGGTACCGTTTCTAATTACTGACGGGGGCGCCAATTTGCTTGCGATACTAGTCCTCGTGTTTATTGCATCCTGTTTCTCAATGCTGTTCTATCCGGCCAACAATAAAATGCTTCCGCAATTGATCCAATCACCGGACAGAATCGTCAAAGCCAATGCCATGATCTCGTCTACAGACCAGCTCATTAATGTGGCGGGATACTTGGTCGGAGCCTCTATTATTTTACTGCTGGGCATGAAAAACACGTTTTATCTGGCCAGTGGAATGCTCTTCCTGTCCGGACTCATCTATGTGCAGCTTAAGAAGCAGATGGAGCCGAAGAAAGCCGCAGGAGGCGCGCCGAAGGGTCCGCTGAAGATCAGAGAGTATACGAGCGAGCTTGTGGAAGGTTACCGGTTTGTCGCGAGCAGCCCGTTTCTTAGAATCATGCTGCCGTTTTTTGCACTGACTAACTTTTCGATGTCTATTCTCATCATTACCGTCCCGTCCATGTCGGTCTCTTACGGATCGCCGATATATTACAGCCTCCTGTATATCGCCTTTTTCGTCGGCATATTCGTAGGGTCCGCGCTGATTAACGTGCTCAAAAAAAATGGGCTGATGATCGCCGTATCCTGGCTGCTTATGGGGGCTTCACTGTATCTGTTCGCGATCGTTCCCGCGCTGTGGATGAAGCTTTCCGCGATCCTTCTGATGGGCGTGTTTACAGGTATTATTAACGTGCTCCAGACTTCGCTGATCCAGATTATCACTCCTTCTCAGTTGATGGGCCGCGTGATGGCCTTCCTGCATACGCTGTCCAACGCGGCTTTACCGCTGGGAGCGTTTATCGGAGGCATTCTCGCCTTGCGTTTCGAACTGGACAGCGTTTTGTTCATCAGCGCCCTGGTCATTGTCGCATGCGGAGTTTTACTGCTGGCGTTAAAAGCGGTGAGGACATTCCAGATTCCATCAGAAACCGCCGACAAAGAAAAAACGGAAGATAACCTTACCGGTAAGGGCGCGGTCGCTAAAGAATTTCTGTAAACCGAAGCTGCACGGCTTATGCCGGTTTTAAATTGGAAAACGATCTCTTGCTCTTGAAGCGAGAGGTCGCTTTTTTGTGCCCGGTGAAAAAGGCCTAAGAAGACCTAAGTCGGTCTCTTAACAAAGCACCTGACTTATGGTAGGCTCAATTTGTCTATTTGCTAGTGAGTTTAGCGGAGGTGCGAGTTGCGTATATCGGATCCTATTTATGGAGAATTTGTTGTGGACGGACTGCTTGAAGAGCTTATTCTCAGCAGACCCGTACAGCGTTTAAAAGGTATTTATCAAGGAGGGGCGAGCTACCTTGTGAACGAAAAGTGGGATGTTACAAGGTACGAGCATTCGTTAGGAGTCATGCTCTTAATCCGGCGGCTCGGAGGTTCTCTGGAAGAACAGGTTGCGGGGCTGCTTCACGATGTGTCCCATACGGCATTTTCACATGTGATCGATTATGTGCTGGACTGCAAAGAGGAAGACTATCACGAGAAAATATACGGTCAGATCATCGCGGAATCCGAAATCCCTGAGATTATGGAGAAATACGGGTATGCGTACAGGAGCCTGCTGCTGGATGACTCCAAATGGACACTGCTCGAACAATCCGCTCCCGCGTTATGCGCAGACCGAGTCGATTATACGCTGCGGGATCAATATCACCACGGAAAAATTACTCTGGAAGAGATTAGACTATTCTTGAAAAAATTAACTTCATTTGATGGGAAAATGATACTCACCTGTATGGAATCCGCCGAATGGTTCGTTAGAACCTACTATCTTGAAGTGATCGATTTCTTTATGCATCCTTTAAATGCTTACGGCTATTATTTTTTGGCGGAGACGGTAAAAGCAGCTTTGGCTAAAAAAATAATTACGCTCGGCAACTTGCTCCTGACGGACGGGGAGGTCCTGGACTTGCTTCGTGCATCGGATGATCCGGATATTCAGCGGCTTCTGAAACACCTTCATCGCGGCGTCCAGGTAAACGAAAACGAGACTGATTACGATTTTCATCGGACGAATAAAATGCGGTTGATTGACCCCGATGTGATGTTCGGGAATAAACTAAGGAAAGCATCCGAATTATCCGGAAACATTAAAAGGTGGGGAGAGGAAGCAAAGAGGAAGTCCGAAAGCGGAGTGTACGTAAAAATAGTATCCGCTGAATTACCGATCGGGTAATCGGGATATGGAAAAAGGGAGCACAGGTTTTACAGGAAGATAAAAACCTGTGCTTGCATCTAGGCGTCTAGGAAATTTGACGACCTCGAGGCTAATCTTTTATTTTAGGATATGGTGGTCACAACCTGATCGATAATCCCATACTCTTTTGCTTCTTCGGCCGACATAAAATAGTCACGATCCATGTCCCGGTCGACTTTATCGATGGGCTGTCCGGTGCGCTCCGAGGTGATCCGGTTCAGTCTTTCCCGTATGCCGAGTATCCGCTTAGCGCTGATGGCGATGTCGCTTGCCTGGCCCTGAACGCCTCCATGAGGCTGATGAATCATGATCTCGCTGTTCGGCAGCGCGAAGCGCTTGCCTTTTTCTCCGGCCAGCAGTAGAATAGCGGCAAACGAAGCGGCAAAACCCGTACAAATCGTATGCACAGGCGGCTTCACGAGCTGCATCGCATCGTAAATGGCAAATCCGGCCGATGTTGAGCCACCAGGACTATTGATGTATAAACTGATTTCCTTTTGCGGGTCTTCGGCTTCAAGAAACAAAAGCTGGGCGATAATGCTGTTTGCTACCTGATCATCGATCGCCGCTCCCAGAAATACGATCCGGTCTTTCAGCAGCCGGGAATAAATATCATAGGATCTCTCACCGCGACTCGTTTGCTCCACGACGTAAGGGACGTAATTGCTCATCGTCAAAAAACCTCCAATGTGTTTCGATATGTCATTTCCTCTTGTAAACGAATGCGGCCCTCCAAAAGATACGAAGGGCGGCACAATTTTAAATCCTAAAAATATTTTAAGAATCGGTAAAACGGCGTATCCTTTTCGGATGATCGTTCGTTTACTGATTACAACGGCTTTGCCGTTAAGAAAATCAAAATAAGAAGAACTTGATGCCGTTTTGCAGAAGGATTCATACAACCGGAAAATGACGCTCAGGATACAATAAGGATCATTAAAGGCCGGGAGCCGGATGCATTTGAACGGCTGCAGGAAAAAAGGGGGCGAATTCGGATGTCGGCAGCGGATTTTCTGTTAAAAGGAAAAGAAAAGGACAGCACCCGGCTCAACCAGCTTCAGCAGACGTTAAAACGGTACTGCCTGTCCATGACAAAGTCCGCGTGGGATGCGGAGGATCTGGCGCAGGAGACCTGGTTGAGGGCGATGTCTTCAAAAGGAAAGGCGCATGCCAACGCAGAGGCGATGCTGCTTCGCATCGCAAAAAATACGTGGATCGACCAATCGCGGCGAAAGCAGGTTCTGGCACGGATTATAGAAAGGGAACAGGCACAGACAGTAACGCGGGACGAGAGGCTTTTGGAAATCGAAGAAGCCTTCCTTGCTTTGTTTAAGCATCTGCCGCCGCTGCAAAGAACCGTTTTCCTGCTCCGGGATGTGCTAGGATTTTCCGGTCTTGAGACCGCGGTTAGGCTCGGAACTACGGAAGGAGCGGTTAAAGCGGCCCTGCACCGGGCCCGGCAGTCCCTGGAAGCCGTGAGAAGAGACATCGAGAGCGGCGCGTATGCCGATCCGGCTGAGAGCGGAATGAAAGCTTACCTGCGCATGATGGCAGCCGCTTATGAAATGGGAGATATCGCTCTCCTTGTCGAGCTTGCTCAGCGTGATGAAGTCGAGCCGGCAGTTGCCTTCGGCCTCGCCCAGAATCACATTCTGCGCAGCGGCAGATCCCGCACAGGCGTCGTGCCTCACTTACCAAGCAGTCTGCGAATGTCCGCGTAGGCTTATACGGAAAGGTTTTATCCGCTCCCGTTCCGGGCGGGAGCTTCTTTGATTTAATTTTTTCTCCTCCAATGTGGTACAATGGCAGTTGGATACCGAATGGCGAGGAGATGGCGACTGATGACAGAGCAGGTCAACGAGCAGGAGCTCGTAACTTACATAGCGGGGAAAACAAAAGCGGACCCGCAAAAAATAAAATCGGTGCTGAAATACGAGCAGGATTTTATCAACAAAGCCCACAAAAATGCCAAAGGCGAGGTCGATATCGACAGCGACGATATTGCGGATTATGTATTGAGCCGGCCCGATATCAAGCTGGATGAACTGACAGTGGACAATATTTTGGACGCCGAAATGGACTTTCTCATGGAAAAAGGGATCGCAAGCTATCTGGATTGACAGCATCCGGAAGCTGTTCAAGGTCAAAGCATCCAAGGGCCAAAAGTGCGCAAGAGCCTGTTTTGGAGAGTGGAACCTGCAAAAGTAGTGAACGAAACTTGCAAAAATTACAATTTTCATGCTAAAGTAAAACGTAACTTTGATGATGAGGAGGTGAGGTAGGTGAATTTCGAGAAGGTTAACGACCGTATTAGCCAGCTGCCGATTGCTACGGCTGGCATTGTTCATGCTTTTCCGGTTAACGGGAGAAGTCTGTCCATTTTCACGAATACGGTACAACCAATCGCGAGAAGACGCCTACCTTAACCGATACGGATAGTTTCACATCCGAAGAAGGGTCGCGGGCTTACTGCCGCGGCTCTTTTTTGTCGTATGGAAAAGGGTCTTCATTCCTAGGAGGATCTATTATGATACTTGTTAACGGTCAACAGATAAAGAAATACCACGCGGCTAACCTCGTGCTGGATGGAGTCACATTCGAGGTGCATGCTGGAGAAAAAATCGGTCTGATCGGCCGAAACGGCAGCGGCAAATCGACGCTGCTTCAGCTCATCTCCCGCCATCAGGGTATAGACGAGGGGATGCTGACGCTCAAAAAAGAGTTGACGATCGGTTATTTGCCGCAAATACCGGCGGAGTTCGAAGGACTTGCGGTATACGAAGTGCTGGCATACGGCTGCCGTCATTTGACGGCCTTTCAGCAGGAAATGACGGCGCTGGAGCACGAGATGGCAGAGCCGGGTGCTTCGGCTGATTCGGTTCGCATGCAGGGACTGCTGAACGCGTATGCATCGGTCCAGGAACGTTTCGAACGGGGCGGCGGCTATGAAATGGATGCCGCTATAGACTCTGTTGCAATCGGGCTTCAGATCTCGAAAAAGACATATGCCCGTCAGTTCTCAACCTTATCCGGCGGGGAAAAAACACGGATCGCGCTCGCTTCCCAATTAATTATGCGACCCGATCTGCTGCTGCTTGACGAACCGACGAATCATCTGGATTTAAGGGGAATCGAGTGGCTGGAGCAGTTTTTGCAAGGTTACCCTGGGGCCTGTATCCTCGTTTCGCATGACCGTTATTTTCTTGACCGTACCGCTTCCAAAATGATTGAGCTGGAAGACGGGGAGGCTTTTACTTATCACACGAACTACAGCGGATATATGAATGAAAAAGAAGAACGGCTGCTGCAGCAGTTCACGCAGTATCAGGAACAGCAGAAAGTCATCAAAAAAATAAAAGAGACGATCCGGAAATTGGAAGAATGGGGGCGGATCGGGGACAATGAAAAATTTTTCAAAAGGGCGGCTTCAATGCGTAAAGCACTGGAGCGGATGCAGGTTATGAGGCGGCCGGTTCTGGAGCAGAAAAGCGCCGATTTTGCTTTGAACCTCCAAGACCGCTCAGGGAAACGGGTAGCGGAATTCTCCGGCGTGCATAAATCGTATGGAGAGCGCCGGATTCTGGCGGGAGCGGAAGGAAGCCTTCAATACGGAGAGAAGATTGTTCTGGTGGGAGATAATGGAACGGGGAAAACAACTTTGTTTAAGCTGCTGCTTGGCCGGGAACTTCCGGATTGCGGGGAGCTGGAGCTTGGCTCGCGAGTGGAGATCGGCTATATGGCACAGCAGGAGGAAGCGAGAGACCCTCAAAAGACGGTCCTCGACTATTTCAGGCTAGAAGCCGGGGTTGAAGAAGGCGAAGCAAGGGGCATTCTTGCGAAGTATCTCTTTTATGGGACGGATGTGTTTAAACCGGTGAGCATGCTGTCGGGAGGGGAGTGGTCCCGTCTCCGGCTCGCGTTGCTTGTCCGGCGGAAACCGAATCTGCTGCTGCTCGATGAGCCGACCAACCATTTGGACATCGCTTCCCGGGAAGCTCTTGAAGAGGCGCTGGAGGAATACCCGGGAACCGTGCTTGCCATATCCCACGACCGGTATTTCATTAACCGTCTTGCGCAGCGAGTCTGGGAGCTTCATGACGGTCAAATAACGAGCTATATCGGTCAGTTTGACGAATACCGGGCGAAAAAGCGCGAGCTGGAGCAGACGGCTGTCGTCCGGGGAAGCGGACGACAGCCGGCGGGCGCGACCGGCGCAGCCAACGCCGCAGAGCGTGCGGGCGAGCAGCCACCGGCGGGCGCGACCGGCGCAGGCAACGCCGCAGAGCGCGCGGGCGAGCAGCCGCTCTCCGCGGCGGAGGCGAAGGCCGCAGCGAAAGCCGCAGCGGCCGACGTGCGAGCAGCCGAGCGGAAGCGGCTGCAGCTGGAGGCGCAGATCGCTGCGCTGGAAGCACAGCTGGCCTCAGCGGACGCCGAGCTGCAGCAGCTCGGCGGCTGCGGTGACACTGCGCTGCTGGAAGCGCGGTGGCGCGAGCGTGAAGAGCTGCAGATGCGGCTCGACGCGGAAATGGCGGCCTGGCTGGAGCTGGGCTGACGTCCTAAGGGAGAACAGACGGCAGGCCGAGCGAACAAAAAACGGCGGGAAAGCGAGAAGCTGCATGCTGCAGCTCCAAGCTTTCCCGCCGTTTTTTTCCTATGCGCCAGTCACGAATAAATCGTAATCCGGTTTCTTCCATCGGATTTGGATTGGTAGAGCGCGTTATCCGCCATTTCGATGATGGTTTTGACGTCCGTATCCCGGCTGTAGGAGAAGGAGACGCCAATCGAAACCGTCAGAGGCTGAGCGATCGGACTTTTGCTTTTTTCCACTTTTTCACGCAAACGCTCCGCAATGCGGGTGGCTCGGCCGAGATCGCAGCCTTTCAGCAAAATCCCGAATTCTTCTCCGCCGTAGCGAAAGCATAAATCTTCTTGTCTAGAAAAAGCATGAAGCGTCGAAGCCAAATATTTCAGCACTTCATCCCCGATGAGGTGCCCGTGAAGGTCGTTGATTTTTTTGAAATGATCGACGTCCATCAAAATAAGGGTGAAAGGAACTTTCCGCTCCGCCCACTCGGCGATGAGGAGATCGAAAGCTTTGCGGTTGGCTAGGCCCGTCAATCCGTCGGTAAGCGATTCCGCTTTCAACCGGTTGAGATTGGAATTGATGCTCTGGTACAGCTGCCTGACCTCGTACAGCCCGGAATGAATGCTGGGGGAAGCCGGAATCGTCAAGTTTGCGTGAACGGCTGATTCTTCCGAATAACGGGCTAGCGTATAAAGGGGTCTCGTGATCCAGCTCGCCAGCCACCAGGCGACGGTCAGCACAACGCCGAGCAGGGGAAGCGCCTGCATAAGCAGGTGCGAAATCATCTGCTCAAGCGGTTCCTCAAGCACACGGGTAGGTGTCTGGGAAATAATTCCCCACCCGCTTATCGGCTCAAACGCATATCCCGCGAAAAATTCGTTTCCTTCCGAATTCACGATTTTTTGAGAGCCGTTTTTGCCTGCCAGCGCTTTTTGAATTACTTCATTGCTGGAGATAATCTGATAAATCCGTTCTTTGTTGGGATGAAAAATAAGCCGGGACTCTTTATCGACGACATAGACGTAGGAGCCGTTCCCGTAAAAATGCTCTTTAAGCAGCTTGCTCAGGGCGTTTTCTTCCTCCAGATAGATCGTGCCGCCTACAAATCCGCTATAAGAGCCGTCCCCTTTAAAAATAGGCGAGGAGACGAGCACGATCAGGCGTCCGGTGGTGCCGACATACGGTTCGGAAATAAGCGGCTTTTTGAACTCAACCGCACGTGTGGACGCTTCGGACAGCAGGCGGGTACCCACAACGGAACCGGCGTCGGCGGGCAGAGCGATTGTTATATCCCGCTCTTCATCCGCGATAAACACCGAATTAAAGTACTGCCGGTTAAACGTGAACCACATGTCGAGATCCTTTTCCGTAAACGAAGGCTTTCCGGCCAGCTGTGTAATCGAACTCATACTCGTCTGCATCAGATTGAGAAGGTTGCCCGTGTTTGCTGAAAGCTTCTGCGCATAATGGGAATTGTTTTCCAGATAGCTGGTGGACAGGGATTTCAAATTGGCTTGATAGGCGGCATATCCGCTTACGGCGGCCGTCAGGAAAGCGGTAGCAAGAACGAGAAGGCTCAAAATCAGGCGCAGCGTCAGCCCTTTGCGCAGGCGTTTTGTTTTCATGGGCGGTTCAGCAGGCCGGCCAGAGAATCTGCGGGAAGGGGGCGGCTAAAATAATAGCCCTGGCCTTCATTACAGTTTTCGCCGAGCAGGTACTTGTACTGGAGCTCGTTTTCGATGCCTTCGGCAACCACGTCCATATGGAGACTGTGCGCCAGCGAGATGATGGCGGACGCGATCCGCTTCCCGTTCAGGTCTCGGTTAATGTCTTCGATGAACGCCCGGTCTATTTTTACTTTATCGAAAGGATATTCGCGCAAATAGTTCAGGGACGTGTATCCTGTCCCGAAATCGTCGATAGAAATGCAAATCCCCGCCTCTTTAAGTTTCAGCAAACTTTCCTTAATCGCATGAACATCGTCCAGTAGGACGCTTTCCGTAATTTCAAGTTCGAGCCAAGCGGGTTCCAGCTCGGCCTCTTTCATAATCGAGAGAACATGTTCGGCAAAAAAAGGCAGTTGCAGTTGTTTGGTCGAAACGTTAACCGCCACTTTGAACGGAGCGGCTCCCGAAGCCTGCCATTTTTTGGCCTGCCTGCAGGCCGTTTGCAGAACCCAGATGCCGACGGGTAAAATAAGGCCGCATTCCTCGGCCACCGGAATAAAATCAGCGGGCGGAATGTATCCGAGCCGCGGGTGATTCCAGCGGATCAGAGCTTCCATCGCGGTCAGCTTGCCGGTTTGTAACGCAAAGATAGGCTGGTAAAAGAGCTCCAGCTCGTTTTTAGCCACAGCCGTTTCCAGATTCCGCTGAATCTGCAGTTTGTAGGAGGTCCGGAGATCTATTTCTTCCGTGTACACGGTATAGGTGTCCGTACGAAGCTTCTTGGAGTGGTCCATGGCCATATTCGCATGCCTAATCAAGTCTTGAGCGCTTTCCCCGTTTCCTCTGCTGAAAGCGATCCCTATGCTGGCCGTTAAGGGTACGGAATGTCCGTGCAGCACAAAAGGCTCCCGCATTCCGTCGAGTATGGAGCGGACGAGACGTAAAGCCTCTTCCTGCACCGTTTCCGGCAGAATCAGGGTGAATTCGTCTCCCGCAAAACGGCTTAGTGTATCCGTAGGCCGCAGATTCCGCCGGATACGGCAAGTGACTAGAGCCAGCAGATCGTCTCCCAACTGGTGACCGTAGGAATCGTTAATGATTTTGAACCGGTTCAAATTGATGGAAAAAACGGCAAAAGGAAGGCGTCCGTCTCTAGAGAAACGGATTGTTTGCTCCAGCCGGTCTTCGAACAGCTTGCGGTTGGGCAGGCCGGTAACCGGATCGACATAGACGAATTCTTCCATTTGCCGGGCTGCCGCAGCTTGAGCGGTCGTATCCCTGGCGATTCCGTAAGTGCCGTTAAGGAATTCGTTCAACTTTACAGGAAAGTGGGACACACTGACGGAAACTTTTTCTCCGTCTTTCCGGATGACGCGAAGGTCCGCGCTGCCGGAAATACCGCGTTTCGCGTTATCGAAATGGTCCAGAGCGGATTGCAGGTCGTCGGGATCAATGAGGGTGACGAACGACATATGCGTCAGCTCGTCCTTCGTATACCCCGTCAAGGATTCACATCGGGGATTCGTGTTTGTAAATATCCCATGCTCGTCTAAGGAGAAGATGGCGTCCGGACTGTCTGCAAACAACGATTTCATCTGCTCGCGGCTTTCGAGAAGAAGACGCTGTGCCTGCACTTGCTCCGTGATATCGATCACGGTGCCGTATTGAACTTTTTTTCCGTTCACAAGTACTGTGGTGGGATAGATTTCGGTATAAATCCATTGTCCGGTATTGTGCAGCTTACGGATACGGACCGGTGAACCCTTGCGGCTGTCGTCCGTTTCGGAAAATAGATGTGCGATGAGAAGACGGTCCTCCGGGTGAACAAGCTCAAGAAAACCGGACTTCAACCGGCGTATTTCTTCCGCGGCATAGCCGACGAGCTTGGCGTAAGAATCGTTCGCGTATGTTAAGGCGCCGTTTTCCATCATAAAAATGCCGACCGGCGCATTTTCGATCAAGGTTGTAAATAGGGTCCGATAAAAGGGAAGCTCTTCTTGACCCATTTCAATTGGAATTTCCATTTTTATCGTTTCTCCTGTGTCAGGGGCTCGGGTTAACTAGAATCATAGCATTGGAAACAATTCGGATTCTACAGGATCGGAAATTTTTGCGTGTGCACGCAACAAATTTGCGTGATCGGTTCATTCCCGGGATGATATATTGACGAAGATGGACATGCACCAAGAAGTTTGAAGGAGAGTTGAACGTTGCGGATGAAAAGGACTGGGCGTCTTGCGGGTGCCGGAGTTACTACTATTGTGGGAATTGTGTTTTTTCTTTACGACTACTTGGTAGTCGGGGAGACATGGGAAATGCAGGCGGCGGGAGCTGTTTTTTGCAGTATCATCGCCTATTTTTTGGGTGGCTTTTACGATAGAGCCCGATATTATGCGGCCGAACTGAATATGATCAATGCGGAGCTCCGTCATAGCAGGGAGCAGCTGCGTCGCAGCGATGAAAGATATTCCGCGCTTCAGGCGAGTCTCGACAGTTTTTCTCATGATCTGTTCGGCATTATGAAAATCTCGGAGCTGGAGGCGCGGCTGCTGGCTGAGGTGAAGCTGATCTTTCAAATCGACTGTGTCTCCCTGATCGAAACCCATACCGGCTATACGTCCTGCTCGGTTAAAGCGGGAACGGGTGAAGTGCCCCGGGCTATTTTGAACAAAATCAGGCAGCATCAGAGCCAGCAGCTCTCGATCGGCGAAGTTTTCGAATATGAAGAAGGATCTTTTCTGAAAATCGGGGAGTTTAAGGGCAGAACGTTCTGGCTTATTTTCGGCGAGCTGACGGATAGTACGCGCTTTCCCGCCAACAGAATTTGGCTTAAAACCCTGATCCGTTACGTAAATGTCGTGTATGAAAATCTAACGGTTATTGAAGATTTATCGGCTGAGCTGAAGCGGACGATGGAGGAGCAGGAACCCCCTCCCTGGCTGCTTCGTCTGTTCTTCAGCTTGTCCGAGCACGAACGGAAGCGGCTGTCCCAGGATTTGCACGATGCGGCCCTGCAGGAGCAAATTATTTGGTACCGGAAGCTGGAGCAGCTGCGGACTTCGGGCCTCGGCCCGGACGAACTTAAAGAAGGCTTGGCTCAAATCGGAGACGGTCTTCTCGATGTGATGTACCAGATCCGCCTGACCTGTAACGAACTCAGGCCCCCTTTTCTTAAAGAGTGGGGTCTTGTCCAGGCTTTGGAGGCCTTGTTCGATCACATCCAGCTTCATGCGGATTTTACGATCTATTTTGAAGCGGAGCAATTCAGAGATTATTTGAACGATGAACAGCGAATTGCGGTGTATCGGATCACACAGGAGCTCATGTCCAATGCGATGAAGCATTCCAAGGCCGAGGAGGTCCATGTGACATTGACGGGCGGCAAACAGAATCTGCTTCTGTCCTATCGTGATAACGGTGTGGGCACAGCAAACAGGAAGCAGAAGGAGAATGGGTTCGGAAGTATGGGGATTTACGGAATGCAGCAGAGGGTCCGGAGCCTTCAAGGCGAAATCCAGTGCGAGTCGGACCCGAACGGATTCAAGATGCAGGTCAGCATTCCGCTGAAACCGGTTCCGCATGTGATCCCGCCGCACGGAACGCTTGTGTCTGTCTAAAGATGACGGGGTTCGTCGGCAGGATGGGGATATAATGAGCATAGGGATGACGGGATCCGTTTTAAAAAGGATTCCCCCGCACGACAAATGTGCAGGGGAATCCTTTTCGGCATTTATCCGGCGCTTACTCGACGTTACTTGGCGCGTACGCCCCGCTGCTCGCCGTACTGATACAGGGTAAGCTCATCGGCGGGTTTGCCCGGTTTTTTTGCCGCAAACTCGAGTTCGACCTGAAGTTCCCGGACAAAGAAACGCGTTTCGGACAGCGGTAAAATCTCGTATTGAGGCTGCCCGCTTAACTGAATGAATAGCTGATCTTGCTCGGGGCAGGTCGTCACGCTGAGATCGAGTCCAATATCCATCTTGTAAACTCCCCGGTACAGCGGATACACGGTTTTGTCGATCTTAACGGGTTTCAGCTCCGCGGGGACATCGGGAACGGAATGGGGGAGCCCGAACAGGATGTTCTCCGCCTCACTGATAATCCGCTGCTGAATGTCCAGCTGGCGATCCGTGTTGGCGAGATAAATCGCCGTTCTTCCGTGATCCGTGTAACGGGCCAGATTCGTGCTGTAGCCGGGCCAGCCGCCGCTGTGGGAAACGACTTTCCCGAAATGCTCCCTCTGTTCGATGATCCAGCCATACCCGTACGAATAAGGCTCGTTGTCGGGCAGTTTTCCGGAAGTGAAAGCTTCGTCGAGCATCTTTTTGCTGACCAGTTTCTCCGTATACAGAGCCTGATCCCAGAGCAAAAGATCGTGCAGGGTGGAATTTACGGTTCCGTCCCCCTGAATTCCGTCCAGGTATACGACAAAATCGGTCGCAGACTGTTCGTCCGGCAGGTGATAGCTGTGCGTTTCGAAGGAATACACGTATCCGAAAGCGAAATCCGGCGGTACGTTTCCGGAAAGACGCCGGTTATGAATGCGGGTCGAATGCATGCCCAGAGGCTTGAACAACTTTTCGCTCATATAGTCGGCAAAGGATAGACCCGATATCTTTTCGATCAAAAGGGCCAATAATACATACCCCGTATTGGTATATTCCCAATTCTCCCCGGGTTGAAACTGCAGCGGAGGCTGGTGGACATTGAAATACTCCAGGACATCCCAATTCGTGGCGATTTTGGTGCGGTCCCAGTCTTTTATGAAAAGCGGCGTATAATCAGGCAGGCCGGAAGTATGCCGGAGAAGGTCCTTCACCGTTATACCCTTATACGAGAAGTCGGGAATCCACCGATCCACGTGATCGGTAAGTGAAAGTTTTCCCTGCTCGGCGAGAATAAGAATGCCCATGGCCGTAAAAGTTTTGGAAACGGAAGCAAGTTCGAAGACGGAATGAACGGTAAGGGAGCGTCCGGTCTCTCTATCCGCGAGGCCATACGCGCCTTCAAAGACAATTTCTCCTTTTTCCGCCGCCAAAAAAGCCCCGTTGAAAATTCCTTTCGCCGACATGGCCGTAAAAAGTTCTTGAAGCTGTTTCTGTTTGTTTTGCATGGAAATCCCTCCAATACTCCTATTTTTTATAAAAGAATTAAGCTAACGTAATAGTTAAGATGCCTAACGTATTGGGCAGAAGAGGGACGTAAGACGTCCGTCATCCTAGTTCAGCTTCGATAATTTTTTGAAGCTTGAACGTAATTTTGCGCAGCGCGTTTAATTCCTCGGGGTCCAGTTTGGAATAAAAGCGTTCCGCAATGCTCTTCTCGACCTTTTGCTGGCGTTCGAAATAATCCAATCCGGCTTGATCGAGTTCAACGAGAATTTCCCGGCGGTTATTCGGATTAATTTCTCGCTTGAGGTAGCCTTCCTTGTCGAGTTTGCCGATGAGCTGACTAACCGCGCTGGAAGTGATCAGCATCAGATCCGCCAGTTCTTTGACCGTCAAACGCTTGTGCTTGTGAATGTGTTCCAGAACGACCGCTTGCTTGGAGGTCAGATCTGCTTGCAGGAGCTCGTTGTACTCTTGTAAGAGGAGCAGGTTGGCCGTGTATTCGGCCTCGTTAATCTCCTTTACGGTCTGGTATAAGCGTTCGTCCATGTCATCACCTTAATTGTTAAGTTAACTTAATTGTTTACATTCACAGTATATGCGCTTTATGTTCACTTGTCAACAGGGCCGTTTGGTACATGTGTGAGATGTCTATTCAAGCCAAGTCTACACGGTTCCAACAAAAAAACACCTCCGCATAGGCGAAGATGCTCATGATTTCTCCGGCAGATTTAGTCCTGCCCGCGGTGCGGCTCAAGAAGTTCATGCGACGACCATTTCTTCAGGACGCGCTCAACTTCCGGAGCAAACACCGGCTTGCTTATAAAATCGTTCATTCCGGAAGCCAGGCACATCTCCATATCTTCCTTCTGGGCAAAAGCGGTCACCGCCACAATCGCCGGACGAGAGGCGTCTCCTTTCAACCGGCGGATGGCCGCGGTCGTTTCGAAGCCATCCAATTCCGGCATCTGAAGGTCCATAAAGACCATATCGTAGGTTTCGGACCGGACCGCCTTCAGCGCTTCCGCGCCGTTCTCCGCATAGTCCGCTTCATATCCGAGTTTTTTGAGCAGGGTAATGAGCAGCAGACGGTTTACGGGGTTATCGTCCGTAACCAGCAGCTTCATCGGACCGAACTTGGGCGGAGGTTGGGCGCCGCTTTCTTTGCCGCTCACAAGAGACGGCGCCGGTGTGCTGCGCTGCGCGTTTTCCGGAACGGAATCCGGGGCGGGAGCTTCGCCGGACAGCTCGAAGGGCAGCACGAAATGGAACGTGGAGCCCACGTTAACCTGGCTATCGACGCCGATCGCTCCGCCCAGGAGCTCTACCAGCTTCTTACAGATGGCAAGTCCGAGCCCCGTACCGCCGTACTTGCGGTTAATGGTCGGGTGCAGCTGCGAGAAGGACTGGAACAGTTGGTTCTGCTTGTCGGCAGGAATTCCGATGCCCGTATCCCGGACGAAAAAATGCAGCACGGCATCGTTGTGTTCGGGCATCTTATCGAGCTTGGCAGAAAGGGAGACTTGTCCGTCCTTCTCCGTAAACTTGATCGCATTCCCGACCAGATTGACGATAATCTGCCGCAAAATGCCCTCGTCACCGATGAGTGTCGAAGGAATGCTGCGGTCCAGTTCGCACGTTAAACGGATGCCGCGCTCCACGGCTTTCGGATGAAACAGCTCCACGACATGATCCAAAACGGAGCGGACATCGAACGGCTCGTGGTTAACCGTCATTTTACCGGCTTCGATTTTGCTGAAATCGAGGATCTCGTTCAAAATCCGCAGCAGGGCATAGCTGCTCTGCAAAATGATATCGGCATAGCTGCGCTGTTCCTCGGACAGCTCCGTTTCCGCCAGCAGATCGGCCATCCCGATAATCCCGTTCATCGGCGTGCGGATTTCATGGCTCATGATAGCCAGAAACTCGGATTTGGCCTGATCGGCTTTTTCCGCGTATTCCTTGGCCCGTATGATTTCTTTCTCGCCCGTAATATCTTTGAAGACGACGACGGCACCCCGCAGCTCCCCGTCATCGATAAGCGGCGTCACGTGATAGTCGGCAAGGAAACTGGAGCCGTCTTTGCGCCAGAATACGGCTTCCTTGTTACGATAGGAGTGCCCCTCCCGGATGGCACGGTAAATGACCTCCTCGTCCTCGGACTGCTGGGCCGCGGTACCGAACGTGTTTTGCAGCATCCCGAGATAGGGCTTGCCAATGAGCTCCTCGGGGACAAACCCGAGCATTTCGGCCCCGGCCGGATTAATAAACATCGCGTTGCCGGACGAGTCCACGCCGAAAATGCCTTCCGTTACCGAATTGAGAATCAGCGTATATTCGCTGCTAAGCTTCTCGATCTGGGCGAGATATCTTTGCCGTTCCGTAATATCGATCGTGATGCCGTATACGCCGACGACTTCGTTATCGACGATGATCGGTATATTCGTCGAATTGATTTCGACGGGATGCCCGTCTTTATGGATGATGGTCAAGTCATAGCTTTGCGGAACGCCCTGCTTTGCGAGCTCGAAGTGGTGGAGTGTTTTGGGCAGGTCTTTAGGAGCGACGATCGGTCCCCAATACATCCCGATCAGTTCTTCCAGCGTGAACCCGGTAATTTTCTGCAAATTCTTGTTCGCGGTCAAATAATCTCCGTCCAGGTTCATGGAATACACCGCGGCGGGGTTGTGATCGAACAACGATTTGTAGCGCTGCTCGCTTTCCTGAAGCCGCTGGTCCGCTTTTTTGCGTTCGGTAATATCACGGGAGATGGAGATGATCTCATTCACATTCCCGTCTTTATCGTACGTGTAGCGGGTGGTTGATTCCAGCCAGACATAATCGCCGTTCTTGCAGCGAAACCGGAACGTCACTTTGTCACCCTCCGTATGGCGGTTCTGTTCCAGAAATAAGTTGACCCTGTCCAGGTCAGCGGGATGAACGAGCGGAATCGCTCCCTGACCGACCATTTCTTCGGGCTCGTAGCCGAAAATGGTTTTGCAGATGGGAGACGAGTAGGTCATGGTCGCGAGCTCGTCCGGCGCGTGCCTGGAGATCCAGTCCAGCGAAGCTTCCGTTATGAGGCGGTGTTTGCGTTCGCTGTCTAGAAGCTGTTCTTCCCGCATTTTTTGTGTCGTCAAGTCAACGGCCTGAACCAGAAGAACGGCAGGTTCTCCGGAGTCAGCAGAAAGCGGGGAGAGGCCGACGGCAGCCCAGACGATCCCGCCGTTTTTGTGAATATATCTTTTCTCGATGAAGGAAAGGGAAGGGATAGAGGCAGGAGATAGCACGATATCTTCCGGATAAGTGATCCGCCTGTCGGTGAGTTTCGCCAGCTCGTCTTCCGTATACCCGAGCATGCGGCAAAAGGAGGGATTGACCCGTAACCAGCGGTCTTCCGCCAGCGAATAAACGCCCATAGCGAATGGCGCGTTCTCGTAAGCTATTTCAAACAACCGTTTATCTTCAAAGGGTTTCATGCCAACAGTCTCCTCAGGCTAAGTATTGCCAGATCAGTATACCTCATTTTTGCAGGGCAATGTAAGGGTCCTTCAACGCAGGTATCCCCCGTAAGGGGACGGATTTGCGCGAATGATCTTTTAACCGGACTTCGATCTATCTTGGATTACACTTTTTTTACAGCCGCTAATCAGGCGATTGTTCGTGTGCGGCCATGGAGAAAGAAAGCTTTACTAAAGGAACTCCGGCTGAACCGGAAAAGCCCGGGTGGGCAAGCGCACAAGCAAGGGCGAGATCTTGGCATATCCATAGACTAAATGTCACAAATCAAGAAAGGATGGATGAACTTGGGAGGCTATGCGACCAAACAGAACGTATCCGATTCTTTGCTGAAACACGGAGAAATCGGCCGGAACGTTCCGGAAACCCGGCTTTACAGGAAAGGGACATTAAAAGCGATGCTGGATACGTATAAAATGGTGTATGTGAAGCCGAACAGCGGTACGGGAGGCAGCGGCGTTATCCGGGTGGAGCGCAAAGAGGACGGGTACCGCTTTCAGCTTCATACCTTTGTGAAGAAATTTCGGGACTTTGACAGCATGGCAACGGCCCTCCGGAGACGTACTAAAAAATCCCCGTACGTTATTCAGCAGGGGATTCATCTTCTCCGCCACAAGGGGCGGCTCTTCGATTTGAGAATCATGATCCAGAAAAATCCTAAAGGGGTCTGGGAACCGACCGGTATCATCGGCCGCATTGGCCATCCCCGCAAAATCGTTACGAACTTATGCAGGGGCGGCTCTTCCAAACCTGTTGAGGTTCTTCTTAAAGAGCATGTGGCGGACATCGAACGGTACAAGGCTTCCTTACGGAGTTTGGGCCTCAGGGCAGCCCGCCATCTTAATAAAACATTTCCACGGATTAAAGAAGTGGGACTGGACGTCGGATTGGACCCTAACCTGCACCCTTGGATTCTGGAAGCGAATCCCCGGCCCAAAATTTACGGCTTCAAAACATTGAAGGATAAAAGCATTTACAGGAAGATGCTGCGCTACCAAAAATATTACGGGCGCGCCTAGCAATCGCCGCGGACAATGAAAGGGCCCGCCTTGGCCGGACTTTCCTGATCGGCTGGGCGGACCCGGGTGTTTCACGGGAGTCATTCCTGTACAGCAGCGGAACAACCTCCGCTTTGAATCAGGCGGTGACCAGCGCCAGGACAAAACCGTCGTAGCCTTTGCTGCCGACGGTTTGCAGAGCGGTCGCGGTAACCCGCGGCTCGGCGGCGATCAGCTCAAGGAAGGTGCGGACACCTTGAACGCGCGGGTCTGTGCTGTGCCGATTGGCGACTTCCCCGTCGCGGATGACGTTGTCCCCGATGATGAGACTGCCCGGGCGGGCAAGCTTCAGCGCCCACTTGAAGTATTCGGGGTTGTTCGGTTTATCCGCGTCGATGAAGATGAGATCGAACGGCCCGGCCCCTTCCGCCGAAAGCTGCTCCAGCGAATCGAGCGCTTCGCCGACCCGCACATCCACGAGATGGCTCACGCCCGCCTGGTCCAGATTTTGGCGGGCCGTCTCCGCATGATGGGCATCGTACTCCAGCGTGACGATCTTGCCGTCTCCCGGAAGCGCGCGCGCCAGCCAGATCGTGCTGTATCCGCCAAGCGTGCCGATTTCCAGGATGGAGCGGGCCCCGTTGATCCGGGCAAGCAGGTGCAGCAGCTTCCCTTGGTTGGGCGCCACGTCAATGGGCGGAAGGTCGGCTCTGGCGTTGTTCGCGAGAACTGCCGTCATAACGGGATCGGCGGGGACAAGCCAATCGTTCAGGCAAGCATCCACATGCGACCATTTGCCGGGCAGGTCCGACCGGGCCGGCTCGTTACGGACTTCGGGAGATTCGTTTGAAAGTGTCATAGGGGTAAAACTCCTTTCGGATTGGAATCTATCTCTACTGTAAGCTGGATTGATCCATAAATAAAATATATAATTATTATTAAATCATAAGTTTTAGTTAAGAAAAGGTGCGTGCGACATGAATCTTCACGCTCTGCGGATTTTTTACGAAACGGCCAAAACGGGGAGTATAACGGGAGCGGCCGGGGTGCTTCGGATTTCCCAGCCTGCCGTTACTTCCCAGATCAAACGGTTCGAGAAGGAAATCGGAGTGCGGCTTTTTACTGCCCGCGGAAGAGGAATCTCCTTAACCGATGCCGGACGGAAGCTGCTGGAATATGCAAGAAAGCTGTTTGCCCTGGAAGAAGAAATGGAAGCCTTTATCGACGGCTATACATCGGGAAGAAACGGTGCGATCCGCCTCGTATCGACCTATCTGCCGGCCAATTTCCTGCTTCCTGCCTGGGTTGCCAAATTCAAACGGGACCATGAGGAAGTGGATTTCTTCATCACCACGACGAATTCCCGGGGCGCTTTCGACAGCCTGCTCAATTACGAAGCGGAAATTGCCGTTTACGGCGGAGCGGGCGAAAGGCAGCCGGGCATCCATTGGGAGGAGCTGTTCGAGGACGAGCTGTGGTTCGTAGTGCCCGCCCATCATAAATATGCGAATAAGCACATCACACTGGCCGAAATGGTGAAAGAGCCTTTCATCATGAGGGAAGAGGGAAGCTCGACACGGGAGTGGCTTTTTTCCTTATGCAGGGTGCATAACGTGAGTCCGCCCCAGATCGCCCTGCAGTTTAACGGCTTGAATGAAACGATCAGCGCGGTGAAGGCCGGGTACGGGACGAACTTTATTTCCTCGCTTGTCGTCCGGGATCATGTGAAGCGCGGGGAATTGGCGCGGGTATATGTGAAGGACATCCAGTTAAAAAATATCATCGCGGTATGTACGCGTACAGATGAGGTTCTGTCGCCCCCGGCGGAGCGGTTCATTCAAATGATCAAAGCCAGCGTAGGCGGGGGACAAGCCTCCCTCTGAAGCAAACGAAACGGAGTGCTTGAGCTCAGGCTCCGCACTCCGTTTTTATTTTTTTGCCGACTGCAGAGCCGAACGGCCCGGTCTCGCGTTTTAATAATCGATTTCTTCCCAGTCTTCGAGGTTCTTGTTGGAAATATCCAACAGCTCCGCAAAGCTGGCCGCCGCATAGTAAATGAAATCCGGGTCATGCACAAATGCGATCACTTGTCCCGCCCTGCCCTGTTCGGAAGGGTCGAAATCCAGCATCAGATACAGGCTGCCTCCGGCGAGCTGCGCAATGGGAAGCCATTTTCGGTTGCTGTAGTAAGGCCGGATCCGTTTATCGAGCCGAGCGATTTCGTCTTCCTCGAAATGCTCGCTGAGCAGGGTGTCCTCGCTGCAGAAATAAGCTTTCAGTTCATCGATTTCCTCCAGAGAAAGCAGATAGAAAGGGGAAACGGACCCGTCATCGTAAGAAGGGTACAAAATATGGAAATGGTAGCCGCTGCCGTTTTTGTGCCGGTAAAATTCCTTGAAATCGTCGGGCAGGGTCATGCCGTATTTCCTTTCCAGAACAGCAAACTGCTCTTCTCCTGCGCCTTCAAGCTTGAGGTAGGTTTCGTACTCTTCTTGACGGTCTTCTCCCACTTTGAAGGGAAGCAGTTGCTCCAGTCTTTCGATGTGATGCTTGATCATTCCGGTTCCTCCTGTAGCGGTATGAATAAAAGGTTCATTCACAGTATACAGGAAGGATAAGGAAGAGGTAAAACGCGTGAAACAGGCGCCACCCCATGAGGCATTACAAACGGGATTGCAGAGGACCGGCTTCCGATTGTAAGTAGGTACCATGTGATTAAGGGAGGGGCGTGGTATAATTTGGATCACGGCGCAGAATCAGGGAGGAGGCAAGAAATGAGTACCCTGGAAAAAGCGATTATCGTAGCCGCCCGGGCCCATTCCGGACAAACCGATAAGGCCGGTGAGCCGTACATTCTGCACCCGCTCCGGGTTATGCAGAGCGTCAAGACAACCGATGCGCGTATCGTGGCGGTCCTCCATGACGTTCTGGAGGATTCGGAGATAACCGCCGAGGATTTACGGCGCGAAGGATTCGCGCCGGACATCGTTGAAGCGGTGGCCGCTTTGAGCCGGGAGCCGGGCGAGGACTACCTGGATTTCGTCCGGAGGGCGAAGAACAACCCCCTTGCCCGGGAGGTCAAGCTGGCTGATGTGCACGACAACATGGACATGACCCGCATCAAGGAACCGACCTCCAAAGACCGCGAAAGAATGCGCAAGTACGAAGCCGCCCTTCACGAATTGAACCGGTAAGCGAAAAAACTCGGCCTGCAGGAAGCAGGCCGAGTTTCTTTTTGGCGGAACGGCTGAACTTGTGATACGGGACACGGGACAGGGCCCCCGCCCGATCCGTATCTTTCGTCCCTGCCCTCCCGGTTCAAGAATAAATCGGCAGAATCACGGTGAATTGGATTGTGTTCGCTCCGGAAATTTCAGCGGAGACAGTACCTTTGTACCGCTGAACAAGCTGGTTTACGATGGCCAGACCGAGTCCCTTGTGGACGCCGTCTTTTTTCGTGGAGTAACCGCTTGTGAACATGGCCTGCAGATCTTTCTCGGACAAGCTCTTGCTGATATGGTTAGACAGCTTGAAGATAAGCCGGTTCTCTTCCGTATAGCCGAGCAGATGCACGTTTCTTTGCTCCACGTTCATTCCGCTCACTTCGTCGAAAGCGTTGTCGATCAAATTGCCTAAAATTTTCACGAGATCGACGGATTTCAGTCCGGAAATGCTCGTGAGATCGTCCGCCAAATCCAGCTCGTAAGTGAAGTGGATTTTTCTCAATTGCGACTGCGTAATCTTGGAACTGATCAGGGAAGCGAGGGCCGGATGCCCGACATCGACGATGCTGTTGACGAGTCTTGTTTCTTCCACGAGCTCGTGTATGTACTTCTTGGTCTCGTCGAACTTTTTCAACTGGACCATGCAGCTGATGGTCGTAAGATGGTTGGTGAAATCGTGATTCTGTCCTTTGATCGCGACCATCAGACTGTTCATTTCATCCGTGTAATTCTCTTGGATCGTCTGGGCGACGGCGTCTTTCGTCCGGTTAACCCCTTTATAAATAAAATAGACCATGATCAGGCTGGCAATCGAAACCGAAACGATGACGAGGAAAAAGTTCACCAGTTGTTTGTTCAAGGAGTTGTGAATATACTCCATGTCGTTGACCAGGCCGATCACGTAAGGAAACTGGACACGTTCGCTCTTAACCGGATAAAAAATTTTCAGCACGTTTTTGCCGTTGATTTTCGTAGGAAAGAAGAGCGGCTTGTCGAGTTTAACGGCCTGCTCGATCAAGGTGGCGTCTTCCGGCGACTTGCTGTTATACTGGCCGAACAAAATTTTGCGTTCGGAGTAACGGATGTTTTTGGACCCGTTCGTTACGGTATAAAAGCTGGGATCGTCATCCGGCTTGGAGAAGGTACGGGGATTGAACCCGGTAATTTCGAGCAGGCTTTTGTTGTTCTTTAACGTCTCCGCAACGATAAACTCCGAGCCGTCGTTCTGATCGAACTGCTCGATGAGAGAGCTGTTCATCGTCGGATTGATGATATAGTCGGTTGTCCCGTCGTAGTAGAAGCCGAATTTGTTTCTTTTTGAACCGGGATTGGAGGCAGAGCCCGATATTTTACCCGCCCAGAAGCTCGGAAGCGTGGTGCCTTCGGCTACGGTAACCGTTTCCAGTCTGAACAGTTGTTCCAGCGCGGTCCGGTAATTGCCCCAATATTTCGCATTCAAGTTAATTTCCTTGGGATCCGAGGAACGGACGCTGACGATCTCATCCCCGATTTGGGCGAACAAGGTGAGATTGCTTACGTTATATTTGACTCTGAGCTCCGCTAGCATGCTGTTGTCGATATCCCGGTAACGGGAAGGCAGCGCGGCTTTGACGCCGAGGGCCACTTGCCTTAACGAATCGGACAAGAGTTTATCCCGGGTTTGAGACGAATACTCCACGTGGTCAATGCTTAACTGGATCTGCTGGGAAAGAGAAAACAGCTCCGTTTCCATGTTCGCCGTTAGGGATTTTTTCGTGGAATAATAAAAGACGCTGTCATTGATGAGCAAGATGGCCAGAATAACTGCTAAAAACAGGGCGGATAATCGTTTTATAGACATTTTCTAGTTCCCTTCGAACACATAGTTCCTTCATCATTCTAAGTTATTCGACCCCGTTCTACAATATCAAAAACTGGGTGAGTTCACACAAGATAGGAGCGGGGAGCAAAGCCGTCAATAAAGCGGAAATCCGAGGCTCATGCGGCATTGCCCGTGTCCGGCGCTTTTTTGAACCAAGGTCAGTCAAGAGGTGTATACGAATGTAAATAGGAGTATATGGAAGCGGGGCACCCCGTTTCTTATACTTAAGCTACGCAAGGAACGAGAGGCCGGATATAGCGGCCCGCATAGGAACAACACCCAGGAGGGGATTGCATTGAGCAGAAAAAACAGACATAAAGGGCTGCTGCCGGCCGCCGTCATCGCCGCGATGTTAACGGTTACAGCATGCAGCGGCACGGCGCCCGAAGAGGCGAAAACGCCGGATACGGGCGGAATCATGGAAGTATCCACGGTGCGGGCAAGCGACCCGTATCTGAAATTCGATCCGGGTGAAACCTTCGACAACAATGCGGTTTATGCGGCGTACGAGAAAGAAACCGGGGTCAAAATCACGAACAAATGGGTGGCGGACGGAAGCCAGTTTGCGGAAAAGCTGAAAATGTCCATCGCCTCCAACGAGATTCCGGACTTCTTCCCCGTCGATGCGGCTCAGCTCCAGCAGCTTATCGAAGCGGACATGATCCTGGATCTGACGTCCGTATACGACAAGGTCGCCACCGAAAACACAAAGAAAATGATGACCATGGACGGAGGCCTCCAGATGAAGTCGGCCACGTTCGACGGCAAGCTGATGGCCATTCCTTCTACGTCCAACCCTTATTACTCCCAGTTTTTGTGGGTGCGGACGGACTGGCTGAAGAAATTGAACCTGCCCGAGCCGAAAACGACGGAGGACGTAGCCAAAATCGCGGAAGCTTTTAAATCGAAGGACCCCGGAGGAACGGGAAAAGCTTACGGCTTGGCTTTTAACAAGAATCTGTTCGACGGCGCCCTGGGCGTCACGGGCTTCATGAACGGATACCATGCCTACACGAACCAGTGGCTGGATGACGGAACCGGCAAACTCCAGTTCGGGGACATTCAGCCGCAGATGAAAGAAGCGCTGCGAGGTCTTCAGGATCTGTACAAGAAAGGCCTGATCGATCCGGAGTTCGCGGTCAAGGATGCGACTAAAGCTTCCGAAATGCTGTATAACGACAGCATCGGAATGGTCTACGGGGCGGAATGGATGCCGGCCCAACTGGCGAGCGGAGCGGTCAAGGACGGCAAAGTGGTGCAGGAGTGGGGCGTTTTCCCGCTTCCTTCCTCGGACGGAAAACCCGCCAAGTCCCAGATCGGCCTGGGTGTGGATAAGTACTACGTCGTGTCCAAGAAAGCGAAACATCCGGAGGCGGTGATCAAGCTGCTGAACCACTGGATCGTTGTAAACAACAGTCAGAGCGAAGAGAGCAAGGTGTACGAGTTCGGCAAAGACAAAGTGGAAAAATCGAGCAACTACTGGCTGCTGAACCCGATTTTCGTCAATAACCAGACGAACAATAACGGGGAAGTGCTTCCCGATGCGATCGCGAACAAAGACGAAAGCAAGCTTCAGACGAAAGATCAGAAGACCCGGTACGGACGCGCCATGAAATACGTCAACGGAGATACGAGCCTCTGGTGGGAGTACTTAATTTCGGGCCCCCATGGCGCCGTCTCGCTGTATCCGGAAATGAAGAAGAACAACCAGTTCGAACAGAACAAGTTTTACGGAGCGCCGACACCGACCATGGTGGAAAAAGGAGCGATTTTGAACAAAAAACGGGATGAAGTATTCGTCAAAATCATCATGAACCAGGTGTCGGTCGATGAATTCGACAAATTCGTTGCGGATTGGAAAAGCATGGGCGGCAACGAGATTACGAAAGAAGTCAACGACTGGTACAACAAGAACAAATAGGGCGGCTGCCTCCCGTACGGATGAATTCAGTCAAAATCCTTCAAGGGGGATCGGAAAGGATGCGATCCCTCTTTTTCTATCTACATGAAGCTAATAAGGCAGGTGAGGGTATGCATACGAGGTTTCGGACTTGGAGGCGGGAGTGGCCTCTTCATCTGATGGTAGTGCCGGGTCTGATTATCGTGATTATATTCAGTTATATCCCGATGGCGGGAATTATGATGGCTTTTCAGAAATTCATTCCGTCCAAAGGGCTGTTCGGTTCACCTTTCGTGGGATTGAAAAATTTCCGTTTCCTGATGGAATACCCGGATATCGGACAAATTTTTTTCAACACCCTGTTTATTGCGACGCTGAAAATAGCGGCGGGTCTAATCGTGCCCATTACGATCGCCATTCTTCTCAATGAACTGAGCAGGCAGTGGATCAAACGGACGTTTCAGACGCTCGTCTATCTGCCGCATTTTATGTCCTGGGTGCTGCTGAGCGGCATTTTGATCGACGTGCTTTCGCCATCCTCGGGGATCGTCAACCAGCTTCTCGGCGTCTTCGGGATGCAGCCCGTTTTTTTTCTCGGGGATAACGCCTGGTTCCCTTATGTGATGGTCGTATCGGACGTATGGAAGGAGTTCGGTTTCGGTACCATCGTGTATCTGGCTGCCCTTACCGGCATCAATCCGTCGCTCTATGAGGCTGCGGAAATGGATGGAGCGGGCCGGTGGAAGCAGACCCTCTACATCACGCTTCCGGGAATGATGCCGATTATCGTGCTCATGCTTACGCTGAACATCGGCAACGTGCTAAATGCCGGGTTCGACCAGATTTTCAATCTGTACAGCCCTCAAGTTTATGAAAGCGCGGACATTATCGACACGTTCGTCTTCCGTATGGGGGTGCAGCAGTCGCAGTTCGGTTTCGCTACGGCGGTCGGACTTCTCAAGTCGATCGTTTCCTTCTTTCTGATTACGACTTCGTACCTGCTTGCTTACCGCTTCGCCAATTACCGGATCTTCTGAGGAGGGATTGCCTTGCGCCACAACTTGACCATGGGCAGGAGACTGTTTCTGATCGGCAACGTCGTGTTCCTGGCCCTGATTTCTTTTGCGTGCCTTATGCCCATTGTTCACATCCTGGCCATCTCGCTCAGTTCGGGAGCGGCCGCCTCCGCTGGGAAAGTTCTGCTGTGGCCCGTCGATTTTACGACGGCCGCCTACGATAACGTGTTCGGCAAGCCGGAATACTTGCGGGCGTTCTGGATATCGGTTCAGAGGGTCGTACTGGGAACGGCGATCAGCATGTTTCTGACGATCCTCACGGCGTATCCGTTGTCGAAGGACCCCCGTGTGTTCCGCATGCGCACTTTTTACGTCTGGGTCTTCGTGTTTACGATCTTGTTCAGCGGCGGTCTCATTCCGTGGTACATGACGATCAAAACGCTCGGCCTGATCGATACGGTCTGGGCGCTGGTTCTTCCGGGAGCGCTGCCCGTATTTAATGTGATCCTCCTGCTGAACTTTTACCGGAGTCTGCCGAAGGAGCTTGAGGAATCGGCCCGGATCGACGGTGCCGGCCATTTTGCGACCTTGTGGAAGATTTATGCTCCGCTTTCTCTTCCCGCACTGGCGACGACGGGCTTATTCACGGTGGTCGGCCACTGGAACAGCTGGTTTGACGGTATGATTCTCATGAACCATCCCGATAAATATCCGCTGCAGACCTTCCTGCAAACCATTATCATTAACATGGATTTCCGGTTTATCAAAGCGCAGGACGCCGAACTGCTGGTTAAACTGTCGGACCGCACCAGCAAAGCCGCCCAGATTTTCGTCGCCGCTTTCCCCGTTCTTCTGGTCTATCCGTTCCTTCAGCGTTTCTTCATTAAAGGAATTGTGATGGGGAGTGTCAAAGAATAACGGGACGGGCATTCGAGCGCAAGGGGAGCGGTATTCATGAAACTCAATCTCAGCCTGCAGGACTCCTCCATTTTCAAAAAAATTATGGCGGTATTTATGGCCGCCCTGCTGCCGATGATGGCCATCACCTGGCTGATTAACGAAAAGGGATCGGAGAGCATCCGCCAGGAAAGGTCCCAGTCCATCCTGAACACGACCGGGTTTTACTTGGATTCGCTGGACAAGGAAGCGGACCGGATCAACCGTTTTCTGCCGAATTACGTAACGGACAGCGATCTTCAGGAAATCGCCGCGATGGGCAATGAGCTGTCGGATTACGACCGGTCCCGGAAAATTCTCGACATTCAGAAACGCCTGAATCTGACCAAAGATTCGAGTGCGTTTATTCAGGAAGTGAAAGCCTATGTGCCGCTCATCCAGCGGACACTGCTAAGCGTCAAGTACGATACCTTCGTGGATTTGGAGGAATATGAAGCACTCCAACTGCGGAACAAACGGGCCGACGAGCCTTTTGTCTTCTGGGACGACCGGCTGTTCCTGAGCATGCAGGTGCCCTCGAATTCGACCCGGGAGCCCTTGTATGTCGTCGGCGTCGAGCTGTCGACGGCCAAAATCAGGCAGTCGCTGGCACAGATCAGCGGCTCCTTCGGCGGGGAAACCCTGCTGATCAATACGGATCGCGGGTGGAATTTCCAGAGCGGGAATGACCCGCAGCTGCTGACCACGGCGAAAGCTTTTATCGGGGAGAAAAGCGCGGAAGGAAAAAAACAGGGCTACGAGACGATTACCGTAGGCAAAGACCGGTATTTGGCGGTCTACAACTACTCGGCCCTGTGGAACTCGTATTCGGTCAGCTGCATTCCCGAGAAAACGCTGCTCGGACCCATCCAGACTTACCGCGTATGGTTCAGGTGGGCGTGCGCTCTGGCGGTCGCGGTCGTCTTGTTCTTCTCGTACTTCCTGTTCCGGCTCATTTACCGGCCGCTGTTCAAGCTGGTGCAGTCGTTCAGACGCGTCCAGCAAAACCGGCTGGAGCTTATACCGGTCGACCGGGGCAACGACGAATTCGGATATCTGTACCATGCGTTCAATCAGACGATTCATTCGCTGCGAGAGCTGATCGAGCAAAATTACGAGCAGCAAATCCGCAGTCAGCGTTCGGAGCTGAAACGGCTGCAGTCCCAGATTAATCCGCACTTTTTGTATAACTGCTTTTTTGTCCTGTGCCGTCTGATTAAATCGGAGCACAAGGAGAAAGCTTACCAGTTCTGCTTATACATCGGGGATTATTTTCATTTTATTACCCGTAACGACGAGGATGAGATTCCGCTAACGCTTGAAATCAACCATTCACGTACCTACGTGGATATGCAAAAAGTATGCTACGGAGACCGCATTGGAGCGGTGTTCGAAGTAGAGGAGTTTGACACGCGCGTGCCCCGGCTGATCCTTCAACCGATTATAGAGAACGCTTACAAACATGCGCTCGGGAGCACGCCCGGCGCCGGCATTCTCCGGATCTGGAGCAGGAGGGACGCCAATGGAATTACTATTTATGTGGAAGATAACGGAACGACCTTGACGGACGAAGAACTCGGCAAACTCCGCAGACGTCTTGCGGACGGAGGTCATGAGCTTGAAGAAACGACCGGTCTCGTAAACGTTCACCGGAGAATTCAGCTCCGCTACGGGCACGGTTATGGGATCACGGTGGACAGATCGGAGCTGGGCGGCCTGAAAGCAGGCATTCACATCGGAAACAGCTAGAGGGGGAGACAGGATGTACCGATTGCTGATTGTAGACGATATCCCGATTATCGTGGAAGGTCTGAAGGATCTTTTCGAAGAAACCCCGCAGCTTTCCCTGGAAATTCATACCGCGTATTCCGGTGAAGAGGCGCTGGAATTGCTCCGGAACAAGCGGATCGATCTCGTGATCTCGGATATTAAAATGCCGGGTCTGGAGGGCATCGGTCTGCTCCGGGAAATTAAAACGAACTGGCCTTCGTGCAAAGTGATCTTCCTGACAGGCTATAACGATTTTCAATATGTCCAGAGTGCGGTCAAATATGGCGGCTTCGATTACCTGCTGAAAATTGAAAGCGACGAGAAAATCATCGCCACCGTAACCCGGGCGATCGGCAAGCTCGATGAAGAAAAAGCGCGTGAGGAGATGATTGAACGCGCGGAGGAAAGCATGAAGCGGGCGCTCCCTTCTCTCCAAAAAGAGTATATGAGCAGTCTGCTTCAGGGTAAAAGGCCGGCCGGGGAGCAGCTTGACCGGCATTTCCGGGAAATCGGCATTCCGCTTCAGGGGGAAGAGCCGGTTTTGCTGCTTTTGGGAAGAGTGGATGTGTGGCGAGATATGCTGACGCCGCCGGATAAGGCGCTTTTTGTGTATGCCGTCCAAAATATCGCGGAGGAAATTTTATCGCCGGGTGCACGCGTGTACACGTATGTTTACGACCAGGTGAAAATCGCCTGGTTTATTCAGCCGGCGGGATCGTCGTGCCCTGAAACGGACGTTGCCCGGCCTAGTTGGGATAAAACGCGGCATTTCGTGGGAAATGCCCTTGAAACAATCCAGCGGGCCTGCAAAAATTTGCTGAAGCTGCCGGTTTCTTTTGTGGTAGGCAAAAATCCGGTTCCGTGGGAGGATGTTTCCGACAAATTTCATGAGCTGAAATATAACTTTTTGTTCGGTGCGGGCCTCGGGAATGAAATTATTTTAACGGAACCCGCTGCGGACAATCACGGGGAAACGGGCCAAGCGCATAAGCGGAGCGAGTTTTTTATAACCGCCCGGGTGCAGCTTCTCGGTAAATGCCTGGAGAACGGCCACCGCTGCGAATTTTTTAACGTGTACAAGGAAATCAGCGATCTGTGGGAGAGTGAAGAGTGGTCATTTGAGCGGAAAAAGGAAGTGTATCATTCGCTTTCCGCCGTTTTTTTGGCATATGTGAACAAAAATGAAGAACTGAGGGCATACCTGAACAGCAGCCACGATTTGTCGACTTTGTTCCACTGTGAAGCGGATACGTCCGTTTCCGCTCTCAAAACGTATTTTCTGCAGACGGCGGAGCTTATCTTTGATTGGAACGGCGAGCAGGCTGCCCATTTTCCGGACGAGCTTGTCCAGCGGGTTCACACATATATAGAAGCAAATCTCGCGAAAGATATCTCGCTGAATGCCATTGCCGACCACGTCAGCCTCAATCCCTCGTACTTGTCCCGGCTTTATAAACAAATGACGGGGATCGGATTGTCCGATTACATTAACGATTACCGGAATTTGAAGGCCAAAGAGCTGCTGCTCGGCAGTCCGATGAGGGTAGGGGAAATCGCCGCTTTGCTGGGCTACAATTCGGCCCTGGCTTTTATCCGGTTTTTCAAAAAGCAGAACGAATCCACTCCGCAGGAATACCGGAGCCGGCGGGCGAGCGGCGACAGCGGCTGATCGGCTGGGAATAGGTAAGCCCCGGGTGGAAGCATAGCTGAACGACAGAGTACCGCGCCGCGTCTTTTGCCGAGCGGCATTTCACGCTTACGGAGACAGAGGTGCGCAGGTCAACAGAAGTATATGAAAGTAACCAACGATCTCTTTAGACCGGAGTCTCTCTCTTGTACAATCGGAACATAAGCCGAAGCAAGAGGAGGAAATAAAGTGGCAGCATTAACAGCGGTACTGCTCGGTGCCGGAAGCAGGGGACGTTACATTTACGGACCGTACGCGGAGAAATATCCCCACGAGCTCAACATTGTATCCGTAGCGGAGCCGGATGAAGGAAGACGGAAACTAATCTCGCGGATACACGGAATCAAGCCCGACTATGTATATTCGTCGTGGGAGCAAGCATTCGAGCGGGAGAAAATCGCCGACATCATGATTATCAGCACGCTGGACCGGATGCATTTCGTGCCGGCTATGAAGGCGCTGGAGCTCGGTTACCACGTTCTGCTGGAAAAACCGATGTCGCCTAAGCTGGAAGAATGCGTGCAACTGGTCGAGGCGGCCAAAGCCCATGACCGGCTTCTCGTCGTCAGCCACGTTCTGAGGTACTCCCTGTTCTGGGCGGGAATCAAACAGCAGCTGGATAGCGGGGAACTCGGAAAAATCGCGTCCATCCAGCTGACCGAAAATGTGGGCTATGCCCATATGACCCACAGCTACGTGCGCGGGAATTGGCGCCGTGCGGAAGAGACCAGCCCTATGATTTTGGCCAAGTCGTGCCACGATCTGGACATTATTTCGTGGCTCATGGGCGGGGAGTGCAAGAGCGTCAGTTCATTCGGCTCCTTGTTTCATTTCAAAAAGGAGAACGCCCCCGCGGGATCGACCGACAGATGCATCGAAGGCTGCGAGGTCGAAAAAGAATGCCCGTTCTCCGCGCTCAAGCTCTACATTCAGCCGCCGGATCATCCGTGGGCGCGGTATATGACGCACGACCTGTCCCAGGAAGGCATCGTGAAGGCGCTGAAGGAAGGACCGTTCGGACGCTGCGTGTACCGCTGCGATAACGATGTCGTGGATCACCAGGTCGTGAACCTGGAATTTGCCGGAGGAGCGACCGCGGCCTTCACGATGTCCGGTTTTACCCAGGGCGGCGGCAGACGGGTCCAGATCATGGGGACCCGCGGCGAGATCCTGGGCGATATGGACACAGGCTCTTACACCCTGCACCGTTTCGCTACGGGAGAAGCGGTCGAGGTCCGCTGCAATATCGCCGGTGACGGACACGGAGGAGGAGACGAGCGCATGGTCGCCTCCTTCCTGAAGGACGTCCGGGAATACGGCCGCGTCCCTGCCGGAAACCGGACATCCGCCGCCGCTTCGCTGCAGAGCCACTTGATGGCGTTCGGTGCGGAAGAGTCGCGGCTGAACGGCGGCAAGAGCGTGAGCCTGGCTGATTTTCAGCAGGCTTCCGCTGCGGGGATTGTGTAGCCTGCCGGAGCCGGATGCTGCGCTTGGAGCGGTATAAAGTTCAAAAAAAACCAGGAACTTCATTGTGAGTTTGGTATTATCCCCTTCAAGTAGACACTCAAAAAAACCTCCATGTTATTATGGAGGTTCGAGTGACACTTGGGGGGATATTTTTCATGGCTAAAAAAGGACAAACATTCCAGACGTACACAGAAGAATTCAAGCTGAAGGCGGTCAGAGCGTATGTGGAGGGTTCATCCAGCTACAAGGTGGTAGCTGAACGTGAAGGGATTCGGAACTGTTCACAACTGAAAGTTTGGGTGAAGAAGTGGCAAAGCGGAGAGTCGTTCGATGAACGCAAAAGTGTGATGAACCCACTGAAAGGTCGTCCCCGTACGTCCTTCGGTAGCGTCGAAGAAGAACGAGACTACCTGAAAGCGCAGGTGGATTACTTAAAAAAGCGGTATCCAAATCTAATAAAGGAGAAGCCCCCAGCCAGCGAGATCAATACGAAATAATGGAGGATCTACGCCGTCTGCACGGCATTACCTGCCTCTTAGCTATCGCAGGGATACCACGGGCTAGCTATTACAAATGGCGAGCCACACGGCCCCAGCGCGGCTCGAGACAAGATAGGGATTATGAAATCAAGGAACACATGATGGCCGTTCATGTTGCTCACCCTCACTTTGGCTACCCTCGTATGACGAGCGCCTTGTGGGAGGCAGGCTACCATGTGAATCACAAGAAAGTAGCGCGAATGATGAGGGATTTATCGATCCAGTCCGTCATTCGGAAGAAGCGAAAGAGGTCTCATTACACGCCTTCTATTGTGTATCCGAATCGCTTAAATCGCCAATTCCATGCCACAGCTCCCCAGCAAAAAATGGTCACCGATATTACTTATATTTCCGACGGAACAAACTTTCATTACTTGTCCGTCATTCAAGATCTATTCAACAACGAGATTGTCGCTTGGCAATTGTCAGCTCGTAACGATGTTCAACTCGTACTAGATACCGTTACGCAGTGGACAAGAAAAAGAGACGTCTCGGAAGCCGTACTCCATTCGGATCAGGGCTTCCAATACACGTCTCAGGCGTACAACACACGATTAGAGGCATTCGGCGTTAAAGGCAGCCACTCTCGCAAAGCAACCTGCCTGGATAACGCATGCATCGAATCCTTCTTTTCGCATCTCAAAACAGAGAAGCTGTACCTCAAACAGTGTAATTCAGGAGCGGAAATTCAGCAAACAGTGGAAGAATACATTTACGATTACAACTACCACCGCTTTCAAGCCAAATTAAAACAACGCGCACCGGTTGAATATCGATGCGCGTTGGCAGCTTAGCTTTTTTCATCTGTCTACTTGGCAGGGGTATGACCAGTTTCCTGGTTTTTTTTGTTCTTATTCGTGCATTACCAATCCCTAAAACGTAATCCCCTTCCGTTCGATTTTCACCCTGACATCCGGTTCGAACTGCACTTCCTTATAGTCTTCCTCCCAGTCCATCTTCTTCCACGCTTCCGGATGAAATGCCATCAGTCTCAGCGCGATGCCAAATCCGTCATGATTCGCTTCCTGCATTTTACACGTAATGGCCTTGGCCCGCTCAGTCAGCATTTTGGAGAGACCCGTGTTCAGTTTCTGAATCGTCTCTTTTTTGTTCAGCCGGTCCGTAGGATATTCAATGACCGCCGCGTTGATCTTCAGCCGGATCTTAACCCTGACGCCGCCGCTCTCCGTCGGTTGTACGTCCATTTTTCGCGAAGCCTTATGGAGATCGACTGTAATAAAACGTTCCGCTCTTACTTGAAGATCCCGCTCCTGGTCTATGTCGACGGGAAGGGTGAGACGTGCCGTTTCCCCTTTATGTCCCCCGAGCAGCAGATAGAGAAGAGATTCCTCCGGAGAAAGAGAAGCCGTCATTCTGTTGTGATGAAACAGGGCCGTACCTTGAACGACAGGTATTTTGTTTTGAAGGGAAACGTACGGAAGGGCAAAATCCTGTCCGGGTTTGACAGGCCCGATCGACTGGAAATTCACCCTTGGGGCATTGGTGCTGTCTTCCATATTTTCGAGCAAATAATCCAGAAAGCGTCCGATCAGCTTCGTCCCGACCATTTTCTGGTTGATTAAGTCTTCTGCCCTCCCTTTGACAACCGCGAGCCGTGCGTTCAGGGGGCTTTTCGGATCGCGGTAATAGACATCCAAGTACGGCATAATATTCTGGGCCCGGGCCCATTCTTCGCCGAGCAGCAGCACAAGCAGCTTGGATGGGGAATAATCCCCCGATATTTCGCGATCAAGCATGGCACGGGCGTGCTGGGTCGTATTGCTTGTGACCGTGTGGACTTCGTTGGTTTCGTTACGGCCCCCTTCTACGCTGGATACGTCGGGAAATGCGACGGTAGATTTAAGCTTGCCGTCTTCTCCCTTGTCGAATGCCCCGATATGTATGATACGGGAGTTTTTAAGAAGCTGCTGATCCCAGCATCCGCTTAGCAGGAGAAGGGTCAGCAGGCTTGCCGCTGTTAGGTATATGCGGTTCATTTAGTCACCCGCCTCCCGCCTTCGCGAATGTGGAAAACAAGCGAGATCAGAAGCAAAAGCAGAGGAATGGCCGCAAGGAAAGCGTAGCTCGACAGCGAGACGATTTTCCCTAAAATCCTCATCACGTTCTGATCCCGGATCAGCAGCGCGGCCGCCATAAGCGACATGGCCGTATACAGTACCGGCTTGCGGTGGCTGCTTCTGCCGAACAATTGGGCGATACCGGTCGAAGCCAAGTACAAATAAGCCATAATGGAAGTGGCGACAACAACGATCCAGGCGGAGAGAAAATAAAGATCGGGGCGTTCAATGATGGCGAACGTCAGCGCCTTTACCATATACAGAACCGGATGAGGCAGCAGGGGAAGCTCGGCAGGACTGAATACGACGAGACTCGTAAAGACGAGAAACGTATACAGCAGGGTGGAGAAAGCGTTAGCGGCGGATACCGCAGCCAGTTTTTGCCGGGGTGTTCCTTCCACGAACGGGTAGCAAAAAAGAATCCATTCATAGCCGCTCAGTGTATTCATCGCTTCATGCGCCGCCCGCACGACCGGAAAAAGCCCGGCCTGCCCGATCGGGAAAATATAGAGCAGATTGGAATGCGTATAGGCATACGCGGATATAAAGATCATGATGAGAAACAGGCTGCTGACCAGCAGAAAAAAACGGGCCATGATCTTGAGATTTTCCTGCGTCAAATAAACGCAGACGAACACCATGAGCCCGGTAATAAGCCATTTCGGCGTTTCGGGAAAAACCCAATCGCGGATCACCTCATAAAAGAACATCAGAATGAGACTGCTTTGGGCCGTAAAATAAACGATATACAGCACCTGGATGAACGCGGCCACGGCCTTGCCCGTCAAACGAGGCATAAAATCATACAAGGTAGCCGACGGAAAACGTTTGTTCAAGCCCCACATGATCAGAATGAGCAGTTGGCTGATTAGTCCGGCGAGCAGGACCGACATCCATGCGTCGCCTTTGGCGATCGCCTGCACCCGGGAGGGCAGGTAAAGCACCTGGACGCCGATCTGAGTCTGGAGAATGAGGAACAGCATCTGCTTCGGACTGATTTTATTCGAATTGGGTGTCATTCTCCTGCAGCTCCCTTGAGTCCCCGGTATCCTTTTTCGCGTTAGGTTTAGCCGTGTAGACAAGTTTGTCTATTTTCCACATAGGGAACCGGAACAAAGTATCTTTCCAGCCTTTCAGCCGGAAAGGGGCCGCCGGTGTCAGGTAAGGCGTGCCAAACGATTCCAGCTTGCACAGATGAATCAGAATGAAAATCAGGCTGAACACGATTCCGATAAAGCCGAGCAGAGCCGCCGGAATCATGACGGCAAACCGGAGCAGCCGCACGGAAGCACTCATTTCATGTGAAGGGACTACGAAGGAGGAAATAGCGGTAAGGGCGACGACGATAATCATCGGATAGGACACGAGCCCCACCCGTACGACCGCGTCCCCGATCACAAGACCTCCGACGATGCCGATCGTCTGTCCGATCGGACCCGGCAGGCGAATTCCCGCCTCCCGCAGCAGCTCCAGCGTCAGCTCCATGAACATGGCTTCCAGAAGCGGGGGATAAGGCACCATTTCCACGCTGCCTTTAATTTGAAACAGCAGCTCGGCGGGAATAACCTCATAATGATACGTAATGACCGCGATGTAAAAAGCGGGCAGCGTAATCGCAATGACGAAGCTCAGCAGCCGGATGAACCGGATGAACGAACCGCTAAGGGTACGGCTGTAGTAATCGTCCGGAGACTGGTAGAAAGTAAAGAAGGTCACTGGCATAACGAACGCGCTGGGAGAACCGCTTGACAGCAGGACCGCTCTTCCTTCAAGCAGGTTGGCGGCGGCCCTGTCAGGGCGTTCGGTCGTCAGAAGCTGGGGGAAAGGAGAGATCGTCTTGTCCTCGATATATTCTTCCATGAGATCGGTCGACAAGATATTGGCCCCCGCAATTGTGCGAAGACGCCGGTCGATTTCCTGAATCAGCTCCGGCTTGGCGACGTGACTCAGATAGGCGACGGCGACTTCGGTGCGGCTTTCTTTTCCAAGCGTATAACGGCGGATAACGAGATGGCGGTTTTTGATCAGTTTGCGGATCAGATGCAGATTAACCGTCATATTTTCCACAAAGCCTTCATGAGGGCCGCGGACCGTTTTTTCGTTCTGGGGCTCTTCCGTTGTCCGCTTGACTTCCGCATTGACCGTAATCGAATAGCACTCCGTGCTGCCTTCCTTGAAAAGAACGGCCTGTCCCTGCAGCAAAGTATCGGCGGCTTCATCCAGCGAAGTTTGCGCGTATACCCTGGGAGCGGTCAGCACATCGGCCAGATTTGGTTCCTCGGACTCCGCAAGGGGGGTGAGAATAAAGCGGCTGATTTTAACCTCATCGCACATCGGATCGAGATAACAGAGCAGCAGCGCTTGATTTTGATACGTAAGCGAGAGCTTTACCAGATCATCGGTATGAAAAAGCGCCTGGTCGAGATACCGTGCGTTTTCGGCAAGGGAGGACTTGATGGTGACAGGCTCGGATTCGGTTTGAACGGGCGCAGGAGCGGCTGTTTTGTTTTTGTGGAACAAATATTTGAACAGCTTCACGGACATGCCTCACTCCTTTCTCGCAAACTTGTCTGTAGATTTCCCCGAACTTGTCACTTTATACCAGTAAAGCAGCAACAAGTTCGGCAGTGTTGACGGGATACTTGAAGGGCAAGGGGAGATGCTTTTCATACGATGAGATTTGCAGCGCCGGGGCCGCGTGCGCGAAGTCGCGAGGCAGCCGTTCCGCCCGAACCGGCCGCGAACACGGCTGAACGTATTCAGCCAAAAAGAAAGAGAACAAGTTCACTAAACTTGTTCTCTTTCTTTTTGTCACGTTAATCGGTCAGAACCGCTTGGGGGCTGACGATGTGCGTCACATATCGGTCGGCTTCAACCTCAAGTTCCGCCTCAGGCGCATCCGACAAATGATAGGCAGCAAAGATCGGGAGAAAAATGCCGTTGCATTTCTGAACCGTGCTCTGAATCGGCTTCATAAACTCGCTTAACGTATGCCAGTTGGAACCTCCCGAGCGGTATTGATTTTCGGTTCCGCCCACTGTCGTGGCGATGATAAATTCTTTTCCCGCCAAGTGGACGCCGTTCGTTCCGAATGCCCAGCCGTAAGTAAACACATCGTCAAACCATTTTTTCAGCAGGGGTGGCGAGCTGTACCAATACAAAGGAAACTGAAAAACAATCCGGTCATGTTGAGTGAGCAGACGCTGCTCTTTCTCCACGTCAATCGACCACTCCGGATATTCCCGGTACAGGTCGCGTACATAGACGCCGGAAGCGGCAGAAGCTTTGAGGGCAAAAGCGCGGTTAACTCTGGAAGCCGTCAAGTCGGGATGAGCTGTAATCACCATTATTTTCATGAGCGAGCATCCTTTCAAAATAAATTGGAAATTCAGTGAAAAAGGTTTGCTTTCTCATTATTGTTTAGAATCTTATTTTTGAGAAGTAGGATTTTTAACGGGACTTAGTCTGTAAAATTGTACATTGAACAGAGGCGCTTGGTACCAAAAATAAGACTTAGTCCGAAAAAGAAAAGTACTTTTATTCATCAGATTGATTTGGTAAAGTAGCAGAAAAAGGAAGAGATTATGAAAAAGACATCGGAGGGAAATAGAATGCCGCTAAATGAACGGCAGCCGGGGACGACCGACGGAATTATGACCACGCTGGAAGTGATCGGTGGCAAGTGGAAGCCGCTGATTTTGTTTATTCTGCTTCATCAGGGCACCAAACGGTTCGGAGAACTCCGCAAACTTCTTCCGTCCGTTACCCAGGGGATGCTGACCAATCATCTCCGCGAGCTCGAGCGCGACGGACTGATCATCCGCAAGATCTATCAGGAAATTCCGCCAAAAGTGGAATATTCCATGTCAGATCACGGGCGTACGCTGAGCGCCGTACTCTCGGATATGTGCGGTTGGGGATTTATGCACCGGGAACACATTGAAAGCGGCAGCGGGGCTGAGCGGAGCAGGACGGGAGAGAGCGACTGAGGCAGGAGTGTTAAGGGCTTCTTTTATTTCGATTGGCGTTTATAAGCGGCTTTGAAAAATCGAGAATTCCTCCTCGTACACCGAAACGTTTAAAACGGTACCGTCTGGTTTTGCGAAGATGAAAGAGGCTCCTTCGCTCTGATCGCTTACGTACTTCCAGCCCTGCTTTTCGAGGTGTCTTCTGTAGCTGCCAGGCAGGCCGTCCGTCTGATGAAGACCCGGCCATGTGTACAGGTAGATGCTCCCTTCGGATCGGGTTATTTTATTTTTGAAAACGGCTTTTACCGGCAGCGGGATTCCTTCTTCAGACATTTTAAAAGAGTAAGAACCGTTAGTGTATAAATAACCGGCTATTAAAATGATCAATACTCCCGCTATAGCTGTCATCTTTTTCATAGAAACACCTCATGTTTTAATGATCGGGCCGGAAGAATCAAAAAAGCTAATCCCTTAATTATAAAGGGGTTAGCTTATTTATTCGCAATAACTGCGCGGGGTCAACCGCTGACTTCGACTTTCACGGATTTATAGGTAGTGAAATCACCTTTTCCCAGAATAATCGCGTACATCACATCGGGTTTTTCGCCAAGCGTCGTTCTCGCGTAACCTGGAGAGGCGGGGGGCCCAGTACGCAGTAAAGATGGGGGTAAAGAACGCGCCATGAGTTTGAGGATGCCCTAAGACTGAGCGTGTAATCTGGATGAATTATGTGTAATTCTTAGGATTTGCTTATTTTAGGATTCAAGACTGCGAACAGCAATCCAATACGAACCGGATAATCTGTCACTAATAAAACCTTTTAAAAACCGTTAAGGGGAGGAAATACCTCCCCACCGCTCAAAATGCCTTTACGAAAACGTCGTAAGTAGTTGTTTGCCCATTTCTATATACACTGATGATAGCTTGTCCCGGCTGCAACCCCTTAATATACGATTGATATTCTACGACGACTGCATTCTGGGGGTTATAAAGAATGGTTGCCAATCCATTCGTGTTATAAACTTCACCTACACGCAGGATCAAATTTTGATCTGCGTGAGGTAATACAGCGTTGGCGTTGGCATTTACAGGCGCAGCGAAAGCCCCCACACTTCCAAAAACTAAAGATACTCCTACTAGTGAGCCGATAGTTAAAGCTTTGAAATTCATAAATTAATTCCTCCTTTAATTTGATGTTTATAATTTACCATAATATGTAATTTATGTCATGATCAATTAGTCTTATTTAGACGCACATTTATTGTTGATATATGGAGAAATATGACTCCTGCAGTGAGCGGTCAGAAAAAGGTGATTGAGCCGGACTGCCTTAAGCGTTTTAACGGCGCTTGTCTGTTTATTGGCATCTATAAGAAATATAGCCAAGGCACTTTCTTCCCTGCTAACAGTTTTCTGTTATAAAAGTGATTTAGGAGAGAGGAGGTGTATTCACTTCTAGGATACTGATAGCTTTTAACTCTACAAGGGTTGCAATATTCCGGCGTAATTTCAGAAGTTGTTTGTGTGTTAGCATTAGCGGTGATTGGTGTTATTGTCATTGGCGCAGCAACGACCGAAGACACCAAGAGAAAAGTGAAATTTCCTGCGCGAACTATAGTATTAACACCAGAGAGAAAGGAATTATCTGGATCCCCGATGAATTATTATGTACGCTGAAACTCAAAAGAAAGTTTAGAAATCTTTGAAGAGTAAACACATTGCCGATCAAAGCATCTTAGGAAGTGGACCTAGATAAGTAGATAAAATTCTTTCATGGGGAGTTGTGAATTATGAGCCTACCGACAATAACCGGGCAAAATGATCCGGGAAACTATAGGCTGGTAGATGGGGATTTTGAGTTTGAAGTAAAGGGGATGCGGACAGGCGGATTAGTTGAGTGTAGAAGACAATTAGGTCTGTTTAAACTCAGACAAGGGTATCAGTTGAGTGATGTGATTGAGCATCGCTGTATTAAACCTGGCCGCATTAGTAATCCAACCAACAAATGGACGGTAGAAGAGCTTATTCATCATGACGATCCCGACAGAAGAAAGAAGCTTCAAAAATATAAACAATCGTTATAAGGTGTGAAGCACATGATTTATATAACTGGAGACATACATAATCGTTGCCGGTGACTTTGGTTTAGTATGGGATGGGAGTAAAGAGGACCAGTACTGGCTAAAGTGGCTCGATAAAGAAAAGCCTTTTACGACTCTGTTTATTGATGGGAATTATGAAAACTTTGATTTACTGGAACAATATCCTGTTGAAATTTGGAATGGTGGAAAGGTACATAAAATCAATAGTAGTGTGATTCACCTGATGAGAGGACAGGAAACAAAAACACCCAAACAGGGTGTTAAGTAAATGTATCTTAAGATTAATTTTCGATTACAATACCGTTTAATTTGAGATTAACCAAGTTTGCAATTGTATCTCCTACGGGGCAAGTTTCTTCTACGAACTTAACGAATTCCTCAACTCGTTCTCTAGGCGCATCTGTTTTGATATAAAAAGTGTAACGAATATCAGAGTATCCTGCACGAACATCTGCCTTCTTAAAGAATCCATCCAAATCCAAATCGCCTTCGACTTCTACTCGAAAGTCTTCAAGATTTATATTAAACTTTTTAGCATATACTCTGGCTACAATTGATTGACACGCACCTAATGAACCAAGTAACACTTCAACTGGATTCATCCCAGTGTCCGTACCTCCCAGACTTTTAGGTTCGTCAATAGTAAACTCAAAATTTCTTGAACTAACTTTTACAATCACACCTTCTTGCAAGTGTGCTGATGCCTTAAATGTTGTAGTAGCTATTTTACTCACTCCTTCTGATTAAAAAGATTCAAGATAATAATACCATATAATTCCGACTTAGTTAATAGGGATTATAAAATCAATAGTTTGAGGAATTAAAGACTCCAACACAACCGAAAAGTACGGCTTTTATAGTGTTGTTTTGAATGCAATCCAAGAACTGGTGGAGACTACAGAGATAATTTTATAACGCATTATAATAATACGTATGGCGCGCCAACAAGATTCACATGGTCCGATATACAGGTTCACCATATGCAACCGTTAAAATATAACGGATCAGACAGTGTGTCTAATTTTAATTCCTCTTTGGAAACCCGGAACTACTCCTAAAAATGGTATACTTAGTCATACTGTTTTGAATAACTGGTGGACAAATTATTAAGGAGATAAATTAGTGAATCCCTCTCAACAAGTGGAAGAAGCACTAAAGTCGCTTAATGAGCAGTTGGGCTTTTTTAAGGATAGAGAAATCATATCTTTTACGGTTCATAATACTGTCTCTTTAAAGACATGTATTTTTAATCCTGATCTGCCAGTCCAAGATTATAACTGGTTTTTTAATAAAAACGGTTGGCAGCTTCCAGATGATTACCAAACATTTTTAAAATACTGCAATGGTGGTGTTTTTTTTACATCAAAGGCTTACGGCGGAGGCGTTAGACTACTTTCGACCGAAGAAATCGAGCGTATTCACTCAGAATATTCATATCCACCTAAATGGTGTCCGATAGCCTGGACCGAGCATACTGCCGGAGCCATCTGTATAAATACAGAGGCATATGTGAAAAAAAATGGTCCCTATCTTTTGTTTATCGATGCAATGTCCCATCTAAACGATGCCGTATACCTTAATTACGATTTCGCAACATGGTTTACGAGGTTAATAGTTACTCAAGGGTCAGAATTCTGGCTCTGGGACTACAATGATTCAATTACTTTTAGATACGAAAGATAAGTTTATAGTCGGCTCCACAGTCTCATTAGCTGTGGAGCTTTTGTTGTAGTTTCTAGCGATGAAATACTACTTTTATCTGTAGAGGAAAAAGAGGATTATAAAAATGTATCGAAGGCAGTGTAACAAAAGTACACAACTTACACATCTTATCCACGAATCCATTCTTTATCAAAAAGAAATGATTGGATACGCTGACCTTAAGTATCCGGGGGCAGATGGTTGGTACTGCATAGTTGATATAGATACTAAGTATGCTCCAAGAATGACTGTATACGATCTGTCGTTAGGTATTGAGAAAATTATAAAAATGGATAAAAAATTCTATACTGGTGGCGAGGAAGTTTTAAAAGCTGGCAACCTAATTAAGTTCACGTTAACAGAGATGAGGCAAAAGAGTAAAAAAATTGATGGCAAATGGGTTAAGATAGAGAACCAATTCGAGGAATGAATCATAAGTTGTTTCATAAAGAAGTAAAAGTATATTATTAGAATGCAGGTGGATATTTGCAGCAGATAATAATGAGAAGATACGAAAGTGAACAGTTAAATCAAGCGATAAATGATAATGGGATGGTTCGATAACTTATTTAACATATTGTGCCAAGATGCTAAAAAATGATTAGATCAAGCGGTAATAAAAGAGGAAATACATATGGAAAATAAAAATCCAAAATTTAATATCAACAAAGCAGATCTGCCTCTAGTTTTAACAGCGGAACAAATTATTCAGGTTTTAGGCATTGGTAGGAGGGCTGGTTACGAATTATTGAAGGCTCCACCGTTTCCAGTAAGACGATTGGGAAAAAGAGGAACAATTAAAACGTCAAGAGATGCGCTTTTCAATTGGTTAGAAAGCAAAGAAAGCGGGGCATAAAGCCCTTGCTTTTTTTATTTTAGAGTGTTAATATTTCAATTACAGTTAAGTGTCCTAACGGTGGGTTGCTGGTAGGATTTTTGGCAGGTTTTCGGGTTTCAAGTAACGAAACGACTACCACAACTCACCAAAAGGACATACGCAAATTGAATATTGAACCTTCGGGGTAGGAAGATTTCTAAATAAAACCTTAAAGGCTGAAACCCAGTGTTATCAAGGGTTTCAGCCTTTTTTTGTTGGTAGGTTTTTTGCTTTGGTAGGGATTTTGGTAGGAAATCAAAGATAACTATATGCGGTTAAGAACTAAATAATTCAATTGAGCATTTTTTCAAGTATTTTAACAGCGTCAGCTTGGATGTTCGGCATCATATGTGAATATATATCGAGTGTGATTTTAATGGATGAATGTCCAAGTAATTCCTGTACAATCTTAGGGTGTATACCTGCACTTAAGAGCAGAGAAGCACAAGTGTGTCTTAAATCATGAAAACGTATTGGACGGACGTTAGTTTTAGAGAGCTGCCTAATCCAGAACTTATGGAAATTACTCCAACTTACGGGCTGTCCATTTTTGCGGCATACAACTAGATCAAGGTCATAATAACTCTCTTTCGCATCCCATTTTTCTTGGATAATTCGAGTCCGATGTTTTCGTAATTCGGCTATTACGACCGGAGGGATAGAAATCGATCGGTTGCCCGATTCTGTTTTAGTGCCATCCTTTATTTCACCTTTAAAAGCTAATATTTGGCTGATCCTAATCTGACCATTCTCTAAGTCAATATCTCTCCAGCGCAGTCCAAGGATTTCACCACGTCTCATGCCAGTATAGATTGCAAGTACGAACATGATCCTATGACGATGCTCAACTCCGTTAAGAAATTCTTTAACCTCTTCTTTTGTCCAAAAATCGACTTTGCCTTTTTTAACAATTGGTTTAGCGCCAGAATCCATCAAATCAATGGGGTTTTTAACAATGAGTTCTTTCTTTACCGCGGCCTTTAACGAAGTGTTTATTAAGTTGAAAATTTTCTTAATTGTACCCGAAGCTAACCCTTTATTTTGAAGCGCTGATACCAGTTTTTCTATGTGATCAGCGGTGAGTTTCTGAAGCAAAATGTTACCAAGTTCAGGAACAATATGATTCTTTATCTGACCTTCATTTGTTTCTCGGGTTTGGTCAGATATATTTTGTTTGTTTTTAAGCCAAACAGTTATGTATTCTCCATATGTAAGAGTCTTCGGGTCAACAAATGATCCCTTTTCCCAGTTTACTCTAGCTTCTGTTTCCGCTGCACGTGCTTCTTTCTTTCCGGTAAATCCACGTTGTTTAATAGTTTTTCGTTCTCCATTCTTGTCCTTAACTTCAAAAGCATAGTAATACTGTGTTTTTCCACCTTTCATATACTCGTAAATCGGCAAGCTATTCACCAGCTTTCGCTTTAGTTTCAATGTAGATCTTTAACAAATCAATACGACGCTCATCTGAAAGGAATAATTTGCAGAGGAATTTCACAGCCTGGTCATCGCTTTTGAAATGAAACTCATCTTTCACTTTGTTCAATAGTTCTCTTGTATCTTTATAAACATTCACTGCCTTACGTTCCATAAAATCCCTCCTAAATTTAGTGTATAACCATGTGTGATCCAATTTCAATATATTTCATTCAAAATATGTAATTTTGTGTTCAAAATGTTTTCTGATTTACTCGATTGGCTTTTCATTCAATTGCCTTTGAACGTGTTATATTTATAGCATAGGAAATATAAAGAAAAGAAAAAGAGCTTGCGATGTCCATTCATTAGGTCACCGGCAGGCTCTTTTTTTATTAAAGACAGCATTTATAAAATGAGGTGCCAAAATTGGTAAAGTCCCATATACCTTCTTCCAGTCTTATGCGAGTACCTGTAGTCACTGCAAGACATTCAGCTTCTAACTGTTTGTATAGCATTGAGCTTGTTAACGGTAAATAGACATCAGAGTCTATATATCGTTTTGTTCCAATAGTAATTTTTATTATGCCTAGGCGAATTAAATTATCTACTGAAGCAGCATATGCATTGTAATTAAATATACTGATGTTAGGGAAAGCAAAAAAATTGTACAATAACGCTTTGCCCCCTTTACCATCGCTATTTTCAGTACGAATATTACCCACTCCAGCATGCTGATTCTTTGCTAGAAAACTCAAAACTTCCGCATCGAGTGGGGACATCTGTTTTATAACCTCAACAAATGCGGGATGAACTTCATCGTTTTCGTTTCTATCCATAGAGGAAGCAATTAAATTGGCAAACATATTACGAATTTCTTTGTCCTCAATATAATATTTAGACGCTTCTAATGCAGGGCCAACTACGTTTAATGGGGGTTCAATTAAATCTTCTTTTGGAATTTTTGATGTCTTACTATCGATTTCATCTTTGTAATCTTTTATTGACTTCTCCATTTTATATTTTGCCTTTTCAAGTGGGGCAAATATTAAATAAAACAGATCGTGAAGTCCTTTCCCAATCTGTTCTGCTGGTGGTTCAAGAACTTTTTTTGCAATTTCTGTAGGGACTTTAACTGTTCCAAGCAAGTCAGTAATTACATTGTTTTTTTCTTCAGACATTTCTGTAAACACATCCCTTATACTTTTTGTAGGAATATTGTACCAGAAAATGTTGAGATGTTCTTTTTGGTTAATCAAATTTTAGTGATAGAAGTAGTGAGAAGTCATAAATCGTATTAGTTTCTGCTAACATTAACTAGGGTTTCTGCATACATTAACTACACTTCAACAAAGGTTTCTGTATTGTTTCTGCAACAATAACTCGCTTCAACTGGCCTTAATGCATACATTAACTACACAAAAGAAAAGAAATTAAATTAAATAAAACATACATAGTCATGACCACTCGGATCATGACTTTTTGTCATGCCTTTAAAATTGATTCTAAGGCGTTCTATGTGCTGAACATGTAAATGGTCGTTTAGAGATAGAAAACGCCAAATTTAGGGCATTCTGTTCGTCAGATGATGCGTTAAAGGGAATACTTGGAAGGGGAGTTAGGATATGCCATTAAAAGCGAGGAAACCGTGCAATTCTCCATACTGTCCAGAACTCACTACAGAACGATATTGTCAGAAGCACGCCAAAGAGAAACAGAAGCTACAGGATCTGCAAAGAGGAACAGCAGCAGCGAGAGGATACGGACATAAGTGGAGACAAGCAAGGTTACAATTCCTCCAGCAGAATCCACTATGCAAGCATTGCATGGACAAGGGTAGACTTGAACCGGCTACTGTCGTTGACCATATCATTCCGCACAAAGGAGATACGGGGCGGTTTTGGGATCAGGGTAATTGGCAACCACTATGTGCACCATGCCATAGCGTTAAGACGGTGAGAGAGGATGGGGGCTTTGGTTATAACATTGTTCCATTTTAGTATCCAACTTATGTTAATATAGTTTCAAAACTATAAGGCGGGGTTGGTTGATGAGTTTTGTATCTATTGTTGCTACTGACAAGTTCATAACTGTAATGAGTGATGGGCGAGTTCAGAATCTAAAAACCGGAAATGTGATTCAAGAAGATTTCGAAAAATTCATAAAAATTGGAGATAGGCATTTCATTGCTTTCACTGGAATAAAAGAACTTTCCGAATTAATAAGCCAAAGAGTCGGCGAAGCTCTTGAAGAGGGCATTGAGTATGAAACTATACTGCAAATTTTAAAACTTACTTTGAGGTCGGCAGGCTTAACTTTAAACGAGGGAATAACTGTCATGTTCGCTTTTGGAGGAATCAATAAAAAGAACGAAACTGAATTTTATTCCTATAATTCAAGGATTGAGGAAACTAACCACTTCAAGCCATCATTGGGTCAAGTAGCTTATGTCGGGCTGAGTACTCATAAAGTTTCAATTGAAAATCTCGACAGCTATTTCCGTAAGTATCTTGGAGAAACTGGTTATGATAGTCCAACGTCTACAATTCAAGCTCAAAAATTACTAAATACGTATGTAGCAACCCAGGATACTTCCGTAAACAATAATACATTTAGATTAGTAATAAAAAATAGATAAGTGGTGGGCAATTTAACGCCTTTTTTATATACTGCGGTGGCGGAATAGGTAGACGCGATGTAGTGGTGTAGCTAATGGCTCTCGGTAATAGGGTGCTGAAGCTCCAGCAATATCGGGCACAAACGAGATACCACGAAGTTTACCATGTAGGGTGCAAATCCCTACCCGCAGATACAGGACATACAAGTCATCCAAACGGATGGCCTTTTTTATTTGGACAAGGAGGCGAACCAAGAATGATTAAGGCAAGGATAAAAGAGCTTGCGGAACTGATGGTCTTTAGCGGGAAGTACGCAGACATGGAGCAGGCTGAACAAGCATTGTGGGATGTGGTAAGAGGGCCAATTGAAAAAATAAGAAATGACATACTGTATCCATACATCATCAGCGCACGAACATACAGCGTAGCAGCGGGGATAGCACAAGAGCGAAGACTGAAGCGAAGCCAGTGGCATTACGTATCGGATCCGAGAGGTAGGTCATCCTCACCTGATGGAGTAAGAACAACCAGAGATAGGTTGATCGGCAGGTTCAGTGAGCAGGAGATTGCTTTTCTAACATGCTGGGTGGATACGAAAGAAGGAAATGTATAAAGCGAAAGGCAAAGCAATGGAAAAGACGTGAACAGGTGCAAGGTTAAACAGTTTGTGCCTTTTTGTGATGAAAATATGGCCCCCCTGGGTCGATTTTTTGGGCCTTTTGTGGCGTAGACCGCGTGTGTAGTCGCGTACGAAACTTTTTCCCTTTTTCAAAATTTTCGGAAGGGAGGTGGATTATGGGAAGACGTGCCAATCCGGTCGATTTGCTGTTGATCCAAGGGAACAAGCATTTGACCAAGGAAGAAATTGAAGAACGCCGGGAAGCTGAGCAAAGAATACGTGGACCATCGAACCGAATCACACCTCCTTCCTGGCTGGACGAGAGGGCGAAGAAGGAGTTTAAACGGATCGTCAAGGAACTAAAGTCAGTGGACATTCTGACGAATGTAGACGTCAATGCTCTGGCTGTGTATTGCGATGCTTATTCCAACTATATCGACTGCACGGAGATAATCCAGGATGACGGCTTAATGGTCGATTACACGAATAAGTCGTCAGAGACAACCAAAGTTCCTCATCCCCTTCTGGCAAAAAAGAAGCAGCTACACGAGCAAATGAAGGCGCTGGCCGGTGAGTTTGGTTTCACTCCAGCAGCACGTGCGAAGCTGACGTTACCAAAGAAGAAAGACGATAAGCCCCAATCAGACTTTGAGAAAACGTTCGGTGATGTTTAGTGCTTAAACAGTTTCTAATCGACTACAGCCATGATGTAATTAACGGCGAGGTAACGGCTTGTCAAAAGCATAAATGGGCGTGCATGAGGTTCTTACGCGACATAGAACGCGAAGGGACCGAGAAGTTTCCTTACGTTTTCGATGAGGAAAAGGCCATGCGGTTCTTCAAATGGATGAACCTCTTTAAGCATACGAAAGGTGTTCTTCGTGGGAAGAATATCGAGCCGCATGAAATCCAATATTTCAACTTCGGGAATGTATACGGTTGGGTCCACAAAGACACAGGTTTACGCCGGTTCAAAATGATGTATTGGCAGGTTGCCCGAAAGAATGCAAAGTCCCAAAGCTTGGGGTGTGTCGGCTCATACGAATCATCTGCAATGGGCGAGGAAATGAGCGAAGTATATATCGGGGCGACTGAAACGGAACAGGCGAAAATCATTTGGAACGAAATCGACGCTATGATCGAAAAATGCCCAGAGCTTAAGGGGAAATTCAAAGTTCAGCGCTCCAAGAGCATCATAAATCATGTTAAGAGCAAATCTTTTATCAAAGCGCTGAGTAAACAAGCCGGCAAGTCTGGAGACGGATTCAACCCTCAATGTGGGATCGTAGATGAATACCACGCACATGCCACGTCGGAGATTTTGGACGTTTTGGACTCAGGAACCATCGCCCGGACGCAACCGCTAATTGTCATCATTACAACGGCAGGGTTCAACCTCAACGGCCCATGTTATCGGACAGAGTACAACCTTGTATCTAGTCTTCTTGATCCGGACGATCCATTCGAAGACGACACTTATTTCGCGATGGTTAATGAGCTGGACCGTGACCATGAAGGGAATTTGATTGATGACATTCATGATGAAAAGGTTTGGGAGAAAGCGAACCCAATCGTATGCACATACGAAGCAGGTCTTAACAACATCCGTTCCAAACTGACGAAGGCATTAAAAGAACCGGAGAAGATGACGAATTTCTTAACGAAGAATATGAACATCTGGGTCAATGCTGCTTTCAACTCTTACATGAATAGTGCAAAATGGAAAGCTTGCGGTCAGTGGAAGCAAGCGCCTGATACGAGTGGGTTATCGGTTTATGGTGGCGTGGATTTGTCTATGACAACAGACCTGACCAGCGTTAGCTTTGTTGTCCCTCTCGGGAACGAAACGTATGCGTTCTATAGTCATTCCTTTATGCCTGAAGATACTTACCTGGAAAGAGTGAAGACAGATAAGGTCCCATACGATTTATGGGTACGACAGGGATGGATTACACTTATACCGGGGGCTGAAGTTGACAATAAATTCGTCGAGCAATATATAGCGGACGAGGAAGACCGGCGAGGCTGGGTTATTAAGGAGATTGGTTATGATCCTTGGAACGCTACTCCCTTTGCACAGGCCATGGAGTTGCGCGGTTACACGATGGTAAAAATACGTCAAGGTATGTTGTCACTCTCGGAGCCAACGAAGAAAATTCGCGGTCGTGTTCTTTCAGGGAAGGTTTATCATGATAATAACCCGGTACTGGATTCAGCTATACTGAATGCAGTCACCAGAAAAGATCCCGCGGGAAATATTATGTTAGACAAATCCAAATCACCAAGACGTATCGACCCAGCAGCAGCCCTTGTATGTGCTCATGCCCGCGCAATGCTGATCGACACATCCATCGACTATAACAAGCACATTAACAACCCGAAATTCTCCTTTTAGGAGGTTTTTTATGCAAAAAATCATAGTTTTACTCCGAATTCTCGCTAATCTGGCAGAGGATTTTTTTATTTTAATGGGACTCTTTATCATCGTCCGAGCCACATATCTGCTGCATCCGCTGGCCGGAATGTATGTCCTTGGCCTCATACTTGTAGGGATTGGGCTTAAACTCGCACGCAGGCCGCGGGAACCTTCGGGAAGGAGGTGAATTGATTGTTTTTCTCTCGCATTTTAGAACAAAGAAGCACCGAGGAATTATCTGATTTGCTGAACCCGAAACAGTGGTTAATTGACTTCTTCGGTGGGCCAAAAACGTTCAGCGGTGAACGGGTAACATCTGAAAAAGCGATCTATAACAGCAATGTCTATGCCTGTGCGAATGTACTCGGCGGGGATATCGGTAAATTGCCGATTCAAGTGTTCAAAAAACGACCCGGTGGAGTAGGGAAAGATGACACTCATATAGCAGCCTATTTGATTGGAGTCCGGCCAAATCCTTACATGAGCGCTTATACGTTCAAAGAGCTTATGATGACACATTGCGCAACATGGGGAAATGGGTATGCAAACATCGAGTGGGACGCTTTTGGCTATCCGAAAGCTCTGTGGCCGCTTAACCCGGCTTTAACAGAAGTGCACGTCGATAAGAACACACATGAAGTCTGGTACGTTACGCAATTGCCAAATGGGGAGCAACGTAAAATCCCTTGGTATGACGTACTCCACTTTAAGATGCTCTCAATGAACGGGCTGAAAGGCATAACTCCGATATCGGTCATTCGGGAGCAGCTTGGAATCCAGCAAGTGTCTGAAAAGTTTCTCGGTTCTTTCTACGCGAATGGTACGGCTTCATCGGGTGTTTTAAAGCTCCCAGGAGCGGCCCAGCCGGACACGAAGGACCGAGCTAGGGAAGAGTGGCAAAAAGCCAACAGCGGCTTAAATAACGCGCACAGAATCGCTATCCTTGACGCTGGCATGGAGTATCAGCCAATCGGAATGAAACTAGCGGATGCTCAATTTATCGAAACATCAAAATTCGGTATTTTGGAAGTCGCAAAAATTTATAAGATCCCCCCTCACAAGCTTAACCAACTCGACCGTGCGACATTTTCCAATATTGAACACCAGAGTTTAGGTTACGTAAAAGACACACTGCTGCCGATCACGACAAATTGGGAGCAGGAAATCAATTACAAGCTGTTCACCGTGGCCGAACAACGTAAATATTACGTCAAGTTCAATCTTGCTGCCGAACTGCGCGGTGATGCAAAGAGCCGGGCCGAATTTTACAAGATGATGATCGAAATGGGCGTTTACACCATCAATGAAGTACGCGAGATGGAAGAAAAGGACAACATCGGTGAACTGGGCGACAAGCATTTTGTAAGCTTGAATTACACTACCTTAGAAAAACTCGAAGAATACCAGATGGCGAAAGCCGGAGGCGGGAAGGGAGGTGACAACGCTGAACAAAAAGGAGACCCGGTACCTGATACCGGAGCAGATTGAGGTCCGAAGTAGCGATGACGGGAACGGAATGACGGTAGCCGGTTATGTTGTGAAATTCAACCAACGAAGTCAGCTTATTTGGGGCGAATTTTACGAACGGGTAGCCAAAGGGGCATTCGCCCGGTCTCTAGAAAAAAACACAATCAAGGCTCTTTGGAACCATCGTACTGACTTCGTGCTTGGATCGACGAAAAATACAACGCTCCGACTCCAAGAGGATGACGTCGGTCTTAGGTTCGAACTGGACATGCCGAATAACTCCTGGGGTAAGGATGCCTATGAGTCCATTAAGCGGGGCGACACCGACGGAGTAAGTTTCGGCTTTTACGTCCGTAATGACACTTGGGAATACATCAAAGACGACGACGTATACGAGCGAACTTTGCTTGACGTGAATCTGTTTGAAATTTCGCCTACTGCTTTTCCGGCATATCAAGACAGCGAAGTAAGTAGCCGCAGCATGGAAGAACTCGGTATTACAACCAAAGTGCAACGCCGCCATGAAAAAGAAAAATTGTTACTTGAAATCGACCTTTTGGGAATATAAGAGGACGATTTTTTTATACCCAAAATTCGAAAGTGAGGAATCCGAATGGACCCGAAGGAAAGAGAATTGCGCCAACAATTGCACGCAAAAAAAGAAGAGGCTCGTAAGCTTGCCGAAGAAGGGAAGTTGGAAGAGGCTCGCTCTATGTTAGATGAAGCCAAGAAGTTAAGTGAGCAGTTTGAATTTTTCCGTACTCTTGAGACATTAAATCCATCGTCCGAACCTTTTCCATTCCCGCCGTCTACAGGTAACTTAAACGATGAAGAACGAGCTTATGATGCAAAAAAAGAACAACGGAGCGCCTTTGAAAAATATTTGAAGCATGGCAAAGAAGCTGAATATACGGAGAACGAAGGCCGTGCGCTTAAACAAAATGAAGAAGAAATTCGCTTGATGAACGAGGGCAGTAAACCGGCAGGAGCGCAGCTCGTTCCCGAAGATATTTCTTTCGATATCATCAAACAGAAAAAGACAAAACACTCTGTCCGTAACCTGGTCTCTGTCAAACCAGTAGGTACGCTCTCCGGTAGCCGCCCTAAACGGCGCGGGACCGATACACGAATGGTTAAAGTGGGCGAGAATAAGACGATTGGCCGCATGGCTACGCCTACTTATGCAGATGTGAAATTCAAGGTCCATAAATATGCTGGAATTTTCGATGCCACTAACGAGCTTATTGCAGACAGCGCAGTAAACATTGCGGATGAATTGCGTGAATGGTTCACTGAAATTTCTCTGAACACAGAAAATGACGAGGTTTTCTATGGTCCCGGCGGTGAAGATGACTGCGAGGGTATTTTTGTAACCGACAAATATCGGAAGACATCCTGCACAACGTTGGACATTAAAACGCTGCGTAAGCTGAAAAACTCTGTAGATAGCAGATATCGTCTGGGAGCTAAGTGGATCATGAATACAGCGGCGACGGAAGCTCTGGCTGAAATCAAGTATGCGAACGGCGTTAGTGTACTCGTCCCGGATCCGACAAAGGAAGATGTGTACACTCTGTTCGGTAATCCGGTAGAAGTATTCGACGAAATTAAGAGCGAGGGCACAACGGCGAAAAAGACCAAGATCGCTTTCGGAAACTTCGAATCGGGTTACTTCTTCTTTGACCGAAAGGTGTTGGAAGCCATGACAACCAATGTTGGCGGAGACGCATTCACCAATGACACGACCCTTACTCGTGTTATTCAACGTTTTGATGCCAAGCCAGCAAATGAAGACGCAATTGTCATCTTGGAAAACGTACCAGTAGAAGCTTAAGGAGGTGCCTTATGCCTTATGTAACTAAGAACTACGCCGAAGGTAATGGAGACAGATGGGTAATCGGCGGCGAACTGGAGATTCTTTCTGGAGCCACCTTCAAGCAAAACGGCAAGGCATTTGGTCCGGCAAACAGCAAGGCCAATTCTACAGCAACAGATGTGGCGGGGGTTGTTGCTGATCTTAACGACCTTATTGCCAAACTGAAAGCTGCCGGACTTATGAAGTAGATTGGATGTGATACGCCATGCTTACAACATTGGCGAAGATCAAAGGGCAGCTCAGTATTCCGGAGGACGACACGTTCGATGATGGGCGCTTGCTGATCTCTCTTGCCGTGTCATCCGAGCAAATTGAAAAATACTGTCGCCGCTCATTCCGTAAACAAATTTACACGGAGCGGCACAGCGGGGGTTGTGAGCGAATAACCCTTCGCAACATACCGGTACATGACATTCTTGACGTGACTTCTGCATCTGGGCCGGTCACTAACTATGTCCATGCCACTAGCGATATGCTCTACTTACGCGGGGGCTGGGAAGAGGGAACCGACAACATCATCGTGCGGTATGAAGGCGGTTATGTGCTTCCGTCGGAGGCCACGCCTGATAACCCGAGTACGCTGCCGACAAGTTTGGAATTTGCATGCATCATGTATGCAACAATGCTGTATAAATCGCAACTAGGCATCGTCTCCGAGAGATTTGGAGATCGATCAGTGACATACCAAACGGATGACCCGAACCAGATGCCGTCCACAATCCGAGCCCTGATTAATCCGTATGTTGGGCGGTGGGTCTAATGTGTCAAAATCTGATGGATCAGCGGGTGACTATTAAAAGGCTGACTCAGATAAAAGACGAATACGGTACGCCGAGGGGGCAAGATTGGAAGCCCGTCGGCTCTTACCCATGCCTTTTGTCCCGGCGTAATATACAAGCCGTTCAGGGCCAGCCGGACACCGTTGTAACCGAAGTGTACATGCTTTATATGCCTCCATATGCAAAGGTTCAGGCTGGAGACCTTGCATTTGTTCACAGATCGGGGAAGTATCGTGTTTCTCAACCATATAAGCCCGGAAATGATCATATTGAGGTACAGGTCGAATGGGAGGGGAGTTCTTGAATGATTTTAACATTCCGGGACTTGAAGCCTTTATACAACAGCTTGAACGCGCTTCTCGAAACCGGAACAAATATAACGAATTGCGTTTAAAAGTCGCCAACTTGCACTTAAAGCACTGCGCTGAGGAGACCCCGGAGCAATCAGGAAGACTCAAAGACTCATACCTCAAACGTTCCTGGAGGGGGCAAAAGGAGTGGATTCTTTTTCTGGATGGTCGGGAAAGTATCGAAGTGGGAACCAAAGTGTTTTACGCCAACATGGTTGAGAACGGTCATGTAGTAGTTATACGAAAAAAAACACGATCTGGTCGAAAAGGTAGAAAGATCAAAAAAGGGTTCGTGCCCGGAAAACACTACGCCAAGAAGGCGCTGAATCGGACGGAGCGGGCGTTGCCTTCTTTGGTCGCTGATTTTCTGCGAGAAGTAGGTAGGGAGGCCGGATTCGATGTTTCTTAGCGCTCTTGACGCTATCAGGAGGCTACTTAATACCTCTTGCCCGGAAGTAAACACCATATACGTTTCCAATGTTCCGGACGGCTTTGTACAGCCGTCCTTTTTCGTGCAGATGGTTTCCGGCTCAGACCGCTCGCTAAATCTAAGCATGTACGAGTCAAAATCAACCTGGCAGATTGTCTATTTCCCTCGAGAGGATGCCGCGGGAAATCCAGACGTCTTCGACCAACTCGGAATATCGGACAAGGTAAAGACTGCATTGATGAAGTCTCCAGTGCTTAAGGCTCCAGACGGTGAGATTTATCATATCTCCGATGTAAGCGGCGGTCCGCGAGATCAGGAGGTTTATATTTCTGTCACACTAGAAGCCCAGTATGGAAGAGAACGTGAGAAGTACGATCTGATGCAAGACGTTCAAATCAGGGAGAAGGAGTGATCCGGTCATATGGGATTGCCTAATATAACGATTACTTTCAAAAAGAAAGCCATTGCTGCCATTAAGCCGGGGGCATCCGGAATTGTTGCCCTGCTGCTAAAAGATACGGCAGTTACCGCTCTAACTGAGATTAAACTGGTTCCAGGCGACACGATCCCGGCAAACTTATCAGCAGCCAACAAGGAGTATATTTCGAGTGCGTTAGAGAGTACTCCGATGGGGTCACCGGCTATGGTAAAAGCTGTTGTCCTGCCAAACGCTGCAACGGACTATAACGCCGGTCTATCCTACCTTGAAACCATCAAGTGGAACATTGGGACCGTGCCGGGAATCGCGACAGCAGACGTAGCGGCGGTTTCAACCTGGGCCAAGGGGATGTTTGATGGGAAGGACCGCAAGATACTTTTCGTGCTGCCGAAAAATACCGCCGACCACCCTGCTATCATCAATTTTGACACGGATGATGTTGTGGTCGGAGCGAAGACCTATACAGCAACCCAGTATACGGCACGCATCGCAGGTGCAATTGCAGGATTGCCGCTAACAGCTTCTCCTACATTCCTCGTGTTGCCAGAGGTTACGGACGTGCCGAAGTTGAAAAAGACTGAGGCCGATGCACTAATCGACGCGGGCAAGCTGATCCTTTATCACGATGGCGAAAAGGTGAAGATTGGCCGGGGTGTCACATCCTTTGTTACCGTTTCTGAGTCTCGCGGCGAGGACTGGAAGAAAATCAAGATTGTTCGTGTTCTGAACAAAATGTACGAGGACAAAAAAAGGGAAATACAGGATTCGTATGTCGGTAAGGTGTCGAACAGCTACATCAATAAGCTTTTATTGTGTTCAGCTTTGAATGCCTACGACGAGCAGCTCACTATTGACGGTGTACTTGATGCAGCCGGGACGAACCGAAATGAAATTGATATTGAAAAACAACGAATTTACCTTAAGTCCATTAAGGGAGAAGAGGAAGTTTCCAAGATGAACGATCAGCAAATTAAAGAAGCCAATACTGGAGACAAGGTGTTTCTAACATCTAGCGCTCGGCCTCTTGATGCAATGGAGGATATCTCATTGGACATTTACTTATAAGGAGGTTCGATCATGACGGAAAGATTAGATGCGAACCGTATTATGAATGGTACGAGCGGAGAAATGTGGTTTGACGGTGAATATATGGCTGAAATCAAAGGTTTTCAAGCTAAGTTGGAATTTAATAAGGACGAAGTACCCATTGTCGGGGTGTATGGAACACCTACGAAATTTATGGGTTACAAGGGGAATGGTTCAATTCGTTTTTATAAAGTCAACAGTCGTATAGCTAAAAAAATCGCAGAAAAAATTAAAAAAGGAATTCTGCCCACATTTCAGGCTCTTTCTTCTTTAAACGATCCTGCCGCCTTTGGTGCAGAGCGTGTGTTAGTTAAAGATTTAAGTTTCAATGACTTAACTCTTGCGGACTGGGAAGCCGCAGTCAAAGGAGAAGTTGAAGCTCCATTTACTTTTACTGACTACGAGTACTTAGATTTAGTAGGCTAATAATAGGAGGGTTATCATGTCCAAAACTTCAATTGATCTACTGCTTTCTATCGACAAGTCGAAAATCAAGCGTCCAACGAAAAAGCTTGAAATTAAGCGGCTATCTGAGCTGGCCGGAGAGAAAGTTGTTTTTACAGTACAAGCTTTGACGCCGGAAGAACAGCAGGATGTGCAGGAAAATTCTATGCTCAATGACGATTTTGATATCGCACGAGCGCAGACCTTTACGGTCCTTAAAGGTCTTGTAGACCCAGATCTGAAGAATGATGCTCTACTTAAACATTATAATGCGGCAACGCCGAAGGAACTTCTCGAGAAGCCTAATTTCTTATTGCCGGGGGAGATTCAATCCTTGTACAACAACATTTCGGTGCTTTCTGGATACGGTGAAGGAGCTGTACAGGAGCTAAAAAACGAATAACGTCCGATGGATACCTTGGAATGCTCTACTACTATTGGAGCAAGAAAGGAATCCGGCCGGGCGTTATTCATAACATGCCCCCTGGAGAAGTATTTCTGGTTAGGGCGTTTTACGAGTATGAACTGGAAGAACGAAGAAAGATCGGTGCAGCCGGGAAGGTGATGCCGGTCTTTTCTGTTTAGGGGCGAGTTATTTGAGTAGATTAACTGCGGTGTTGAGCTTACGGGATAATTACAGTGTCATTATGCGTAATGCTGCCCGAGAAACCCAACGTTTTAACCGGGACGTGCAAAACACACGGCGCGCCCTCGAAGCGGCAGCTAGAAGACAACACACCATCCGGGTCAATCAATCCCCATTCAACAGGGCAATCAGAGATATGATCAGGCGGGCAGAACCGCTGCGCAGGCAAGTCGTTAATATCACCGCCCGGACGCAAATGGCGCTGGCTAGCATCAAGAAAGTAGTTTCAAGCATTCACGCCATTACGCGGGTTCCGTATCGAATTATTGTGAAGGCAGTGGATCTTGCTTCGCCTGTGATACGTGGAATTGCTCGGACCGCAGGTAGTGCGATCAAAATTGGTGCCGGAGCTGCCATAGTTGGTGGAGCTGCTGTTGGTGCGGGTGTTGGCATGTCTTTAAAAGGCGCGGCGATGCAAGAGCAGCAAATGATTTCAATGGAACACTTTATCGGTGTGAACAACAAGAAGATGAGTCAAGACAAGGTGAAGAAGGAAGCGGCCAAGTATCTCGCTGATCTGCAAGACAACGCAAATAAGACGCCGTTTGAAACCGGGGAAGTTATTTCTGCTGGTACTCGCGCTGTTGGTATCTCGGGAGGCGACACAGTAGCCGCTATGAAGTCGCTCATGCTTGCCGAGAACATGGCGTCGCTCACACCGGGAAAGACACTCTCAGATGCTATGGAGGCTCTTGCTGACCTTGTGGCCGGTGAGACGGAACGGATGAAGGAGTTTGGCTTTAAAATCTCCCAGGACCAAATCAAGGCAGCTAACGGAAAAATATCGAACCTTAAAAACGACAAGGGCATTTCCGTAACGGATATGTTCGCCGGTGGTGCCGACAAGCTTTCGGTATCGGCAACAGGCATGTGGTCCACGATTACCGGCACGATGCAGAGTGGCATTACCACGATGGGTAAAAAGTCGCTTGAAGTGCTTAAGCCTGAGCTTAAAAGATGGTCGGATTACATGTCCAAGGGGGGCTCTGACAAGCTTTTCGAAGCTGGCGGCAATATGATGGCTGGAATGTTTCGGGCCGTCTTAAATGGGACCGAGAAGGCTGGAAACTACATCTCTACGCATTTCCTGAACAACCCCAAGTTTAAACAAGTTCCGAACATTATGGGCAAAGTCCAGTTCATCGTCGATGACCTCATGAAGACCTTTATTCAATGGCGAGACAAAGAAGGCGGTCAAAAGCAGATCGACGACATGGCTCAGAGTATTAAACAGCTTTTAGCATCTGGCCTCAAAATGATTAGTGAACCCTTAATTGAGGCGGCAAAGTTTGTCGGGCGCACAATTGGTTCTGGTATTGTGGCTGGTTTGCAAGATGTTGTGAAAGATCATCCGTTTTTATCCGGTGCGGTGGCAGGGGTAGCCACTCCTGGACCCGTTCCTCTGAAATTAGGAGTTGGGGCTGCTGTAGCCGGACAGAGCTTTATGACTAAAGGAATGGATGCTCTTAGACAATCCTCTTTCTATCAAAAGACTACTGATGTAATGCGTTGGTCCGATAAGATCATGCAAGAAAATCTTCCGGACTGGTTATATCCCAAACACGCTGCTGGAATAAGCTATATCCCGCGCGATAACTACCCGGCTCTCCTACATCAAGGGGAACGCGTTCAAACGGCACAGGAGGCCGCACAGGACCGCAGAGGAGGCGGGGGCAGGGATATCATCGTGAACATCCGTGATCCTATTGTACGAGAAGAATCGGACTTGTACCGGATTGCCGCACTGCTACGTGCGGAACTTGAAGCAGCGCAACTTAATACCCCATAAAGGAGGCCGCGTATGATTGAGTTCTGGTTGAAATTTAATAACGGGGAGGAAGTGTTGCGGCTTCCTGTTCCTCCCTCGGAAATTGGCATGAAAACAGGATTGAACAACTCTGTCGTTAATATCCACCATTTGGGTGAGATCCTTCTAATCGGCAAGCGGAAGCTTAAGGAAATCACGATTGCCACATACTTTCCGGTAGCCGATGACGGGCTTTGCCAATATAGCGATTTTCCTTCACCGGCACAATGTCTGGATATGCTGGCGCGTTGGCGGGACTCCGGAAGACCTCTCCGATTGATCATCGTTGGTGAGACGCTAAAGGTAAACGAAGCGATGGCGATTGAAAGTTTTGAACCAGTTGTAAAGCATGGGCCACAAGACATTCACTTTACTCTGACTTTAAAAGAGTACCGATTTATTGATGTAAGGGCTGTTGATCCCACACCTAAAGATGATACAAGCAGTCCACAACAGCAGTTAAAAGCGCTCGTTGGTGAGAAACGCCCGACCAAAAGCACAGCGAAGACCTACACGATTAAAAAAGGTGACACATTGTCTCAGATTGCTAAACGTGTTTATGGAGACAGTTCACCGGCGAAGGTTAAAGCTCTGCAAACTAAAAACGGCATCAAAGATCCGCGTAAACTGCAAATTGGCAAAGTTTTGACTTTGTAGGTGGTGAAGCATGAGGGTTTATCATATTTCCCGCAGCGGGGAACGCAAGGATATAACGGAGCTTGTGCAAAGGATCGTTTGGGGTGGCGACCGGGAAGAATGTTCGCGAAAAGCCCAGATCACAATCACAGTATCGCCTTATGATAAATTCTTGCCAAAAGTATACATCGACATGGGCGAAATGATTATGCTGATAACCGATGATGGTTTAGAGATTTTCCGGGGTTACACGTTTACCAAGAGTAAGACGTACACCGGAAATGCACTGGAGGTTACAGCATACGATGGAGCCATTTACATCCTTAAATCAAAGGTTGTCCGTAACATCAAAAAGCAGACGCCGGAAGCCGTGACACGGTCTGTTTGTGCAGAGCTGGGTGTGTCAGTTGGACGGCTTGCGCCAACAAATATCCCGGTGTCCTTTATCTCCGACGACAGCGGCTATAAGACGATCATGACAGCTTATTCGGAAGCCTCTCGCCAAAACGGCATTAAGTATATGCCACGTATGGATAAGGGGCTTTTAAACGTGATCGAGATCGGAACAGACATAGCAGCGGTGACATTGGAGCAGGAACTAACTGAATCCTCCTACGATGAGAGCATTGAGGACGCCGTCAATAAGGTCCTGATTAAAGACTCCAAGGGAAAGGTTGTTGCTTCCGTTCAACAGGATGAGTGGCGCAAGAATTACGGGCTGCTTCAGGACATCTACCGGGTGGAGCAAGGCAAAGACTCTCGTGAAATGGCCGAGGAAATGCTGAAAGGGATAGATCGTAACGCCACGCTGGAGTTTATCGGCGGGCGTGACAAACTGGATATGATTGCGGGGAACGCCGTCGCGGTCCGGGAAAGCTTTACCGGCTTGTACGGCCTTTTCTTCATCGACAACGATTCGCATACCTTTGAAAATGGTGTAATCAAAACGCAGCTTAAGCTTAAATTTGATGCTGTCATGGATCTGCAAGATACGGACCTGGAGGCAGAAAAGAAAGCGAAGAAGCCCAAAAAGAAAAAGAAGGAAAAGACGACTTTTTCGACGCTTACTTTTGATTGAGGTGATTCGATGGCAAGCAATGATTTTGTTGCCCTCATAAACATCATGCGGGAGCAGGGTAAGGCGTTTAACCCGCCGTCCATTTTGCTCGGGACGGTTAAGACCGTGACGCCTTTTGTTGTCTCTGTAAACGGGCTGGAACTGGACCGGGACAATCTGCTTGTAAATGAATCCTTGCTCCGGACAGGTGTGTCGGGTAGCCCTGGAACATACGAAACGGTGACACTCGTTGATGCACTGAAAGATGGGGATACAGTCGCAATTCTTCCATCCGAAGACCGGCAAACCTATATGGTACTTTGTAAGGCGGTGCAGCCGTAATGTCCTTGTTTCCCTTCTTGGATATCCCGTCAGAAGCACTCGAAGCGACCCCAGAAGTTGAGCTGCCTTTATTTCGTGAGTACGCATGGGCTTTTGAAATGAACGAGCCGGTTATCGCTGATGGTGATTTTGTCTTATTGAGCGGGTTAGACGCTATACGAGTATGGATTTACCGGGCGCTCCGAACGCCGCGTTACCGATATCTGGGACATACATGGAATTTCGGTCATGAGCTTGAAACATTGATGACAAGCAGCCTATCTATCGGGGCAAAGAAGAGTGAGGCCGAGCGGTATGTGAAAGAAGCCTTACTTGTGAATCCTTACATCAAAGATGTTCGGGATGTTGAAGTTTCCCAAGAAGACAGCGTACTAAAAATTGACTTCTACGCGATGACGATTTACGGGGAGGTGAGAGTGGATGCCTGAGTCTCAGGAAGCCGTTTTACAGCGACTGCTTAAAAATTTCAAAAATGATGCTCCGTCAAAACTGGAAGGGGGCCTTATTTTTGACCAGTACGCAGCCGATGCACTTGAATTTCAGCAAGCCTATGCATACCTGGATTGGGTCAAAGATCAAGCTTTCGGAGACACAGCCGTTAGGGAGAACCTTGAAAAATTAAGTAAAGGTGTGGGAGTTATACCGAAAGAAGGCGAATCCGATGAGGATTTGCTAAAACGATATTCAGTTCGAATGTCAAACCCATTTGCAGTCGGCAACCGCGCTTATTACTATCTACTCGCTACGGAAATACCAGGCATTTCCGATGCTCGTGTTTTCCCGAAATGGAACGGAAACGGCACGATTAAAATTGTTGTTCTGGCATCGGATAAAAAGCCGCCTTCGGATGCACTTGTTCGAAAAGTCCAGGCACACATTGATGAAGTCAAGCCTTTTGATCCGGTCGTAACGGTTGTGGGAGCTGCGGAAGTTACTATTGATATTGATGCAAAGCTGACGATCAAAGATGGCGGCGAATTAGAAAAGACTCGAGCGGAGATTCAGACAAAATTTACGGATTACTTAAAAGAGCTTGCTTTCCAAGACACCGTTGTTCGTTATTTTAAAATCAGTGAGGCGATTTTAAACGCCAAAGATGTTATCGACATGGAAAATCTGCGGATTAATGGAGGACAGGCAAACATACAAGTGTCCGATGACGCGGTAGCGGTCTTAGGGCGTGTAACCTTAACATAGGAGGAATCAATTATGTCAGCTATATCGAATTATCTCGAAAACAAGTTGTTTGATGCCACGCTTAGAGGGGTCGCATACACATCACCGGCAAAAGTTTTCTTGGCTTTATTTACCTCTGACCCAACAGATGCGGCAACAGGAACGGAAGTAACAGGAGGGGCCTACACCCGCAAAGAGATTACTTTTAGTGTCCCGACAGATGGCGGTGGGAGCAACAGTAACGACATCCTCTTTGAAGTGGCTACGGCCAACTGGGGAACAGTGACACACATTGGAATCTTCGATGCTGCAACAGCCGGAAACCTCTTGTATCACGGTCCTTTGCAAGCGCCGAAAACTATTCAAACGAACGATCAGTTAAAAATTTCAGCGGGAGACATTACCGTCACACTCGCTTAAGAGGTGTGTTCCGTTGCCCGACATTAACATAAAATGCGTGCTGGCCGGTGAGGGAGTTCTGTCCTCTAAAGTTGCCGTGATATATAGTGGAGTTGCGCGTACAATCGGCAGCTCTAAGGTACAGACGAAGGCAATTCTCATTCAAAAAGGGTATGGCTTCATTTCTGGGACAGGAGCTGCATTTGCAACAAAGGCGACACGTATACGTGGTAAGCTCACCGGTACTTTAAGTGGTAAGGCTACTGTTCGCACTCAGCAGCCCAAAGTGATTACTCTCCTTCAATCCTTTGTAAGAATGACCGGGACCGCCTTGGAGGTGGGAAAGGCCCACAAGTTCAAGATCGTTCGGGCCAAACTTGCGGGTAGCAGCAGAGTGGACGCCTATCATTTTGAACGAGATATCCCAACTGATTTATTATCCTACCTTGCCGCTGATTACCAGGAAAGCAAAATTGTCCAAGATCGTACCAGGAGTACAGCTAATGAATTCACCCGGCTTTACGCCCGTTCCGTTGATGTCATGAATCAGTTTTACCCTGATACGGCAACGTGGGGCTTAGATCGGTGGGAAAGCATCTGTAAGTTGCCTGCCGATTCATCCTTGACCCTCCAGCAGCGAAGGGAACGCATTAAACTGCGACTTGCGGGATACGGCATCGTTACAAGCCCTATGATCGAACAGATCACGAATTCGTTCATCCCTTCAACCGTCGAAAGTAAAAACCGCAATTATGAAGTGGTGGTCCGGTTGACACATGATAGACCGAACATGAAATCCATTAAAGTTATTACCGGTGAAATGGAACAGTTTATCGAATCTATTATCGGCGCTCACTTGGAACTGACCATTCGGTATGAGGGTGTCACCTGGGGGGAGTTGGCTGATTCGGGGTTAACATGGGATCAGATATCACCACTCACTTGGAAACAAATAGCCGAGGAAGGAGTTGAGTCATGAGTACGCCCAACATGAAATTAACCCAATTTGCGGGATCTGACCGGGTAAATATTTTCTCCATGAGCACCGACTTTGCCAAGATTGATAACGAATTTGGCGAACGTGGCGTTAATATCAACTGGTTCAAACTGGCGGCCGAGACGGACCACACGGCTGCTTTGGTTAGGGCCGCAGCCACGAATAAACCGGTCTTTATTCCGGAAGGTGATTTTCAGATTACGGCTTCTAAGTTGACTGTAAATCCGGTCCCTATCGCCCAATTAATTGGCGCCGGGATGGAAAAGTCACGAATTACGCTTGCGGACGATGTAAAATTCAAAATTTCGAGCGGCTTCAAATTGCAGGATATTACGATCAAGACACCGTTTGTTTACGCGAATACGAACTCTGCTTTGTCGTATCTGTTTACGTCTGACGCAGCGGTCACCGGTGTTGTTTTTCAAAACGTGCAATACTTAAACACCAACGGCGTAACGGACGGATCAGTTAGAGGGATGGGCTTTATCCGGCTCGCTGCATCCGATCTTACAATGCTAAATGTAAAAGCGGTGGGTACGAGGACATTCGCAAGCATAACCAATTTATACGGACACAAATGTAAAAACCTCTCCTTTTCAGGCATCCAGCTTGAAAATGTGCAGACAGGTTTTTTTCTTTCCGCATATGTAAACAGCAAGCCAGGAGGACCGAGTGATTATATTTCCGGCGTGAGCTTTCAAGACATCCGGTATAAAAACACTCCTAGCCAGCAAAACAATTACAGCCAGCTAAATGGATCGGACTTGTATATGTTCGAACGAGTGGAAGACATCACGATGACAAATATTCTGGGTGAATATGCGATTGAGCGAACCGGCTATTTTAACTGTTGCCGACGAGCAGTTTGCAGCAATATTATCATTAAATACGGCGGCGGCTGGAAGTTTGTCGGCCGAAAGAACACGGAGGAAGGGATCGACAATATCGCGGACGGACTCTCTGTCCAGAACATGCGGATCGAGTACGGCAAACCTGGATCGGGCAGCTCGTCCATTACGCTGTATGACGTCCAGAACATAAACATTGATGGATTAGATGTAACCGGCACGCTGGATGATGCCGGGCCGGTGGATACCATCATCCAGCTATCCAATACGTGCAGAAACGTCCGAATGACCAACGTCACCGGCAAGAACATCCTCCGCGGCATGCTGGAAATGATCTTCCGGACGTATATGTTCAGTATCCCGTTAAACCGCAACCAATACGGTTTTATCTCCGATATCCGCAATGTAACAATAGACAATGTGGATTTGCAGAATCCGAACAAGTTTGCTTATCCGCTCGTGAAAATTGTACGAGACGATCCCGCCTTAACCGGAGTGGCTCTTAGAAACTTAACGCTGACCAACATCAAGGCCAAGCAAAGTGTACTCGGCAACGGCAACGCTTTTCAGTCTTCGGGTTACTACCAGAACTCGCCTATGAAATGCCTTGTTGATTTAGACTTTGTTGACGGTCTGACTATTGCTCGAAATAGCCTGGAGGGATACGCCAATAAAGATGGATGGGTCATAGTCGGCCCCAATAGCAGGAATGTCTTCATCAATGAAAAAATGAACCTTGAAAATGACTTTCCAACTGCGGCAGTCAATCTTACGGGAGACAGTACGATAACAATTCCCGAGCGGAATTTTAACGCGCAGAATGGACGATACCGTGGTGCAATAAAAGTACTTGCTGACAAGGATGACAACGCCAAGGTGATACCGGCCAGCAACAAAATGATCTACACGCTTGAAGGATCTGCTTTCTTGGCAAAAAATGAATCTGAAATCCACCTGCCAATCCCGGTTAACACCAAAACAGCCTATGGTACGGTGGTGGGATCTACCGGCGAGTTTATCCATTTCTTGGTGACACCACAAGGCGTCATAAAGATGTACGGATCGGAAAATACCATTACATCCAACGTGAATATGATTGGCAAGTTATGTGTATACCGAGACAACGCCGGGACCATTGTGAATGTGCGGAACAAGACCGCCAATGATATGAGCATCACGGTACAGTTTCAAGTTATGACAGACTTAAATTAGCGGTCTGGAGAAGGGGAGCCGAGTATGGAGGGATTAAAAGATATCCAGGACACAATGACAAATGTCCGTTTGGATCTGCGTGAACTGTCTACTAAGGTAGATGGGTTGAAGGATGTCTCGCGGAAGATTGATGAAGTCGAAGACTCCGCATGGAGGAAAATCGACGAGGTGGAAGAAGTAGCAAAGGCCGCGTTGGACAATGCCAGGTATGCACATACCCGGCTTGATAAAATTGATAAATTAACGACATGGTTAGCAACGACCGTCATAGGTGCGATTATCCTAGCAATTATGGGATACCTCATCCGTGGCGGTTTTAATTTGCCTAAATAATGAGGGGGAATGTTTATGACATGGGACTGGGCTATGGTAGCTAATCTGATCAACCCTAAGCTGCTGATTGTCTTAGCGGCGTGCTGGGTACTAGGAACGATTTTAAAAGGTACGCCAAAGGTGCCTAATTGGTCCATTGTCTATGCGGTTACAGCCTTTGCTGTGATCTTCACTGTGGCTATACTTGGGATGAGTCCTCAAAGTATCTTACAGGGTATCTTGTGTGGCTCTGTAGCGGTACATGGATATGAACTGGTCACGCAAGCTAAAAAGGGCGTAGACAAGTCATGAGGCAGGTCGATATGCGCGGTAGGTTGCCGGTTCATTCAAGTAAAAAATATGCAAAACGTAGCTTAAGCGACATTCGCTCCATTGCCATCCATCATTCCCTTACTACTTCGGGGAGCGCTACGGCTTTTGCAAACTATCACGTTCGAACAAATGACTGGCCGGGGATCGCATACACCTACGTTATTGATAAAGACGGTACGGTTAACTGGTGCTGGGATTGGGACGTCATCTCCTATCATGTAGGAGACAGCAATCGCCATGCCCTGGGTATTTGTTTGGTGGGAGATTTTCGGACTCAGCAGCCAACACCCGAGCAATATGCAGCAGCAATCAAATTGGTCAGGATGCTACAAGATAAGATCCCCTGTGCAACAGAAGTAAAAGGCCATTCGGAATTTCCGGGCTATTCGTGGAAGAAGTGCCCTGTTATAAACATGGACGAGTTCCGGAAAGACGTGAAGGAGGATGAGATCATGCTTGATAAAGGCGTGGCGAACACAGTCATCAACACATGGATTAAACCGGCTTGGCATGAGGCAGACAAAGCAAATGACGTAAAGGCCAAGGGTTACATGAACTGGTTGGCAAATGAACTTCGTATTGCTTCCGGGCAGCAGCCAGAATAGAAGGGAGATAACCATGCCAGATCCTAATCAATACGCACCAAGCGGCGGCGGCATCGTACGATCTAATGGCTCTGTAGCAAACCTTGGAGACGGAATTGAAGCAGACGGAAGCCGGGCAGTTACGAATGTGGGAACCAAAGTTCAGATTAAGTCCGGAAATTTGTCGGCTCCCGAGACCATTGCGGCGGGAGCTTACTACCAAACAGCGACCATTCAACTCGGCAGCGGTGCACAAAAGCTTTCAGTCACCATTAAAGGAATGACGCAAAATTATGACGTATATGTAATTGCCTTGCCGGTTAGCACAACGAACTTTTCAGTAGGAGCTGGGGCGCTTGCTTCGGGTCAGCCTGCCCTTGCAGCCGGTTATTTCCGAAGTCATACAGTTCCCCCGGACAGCATTCCCTATGGACTGCCGAACAAATACGCGGCAGTCAGAGTTGTGAATAAAGGCTCTGTTGACGCCCAACTTGAAGACATTATACTTACATTCGTCTGAAACGAAAATCCCACCTGGAGCCGTTATTGGCCGGGTGGGATTTTTTTAGTTCTCGCTTATTTTACGTTTCCATACCTTCAAACTTATGCTTACTCCAATCCCCATAATTAGCCACTGTATCATCCCTATTCCGATGTTGTTTTGCGTCAGTGAAACCTCAAACGACTGATGTATCATCATCGCCACCATAAACCCCGCAGCGAGTCGTACGCGCTTATCTTTCCGGCCGTGCCACATGATTCCCCAAATCGTTGTGAGGATCGTGAATAAAAAGCCGACTCCGACCCAACCACTTTGTAAGGCCGTCTGTAAGAATAAATTATGCGCTGATAGCTTGAAACCGAATCTAGTCAGAGGCGTTTCTGTCCCGTATCCAAAATATGGACGTTCAGAAATAATATTGAGAAGGGCCGGCCAAATCTTTTCCCGACCAGAGAGGATGTTTTTGTCCGAAACTGTTTTTGAGGCTTCACGCGCTCCTTCGATAAAAGAGTAGTTGTTAAGTTCGGGATAGATAAAAATGATTGCAAGTACAAGTCCTATGATACCAATGAAAAACATGATGTATCCAAGCTGGCTTGATGCAATTACACTCCAGAAAATGTATACAAAGATCGCCGCGGCCAACGCCAAGATCAACGTCCTTGAATCGGTGAAGTAAATTATGACGAGAAAGGGAAGGGTGAAAATCGACCAGAACACAGGGATTTCCTTGCAGAAAATCTTCGAGAGAGGGAAGTAAAGTAAAAAAGCAAAGTATGCACCGAGTACATTTGGATTTGTGGTAAAGCCTGCGAATCCGTGTTTAAAACCTTCATCCGATAGCTGCAGGAAGGTTACCCCTCCGAGAATTATAGATATCCAAGCAATAACAACTATTCCCCGGCTGCTCCATTCAGCGGCAGAAGCCAAACAAAACAAGCTAATGACCGATACAAAACTAAAAAGCTTAAGGCCAAAAAATCCGGTGCCATTAAAGTATCCTGTGACCATACTGAGTATGACGAACCCAAAAGATAAAAAAATGATCCGATGCAAGCCGTTATAAAAGTTATTGCTCATCTGAAGTGAACCAAGGATCGAAAGATAAAAAACTACGAGTACCAGACCTAGAGAAACAAGCCCCACATTTTTTAATGAACTGCTCTCCGAAAGGATGAACAAACCGGAGAAAGATAGCAAGACTACTATTAAGTTCAGTACCGTTAATCTTTGTTCTTTAGGTTGTACATAAAACAATTGAATCAGTCCTTTATATGTAATTTGTGACTTCGTCAGCCAATTAGCTGACATTATAAATTAAGAATATCATCTGCGTATCTACTATCAAGTTAAATGATACAAAATGATAAAAATTTTACAGGAAATGGTCGTTTCGGTCATCTTGTTCTTATTGAATTTTATAAACGGACTAACATTCTATACCTCTTAACGGCAAAACCTCCTATAATTCGTCGAAGGAATCGACACGCCCGTCTGACGAATATAATGGTCATGGAGGTGCTTGTACGTGATCTGTCATATTAAATCCATACTGGCGCGGCTCGGTCCAAAACCACCAACTATGGGCAATCTTGCCGAGGCTATTGGCGTAAGCAGAAATACGATATCAAGTCTCGCAAAAAATGAATATTCGCCAAACCTTGAAATGGCGTATGACATTAGAGATACACTTAACCGTTGGGCTATTGAAAGGCAAATGGATTTAAAATGGACAGTTGAAGATATCTGGATCAAATAATTGCACGGTAAAAGGTGCATCATCACGGTATACCATGCATACACTAAACCATCAGAGCAAAGGAGATGGTTTCAGTGCAGAAAGAAACAGTTTACCGCATCCAGTACAGCGGCGGCAGTATAAGCAGCGTCAGAGCGTCAAGAGAGCTTATGAAGGGGCCAAGTGCTGGAGAAACCTTAGGGCATTGGTTCGTGATCATACTGGGCATTTTGGCCGCGGAAGGATGGTGGATGCTGTGGGCATGATCCATCCTGTGCATCAACGCCTCGCGGAGCTGTGGCAGGTCAATTTAAAACGGCCACTCACGGAGCCGGAGCTTGCGGAGATGAACCAATGCTTAAGCGTCAACGTCCGACTTTGCTTCAAGAATGCCTACCTGGAGAATTGTTCCTTGTTGGCGTCCATGACCAATGACATCGACTGGCAGCACGAAATTTGCCTTGATATCGAAACGTTGCAGTACCCCGAGACAAAGAAAAAGCCGGGCCACAAGGGCACCGACTAAGGAACTACCACACTTTATTATATTCAGACAGAGCCCGGCCCATTCGTGGATATGGGCTCTTTTAATGCCCTCTGAACAGCAACGATCTTTAAATCGTAGAGTATGTGCAAGATGATTGGAAGCAGCAGGCTGCCTGTTAAAAAGTACAGCCAAGTCATAACCGCGCCAAATATAAATGATGATATTATGCCGGATGGCCCCTGTGCAAAGTGAACGATACCAAATATTACAGCCACGATACCCGCGCTGGCAAGTACGGATAACCCCCATAGCTCAATCCCGTAGTTGTATAGAAATCCTCGATACAAAACCTCTTCGGTTATTCCAACCGTGATCGAAACCCATACAAATAAGCGTTGCTGCCGATTGGTAGTCGGGAAAGTATGTTGCCTCTTTTGATAACTCCGAAGTGCCTCTGCCTTAAGCTCGTTATTATGCCTGATTAAAATAAGGGGAGCCACATTGACAACGATCAAATAGGCAAGTGCCACGGCGAGTAAAGTGTGCCAAAGCCAGCCTAACTCTAGCGAGTGCCGGACCCAAAATACAGAAGGATCTGTTATAACAGCAGGGAGAGCAGCTATCCAGTAAACTCCGTGCAGTACAAAGTAGGCCTGCTCTTTTGATGCTCCAGAATTTGCAAGCTTCAATCTACGCTGTTCGAAATATCCGCTCACTGGTATAACTACGCAAATATAGACAGCAATAATGAAATGAAAGAGTTGCATTCAAATTCCTTTCTTTGCGAGAAATTAATACAATGTATTACAAAATCTAGTAGATATATCTAATACAAAGTATTATACTACAGTCAGATAGAAATTTATGGAATGGGTGGTGTAGATGAGCAATAAACGACCTAAGATACCGCCATTGTGCGGCACCAAGGAGGTCGCTGAAATATTAGGGATTACTCGATATAATGTACCAAATACACGTAAAACAAAAGGGTTTCCAGACCCCATAACATACATTGGTACCAGGCCTGTCTGGTTACAATCCGATATTATAGCCTACAAAGAAAAAAGAAAATCGCGAAGAAGCGAGGATAGTTCAGAATGAGGACTCTTGTTGAATTAATAGTCACAGTCATTTATTTCTCCACGCTTGTAATTCTTACCTTCTCAATATTCAAGATCCCGGTCCGAAACAATGACAAGCAAATCGCAATCATTGGCCTTGTGGTCGGATCAACGTTGTATTACTGCAAAGACATTATCGAAACACCAATATTTTTCTTGATCATTTTACTAGTATTCATCCTGAGCTTAATGGTACTACGTAAATATCCATTGCTCTATTCATTCATCGTAGCGTCAACTGGTCTGATTACCTCATCCCTTGCAGATGGACTTGCGTCCTCAGCAGCAATGAAGTTAAAGCTCACAACAATAGACTTGATGCGGAACGACTTAGTTCACTTTGTTGGAATTCATCTTGTTGTATCAGTTCTATTCCTTGTCGTAGCTACCGGTCTGGTGAGAACCAAAACGGGCTTTTCCTTCGTGGTTAGAAGGTTTAGCGGTAAGCAACCCATTAACAAAAACAATTTCATTTGGGCCCTTGTGTTGGTTATCGGAATATTAATCCTCCAGTTTACCATTAAGCCTTTTTATGACTTCCAAGGTGTTATCTTAATCTCTGTATTTGCGGTGATCGTGATAATTTTACTGATTGCCTATCGTCAGAATGCTAAGGTTCTCAAAGACAGGTTTGGGAAGGAATAGCCTATGGATGTCGTCGATAAAATAGCAATACATTTTGCTGAGACTATACATAATAACGCCAAAGATTCTTCTTCAGTCGCGGTTTTGAAATATGCGATAGCTGCCGTTCTAAATTTCCTTGTGTTCTTTCTGATCGTTACCTTTATATGCAGCGTAACCGGCCATTTTATAGATGGCCTTATAGCTTCTATGGCATTTCCTGCTCTTCGGTATTTTAGTGGGGGCTTTCATCTTAAATCAGCTACAGCATGCAATATTATATCGGCTGCGCTTGTTCTTCTGGCTGTTCTTACTCCGATCGGATGGGATTGGTGGTTCGTTCTCTTAGCGGCTACTATACTTGCATTCACAGCCCCTAATAACGTGAAGAGAAGCAAACTGCCGGCCAAGTACTATCCCGTGCTTAAGATCATTGCGGTCGGGATTGTTTTGTCAAACTTCCTCTTTCACTCGGATGTTCTCGCAAAAGTTTTTTTGCTTCAATCTCTCACGACTCTCGGAATCTTCCAAAAGGTTCTTGATGGGTATAAATTTTAGCTAAAAGGAGAAATGTACTCATGAAACAAGCCGTAGCATCCGCAGCAAACAAATTTTTTACTGTTGTAGCAAAAAAGTTGGTCCTCACTAACTGCTCATGGATCTGCCACCGGGCAGAAGCTCCAGAAGAACTATTCAAATAATATTTTTTATAAAGAGTCCCTGCCTGAAAATGGCGGGGATTTTTTTGTTTACTCTTGCCCAAAAGGGATTATAATTAAGAACAAATGTTCTTATTTGAGGGAGGGAAATTAATGTTACCAGATATCGAACGAAAGGTTTTACGCATCCTCTACAATTTTGCAAATAACCACGGAAGAATGCCTGATCTGACAGAGTTGGAAACGAAGTCCGGGAGCAATCAAGAGAGTCTTAAACTGGCTTTAGCAGGTCTTCGGGAAAAGGGCTATATCATTGGTGACAGGCTATCAGAGGTAAAGATCATTGAACCGTGGCCACGGGAAAAGCAAGAAGAAACGAAAACATACATAAGTCCTTGGACGGAGTAGAGGGTGGAACAGGATGGGAAAGAAACTCGAAGGCAATGGTTTGTATGAGTCCAGCAGAATGATGCTGCCGGAACACAAGGAGGCGATTCGGCGGCAACTGAAAGACCTTAACAAGCGAACCAAGCCAGTGCTTGATGAGCAGGAATGGGAGCTCATTACGCGATCTATGGCATACTCCTATACGGAGCAGCAGCAGATTACGCTAGTTTTGTTCGAGCCGTTCAAAAATGTCGAAAAGACTGGAATCATTACAAAGCTCGACCAACAGCTTAAGCAAATACGTTTGGATTATGAGGATGACTGGGAATGGATTAAGATGGGGGATATTATAAAAATTAGTACATAATAAGTTAGCTATTCAAAATTTGTGAAATAACGTGTTATAATCGACATACGGCTCACGGAAACCGTTAGCCTTCTCAAATGGGAGGAGGTGAGAACGGTGGAGGTTAAAGACGCTTTAATGCTTATGATTACTTTTGCAGTTATGATTATTGCACTGGTAAATACGTCTGGGCAAAAAGAAAAGGACCCAATCCCCCAAAAGGAAGTAGTCCTGATCTTCGTAAAATGAAGCTAGCCGTAAAGAAGGAACCATTGATGGTGACGCATCTTTGGTTTCTTTTCTTTTGCCGATACTTTCTTTTACCAGTACTTTCTTTGGCATTAGCAAAGCAGCAGTAAAGTTATCTTTACTTTACTTACACTCCCTATTCTAACACATGAAAAAAGGTATTGTTAATACCTATTGTATATTTGAATGTTATTTTCTATACTCAGTTCAACGTTACATATTTCACATTTAAGACGGGGGTTAGAATATGTGGATAGATGAGCTTGTAGAAAAGTTGTTTCCCGTAGATGGACGTGAAGTGAAATACGACGAGGCTTGTGCCCTTTTGAGTAAAAATGTTCCTTCATCACTATATAAATATAGAGCTTACAGTGATTACGCGATAACAAATCTAAAAAATGATACCATATGGTTTAATAAATCAAGTGCTTTAAATGATCCTTATGATTGTTCATTGACATTTGATTTCTCAAATCTTATAGAAAAGAGAATTGTTGCATCGACAATTGATATAATGTTAAAAACATATCAACCAGAATTACCAGAAGAAGAATTAAAAAAATTATATAATCTCGAGTATGAGAAAGTACTGGAATTCGCGCTTAGTTTTGATCATGATTTATCAAATAATCCTGACGAAATCCAAAAATTTGTTCAAATAGTTGTTGAAATATTGAAAAGAGAAGGAAGTGACTATTTAACCAGTTACATAGAAAGCACTCAAGAATGGAACTTTTTAAGTTGCTTTAGTGAAATTAACGATTCTATTTTAATGTGGAGTCATTATACACACAATCATCAAGGGTTCTGCTTAGAGTATGACTTTAGACAAACAGTATTAGAAAGGCCACTTTCTATAGTACCTGTTATATATTCGAATCAAGTTGTTGATATCTCTAAATACCTGCTATATTCTTTTCAAGAACAAGAGAAGTTTAATGGTCATGTATTTAAGTATGCTGCAATGAATAAGTCAACGGAATGGTCATATGAAAAAGAATGGCGTATCATAATACCTTATGGATCTTATGAAAAAGACGGCTTTAATTCCTCATTTGCTCCCATTAAAGCAATTTATTTGGGAACAAAAATAAATTCAAAGCATAGAGAAGAAATTTTAGAAATTGCTCGAGGAAAACAAATTAACGTGTTTCAAATGGTTATGAAAAGAAATGAATTTAAACTATATCCCGAACAAATATTATAATAAAATTTATTTTGACTTCTTTCTCCTTGAAGTGAATAAAATGAAAATCAAAAAAGGCCAGGGATGTTTTCCCATGGCCTTTTCTTACCGATGCTTTCGGATTAGTTAAATTATACCAAATGTGCTGTTCTTGTCAAGAAGATTATGCTTGATCTTCTACTGGACGAAAAAGTTTGAAAATTGAGCGGTGTCTGATCTTAATTGCTGTGCTTAGTTCCTCTTCATTCAAAGCGAATGGCATTCCCTTGTGGGAAATGTGGCGTATGACCATCTCGTAGCAAGCCCGCTCTTGCGTTTCTAAATCCATCTTAGCATTAAGCATAATGTGGTACATACCCGGCAAGGTCTCAATGTAAGCTCCAGCCACACATCCCATATCCTCGGGTCCGCTAATCCTTATCCCTAAATGACGTGCAGCTTTATAGGGACAGTTAACTGAGATTTCCTCAAAAACTGATTCGATTGACATAAATACACACTCCCCCAAGCTTTGATTCTTATATTATTTTTGTTACGATAGAGAGGAAAATATTACTTTGTATGGAGCGCTCCGGATGAAATATATCATCGGACGCTGCCTTTTGCCGGAGTTATTAAAAGAACTGGGATGGACTCAACAGGAGTTAGCCGAAAAACTTGGGGTAACTCGACAACAGGTTAACAAATGGTGTGCAGGTATACAGAAAATGAATGTGGCGACATTATTTTCTGTAGCACATACACTAGAAGTAGAACCTGAAAGACTGTATGAGCTGATCCAAGTCAATACCTCTGTTCGTCAAAGGCGGCTACCACCTAAGAAGAATCCCGATTAAGGGTTTTCTTCCGGGGAGTCTGTCAGCCAAATAGCTTACAAAGTAGCATCTCTAAAGCAAGCCTCATAAATATTACAAATCTGTAACACAATGTAAATAGCTTATGAGAATAATATATCACACGTTATTTAGAATTTCTTCCTTTTTTTTCATATTCTAGATCAGACAGGAATGTGTATCTCATGTAACTCATGACATGTCTTAACTTTTCTTCAGTTACACCCTTCGCACGGAATAACTCTTCAGTCTCAGACATGAACTTTTTGTACATTGTCTGCTCTTCATCAGATAAACCTTCGATTGAATTTTCTTCTCGATACGGTGAATCACTTCTTCCTAAAAGGTAATCAGTAGTTACGTTGAATAGGTCTGCCGCTTTAACAAGAGTGTCGTATTTTGGCGTAGCTCCTTTGGGTCCATCTGTTTCATATTTAGAAATACTGACCCGCGATACACCTAACTTTTCGGCCAGTTCATCTTGTGTCCAACCCCGCTTTTCGCGTAATTGGGCGAAACGCTTTGCAAATGAGTACACTAGGACTCAACTCCTAAATTTTGATGTAATGGAAAATTACGGTTGCGTAACCAAAAGTGACGTGCTATGATTCACTCATACCCCAGCGAGAGGAGGTGAAGCTGAAAATGCACACCGATCTTGAAAATCCATTCCGTTTGTATCGAACCTCGCTTGACTTAACTCAAAAAGAGCTTGCCGAAAAACTTGGGGTTACCGAGACCACTGTCAGAAACATTGAAAGTGGTCGAAAGGGAACTAGCCCGGAAATTATGCAAAAAGCTTCTGAAATCTTCAAAAAGCCCGTTCAAGATGTATTCCCAAATCATCCAATGTTTAAACTGATTAAGTTATGTAAGTAATTAGTTGCGATGGTACGTTATGTGTGATAACAATTTGATTATATACCGTAACCATTGGTTACGCAAGTGTAATTTAGTAGTATTTCTGCTAGGTTTATATTGTTGTGCCTTCGAGGTGAATGAAATGAACATTATCGTAACTATTTATTACGATTGAAGGTGAATAAATGAGTCAACAAATTATCGAAGACATTCGGCACTCGCTCGGATATGTGATCGCCTGGATGCTGCCGGAGGATAAAAACTTAGACCTTATAGATTTATCTCGTAACCTTCGCCACATTCATCCTGACGACCGACAATTTTTCTTACTCATCGTTCTCGAATTGATCCGCTGCTATTCGGAAAGGAGAAATAACAGTGACGAGTCTGAGGCAATTAAATCAGTCGTTCGAAATCCACAGGCGTTTGATTGAACTGTACCGCTTGCTAAATGCTGACATTCTGCCAGCCGGAGTAGAGTGGCTAAGAAATGAAATATATGAATTGGAGGCTGAGTTAAATGCCTAACCTTGATCGTTTTGGAGTAGGCCGTCGAGATCCGCAAGACGCTCCTGAGTCTCCTTATCACTGCCAAGAGTGCGATGAGACTATTGGATACGGCGAAAAGGCGTGGACAATAACTGGGGCCCTATGGTGTTCTGATCGGTGCTTAGCAAAAGGGATTGCTGAATTAGTGACTGTGGGAAGCAGTGACCTATGAACGAAGAAACTGAATTCGGGCCATTTATCGGAATGCTTTGGGTGTTGTCTATTTACGGATGGGTTGCCCTGATTGGATGGTGGGTGTGGTGTTAGCTAAACGCCTGGTTAGTACAGTTAATATGACTCATGATGACTGGCTAACTTGGAGGCGTAAAGGCATTGGCGGTTCGGACGTAGCGCCTATTTGCAATATGAGCCGGTATAGATCCCCGATGGAAGTTTATTTGGACAAAACGGGCGAGATAGGCCCAATCGCAGATAACGCAAAAATGGAGGCCGGGAGAAAGCTTGAACCGCTTATTGCCGATTGGTTCGCTGAAAAGACTGGTTACAAGGTCTGGCGGCAAAACTGCATATTCCAACATCCTAATCATGATTTCATGCTTGCAAACATCGACCGTTGGATTCCTGGTTTGAATGCTGGGCTTGAATGTAAAAACACCTCAGAATACAGCCGCGACGACTGGTCAGGCTTACAGGCTCCAACTGAATATATCCTGCAATGTAATCACTATATGGCCGTTACGGGGGCGGAAAGATGGTTCCTAGCCGTCCTGATCGGTGGATGGGATTTTCACTGGTGTGTAGTGGAGCGTGACGAGAGCCTCATCGAAAACCTCATCACAATAGAGCATGACTTCTGGAATAATAAGATTTTAACGAAAACTCCCCCAGATTTTTCTCACCAAGATACCTCACGATTAAACGAAATGTACCCTATATCGAAACCCACAACTATCGAGCTAGACGAATCAGCTTACCCAATTATGCAGCAGCTATATGAAGCGCGACGAATTAAAACCAATGTTTTAGAACAAGAGGAAACCGCAAAGAACCGCCTTAAGGCTATGATGGGCGACGCGGAAAAAGCTTATTGGCAAGGTGAGCTCGCTTTTACTTGGAAGACTACCGCGAGAGGCAGGACATTCAAGGTAATCGGAGGTAGCGCGAATGAGTAAACAAGTCGATCAAAGTGATATTTCTAAGCAGCTTGCCACTAAGGTAAATAACCCTCCTGCAGAAAAGTCAAAGACCGTTTTTGATCTTATTAAGTCGATGGAAAACGGGTTCAAGCGTGCTTTACCAGAACACATCGGTCATGAAAGATTTGTTCGCATAGCTTTAACGATTGTAAAGACAAACCCAAAGCTGATGAAATGTGATGCTATGAGCATTATAGCCGCGTTAATGCAGTCTGCTCAGCTAGGACTAGAGCCTAATACCCCAACAAAGGAAGCTCATCTTATTCCAAGATCAAATAAAAGAATTGTTGATGGGAAGGAAGTTTGGGTGGATGAAGCTCAATTTCAAATTGGCTACAGAGGATTGGTGAAATTGGTATGGCAATCGGGGATAGTTTCTGAAATTGATTGCGACATGATTTGTGAAGGAGACAAAATAGTCTACGAAAAAGGGAAAGACGGGACATTTAAGCATATCCCTCTTATTGATGGTGAACGTGGTGAGCCTTATGCCTACTATGCTTATGCTGTAACCAGAGATGGTGGCTTTGTCTGTACGGTGATGTCAAAGAAAGAAATTTTAAAACATGCACATAAATTCACAAAATCTAAAGATAAAAAGAGCGGAGAACTATACGGCCCTTGGAAAGATGATTTTGATAGCATGGCACTAAAAACAGTATTGATTGCGTTAAGTGATAAGAAGCTTCCTAAGAGTTCTGCACTTCAACAAATGATTGCTCAAGACGGCACTATCAAAAGAGAAGTTAGTGATGACATGTCCGAAATTGTCGATGTGACGGATTACACCGTGTTAGAGGATGGTGAAGGCGATGTTCCGGCTGAATCCGGCTCCGAAACCAAAGCATAGACGGATTAAGCCAAAGCGTGGCGATCTTACACGGATTACAGATAAAGTCCGTAAAGAAGTTGAAAGGCGCAGTCAAGGACGGTGCGAACGTTGCCGCTATTGCCGGGAGACAAAGAAAGTAAACAAAATCACGCATTTTAGTAGATTGGTCGTGTAAGGAGGAATTCCGTGAACATTCTCAAGAAGGTGAGGACCCTTGCAAGGTTGGATAAAACTGCACCGGAAAGTTTTGCGCAGTTCAATGTATAAGCAGCTTAACAGCAAGCAACGGGACGTTATGTGGACCGTTTTGCTTCTGGCGAATCACGAGTCAAACCACTGGGAATTCCGGGGAGAAATCTACTCAGTGAAGCCAGGACAATTCATAACTTCCTTAGATCATTTACAGGAAAATTGTGCTTCTGATGTGTCAATTCAGAGTGTTCGAACTGCTTTGTTGAAATTAGAAAAACATGAATTTTTAACAAATGAATCAACAATGCGGAATCGGCTTATAACCGTTGTAAACTGGGGCTTTTATCAAGGTATTGAAGATGAATCAACAAAGTCATTAACAGACAGTCAACAAAGTACTAACAAAGAACTAACAACTAACAAGAATGAAAAGAATGATAAGAATGAAAAGAAACTAATACGATTCGAAGAGTTTTGGAACTTATACCCTAAGAAAGCGGCGCAGAAAGATGCTGAAAAAGCTTGGACCGCACTTAAGTCAACATCAATTGATGATGTGATTACAGCAGCCAAGCATTACGCCGAAGATTGTAAACGATCCAAGCGCGATAAGCAGTATATCAAGTTACCGGCAACATTTTTGCGACAAGAGCGCTGGAAAGATTATTTGCCAGAGGAAGCTGGGACGGCAGACGTTTCACTGGAACAAATAGCATTTGAAGAATGGGTGAGGGAGGGCAATGACCCAGACAAATTCATTCACAACCCTTAACAGCGACATGATGGCCGAACAGGCGGTTCTCGGAGCTGTTCTACTGAACAACGAGTGTATTGACGAGATTAGATTCTTAGAGCCTCGCGACTTTCAGGCTAGTCATGAGCTGCTATGGAAAGTCATGCTCTACTTGGATGGATTAGATAAACCCGTGGACATCATGACGGTTACGGAGATTTATACGCGGGATGCAAATCGTAAAAAGCAGTTTGATGATTTGGGCGGGGTCAGTTACTTATCCCAACTCACAAGCGGTTGTCCATCATCATCCAAGGCAGCCGTTGAATCATACGCCAAGATTGTCCGGCAGTACGGTAACCGCAAAAGAATCCGAAGCTTAGCAGATCAGATCCGTGACGAAGCTGACGGTGGGGATTACGAGACAGAAGAAGAAATGTTCTCTGCTGTCGAGGAATTAGTTGCTGATATCCGTCCTAAAGATTCCGGGGAAATGCGGAGTATGTCAGAGAGTCGGCAGGCATATAAGAAGCACCTATCGAGCGTAGCTGAACGGTTGCGGACAGGGTTCCAGCAGTATGACGAATGGGCGCAGCTTCACCGCGGATGGCTTTATATCTTAGCTGGTCGGCCTAGTGTGGGAAAGACAGCTAAAGCTTTGCAGCTTGCGTATGGAGTCGCGAAGCACAATCCTGACGGCGGTGTGGTCCTAGTGTTCTCTCTCGAAATGGGCGAGAACGAGCTAAAGGACCGCTGGGTATCAAACATCGCAGGCGTCAATTATGTCAGGCTGACTCAGAAGAAGGAAGAACTGACCGAAGAGGAACACCGCAAGATAGATGCGGCGCTTGATAAACTGGACGCTCTCCCGATCTTTGTTCAGGATAAACCGGGTGTGACGATTGACGAGATAAGGGCAACGGTCCGGCGATTTAAAAAGAAATACGGCAAAATAGCTGCGGTGTTTGTGGACTATCTCCAGATTCTCAACATCCCTGATCGTAAGAGTGAGAACCGCGCGCGGGCAATCGGCAAGGTAACAGCGACCGCCAAGACGCTGGCCCGACAGTACAATTTCTGTTTTGTGATGCTTTCACAGATGACTCGGGAGAGCGACAACGGGGAAGAGCCGAAGCTTTCTGATCTTAAAGAATCAGGGAGCATCGAGCAAGATGCGGATGTGGTTGAGTTCCTTTGGCACAAGCGCGGCGACTTAGAAGATAACTGTAAGGTGGTCCGCTCTTATTTTGCTAAGGGCCGAAACGTTGGGGAGAACCGATTCCGCTACAAGTTTGAGTGGTGGTATCAGCGATACAAGGAACTGGAGCGAGCATCCGGGGATGGTGTGCTAGGTGGCAAAAAAAATCGAAAATAACGATCAATACGAAAAGACCTGTGTATGGCTTGTCAACAAAGCGAAGGAGCTTGAAGACCCTCTTATGAGTGAGGATGAAAAAGCGCCTTTACTTGCCAAGTACGACGATTGGTACGAAGAGGCAAGGAGCTACCGTCTGAGCAAGTGAATATTTTTTTAATCCTTATGTTATTAAAAGTGTCGGAGGGTAATAAATGGTTACTGAAAATGCCATTAAAGAGGCCACGAAGGAACAGTTGCTTATCGTTGCGCTAGATCCAGACAACGACTTGCAAACTCGATATGCAGCAGCAAGAGAGCTACAGCGACGAAGATGGTCGCCTTTGATGGTAACGGACTTGGTCAGACTTTATCCGCGAATGTTCCCCGATGAAATTGCTGAAAGGCTTGGTACTACAGTTCAGATGGTCAGTTATCAAGCGAAAGCCTTGGGGCTTAAACAATACTGTGATAGGAGAGAAGCGCTATGAAATGTTCGGTTCCTGACTGCTTGAGATTGGGCGGTCGGAGATTTGCTCAAGCTCCGGTGTGCGATCTCTGCCGGAAGAAGCTTCAAAGAGAAGCAGAGGAGTTTTATCGGTCGGCGAATTATAAAAGCACATCCATTGATGAGAAACGGCCTATATATAGAAGTATTTTCAGTAGAACGATCTGGGGGAGGCGCGGCCATGCGTTACGTGGGGATTGACCCAAGCACAATGACCGGCTTTGTTGCCCTAGGTTCAGATGGAGTAGAAGTCCAGAGAACCAAGGAGTTAACGGGCATTGGAAAGGAAGACCCGAAACGTATGGTTTTCCTTGTAGATGAGGTTATGGAGCACCTAAGACAGAATGACCGGGTTTGCATAGAGGGATTTTCCCACGGATCTAAGGGTAAGTTTGTAGGCCAACAGTACGGAATAGGTTGGTTAATCCGAGCTGCATTATTCAGACGTGGTCTGAAGTATGTTGAAGTCTCTCCCGGCCAGCTAAAAAAGTTCGCAAGCGGTAAAGGTAATGACAGCAAAGATAACTTAATTATTCCCATTTATAAATCATGGGGTTTCCAACATAGCAGCGATAACGTCCGCGATGCCTTTGTTTTAGCAAAAATATCTTATCATTTGCAGAATCCAGCCGGATCGCAGTTGTTACCGAAATATCGGCGCGATGTTATTAATACCATTTTAAATTCCGAAGGAGCGAATTCCTAATGAAAACGACTGTGAAAATTAATTTTACCGATCTCAATACTAACAAGAAGGATGAGCAAGTTATCAAACATACTGTGCGCGGCGACTTATCGGATGAGCAGATTTTAACTCTCTACAAGTTGAAAAAGCAAGGTATCGGGTTTGTAGATCTTTATTCTGCTCAGACTGACATTGACGACTTCGCAGAAGACGAAGACGATCATGAAGGCATCGAATATACGGTCAACAGTGACGGGACGGCTGAGGTTGATTCGGAGCAGTTGAGCATAGATGATGTGCCGGTCGAGACTGATGAATCAGAGGCAGAGCAGCCTGAAACGGACCCAATTGAAGCCACAATTACCATCCTGCCGGACGATATTGACCCGATAGAAAAGCTTATTGCTCTGGGCGAGGCTCCAGCGATAGAAGGCAATGAGATTAATTTCTATGCCGTCCTACGCCGCAAATACCGCGGGGAGAAAATGGACGATATCGCTAAGAGTCTGGGTTTAGCGGCAATCACGCTGCATAGCAAGCTGAGAGCTCACAAAAACGCCGTAGCCAAGGCAATTGAGCCAGTAGCTACGGTTTCGGATGAAGAGCTTCCTTTTTAAATGCGGCCCTTCGGGGCCTTAAAGATAGCTATTTGTACTCTTTTTCAATTTGATCAATCACTGTTAGATGCATTTTTAGTAGTCTTTGTTTCTTATACGTAAAAATGATATCAATTGAAGCTGCTATAAAAATTAAAGCGGCAACCAAGTAAAAAAAGAAATAAGTTTCAATTCCTAACTTCAATCCTTCTAAAATCTCTCCTACAGTTTTACTCCAAGAGATTGTATTGCTCTGGATGTACTCTTTATTAGCATTTAAGGCATTTAAGCTAGTGCTAGATACAGCTATTGACGCACTAAGTGCTGCTAAGATTGTCGTAAAAATCAATTTTACCAAAAGATCAATGATAACACTAAGATAGTTGGTTGAATTTTCCTCTGACTTAATGCTCATCATAACAATTTTAAATTTAGCCTTGGGTATCTTCTTGTATGAGTTATATAAAGATTCAATTCGACGATGTTCTTCATACATTACATCAACTACATTTAGATGTTTAAACGAACTTAATAATTTTTTCTTGAAATTAATGTAAAAAGAAATTTCTAAACCTACTATTACCAAAGCAATTAATACAAGAGACGAAAGAGCAATCATATTTGTACTATTCAAAAACATTTCCCCTTATCTGTATGATTATCCCATTTATATCGGCTAGACTGGATCGTTTCTTAATAAGAATTTTGGAGGGATAAACGATGAAGCCGGGAGACGTTGTAAAGCACAAGAAGGATAAGTATTTGGTTCGTGGAGTTGTACGGAATATTGCGAAGAGTGGGATTCGGGCACAAGTAGACTGGTATACGAAGGATAATCCCAAATTAACCTGGTTCATAAGCGCGTTTATCGGATTGATTATCTAGAGAAAGTGGAGGAAGCCAATGTCACCACATGAAATCATGCCCGGCAAGACCTACCACAACGGAAAAACGGGGCCGCGGTCCTATAGCGAGCGAAAGGTGTTGGATATTGGTGTCGGCTGGCATAAACCATTTAGCAGACTAATGAGACCCGATGGTATCAGATATGAGCAGCTAGCCGGACCAAACAAGGGCGGCGTGTACATTTTATCGCTGAAGTCCTTTGCAAGCTGGGCTAAAGGAACCACAGATTAATCCCCCTATAGGGCATCTAAATAAAGGACGGTGTAGATTGGTGGCTAACAAAGAAGGGTTTAGCGTAGTTATTGAATACCCGAGAATGATGGAGGTAGGCTTGGTGGTTACTTTTCAAAACAAGTTCATTGTCATTTCCAAGATAACTAAAATCGAACCAATAACGGAGACAAAGTTTCTAGTCAGCGGATTCGGCAAAGTCACTCAATAACACAGAAATACATGGGAGGGTTTATACCACGTGAAAAAAGAAGAGATATCGGAAGTTTTACTTAGAATATTCCAATTTTGTGACTACTCCGAAATGGTTACAGAAATCAAAAACGTGCTTAAACAAATGCCTATTAAAATGCAGAAAGAATTTATCGTTACCATGTTAGAGGCGGAGCTTTGGGACAGTGCCGATGCGCCTACGGAAGAAGACCTGGAAGCAGCCAGAAAGTTTACGGGTTATCACGGTTAGTTTTAACACAGAAATACATGGGAGGACAGGACATGAAAGAGGAATTGCTTCCAAAATGCGTTGAAATTGTCTGCATTGACTGTAATGAAAGAAAACAGGTGCCATACTCGATCCACTCTCAATATCGCTGTAATGACTGTGCGGGAAAAGGAGTGCGTGCGATGACTCCAGAGGAATTTTTAGAATTTGTCGAGGATGACTGCAGAACCTGCGGAGGATCAGGTTTCTCGTCGGCACTATATGGCGGGTATGACGGTGTATGTAGTGATTGTGGCGGTGTTGGAAAGCAGTAAATGATTGCTCGGCAGTCTAACGGACAGGTCAAAAACAGAAATACATGGGAGGGACACAATGGACACTGCATGGAATGATTGGCAGCGTATAAGTAAAACGCGAAAACAGCACAAATGCGAGGTGACTGGCGAATCAATACCTATCGGCTCGGCATGTTGGAAGTTCACAGGGGTGTATGAGGGGGAATTTCAGCGGTGGTATTGCACGGACGAAGCAAAACAATTCTGGGACAAACTTCCGCATGATCCTGACGGATACGAATGCAGCTGTGTAGGCGATATGATGCGTGAAGCAAGCAAAAACGCAGTCTAAACATCAACTAAGGGAGGGTTTATATATGATGATCGTTATGAGTTTAGAAGAAGTGAAATATGCTCTCTGCGTTGACATCTTTTCCAAAACGGGCATGAGGGTACAACCGGAGGACGTGTTCATTTCTGGCATAGATAAGGTGGAAGAAGAAGACGGAAGTATTTCAGCCCTAAGTATCGCGCTTGAAATTGGTAAATGAGCAGGTTAAACATCAACTAGGGGAGGAAACCCCTCCCCATTGATGATTAACCATTAGTTAAACAAAAAATCGAGATATAACCTCTACAAGACCTAGAATAGACACAAGCAGATCTAAAATAATGATGATTATTTCAAGTTTGTGCATCAAGACTATCAACTCCTCTCCTAATTTTTATCTTTTCGAAGGTACAATATAGGAGGGTTGATTGACTTGTGACGCTTGTACTAAAAAAAGCCCAAAAAGGGCTCCGATAGTTACTTAAGATGCCTTGAACGGAGGCGGTTAGATTGGAACAAATTAGCTTCGAACTGCCGGAGCTTGATAGGAAGCTTACGAAGGCCGCGGTTGAGGATGCTTTCGAAAAGTACAGGATTTATAAATTTCTTTCATTTGAAGAAAGGGAAGCATCAATTACTGCTGGCTATACAGAACGCTTTCATGGCCCCACAAACGTTACAAGCGATCAGACCGCGAACATAGCGATTTATAACGTAGACGAACCGGAACATAGGAGAAGATACTGTGAGCGCATTGAACGGGCTGTGAAGCGTCTGCCACGGTTAGAAAGATTCCTTGTAGAGGAAAGGTACCTGAGTAACGAAAGTGAATACATCACCGACCAAACAGTATACAACCATAGGTTTGATCCACCGATCAGCCATCCAAAATACGGAGAAATACGATGGAGAGCCTTTTACGCTTTAGCGATGTTGCTTGGATTAGCGGTAAAAAAAGAAGTATGGCGGAGGAGTATACATGAAAACAGTAAACAATAAAGAAGATTTACCCTTAGTTTTAAATGGAGAACAGATCATTAAAATATTGAGATTGGGTAGAAGGGCCGGATATGAGTTTTTAAAAAATCCGCCTTTTGCAGTAAGACGAGTAGGAAAAAGAGGGATCATAAAAGCGTCAAGAGATGCAGTTTTCAATTGGTTAGAAGACAATGAAAGCAGGGCATAAAACCCTTGCTTTTTTTGTTTTATAGTGTTAACATTCCAATTACAGTTAATCATTTTTGCGTACGATTTTGGTAGGATTTTGGTAGGATTTCGGTAGGAATTTTAGGGTTTTGGTAGGATTTTGGTAGGAAACTTGAGGAAATCATAGGATTCCAAGTGATACTTGCTAATGCAGGAAAGTCCAAAAAATCCAGTAATATCAAGGGTTTCAGTACCGAAACGACTATCAAAGGTCACCAAAAGGACATACGAAATTGAATATTGAACCTTCGGGGTAGGGTGAAAGTCCCAACCGGCGGTGATGGGTACGCAAGTACCCTAAGCCCGCGACTCCCGGCTGTTACGGCCGGGACTGACTTGGTGCGACTCCAAGGCCGACGGTAAAGTCCGGATGGGAGAAGGTGAAAAGCAGCTTCATTAAAATTTTTATTTTAATGAAGTCTGTTTGTCGATGCCCCCGTTGAATTTCCAGCGGGGGCATCGTCTCTTTTCGGAAGGTTCAATTCAAAACATTCCACAGGGGGTTTTTGAATTGGAAAATGCTTTAGGTCTTAACGGAAAGTCCGCTTTAACAAAGGGTAAAGGGATCAACGGCATCTGGTATGTCGCGCTGGGCGCCACGTTGTGGGGTCTCGATCCGCTTTTTCGTATCCTGCTGTTGAAAAGCCTAACATCGGCGCAGATCGTGTTCATCGAACACCTGCTGCTCGCCTGCTACGCGCTTCCGGTCCTGATCCGGTACCGCGAACAACTGACCGGAAAGCTGACGCTGGCTGTCATCGGCGCGCTGCTGTTCATTTCGTGGGGCGGATCGGCAATCGCCACGATTTTGTTCACGTCGGCGTTTGCTCATGGAAGCGCGAATGCCGTGCTGCTTTTACAAAAGCTTCAGCCCTTATTCGCCATTACTTTGGCACGCGTACTGCTAAAAGAAGCTCTTCCCGCCCGATTTTTTAAATACATCTTTTTTGCACTTGCGGGCACGTATTTGCTGACATTCGGATTTCAATCCCCGTCGCTGGGCCTCAAAGATCTGGGCACCATGAGCTGTCTGCTATCGATTCTGGCCGCTATTCTCTGGGGCGGATCCACGGTCATGGGCAAATATTTGCTGCAAAAAAATCTCGATTTCCCGATCGTAACTTCGCTCCGTTTTTTACTGGCTATCCCGCTGCTGTTTATCGTTCTCATGGCGAGCGGGGATGCCTGGCAGCTTCACAAAGGAACGGGTGAATGGACGCTTATCATTGTGAACATGCTGTTCCAGGCGTTTTTTCCGGGGCTGATCAGCATGCTGCTCTACTATAAAGGTTTGTCCTCGACCAAGGCGTTTCTCGCGACGATCGCGGAACTGTCCTTCCCGGCCGTAGGTGTCCTGATCAACTGGCTCGTATTCGATCAGGCCCTGACAATCGGACAACTGGTCGGCTTCCTTCTGATCTGGTCCACGCTGTGGTTTATGGGTCGCACCCCGGAAAGTAAAGCCGCCGCGTCCGGCGCCAACGAGAAGCTCGACGCTTCGACCGTTTAATTGCAAAGCGTCACAAAGACTGCCTTATAGGCGGTCTTTTTTCATTTTTACCGAAAGCGGAACTCCACCTTGTAGGGAGCGAAGGATTTGGAGGTTAGTGAACCACAGGGCAGGTGCAGGGGAGTATAGCCGATTTTCCGGAAGAATGCTATGCTAAACAAGTGGAATACCATTATTTTACATAATTCAGATAAATTGAGGTGGACCGAAATTGAAGCGTCCGGATATACTTGACGAGATTTACGCCCTGCATCCCAATGAAGCCAAGGGCCTGCTGCTGCAAATGCTGAAACAAGCACAACAATACGACGAACTGCTGGAGAAAGAACATGCCCTTCATAAACGGATTTTAGAGATATGGAACGGACACTTGGCCCAAAAGCGGGCGGAAACGGAAGGGAAAACCGGCCATGTTCACATTGTGATGGGACTGTCCAATGCGGGAGCTTTGAAGTGTGCGCTTAGCAATCTGGGACGGAGGAAAGAAAGCGAGATCCTCGCATTCAGCGATTGTTTTTCCGAAGGGCCGATCCGGGAGCTGGAGACGGAAGAGGGGCGTAAGTTCCGCTTGCAATGGATGTCCGAACGTTTCAAGGGGTATGGGTACGCCCAGTTTACCGGGATCAGGCACGGTTTAGAACCCATACTGGAGACTGTGCGCGGCATACCCGCCGGTAAGGACATTACGATCTGGACCGGCTATCACGCCCATGAGCAGATCGGGATGCGTCTTGTGCTGTCTGCCCTACGTGATGCTCCAAATAACGTCTATATCGGCCATATTTCGCAGCTTTATGAAGGGATAGCCTTCCGTTTCGATCCGGCTCCGCATTCTCATGCATTCGGCTTTCTTTCTATGGAAGCGATTGAAGAAATCGTAGGGCTGCATGAAGAGAGGAAGCAGCCTTTGTCTGAGCAGGCAAGGCAAGCTTATATCAAGGAGTGGGAAGAACTGTCGGCTTCCGATGCGAAGCTTCATATATGGTCGGATGGGAAAATTGTGCAGGCTGCGGAGGACAGTTACGACGATGCTCTCCTAGAACTAGTCGGACAATTTCAGCGCGATGGAAGCGATGTTGAAGATGAATTCGTTCCGGCCAGCCGGGTGATTATGGAAGCGCTGGAGAGCTGGGGCGGCGCCGTTATGATGGAGTTCATCGAATACCGGCTGTGGACATTGATTAGCGATGGACGGCTGAGGTTCAAGGGTGTGCCGGCTGCCATGCAATCTTACAAAGTGACGGTGGCTGAATCGCCACGATTCGGAATAACGGACTGGGCACCGCAAGAAGGGAAGAGGACATAACTTCCCCGCCCTAAGCCGTCCTGCATGAACCTAATCGAAACCGCTCTATGACCCTAATGATTTCAAGCGCTTTTCATGCATAGAAACGAAGCGGGCGGCGTGTAGCGAAAAGCGGGGAGCAAGCTGCACAGCCACAAGTCGGAAAATGCAGAATAGCAGCGCAGAGATCCAATCCGGCTTGCATCAGCTGACCAAAACGGGAGGAGTACTCTTCGTCTCCGGCTTACTACAATCCCGGACGGGTGATCCGGCCCTGCACGGCAGACGGCCAACCTCCACGCTCCGCCCCCGGCAGCAAATAAAGCAGGTTCCCGTATTAATCAGGAACCTGCTTTATTGGATGGAACTATTCATTCGCGGCGGTTTTCTTCACATCCGACGCTTTGATGCCGCGCATGATGCTTACCTCGACGCGGCGGTTTTTGGCCCTGCCATCGGCTGAATCGTTTGGTTCCACCGGCCGATATTCGCCGTATCCGATCGAGCGGAAGCGGCTCGGGTCGATGGCGTTATTTTCAAGCAAAATTTTCATGAAATTCAGGGCCCGTCTGGAGCTTAGATCCCAGTTCGAATCAAACTCCTTGTTATTGATCGGCACATTGTCCGCATGTCCGGCCACTTCGATCCGGTATTTCGGATATTGGCTCAGCATATCGGTCATCGCCTGGGCCAGACGACGCGATTCCGATTTAATCACCGCAGACCCGGACGCGAACAAAGCTTTGTCCTGGATCGTGATCATTAGCTGGTCGTCAGTCAGGGTCGTTGCCAGCTCGGAGCCGAGCTTGTTGTCCGTGATGTATTGATCGAGCTTCTGCTTAAGCTGCTCCAGATCGGCCTGCTCGGCCTCGTACTGCTTTTGCAGCGCTTCGCTTTCCGAAGGGTTCGGGTTGTCATGCTTCTTGAGTGCGGTACTGGTGTCCCGGTTCAAGGGTATTTTGGCCGAAGTCTCGAAAGTCCCGGTGCCCCCGGTAAAAGCGGAGTTCAAAGCTCTCATGATGCTGTCGTATTTTTTCGAGTCCACCTGACTGGAAGCGAACAAAATGATGAACAAGGCCAGCAGCAGCGTCAGAAGGTCGGCGTAGGGGATGAGCCAAGACTCGTCCACATGCTCCTCATGATGTTCCTTCCTGTGCTTTTTACTCATCGTCCGTACCTGATTGTTTCGAGGAGTCCTCGTCTTCACGCTGGGAGCTTGGTACGAAAACAAGCAGCTTCTGTTTGACCGCGGAAGAGGAAATGCCGGCCTGAATGGACAAAAGTCCTTCCACCATCATCAGCTTCAGCGTGACTTCTTTTTTGGATTTCTGCTTCAGTTTATTGGCAATGGGATGCCACAGAACGTAACCGGAGAAAATACCGAGAAGAGTCGCGACGAACGCCGCGGAGATGAGATGGCCGAGCTTCTCGATTTCGTTCAGGTTGCTCAGCGCCGCAATCAGGCCGACAACCGCTCCCAATACCCCCAGAGTAGGGGCGTACGTTCCCGCCTGCGTAAAGATTTGAGCGCCGTTCCGGTGCCGGTCTTCCATAGCCGCAATATCTTCCATCAACACTTCGCGCACGAAGTCCTGATCATTGGCGTCGATAATCATCCGCATTCCGCTTTTAAGGAAGGGATCGTCAATTTCGTTCACTTTTTCTTCGAGAGAAAGCAGGCCTTCGCGGCGGGTAAGAGCTGTCCAGTCCGCCACCATATTAATGAGGTCTTTTTTGGGCATAAGCTTTTGCTCAGTGAAAACGATTTTCAACAGTTTAGGGAAATTTTTAAGATCTTCGCCCGAAAATCCGATAAAAAGAGTGGCCGCCGTCCCGACGAAAATAATAAGCAAAGCGGCAGGGTTGAACAGAGCAGTCAGGCTGGCCCCTTTTAAAACCATGCCGACGCCTACGGCTATAATAGCCAGAATGATACCAATAATAGAAGATTTCTCCAAAGTTCGCGCACCTCTTCGTTGTAGGTTGTATGACCTATATCGACAAAGGTACACATAAAGTTAACAGTTATTTTAAAGTTCCTTCAAACGTCACAAAAATCACACAAAATGGCGAAAAACAAGCTTTTTCGACGTTTTTGGGTCGTTTTTAAAAGGAATATCCGCTCTGTCCGGCGAAGGTTTTCTGGACGATTTCGACTTTATTCGACGTTTTTCGTATCAATCCGATAAGGAATTTTATTTGGTATCCGAAGAAAGATGAAAGATTTCTTCATTCGGGTTTTGGAAGATGACCGGCCTTTTGGGATGCTTTCCTGAAATGTTATAAACGTGCAATTTTAGGTGCATATGAATCGACGGCTCTTGGCATGATGTGCATAGCGGCGTTGCTTGTGCTAAAATCAGATTTTACTAAATCACTAACAGCAGGTGTTTCTATGTTCAGCTTCTATTTGTTTCCGATTTCGTACGCATTTCTAACGTTTCCGATCGCGGCGGTTCTGTTCACGCTCCCCTTTCTGCTCGTCCAGTACCGCAAGTACGGGTATGTACACTTTTACAGGGCATTGCTGCTGTACTTGTTTCTTCTGTATATGATGAATGCCCTGTATCTGATTATTCTGCCGCTGCCTCCGAGCATCCATAATACGCCCCCGGCGGTGGAGTCGTATGCCCAGTGGATTCCGTTTCACTTCCTGGAAGACATCGTAAGGGAAACGGCCGTGGTGGCGGATCAACCGCGCACGTACCTGCATTTGCTGAAGGAACGGGCGTTCCTTCAAGTGCTCTTTAACGTATTGCTTACGGTGCCGTTCGGCATTTTCCTGCGGTATTATTTCCGCACAAACTGGGTCAAATGCTTGTTGTTCTCGATGGGGCTGTCTTTGTTTTTCGAGATCACGCAGGTAACCGGCCTGTACGGCATCTACGATTATCCGTACCGCCTCTTCGATGTCGATGACATTATGATGAATACGGCGGGGGGGATGATCGGGTATGTCGCGGCGGAGTGGTTATCTTCCCTGCTGCCGAAGATCGAATCGCTCGATGACAAAGTGGACCTGGCGGTCAAACGCGTCACTTACACCCGGCGTGGGCTTGCGTTCCTGTTCGACTGGTTCGTAATGAGCCCCGTACTTGCCATTCTGGCCGTACTGAATGTTCCGATTCCTTATGCGGCGGGCGTCGTGCTGTATTTTATCGTGCTGCCTTATTTCACGAACGGCCAGACGCTCGGCAAATGGATCGTCCGCATCCGTCTCAAAGGCACATCCGAAAAAATAACGCTGTACGAGCTTTTCGTCCGTTACGGGCTGCTGTATTTGTTCGTCGGTGGATTGAATCAGCTGTATATCCGGGCGGGGATCGAGAATCTTCCCGATATCCTGATGGTCATCGCGACTTTCGCCATGTTCCTCTTTAATGCCTGGTTCGCTATTCACGTCCTGCGCTGTGTGTTCAACCGCAACCGGCAGTTATTTTACGAGAAGAAAAGCGGCACGCGGCACGTAATTAAATAGGGTAGCGTCAATCGAGCGGAAACTCATCCGGTCTTCCGCCTCCCCGGTTTTTCAAAGCAAAAGCTGCCTCAGTTCTCTCTTTCAGAGACTGGGGCTGTTTGAGCTGGGCTGAACAAAGCTTTTTTTATAGAAGGAGAACTTGTTTAACCCCGGGCAGATTCTTTTTTTCGGCCGAAACCGCTATATTTAAAAGAGGACCTAAAATGAAGGCGCTTCCCTCAGGAAAAGCCTTGAAGCGGAGGGAACCGGAATGAAGAAACCCGTCGATATCGGCATCGTGCTGAGCCAGCTTGATCTGGCTTGGCAGAAATGGCTGGATTATGTGCCGCCGCAAAATCAGAAGCAGCCTGTCTGAACTTGACGCCGGTGCCGGCAGAAGACCACAAAATCGGAAGGCCGAAAGCAAACGGAGGCGATCATATGTTGAAATCGAAGACGATTGAGGCCGATTGGGGCGGCCATCTTGTAAAACTGACCTGGATGACTACCGCAGCGCCTCCCGGAAGTGATGTCACCAGTGTACACGGTGTCTGCTTTTATGAAGGCAAAATAGTGCTCGTCCGCGTCAAAACCCGCGGTTTTAACCTGCCGGGCGGGCACGTGGAGGCGGGCGAGACACCCGGGGAAGCCCTGCACCGCGAATGCCTGGAGGAAGGCTGTGTAGAAGGAATGATCCGTCCGGTCGGGATGATCAAAGTGAGTCATGAGAACAATCCGAATTTCGATCCGGCGGGGAAGTATCTGCTCATCGGCTATCAGGTTTTTTACCGGATGGATATCGCCGCCTGCCACGCCTTTACCCGGGAGAACGAGTGTACGGCCCGCATCTGGGTCGAACCCGGGGAGCTGCCTCATATGATCGAAGATCACGAGCTCATTCTCTGCGCCGTGGAAGCGGCGCTGAACAGCGGGCCTGTAAGCAAGCCGCTTGACAATTGAGGAGGATGGCATGCACGAGAAACAGAACAGACCAAAACCCGCCGTACTCGTAACGGGAGCAAGCACGGGTATCGGACGGGGCATTGCCCTTGAATTTGCTGCGGCAGGCTACCGGGTCGCGATTTCCCATTATGAGGATGGGGATGCTGCGGCTGCTGCGGCCGAGGAGATTTCACGCTTGTCGGGAGACCCATGCGTAGTGATCGCTGGAGACCTGAGGAAGCTTGAGACTGCGGAAGCGACCATAGGAGAGGCCCTGCAATTCCTCGGCCGCCTTGACGTTCTCGTGAATAACGCCGGCATCGGGCTGTACGGCCGCATACAGGAGCTGCCCGCCGAAAACCTGGACAGCTTGTACGGGCTGAATTTCCGCGCTCCGCTGCTTCTGATGCGGGATGCCTCCCGTCACATGATTGAGCGCGGCATCCGGGGATGCATCCTGAACATTACCTCCTCGCGGGCCGAGCGGGCTTATCCGGAGGATGCCGCCTACGGCGGACTCAAAGCGGGCTTGAAACGGGCCGCCGAAGCTGCCGCGCTTGATCTCGCGCCTTACGGAATCCGCGTCAACTGTCTGGCTCCCGGAGCCGTACTTGTACGGGAACCGGAGCCTCAGCTGGACATGTTCGCCGAGACGATCCCCCTGGGCCGGATAGGTCTGCCGGACGATATCGCCCGGGCTGCGGTATGGCTGGCGTCGAAGCAGGCGTCGTACGTGACCGGCATCTCTCTACGGGTAGACGGCGGTTTGATCCTGCCGGGCATGCCCGAAGATGGCAGCGCCTCCTGGAATCCGGGCGTCTAACCTCCGCGGGATATGGAATGCGAACAGGTCAGTTGAAAACACCCGAGCCCACAATTTTCACGTTGACCTTCGGGTGGAAACGGACGTTTTTATACTCCTGCTCCCAGTCCATGGACTTCCATAATTTAGGATGGCGGGCAATGAGCTGTCTCCCGATACCGAACGCATCGCAGCCGCTTTCCTGAAGCTTCCCAATGATGACTTCGGCGTCCCGGGTCAGCAGATCGGACAAGTCCTTGTTCAGCCGGTTCACCGTATCCTTTTCATGCAGATGATCTTCGGCAAACTCCATCACTCTTACCGGAAGGTTCAGGTCCAGATAAACATCCACTTCGCGCTCCCGGACCTGGACCTTCAATTTTCGCTTGCTTTTTTGTCCCCCGGCATCGAACGTGATGTAATTCTCCAGATTGTTCCGGTCTCCTTCTTTGATTTTCCGCACAAATCTTGCGGTTTTTTTATGTGCGCCCATGAGAAGCGAATACAGAATGGATTCTTCCACGTTCAGGCTGCCGGTCATCCGCTGATCGTGAAACAGGACGTTCCCGGCGGCCGCGACGTTTTTCCCGTCCTGCTTCAGGTAGGGAAGCACGAAATCCTGGCCGGGATCCAGCAGCATCGCGAGCATCGTTTCCAGCGACAATTCGGGAAAAACGCTCATCTCCTCCAGGCTTTCGATTTTCCTCGTAATAAATTCACCGATGAGAATGCTGCCGACCTTCTTCAACCGGAGCATTTCGTTCGCCGACCCGTCCACGACGGCGACTTTAACCCGGGAAGTCGGATTGCGCGGATCGCGGTACAAAACATCCAGGTACGGATACAGATCCTTTTCCGCCACATTTCGGCCAAGCAGCATAAAGCCGTATTTAAAGTACCGGATATCGCCGGTTACCTTGGTCCGGATAATATCGCTTGTCTGCCGGACGGAATAACCGGTTCCGGACTCCACTTCGTTCTTCGCCGCACCCTGCTGCTCGGTCTGTTGGGGCTCATCGACGACTTCGATCGTCTGCATCAGCCTGCCGTCGGGCGTAAGATCATACCCCGACCCGTATCCCAGGCGGGCATCTCTCAAGCTGTCCTCGTCCCAGCAGCCGGGCAGCACGGCAAGCAGAAGCAGCACGGTCCCGATACGTCCGGTCCGTTTCATACGGGATTACCTCCTTTCTTCTTAAGGGCGTAGGATAGCAGCAGGAGCAGAAGCGGGAAGCCGATCAGGAAAAAATAAGCCGACGCGTCGGCGATATACGAAAAAAATTCGAACTGTTCCTTCGTCTGCGGCACATAGGCGATGACACAGGAAATAATCACCGCGAAGGGCGCGGCTTTCTTATGATCCTTATGCTTCAGCAGATGGCCGATGCCGAAAGCGGCCGCATAGCAGTAGCCCGTCATGGAGGCGACCATGGAAATCATCCAGATGGGGAGGAACAGCAGATCTGCCCGGTCCAACGCCCCGAAGGGCAGCGAACGGAGCAGATACATGACCGGCTCCGGAATCATGCTGAGCTGCAGGGGGCTGAAAACGGTCATGCAGGTAAACACCGTGAAGGCGTAAAACAAAACGACAAACCAGGTACCGGCCGAAACGGCTTTCAGTTTGCCGGCATGGTTTCCTTTGACAAACGGATAAATGACGAGAATCAGCTCGAAGCCGTACATGGCGGTAATCGTTTCTTTCGAACTGAGAACGATATTCCAAATTCCCGCCTCGTTAAGCGGAAGCAGGTACAGGAAATTAGCGCGGTGCACGCCGTATCCGATCAGGAACATCATAGGCCCGATGAGAAACGTGAAAAGAATAAAAATACGGGTAATCGTACGGAACGTGCCCCGGATCAAATAAACGCCCGTCAGCAAAAACAGGAACAGCACCGCCCAGCGCGGAGTGTTCTGGAGAATCCAGCGGTTGATGATATCGAACGCGCCCATCATGACAACGCCGCCGACCAGAAGAAAGTAAGCGACGTAGGCAATTCCGATCAAAGTGCCCGCATACCGGCCCGTTACGGCCGACGCGATCCCGAACACGCTGTAGGAGGGGAACCGCTTCATCAGCATCCACATCATAACCAGAATCAGCTGAAGGAAGAAGCCGGCGATCAGAACCGAAATCCAGCCTCCCCCTTTGGCGAGCTGATGAAGCCGGTAAGGCAGCGAAAGAATTCCGACACCGATCTGGAGTTTAATAATGAGCAGAAAAAGCTGGCCTTGCGAAATGGTGTCTTTGGGTTCAATCTTCATCCCGTTTCCAGCTCCTTGAGGTGGCCTCTTCTTGCTTTATGATTTTAGGGTTGGCGTCATGGGGACGCGCGTTGAGCAGCCAAGAAGGAAAACGGACAAACACGTCCTTCATGTCTTTTATTCTCAGCGGTGCGAAAGGAGAGAAGTAGGGCGTGCCGAAAGATTCCAGCTTGCACAGATGGATCGTCAGGAGCATCAGACCGAAAGCGATCCCCACATATCCGAAAATAGAAGCCGCGATCATCAGCGGAAAGCGCAAAATCCGCACGGCCGAGCTCATTTCATGGGACGGGACGAGAAAAGAGGCGATGGCCGTCAGCGAAACGACGATAATCATCGTATAGGAAACGAGTCCGGCCCGTACAATGGCATCCCCGATGACCAAACCGCCGACGATGCCGATCGTCTGTCCGACCCGGCTTGGCAGCCGGATACCCGCTTCGCGGAGCAACTCGAAGATGAGTTCGAGCAGCATGGCTTCGACGATAGCGGGAAAAGGGACGCGTTCCAGCGAGCTTTTGATCGTATGGACAAGCTCCAGCGGTAAAATGTCCGGATGAAAGGAAACTGTCCCGATGTAAAGAGCGGGAAGTGTGAACGCCAGCAGAAAGCTGAACATCCGGATCATTCGGACAAAAGAGCTGACGATCCAGCGCCCGTTATAATCGTCCGGCGACTGGTAGAAGGCGAAGAAGGTGACGGGAGCGATAAGGACGGTCGGACTTCCTTCCGTAAGAATCGCGATGCGTCCTTCCAATAAATTAGAAGCGGTCCGGTCCGGACGCTCGGTGGCCAAATGCTGCGGAAACATGGAGAACGGATGATCCTCCGTAATCTCCTGAACAATTCCTGTAGTCAGCACGGCATCGGCGGAGATGGCCCGGATTCGTTCCTCCACTTCCTGAACAAGCTCGGCATTGGCGATATTTTTCATATAAACGACGGCTATCCGGGTTTGCGTATGCGTACCGGCCAGAAAATAGCGGACCGTCAAATAAGGGCTTGAGATCAGCCTGCGGATCAGAAACAAGTTTACGTTCAGAACTTCAATGAAACCGTAGTGAGGGCCCCGGATGACACCTTCGTTCTCGGGTTCTTCCACAGTCCGTTTGTAAACGGCTTCCGTCGCCAAAATATAAAACCCCTGAAGACCCTCCAGAAAATAAACGCATTTTCCCTGAATCAAGGCTTTGACGGCGTTATCCAGCGGAGTTTCGCGGGTCGTTTCCAAAATGTTAAACAAGTTATCCAGCTCTTGGCCGGTATTTTCGTGCAGAGGCTGGACCACATGAAGCTGTATTTTATCCTGATCGACCATGGATTCGAGGTAAACGAGCATCCCGTCCGTACCGGCGAAAGGCAGGGGCTGCTGCTTTAAATCTTCCGTAAAGCAGAGAGCATGCTTCAGGTAACCGATATTGATGGCAATGGAATCGGAAGCCCCGAGGGCTTTTTCCGGTTCGGGGAGATTTTCACCCGGTCCTGAGCTCCGGGCCGCCCGGATAAGCTTGCGATAGAGACTCATGCAAAACACACCTTTGGATTCGATATCCATAATGTGTTCAAACGGGAATGCCATTATTCTCTATGGAAGGGGGAAAAAGACACATTCAGCCTTTCGCACAGGGCGGCGGCAAGCCGAAGCTGGGCTGGTGCTGGGCCGGAAATCCCCATATGTTGCTGGGATCGGCTTCCTGCGGAGCGAGAATTTGAAAGCATGGTTTGGGCTCGGATACCGTTTTATTGGATGAAAGATCAGACAGATTCCTGACGTTCCGCGGCGGGTAATTAAGAAGTGAGTGTCCTTTTACCCCCTTCGATGGCTAAACTTTTGCATAGGAACGGGGACAAAGCGGCAAATTACTATCCGTTCACTTCTACGAATAACGGAGGGATTACGTATGGCATCGGAACCATTTTTGCAAGCAGTCCGGGAAAGACGCTCCATTTATGGAATCAGCGGAGAATCTCCTGTTTCGGACGACAAAATTGTGGAAATCGTGCGGGAAGCGGTTAAACACACGCCGTCTTCCTTTAACTCCCAAAGCGCACGGGTACTCGTGCTTCTGGGTGAGCAGCATCATAAGCTGTGGGACATCGTCAAAGATATTTTGCGTACGATCGTCAAGGAAGACCAGTTTGCGGCCACGGAGCAGAAGCTGAACAGTTTCCGCAGCGGCCACGGCTCGGTTGTGTTCTTTGAGGATATGTCCGTCATCGAGGCGCTGCAGGCGCAGTTCCCGAGCTATCAAGACCATTTCCCGAACTGGTCCCAGCAGTCAAACGGCATGCTGCAGTACGTCATCTGGACGGCGCTGGAGAGCGAAGGGCTGGGTGCGACGCTTCAGCATTACAACCCTTTGATCGACGAGAAGGTGAAAAGCACCTGGAACCTGCCGGAATCGTGGAAGCTGATCGCCCAAATGCCTTTCGGCAAGCCGACGGCGCCTGCGGGCGACAAGGAATTCAAACCGGTCGATGAACGGGTCAAAGTAGCTAAATCGTAACAGCGCGACCGCGTCGGAACCCCCATTTCTCCTGCAGAAACGGGGGTTATTCTGTTACTTGGCCGTTTACAGTACCTTTTTTTATCCTAACCCACATGGATGTGCCTACTTCCCAGAACGGAAAATATGAGACATAATTAATCGTGTAAGTCGAGATATTTTCGTTGAGAAGGGAAGAATTCAATCATGGCAACAGTCCTATACATTACGGCTCACCCGCACGATCACCAAACTTCTTACAGCATGGCGGTAGGTAAAGAATTTATCGAGGCTTATCGCGAAGCGAATCCGGCCGATGAAGTCGTCGCCCTCGATCTTTATAACTCGGATATTCCGCAAATCGACGCGGATGTATTCAGCGGATGGGGCAAGCTGCGCTCCGGTTCCTCGTTTGACCAGCTTTCCGCTTCCGAGCAGGCGAAAGTTCAGCGTCTGAACGATATCGTGGAGCAGTACATTGCAGCCGACAAGTATGTTTTTGTATCCCCGATGTGGAACTTCTCGTTCCCTCCGGTACTTAAAGCCTACATCGATGCTATCTGCATCGCCGGCAAAACGTTCAAATACACGGAAAACGGCCCGGTCGGACTGCTGACCGACAAGAAAGCCATTCATATCCAAGCAAGCGGCGGCGTCTACTCCGAAGGTCCTGCCGCGAGCTTCGAGAGCGGACACAGCTTCCTGAACAAAATCATGCAGTTCCACGGCGTACCTTCTTTCGAAGGCATCTTCGTGGAAGGTGTGGCGGCTATGCCGGATAAAGCTCCGGCCATCAAAGAAGCGGCGATCGCCAAAGCGAAAGAAGCGGCGAAACGCTTCTAAACATCCTCCGGCCTGGAGCCGGAGCTGCCCGCCGGGAACTCCCCGGCCGGCGCAAAAAACCTCCGTTTCCCTGTCAGGGAAGGAGGTTTTTTTGCTGCGCGGGCTCTGCGGCTCGCGCAATGGGGCAGCCCGCGTCCGCGGCGGGTCGTATCCGCCGCTTGATGAGACGCCGCATCGCAAGGCGCGAACTGCACGCAGGGCGGCGCGCGCCTACCTGCGGGGCCGAGGCGTCCGCAGGCCGGGCGTTAAGGCCGCGCCGAAGCCGCCTGGCCTTCCGCGTTCGCGGCGGATTCGGCGTTCCGGTGCTTCATATGCTCGACATGGGCCGCGCCCCAGACGTGCATGGAGTGGAGGATCGGCTCCAGGGTCCGGCCATACGCCGTAATGGAGTATTCCACCTTGGGGGGAACCTGCGGATAAACGACCCGCCGGACGATGTCCTGCTCTTCAAGCTCGCGCAGATGCAGGGTCAGCATACGCTGGGTAATATCGGGCATCAATCTTCTGAGCTCGTTAAACCGGAGCGTATCTTTGCTGATTAAATGTTGAATGACTAAGGGTTTCCATTTGCCGACAATCATGTCGAGAGCCACGACCACTTTACACTGCTCGGGGATAATTTCCATGGGACGGCCTCCTTTCACGGTACCTTTTTTATTACTATAGCATATCTGCGCTTCTACTGCCTCGCGCCCTGTATATAAGACTGGATAGATGTGCACTTGACACCGTTATGCCGCGAACACTACAATGAGTAGTGGAAGGGGGCGGTCTCGTGAAAATTCATAATTTTAAAACGAACGAAAGCGGGCTTAACCGGTTTTTCGGCCCTCTGGAGGCCAAGATCATGAGTATTTTGTGGGACGGGCCCGAGATGGCGATCAAGGACGTCCAGCACGCGCTGGAACGAGAGAAGCTAGTGAACTTCAACACCGTTATGACGGTTATGAACCGGCTTTTGGATAAAGGAATCTTGTCGAAAAGAATGGACCGAAGAACGTCGCTTTACAGGCCGGTCCAATCCAGAGACGAGTTTCTCGAATGCCAGTCGAAAGAATTGACCCACGAGCTTATGGAGGAATTCGGATCGTCTCTGGTGGTCAACCATATGCTCGATGCCCTGGAAGAGGTGGATCCCATGCTCATTGAGAAGCTGCAACAGAAAATCCTGGATCTGCAGAAGGACAAGTAACATGTGGCAGTCCCGGTCCAGATTCATTTTCCGTTCGTCGGTTCTGATTGCGGGCGTTGTCCTGTTTCAGATGACCATGTATGCCCTGCATGTCCTGTTCGGCCTCAGAATCGGGTTTAACGTGCTGGATGTCTGCACCGAATGGATGCGTTCCAAAGGCATTCTCTCCATCGCTCATTTGCTGGATGCCTTTGTGATCGTCACGTTCGCGTACAGTTTGTGGCAAATCCTCCGGCAGTTCGTCTTGTCGCGGAGAATCTTCGCCAAGCTGGACGCATGCCGGCATACGAAGCTGTCTGCGGAGCTGAACCGGATGTATCCCGAAGCGCGGGGTAACATCGTCGTGGTCGTGTCGGACGAGCCGATCGCGCTGACGATGGGATTCGGCAGGCCGGCGGTCGTCCTGTCCACCGGACTCTTGAATATGCTGGAGGCGAGCGAGGCGGAGGCCGTTATCCATCATGAACTGCACCATCAGCAGACGGGAGATCCGCGCAGCATGTTCTTCCTCTCGTTATTGGCTTCGGTGCTGTGGTATCTTCCCGTACTGAAATGGTTCCACCACCAGTACAAAATCGCGCGGGAGATACTTGCGGACAATTACGCGATTTCGCGCCAAGGCTCTTCCCGCGATCTCGGCAGCGCCCTGCTGAAACTGCTCCGAAGAGGCGGTACGGTTGCCATGCCGTTCGCGTACGCATCCTTCGCGGATACTTCGATCAATTACAGAATCCGCAGAATTGTCGATCCGGAATCCCCGATTTCTTTCCGGCCGCCGCTTACGCCAACCATGATCTCCGGTTATGTTCTGGTCATGCTGACTTGGCTTTTCGTCCAGATATTGTTCTGAAAAATTTTTTTAAGCACAGACACTACGATTCGTAGTGTTCTTGCGACTATAAACACTACGCATTGTAGTGTAAAACCAAGGAGGAAATTAAAAATGAATTCAATGAACAAATGGCAGTATGGAGCGTTTATTTTACGGATTGTTCTCGGCTTGATCTTTCTCGTTCACGGTTATCAGAAGTTTGAAGGCGGGCTGAGCGGCGTTGCCGGTTTTTTCGGCAGTCTGGGGCTTCCCGGGTTCATGGCGTACGTGGTGGCGGTTATCGAGCTCGCGGGAGGCATCCTTATGCTGATCGGACTTGGAACGCGCTGGATTGCGGCGGCATTTGCCGTTATCATGCTGGTGGCGATCTTTACGGCGAAGCTGAGCCTAGGATTCACCGGAGGCTATGAGCTGGAGCTGGCGCTGCTCGGAATGTCCCTTGGGTTGTTCTTCACGGGCAAGCAATTTTTAGCGCTGGAAAATGTTTTTTCCCGGGGAAAAACGAACGCCCTGTAAATGCGGGTTGGCAGTGAGCTTCAATAACGTTTCAAACGTTCGGTATGTGCGGTCAGCGGCATGGCCATGCGGGCGTTCCGGCATAAATAAAGGTTTCGGGCGGCAGTTGACAGCCGGGCCGATTTACACAACGGAAAACACAGGGCTAACGGGCTCTGTGTTTTTTTTGACGGAAAATTTCAGGTTCCTGGGACACGGTGAAAAGAATTGTAAAGGTTTCGTAAATAAAATCATATTCAAATCGACGCTTCTGTTGTAAAATCGGAACTATGTTTCAAAAAGGCAGCAAAATTTGGCATAGCCTTTTAAGGGAAGCAGAGGCTGTTGTAAAATCGGAAGCGGCCGCCAACTTACCACCACAGAAGGGGAGAGACATCATGAAGGCAAAGAAAGCAGTAAGTCTGGCTGTATCCGCTATGCTGTTATTCGGAACCGTTTTCACAAGCGGTCAGGCTGCGGCGCAAACGGTTGAACAGGCTAAGCCCGACACCGAGATTTCCATCCTGGGAACGTCGGACATTCACGGACGTTTTATGCCGTGGGATTATGCACTGGACGGGCCTAACACGAACGGGAGTCTGACCCAGCTTTTTACCATGATCAAAAAAGTGCGTCAGGAGAATCCGAATACGGTTCTTGTGGATGCAGGGGACATGATTCAGGACAATTCCGCGGAGCTGTTTAACGACCAGCCGAAGTCTCCGATGATGGTCGCCATGAACGAAATGAATTACGATGCCTGGGTCATGGGCAACCACGAATTTAATTTCGGGCTGGACGTATTTAAAAAGATTACTTCGCAGTACAAGGGGCAAATGCTCGGCGGCAATATTTACAAAGACAACGGGGACAGATTTCTCCCTGCGTATACCATTATCGAAAAAGCGGGCGTGAAAATCGGCATTATCGGGATGGACACCCCTATGACTGCCGAATTTGAGAAGGGAACCGACCATCTGGACGGAATCCAGTTCAAGAATCCGGTGGAAGAGACGAAGAAAGCCGTAAAAGAGCTGGAAGGCAAAGTCGACGTAATGATCGGCCTCATGCACATGGGGATCGAGAACGAGAACGGCGTGCCGGGAACCGGTGTCGCGGACGTCGCCAATGCGAACCCGGAACTGGCCGCGATTTTTGCCGGACATATGCACAAGCTGGTCAAATCGGAGACCGTCAACGGGGTGCTCATCGCCGAACCGGACAAGTACGGCACTCATGTTTCCCGGATCGACCTGACCTTTACGGAGAAGGACGGGAAAATGGTCCTTAAGGACAAGAAAGCGGCCGCTCTTCCTGTTAAAGACGCAAGCGGGGTAACAGCCGTTTCCGATCCCGAGCTGGAGAAAACGCTGAAGCCCTTTCACGACTTCGCGCGGGCGGATGCCAATATCGAAGTGGCGCAGCTGAAAGGGATGAATCTCGTTCCGAAGAACGAGATTGAAGGCATTCCGAGCGTACAAATCCAGGAGACGCCTTTATCGGACTTTTTCAGTGAAGTGATGCTCCATTACAGCAAGGCCGACGTAGTCGCGCACCAGATTGACAACGACAAAGCGCGTCTGGATATCGGACCGATCAAGAAGAAAGATATCGCGTACAACTACCAGTTCGCCCTCGGCGAAATTACAGTTTATAAAGTAACGGGCAAAGATGTGAAAGATTACATGGAATGGGCGGTAGGATATTTCAATTCCACCCGTCCGGGCGACGTAACCGTTAGCTTCGACAAAAAACGCCGCGCGTCCAAGTACAGCACGAACGATTTCTTCGGCGGGGTCAAGTATGACATCGATTTGACGAAGCCGTACGGCAGCCGCATTACGAACCTGCGTAAAATGGACGGCACATCCATCCGGCCCGAAGACAACTTAAAGCTGGGCATGAACGCTTACCGGATGGACGCGCTGAAAGCGAAAGGCGGCGCTCTGGAAGGCCGCAAGTTCGAACAGCTCTGGTCATCGAAAGACGCGTCCGCATTCGGTGAGATGGGCGGAACGGTCCGCAGCCGCGCGATCGCTTACCTGAAAGAAGTGAAGAACGGGGTTTACGAGCCGAAAATCCAGGATAACTGGAAAATTATCGGCGTAGATACGACTTCTCCCGAGCGCGCCGATGTGGTGGAGCTGATCAACTCGGGCATCCTGCAGGTACCGAAGACGGAAGACGGCAAGTACACGAACGTGGAGTCCGTCAACATTCTGGCCCCGGTCACTACAGAAGAAATCGCGGCTCTCTCCGGAAAAGCCAAGGTGAGCGGCAGCCTGTTTGACGGTGTTCAGACAAAAGGTGAATTTTACCGCAAGCTGAACGCGGCGGTTAAAGCGGGCGGAAGCGGTGAACCGACCGCACCTCAGCCTAAACCGGAACCAAAACCGGAACCAAAACCGGAACCAAAACCGGAACCAAAACCGGAACCAAAACCAAAACCGCAGCCGGCCGTTAAGAAGCAGGCGCAAGTGACGTCCTACTTCCTGAATGTGCGGACAAAGGCTTCCGCGACCGCGAAAATTATTACCGCCGTACCGAAAGGTACGATTCTGAATGTGCTCGGCAGCAGCTATGGCTGGGTGAAAGTATCCTATAAAGGAAGCATAGCTTACGTTTACGGCGAGTATGTGAAAATGCTTCCGTAAAGAACCACGTGCAAGCAGCAGTCCGGCCTATGGCCGGGCTGTTTTTTATGAGCATCTGGCGCAGCCCTGACGGATCTCATGAGAAGGGAAGGCGTCTATCCGTCCTCCCCGCCAACTCCTTTTACTCCGGGATACGATGCGGTCGGGTGATTGACGAAGCCGGACCGGACGTGCAACAATTTTCGGTAGAAGATTCCGCCGCCGTATTTTACGAGGGGACGCAAGGCTGCTCGGCTTATGTGTACGTCCGGAAGGATGAGCTTCTGCGGGTTCCGAGATGGGTGTGGAGAAACCTTTGAAACCGGCGGGTCAAGCTGCCGGAAGAACCTATCACGCGTCTGGAAAAATAAGGTAATCGGACTGGAAGCGGCAAACAGCGCCGCGGCCGGCAAGCGCTCCTATTACCCGACTAAAACCGGAAGGAATCAAGAGCAGCGGGAAACCGTGGGTCCGCCCGGAACGAATAACGGGCTGATCCCCAAAGCCTGCTTGTCTTTTGCGGGCACCTGCAAGATAAAGTAACAGCGACTAGAAGAAAAAGGAGCGGATTCCCTTGAAAATCGTCATTGCGCCGGATTCCTATAAAGGCAGCCTGTCCGCCAAGGAAGCGGGGCTTGCCATGGAAAGGGGCGTTCGACTGGCAGGTATTGGGAACGTCGCCACCTCCGTTATTCCGATGGCGGACGGCGGGGAAGGGACCCTGGAATGTCTTGTCGAAGCGGCAAACGGACAGATGATCCAAACGGTCGTGAGAGACCCGCTGGGCCGGGAAATTTCCTCCGTCTTCGGAATTCTAAGTGACGGCAGGACCGGGGTCATCGAGATGGCGCAGTCGTCGGGGCTCTATCTGCTGGAAGAATCCAAACGGAACCCGCTGCTGACGTCCACTTACGGATTCGGGCAGTTGATTCTGGCGGCGCTGGATCAGGGCTGCCGCCATTTTATACTCGGCCTGGGCGGGAGCGCCACGAACGACGGAGGAGCGGGGATGCTTCAGGCCCTGGGAGTGGACCTGCTGGACAGCGAAGGCAAGGTTCTCGCGGCCGGTGCCGGGGGAGGAGCGCTGGGCGAGGCTGCCGGAATTTCCGCGGGGAACCTCGACAAGCGGCTGGCCGACTGCACGTTTACGCTGGCGTGCGACGTATCCAATCCCTTCACGGGTCCTTCCGGCGCCTCGGCCGTTTTCGGGCCCCAGAAGGGGGCTTCGCCGGACATGGTCGACCGGCTGGAGCACAACCTCGCCCGCTTCGCGGATGTGATTCGGGATGCAACCGGCACGGCCCTGCACGGGATGCCCGGAACGGGAGCGGCGGGCGGTTTGGCCGGGGGCATTCTCGCCTTCTTGAATGCCAGGCTCGAATCGGGCTTCTCGATCGTCTCCGCGGTGACGGGACTGGAGGAGGCCGTCAAGGGGGCGGATCTGGTCCTGACCGGAGAAGGCCGGATAGATGCCCAGACGGCCGGAGGCAAGACGCCGGCCGGAGTCGCCGGGCTGGCCGCGAAGCACGGCGTGCCCGCTGTAGTGCTGGCCGGGTCTGTCGGCGAAGGAATCGAGGAGCTTTACGGGCAGGGAGTCACGGCCGTGTTCAGCCTCGTAAACGGGCCGATGTCCCTCGGTGAGGCCATGCGCCGCACTCCGGAGCTGCTGGAACAGACGGCCGCGCAGGTCATGCGCGTTTTCGCCTTCAGGAAGTAAGCGATGCTTCCGGCGCCGCTTCCGGATTGTGCCGCGGAGCTTTCTCGCCGGCATGGAATACTTTCCGTGTCAGCTCGATAAAGGCCAGCAGAGGCGGCGTCATCCATTTGTCCTTGTGCCAGGCGATCTGGGTGAATAGCGCGTCCTCGGGCGCTTTCCAGGCCAGCTCGGCCAGCTTCCCTTCACGCAGGTCGGCCGCTACAACCATGCCGGGCAGAATGGCGATTCCGAGGCCCGACATCACGCACTGCTTGATGGCTTCGATGCTCGCAAACTCGAATTTGTTCAGCGGATAGACAGATACGGAGCTGAAGGACCTCTCCAGAATAGTCCGGTAGGAACAGCCGGCTTCCGTCAGCAGGAACGTTTCGTGCTCCAGTTGCTTGGGCGTTATGTTCCGCACATCCGCAAGCGGATGATCGGGCGAGGCCACGATCTTGAGTTCCTCGCGGATCAGCGTTTCGATATGCAGCGCTTCCCTCGGCTTGCAGCTGTCCATAATAAACGCGATATCCAGTACGCCCTCCAGCAGCTGCTCCCTGGCATGAGCATCCGAATTCGAAGGCCGGAACACCAGCTTCACGTTCGGGAACCGGGCTTTGAATTCTTTGAGCAAAGCGGGAAGACGATACGTGCACTGGCTTTCCTGGGCGCCGATTACAAGCGTTCCGGCCTGCTCTTCGTCCCCGCGGACGGCCTGTTTGGCTTCTTCCGTCAGGGTAATGATTTTATCGGCATACGATTTAAACTGGCGTCCCGCTTCCGTTAGAACGAGCCGTTTGCCGAGCCGTTCGAACAAGGGAACTCCAAGCTCGGATTCCAGAGCTTTAATTTGCGCGGTCACACTGGATTGGGCGAAGTTAAGCATCCGGGCCGTCTGGGTAAAGTTCAGGTTTTCGGCGGCCGTTTTAAACGTCAGAAGCTGTTTGGTTTCCATCGCTGCATCTCTCTTTCATCGAAATTATTGATTGATATAATCAAAATAATCGGCTTTGTTGATCGTTCTCTTTATTGTAAAATGAGAGGGCAGTGTCCGGCAAGGCCTGAAGGCACCGGAACAATTCGCTAAATGAAGCGAACGAGGCATCCCCCCCGCTCGCACTGCGGACGGGCACGAGCCTGCCGACATATCGAACCGAGGAGTGAACGCAGCCATGTCAATCGCAGTAATTTACGGGGGAACCCGCCCCGACGGAAATACGGAGCAGCTGACGGAGGAAGCCGTGAAAGGCCTGACAGCCGACCGGATTCAGCTTAACGGTTATACGATCCGGCCGATCATAGACGGGCGTCATGCGGAAGAGGGGTTTCCGGAGATGAACGACGATTACAAGGAAGTGATCGACCGGGTGCTCGCCGCCGATGTTCTGATTTTTGCGACCCCGGTGTACTGGTACAGCATGTCGGGAATCATGAAAAACTTCGTGGACCGCTGGTCGCAGATGATGAGGGACGGGGACTATCCCGATTTCAAAAAAACGATGGCCGCCAAAAAAGCCTACGTCATTGCCGTCGGAGGAGACCTGCCGGAAATCAAAGGACTGCCGATGATTCAGCAGTTTCAGTATATTTTCGACTTTATGGGCATCCGCTTCGAAGGTTATATCCTCGGCAAAGGAAATAAACCGGGCGATGTCCTTCAGGACGCGGAAGGAATGTTTGCGGCGGAGCGGCTTCGAAACAAGCTGGCGGCGCTGCAATAAGAAAGGCACGTAGTATGGCGCAGGCGGGAGCATCGGAGGAAGACAAGACGGTCTGAAGAGGGATACAGCCGAATACGCATCGATAGCCGGTCCGTTCTATGCGAAATGACCGGTTATTCGCGTTCCGGGCGTTTGCGGCAAGCCGAAATCGCCCCGGCGGAAAACGCCACAAAGCATGTCGGTTTAAGCGGATGCCCCGGTATCACACATTGAAGCGCCTCCGCAAACGCCGGAAAGCCGAAGTATCGCCACGACGGCAAACGCCGGAAAGCATGTCGGCTTTATGCGGCCGCCCGGCACCACTCGTCTTGAAGCGCCGCAGCAAGCTCAAAAGACCGAAGTTTCGCCTCGCGGCGGCAAACGCCGGAAAGCCGGTCAGCTCTAAGCGAGCGCACAGGCTTTCCGCCTTTCAGACGAACAGGCCCAACCGGCTGTTCAGCGTCTTCTCCAGCTCCTCCGGGGCCAGCGGCCGCTTGCTTTTGACGTCTCCGGCCGTTTCGATCAGCTGGTCGCCCGAAATCGTTAACCGACCCGCCGCAGTCGCTTTTGTCGCCAGCAGCTTCTGCGTAAAATGAGACTCGGGCGACGTCTGGTTGAACGTGCACGCTTCCGCAAAGCTTTCCAGCGAGCGGGGCGCCGTCGAGAAGCGGTACAGCGTGTTCCAGACGCTGTCCTCACCTTCCCGCTGGAGATCGTACAAGCCTTCGGCTTCCGGTACTTTCGCGGCCCGGTAGACGCCGCTTACATCCTGCACGGGCGTCCCGTCCAGCGGAACGGGAGAGCGGGCGGAGTCGCCGAATCCGACATCGACCAGGTACGATTGGTCCAGCTCGACCAGTATGGTCGCATGGCTTTCCCGCATCCCCCACGTTCCGTCCGGCTTGCCGACGGTAGCCGCAATGAGGCGCACCGTGAAACCAAGCTCCTTGAGGAGTGTGCTGAAAAGTCCGTTGAGCTCGTAGCAGAAGCCTCCGCGGCGGCGCCCGATCACCTTTTCATAAAAGGAAGCGATATCCAGCGTGATCGGTACTTGACGGATTACGTCCAGATTTTCAAAAGGCACGTGCAGCATATGCTGACGCTGAAGCTCCTTAAGGGCAGCCAGATCCAGCTTGGCCGGACGGCCGATGTGAATTCTTTTCAAATAAACCTCGACATTCATACAAGCACCTCCTCCAAAGGCAAGAGTCCGACTGATTGTTCTCTTCAAGACTACCTCCTTATTGAAAGCCACACAAGTACCACTGGAAAAAACTAGGTAAAAAAGGAGCGGGTAACGAAATCACCGCCCGCCGCAGCGCATACGGACAAACACGGGTTGACATTTTGCCGAAAATGCTGTAAAAATGGAATATCTGAAAATGAACCCGAGAAATTCATTGACGAGAACGAGTACGCTGATCCCTTGTTCCCCAGAGAGTTGGCCGCGCGCTGAAAGCCAATGTACAAGAATGAGCAGAAAATCCTCTCCGAGAAGGAAAGCTGAAGCAGGCAAGTAAGCTGACCCGGGATCCCGCCGTTACAAGGGACGCGTATGATCGTACGCAGATGAGGTGCCGCTGAGCTTTTATCAACAAGGCTTTGGCGGAAAAAGGGTGGTAGCGCGAGAACCAATCTCGTCCCTTACGGGGCGGGATTTTTTTGTTGTCTTCAGAACGAAGCCGAAAGGATGACGGAACATGAATAAAGTGGATGTCAAAGAAAAAGCGAGAACCCGCGAGCTGCGCGTTCTTAACCAGTGGAGGGAGGACGATACGTTCCGCCGTTCGATCGAGAACCGGGAAGGAAAGCCGAACTTCGTCTTCTATGAAGGTCCGCCTACCGCGAACGGCAAGCCGCATATCGGGCATGTGCTCGGCCGGGTCATGAAGGATTTTATCGGGCGCTACAAAACGATGTCGGGCTACCGTGTCGTCCGCAAGGCGGGCTGGGATACGCACGGGCTTCCGGTCGAGCTGGGCGTAGAGAAGCAGCTGGGCATTTCGGGCAAGCAGGAGATCGAGGAATACGGCGTGGCCAAGTTTGTGGAAACGTGCAAGAACAGCGTGTTCGAATATGAAAAGCAGTGGCGCGAGCTCACCGAGGCCATCGCTTATTGGACCGATATGGAGCATCCGTATGTGACGCTGACGAACGATTACATCGAGAGCGTCTGGCATATCCTGTCAACCATTCACAAGAAAGGGCTTCTGTACAAGGGCCACCGTGTCAGCCCGTACTGCCCGGATTGCCAGACGACGCTGAGCTCGCACGAAGTGGCGCAGGGCTACGAGGATGTGAAAGACCTGAGTGCCACGGTCAAGTTCAAGAGCAAAGCGGCGGACGAATATTTCCTCGCATGGACGACGACCCCCTGGACGCTTCCGGCCAACGTGGCGCTGGCGGTAAACAAGGATCTTGACTATGTCAAAGTGAAGCATAACGGAGAAGTGTACGTGACGGCGCAAAATCTCGCCGAGAAAGTTTTCGAAGGCAAAGCGGAAATTCTTTCCGTCCACAAAGGAGCCGAGTTCGTCGGAACTCCTTACGAGCCGCCTTTCGGTTATTTGAACCTGAACAAAGGCCATCTGGTCGTAGATGCCGAGTATGTCAGCGATGCGAGCGGAACCGGGATTGTGCATATCGCGCCCGCGCACGGGGAAGACGACTACCGCACCACACGCCAGCATGGGATCGATTTCGTCCATGTCGTGAAGCAGGACGGCACCTATTCTTCGGAAATCACCGATTTTGCGGGCCGGTTTGTGAAAGACTGCGACGTGGATATCGTGAAAAAGCTGTCGGAACGCGGTCTGCTTTTCGCCAAAGAACGTTATGAGCACAGCTATCCGTTCTGCTGGCGCTGCAAGTCACCGCTGCTCTATTACGCCATGGAAAGCTGGTTTATCCGCACGACGGCGGTCAAGGATCAGCTTATCGCGAACAACAACGAAGTGAACTGGTATCCCGGCCATCTCCGCGAAGGCCGTTTCGGAAAATTCCTGGAAGAGCTGGTGGATTGGAATATCAGCCGCAACCGGTACTGGGGAACGCCCCTTAACGTATGGGTATGCGGGGATTGCGGAGAGGAATTTGCTCCGGGAAGCCACCGTGAACTGCGTGAGCGTGCCGTCGATCCCGTGGACGAGAACTTGGAGCTTCACAAGCCGTACGTGGATGACGTCAAGCTCCGCTGTTCGTGCGGCGGGGTGATGGAGAGAACGCCGGAAGTGATCGACGTCTGGTTCGACAGCGGCTCGATGCCGTTCGCCCAGTATCATCATCCGTTCGGAGACGAGAAAACGTTCGGCGAGCAGTACCCCGCGGATATGATCTGCGAAGGCATCGACCAGACGCGCGGATGGTTTTTCAGCCTGCTGGCGGTTTCGACGCTGTACAACGGCCGGGCGCCGTACAAGGCGGTCATTTCAACGGGCCACGTGCTGGATGAGAACGGGCTCAAAATGTCCAAGAGCAAGGGCAATGTCCTCGATCCGTGGAACATCGTCGAAGAATTCGGAACGGATGCGTTCCGCTGGGCGCTTCTGTCGGACAGCGCACCGTGGAACAGCAAACGCTTCTCCAAACAAATCGTGGCGGAAGCGAAATCGAAGATCGTCGATACGATTCATAACACGCATGCGTTTTTTGCCCTGTATGCCGATATCGACGGGTTTGATCCGGGTTCGTTCGAACGGAAGCCGAAACGCAATGAGCTGGACCGCTGGATTTTGTCGCGGCTGAACAGCACGCTCGCAAGTGTCGTCAAAGGACTGGATGCGAACGACTTCCTCAACCCGGCCAAGCAGATCGAGGTGTTCGTGGATGAGCTGAGCAACTGGTACATCCGGCGTTCGCGTGACCGTTTCTGGGGAAGCGGCATGTCCGAAGACAAAGTGGAGGCGTATCAGACACTGCACGAAGTTCTGCTCACGCTTGCTCGGATGATCGCACCTTACGCTCCGCTGATCGCGGAAGACGTATACGGCAATCTCGGCGGCAAAGGCAGTGTGCATCTGACCGACTATCCGAAAGCGGACGAAGCCGCCATCGACACCGCGCTGGAAAGCGAGATGGAGACGGCGCGGCAGATCGTCGAACTGGCCCGCAGCATCCGCAACGAAACGGCGATCAAGACCCGCCAGCCGCTGTCGGAGCTTTTGATTTCGCTTGACCGGGAGTTCGCGCTGGACCGTTTTGAAGCGATCATCCAGGAGGAGATCAATGTGAAGCAGGTCCGTCTTGAACAAAGCGATGCCGGTTTTGTCCAGTTTGCTTTGAAGCTGAACCTGAAAGCGGCCGGCAAAAAATACGGCAAATTGGTCGGTCCCCTGCAAACGTACCTGAAGAATCTTTCTCCTGAAGAAGTTGCCGCAGCGGTCGGCCTGGGAGTTCTGGATACGGAGGTTCAAGGGGAAAGCGTGCACCTGACCCTGGATGAGCTGCTCGTCGAAAAAACGGCAAAGCCAGGGTTCGCTTCCGCATCCGGCTACGGACTTACCGTCGCCCTGAATACGGAAGTAACGGAAGCGCTCAAGCAGGAAGGGGCCGTCCGTGAGGTCGTCCGGGCCGTGCAGGACTACCGCAAAAAGCTGGATTTGCCGATTGACCGGCGCATTAATCTTGTGCTGGATGCGGATCCGCAGCTTAAAGAGGCTTTGCATCGTTATGAAGAGGTTCTCCGCGATAACGTGCTGGTAAGTACGATCCGTTACGAGAACGCGGATGACATGGAGGAAATCGTCCTCGGCGAGGCCACCCTGCGGATGCGAGTGGAATAAATCTCGCGTGACCTCCCGTAAACGGGTGATTGCTTTGCAAAACTCACGGCTTTTGCCGTGAGTTTTTTTACTTTACGGCGGGTCAGACTTTCGTCGCGACTCTGCTGGTATTTTCACGGAATAGACCCATAAAGAAAGAGCTGGAGATAAAATCGAATAGGCAGCCTATTTGATTGGCTATTTTCGGCTATCTGATACAGATGGAATCGCAATAGGAAAATAGCGTGTACTTCGATGAAATGAACGGTCAACTACATGAGAAAATCTGAGTTTTCAGCGCTTATTCAATGATACGGTTCTCAAGGGATTCCTTTTTCTTCCGCGATGTTTACATTTTTGAAACAAAATGTGCGCTGTTTTGAAATATAATGAAGGTTACGTAGACACAAAAGCGAATTTTTTTCGCCGGGTGAGACCGTTTCGATACAATCATCCGTTATGCTTGTGCCTAGGGAGAGAGGTTAAAGACGGATCTAACGGAATCCGGTCCGCCCGCGAAAACAGCTCCTTTGGCCGAGACCAAACCGGTTGACCTTCTCAGCGACGACCGTATGCAGACGCTGGATCTGGCCGGGGAGTTCGCCGGATAGGAGGGCTGCTTTCTGCTTTACGGGTTGCAGGATCACACCTATTACGTGTATAATCCGCCGCAGTGCGAAAAAAGACTTTCACCGGCCTCTACATTCAAGATTGCCGGTTCTCTGATCGGACTGGAGACGGGAACCGTGGACGAGAAAACGGTCGTTCCGTGGGACGGTCATCCTTACCGGTATCCCGAGTGCGGGAGAAGTCCTTCGAGGCATGCAGCTCTGGAATTGACCGGCGCCAATACGCAAGCGCGAATCAAGAAGAAAACGGGAAGAGAACCGGAGCAACCGGAACATTCGAACATTCAGGGGGCGATATTATGAAAACAAACGGAAAGACGCTGGCGGGAATCGGAGGTATTCTCCTTCTTCTGCTTTTGTCGGCCTGCAGTCAGGAAGAAACGCCGCAGCACGCTTTCGAGGCCTACGTGAGCGGCTGGAAAGAACACAACTACGCAGCGATGTACGACAAACTTTCCCCGGCGTCGCAGACTAAAATCACCAAAGACGATTTCGTCAAAAAATACGAAAGCGTCTATAAAGGAATTGAAATGACGGATTTGACCGTAAAACCGACTTTTCCGGAAGAGCTGCAGAAACCGGTCAAGAATAAGGACGAGGTTTCCGTCCCGTTTCATGTGGAGCTGAACACGCTCGCCGGTCCGGTTAAATTCGACCAGACGGCCCGTCTGGTGAAGGACAAGAAAGAGAAAGATACCGTCTGGCAGGTCGATTGGGCGCCTTCCTACCTGTTCCCTCAATTGAAGGACGGGGATAAGGTAAGAGTCCAGAGCACCGAGGCGGTACGGGGAGAAATCGTGGACAGGCGCGGCAACAAGCTCGCCTATAACGGTCCGGGCAAACAGATCGGCGTCGTACCGGGCAAGCTGGGCGATGCGGCGCAGCAGACCAAAGCGAAGCTGGCGGAAAAACTCCAGATGAAGGTGGAGGAGATCAATCAGAAGCTGTCGGCATCCTGGGTGAAGCCGGAATCGTTCGTTCCGCTCGCGTACATTCAAGACGGTGAAACGGAGGCTTACACGAAGCTTCCCGGCGTCACGTTCAGCAGCAAAGAAATCCGTACCTATCCGTTTAACGAAGCGGCGGCGCACTTGACCGGATATATCGGACAGATCAGTGCGGAGGAGCTGAAAAAGCTTGAGAGCGAAGGCTACCGTACGGGCGACGTAATCGGCAAGGCGGGGCTGGAGCAGATCTACGAGAAGCAGCTCAAGGGCCGGCCCGGTTATAAAATCTTCGTTACGGGGGCCGACGGCACCGAGAGAGAAACACTGGCCGAGAAAGAGATGGTTCCGGGTCAGACCGTTACGCTCAGCATCGACGCCAATCTTCAGAAGCTGGTCTACGAGCAGATGAAAAAAGATGCCGGATCGGCCGCCGCAATCCAGCCGCTTACCGGAGAATTACTCGCTCTCGTGAGCAGTCCGTCGTACAATCCAAACGCTTTTGTGAAGGGAATATCCGGCACGCAGTACAAGCAGTTGAGCGAGGATCCCAAGAAGCCGTTCCTGAACCGCTTCACGAAAACCTTCTCGCCCGGTTCGGCTTTCAAAATGCTCACGGCTGCGGTTTCGATCGACGAGGGGGTGCTGAATCCCGACGAGCAAAAGACTATCAAAGGGCTGCGCTGGACGAAAGACGCATCCTGGGGCAGTTACTACGTGACCCGGGTGCACGATTCGAGTCCGGTCAATCTGCAGAGCGCGCTGACGAACTCGGACAACATTTATTTCGCCCAGGCCGCTTTGGAGCTGGGGAAAGACAAGTTTACCCGGGCTTCCGCCAAATTCGGCATCAGTGAGAAGCTTCCGCTGCCGTATGCGTTCGATACCTCGCAGCTCTACAACAAACAGATCGCAAACGATATCCAACTGGCCGACTCCGGTTACGGACAAGGTGAAGTGACGATGACTTCCCTGCATATCGCCTTGACTTATTCGGCGCTTGTGAATCAGGGCAACATCATTTACCCGTCGCTTTTGAAGGAAGACAAAGGCAAGGAGAAATACTGGAAGCCTTCGGCGATGAAGCCCGAAACGGCCGAACTTTTGAAGAAGGATCTTGTCGAAGCGGTTAAGGATCCGCGCGGTGTGGGCCACGGAGCGGCTGTACCGGGCAAGCTTATCGCAGGCAAAACGGGCACGGCCGAGCTTAAAAAGAGCAAAGGGGAAGAAGGACAGGAGAACGGCTGGTTTGTCGGTTTCGATGCGGCCGATCCGCAGCTTCTCGTGTCGATGATGATCGAGGATGTAAAAGGAAGGGGAGGAAGCGGCTATATCACCTCCAGAGTAAAAGCTGTCTTCCAGCAGTATGCGAACGGGATGAATTAAATAGCAGGCAAAAGGCTCTCTTTGCGCAAGAAGAGCTTTTTGCCTGCGTCTGCTGCGCGGTTGGAGTGCGGCGGGTGTAGGGTTCTTTTAAGCGGGTAATATAGAAGAAGATGTTCGGTCCGAACAGGGCCGGTTTATGAAAGGAGTGTAACGGGAATGGATGCCAAAGAAATGGAAGAACAGCTGATCCGCAAACTGACGGAAGGCGAGATGAAGGAAGAAGACAGAGAGGAATCCGCGAGAAGACGTCTTCCCGCCAAGACGGAAATCCGCATACAGGCTCTAATGGATCCCGTGGTCGAGGAAACCCGGAAGTACCGGGAAATGGCCGAGGAGCTTGACGGCCGGTACGACCGGTATACGCATCGGCTGGAGGAAAAAGGCCCGGATTCGTCCGAAGAAAAATCTTAAAGGACAGAAAAACACCCGCCTGCTTGCCAGGCGGGTTAATCGGGTTGAACGGAGTTGGACTTCTCCCTATTTGTTTCGGCAGTGGCCCCTTTTTCACAAAATCGGATGACATCGAATAAACGGCGGAAACCGGTAACTTTTTTAATTTCCAATCGTTCTTATCCGTGTATGTAAAAAAACCGGATAGATGTGCGGCCGGGGGAGCGCAAAAAAAACAAAAAGGCGCCCGCAAAAGGCGCCTGATCGAACGGTCGACTGCGTATTCTGGCTGGTTTGAAGCGCATTCTTTAACTTAGTACAGGAAAGTGCGGCTGATAATAACCAGCAGAATGAAGAGAACCAGAATAGCCGCCGTGCTAGTGAAACCTCCACCGTAGCCACCGCCGCAACCTACTCCTGCTCCAACTCCTCCAACGTAACCCATATCGATCCAACTCCTCTTTGTTTAATTGACTTTACCGTACAGCATATGACAAGAAGAGGGGAAGCGACTGTGCGTATGACCCGTAAGGGAGAGCGCCCGGATGAAAGAGGGTGATAGAAGAAGTGAAAGTATAAAATGTAAAAATATGGATAATAAATTACAAAAAATTAATAATTTATGAAGCCGGATGCGGAAGGAAGCGGACGGATACAGATGGAACCTTATAAAGTCTTCTTTATTTTGAAAAAGGGGTAATAGGCAGTATGAAGAAAGCACTCAAAATTTTTCTATCTCTTCTCCTCGTTGCAGGATCGATTTACCTGGTGCGCCAGAGCGCTCCGCGTTTTACCTACAAAGATCAGGTTGCCGTCCTACTGTATCACCACATCAGCGATACCGATACGAGCAACGTCACGATTACACCGGCGTTGTTCCGCAGTCAACTGGCTTTTCTGAAGAAAGAAAATTATCATTTCATCACGCTTCAGCAGTTCAAAAGCTTTATGGCGGGTGGGGAAGTGCCGGAGAATGCCGTCCTGGTTACGTTCGACGACGGGTACGAGAGTCTTTACGATCAGGCTTATCCGGTGCTGAAGGAGCTTCAGGTTCCGGCCGTTAATTTCGAAATCACGGGAACGCTGGCGGACCCTCGTGCGCGTAAGCTTCATTTTCTCGACGAAGGGCAGCTGCGGACGATCGCAACGGATCGCGATGCCAACATTTCCTGCCAGTGTCATTCCGACAGCATGCACGACAAGCAGAACGGGAAACCGCTGCTGACGACGAACATTGTAGTGGACGGCAAGCAGGAGACGGAGGAACAGTACAAGAAGCGGGTGGTCAACGACGCCCTCGACTGCAAGAAACAACTGAAAAAAGCGGGAGAAGAGGAAGTCGATTCCTTCGCGTATCCGTTCGGCTATTACGATAACCGGGCTACCTCGCTCCTTCAGAGTGTCGGCTATAAATACGGTTTTACCGTTCTCAGCGAAATAACGACAAGAGCCGACGATCCTATGCAAATTTCACGCATTACGGCCGGAAGCCCGGATATTACGCCCCAGGTTTTGAACCGGACTATCCAGCGTAACGTGTTGGACTTCAACCGGGATTATCATTACGTGCCCCTGCGCGACACGCTGAAAGATTTGGGCGGCACGATGATCCGGAACAAAAACCGGACCGTCACATTCTATCTCCATGGCAAACCGTATCAGTTAAATCCCGATTCGGGCACCATTGAGACAGAAGGGAAACAAATTCCGCTGAAACATCCCCTTCTGTTAAAATCCCGCAAAACGTATATTCATTTCAAAGATCTGGAGAATGTACTGGGTATTCAAATCGCCCATAATCCTTTGCGCAATTCGTTTTTCGAGCGTCTGACTCCGGGTAAAACAAAAAACATTGAAACGCTTACAAAATCGTAGAGAATTTTAGAAAATACGAGAAAACAGGTGAATGAAACCGGTAAAACGGTTATTTCGCCTATTTTCGATATTTTCTGAATATTTACAATAGTTTAATATTTGATGTAAGATAAAACCAAGGAGGAACACAAATTTTAAATGGGTATAAGGAGATTAACACTTCAACTTGACAGCCAGGGGTGATCCCTATAGGACCATAACCATCCGAAGTCCAGACTACAGGAAGGGAGATGAATCCATTGTACCCAGTTAGCGAAGCATGCCCTTAATAATCGAAGTCGAGGCGTGCGGGAACCCAGGAATCGTTTGAAGAAGAATGGAGTGTAAACAAACAATTGAATACGTTCAATCAAGCATAGGGGCCTGCCGATTATCACGGATAACCGGGGTCCCTATTTACGTGTCTGTTTGTTTCGAAACGGTGCCGGAAGGCGCTTTTTTTATGTCTTTTTTCCGCGGCCACCTTGCGTACCGTTGAAAAAGTCCCTTCCTGGCGGAAGGGACCCTCGGCTGCCGGTGAATTTCCGGCGTTTTTTATTCGCGCACGGCCCGGATTTCACTGATGCCGTTCATGTACTTTCTCAGCGCCTCGGGTATACGGATCGAACCGTCCTCCTGCTGATGATTTTCGAGCAGCGGGATCAGAATGCGCGGCGAAGCGACCGCCGTGTTGTTCAGCGTATACGCGTAGGTCAGCCTTCCTTCCGCATTCCGGTAGCGGATGTTGGAGCGCCGGGCCTGGAAGTCAAGCAGATTCGACGACGAATGCGTTTCCCCGAAGGCCTGCCTGCTCGGCATCCAGGTTTCAATGTCGACCTGCTTATACGTTTTTTGCCCCATATCCCCGCCGCAAACCGCGACTACCCGGTAGGGCAGCTCCAGCAGCCCCATCAATTCTTCCGCGTTTCTAGTGATTTCCCGCAGAAGCTCATCCGATTTCTCCAGGTCGTTTTCGCAAATAATGACTTGCTCGACCTTGGCGAACTGATGGACACGGTACAGCCCGTGGACGTCTTTGCCGGCCGAGCCGACCTCACTCCTGAAACAGAGGGAAATGGCCGCCATTTTTACGGGCTCGGCAAGATCCACGATTTCATTGCTGTAGTAGGAGACAAGAGGGACCTCCGAGGTGCCGACCAGCCATTTCTCTTCTTCGGCCAGCTTGAAAGTCTGGTCCTCCCCGAGCGGAAAGTAGCCCGTGTTCAGTAGAGCTTCCCCGCGCGCCATCAGCGGCACATCCACGGGCATAAAGCCTTTCTCCATGAGCAGGTCCAGAGCAAGCTGCTGAACCGCCCGGTGCAGCAGGACTCCCGCGCCCGTCAAATAATACTGGCGGGGGCCGGCTGTTTTCACGCCGCGCGGGATGTCGATCATGCGATGAAGGTTCCCCAGCGCTACGTGATCCTTCGGCTCGAATGCGAAGTCGGGGAGAGTGCCTGCCCGGTACAGCTCGATATTGTCTTTGTCGGATTGTCCGGCCGGCGTATCGGGCGACACGGGATTCGGCACGCGCAGCATCGCCGCCGTGTACGCCTGATCGGTTAACCGGTACGCCGCCTCCAGATCGTTCAGACGCAGATGAATGTCCTTCACCGCTTGTTTCTTGCGGGCGGCCTCGGGCTGATCGCCCTGCTTAAGAAGGATGCCGATTTCTTCGGTAAGCGCATTGCGCGACTGCCGCAGCCCCTCGATCTCGGCCAGTCGGCTCCGCCGCTCCTCGTCCAGTTTCAGAAGTTCCGGGATGGATACTTCGATTCCTTTCTGCCGGGCTGCGTACTCGACTTCCGCTTGATGGGCCCGTATCCATTTTACGTCTAACATGGCACCGCTCTCCTTTTTTTGGGTATACAAAAAGCGCCCGTCGTCTTCATGGGACGAGGAGCGCTTTTATGTTCTCGCGGTGCCACCCAAATTGACCGGACGTTTGTACCGTCCAATCCACTTTAGTTCCGCGGTAACGGGCGGACCCGGTTAACTTAGGGAAAGCACGGGGCTTCTCCTTGGCGATAACGCCTCCGAGTTGGATTCTCTTCACGGGCGTGATTCCGATATCAATGATTTGCTTAGTATATACCAGGTCAGCGCCGGTTTCAACCCCCACCCGCCTGAATGGGCGGAAATCCGGGTATCCCGGTTTTCTGTTGTGCGGAGTCCTATCCTTTGGCAGCCAGCTTTTTCTTCTCGGCAAATGAAGACAATTTCCGTTATTTTCCGTAAAATAAACACATGGAGGTGTCGAGGTTTGCATTTTTTTCTGCGTTATGCCCATCGGATGTTACGTTTGAGCAATGGGCTGCTGGCTGTTTTTGCCCTGATGTTTGTACTGCTCGCCTCGGTGCTCGCTTACTGGCTGGAGCCGGACACGTTCGAGACCTGGTTCAACAGCCTGTACTGGGTCATGACGACGATGGCGACTGTCGGGTACGGCGATTATTTTATGAAAACGGCTGTGGGCAAGCTGTTCACGATCTTTCTGTATCTGTTCGGAATCGGACTTCTGAGTCTCGTAATCGGAAAAATCATTGATGCCTTTGCGACCTTGAAAATAAGGAGGGAAACCGGAAAAGTGAACTATCATGGCCGCGGTCACATCGTCGTGATCACCTGGAACAAGAAGGCTTATTCCGCCGTAGAAGAACTTATCGCAACAGACCCCGAACTGGAAATCGTCATTATCGACGAAAACGAGAAAATTCCGTACGACCACAAAAAGGTCCATTACGTAAGCGGCGATCCCACTCTGGACAAGACGTTAATCCGGGCGGGGCTGGATAAAGCCAGATCGGCCATTGTTTTCGCGGATGAAACGAGCAGCGATTCGTCCCTGGTGGACGGCAAAACGCTGCTTATCGCGGCCAGCATCGAAAGACTCGCCCCGGATGTCTATACGACCGCGGAAATTATGTCGGAGAAGCATATCCAGAACTTCCGGCATGTAAAAGTAAACGATTTCATTCTTTCACATGATGCGGTTTCCATGCTGGCCGTCCGCTCGGCGCTCAACGAAGGCAGCGTGGAGCTGTACATGCAGCTGATCAGCAGGCAGTACGGGGGAGAAATTTACGAAGTGCCGGTCAATCCCGCCTGGGAGACCTATCACGACGCCTTTCAGGACCTGCTTAAGAAAGGGGCGACGCTGCTCGCCGACCGTCAGGATTTGAGCATCAATACACGGCTGAACGACCCGATTCCGGCGGACGCGAAACTATTTGTCGTGTGCTCGCCCGAGACGTACAAGCAATTGCAGGAACATACATATTCTTAGGTAAAAAAGACTGGCCGGCTGCCGGAAGCTTTTTATCCTTCAGCCGTTCCTAGATAAGCCTGTCCGGATACACGGCGGACCGGGCAAACGAGCCAAACCTTTGCAGAAGGTTTGGCTTTTTTTGTGCGGAACCGGTCTTGCAAGTCTATATGCGGCCGCAAAAGTGCGTTTCCGGGCGTGTTCGAGTTTCGGTTGAGGCAGGGGCAGTTTTCATTGATTTTCAAAATTAGACGTTGACAGATGAATCGAAAGGCGATATATTTTTCGTTATATGTAATCGTAACGATTACTATTAAGGTGATATAAATGCAGTTTGCCCTTGTATAACGGGGCGGAAAGGAGGCGGACATGCTAATCGCCGCATTAAACGAGGCGGAGTTCGGTTATCACGACGCGCCTTGTCTGGAAGGAGCAACCCTTGAGATCAGGTCCGGCGAATTTGTCGCTGTGACCGGACCGAACGGCGCTGAGAAATCGACGCTGCTGAAGCTTTTGCTCGGTCTTCTCAAGCCCTGGACAGGAAGCCGTTATCTCACTCCCGTGAACGAAGGAGGAAGAAAGCTGCGGGTCGGCTATGTTTCCCAGCCAATTTCCGCTTTTAACAGCGCTGAGAGGCTTTTTTTAAAAAAATCGTAATAATTACGAATAAAGGAGTGCGATGGAATGGATAACAAAATACCCGTGACGGTATTAAGCGGCTATCTGGGTGCCGGGAAAACGACTTTGCTGAATCATGTGCTGAACAACCGTGACGGCTTAAAGGTAGCCGTTATCGTGAACGATTTGAGCGAAGTGAACTTCGATGCGGATCTGATCCGCGATGGCGGGGGGATATCCCGGACGAATGAAAGTCTGGTCGAGATGTCCAACGGTTGCATCTGCTGCACTCTGCGCGACGATCTGCTGAAAGAAGTGGAGCGGCTGGCGCAAGAAAACCGGTTTGATTACATTCTGATCGAATCGACGGGGGTAGGAGAACCGCTGCCGGTGGCCCAGACTTTTACCTATATCGACGAGCATCAGGGCATCGACCTGACCCGGTACTGCCGCCTGGACTGCATGGTTACGGTGGTGGACGCCTTCCGGTTCTGGCATGACTACGCATCCGGAGAAACGCTGCTGGACCGTAACCAGGCGGTCAGCGAAGAGGACAATCGGGACGTGGTCGATCTGCTGATCGACCAGATCGAATTTTGCGATGTGCTTGTGCTTAACAAGTGCGACAGGATCAGTCCGGAGGAACTTCAGGAGCTGGAACGCGTTCTCCGCTCTCTTCAGCCGAGGGCGAAATTCATCCGAGCAGTTATGGGTGAAGTGGCCCCCGCCGAAATTTTGAACACAAATCTGTTCAATTTCGAGGAGGCCAGCACTTCCGCCGGGTGGATACGGGAAATGGAGAAGGAGGAGCATACCCCCGAAACCGACGAGTACGGAATTTCTTCTTTCGTGTACGAGCGCAACCTGCCTTTCGAGCCCCGGAGGCTGAAAAGCTGGATGGAGGATTGGCCGGCGGAAATCGTGAGGGCCAAAGGAATCGTATGGCTTGCTACCCGGGACAAGTTTGCCCAGAATCTCAGCCAGGCGGGGCCTTCGATCCGGTTCGGACCGGCGGGCTACTGGGTTGCCGCGCTTCCCGAGGCGGAACAGCAGGCGATCCTTGCGGAAGAAGAGGATTCCATTCCGCACTGGGACCCGGTTTACGGCGACCGCATGAACAAAGTAGTGTTTATCGGACTTGATTTGGATCAACCGGGAATCGTCCGTTCCCTGGACGCCTGCCTGCTGACCGAAGAAGAAATGCGGAATGACTGGAACCGGTTTACGGATGAGCTGCCGAATGTGGTCGGAGAGCTGGACGAAGCCTCCTTTTAAACGAAATAAAGTCAATGAAAACGAGGAGGTGAATGGGCATGAGAGTGACCGTTACGCTGGCGTGCACGGAAACGGGCGACCGTAACTACATAACGACGAAAAACAAGAAAAACCGGCCGGACCGGCTGGAACTGCGCAAATACTGTCCCCGCCTTAAGCGCTATACGCTTCACAGGGAAACGCGCTGAGAAACGGTATCGAATCATTACGTGGAGAGCTTTCTCCTTATTTTGGATGAAAAAGAGCGGGTGACCGCTCTTTTTTTTGTTTAAAAGTATAGTAGAAATGGCCGCATCTAACGGAGAGAAGGGTTGACTATGGAAATGCCGAATAAAGAATCGCAACAAACTTCCTGCGAGGACGCGACAGCGGTGCAAGAGGGGGTTAAAAATTTTATGAACTACCTGCTTTCCCGGGGGCCGGTGAATAAGGTGATCGACGGGGCTCAGCAGGTGATGGACTTCGCTTCCGCGAACATCCCTTTCGAGGCCGCTGCCCGTTACCGGCAGGAAATCGGGGGCATTTTCACGACATACGAGCAGCTTCTGTCCATCCCCGGCGTCGGGCAGGACGTAATCGAAAAACTGGCTTCTTATGTGCAGCCTATGGACCTGACCAAGCTGAACGCCCTGCTGCCGCAGACCACGTCCGGGAACCGGGTCGACGCATACGTGAACGGTCCGGACTGCCTGGAGGTCCTGTTGGATGAAATCGGGAAAGCGGAGCGGTATATCCACTTTTCCGTCATGCTGTTTTTTAACGACGTATCGGGGAAAAAAATCGCCGGGGCGCTGCTGGACGCGCTGAAGCGGGGCGTCAAAGTCCGCCTGATGGCCGACTTTGGGGTTACCGCCCTGGGCTATAACAAGAATCTCGCCGTCGGGGATCTGGATGAAGTAATCGAAAAGCTCAGAGACGCCGGAGGGCAGGTTATCAATACGTTCAAAACGTGCTATGGCAAAGAAGAATGGCCCGCCAAGAGAGCGGAGCTGGCTTCCCAAGGGGTGCCCGAAAGCTGCCTTTTTCTCCAGGATTATGTCCAGGAGCAGATGACGATGGGCGTCAACGTAGTGAATCACCGCAAGTTTATGATAGTCGACGGGGTCAGCTCCATCGTAGGCTCCGTGAATGTAGGGGATCAATATTTATTCCATACGCCGGTATTGTCCGATCCCGGACAAACTCATGCGGAAGGGAACGCGGGTCCGAGGCTCGGCGTACCTGCCCGGGAAGAAGAGTGGCACGACGGATGTTTTCGAATACGGGGAGCCGCGGCGGTAACGCTGAACCGGATCTTTTCCTTTCAATGGACGGTGCTTGGCGGCGATGTTTTCGATCCCGAAGAACCCTTTTACAAGCCGGAGACGGATATGCGCTTCGGTGATGAAGAATGCACGCTTTACGCGAGCTTTCCCGGGAATCCGGTGAATGTGATCCAGCAGTATTATTTGTCCCTGCTCACGTATGCCGGGGACGAGACGGTGATCGTGAATCCGTATTTGATCGACCAGGCCTTCTGGGACGAGCTGAAAAGCCTGGATGAGCAGAGGTCGAGATGCATCGCTATATGCAACCCCCTGCGTGTGAACGACCATCCGACCAACGGCTCGGCGGTGCGCAGCAACATGTACGAGCCTTTTCTCAAAGGCGTCGCGTTCTATGACTACAGTCATACGGAGAGATTTTCTCATTGGAAAATCACCTACGACAAGCGGTCCGACTGCGTGTTTCACGGCTCATACAATATCAATGAACGGAGCGCCTGCCATGATTTCGAGCTGGGGGTGCTGGTCAAAGGCAAAGCGTTTGCGGATAAAGTGAAAAAAATGATCGACTATGATCTAAGCGTATCGGAGAAAATTTCCGGGCCGGAAAGCTTTTTTAAATATCCTGCTCTTCATCCATCCACGTATTGGAACAAACTGACGCAAAATTTTACTTGACAGGCGTGGTGGGATTGACGAGATTGACGGGAATGGCCGTACTTTTTTGGGGGGGATAATTCTCTGTTCGAATCCCCTGTGCAACCCCGATTGACACTGCCGCTCTGCGCTTCATCCGAGACGTAACGTACATAGACCTGAATCGGTTTACGTCATAGAAAAAGAGCGGCTGCCTTCCGTCGGAAAACGGGAGGGCCGCTCTTTTTCGGTCAAAAGGGGAGGCGAGCAGGGGCACGCGTGCCGGAACTTATTTTTTTAACCACAGGGTCGGGACGTTGGCAGGCTCCCAGCCGACCAGGGAAGTGTGCGATTGGCGGCACTCGTATGTGCTTCCGTTATACGTCACGAGCGTGCCCGCCGTATAGGCGGTATTCGGCGCCCATGGAGCGGCTGCCGAAGGAGCGGCGGTCGTTGCGCTGACGGCATTGCTGCTCTCCGATTCGTTGCCGGCGGCATCGATGGCGCGAACCGTGTATGTGTAAGCGGTGCTTGCGCTTAATCCGCTCACCACGGTATCCAGTGTTGTGCCGGAGACGGATTTTGCCAGTGCCGATCCTTGGTAAACACGGTAGCCGGTTACACCGACATTATCGGTGGAGGCGTTCCATTTAAGCGAAACCGACGAAGAGGTCGGAGAGCCGACGACTTGCAGACCGGACGGAGCGGAAGGCGCTGTCGTGTCGGCTGCGGCGGCCGTTGTTTTGAATGTCACGGCATTGCTGGGAGCCGAGTCATTGCCCGCCGCGTCCGTGGCGCGGACCGTAAACGTATAGGACGTATTCACCGTCAATCCGGCTGCGTTGTAGCTTAGAGTCGTTCCGTTCGCAGTCGTGCCGACGAGCGTGGAGCCGTTATAGATCTTGTAGGCGGTCACACCGACGTTATCCGATGCCGCGCTCCAGCTGATCGCAGCGCCGGTTGCCGTTATGTTCGAAGCCGATGCGTTCGACGGTGCAGTCGGTGCCGTTGTATCGGCCGGGCCACTGCCGCCGAAATTGGCATCGATTACGTTGTAGAAGGCATTCTCCGTATCCGCGATTTCCCAAACGGCCAGAATGACCTGGTAACCCGTTCTGCTTGGCACGTTACAGGTGTCCGTGTACGTGAATCCCGGTTGTTTTCCTTTAAAGTTGACGGAGCAGAAAGGCTGCAGATCGAAGGAAGCGCGGCTCAGCGGCGCGTTCGGGTCCCAGTTCTGCTTGGTGATGTAGTATTTCCAGCTGGTTGTCGCATGGTTCGCTTCGATGGTCCATTTGAACGTGTTCGTACCCGAAGACATGTTCACTTTGGTCCAGCGTGTGGCCGATTGCTGATCCAGTTCCGGAAACAGGCCGCTGGCGCTGGCGATTTTGCCGTCCGCCGGCCCGGCTGCGGGAAATCCCTTGTAGGCTTCGAGACTTTGCGGCTCGTATATGATGGCACCGCAGTTTTTATTCTTGCCGGTCGCGCACAGATAACCACGGCTTCCCGGTGATTCGATGTATCCGTGGGCCGACGCTTTTTCGGTAAAAAGCAGCAGGCAGAACGCCAAAACCAGAGCTAATCCGCTTGCGATCAGACATTTGGCGAGTACAGGACTGCGCAGCGAGATAGTGGTCATAAAAGAGCCTCCTTGAATGGGTATGGGTTAGAACTCATGTTCATCGACTAAAACACGATCCGGAACGAAGGGGCACGGCGCACGATCACGAATAAATTCGTCAATAACCTCCTTTCGGTTGAAGCCTGAATTGCGGACGGCTGTGGAGCAAGGCTGCCAATCGGCCTCCTTTCGGGAGTGTAGTTATATAAACTCGTGAGAGCTTATACCGGATTCGAATGCCGGGGATTTAAAACGCTTACATTAACGAAGGAGGAGACTTACTAAAGTAAGCTCCATAGGGAAACGAACTAGCATTTTCTATCTAAAATATACATCATTTACCATCATGTCTCAATCATTTATTTCTAAATTATCGAGAGAAAAAGAAAATGAACAACGAAGGCTTAAACCGGTTTAAATCGCGCGGATCAGCAGCAGCTCGTAAGTGACCGGAATACGTCCCCGGGTACCGTAATCTTTTTCGTAATGGTTAAACATGCCGCTGAAAAGGCGTCTGGGGCTCAGACCCGGGAGCTGCGAGGCGTTTGTCGTGCTTGCGCCGAGAGATTTCACACTATTTAAGAAGAGTTTGACGGAGGGAAAATACTCGGTCCGCACGAAGCGCATCGTCCGAATATCGGCGAAGCCTGCCTGACGCAGCATTTCCGTCCACTCGTCCGTGCCATGAAAAGATAAACCGTGCCGCTGCGGCAGGACATCCATAGCCCGGTATGCTTTATCGAAAGAGAGGTGCAGCTCGGTAAACGTAGCCGGGCCGAAGGTGGCAAACATCAGCTTGCCGTCAGTCTTCAAGAGCCTGCGGAGATGAAAAAGCGTCTGCGCGGGCCGGGTGAACCACTGGAAGCAGGCGCTGGAAGCGATCAGCCCGTAAGAAGAAGAGGGGGCACCGGCGGCCCACTCTTCGATATCGGCCTGAAGGAACCGGACCGTGTCCGGCGCGTATTCCGCGAAGCCGGGCGAAGGTGGCTCAGGCGCCGCGGCATCCGGGGTAGCGTCGGCCCGGCGATCCCGCCCGCTGCGGGCATACAGTCGGCTTTTCGCCGCTTCCAGCATGGCGGGCGAGAGATCGGCCGCGGTCAGTTCGCCGTCTTGCGGAAGCAAAGCCGCCAGACGCTCCGTGAGCAGGCCGGTGCCGCAGCCGATTTCCAGCACCGGCAGATTGCCGGCGGGAATACGGGCAAACCGGCTGTCCGGCGTGTCCTTCGGCTCGTTCCGGATCAACCGGGCAAGCTGCGCGGCCATAAAGCGCTGAACCGCGGCATTTTGGTCGTAGAGCCCGGCTGCGCTGCGGTCAAACTGGCGCCGGATTTTGCCGCTGAGATGAGTCATTCCACCAGCTCCTTATCGTTTCGGCGGTTTGCCGTTCTTTTTGCAGAAAGGGAACATGGCCGCATCCGGCGGCTTCCACGAGCACGGCCTGCGGAATGCCCGCTTGTATTTCCAATGCCGCGCCGTAAGGGCATACCTTATCGTGCGTGCCGTGAACCAGCAGGACCGGGCAGTGAATGTCCGGCAGTACGCTCCGCGCATCCTCGGCAGCGAGGAGCTCAAGGCCTGCGATAAGCCCGGGCATGCTCCAACCGCTCGCTTCGGGAAGACTATCGTCAATTCCGTCCCGCCGTTCCTCTTTCGTGAACATCAGCCTGCGGAACTGCCGAAGTACCCGGCCCGCATCTTGACGGAGCGCCGGAATCATGGCCTGCACGGAAGCGGAAGGCCAGCCCAACTGATGCTCGGCGGGCTGACGCACAAAGCAGGCGGTAGCCCCTAACAAGACCACCCCGTCTGCTAATCCTTCGGAAGCAAGCCGCAGGGCGAGCAGTCCGCCCAGTGACCAGCCCGCGATCAGCAGAGGAGCCGGAAACGCTCTCTCATGCGGTTCGCCATGCGATTCGCAAGCCCGGAGAGACAGAGCGAGGCGACGGACCGAATCCGCGATAGCCCGGGGGGATTCAACCGAGCCGTAATCCGCACAGAAATGCCGGAATCCCGGAAGCTCTCGCTGAACATCATGGAAGACGGCGGCGGGCATACTCCAGCCGCTCAGCCACAGGATCGAACCGAGTTTTCTCGAATAAACGTGGGAACGTTCATAATCTTTGCCCTGTTTTACGCCATGCTCTATGTCGAATTCTGGGAAGTGTTTTTCGTGCTGTTCTGCGCCAAGCTCTACGAAGTGCTTTGTTCTATGATGAATTTCCAAATGCTCAACGCCGGGATCTGCTCCATGCTCCGCAGCATGTTTTTCGCTATACGCTGTAAAATGCCCACCGTCATACTCTGTGCCATGCTCAACGAAGTGACCCGCGTTATCATCGCTAAGCTCATCGCTAAGTTCATCGCCGGGCTCCGAGCTTTGCTCCATCGACGGGGGAATGCCTCGGCTTGGCGCTTGATAAGGCTCACGCTTCATGTGAGAATCCCCGCTTCCGCTGCCGCACTTGCGATACATTCGGCTGCCTTGGTTAACAGGGCATCGGTATGCGCCGCAGAGAGTGAGAAACGGATCCGGGCGCTGCCGGCCGGAACGGTCGGAGGGCGTATGGCGGGGGCGGCGATACCGTGCCGTTCAAGCGCCTCGGACAAACGAAGCGTGTGCTCGCTGCTTCCGGCAATCACGGGAACGATCGGCGAATCTCCCGGCAGGACTCTCAGACCGGCTTGCGCAAGCCTTTGGCGGAACCGGGCGGACACTTCACGGAGATGATTCCGCCGGACGTGTGCGGTCTGTACGATTCCGAGTGCCCGGTATATCCCGGCTACAACGGACGGCGGCAGAGCGGTCGAATAGACGAGGGGACGCGCCTTATTGACCAGCCAGCGGATCAGTGCCCGGCTGCCGGTAATATGCGCTCCGTACACGCCGAATGCTTTGCTGAACGTTCCCATGATGACGTCGGTTTCCCGGTGAACGTTCATGGCGTGGCAAAGTCCTTCGCCATTTGGCCCGTATACGCCTTCGGCGTGAGCCTCGTCGACCATTAGCTTCGCGTCGTAACGATGTTTCAGCTCAACCAGCTCGTGCAGGGGCGCCGTATCTCCATCCATGGAGAAAATGGAATCCGTTACAATCAGCCTGCGCCTTGCTTTACCGGATTTTTTGAGCAAGTGTTCCAGATGCTCCATATCGTTGTGCCGATAGCGGAGATGATCGGCCCGGCTAAGAACAATGCCGTCCGTTATGCTGGCGTGATTGAGCCGGTCGGAAAACACGGTATCCCCCCGGCCAACCAGGGCACGGATCGCACCGACATTGGCCATATAGCCGTTAGCGAATACGAGGGAGGCTTCCTTCTGCTGCCAGGCGGCAAGCCCGGCTTCCAGTTCGCGGTATGGAGGCCGGTTGCCTGAAAGAAGGCGCGAAGCCGCCGATCCCGATCCGCAATCCGCTTGCAGTGCATTTTGCATCGCTTCCGTGATGGCGGGATGACGGCTCAGGCCCAGATAGTCATTGGAAGTCAGATCAAGAAGGGTCTGCCCTCCGCGTATCAAATGACCGGGAAGCGAGCTGGCTACTTCGGTGTCCTTCAGCGTCCGCTCCAGTGACGCGTCCGCCAACATCTGCAGTTCATTTTCCATCCAGTTCCTTACGGTCATATCTGTACCTCGGGAGTTTTTACGGAGAGTTCCGGAGGATGCTGCAGCCGCTCCGATAAGAAGGACCGGAGGGGAGCCAGATCCAGTGTCGTATGTACGGTTTCCGCAAGAAGAAGCGGCCCCGGCGCATCCCCGATGCTCGGAAAATGGCCTAGAACCTTTACGCCGCCGAATGATTCGATTAAAGCGGCATTGCCGGCGATGCTCGGATCTTGTCCGACAGGCGTGTTTTGTACGTTCGTTGCGTCGGGGACTTCCGTAGCGCAGGTGCCTTCATTGAGCACGACACCCAGAATGTCAATCCCGTGCTGCCTCAGGAACGAGACCGTAAGGAGGGTGTGATTGATCGTGCCGAGTCCCGCGCGGGCTACGATCAGCACCGGCATGCGGAGGCAAGCGATCCATTCCGCCAGCAGGGCGTCTTCCGTCAAGGGGACGGCGGCACCGCCCGCTCCTTCGACGAGCATGGCATCGTAGCGTGAACACAAGGACTGCCCGGCCTCATAAAGCATGTCCATCGTCAGATGAACGCCTTCCGCCTTGGCGGCGAGTAAAGGCGTAAGCGGGGCACGGAACGTAAAGGAGGCCACTTCTTCCGGCGGATCGGGAACGCCGCTTCCCGCCGCAAGTTTTTCGGCGTCGCTTAGTCCGCTGCCGATGGGTTCGCCGGACTGTACCGGCTTCCAGACGCCGACGTTCCAGCCTTCCGAGCGCAGAGCGGCGGCCAGGGCGGCCGTGACGACCGTCTTGCCGGTTCCGGTATCCGTCCCGGTCACGAAAATCCCCCGGATTCCGCTCATGGCCGCCACCCCTGTTCCGTAACGTCACGGATAGAAGCGGCGATAATGTCCGTCATGGCCCCAAGTTCGTCACGCGTGCTCGCCAGAGGAGGGATGAAGACGATCACATTGCCGAGCGGCCGTGTCAGCAGACCCAGTTCCCGGGCTCGCGCACATACGTGAACGCCGATCCGTTCTTCCCAGGCGTATGGCTCCTTGGTCTTTTTGTCGCGGACCAGTTCAATTCCGACGAGAAGACCCTGCTGCCGGATATCGCCCACGTGGGGGCATGCTTTCAGGGGGGAGAACTTGGCGGACACAAATTCGGCCTTGGCGGCAACGCCCTCCACCACACGGCGCTCTTCCATCAAGCGGAGATTTTCCAGGGCAACTGCGCAGCCCAGCGGATTTCCCGTATAGGAGTGACCGTGGAAAAACGTTTTCTGCTCCTCGTAATCCGCGTAAAAGGCTTCGTACACTTCGTCGGTCGCAAGCGTAGCCGCTACCGGAAGATAGCCTCCCGTCAAGCCTTTGCCCACCACCAGGAGATCCGGTGCCACGTCTTCGAGATCGCAGGCAAACATGGCGCCTGTGCGCCCGAATCCGGTCGCCACCTCATCGGCGATCAGCAGTACGCCATGCTTGCGGCACAGCCGGGCGATTTCGCGAAGGCATCCCTCGGGCATGACGATAATGCCGCTTGCGCCCTGCACGACCGGCTCGACTATGAGCCCGGCTATTTCGTCGGCGCGTGATTCGAGCAGAAGCCGCAGTGTTTCCAGCGTTTCGGACATCGCGCCCGATGCGCCGCCCGGGTGCCGGTAAGAATCCGGGTAAGGTACCGTATGAGCCTGAAAAAGCAGCGGCCGGAAAACTTCGTGATAAAGCGGAATGGCCCCTACACTAATCGCGCCGATCGTATCTCCGTGATAAGCTTCTTTCATCGTGATAAACGTTCGTTTGCTGTCCAAGCCTTTGTTGCGCGCGTATTGATAAGCCATTTTCAGGGCAATCTCCACCCCGGTCGCGCCCGAATCCGAGAAAAAGACTTTCCGGAGCCCGGCAGGGGCGATTTCCGACAATTTGGCGGCCAGCTCGATGGCGGGAATATTGCTTAGTCCGAGCAGTGTGGAGTGTGCAACGAGTTCAAGCTGCCGGACAATCGCTTGATTCAGTTCCGGAACACAGTGGCCGTGTACGTTGAGCCAGACGGATGAAAAACCGTCATAATAAGCTTTTCCCTCCGTGTCAAAAAGCCGGACGCCATCTCCGCGTTCGATGATGACGGGGGCGGCAGCGTTGTAATCTTTCATCTGTGTAAAAGGGTGCCAGAGGTGGGCTTTGTTCAGTTCGGCCAATTGTTCGTAGTTTGTAAGCAATCAAACCGCATCCTTCCGTTTTAATTGTTAACCTAAATTTATAATAACAGGTTAACAATATAGTTTTCATGCGAAAATATCAAGTTCGCAGAACCAATGATAGAGGAGAAAAGCACAAAAAAAAGAACCGCTTTTTCAGCGGATCTTTTCTGCACAATTTGAATTTACTCACGCTTCCACGTCGTTCATCAGGGTCAGATTGCCGAACTGTTTGCCCTCCTTCATGTAGGCAAAAGCCTGTACCGCATCGCGCATCGGAAACACTTTATGGACGACAGGTTTCAGGTTGTGCTTCGCCACAAATTCGAGCATCGCATGGAATTCTTCCGAGCTGCCCATGGACGTTCCGATCACGCTAAGCTGGGGAAAAAAGAGGGCGCGCAGCGGAAGTTCGACGGTGTCCCCCGAGCTGGCTCCGAAACTGACGATGCGCCCGTCGGGTTTGAGGAGGTCGAAATAGTTGGGGAAGGTAGCGGGACCAATACTGTCCAGCACCAAATCCGCCTTCGCTCCTTCGAAGCGGTCTTTCCAGCTTCCACCGCTTTCAAAGCAGCAATCGGCTCCGAGCCGACGGGCCAGCTCCAGCTTGTGTTCGCTTCGGGACGAGACACTGACCCGGGCCCCGGCCGCCTTGGCCATCTGGAGGGCGATCGTGGCGACACCTCCGCCGACACCGGGAATGACGACGTGCTGCCCTGCCTTAAGACCTCCGCGGGTGAATAACGCCCGGTAAGCGGTCAGCGCGGACAATCCGAGAACAGCGGCTTCCTCCCATGTGAGGTGGGCGGGTTTAGCGACGGCATTTTCTGCAGGCACGATGATGAAATCGGCAAAAGTCCCGTCGGAGGGACTTCCGAGAATTTGAAGATCGTCCGGCAGGGAATCCGCTTTTTCCCAGTTTAAAGTCGGATTCAGGATGACTTCCCGGTTCAGAAGGTCAGAGGAAACGCCTTCTCCGATTTCCGTCACCATTCCGGCTCCGTCCGAGCCGGGTATTAACGGCTTATCTCCGGCATTCCGGTCATTTATCACGAACAGATCGCGGTGATTCAGACCCGCTGCGATCAGCTTAACTTTAACTTCCCCGTATCCGGGACGCCTGTCTATCGCTGCGGAATAGACCAATCCGTCGATCCCGCTTTTTTCTCTATGCAGAACAGCTTTCATAACAAATCCCTCCGGTATAAAATCTTGTTGGAACAACGACGTTCTGACACGTTGAATTTTACACAGGGCGAGGTATCAAGTAAAATCATTAGAAATGAACAAAGGTATCAATTTCACTAATGGAGTGTCAGGGAGGTCCAGATGGAGAGCGGTGATTTGAAAATATTCCGTACGGTGGCCCGGGAGGGAAGCATCACCAAGGCGGCGCATAGCCTGAATTATGTCCAATCCAATGTGACCAACCGGATTCAACTGCTGGAAACGGAACTTGGAACGCAGCTGTTCTACCGGTCTAGCAAAGGGATGAAGCTGACGGCCGCCGGACAAAATTTGCTGGCATATGCCGATAAAATTGTGGTTCTGCTGGAAGAAGCCGTGAAATCCGCCCAAGCGACGGATATTCCGAAAGGCCCGCTCCGGCTGGGCTCTCTCGAAACGACGGCCGCCATCCACTTGCCGCAGCTTCTGACCCGTTATCACAGTCTGTATCCGGAGGTCGAGCTTTCGCTGATCACATCCGATTCACACCAGCTTATCCGGAAAATCAAAGATTACGAGCTGGATGGAGCATTCGTGTACGGCCCGGTTTCTCAGGAAGAGCTTGTCTGTCAGCCCGCTTTCGAGGAAGAACTCGTGTTGATTTCGGAGCCGAAAGAAACGGATCTTGCCGAGCTGCTGAAGAAACCTCTTTTGTTTTTCGGATCCGGCTGCTCTCATCGCGACAGAGTCGAACGGCTGCTGGTTAAGGAAGGCGTCGAAGCCCGCCACATGATCGAGTTCGGTACCCTGGAAGCCATCATCGGGGGCGTCTCGGCCGGTCTTGGCGTCTCGCTGCTTCCCCGTTCGTCGATCAGCAGAATCGTTCAGGCCCGGGAGGTTTATCTGCATCCCATTCCCGAAGAATTCCGGGAAATCAACGTCGTGTTTATTTACCGGAAGGATTTGTTTAAAACGGAAGCGTTCAAGCGGTTTCTGGATTTTTTGCAAAGTGAGGGGACAGGCGAAAAGGATACGCGTGTACATGCGGCACCGGGAGCTAATGCGAGTTCAGTCTCGGGAGCAGATGCAAGCTAAACGGACAGTCGCTTCGCGGGTTCGTGAATCCTCACGCACGGCCGTCAGGCAGGTATGCGGCGGCAGTTCCGCCCGGTAAGGTATTTGCCGCAGAAAAAAAACGGAGGGCGGGCACTGCCGTCTGCCTGAGATGCCGGAACGCGCGAATTGACAAGCAAAAAACCGATTTCCGGTAAATATCCGGAAATCGGTTTTTTTGTCGGGCCTCTTACTTCAGCTGCCACAGAGCCGGAACGTTGGTAGGCTCCCAGCCTGCGATCGAAGTGTGCGGCTGACGGCACTCGTAAGTCGAGCCGTTGTACGTCACGAGATTGCCTGTTGTGTAAGCCGTATTGGCCGCCCAGGCGGCAACCGCCGGGCCGGAAGCTGTCGTTACCGAAACCGCATTGCTGTTAGCGGACTCGTTGCCTGCGGCGTCAATCGCCCGTACAGTAAACGTGTAAGCGGTGCTTGGCGTCAAGCCGGAAACGGTGTACGAAAGCGTCGAGCCGGAAACCGTGCCCGCAAGCGCCGTACCCTTGTAGACCCGGTATCCTGTCACGCCTACGTTATCGGTTGCGGCATTCCAGCTCAGCGCGACCGAAGAGGATGCAGCCGTTCCGGCAGTCAGACCGGCAGGAGCCGTTGGCGCCTGGTTATCGGCAGGAGCCGATCCCGTCGTGAACGTCACCGAATTGCTGGCCGGAGAAGTATTGCCGGCCGCATCAACGGCTTTCACTGTAAAGGTGTAAGCCGTATTCGGAGTGAGGCCGGTTACATTGTAAGTCGTAGCGGATCCGCTTGTTGTCGTAACGAGCGTGGAACCGTTATAAACCTTATACCCGGTTACTCCGACGTTATCCGTCGAAGCACCCCAAGTCAGGGTAGCGCCCGTAGTCGTCACGTTAGACGCGGCTGCGCCGGACGGTGCTGTCGGAGCGACTGTATCGGTAGGATTGCTGCCGCCGAAATTAACGTCGATCACGTTGTAGAAAGCATTCGCTGTATCGGCGATTTCCCAGACAGCCAAGATGACCTGATAACCTGTTCTGGCCGGAACGTTACAAGTATCGGAGTAAGAGAACGGCGGCTGTTTGCCACCATAGTTCACGGAGCAGAACGGCGTCAGATCGAAAGAGTTTCTGGTCAGAGCGGAATTCGGATCCCAGTTGGCTTTAGTAATGTAATATTTCCAGCTTGTCGTCGCATGGGCGGCCGTCAGCTTCCAAGTGAACGTATTCGTGCCGGAGGAGATGTTCACTTTGCTCCAGCGGGTTGCGGACTGCTCGTCCAATTTCGGGAAAGTTCCGCCCCCGCTCCCGATTTTACCGTCGGCAGGACCCGCAGCCGGGAAGCCTTTCGCATACTCGAGGCTTTGAGGCTCATAAACGACAGCTCCGCAGTCTTTGTTGGTTCCCTGCTTACAAAGGTAAGCCCGGCTGCCGGGTGATTCGACATAGCCGTGGGCGGACGCTTTTTGAGCGAGTAAAAGCATGCAGAAAGCAAGGATCAGAGACAATCCGGCGGCGAACAGAATCCGGGTCGTGACAGAGCGGGACATACGAATAGTTGACATAACATTGGCCTCCTTTTAATGGGGAATGCTAAGAGAACGGCAAAAAATCATTATCCTGGCAGCGGTAGTCCTGGATCATCTCCTTTCTGAGCTTGCGCAATGTGCAGAACGGAAGATTCGCGGGGCAACGCTTGCGGCTATCCCTCCTTAAAGCAGGTGGATTTATATAAACTCCAGGGAGCTTATATACGTAGGTGGCGGACCGGGAAATATTCTTGCGAGATGTAAAAAGGCGGAGTAAGCAGAGTTGAGCGGCATTCCGGATCGGTCAGCAGGTTGGCAAGGAAGTTATCGAGGTGCGAATCAACTTTGTTTAAGCGCTTACAAAACTGCCCGGAAAGAGAGGACATAGTTGTTAATTCGGTAGAATTATACCCGTATCATACAATCTATGCTAAATTTTGACAACCCCTTATTTTTGTAGATATAGAAAATTTATTCATAGAAACCGGCAAGGTACGCAGGAAGGTTCGGTTAAACGCGAATTTTAGCTTTGTTGTTCGGCAGGTTTGGACTACAATATTAGATAGGTGTGTGCATCGCGGTTAAATGATAGAGAAAGAAAGAGGGATAGGATTGCTTAAACGTTTTTTTGCTTATTATCGTCCTTACAGAGGACTGTTTATTCTGGATTTCGGCTGTGCCGTGATCGCGGGGCTGCTTGAGCTTGGCTTTCCGCTTGCGGTGAACTTGTTTCTGGACAAACTTCTTCCGAGCGGGGACTGGTCTCTGATCACCTGGGCTTGCATAGCTCTTCTGGCGATTTACTTACTGAACATGGTCCTGAATTACGTCGTCACTTACTGGGGTCACATGCTAGGGGTAAATATCGAAACGGATATGCGAAAGAAGCTGTTCGATCATATCCAGAAGCTCTCGTTCCGGTTCTTCGACAACAATAAGACCGGTCACCTCATGACCCGCATTACAAACGATTTGAACGAAATCGGGGAGATTGCCCACCATGGACCGGAAGATGTTTTCATTGCCATAATGACATTGGTCGGAGCTTTCCTGCTCATGCTTTCGATTCATACGAAGCTGGCGCTGCTTACGTTTATTGTCATTCCTCTGCTTGCCTGGTTCGCCATCTATTTTACCAAAAAAATGACCCGCACGTACGAAAGGCTGTTCGGCAATGTGGCCGAATTTAACAGCCGGGTCGAAAACAATATTAGCGGAATCCGCGTTGTCCAGGCGTTTGCGAACGAAGAATATGAAAAGAATTTGTTCCAAGGAACCAATCAGCAGTACCGCCACACAAAACTTCTTGCGTATAAGCTGATGGCGAAAAGCATGTCGATCAGCTACATGATGATGCGCTTCGTTTCGCTTTTCGTTATGCTGTGCGGCACTTATTTCGTTATCCAGGGCGAATTGACGTACGGCCAGTTTGTCGCGTTCCTGCTTCTGTCCAACGTGTTTTTCCGACCGATCGAGAAAATCAACGCCGTGCTGGAAAGCTATCCGAAAGGCATTGCCGGGTTCAAAAGATACATTTCGATCATCGATACGGCACCCGATGTGGCGGACCGCAAGGACGCGGTGAGCGTAGATAAGCTCAAAGGCGACATTGTCTTCGATTCGGTTACGTTCGGGTACGACGATCAGAAGAACATTCTGGACAAGTTGAGCCTGACCATTCGCGCCGGGGAAACAATTGCCTTTGTAGGGCCGTCCGGTGCGGGAAAAACGACGATCTGCAGCCTGCTTCCCCGTTTCTACGACTGCAAAAGCGGCGCTATCCGCATCGACGGAATAGATCTCAGGGATATGACGCTGGAATCGCTGCGGAACCAAATCGGAATTGTACAGCAGGATGTGTATTTGTTCGAGGGCACCATCCGGCAAAACATCGCCTACGGCAAGCTGAGAGCGAGCGAGGAAGAAATTTGGGAAGCGGCCCGGCAGGCCCAGCTGGAGGAATTTATCCTGAAGCAGCCGGACGGGATGGAAACGATGATCGGCGAAAGAGGCGTCAAGCTGTCCGGAGGGCAGAAACAGCGTCTGGCGATCGCGAGGATCTTCCTGAAAAACCCGCCGATTCTTATCCTCGACGAAGCGACTTCGGCGCTGGATACGGCCACGGAGCTGGCGATTCAGCAATCGCTGACCGAGCTGTCGAAAGGGCGGACGACTCTTGTAATCGCTCACAGGCTCGCCACGATCAAGAACGCCGACCGCATCATCGTCGTAACCGAGCAGGGAGTAGCCGAGGAAGGCACTCACAGGGAGCTTGTCGCCGCCGGAGGCATATACAGCGGCCTGCACAAAGCGCAGTTCGGCGTGTAACGCCGGCGAGTGTGTGAGGAGTCTTACGCGCACATTCGAACAGTCGGAAGCCGATGTGAGTCTGCCAGAAGCTTGATCGCAATCCGGAAGTAAATGGCTAATGATCGGATACTAATCAGGCAGTAAACGGACGAAAGGCTGATTAGGATCGGATAAGAAAGTTTGGCGGAGGTCTGACCGGAAATTAGACCGGTACCTGCCGCACTAGCAAGTATGGAGCCGCTTTTAAGCGGCTCTTTTTTATGCCAATTCGCGCTCTTAACCGATTTCCGCAGAGGCTCAGTCACCCGCAGCCGACTGCTCCGCAGGCGCAAGCATCTCGATAAAAGCACCTAGCGCGCTGCTTACACTAAGAAAGCCCCAGCCGCGAGGGCTGAAGCAGTGGCTGCGGGCGGCCTGCATCGGCATTGCCATGTGAACCGGGAGGCTGGGCCTGCACCGTATGCTGCCACAACGGAACCCCGGGCGGCCGGCTCGCGGCTTTCTTAGAAAGCTGCTACAAGGTCTGCCCGGCATCGGCCGTCAAAATCTGCCCGGTAACCGCCTCCTGCTCCAGTAGGGAGCAGATAACCTGGGCGATATCTTCGGGCGTCGAAATTCGCTGGAGCGGAAGCTTGCCGATGAGAGCGTTCATCGTTTCTTCACGGCCCTTCCACCAGCGGGTGGCTACCGCGCCGGGCGCGACGCAGTTCACCCGGATCTCCGGCGCAAGCGCCTGGGCCAAAGACTTAGTCAGCCCGTGTACGGCAGCTTTCGATACGGCGTAAGGGATGGAGGAGCCGAGCCCCGTAAGTCCGGCTATGCTGCCGACATTGACGATGGCGCCGCTTTTGTTTTTTGTCATCCGGGGAGCGGCGGCTTTGGCGCAGGTAAACATGCCTTTGACATTGACCGCGTACAGCTCGTCCCAAACTTCCTCCGTGGCCGAATCCAGATCCTTCATTGGGATATGCCGGGTGACACTGGCATTGTTGACAAGCAGGTCTATGCTCCCGAACCTGGCGGTAATGTGTTCCGCAAGTTCAGTGACTTCGCTTTCCCGGGTCACATCGGCTTTAAAAGCGGCGGCCCGCCCCCCTTCTTCGGTAATCTTCCGCACGGTGGATTCCGCATCCTCTCTGGATTGCGAATAGCTGATGGCTACGATGGCGCCGCGTCTGGCCAGTTCAAGACTGGTGGCCCTGCCGATGCCGGTACCCCCGCCCGTTACCCAGGCGACTTTGTTTTGCACGTTCATGTACGCTCACTCCTTCATGGGATAAAATCAGGTTTTCTGTACCCAGTTTATAAGAAAAGAATGATTTTATATACTTGAATGTTTTGAATGAATCGTTCAAAATAGTTGAATCAAGAGAAGGGGGAGTAACACCATTTGGATTTCAAAACGCTAAAGTCCTTCGAAAAAATCGTGGAACGCGGAAGCTTCGCCCGGGCCGCCGAAGAACTGGCTTATTCGCCGTCTACCGTCACCACCCAGATTCAGAAGCTGGAAAGCGATCTTGGGGTGCTGCTGTTCGAGCGCGGCAAAAAAATTGCGTTAACCGAGGCGGGCCGCCTCTTTTATGAACAAAGCATTCCGATCCTGAAAAGCATGGAGCAGCTGCAAAAAAACCTGGGTGATCTTGCAGCGGGCGAGGCGGGCCATGTGAGGGTTGGCGTTACGGAGCCTACAGCCAGTCACCAGTTTCCCGGACTGATTCGCCGGTTTACCGACCGCTACCCGAACATCAGGGTCTCCGTTGAGATAGCCGGAACATCTGTTTTGACGGACAAAATCCTTAAAGGCGAGCTGGACTTCGGTTTATGCTCATTCCCGGATTCGGCCGCCCAGCTCAATTTCGAGCCTCTCTTTACGGAAGAGTTTCTCCTGCTCGTGCCTGAAGGTCATACGCTTGCCCGGGCGGAATCGGTAACACTGGCCCAGCTTCGCGAAACCCGGCTGCTTATTACGGCTCAAACGTGTCCTTACCGCAGGAAGCTGGAGGCCGCGCTCAGAGAAGAGGGGTGCTTTCCGCCGGATACGATGGAGATCGGCAGCATGTCTGCGCTGAAATATTATGTGGCCGAAGGTCTCGGCGCGGCGCTCGTCCCCCGGATGGTGCTCGATCCCGTACCGGGGGAAGGCACGCATGCGCTTCCCATGCATGGCAGCGGGGTCAGCATGACGTGCGGACTGATTTGCAGATCGGCTGATTTGCCGCTTAAACGAGCGGGAAAGAATTTATATGACTTTCTTCTGACGGAATTCACCCGCCCTTAGGGAGGACCTCCTGTCCGTTCCCGCTCACCCCGTCAAATCGCTCAAACAAAAAACACCTTCCGGGGGTGTTTTTTTGTTTTCTCATTCCACCGGCGGGTTTACCCGTGGGGTTTAAAAGTGAACGAGCCTGGAAGACCGGGACGGCTGTTAAGAATGAAGAAGCAGAGGAATTGACCTTTGTATAAATAAGGCCTTCGTATTTATTTCTGAATAAGCGGTTTGCTATAAAAATATAATTGACAGAATTGTACAAATTTACAAAAAACCTCTTGATTGTTATATCCGAGTTAACCTATACTATTAATTGGATAGGAGATCCACATTAGATAAAAACATACAAATTCATGTAACTGGAGGGATGAAAGATGTACACGGAAATTGCTGAAAGCAAAGTGAACCAATTAAAGGAAAGCGGTCAATACCGCGAGTTTGTCACCATCAACCGGCTGCGGACGAAATATCCGATGGCCCTAGTCGATAACCAGGGAGATCACCCGGTGGTCGTATGGTGCAGCAATGATTATCTCGGTATGTCTCAACATCCCGTTGTTATCGAAGCGATGCACAAAGCGATTGAATTGTACGGAGCCGGCTCTGGCGGTTCCAGAAATATCGGAGGTTCCCACCACTATTACGCGGAACTGGAAGCTTCGCTGGCGGAATGGCACGGCAAAGAAGCGGCTCTCGTGTTCCCGACGGGATACGGCTCCAACGACGCCACGCTCCAGTGCCTGGCCCGCATTTTTCCGGACAGTATCATTTTCTCGGACGCCTTGAATCATGCTTCCATCATTAACGGAATTGTCAGCTCCAAAACGGAAAAAGCCGTTTTCCGGCATAACGACGTGCAGCACCTGGAAGAGCTGCTGGCCGCCCAGCCGAGCGACCGGGCCAAAATCATCGTGTTCGAATCGGTGTATTCGATGGACGGGGATATCGCGCCGATCCGTGAAATCGCCCGGCTTGCCAAAAAATACAAGGCGCTTACGTTCCTCGACGAGGTACATGCCATCGGGATGTACGGACCGCGCGGTGCGGGAATTGCGGCCCAGCTCGGTGTTGCCGACTCGATTGACTTTATCCAGGGAACGATGGCCAAGGGCATCGGGATTATCGGAGGCTACATAACGGCTTCGGCAGCGCTGATCGACAGTGTGCGCTCCTTTGCCTCGGGCTTTATTTTCACAACTTCCCTGCCTCCGGCCGTTGTGGCGGCCTGCTACGCCAGTGTGGAGCATTTGAAACGCTCGGATACGGAGCGCAGCACACTTCACGCCAAGACGGCCCTGCTGCGCGAAGCGCTGGCCGAGGCCGGCATTCCGGTGATGGAATCCAGCGAGACGCACATTCTTCCCGTTCTGATCGGGGAAGCGAAGAAGTGCAAACTGGCGGCGCGCAGACTGCTGGAGAAGCATCATGTTTATCTGCAGCCGATCAACTCGCCGACGGTGCCGGTCGGTACGGAACGGTTCCGGGTGAATGTCACCCCCAATCATACGGAAGAGCACATCTACGAACTGGTTAACGCGTTAACCGAAGTGTTCGAATATTTCGATATCAAAACGCTCGCTTTGCAAGCCTGACCCGATCTTCCGGTTGATAAGGTCGGTTCCGTCAGCCTGCCAACAGATGGAACGGGAGTGAATCAGCATGAACACGAGTCTGACCCTGCGGATAAGAAGGGCTTCGTACGAAGATATAGGAGAGCTTGTGGAGCTCCGTAAAATTTTGCTCAGCCGGGGCGAGGGGCATTATGTTTCCCGCTCCGCCGAAGAAAACCTTGCCTGGCAGACAGAGTACCGGGGTTGGCTCGCAGCCAACCTGAAGGGAAACGACCGCATACTCGTGGCGGCGGCGAGCCTGGACGACGAAGAAGGAATTTGCGCCTGCGCCATCGGCATTATCGACGACAGGGCACCGATGAAAGGCTGCCTGAACGGTAAAGTCGGCTGGATTCAGACCGTGGTCGTTCATCCGGACAAGCGGCGCCGGGGACTGGGCGAAGGGATGATGAATTATGTTTTATCCTGGTTCCGTGCCCATGAAGTGGGAAAGGTTACGCTCCAGACGACTCCCGCCGCCAAACGGCTGTATGAGAGTCTGGGTTTTACGGAATCGGGGGAGGATCTTCTGATTAAAGAATTTTGATGATTCCCGGGAGGACACGCATGAACGTATTAATTATCGGACTGGGCTATGCGGGAACCCGCTTCTCGCAGGCCTTTTCCAATCTGGAACCGGCGGTGACGGGGAATGAACCCGTTGAGATCGCTTATGTGAACCGCAGCCCGAAATCGAACGGCTATCGGTATTTTTCCGACATTGAGACGGCACTTAAGGAATTCGAGCCTGCCATAGTAGTCGTAAGTGTAAACGACGAATATCATATCGACGTGATTAAACAGCTCACGGGCTACCGCGGGTTCGTTATTTGCGAGAAACCTCTGGTGCACCCTCAGGACGATCTCGAACAGGTGGAGGTCAGTTTGAAGGATACGTCGGGATTCGCTCTGGACCTTGTGGAGCGGTACTCGGATGCTTCTATCACGCTGAAGCGGTATGTGGAGGATCATAACTTGCGTCTCGTACGCGCCAATTTTTACTGGGGAAAGGACCGGATCAACGACCACAGGCCGACAAGCGGGGTGATCAGCGAAATTATTCACCCGCTCGATCTCGTGCAGTGGGTGAGCGGCGAACATGCGAAGCTGGAGCTGAAGGATCTGCAAGGCATCCGCTCTGATTTCTCCATTTCCGGAACGGCCGTGCTGGACAGTGTGGCGATAACCGCCAATCTGGCGGGAGCCGTCGTGACGGGTTACAGCAGCTTCGTCAATATTCTCCGCAAGCGGGAGGTTGATCTCGTCTTCGCCTCGCCGGCGAACAAGCTGATTTTCGCGACGATGATTTTTGACACGCCGGTCTGGGACATCGATTATTTACGGATTTGGGAAAAAACGAATACCGGAGAACGCGTAATCGTGGATCTCAAGACGGAAATCGACGAAGGCCGTCCAGAGCTGAACACGATCCATAAGTTAATCCGGCTCGTCGGCGACGCTGCGGGATTTGCCGCTTCAGGCGCGGAGCCTTCCCGGCCTTTCGCGGATTTGCCAAGCTCCCTGAAGCTTCAGAAGCTGCTTAATACGATCGACGCGGACGCGAGGACCATCGGCCCTGTACAGTATGTCGTCGGCTCCGAACGGGAGTTTTTCAATGATGAAACGAACTGGGAACGCCTCGGCTGAGCTTCCGGGTCTACCATCGAACAAGATAAGCGAGGGAGATTTCCATGCAAAAGGTTTTACTGCTTACCATCGGCATGTTCGCATTGGGCTTTGACGCCTACGTGGTGGCGGGTCTGCTTCCCGCAATCGGATCGGACTTTACTATCAGCGCATCGCAGTCCGGTCAAGCCGTGAGCGTGTTTACGCTCTGCTACGCACTTGCGGCGCCGATATTCGCCACGATACTGGCCGGCAAGCCGGTAAGGCGTATACTCCTGCTGGCGCTCGTCGTGTTCACGCTGGCCAATGCGGGCACGGCTCTTGCGCCGACCTATACGCTGCTGCTGATCTCCCGCGCTATTGCCGGAATCGGGGCGGGCCTGTATTCGCCGCTGGCGGCGGCAGCGGCGGCGGCCCTCGTGTCCAGCGAGAAACGGGGGAGAGCCCTCGGCATGACGCTGGGCGGAATGAGCATGGGGACAGTCATCGGGGTCCCCGTAGGGCTGCTCATTGCCGAGCAGATCGGCTGGCGGGGAACGCTCTGGGCCGTTACGGCTCTCGGCGTCATCGCGATAATCGGCATTACCGCTTGGTTTCCGAACTTTCCGGCTGCGGCTCCGCCGTCCCTGCGTCAGCGTCTTGCCATGATGACGAACGGGCGCGTTGCAGCGACTGTCGGAATCACGTTTATTACGAGCGTCGCCAGTCTCGGGCTGTATACGTACGTGGCATCCGTCCTGGAAGATCTGGGCGGCATCCAGGCTATCACTCCGTACTTGTGGGCGTGGGGGATCGGCGGCGTCATCGGCAGCTTTTCCATCGGGACGCTCATTGACCGATCGGGACGTCCCGGGCTGCTGATGACCGTGATTCTGGCGCTGATGACGCTGGCTGTTTTCGTCCTTCCGGTCGGGATTCATTACACGCTCGCCGCTTTCGTGGCATTTGTCGTGTGGGGGGCGACCGGCTGGGCTTCCCAGGCTCCGCAGCAGCATGTGCTGCTTGTCCTTCAGCCCGAACACGGGCCGGCGGCCGTTGCGCTGAACAGCTCCGCGAATTATCTCGGCAGCGCGGTAGGCTCTGCGCTTGGCGGAGCGGTGCTGCTCGCGGGTCTGGCGCCCGGCCAGCTGCCGATTGCGGCCGGTGCGCTGATTGCGGTGGCGCTGCTCGGGCAGATCTGGATCGTCTCGCGCAGCCGGGGCTTTGCCAAAATCGGCCGGGAAGAGAAGATCCAGTCCTGAGCCGGATGCGTGAGCGCGAATGCAAAAAGACCTTTCGGCCGCTAAGCGGCATGAAAGGTCTTTTTGTCGTCCGCGCCAGTCGTCCGCGCCAGTCGTCTGCGCCAGTCGTCCGCGCCAGTCGTCCGCGCCAGTCGTCCGCGCCAGTCGTCCGCGCCAGTCGTCCGCGCCAGTCGTCCGCGCCAGTCGTCCGCGCCAGTCGTCCGCGCCAG